>CAVWFR010000036.1:0-393017 GCA_963754305.1 uncultured beta proteobacterium | reverse complement strand
GCGAGCCGGAGAACCCGTGGTGGGAGGATCTCGCGGTGTGTACGGAGGCGCTCGCGTCGGCGACGGGCGGCGTCGCCGTGCCGTCCGCGGATGCGGTGGAGTGGCTGTACGA
This sequence comes from uncultured beta proteobacterium, assembly GCA_963754305.1. Lineage (GTDB taxonomy): Bacteria > Pseudomonadota > Gammaproteobacteria > Burkholderiales > SG8-39 > DATEDA01. The sequence goes on along the minus strand of CAVWFR010000036.1, from coordinate 392,905 downwards.
GTCGGCCGGCGCGCACTTGCGCGAGGCGCGGGACCACTTGAATCTATGCACGGCCCATGGGGCGAAGGGGCGCGAGTTCGGGCATGTCGTCGTGCTCGATGCTGGTGACTGGCCGGGGGCGGAGGAAGAGCGGAGGCTGCTGTACGTCGCGATGACGCGGGCGAAGGAGACGCTCACCTTGTTCGAAGCGTCGCGGCGGGGTCTGCGGTTCCTCGGCGAGTTGCGCGAGAGCGAAGCCGTGCGGGCGGTTGAACCGAAGGTGGTGCCGCTACCGTCGCCGGCGCTCGAGCGGATCCATCGCGAGCTCACGCTGCGAGACGTCGATCTCGGCTTCGCCGGGCGGCGGCCGGCGGGCGACGCTGTTCACAAGGCGATCGGACGGCTACGGGTTGGCGACTCGCTTGAGCTTCGTGGGCGTGATCTGCTCGACGGGTCGCGGTGCGTTGTGGGGCGGCTGGCGAAGGGGTTCACACCGCCCACCGGGGAGATTCAGTCCGTGCGGGTCTCGGCGATCGTGCGTCGGTCGGATAAGCAGACGGCGCCGGAGTTTCGGGAGGGGTTGAGGATTTCCGAGTGGGAGACCGTGCTGGTTTCGGTGGTTGTGCGGCCTTCCTTGCGCGCGTAAGCCGTGAGCTCGAGCTCTGCAAGACAACTCTAGAAACTGTTCGGCGCGTCGCGCCGTCCGCGATCGCGCACTGGATCTCACACGAGTTGATCTGCTCGCCGAGCACGGCCCGCGTGTTGGCGTGGATCTGAACTATGGGCGTAACAGGAGAAACCGACGAACGGAGCGTTCTTCAGTGCGTTGCGCATCTGCTGCGCGACGCCGTCGATGAAGTCGATACGTTGTAGGGAGCGGGCTTGACCGAGCAGCAGGTTGGCGTTTGCTCAACGCCGAAACACATGTTCCCGGTGCCACTGAAGAAACGGCAGATGCTCTGGTGCCACCCAGCGCAGTCGCAGCCCCTCACTCAGATGCAACAGCACACGATGATCAGCGGGAAGAATCGAAGCAATAACTACTCCGCCGGCCGTGTCGAGGGTTATCAGGCCGCGATCGAAGAGTGCGTCGAGGTGCGCGACAAGGGGAAAGCCGTTAAAGACATCCAGTCGCTCCTCGTCGCTCTCGCATTCAGCCCAAGGCTTCGCGTGGCTGGCCCGCAGTACGTCGGGTAAGGCCAGCCCGGTGATGGCGCAGGCCCCGCCCCAGTAGTCGAGCAACGCTTCGCGGAAGACGTCTTGGCCCACACGCTGGCGGACAAGCCGTTCGACTTCCGTGCCTTGGTTTGCGACTTTTTTGAGCGTCTGCGCGACACGCTCCCGGAACGTCCGCGCCGCCTGGTCGGGCAGGGCCAGCGACAGCTCTGCCGCGCGGCGCAGCAGCGCGGCCAGCGCGGCGATGTCGGGGGCGTCGAATCCGCCGTGCCCGTTGGCGAGCCCCGGCAGGCTGCGGGCGAGCTCGCGAATGAGCCGTCCTTCTGGAAAGGTCGCCTGCCACCCACCAAGTCGCGCACGAGTCGGTACCCGAGGACGAAACGAACGGCTCTCTGGCCCTCCTGACGCGCGAGCCCGACGAGCTTTGGGCTCTTGAGGTACTCGACGAGCGTCGCCTCGTCGGTCCGTTCGAAGCCGAGGGCCTTGAACACTGCATCGGTCAGGTGCTCTTCCGTCAGGGCGCCACCCGATGCCTTCAGCGCGGCCACCAGGGCCGAACGCAGCGTGAGCAGGTAAACGAAGTCGTTGAAGTGGCCAGCCTGCAGCGCGGCGTCCTGCCGATTGTCGGAGAAGCCCAGGAGCTTTCGCGGGTCCGGTAAGCCCGGGGGCAGGTCGGCTTCGGCAAAGAGCTGTCGGAGCAGGCTCAGCGTCAGGATGGTCATCGCGGACGAGCGGCCTTCACCTGAAAGGCTGGAGAGTCGGTTGACGTCCCTGCCGTAGGCCTCGTGCAGGAAGCCGCAGTTCAAGCAGAAGCGGAACTTGCCCGGAATGAACCAGTAGGGCTGCCCGCTTCCCGGTCGGCCGGTCGCATCACCGAGGTGGTCTTGCGGGACCGCCTCGCGATACGGCGGCTTGACCTTGGGCTCCGCTCTCGTGAGGTCGAGCCAGTTCTCCGGCAGGTCATCGAGGCGCCCGCCATAGCTTTGAGTCGATCGCCGCGGCGCGAGGAAGCCCCAGGTCGGCTTGCCGCTGCCATCTGCATCGTCCGCCGCCAGGTCGTCTATCTCGCGCGGCGCGAAGTGGCCGTCCTTGCCCCGCCAAACCGGGTGGTACTCCTGTCCGCACTCGCGACAGAAGTGTGCGGCGAACAGGAGAACGCCTTCCTGCTGGCGGCCCGGAGCGAATCGCTGCGCGTCGAGCGTGACGTGCCGCGTGCTCTCGGGCTCGAGCGTGGTCATCACCTTGCCCGGACCGCTGATGAACTGGTGCAGCTTGAAGGCAAACGGTGCACGCCCCTGCGAAGTGCGGAGTGCGCTGGCGGCGACCAGGAAGCTTCGCAGCACGTCGCCTGCGGCGGATGTGTCGATGCCGGCATCGGCGCTGAGCCTTGCGGCGGCTTCGGTCAATGTGCATGGCGCCGCGCGCTTAGGCTTCTCCAGGGCGGACAAGTCGATGCCCAGCGTGAGCTCCATCCACACCGCGAGCGGGTCGCGGCGGAAATCGTCGAATCCTTGCCACTCATGCCGTCCGGCAGCGATGCGCGCGGCAAGCAAGGGACGGATGGCGTTCAAGTCCAAGGTGTCGTCGGTGACGCGCTCGAGCGTCTCGCCGATCACGTCGTGCGCCGTAATCTGCGCACCGAAGAGCTTGCTCGCCACTTCGGCAACGGTCTTGTTCTGGTCTTCAATCGTGCCCGTCGTGGACATCGTCGCCGACGTGCCGATGCACAGCAGGCTCTCGGCCGACAGCCGCTGCTTCAGGCGTCGCACGAGCATCGCCACGTCGGCGCCCTGCCGGCCGCGATAGGTGTGCAGTTCGTCGAGCACGAGGAACTCGAGGCCGCGGCAGTTCTCGACGACGCGCCGATCGATCGGTTCGTAGCGCGTGAGGATCAACTCCAGCATCATGAAGTTGGTCAGCAGGATGTCGGGCGGAGACTGCGCGATTCGCTCGCGCTCCGCACGCTCCTCCTGCCCGGTGTAGCGGGCCACGCTGAAGGGCCGATCGCCTTCCGGGTAGTCGCACAGGAACTTGTCCAGTTCCTCGAGCTGGCTGTTTGCCAGCGCATTCATGGGGTATATGACGATCGCCCGAGTGCGCGGCCTGGGGTCATCGGCGCGGGCACGCAGGATCCGGTCGATGATGGGCAAGAAGAAAGAGAGAGACTTCCCGGAACCTGTCCCCGTAGTGACGACGAAGCTCTTGTCCGCCTTTGCCTTCGCCAAGGCTTCAAGCTGATGGGTGTAGAGCTCGATCGGGCGCGGGATGCCTTCAGCCTTGTTGGCCTGGAAGAGGCGCTCGCATTCGGAATGGAGCATCCCGTCCCGTACCAGATCTGCAACGCTGCCGTTGCGACGGTAGTTCGGGTTGATCTGGATAAGGGGCTCAGGCCAATACCGCTCGCGCGCGTACTCGGCTTCGACGACGGCGGCGATGTCAGGGGCAGCGATGCGCGTGAAGCTGCGCGAAAAAGTGGCGTACTCCTCTACGATTTCGCGGCGTAGCTCAAATACGTCAGGCAATGCTCGCTCCCGCAAGTGATCCAAAGGCGCTCGAAGATTTGTGGATGGTCGCACGCTTCATGCACGGGTCCTTATGCGCCGCCGAAGACTGCCGCAGGACGCGTATCCCCTAAGGTCAACCCTCATCGTCGACGCGTCCAAAGCCTTGCTTGGCGCCGGCCTAAAGGCCGCGCGACTCACCTCAATTAGCAAGCAGATCTCGCCTTCGCCTGATCATCGGTTAGCACGCAACAGGGGCAGCAAACGACGTGTGATGCTTCAGTTTCGCGTAGAGATTTTCCAGAAGTCGCTATCGTTCTCATCGCGCGCCGGTGCGACTCAGTACTTGGTGCGAACGTAGGTGCCGATTCGTCCTGCACACTGATAACCACGGGGATGCTTGTGAGCATTCAGGGAGCCGTCCATTGACTTGCGCTCGAAGGTCTTGCCACATACCGAGCAACGGTAGACATAAACCGGAGCCCGTCCCCACGACGGCGTGGCGGACCGTTGCTTGGGTGCTTTCCTGACTTCCCAGGTATTGCTTCCTCCCAAGTCCGAGCGGGGTGTCGCTGCTGGTGCAACAGGCAGGGGTCCCTCCGGGGTAAGTTCGACGACGTACCGCGGCACAAACGATTGGCCAGTCACGGACGCTGCCTGCATCCGATCCACCCGATAGGATCGATGCTCTCCGGACTCCGTGCGAACTGCGTGCAGCACAAAGTTTCCTTCCGCTGTCTGTCGCAGCGAATAGGGTTCGATCCGACGGACGGTGCCGTCGTAGGTCAGATCGACGCAGAGGTGGTTCGACGCCGCGAACCTGATGATTTCGAGCGGAGCTCGAGCGCGCAGCGGAACGGTCATCGGCAGCACGCGGGTGCGGATCGAGATCTCGCCTGCGGCAGAAGCAATTCGCGCCCGCTGTGGCCGTTCGCCTGTTCCGTTCATCCAAGTGAAAACCTCGGGTAGTGCATCCCAGAAGTCAGCGACCGGGGGCAACGTCGGCAATTGGTGGCCCAGCATGTTCGGCCACATCGCTTCGAGATCGGCACGGTGGGTCGCAAGGGATTCGAATGTCGGCACACCGATTCCCTTGTATTCGCACTTTTGCCCGAGGACATCGCGAAGCACGGCTGCCGATGGCCGACTATCCACATGTCGGTAAAGGTTCACGACATCGTAGAGGTCACGGGGGCGTGTCCGTTCTGCTAGAGCCCTCATCTTTTCGCCAAAGGCTTCTTCGTAGCTGTAGGCGTTGATCCACAGCCCGCTTTCCGGGCGATCGGAATAAGGGTGAAAGACTTCGCGGCGGACGGGTGGCATCACGAGTTTCTCGTCTGCCGTGAGATCGAGTTTTATCTTGGGCCATCCGCCTGAGCCAGATGTCGGCGAAATGGGACCGCGATAGCCGATTCGCGCTTGGCACGAAATGCGACCACGCGGATTCTGGAATATGTCGAATGCCAGTTGGTCGGCTGGCACCGCAAGACCCGACTCATCCGCCACCCAGGCGACGACCTCTCCTAGCGCCCGCCGCAGGAAGCCGTCTTCAATCTGCGCCTCGTCGAGCAGCGTGAAATCGAGGTCCTCCGAAAAGCGATAGGTCTCGAAATAGCACTTCTTGAGGCAGGTTCCGCCTTTGAAAACCCACGAGTCGGCAAGATCGGGATGAGCGTTGATTCCCGCGAGGAGCCAGCCGAGGACATAGTCCTTCTCGACAATATTCGGGAGTAAGCCGAGTGCGGAAGCGGTTTCCAGAATCTCGCGCTTGTCGATCATGCCGAGCCCCGCTTCCAGCGTTCCGGCACCCAAAGCCGCCATGCCGTTACCAGCATCGAGCTTGGAAGTGCCGGGTCTAGCTTGGCGTAACCGTGTGTAAGCCGGGCGCGGCAAGCGGCAGCGAGTTCCTCGTTCTGGAGTCGGTTCTCTGCCAGAAAGCCAAGTCTCTTGAAGATGGCACCGTTGCCGAATTGCTCGGCGTACCGGATCAGTAAGCCCCGATCGTTGACCTGGGATTTCAGGTACGCCGCCAGGCAATCGGCGGTGTGATCTATTCCGCCGCCGGTGCTCGGCATCGCGATCATGTCGATCAACGTCCGCGCCGGGTCTGAAACGTTTACGCGTGTCGTGCCACGCCAGAGAGGCTTGAGGCCGAACAGGCGCTCTTTCGGAATGTGGTGAAGCAAGAAGGTGACGCCCTGCGCCGTGATGCGCTTCTCAGCGATACGGCGGGTCGTGAATACAACAGTCTCGTTGAAGAGCTGCTCTGTCAGGTCCCAGTGATGGGCGGCAGTCCAACCGCCGATATAGCATTCACGAAAAAGCGTGGGCACCAACACCCAAGGGTCTTCGACGACCTGCTCGGTCCCGGCGAGGTCGAGAGGCACGGCCACGTAGGTGCCGGGCCCGACCCGTCGAAGCCAGCCTTGCTGGACCCAGCGTGACAAGAGTTTTGCCGCCGCTGTCCGGTCGAGGTCGAGCGTCTTAGTGGCGGCGTCGATCGTCACTACCTCTTTCGTGGAGCGCAGAACGGCGGCGAGGCGAGCTCGCGAGGCAGGCAGTGCAGAGTTTTCTTTCATCGTGACTATACTTTAGCACTAAAAATTCTCATATTTCGTGAATTTATCGTTATCCGATATAGCCGGGGCAGGTCAAGCCCTCTCAGCCAGATCCACAAACCTGCACAGCGCATTGATCAGCCGCATCTGCTCGATCGTCCGGGCGCGAGACTCGAGCAGCAGCGGGCTCGCCACGACGAACGCGAGGCACATCGCGCGGGACACGGCGACGTTCAGGCGGTTGCGCGAGAAGAGGAACTCGAGCGTCCGCGGCACGTCCTCCGCGCTCGATGTCGCCATCGAGTAGAAGACCACCGGCGCCTCGCGGCCCTGGAACTTGTCCACCGTGCCGACCGGCACGTCCGCGAGGCCCGCGGCGCGCAAGGCTTCGCGGAGCCGCCGCACCTGCGCGTTGTAGGGCGCGACGACCATGAAGTCCTTCGGGCGTAGCGGCTGCTCCTCGCCGTCCGCGTTCGTCCACGACCCGCCGATCATCTTCCGGATCTCCGCGGCGACCGCCTCGGCCTCCTCGGTCGACGCGGACGCGTTGCCGACGTGCTCCACGGGCAGGAAGCGCAGCCCGGTCCCGAAGGCGGTCGCTCTGACGCGCGACTTCCGGCACGCCTTCGAGCCGGCTCTCGTACACGACCTCGGAGATGAACCGGCACACGTCCGGATGCATGCGCCGCGTGCGCTCGAGGAACACGCCCATGTCCTGCGGGATGGTCGCGTGCTCGCCGAGCAGGTGCTCGAGGATCGAGGCGCCGGCGCCTTCCGGATGCGTCCCCTGCGAGACCTGGGCGAGCTGGAGCGGGTCGCCGAGCAGCACGACGTTGCGCGCGGCCGTTCCCATCGCCAGCGCATCGGCGAGCGACACCTGCCCGGCCTCGTCGATCACCAGGGTGTCGATCGCGGGCGCGGCGCCGCCGTCCAGGCTCTCGTGGGCGAAGAGCCAGGCGGTTCCGGCGAAGAGCATCGCGTCCGAGGCGGAGGCGAACGCCGCGACGTCGGTAGCGCTGGTGATCGAGGGGCTGTCGTAGAACGACTCGTCGTTGCCGGCGGACGCCTTCTTGAGACCGCGGAAGCGAAGGCCTTCCTCGGCCGCCGCCTCCTCCACCTCCGCGAGCAGGTTGTGGATCGCCTTGTGGCTCGTCGCCGCGACGCCGACGCGCCGGCCCTGGCGCATGAGCTCGGTCACCAGGCGCGCGCCGGTCCACGTCTTGCCGGTTCCCGGCGGGCCCTGGATGAAGAGGTAGCTCGCGTCCAGCCCCGCCACGAGCGCGCGCTGGGCGGCGAGATCGATCGTCTGCACCGCGCCGCCGGGTGCGCGGCCGCGAACGCGAGGCGGCCTTCGCTCGAGGATGTCGCGCAGCGCGGCGTAGCGGCCGTCGTCGGCGAGGATCGAGGAGGCGAGGCGCGCGAGCGCGCCGCGCTGGTCGGTGCGTTCGGTAGGGTCCTTCGGGGACGAGCGCCCGCGGCAGCGCGACGCCCTTGAGCGTCGGCCCCCGGCGCAGCGTCAGCGTCCCGGCGACGTCGTCGAGCTCGGCGATCGTGCCGGCGGACTTCTTGGTCGCCGGGTCGAACGGCTGGTCTCCCGGCCCGAGCTTGTGCTGCTGCGGCGGGAACGCGAGCGTGTGCAGGAACGACCGCTTGTCCGCGACCGGCCCGCCGACGGGCGCGAGGCCGGCGATCGCCTCGGCGTCGTCGAGCAGCTCCTCCTCCGTCATCTGGTCGCGCCGCTCGAAGTGCCACCACCAGCCGGGCCGCGCCTCGCGCCGGTGGTACTCGAGGAGCTCGCCGGCGAGCCAGCGCGCCGACCCGGGGAGGCTGCCCTCGACGAGCGCCGCGCGCAGCCGGTCGCGCTCGCCGGCGTCCGCGTCGTCGCGCGCCTCGGCCGCCACCGCCTCGAACCATCGCGCGTCCTCCGGGCGGTGGGCGACCAGCCAGTCGCGCAGCGCGAGCGTCGCGCGGCAGTCCTCGGCGTTGTAAGCGGCGATGCTCGCGAGCAGGCTCTCGTCGCGCGTCTCCATCCAGTGCTCGTACGCCAGCACCGCGCGCGTGCCGCTCTTGACGTCGGCGCGGCGCGCGAACTGAGCGAGCGCCTCGACCTCCTTGAGGGAGTAGCTCGGGACGCCCGCCCGCAGGCCCTGGCGCACGGCCGTGTGGAGGTTCACGAAGATCTTCCGGCGCAGCAGCTCGTCGACCGCGTCTTCCCGCGTCGCGTAGATCCCCATCAGCTGCGTGATCGCGGCCTTCTCGTAGGCGCCGTAGTGGTACACGTGCATGCCGGGATCGCGCGCGAGCCGCTCGTGGACGAGGTCCACGAACGTCTCGAACAAGCGTCGCTCCTCCGCCCGGTCGTGCGCCCAGACGGGCGCGGTACTGCCAGTCGGCGCCCTCGCGCAGGAGCAGCCCGAACAGGAAGTGCAGGCCGCGGGCCGGTTCCCAGAACGGATCGCCCTCGATGTCGAAGACGACGTCGCCCGCCGACGGCCGCGGCAGGAGCTCGAACCCGCACCCGGCGTCGGCATCGACGGCGTGCCAGTCGAGGCGCCCCGTGGTCCGCCGCTCGAGCTGCAGCGCCGCCTGGTCGCGCAGGGCCTCGAAGGTGTGCTCGGGGATGTCGGCGATCTTCGTGTCCGGCGCGGCCCGCGCGAGCGCGGCGAGGGTGGGCAGGCCCGCCTCGCGCAATCGCATCACCTGGTCGCGCCGCACGTTGGCGACCTGCACGAGGTGGTCTTCGGCCTCCCAGCGCGCCGCGCACACGCCGCGGAAGTCGCAGAGCGAGCAGTGCTCGACGGGGTAGGGCTCGGTCGCCGCCGGCCCGGCGATCGCCGCCTCGAACCGGGCGCGCACCCGGCGGTAGTACGCCGCGAAGTCGTCGTAGCGCAGGGCGCGCTGCTCGCCGACGCCGAGGAGCACGTGCATGTGCTCCGGCGGCGACCCCTGCACCGCTGCGATCCCGTCGCTGTAGAAGCAGAGCTGGAGGACGTAAGTGGGCTTCTCGGCCCGCGCGAGCTTCGCGTCGAGCGGCTCGTAGCCCCAGGCGCCGAGCTTCGTCTGCCGGTCGACCTTGAGCAGGAAGTCCGCGCGCCCGCGCCACCGCCCGTCGACGAACGTGGCCTGGGTGATCACCTCGGCGCCGTCGCGCATGGCCTGCGCGGTGCGCGCGGCGGCGGCCTCGAAGTCCCACGGCTCGCCGAGCTCGATCTCGACGATCGCGCGGCCCTCGGCCCGCAGGCGCTCGAGATGGGCGCGCTCGTGCTCCTCGCCCTTGCGCCGCAGGAGCTCGGCCTGCTCGTCGGCGACGTGCGGGCGGGCCCGGCTGCCCTTCGCCACCTCGAGCGCGAGCGTCGTGAGGTGGGCGCACTCGACGTAGTCGTTCAGGTCGGACGGCGAGAGGGTGAGATGCCCGGCTGCGGCTCGCATGGTTCCGGAGTATCGCCGCGGGGCCGAGTGGCGCGAAGGGAGTCTTGCCTCGGAGGCTCGCCGTACCCCACAGCGCAACCCTCGCGCGGGCTCGCGGGGTGAGCCATTGCCCTCCGTACACTGGCCGCGTGCACGAGACAGACCCCGGGGATTGACCCGGTTGTTAACTATAAATTACAATGGCCATCGAGCTCCGCTATTACCAGACCGTGGCCGGCGAGCAGCCATTTGTCGAATGGCTGCAAGGCCTGAAGGACCGGCAGGCCCGCACGCGGATCGAAGCGCGCATCGCCCGCGTCGCAGTTGGCAACTTCGGCGACACCGGGCCGGTGGGCGAAGGCGTGCTGGAGCTCAGGATCGATTGGGGACCGGGATACCGCGTCTATTTCGCCCGGCTCGGACACGTGGTGGTTCTGCTCCTCTGCGGAGGAGACAAGAGGACGCAGCAAAAGGACATCGACCGTGCGAAAGCGTACTTCGAGGACTACAAGGCGCGCACTGCGCGGAAAAAGCCGCGCGGCCGCCGCTAGCCTGCCTTACGAGCCCTGGCTCATCGAGCAGCTCAAGGACCCCGCCGAAGCCGCGGCGTACCTCGAGGCCGTGATCGAGGATGGCGACCAGGCGGCGCTCATGCTCGCGCTGCGCCAAGTCGCGCAGGCGCAGGGCGGCATCGCCGAGATCGCGCGCAGAGCGAAGCTCACTCGCGAGGCGACCTACAAGATGCTCTCCAAGTCGGGCAATCCGGAACTTCGCAGCCTGAACGCCGTGCTCAGGGCGACTGGGCTCCGAATCGCCGTGAGACCGATCGAGAAGCGGGCTGCTTGACGGCCAATCGAGGCGCTTCACGCCTGAACGACGCTGCGCGTAGAAGAACGTAGGGAAACCGTAGGGTTCTTGGCGTTTCTCTGCGATCTTCGGCGAGTGAGGGCGGGCCAAAATCAACTACTTACGGTTGAAGACTTCAGCTTTTAATCCGTTGGTCGCAGGTTCGACCCCTGCACGCCCTACCAAGGAATCAAAGCTTATTGCAACCCAAAGCTCTCGGCGTCATACGCGTGCGGGACTCTTGCGGGACTCGCGTCGAATCCCCCGCACGCTTTGCCAGATCAGTCAGGCGCTTGCGCGCCATTTCCACGCGCGAGTGCTCGCGAGTTACGCCGCCGAGATCCGGGGCACAACGAGCTCGGGGTGCCGGCGGTTCGATTCGCAAACGCGGTTCGCCGCCTCGATCAACATCGAGAGCTCGGCGGCGGAGTAGTGCGTGGTGATTCGAGCCGAGCGGTACGCGAGCAGGTCTTGCCGGTCCTCGAAGCCCACCCCGCCGCCCGGCCCTGGTGTGCGGCGCGTGGAGAATCGGATCCGGATCAGCCCGTAGAACAGCCACGCGCGCCCGCTCTTTGCAGGCCGCTTGATCGTGTGCACGCTCCTGGGCAACACTGTGCCCTTCTCACGTACGAGGAGGAGGCACGATGAAAGTACGATCGATCGTCGCAGCCTGCGCGGCGTTCACGCTCGCCCTCGGCGTGGCCGCCGACGGCCGCGCGCAGGACAGCTACCCGAATAAGCCGGTCAAGCTGCTCATCGGCTTCCCGCCGGGCGGGCTGCTCGACACCGTATCGCGCATCGTCGGCGAGCGGATGGCGGCGCTGCTCGGCCAGCCGTTCATCATCGACGCGCGTCCCGGCGCGGGAGGCCTGATCGCCACGGGCGCGCTCGCCAAGTCGGCGCCCGACGGCTACACGTTGATGATGATCAACGACAACCACGCGCTCAATCCCTACATCCTCAAGGAGGTGCCGTACGACAGCGTCAAGGATTTCGCGCCGATCGGGTTCGTCGGCAGCACGCCGCTGGTGTTCACCGCCTACCCGGGGCTGGGCCTGAACTCGATCAAGGACCTGGTGGAGATGGCGAAGGCGAAGAACGGCGGCCTCACCTACGGGTCGGTCGGGCCCGGCAGCCTGCCGCATCTCAGCACCGCGCTCTTCGCGCGTGCCGCAGGCGTCAGCATGACCCACGTGCCCTACAAGGGCGGCGCACCCGCCCTCGCCGATCTGGTGGGCGGGCACATCAACGTCATGATGACCTCGCTCGTGGTCAGCAAGGCGCACATCGACGCCGGCAGGCTCATGCCGCTCGCGGTTGCGTGGAACCACCGCCTCGAGCCCCTTCCCAACGTGCCCACCACCGCGGAAGCGGGCTACCCGCTAGACGCTGCGTACTGGTTCGGCCTGATGGCCCCGGCCGGCACCCCGCCGGCCGTCATCGGCAAGCTCGAGAAGGCCCTCGCCGAAACCGTCGCCCAGGCCGAAGTACGCAAGCGCCTCGCCGACATGGGCACCCTCGTCACCCCGATGAACGCCAAGGAATTCGGCGCATTCATCCAGAGCGAGATGGCGAAATGGCGCGATGCGGTGAAGAGCGCGAACGTGAAGATCGAGTAAGAAGCAAAAAGCGGCTGGGGCCTTTACGGGAGCGCCGCGTTGCCACAACGGATCGACTGCCTGTCTGTGCTTGCATGAAAGCGAGCGCCGGCCAAGAGCGCGAGCCCGCCTGCGAAGGTCGGCCATCCCGCGAACCTTTGAGGCACGTGGCGCATGGCCAGCGCCGCGAACCGAGCGCAGCAACAGCGACGAATCCATTCGGCCGTGCCCGGTTCGAGGAACACTGGACCGTCGATCGTGGACAGGACTGGCAACAAGGAGGAGCAATGCCGCTTAATGCACGAGCGTTCCTGGGCATCTGGCACAACCTGAAGCCCGGCTACGAGCGCGATTTCGACCGTTGGCACACCTACGAGCACATGCCCGAACGCGTGGGTGTCCCCGGCTTTCGGGTGGCTCGTCGCTATATGAACTGGGAGCTGAAGAGCCATCTGTGCTTCACGCTCTACGAGGGCGCCCACGTGGAAACGTTCCGCTCGCCGGGCTACCTGGCGAGGCTCAACGATCCCACCGAGTGGTCCAAGCGCGTGGGCGCCGGGCAGACCGATTTCCTGCGCGGAGCGTTCGAAGTCGACACCACGCTTGGCGTAGGAATCGGCGGGGCGCTCGCAACGTTTCGCATGCGATTCGACGCTGCGGACCGGGCGAACACGCTGCGGAGGGTGCGCCATGCGTGCCTGGACGCCATGGAACTGCACGGCGTCACCGGCGCGCACCTGGGATGCGCAAAACCGGAACTGACCGCGGTTCGCACCCGGGAGATGGAGATCCGGGGATCGTCGGCCGCCGAGAACGCGCTGGACGCGGTGGTGCTCGTGGAGAGCATCGGCTTTGATGAACTGACGGCCATTTTGGGCGACATTTCGGGGCTGCTGAAGCTCGACGGTGTCAACGCGGTCGAAGCCGAGCCGTATCGACTGGCGTACTTCATGCAGGCGTAACGCACCACGCAGAGATGTTGTGAACAGGACCGATCGGTTGGAAAACGAGTACGACGCTATCGTACTTGGCGCCGGAGCGGCTGGCATGACCGCCGCCATCGTCGCGGCGACCGAAGGCCTGAACGTGCTGCTCCTCGAGAAGGCCGCCCAGGTGGGAGGCTCGACCTCCCGCTCCGCCGGAACGCTCTGGATTCCGGGCAACTTCGGCATGGACGAAGCTCAGGCGCGTGCCGACGTCGATGCCGCGCGGCGGTACCTCGACGCGCTGGTCGGGGACCGCAGCCGCGCCGATTTGCGTGAGCAGTTCCTACGCCACGGGCCATCGATGGTTCGATACCTGCACCGGCACTCCGCGGTGCGTTTCCGGCCGTGCCCAAAACACACCGACTATTACCCTGATCTGCCGGGCGCGAGCCCGGGCGGACGGCCGGTGGAGTCCCTCGTCGTCGACGGGCGGAAGCTCGGCGGGCATTTCGGCTGGCTCCGGCCGACGCTGCCGGAGTTCATGGTCTTCGGCGGCATGATGGTCAGCAAGGCGGACGTCGACATCCTGCTGAACGTCGGCAAGAGCGTCGCCAACGTGAAGCATGCGGCGACCCTGGTGCTGCGCTACGCCGCGGACCGGCTGTCGAGCTACCCGCGCGGGACGCGCTTGACCATGGGGAACGCGCTGTGCGCCAGCCTGCTCTGCAGCGTGATCGATGCCGGCGCGACCGTGCGGCTGCGTTGCGAGGTGAGGCGCATCGATAAGGGGCCAGGCACGAGCCACGTACTCAGTCTGGCGACACCCGATGGGTCGCACGCGGTGCGCAGCGAGCGGGCGGTCGTCTTTGCCGGCGGCGGGTACTCGGCGAACCCGCGCTGGCGTGAGCAGCACATGCCCAAGCCGACGCCCCAGTACACGGCGGCGAGCGAATCGAACGACGCGACGACCCAACGACTCGCGCTCGGCCTGGGCGCGGTCCTCGGGGCGCCGCGCGAGCACAACGCGTGGTGGTTTCCGTCATCCGTGGTGCCCCGCGATGATGGTTCTACGGGCGTCTTCCCCCACATCGTGATGGATCGCGCCAAGCCCGGCCTGATGGCGGTCGATGTGCAGGGCCGGCGATTCGTCAACGAGGGCGTGAACTACCACGAGTTCTCGGTCGCCCAATACCGCCACAACGCCGTGCCTTGCTGGCTGGTCTGCGACGCCAACTTCATCCGTCGCTACGGCCTCGGCGCAGTGCGACCCGGTGGTCGCTCGATCGATGACTGGGCGCGCAAGGGCTATCTGGCCCGCGCCGACTCACTCGAGGAACTGGCGGGTCGCATCGGCGTTGACGCCGCGGGCCTGCGCGGCACGGCTCGACGCATGACGCAGTTCGCAGCCGATGGGACGGATCTCGACTTCGGCAAGGGGCAGGATGGCCTGAGTCGGCAGAACGGCGATCCCGCGCATTCCCCGAACCCCTGTCTCGGTCCGATCGAGACGGCGCCGTTCTTTGCCGTAAAGGTGTCCCCGGCGGACCTTGGAACCAGTCTTGGCCTGGTGACGAACGAGAATGCGCAGCTGCTCGACGCCGCGGGGGACGCGATCGCCGGCTTGTACGCCTGCGGCAACGACATGAACTCGATCATGGGCGGGCAGTACCCTGCGCCCGGGACGACATTGGGACCGGGAATGACCTTTGCCTACCTGGCGGCGCTTCATGCTTCGGGCGCGCACGGTGGCTCCACAGAAGGAGGGGGTCAACGGCGGTGATGTGCCGCCTGCGCGGCGAGAGCGATTCCGATTGCCGCGCAGTGGCATCTTTCATCTTCCCCTCCCTCACGAGGAACGGGTGCCCGGGCAGGGGGCGGCTAAACGACGCCGCTCTTCCTCAGCTGCTCGATCTCCGCGTCGCCGGTGGTTCACCTGCGGATCCTCGAACACTTCTGGGGTCGCGTCGATCGGGCCGGTGCGGTTGCTGTAAATTAACGAGCATGCTAGGTTTAACTTGCAATTTCGTTAATTCCGAAACCCTTTGCCCCATGAAATCTGTCGGCACGGTGCCGTTGTCCCCCCGCGCGGAACTGCCGCCCGGACGGAACGCTGCCATGCGCAAGCCGAAGACGCCCGAAGCGAATCGCGCGCGGATCATCCAGGCGGCGATCGACGAGTTCGCCGCCAGGGGCTTCAAGGGGGCGAGCATGGATGCCATCGCCGCCCGGACTCACACGACGCGCGCGATGATCAACTACTACTTCGGCGGCAAGGAAAAGATCTACCTGGCGGTACTCGAGTACGTCTACACCGGGATTCGCCAGGCCGAGAACGTGCTCGACCTCGATCACGTTGCGCCGGTGGAGGCCATCCGGCGCATCGTCGAATTCACTTTCGATTACTACATCTCGCACCAGGAGTTCGTCCGCATCGTCGTGGCCGAGAACCAAGCCAAGGGACGGCACTTCAGGAAGTCGAAAGCGATGCGCACTCTGAACCGGCCGATCGTCGATGCGCTCGGGCGCGTAGTCGTGCGCGGCCAGGCCGCCGGCGCGTTTCGCGACGATGTCGACCCGGTGGATCTACACATGGCGATCGCCGCGCTCGGAATGTTCAACATCACGAACCAGTACACATTCGGCGCGATCTTCCAGCGGGACATGGGCACCAAGGGGGACGTTCGCCGCCGGCGTGAGCTGGTCGTCGACGTGATCCTCAGCTATCTGCGGAAGCAGGAGAAATCGAACCGGGCCACCTAGCCACGATTCTTCACCAAAGGAGGCACAGCATGGAAGCCAGATTCACCCGTCGCTCGGCACTCAAGGCGGGGGCCGCTCTCGCTGCCGCGTACGCGTTGCCGGCCGGCGCGCAGGCAAAGCCCACCATTCGCTTTGCCGCGGTGTTCTCCGACAAGGACATCCGCGCGGACATGATCCGGATGCTCGCCAAGGACATCGAAGCGGACTTCAAGGTGGAGCCCTTCTTCAACGCGTCGCTGTTCAAGCAGGGCACCGAGCTGGTGGCGTTGCAACGCGACAACCTCGAGATGGGCAACATCGCGCCGCAAGACATCTCGAAGCAGATTCCGGCCTGGACGATCCTCACTTCGGCGTACCTCTTCCGCGACGCCAATCACTTGAGCACCTTCTGGGGGAGCGAGCTCGGCGCGCAGTTCACGAAGCAGGCCGAGGACCAGATGAAGATCAAGATCCTGGGGCCGACCTTCTTCGGCACGCGGCAGGTGGGCCTGAAGCCGAAGAAGAAGATCAACACGCCCGCCGACATGGCCGGCATCAAGCTCAGGATGCCGCCCGGAGACGCATGGCAGCTCCTCGGCCGCTCGCTCGGCGCGAATCCCACGCCGATGGCCTTCGCCGAGACCTACACGGGCCTGCAGACTGGCGCGGTGGACGGCCAGGACAACCCGCTGCCCAACGTCAACGCGGTCAAGTTCTACGAAGTGATGTCGCAGATCGTGCTCACCTCGCACCTGATCGGCTACGACCTGCTCGCGGTCAACCTGAAGAGCTGGAACTCGATGTCGCCGGCGCGGCAGAAGGCGTTCCAGGCATCGGTGGACAAGGCGCTCGGCTGGAGCACGGCGGAGCACCTGAAGCGCGAGGCGGAGCTGGTGGAAACCTTCAGGAAGCAGTACGGCCTCGAGATCTACACCCCGGACGTCAAGGCCTTCCGCGAGTACGCGCAGAAGGTCTACCTGGCATCCGACGAGGCGAAGGACTGGCCGAAGGGGCTGCTCGAGAAGATCAACGCGCTGAAGTAGTGGACCCCCGCAAGGTCGGGCGCTGGCTGCAGCGCCGCGCGGAGAACGTGCTCGCCGGTCTCCTCGGCGTCATGTTCTTCGCGTTCATGGTGCAGATCGTCTTCCGGTATTTCTTCAACTTCCCGACCGGCTGGACCACCGAGCTGACGGTCGTCACCTGGCTGTGGCTGGTGCTGTGGGGCGCCGCGTTCGTCGTCAAGGAGAGCGAGGAGATCCGCATCGACCTCGTTACGTCCATGGTGGGTCGCCGCACGCGCCTCGCCATGGCGATCTTCGTGTCCGTGGCGATCGTCGCCCTGTACTCGATCTCGCTGCCGGGGGCCTGGAGCTACGTGACCTTCATGAAAGTGGAGAAGTCCTCGTACCTCAAGATCCGCATGGACTGGCTGTACTCAATCTACCTGTTCTTCGTGGTCGCGGTGATCGTGCGCTACCTGTGGCTGCTCTTCGGGCTGGTCCGCGGCAAGGCGCCGGAAGAGGCCGACCCGACCAAGACGACTTCCGCCTTGTGAACGTTTCCAACGCCTTCGCGATCGCCGTGATGGCGATCCTCGTCCTGAGCATGCTCGGGCTGCCGGTCGGCCACGCCATGATTGGCGGCTCCGTGCTCTATCTCCTGCTTGCCGGCCTCGACATCGGCACCGCGGCCGAGCAGCTGCTCAACGGCATGTATACGAGCTTCCTGCTGCTCGCGATCCCGCTCTTCATCCTCGCCGCCGAGTTCATGAACAGCGGCGCGATCATGGAGCGGCTGCTGACCTTCTGCAACGCGCTCGTCGGGCGCTTCCGCGGCGGCATGGCGCAGGTCAACGTCGTGCAAAGCGTGATCTTTTCCGCCATGTCCGGCTCCGCCCTGGCCGATGCAGCGAGCTCGGGCAGGATCATGCAGACGTTGATGACCAAGGACGGGCGCTACCCGCCTGCCTTCGCTGCAGCCCTGACCGCGGCTTCCGCGGTCATGGGGCCGGTGATCCCGCCGTCGATCCCGCTGGTGGTGTTCGCGCTCATCTCCGATACCTCCATCGGCTATCTGCTCATCGGCGGCATCATTCCGGGCACGCTCATCGGCGTCGCGCAGATGATCCTGATCGCGATGGTGGCGAAGCGACGGAACTTCCCGGTCGAGCCGCCCATCCCGCTGCGCGAGCTGCCGCGCGTCACCTGGGAGGCCCTTCCCGCGCTCCTGATGCCGGTGATCCTGCTCGTCTGCCTGTACAGCGGGGCGACCACGCCCACGGAAGCTGCGGCGGCCGCCGCGATGTACGCGCTGCTCGTTTCCGCCTTCCTCTACCGCACCATGACGCTGCGCGACATGTACCAGTCGCTGCTCGGCAGCGCGCGCGTCACGGCTTCCATCGGCATGCTGATCGCGGGCGCGATGGTCTTCAACTACGTGATCACGGTGGAGAACATTCCGAAGGCGCTTGCCGCGACGCTGAAGGCGTGGGAGCTCTCGCCGTTTGTCTTCCTCCTGGCCGCGAACATCCTGCTGCTGGTCCTCGGCTGCGTCCTGGAGGGGACGACGATCCTGCTCGTCTTCGTCCCCGTCCTCCTGCCAACCGCGCATGCCCTCGGCATCGACCCGGTGCACTTCGGGGTGATGGTGGTCGTCAACATCATGATCGGGCTTTGCTCGCCGCCCTACGGCCTGCTGCTGCTCATGATGGTCAAGATCACGGGCGTGCCGCTCAAGGACATCGTGAAGGAAATGATTCCGTTCCACGCTTCCATGATCGTCACGCTCGTGCTGATCACCTACGTGCCGTGGCTCACGCTGGTTCTTCCCCGACTGATGGGTTACAAAGGCTGAGGATATCGAATGGCCAAACCAATTTACGTACTGAACGGGCCGAACCTGAACCGGCTCGGCAAGAGAGAGCCCGAGATCTACGGCACGACCACGCTTGCCGAGGTGGAAGCGATGTGTCGCGAAGCCGCGGATAACCATCCGATTGAGTTTCGGCAGTCAAATGCCGAATACCAGATCGTCGACTGGATTCATGAGGCGATCGATCAGGGGTCGGGCATTATCATCAATCCGGCCGGTCTCACCTTCACATCGATCCCCATCCTGGATGCGCTGAAGATGTTCCCGGGACCGATCTTCGAGCTGCACATCACCAACATCCACCGCCGCGAGGCGATCTATCACAACTCGCTGGTGTCCAAGACTGCGACGGCCGTTATCGCCGGACTGGGCCCCGACGGGTATCCGACGGCGGTGGCAGCGATGGTCCGTTTGCTCGGCCGATGAACCGCCGCATCGGAGCTTCCGCACGCCCTACCAGTAACTCTATTCAGCGTCGCGTCCAGACTCTGACCAGCCTCAACGCGGAAGTTGAGGTTGAGGCTGCACGACGGAGCCCCGATTCCTGGCATCCGGTCGGGAACGCGCTCGCCGATCACGCCCCAAAGGAGACGGGCCCCGAAGGGCCCGTTTTTCCGTCCCTCGTGCAACGGGCGACTACGGTACTGCGGCCGCGTTCGCCTGGTTGATGAGGAAGGTCGCATCCTCCGGCAGCAGGAGGCGCCGACTGACGAGGCTGTTTGCCGCTGCGGTGACCTTGGCGACATAGTCAGCATGCGTCGGATAGCGCTCTTCGAGCGAGGGGCGAGGGTCGCCGGCCGCTTGGCGCTCGGCCAGGGTCCGGAAGAACGGAACGAACGCACCGGTCAGATCGCAGGAATCGCCTTCGCTGAAGCCCGCTTTCCTCACGTTCCAGCCCAGATACGTCCCAAGCGGCACCAGCATGTTGGTGCTGGGCAGCCCGACGATGGTGTTGCCGTCCGCGTCGACCTGCGGTTGGCGCACCGAATAGGCGCCGCGCTTGATCGGAGGCTCCCGCATCACGCCCGAGATATCTTCGACGTTGAACAGAGGTCCGCGGTCGAGATAGAACTTTCGCGTGGTGATGCCGGCCAGGGTGAAGTTCACCGCGGGAATGTACGGATAGTGAATGGCGCTCAACGGCACGAGCTTGCCCGAATCGAGCGTCGGGTACAGGCTCGGGGGTGGCTGCGTTCCGTGGACAATCCAGTCGCGAAGCGCGACCAGCAGCGCCCGCTGTCCGTGGATGAACGGGTTGCTGTTGGTGCGCAGCTGGCAGTTCGCCGGCGGATTCGGCATTACGGTGGGGGGTTGTTGGGTGACATCGCCGCCGCCATGCCGCGTGCCGGAGAACAGGTAGATCCGCACGTTCTTCGGGATCTTCAGGTCGTGCCGGCTCTCCGAGTCGGTGGTGTTGAGCGCCATTAAGGCCTGCCAGTACTCGGTATCAGTGTTGGTGTGGAAGATCTTGGGACAGCTGTCGGTCTTGCGGCAGCGGTCGAGCTGCCCGGCCTTCACGTCCGCGATCTTGTCGTGGCTGACCCCCCAGGTCTGCGACGACTCCGCACCCGGGAACTGGCGCTCGGTATGCTGCGTTCCGGACAGGCGGTCGGGCTGCCCGAATCGCACGTTGAACGCGCCGCGGTTCGATGCCTTGTGCGGGATCGCGCCCTCCACCACCAGGTTGCGGTTCTCGTCCTGGTTGAAGCCGAGCTGGATGAAGGTGCGGATCCAGCGGCCGCTCTGCGACGAGCCGTAGATGATCGCGTTCTGGATCGAGTCCTCCAGCGGGTTGTCCGGCATCGACCCGGCTACTGGACATGGCCCGTGCTTGCGGCCGTGGCCGTCCGCGTCGTCATCGTCGTCGTGGTGCCGGCCGTGGCCGCGGCCGCGATCCTCGTGACCGTGCTTGTGGCCGCACTTCCCCGTGCTGGCGCCGTTGCTGTTGCGCAGGAAGGAAATGAAGTCGCGGGTCGCAGCGAAGCCGAGCCCCAGCACCATGGCGTTCTTCGCGGTGTAGAGCAGCTCGTAGATGTGATTGGAGTCAAAGTTGCCCTTGAGGCAAACCTTCTTCGTGCTCGGCACGCCGGGGAACGGTGTGGCCGAGCAATCGGCAAATGCCCAATCGCTGTTCGGGATGGGCTCGCGAACGTCGTCCTGGTGAACGCGCCGCGTCAGCGTCGCGCCGGCGTTGCTGGTAGAGACCGACTCGTAGGCGGGCGGTGTCGTCACGTCGACCGTGCTCGTGGACGCATTCAGGATGTATTCGGCGCGAACGCGACCGGTGATTTCGCTTCCGCCTTTGCTCCTCGCCACGGGCAGTCGGATTTGCAGACCAGTGCTCACGTCGCCCTGCCAGCCGTTGTCCGCGAGCGTATAGCCCTGATGCTGAAGAAAGCCGTCCCCGGCGTTGCTGTTGCCTGCGCCGCCGACGTTGATTTCCAGGCTGCGCACGTTTCCACGATTCGGTACATCGTGCAGCAGCGTGCCGTTGGCGCGGGTCATGTCGACGGGCTTGCTGATCCAGAAGTCCATGTTGTACTCGACCTTGCCGCGCGAATTGCGCGGGGCGAGTTTGATGTCGGTGATGACCTCATTCAGCGGGTCATTCGGATCGACCTCGCCGAAGGCGACCCCCGTGAGGGTTTCGTATTGCCCCACGGCGCCGAACGAAGCGCCGCCGTAGGCCAGTACGCGGGAATCGATCTGAATGTTGGTGATGCGTGCTTCCACAGGCTGGCCAATGCATGTGAGCGCGATGGGCAGCAAGCTTATGAGTGCAGCTCGGACAACCGGACGCATTGTTCCCTCCTTCTTGAAGAACGAACGAACCGCCGCCGGACCGCAGCGACAGCACCTCGACCTCGACCAAGCTGGAAGCAGTTTTCTCGATACTGCTCCTCTGCATTGCGCAAACGCAACCCCATTCGCGCACTGCGCTGCGGTAGAGGGATAACAAACGCGCCTGTTTCGCCAGGCAGAAGGTTTCGCTGGGCCAGTGAGTCGTCACTCAGGCGAGTGCTTGGGAGAATTTTCGAACCCACCCGACGGAGCCCCCGAAGGACGAATCGGATAGCGTTATCAACGGGACTCTCCTAACCCTACCCGAGCAGCGCCGGCCCGTATCCGACCCGTGTCGGCGCCTCGATGGCGATCAATACGGGCCACCGCGGCCGGGCGCGCGCCTGGGCGCGGACGTTCCACGACGCGTACCCGGCGCTGCATGGCCTCTACTACCCGTCCTCGATGAACGGCAACGAGCCTGCCGTCGCCCTGAGCGATCGGGCGGAGGATTGCCTCCCCGCCTATCCCGACTTCAACCGAGCCCTTACCGACGATGCGCTGCTCGACGTCCTCAAGCACAGCGCCCACCAACTCGGGTACGGCCTCCTTTGAGCGCAGCGGTGGCCGATCCGGGCCTAGCGCCGCCGTGATGCGCTTGGTCACCTGACGGCCGGAGAGCGCGGTCACGGCCGTGGCTCTCTGGCAGTAATCGCGGCGTCCGTCGCGCGAGCATCGTCGCAGGGCGCATTAGTGTCCTGTTCAAGGATGCAGCTTTTAATCCGGTGGTCGCAGGTTCGAATCCTGCACGCCCGACCAAGAAAATCGGCAGGCTAGCTTGCGCTGGCCTGTCCCCTTCTCGGGCTTGAACTTCACTTCGACGAAGCCGTCGGCCAGCGACACGCCCTTCTTCACGCACCACGGAAACGTTCCCGAAGCGCTCTGCCTGAGCACGTTCGGTGCGCTTGGCGCCGATGGATCGGTCTCCACCGCCCACTTCGGCGCTCCCTTGCCGGTAACGCCGCACGTCCAGCCCTGGGGTGCGGCGCCGCACGCGTACCCGTCGAAGTTGTCGGTTCCGTGCCGCATGATCAGTTACCTCCGGTGAGATCGTTCAGCCGGGCGACGTTGAACGGCCACGGCTGTTCCGTGCAGGGCGCGGCGCTCACCTGCGCGGAGCGCCAGTCCGGCGCGAGGATCACGGACCAGCCGCCGCGCGGCGTGTGCACGCACAGGTCGGCCGGCCGGCTGAGCGCCGACTGCGAGCCGCGCGGCCGCACGGCGAGTCCACACGCATCCCGTACCGGCGCGGAGAGCGAAATCTTCTGCGCCCGCTCGAGCAGCGAATCGATTCTCCAGAGCGAACCGTGCGCGTAGCTCGCCGCGATGAACGCTCCGTGCTGCGCCGAGTAGGCGAGCGCGGAGAAGCCCACGTCCTTGTCGGTATCGGCGTCCAGCACGAGCGGGTGCACGGTCACGGCGAGGTTCTTACGCCCGAGTGGGGCGTTGCGGCCACCATCCCTTCGATCGTCACGTGTCGCCTTGCTCGTCAGCCGGCCGCTGGCGCGGGCGCGCCGGAGTTTTCCCCCACGGCGTAGGTGACCACGGGCTCGGCAATCCCCTTCACGGACTCCGCGGGCATGGGCACCAGGACGAAGCGCGTGTCGAGCTCGGCGCGCAGCGCCTCGGTTACGAGGATGTCGACCCGGTGGGTGCGCGTGAGCCCCTGCACGCGTGCGGCCAGGTTCACGGTGCGCCCGACGAAACCGTACTCCATCCGCTCACGAGAGCCTATCAGTCCGGCCAGGCCCGGACCGCGGTGAATGCCGATCCCCACGGCGAGCGGCGGCAAGCCCTCGGCGCGAGCTCGCCGTTGTACTCGCGGATGGCCTCCCGCATGGCCAGGGCAGCACGAACGGCATCGTTGCACTGCCACGGGTTCGGCTGGAGCGCGCCGAAGTAGGCAAGGATGCCGTCGCCGAGGAAGGTGGAGACATGCCCGCGGTGCTCGTGGATGGTGTCGCTCATACGCTGGAAGTACTCGTTGAGCACGCGCGCCAGGACGGCCGGCTCCAGCCGCTCGCTCAGCGCCGTATAGCCGACGAGATCGGCGAAGAGTGCGGTCACCACCTTGCGCTCGGCGGTGGCCTCGGTGCCCCACCTCACGCCATCGGTGATGAGCCGCTGCACCACGCCGGCCGGCGCCAGCCGGGAGCACGCCTCCTGAAGATGCTGGAGGTCGGCAGCCGCCGCTTCGAGCTGCGCTCGCAGGCGTTCGTTCCGTCGCCACTGGCGATAGAGCGCGCCAACGACTATCGCCAGGAGCACCAGCGTAACGGCTACTAATACCGTTCCCGTCATGCGTAATCCGTCACCATGGCACCCATCCGGCAGAGCCCATTGGCCAGGGCCGCCACGCCAATCGCCTCGATCAGCTGCTCGCCGGCGAGGCGATTGCTCAGGGCACGGGCGCGGCGCTGGACCAGGGCCGGCTCGTACCAGATGGTCTCTCGCGCGAAGGGCACCAGCAGCCGCTCGACCGGGTCAAGCTCGGGGGCGTCGAGATGAGTCAGGATCTGCGTGAGCGTCGCCTCCTCGAGACCTTCCTCGCGCAGAGCCTTGCCCAGGTCCAGCGCGCACACCTCGCACGTCAATCCGCGGGCGACGACGGCCAGCATCAAGAGCTTGCACCGTCGCGTGAGGTGCGGAGAAGCCCACATCTCCTCGAGCGTCCTGGCCAACGTCGGGGCGATCGGCGACCCCGCGTAAGCCCTCACGAGGTGGGCGTACGGATACGACGCACCGGACCCAGCGTCGTTGCCTGCCCGCGGGAGCGGTGGTTCCTGATCAGCCTGCCGAGCAAGGGCCGCAGCAGTCGCATGTGAAGCTGATCGGGCATTCGCTCCATCGGGCGTGCGGGGATCGCCGGGATCGTGTGCGCACGGTTGTTGAAGTCCGTCACGCCCACCGCGAACGCGATCTCCTTCATCTCGTCGGCGCCGAGGCCAGCACGGTGAAGCGCCTCCCGGGCGTCCTGCGCTCCCGGCGGGCCGGAGCGAGACTGGCTCCGCCCGAAGGCCACAGCGGCCATCGTCCGCGGCGGGAGATCCGCCCGCGCCAAGTCCTCTTCCATCCGCTGGATACGCGCCCGAGACATTCCCTGAGCCCACAGCATCGCCCGCACGGCCGCATAGCAGAAGCGGCACGAGTTCTCCTGACTGACGACCAGCACGACGAGATCCGCCACAGCCTGATCGAGATGCATCAGCAGCCCAAGCTCGGGGTGCAGATCGACCACCGCTCGGGCCATCCATGGGACGGACGTGAAGTAGTTGACCGATGGGTGGGGCATCCCCTGCTTCCGCCGGGCGTAGGCTTCCAGGGTTCGGTCCTGGCCCGACTCGAGCAGACAGGGCTCCCAGGTGACGTGCTGGAGGGCATTGGCCATGTCCATATGCGCCTACTTTAAGCCCGGCTGGTGCTCTGGGGGACGGTTCTCCCCTGAGAGGGGCCGGCGCCGCCGATCGTTGACGCGCGACGGCGGGTCGCGCTACCAGCCGCGCGGCGGACGGCGGTGGATCACGATCTTGCCACCGTCGTTCCCGAGATAACCCCCGGCGCTCAGGTCCTTGAGGATCCGGCTCACCATCTCGCGCGAAGCGCCCACCCGCTCGCCGATGTCCTGTTGCGTGAGCCGCTCCTCGACCACCAGCCTGCCGTCTACCTCCCGCGCAAGGTCGAGGAGCAGCTTCGCCACCCGCCCGTAGACGTCGAGCATCGCGAGGTTCTTCAGACTCTCGGTCGAGCGGCGGATGCGGCCGATCAGGACCCGGATGAGGGGAGGAGCTGCCGCAGGGTGGCTGGCGAGAAACGCCTTGAGCACCTCGTTCGGGATCACCGCCAGCTTGGACGGCTCCAGCGTTGCCACCGAGGCTGTGCGCGGTCCCTCGTCGAGCGCGAGCTCGCCGAAATACTCGCCCGCGCCCACGACGTTCAGGACGAGATCCCGGCCGTCCTCGTCGCTGACGAACACCTTCACGCGGCCCGAGAGGATCACGTAGAGCGAGTCGCTCCGCTCGCCCTCGGTGACCACGATCGTGTTCTTCTGGAACGTGCGCACCATCGCCGCTTCGGCCAGCGTGACGATCTCCGGCTCGGAGAGTCCGGAGAAGAGCGGCACGGCCTTCAGTGAATCTGCGACGGATAGCATGCGCGGCGTGACCCGAGTGGCTGCGTATCATAGACCAGCCCTCGCGCGGTCAGCGTTCGGACGCCGTCAAGGTCGCACGGCGACCGCAGCCCCACCGCAGCAGACGCAAATGCCTTCTCGCTGCCGGTTCGGCGGGTGCCCGTGTGCATAGTTCACAGGATGAGGCTGTCACCGTTCGCAGATCAGCCGGCGCGAAATCGCGACACTGGCTACGCGTGGGCAGCACACAGGCCCGCGAACAAGCCGCCACTCATCGACGAACTGACTTTCTTGAAAAGGAGCCTCACCATGAAACGCAACCTGATCGCTGTCATCGCCATCCTCGGTCTGGCCGCCAACGCCGCCGTCGCCGAGCCGACGCTCCAGAGCGACGCAAACGTGCTGAAGTCGGCGCCGGAAGCGACCTCCTACCAGGCCGCCATGCAGCGCCCGAAGAGCCAAAGCTTCATCAACGAGCGCGACGACCTCCAGCCGTTCAACCCGTAATACAGCTCCGCGCCGCCGAGGTTGCAAGACCCCGGCGGCCCGGACTTCTGGGCCCCTCGGAGTCGAACATGCAGCTCCTCGAAACAGGCGAGCTCGAGCAACTCGTCCGCCGGACCTTCCCCGCCAAGCGGCTCTTCTCTGCGGACGCCGAGCTCGGCGCCGCCGCGAATCGGCGACCGATAGTGACCTTCGTCCACGGCGGCCCAGATCCGTTCCTCGACCGACAGTTCGACGCCTGGCTCGACGGTCAACCGATCTACGTCGCCCTTCATCAGCTTCTGAACCGCCTGTGCCGGCAGGGCACCCTGCTGCCGGGCGAGTACGCAGTGACGCGCCGCGCCTAGCGCGGCGTCTACGCGATCTGGGTCGCGGTGCGCGTCGCGCTCTATCCGCTCTGCCGGTGGTTCGCCGCTCTCAAGCAGCGCCGGCGGGACTGGTGGCTGAGCTACCTCCAGAGCAGCGGGCCGCTACGAGCGGGGCGCCACCTTGCGGAATCCCGCGAACAGCGCAACGTCATAGGCGATCTTCAGCAGCCCGCAGGCGATCAGCGGGGCGCTCATCAACCCGGTAGCGAACATCGCGCCGGCGAGCGAAGGACCGATCGCGGATGCAAGGCTGCGCGGAACGGCGGTGAAGCTCGCCGCGGCGGGACGCTCGTCCGGTGTGACGACGGACATGACGTAGGCGCTGCGGGCGGGCACGTCCATCTGCGACAGCAGGCTACGAACGAGCAGGAGTCCGAGCGCGACCTCCAGCGACGATGCGCAGGCCGCGCCGATCAGGCACAGGCTCGCCGGAATGTGCGTGAACACCATCGTGTTGACCAGGCCGATGCGCCGTGCGAGCGCCGGTGCCGCCAGCTGCGACACCGCGCTGAGCAGACCGGTCCAGAAGAAGAAGGCGCCGGCGCCGGTGAGCGAGATGCCGAAGCGCTCGAACAGCCACAGCGCAAGCAGCGCGTTGATGACCAGGCCCCCGGCGAAGGAATCGACGCTGAACAGACCCGCGAGCTTCAGGACGATGCCTCGCGATGGCCCCAGCGCGGCCGGCGGCGGGCGCTCCTCGGTTCGCGGCGGCTGAGGCATGCGCAGATAGAGTACCCAGACTGCGGCGCCGAGGGCCGCGTACACCACGAACATGGCCTGCAACGCGTCGAGCATCTGCCAGCCCGCGCTGCTCGCCAGCCAGTCGGGCACCGCTGCCGCGAGCGCGCCCACGGCCCCGAACACCGAGCCGACGAAGCTGTATCGGGCGAACACGCTGGTGCGGGCCTCTGCGGACGCGGATCCCGCGAGCACCGTGTGCTCGAGCGGCAGGAAAACGCTCACATCACCGCCGCTCGGATTGAGCGGACCCATGACAGCCACGACGAGCAGCGGCCACAACGAAGTTATGGTGGCGAATCCCAGGCCGGTCGCTACCATCAGAACCGCCGCGGCCAGCAACAAGCGCCGCAGCGCGAAACGATGTCCCCAACGCCCGACCGCGAGCGTGGCGATCGCGGACCCGACGAGCGTTGCGGTGCTGAGGAAACCGACCTCGAGCTGGCCATGGCCGAGCGCGAGCAGGTAGGCGGGCAGGAGAACCGCCACGAACCCGTCGGCGAGCGCGCGGAGCGCCCGCGCCGCGAGCACCAGGCCGGCGCTGCTTCGGGACACTCGGCCTGACCCCTGGAGATCGATGACGTCGAGGCGGCTTGTCATTCCCTTCTTCCGCGCCATAGCTGAAATCGTCGAAGGCGGTGACGCTGTCCGCCTTCGTCCAGACCCCGACCGCCCCCGGGCCTCGGATATGACTGTCTTC
This sequence comes from uncultured beta proteobacterium, assembly GCA_963754305.1. Taxonomy (GTDB): domain Bacteria; phylum Pseudomonadota; class Gammaproteobacteria; order Burkholderiales; family SG8-39; genus DATEDA01. The sequence continues at coordinate 365,023 of CAVWFR010000036.1, read as the reverse complement.
CTGCTCGACATACGGCTTGCCGTCGAGCAGCACCTTGATGCGCGTACCGGAGAACTCCACGCGCAGCGTGTGCCAGACATTGGCCGGGACGGGCGCGTTCACGTACTTGAGGGTGTTGCGTTTGCCGTTCGCCGTGTAATAGAGGGAGACGTTGTTCTCCAGCGCGTTGGCGCGCGCGACGTAGTAGTTGTCGCCATCCTTCCAGCGCCAGACGATCCCGCCGGCCTGGTCTTCCTTGCCTTTCTCGGGCTTGAATTTCACTTCGACGAAGCCGTCGGCCAGCGACACGCCCTTCTTCACGCACCACGGAAACGTTCCCGAAGCGCTCTGCCTGAGCACGTTCGGTGCGCTGGGCGCCGATGGATCGGTCTCCACCGCCCACTTCGGCGCTCCCTTGCCGGTAACGCCGCACGTCCAGCCCTGGGGTGCAGCGCCGCGCGCGTACCCGTCGAAGTTGTCGGTTTCGGCGCGCGCCTCGCCGATAGCACTGTCAAGCGCAACCATGATGACTCCTTTCATCCACGACTCCTCCGAATCCGTGATCGACCGAGGCCGCGCGCGATCAACGCTAAGGCTTGATCGGCCCTCCCATCGCCTTCCAGCCCGAGTGACCGCCCTTCATGTACTTCGCGTCGAAGCCGGCTTCGCGCAGCGCCACCGCCGTGCGGCAGCCGACGTGGAAGCCGTAGACGCAGAACACGACCACCGGATCGGACTTCGACAGCTCGCCCATCCATTCGTGCACGCGCTCCGGATCACGCCAGGTGGCGCCTTCGATGATGTCCTGCGTGCGCGAAACGTAGTGCCTCGGCCTGGCGTCGATGAACTGAACGAGCTTGCCGGAATCCAGCATCGCCTTCACCTCCTCGACACCGACCCCGGGCAGATCGCCGAACTCCTGCTGAACCAGCGGTCGCGGCGGCTCGACCCTCAACGCATCCTCGTAACGCTCCTCGACCGCTTTCCAGTCGACATTGCGCATGAATGCGTCCACGTAGGCCTTCGCGTTCGCACCGAAATCCATGTGGTAGGCATGCTCGTACATGTCCAGGGCAAGCAGCGGGATGCCTCCGGCGACGGCCTGGCTGTGCTCGGCGGCGAACTGGTTCACGAGCCGGCGGTCGCGCGGAACGTAGACGAGGAGTACCCACCCCGAGCCACCGCCGAGGGCATTGCCCATCGCGACGAATTCGCCGCGCCAACGGTCCACGGAGCCGAAGTCGCGGGCCAGCGCGTCGGCCATCGTCCGGGTCGGCTTGCCCTCTCCGCCGAGGCTGGCGAAATAGAGCTCGTGCAGAAGGTGGAATTCAGCGCGACCAGCTCCTCGCGCTTGAGGCCGTTCAGGACGTAGCCCGGCGTCTTCGCAAAATCGAGCGACTCGAGCTGCTCCGTGATGGCGTTCAAGCGCTTCAGCGCGCCGCCATAGTTGTTCTCGTAGTGGCTCTCGATCAGCTTGAGCGACAGGCCGTTCAACAACCAGGGACGGCAGAAGATCGGTTTCAGCTGGTGCCGCATGATCAGTTGCCTCCGGTGAGATCGTTCAGCCGGGCGACGTTGAACGGCCACGGATGCTCCGTGCAGGGCGCGGCGCTCACCTGAGCGGAGCGCCAGTCCGGCGCGAGGATCACGGACCAGCCACCGTGCGGCGTGTGCACGCACACGTCGGCCAGCCGGCTGAGCGCCGACTGCGAGCCGCGCGGCCGCACGGCGACGCCACACGCTTCCCGTATCGGCGCGGAGAGCGAAATCTTCTGCGCCCGCTCGAGCAGCGAATCGATTCTCCAGAGCGAACCGTGCGCGTAGCTCGCCGCGATGAACGCTCCGTGCTGCGGCGAGTAGGCGAGCGCGGAGAAGCCCACGTCCTTGTCGGTATCGGCGTCCAGCACGAGCGGGTGCACGGTCACGGCGAGGCTCTCCGGATCGATCCGCCACAGGGTCGGCAGGGTGTTGCTCGTGATCAGCGCTTCTCCCTTGGGCCCGAGCGCCAGATCCGGCGGGCAGCTGTAGGGAGCGTCCACCAACAACCAGCCGGGAAGCGGCACCGACACGCTCTCCCGCCGCGAGAGGTCGTAGACGAACACGCCCTCACGCGCGAGAAGCCAGACCCGGCTCCGCTCCGGGTCGATCCGATACCGCGCGTTGGGGAGGTCGAGTTGCCGCGATTCGTGCGCCGCCTCATTCCGAGGCGCGACGCCGATGTCGCATCCGGCGAGCGAGACCAAGGCTGTGGCCAGCAGGAATCCGCCGACCGGGACTGCGTTTCCGTTCCACATAAGCGCTCCTTTCCCGAAGGAAACTGGAGCAGCGCTTGAGACGGAAACGTCCTTGTGGACCGGGTGTCTGCGAAAAACCCGGCTAGGGCGCGGCGGCGGCTACCATCCGCCAGCGCTCTACGTTGGGCGGCAGCCTACGTCGCCAGCAGTGCCGTGTCAAGCTTTTTTGTTGTGACTACAACTGACTTGTGATAGTTATAACGCGATGACGGGACTCGATACGCTCATTCTCAGCCTCCCGACGCGCGATTCCACGGTGCGGATGCGGGTATGGCGGGCGCTGAAGGAGAGCGGCTGCGCGGTGCTGCGGGACGGTGTGTACGTCTTGCCGGCGGGGTCGGCGCGCGCCGCGGTCCTGGCGGAGATGGAGTCGGAGGTCAAGTCCGTCGGCGGCTTCGCGATGACCGCCGAGCTGCGGCTCGGGAAAGACGAGCATCGCGCCCAGCTCCGCAAGCTGTTCGATCGCAGCGAGGAGTACGGCACGCTGGTCGCGGCGATCAGCGAAGCACGGCTCTCTCTACGGCGCCTGGGCCGCCGCAAGGCGCAAACGATGAGGCAGCGCCTGCAACGCTCGTTCGACCGGCTGGCAGAGATCGATTTCTTTCCGGGCCAGGCCAAACGCCAGGCCGAAGACGCGCTGACCGGCCTGGCACGGGACTTTCAGCAAGCGTATTCGTCCGGGGAGCCGCATCCTTCCAGGAAGCAGGTCCGGCCGGTCAACGCCGCCAAGTATCGACGGCGGGTTTGGGCAACCCGCAGGGATCTCTGGGTGGATCGCCTCGCCAGCGCCTGGCTCATCAAGCGATTCATCGATCGGGATGCGAGGTTCGTCTGGATCGATCGTCCGCGCGATCGTCCGCGCAACACCATCGGCTTCGATTTCGACGGCGCAGAGTTCACGCATGCGAGCAACCGGGTGACATTCGAAGTCCTGCGCGCGACCTTCGGACTCGACAACGATCCGGCACTCGTGAAGATCGGGGCGGCGGTGCACTTTCTCGACGTGGGCGGCATTCCGGTCGCGGACGCCAAGGGCCTGGAGACCCTGCTCAGGGGAATCAAGGAGAAATCCCGGAGCGACGACGTGCTGCTCGCCGAAGCGATGCGGATCCTGGATCTCTTCTATTCCGCTTACGCGCCGGCTCCGGCCCGGGCAAACGCTCAATGAATTGGCTGGGTCAATGCCAATTAGAGTTACCCAGCGGCCGCTTGTCCCGCCCCATTGTAGAACGTGGGGATTCGTAGGGAAATTCATGACGTTTTCCCCGCGCGTTCCCGCGATTCGCGCGGCAGCCACGGCTGGATGCTCGATGGCGAACTTCGCATCGCAGTCGACCATCGCATTGGTTCCGGCGAAAGCCGAGCCCATGCATGGGTTGCTCCTGCCGCTACCGCGTCGCGATGGCGCGCACCTTTTACGAAGCTCTGCAGGTCGATCACGCTCGGCTCTCGCCGGCTCACCCCACGGGTCCAGTTGACCGGCGACGGCAAGAGCGGAACGCCGGCGCATGCGCGAGCGCCCGCCCGCGGACCGGACTTGACATCACACCCGGTCGCGTCTTAGTCTTTTTCCGTATAACAACAATATTTTTCGAATTACGGAAAACTAGCCGAGGGCCTTCCTCAATCCCCGGCCCACTGCAGAGGAGGCACCATGAACTGGAGAAGGCAGCTTGCAACTTCACTCGCCCTGGTCGGCCTGGCGCTAGCGGCGCTACCGGCTGCAGCCCAGAAGCCGATCCGCGTCGGCTACCCGGTAATCCTCTCGGGGCCGGGCGCGTTGATCGGCGAGCCGTCCCTCAAGGGCGCGCAGATGTTCGTCGAAGAGATCAACGCCACGGGCGGGGTGCTCGGACGCAAGATCGAACTCGTCGTGCGCGACACGAAGGGCAACGCGGATGAGGCGGTGCGCATCGCGCGCGACCTCATCCTGCGCGAGAACGTCGACTTCCTCGTCGGCACCCTGACGTCGGCGGAGGGACCGGCCGTATCGCCGATCGCGAAGGAAAACAAGATCGTGTTCGTCGTCCCGGTCGTGAAGACCGATCAGCTGACGGCGCCCGCCAACCTGCATCCCTACGTCTTTCGCACCGCGACGACGACGACCATCGAGGGGCGCACCGCGGCGGAGATCATGGCGAAATGGCAGGTGAAGCGCGTAGCGACGATGAGCCCCGACTACGCGTTCGGGCAGGATCTCACCCGCGCTTTCGTGACCCATCTGAAGAAGATCCGGCCCGACATCGAGATCGTCGACCAGCAGTGGCCGAAGCTGGGCGAGGCCGACTACACGCCGTTCATCAACGCGCAGCTCGCGAAGAAGCCGGACGCGGCCTTCACCAGCCTCTGGGGCGGACACTTCGTCACCTTCGTCAAGCAGGCGAAGCCGCTCCGGTACTTCGAAACGCTGAAATTCAACGTGCTCTCCGCCGGCGAGGCGGGCGCGATCGAGACGGCGAAGGCGATGGGCGACGATTACCCGGTGGGGATCTGGGCCAACGCGTACGACGCGTTCAATTGGGACGGGCCCCAGATCCACAAGGACTACATCAAGCGCCTTCGCGCCTACCTGAAGGACGAGCATCCATCGTCGTGGCCGATCACGGGCTACATCGGCATGCAGATGCTGACGGCGGCGATCGCGAAGGCGGGAAGCACGGATTCGGACAAGGTCGCCAAGGCGATGTTCGAGATCACGGTCGACACGCCGATCGGCAAGCAGCTCTTCCGCGCGAAGGACCACCAGGCCAACCGCGCGCAGTTCTGGGGCAAGATGGCGAAGGATCCGCGCTATCCGTTCGCGGTGATGAGCCCGCCGACCTACATCGATCCGACGCCCTTCATGGATTGATCGGGGCGAATGCCAGGCGGACGACCGAAGACCAGGGTCGAGCCCGATGCGGTCAAGAGCGTCGCCAAGGTGCTCGACATCCTCGAGCACCTTGGCGCGGCGCGGCGGCCGGTGAGCGTCTCGGACATCGCGCGCGCGACCGGCTTCAACGTCAGCACGGCCTTCCGGCTGGTCCAGACCCTCGTCTCGCGCGGGTACGTCGAACAGGAGCCGGGACATCGCAGCTACGCGCTCGGGCCGCGCGTCTACCAGCTTGCGAGCGCCTATCTCAAGGGCAATGACCTCGCCGCACTCGCCCGGCCGCACCTCGATGCGCTGCGCGACGTCGTCGGCGAGACGGTGTACCTCGTGATCCTCAGCCAGGGCGAGATCGTCCAGCTCTGCAAGGCCGACGGCCAGCAGGTCGTCAGCGCCTCGATCCGATCGGCGCAGCGCGAGCCGGCGTACTGCACCGCGACCGGCAAGGTGTTGCTCTCAGGCCTCGCGCCCGAGGCGTTCCAGAAATACCTGTCGGGGGTGCGCCTCCGTGCCTATACCGCCCATACGATCACGAGCCCGTCGAAGCTCGAGCGCGAGATCGACGCCGTCCGCAAGGAGGGCTACGCCGTGGACGCAGAGGAGTACGCCGATAACCTGTGCTGCGTCAGCGTCCCGGTGCGCGATCCGAACAGCGGGCTGATTGCTGCTGCCGTCAGCGTCGCCATGCCGAAGATCCGATTCAAGCGAAGCCTCGTCCCGCGCTGGCGCAGGCTCCTGGAGGAGAAGGCCGCCCTCATCTCGCCGCAGCTCGGTCTGATCGACGCCTAGCGCCGTGCTCGAGCCGTCCTTCCTCATCGGCCAGGCGCTGAGCGGACTGACGGCGGGGATGTTCCTGTTCATCGTGGCCTCGGGCCTGTCGCTCGTGTTCGGCGTGCTGCGCGTCCTCAACTTCGCGCACGGCTCGTTCTACATGCTGGGTGCGTACCTCTCCTGGCAGCTCACGCAGTGGCTCGGCGCAACGACCGGCAGCTTCTGGCTGTCGGTGCTCGGGGCGGCACTGTGCGTGGCGCTCCTCGGCGTCGTCGTCGAGCGGCTGCTGCTGCGCCACCTCTACGGCCGGGAAGACCTCTACCAGCTCCTGCTCACCTACGCGCTCGTGCTGATCCTGGGCGATGCCGCCAGGATCATCTGGGGCACCCAGCAGCTCGCGATGCCCCGGCCGGCCGGCCTCGCCGGCAGCTTCGAGCTGTTCGGCGCCGTCGTGCCCCACTACAACTTCTTCATCATCGTGCTGGGTCCGGCGATTGCGGTGGTGTGCTGGCTGCTCCTCAGCCGCACCGGCATCGGGCGGATGATCCGCGCGGCCGCCTATGACCGCGAGATGCTCGCCGCCCTCGGCGGGGACGTGGGCCGGCTCTACACGCTCATGTTCATGGCGGGCTCGTTCCTCGCCGGCCTCGGCGGCGGGCTCGTGACCCCGGTGCGCAGCATCGTGCCTGGGATGGACGTCGAGATCATCGTCGAGGCGTTCATCGTCGTCGTGATCGGGGGCCTCGGTTCGTTCTGGGGCACCTTCCTCGGCGCGATCATCTTCGGCCAGGTCCTCGCCTTCGGCATCCTGATCCTGCCGGGCTTCTCCATCTTCGCGGTTTTCGCCCTCATGGCGATCGTGCTGATCGCGCGCCCGGCGGGGCTGCTAGGCCGGCCGCTCGCATGACCGGCGAGGAAGGACGCGGCGCCATGCGCTGGCTCCCGCGGATCCCCTGGGTGCCACTCATTTGGCTCGCGGCACTGTGCGTCCCCTGGCTCGGTTCGCGGTTCTACACCTTCCTCGGCACGGAAATCGCGATCCTCGCGCTCTTCGCGCTCAGCCTCAACCTGCTGCTCGGCTACACCGGCCTCGTCTCGTTCGGCCACGCCGCCTACTTCGGCATCGGGGCCTACACGTGCGCGATTCTCATGAAGACTCACGGCGTGCCGTTCCCGCTCGCTTTCCTGGCGGCGGGCGCGATGTCGGCCGCGTTCGCCGTCGTGTTCGGGTTCTTCTGCGTGCGCTCCACGCGCATCTATTTCGCGATGCTCACGCTCGCGTTCGCCCAGATCGTCTGGGCGATTTGCTTCAAGTGGAACTCGGTCACGGGCGGCGAACAAGGACTGTCGAACGTGCCGTACCCCGACCTCGGTTGGATGTCCGCGCTACCGTTGCTCGGGAGCCTCCGCACCGCTGATCAGTACTTCCTGCTGGTCATGGCGCTAACCGGCGTCTGCTTCATCGTCCTGCGGCGCATCGTGGGCTCGCCCTTCGGCCGGATGCTGACGGCCATCCGCGAGAACCCCGAACGCGCGGAGTTCGTCGGCCTGAACGTGCGTCTGTACCAGATCGCGGCGTTCGCGGTCGCGGGGGCGTTCGCCGGTGTCGCCGGGGCGCTCTTCGGCATCTTCAACCGCGGCGTCTTTCCGGATTTCGCCTACTGGTCGAAGTCCGCGGAGGTGCTGATCATGGCGATCCTCGGCGGGATGGGAAGCTTCTGGGGTCCCGCCGTCGGCGCCGCGGCGCTCACACTGCTCAACCACCAGATAACGTCGGTGACGCAGTACTGGCCACTCGTCCTCGGCGTGGTGCTGGTCGTGCTGCTGTTCACTTTCCCCGGCGGGATCGTCGGCGCATCGACCGCCGCATGGAGGCGCCTGCGCGCGGGCCGCCATGCTTGAGGTGCGGAGCCTCCGCCGGTCGTTCGGCGGCGTCGCGGCCATCGACGGCGTCAGCCTCACCGTCGAGCGCCACCAGATCGTCGCGATCATCGGGCCCAATGGCGCCGGCAAGTCCACGCTGTTCAATCTCATCACCGGCCACCTTCGCCCCGACGCCGGCGGCGTCCGGCTGGGCGGCCGCGACGTCACCGGCATGGCGCCGCACCGGCTCTGCGCGCTGGGTGTCGCACGGTCCTTCCAGCGAACCAACATCTTCCCGCGCCTCAGTGTTTTCGAGAACGTGCAGGCGGCGCTCATCGCGCACCGCGGCCGCGGCCGCGACGTCTGGTCGCGCGCAGACCGTCTGTTCCGCGACGAAGGCGAGGCCCTGCTGCGCGACGTGAACCTGCTCGACAAGGCGGACATGGCCGGCGGCGCGCTATCCCACGGCAACCAGAAGCAGCTCGAGCTCGGCCTCGCGCTCGCCGGCAACCCCGAGATCCTGCTGCTGGACGAGCCGACCGCCGGTATGTCGGCGAGCGAGACCCGCGACTCGATGGAGCTCCTGCGGCGGATCGCGGCCGAACGGGGCCTGACGCTGCTCTTCACGGAGCACGACATGGACGTCGTGTTCTCGACCGCGCACCGGATCGCGGTGCTGCACCAGGGACGCGTGATCGCCGAGGGAACGCCGGCGGCGATCCGCAGCGACCCGGAGGTAAAGCGTGTCTACCTCGGAGACCGGCGGTGAGCGCCGTGCTCGAGGTCGACGCGATCCACACGTACTACGGGCTGTCGCGTGCCCTGTTCGGCGTGTCGCTCGCCGTGCAGCGCGGCGAGTGCGTATGCCTGCTCGGGCGAAACGGCGTCGGGAAGACCACCGTGATGCGCTCGATCATCGGCCTCACGCCGCCGGCGCAGGGGCGCGTGCTCTGGAAAGGGGGCGTCATCACGGGCTGGCGAACCGACCGGATCGCGCGCGCCGGGATCGGGTTCGTGCCCGAAGACCGCCGCGTGTTCGGCGAGCTGACCGTGCGCGAGAACCTGGACGTCGCGCGCCGCGCGGCCGGGAGAGCCGGGCGGTGGACGATCGAGACGGTGTGCAGCCTCTTTCCCAAACTGACCGAGCTCAGGGACCGGCGGGCCGGGTTCCTGTCCGGCGGCGAGCAGCAGATGCTCACCATCGGCCGAACCCTGATGTGCAATCCCGAGCTGCTGCTGCTCGATGAGCCGTCCGAGGGCCTCGCACCGCTCGTCGTGGCGAGCCTGCTCGAGCAGGTCGAGCGGCTCAAGGACGAGGGCCTGACGATCCTGCTGGCGGAGCAGGGCGTCGAGTTCTCGCTCGCGCTCGCTGATCGCGTCTACGTCCTCGAGAAGGGCGTCGTCGTCCACGAGGGTCCGGCGGCGGCGCTGCGCGACGATGCGGCCCTGCGCGACAGGTTGCTCACGCTCTAGATCGAACCACCCACACTTCACCGAGGAGAGAACCATGCCATTCGTGAACATCAGGATCCTGAAGGGGCATTCGCAGGAACGGAAAGACGAGATTTCGCGCCGCGTGACCGCGGCGGTGAGCGAAGTCGCCCAGCTGCCGAAGGAGGCCGTTTGGGTCGTGTTCGAGGACGTCACGGCGGAGGACTGGTACGTGGGCGGCACGACGGTGGGCGAGCTCAAGCGGACCGGCAAGCTATGAGCATCGAGATCCGCGACGAGCGGCTCCGGGACGTCGTCGGTCCGGAGGTCGCTTACGAAACGCTGGCCGACGGCTTCCTCTTCACCGAAGGCCCGCTGTGGGATCCGCGGAATCGCCGCCTGCTGTTCAGCGACATCCCGGGTAACCGGATCGCGAAGTGGAGCAGCGCGGAGGGAGCAGGCGTCTTCCGCACGCCCAGCAACATGTCGAACGGCCTCGCGTGGGATCGAGAAGGCCGTCTGGTGTGCTGCGAGCATGCGACCAGCCGGGTGACCCGGACCGAAACGGACGGCCGCGTGACGGTGCTCGCCAGCGTGTACGAGGGAAAAGAGCTGAACAGCCCCAACGACGTCGTCGTGAAGAGCGATGGCGGCATCTATTTCACCGACCCGACGTACGGGCGGATGGAGTACTACGGCGTCCCGCGACCGCCGCAGCTCGGCTTTCGCGGCGTGTACCGCGCCGAGCCCGACGGACGGGGTGTCACGCTGCTCGCACGCGACTTTGGCCAGCCGAATGGCCTGTGCTTCTCCGTCGACGAGAACCGCCTCTTCGTCAACGATACCGAGCGGATGCACATCCGCATCTTCGATGTGCTCGCCGACGGTACGCTGGGGAAAGGGCGGATCTGGGCCGAACTGTCGGGCGAAGGCGCCGGAGCGCCCGACGGCATGAAGATCGACAGCGCGGAGAACCTCCTCTGCTGCGGCCCGGGCGGAATCCACGTCTTCGACCCTACGGCCAGATGCCTGGGCGTCATCCGGGTGCCGCATGCCGCCGCGAACTTCACGTGGGGGGACGACGACTTGCGAAGCCTGTTCATCACCGCGACGAGCATGCTTTACCGGATCCGGGTAAGCGTCCCCGGCCGGTAGAGGCCCTCGGCGCGCCAGGCTCGACAGAGATTGAGCATGCTATCCGAGGCGCGCTCGCGGATCGCGCAACTGCGCTGGCCTGAAGCGCACTTGCGATAGGGCAAATCTACCGCCTATCCAGCCCTTCTTCTACCAGCGCCCACGGTCATGGTGATCATCATGATCATGGTGGTGGTCGTCGTGTCCGCGACCGTGCGCATCGCGGGAACAATCGTGACGGTCGACCCCGGTGCCCGTAAAATCCAGGCGACCCTTCGCTTCGTGCTTGTACTTCGTCAGCACGTCGGCGCAAACAAGACGCCGCTTCTCGAGGTTTCCGCCGCAATGGAAGTTGCTCGCGTCGTCCGTGCTGCCGCTACCGTTGTAGACGGCCGTTTGCGGATACGGGCAGAGCGGCCGCGTGCGCGTGACCACGCCGCCGCTCTCGCTCTGCGCAAGGATCTGCTCCGGCGCCACCCCGTTCTCGACCCAGTTCACCAGCGCGTTGAACAGGTTTTGCGGCTGCGGTCCGGCGCCTCCGCCGCAATGGGCGACGCCGGGAGCGCGGAACAGTCGATAGAAGCTCTGGACGCGCTCGAAATCCGGCTCGCCGTGCTTCCCATAGTGGGACGCCATCTGCCGGTAGTAGTTGATCACCCCGCGCGGCATGATGAGCTGGTCGTTTGCCCCGACGAAAGTCAGCAGCTTGCCGCCGTGGCGCCGGAAGGAATCGAGGTCGCCGAAGGTATCGGTGACGTCCGCGATGTTCCTCGAGCCGTCCTGCGCCACCTGCGGATAGCCGTCCGCGGTGACCGTCCGCCAGTCGAAGGTGCGGTCGTGCTCGTCCCAATGAAACTGGGTAACACCGAGCGCGAACGGGTTGGTGCCGTTCAGACCTCCCAAGTTGGTCCCGCGATCGAGCCCGAACCAGATCCGGTTGCCCTTCGCGTTTCTCGGGCCGTCCCAGATCTTGTCGATGGCCTCCGCTTCGGCCGGGGTCAGGCAGTTCGCCGCCGGCGCGGCGGGCGTGCCGCAGATGTTCGCCGTCGCGCTGAACTTGCAGGTCCGCGGATCGTCGATCACGCCGTCGGCCACGCCATCGGCGGCGTCGCAGGCCGCGACCGCCGAGGCGGTCGTCTGGCTGAGCTTGGCCGCAGCAATCGGACCGCCCGCCAGGTCCTTCATGACGATCTGACCCCACATTTGCGCCGTCTGGAATCGCGTCCAGTAGATCGCCGGGGCATTCGCGAGCACGCCATCGAGCTCTTTGCCGAGCTCCTGCGCAAGCAGATAGCCTTGTCGCCCGCCGGTCGAGCAGCCGTTCCAGTAGTCGTAAGCGGGCTTTGCCGCGTAGTACGTCTTCGCGATGACCTTTGACAGGAGCACTTGCTGCTTGATCGCGTTCCGGATGAAGTCCTGGATGAACTGAAGATTGTAGGAGCCGTCCGGATTCACGCCGGGTTCGCAGTCGCCGCCGGTGTGGCCGGTATCGGTGCCCGAGCCCACATAGCCGGCGTTGACGGGAGCCGTGACATTCAAGCTTCCGGCGCAGCCACCGCCACCGATCCCCTGAGTTCGGCCGTTCCAGGCACCCTCCACCCCGCCGGTGCCTCCATCCAGCGAGTTGAGCGGCAGACCGACGCGGATGTTGATGTTCTGTTCGGGCGTGGTGCCGTACAACACGTTGACCTGGCAGTACCCGGCGTTCGTGCCGCTCGCCGCGACCACGACGCTGTTCACGGACTTTATGACCGGGTTCTCCAGCAGACCGTTGGCCGGATCGGTGGCGAGCAACACGCAACTCACGGGTGCGGGCGGCGGCTTCTTGTCCCGGTCTCGCGCCGCGCACGGCGCCGACGCGAGCGCGGCGAGGGCGAGCAGAGCAGTGGTGAAAGAAAACAATGGCCGGTATGCGCGTTTCATCGACGTCCTCCTTGATCGGCGGGCCGCAGGCCCGAGTCTCCGTTGGCAGGGTTGTTCTAGTGTTTGTTGTCTCGACGCTACCGAGGTCGATCGTTGGCTTCCCAAACAATCTCCCGGAAATCCTAGGCGCAGCGGTGGTGGCCGTCAACGAGAGTCGATGCTGCGCTCGCACACCGCTGGCCCAACTACTACCTGGAAACGGCGCTCCGGTTAAGTTGCTCCACGATCGCCGCCGTCATCGCCCTGGTGCCCGCGCTGCCGCCGAGGTCGCGCGTCAACGCCTTGCCCTCGGCGAGCGCCGCGGCCAGCGCCCGCTCGATGCGCTCGGCGCCCGCGCTCTCGCCGATGTAGCGCAGCATCATGACCGCCGACAGGATCATCGACATGGGATTGGCGATGTCGCGCCCGGCGATGTCGGGCGCGCTGCCGTGCACCGCCTCGAACATGGCGTGGCCCGCGCCGATGTTGGCGCCCGGGGCGATGCCCAGCCCGCCCACCAGGCCCGCCGCCAGGTCGGAGACGATGTCCCCGTACAGATTGGGCAGCAGCAGACAGTCGAAGGTCTCGGGCTTCATCACGAGCTCCATGCAGAGCGCGTCGATCACGCGGGCGTCGTTCTCCAGAGCGGGGTGGTGCGCGAGCGTTTCCTGGCAGACCTTGAGGAACATGCCGTCGGTGAGCTTGAGCACGTTGGACTTGTGCCCGATGGTGACGCGCTTCCTGCCGGTACGCTGCATGTAATCTGCGGCGAAGCGGGCGATCCGCTCGCACCCGGCGCGCGTGATGCGCTTGATCGCCTCCGCCGTGTCCGGATCGACCATGCGCTCGAGCCCGAGATAGAGGTCCTCGCTGTTCTCCCGGAACAGCACGATGTCCACGCCCTGGTAGCGGCCGCCGGCGTTGGGATAGTTTCTGATCGGGCGCACGTTGGCGAACAGCTCGAACTCCCGGCGCAACGCGATCGTCACGCTGGGGTAGGTACGGGTCTCGAGCACGCCGGCGGGACCGCGCAACTCGCGCCAGACGCGATAGGGCTCGCCGAAGGGCGTCTGCGTCGGCCCCTTCAGCGCCACACGATTGCGCTCGAGCGACTTGAACACCGACTCGGGCAGCGGATTGCCCGATTCCTTGCCCACCTTCATGCCGGCGAGCGCCTCTTCCCAGGCGATGTCGGTGCTGCTCGCATCGACGACCGCGCGCGCGGCAGCGGTGACCTCGGGGCCGATCCCGTCGCCGGGAATCAAGGTGATGGTTCGCATGGGCTCAGCGTCCGGCCGGTGCGCCGGCGATGTTGCGTCGCATCGGGCGTGCCAAGGCTTCCCGCGCGTCCAGGATGCGTCGATTCACGTGGTAGAGTGGTACGTCGGAATCGCACATGTGTCGAGTCGAAAAGAGCGCATCGGTCATTCACGAATCGAGGAGGGTGCCATGAGACGATCGAAACTTGTAGTGGTGCTTTCGACCTTCGCGCTGCTGTCGGGCGTGGCCGTTGCCGCCGACGTGAAGTTCGCCTACGTCGGCGAGATCTCGGGCTCGATCGCGGTGTCAGGCGGCAACTTCCGTGACGGCGCGATCCTGGCGGTGGAAGAGATCAACGCCAAGGGCGGCCTCCTCAAAGAGAAGATCGCCCTCACGCTCTACGATACCCAGACCAATCCCGGCGTCGCCCGCTCGCAGATGCAGAAGGCGATCGACGGCGACCCCTACGTCGTCCTCGGGCCGATCTTCTCCGGCAACGTCAAGGTCACCATGCAGCTGCTGCAGCAGGCGGAGATCCCGAGCTTCATCGGCGGCGAGGCGGCCGAGCTCACGACGCTCGGCAGCCCCTATCTCTTCCGGACCTCGTTCGGACAGCAGATCGGCATGCCGAAGATCGCGAACTACATCCGCGACGAGCTGAAGGCGAAGACGATCGCGCTGATCTGGGTGAACAACGACTTCGGCAAGGGTGGCCGCGACCGGCTCATCAAGGAGCTTGGCGCACGCAACATCAAGCTCGTCGCCGACGTGTCGACCGAATCGGGCCAGGTCGATTTCGCGGCCGACGTCGTCAAGCTCAAGGCGGCGAACGCCGACGCGGTCTTCGTCTACAGCAACGAAGAGGAGTGCGCGCGGATCATGCGCGAGGCGCGGAAGCAAGGCCTCAAGGGGCCGTTCGTCGGCGATACGACGCTGCTCAGCCAGAAGACGATCGAGCTCGCGGCCGACGCCGCCAACGGCGTGGTGGGTCACGTCGGCCTGACCGCCGACGCCCCGATCCCGGCGGTCACCGACTTCGCGGCGCGGTTCCAGAAGCGGTTCAACTACAAGCCCGATCACAACGGCATCAAGGGCTACACCGCCGTCTACGCGGTGAAGTACGTCACCGAGAAGAAGCTCGGCAAGTTCGATCGCAAGGGACTCGCGAAGGCGCTGCACGGGCTGACGATCACGCCGCAGGACGAGCCGGGCATCCTGATCGAGACGACCTGGGATGGCGTGGGCGAAATCGACCGCATCAGCTTCCTCGCCGAGGTCGTGAACGGCAAGCAGAGCATCAGCAAGGTCCTGCCGAAGCTCGGCAAGTAGCCGGGCGGCACCGCCATCCCGCGGGTTCAGGCGGCCGGCGCGATAGTGCCGGCCGCCTGTCGGAACGAATCGGACGTTGGCTGACATCCTCCAGCTGCTCGTCGCCGGCCTCGCGACCGGAGGCATCTACGCGCTCGTCGCGGTGGGCTTCACGCTCCTCTGGCAGACGTCGCAGACGATCAATTTCGCCCAGGGCGAGTTCGTCATGCTGCCGGCGTTCTTCGTGCTGATCGGCATGGGCTACTTCGGCCTCGCGTTCTGGCCGGCGATCGCGCTCGGCGGCGTCGTGTCGGTCGTCGTCCTCGGCCTCCTGTTCAAGAAGCTGATGGTCGACCCGATGATCCGGCACGGCGTGCTGCCGCTCGTGATCGCCACCATCGGGCTCGCGATCCTGATGAAGGAAGCGGTGCGGGAGTTCTACGGCGCCGACGCGTGGCCGTTCCCGGCGTTCGGTGCCACGACCGACGTCACCGTGCTCGGGGCCGTTTTTGCGGTCCAGAGCCTCCTGATACTGGCGATCTGCATCGCGGTCGTCGTCGCCCTGCAGCTCTTCCTCGGCGGCACGCGGACCGGGCGCTGCATGCAGGCGACTGCGCAGAACCCGACCGTCGCCCGCCTGCTCGGCATCCGGGTCGAGCGCATGATCCTCTACACCTTCCTCATCAACGCCGCGCTCGTTACGGTCGCCTCGCTCCTGATCACCCCGATCTATCTCGCCAAGTTCACCAACGGCGAGTGGCTCGGCCTCTATGCGTTCATCGCCGCCATCATCGGCGGCTTCAACCAGGTCCGCGGGGCGATCGCCGGCGGCCTGCTGCTCGGCGTGGTCGACAACTTCGCCGCCGCGTACATCTCCTCCCAGTACCGGATGGCGATCCCGCTCCTGATCCTGATCGTAGTCATCCTCTTCCGCCCGCAGGGCCTGCTCGGCCGGGTCGAGGAGCGCACGGTGTGAGGCGCAGCCGGACGGTGCTCGCCGGCGGCGCGCTCGCGCTCGCCGCGGTGTTTCTGCTCGTCGCGCCGTTCGGGCTCAAGCCCTACGGCATCTTCATCCTCAGCATGTGGGCGGTGATGACGATCGCCGCCATCGGGCTCAACCTGACGCTCGGCTATGCCGGCCAGATCTCGCTCGCGCAGGCGGCTTTCGTCGGGATCGGCGCCTATATCACCGCATACCTGACGACGAAGGGCTGGCCATTCTGGTCCACCTACATGTTCGGCGGCGTGTCGTGCTTCGCGATCGGCTGGCTGCTCGGCTACCCGGCGCTGCGCGTGCAGCACCACTACCTCGCCTTCGTGACGCTCGCCTTCAACACGCTCGTCTACCTGATCTTCCGGAACGAGGAGTGGCTCACCGGCGGCATCTACGGGATCAGCAACGTGCCGCGTCCCGCCGTGCTCGGCTGGTCGATGAACGGGCCGCAGGCGTTCTACTATTTCTGCCTCGCGCACCTCGCCCTGGTGTCGGCTGCGACCTGGTGGCTCATCCGCTCGCCGTGGGGCCTCGCCTTCGTGGCGCTGCGCGAGAATCCGATGCGGGCCCTGTCGCTCGGCGTCGACACGCGCCGCTACACGCTGATGGCGTTCGCGCTCGGCGCCGGCCTCGGCGGGATCTCCGGCGCGCTGTACGCGCCGCTCGTGCAGTTCATCGACCCGACGCCGTTCGCGCTCGGCCTGTCGCTCAACCTGCTGCTGATGGTGGTCCTCGGCGGCTCCGGCTACTTCTTCGGCCCGTTCCTCGGCGCGATCGTGGCGGTGCTGCTGCCCGAATGGCTGCGCTTCACGCAGGGGTTCTACCTGATGGGCTACGCGGTCCTGGTGATGCTCATGATGGCGTTTTCGCCGTCCGGACTGCTCGGTCTCGCCGACCGGCTGACGCGGCCGGTTTCGCGGACCGGGCGCGGCGCCGCCACCGAGTCGCCGGAAGCGGCGGCGGAAAGCGAGGGCGCGCGATGAGCACCGTCCTCGAGGTGCGCGACCTGAGGAAGAGCTTCGGCGGCATCGTCGCCGTCGACGGCGTCTCGTTCGCCGTGGAGGAAGGGGAGATCCTCGGTATCATCGGTCCGAACGGCAGCGGCAAGTCGACGCTGTTCAACTGCATCCTCGGCCAGTTGCAGCCGACCGCCGGCGACGTGCAGCTCGACGGCCGCCCGGTGACCGGCATGCGCCCGTGCGACCTCAACCGCCTCGGCGTGAGCCGCACCTTCCAGCTGCTGCAGATCTTTCCGCAGCTGACCGTGCGGCAGAACCTGATCCTCGCGGGCCAGGAGCACCAGGGCACCATGCTCTCGCGTCTGGCCGGCCCGCGCGACGCCGGGCTCGCCGCGGCGGCGGAGCGGATGCTCGGGTTCTTCCGCCTCGGCCATCTCGCCGACGAGCACGCGGGCGACCTGAGCTACGGCCAGCAGAAGCTCCTCGACGTCGCGATGGCGTTCATGGCCGGCCCGCGCCTCGCCCTGCTCGACGAGCCGGCGGGCGGGGTCAACCTGACGATGCTCGCGAGCCTGCGCGAGCGGCTGAAGGCGATCAACGCCGAGCAGGGGTCGACCTTCGTCGTCATCGAGCACAACATGGAATTCGTCATGGCGCTGTGCACGCGCATCCTCGTGCTCGCCGAGGGCCGCGTCATCGCCGAGGGCGATCCGGCGGCAGTCCGACGCGATCCGCAGGTAATCGAGGCTTATCTCGGCCGTGGCCGGTCCTGACATCCTGCGATTCGAGGACGTCGTCGCCGGCTACGGCAAGGAGACGATCCTGCACGGGCTCTCCTTCGCCGTCCGGCGCGGCGCGATCACGACCGTGATCGGCCCGAACGGCGCGGGCAAGTCGACCGCCTTCAAGGCGGCGTTCGGGATGCTGCCGGTGCGCGCCGGGCGGATCTACTTCGACGATCGCGAGATCACGAAGCCGCCCGCCGCACGAGCTGATCGCCGCGGGCATCTGCTACGTCCCGCAAGGGCGCAACATCTTCCCCGAGCTGTCCGTGTTCCACAACCTCGAGTTCGGCGGTGTCGTGGCGCCGAAGGGGTTCGACCTCAAGCCGCGCATCGAGGCGGTCATGGACCGCTTCCCGGTCCTGCGCCGCAAGGCGCGGCACCAGGCCTCGACGCTCTCCGGCGGCGAGCAGAAGATGCTGGAGATCGCCCGCGGACTGCTGCTGCATCCCAAGCTGATGCTGATCGACGAGCCCTCGATCGGGCTGTCACCGATCCTGGTGGAGGAACTGTTTGCCCTGCTGCACGAGCTGCGCGCCAGCGGAATCACGCTCCTGATGATCGAGCAGAACGCCAAGCGCGCGCTGGAGAACTCCGATCACGGCATCGTGCTCGAGCTCGGGCGCACGCGCATCCAGGACCGCGCGGATGCGATCCTCGCCGATCCGCGCATCGGGCAGCTGTTCCTCGGCGGCGGGCTGGAGCCGGCAAGAGCCTAGCTCGGGCGGCGCCAGGTGATAGATTCGAGCAAGCCGAACGGGAGAACGTGACATGGACGCAGTCGCAGCGCGCAACATCAAGTTCGTCAGCCATTGCGATCTGGGCGGCCGCGGCGACGGCGTCCAGATCATGGTGCATCGCGGCTACGCTTACGTCGGCCACGGATTCAGCAACGGCATCACGACCGTCGACGTGCGCGATCCGAAGCACCCGAAGGTCGTCGACTTTATCGCCTGCCCGCCCGGCACCCGCGCCTTCCACCTGCAGACGCACGAAGACCTGCTGCTGGTGGTCAACGCGCCGAGCGTGTGGACCATGCAGGAGTTCCAGGGCGACCAGAAAGCCTACTTCGGCGGGTCGCCGGCGGACAAGCTGAAAGATCCGGCGAGCCGGTTCACTTCCGGCATCCGCGTCTACGACATCTCAAAGCCGGAGAAACCGACGGAGACCGGCTTCACGCCCACCACCGGCCTCGGACCGCACCGCATCTGGTACACGGGCGGCCGCTATGCGTACGCCTCCGTTCACTTCGCCGATTTCACCGATCACATCCTCGCGGTCATCGACATGTCCGACCCGCGGCAGCCCGAGATCGTCGGACGCTGGTGGCTGCCCGGCATGTGGCGCGGCGGCGGCGAGACGCCGACGTGGCGCACCGGGCGGCGCTACGCCCTCCACCACGTCCTCGTGACCGGCAATCTCGCCTACGGGGCGTGGCGCGACGGCGGGCTTACGGTGCTCGACGTGGCCGATCCGAGGCTGCCCAAGCTGGTCTGCCACCGCAACCTCGATCCGCCTTTCGGCGGCGGCACGCATTCGCCGCTGCCCCTGCCGGATCGGAATCTGCTCGTCCTCGCGGACGAGCCGACCTTCGCCAACTGCAGCGAGGGGCTGCGCTATATCTGGATGTTCGACGTCCGGGAGCCCGCCAATCCGGTGAGCATCGCGACCTTTCCACAGCCTGCCGAGGCGGACTATTGCGCGAAGGGCGGGAGCTTCGGCCCGCACAACCTGCACGAGAACCGGCCCGGGTCGTTCCAGAGCTCGCGCCTGATCTTCGCCACCTACTACAACGCCGGCGTGCGCGCCTACGACATCGAGAACCCGTTCCAGCCGCGCGAGGTCGGGTTCTACGTGCCACCGAACCCCACGCGGATGATGGATCCACGCCCCAACCGGCCGCAGGTGATCCAGTCGTGCGACTGCTACGTGGACCGGAACGGACTCATGTATCTCACGGATCCCAACGCGGGCCTGAACATCCTCGAGTTCGAGGGGCCGAGCACGTGAGGCCGCACTGACGCCATGCCGGATCCGCAACCCGCGTTTTCCCCCGAGGAGCAGGTCGCCTTTCTCAATCGCATGCTCGAGGCCGAGCGCGCCGGGGCGAACGCGCTGCTCGGCATGCTCGAGGAGCACCCGCGACGCGGGGAGGCCTGGGCTGCGCTGCGCCGCGTCCACGCCGACGAGGCACACAACTGCGTGCTGCTCGGCAAGCAGATCCAGCGGCTCGGCGCCGACTATAGCCATGCCACGGGCGACTTCCTCGGCAAGCTGCTCGCGGTCGAGGGCCGGCGCGCGCGCGTCGAGTTCCTCGCGAAAGGGCTGCGCTGGGCGGTGAAGCGGTTCGACGAGGCGCTACCGCGCCTGGACGTTGAGGCGCGGGACGCGATCCACGGCATACGCGAGTCGCACCTGCGCAGTATCGAGAGTTGCGAATCCGTCGCCGGGACGCTGAGCGAGGGCGACGGCCGCTAGTTCGACTCGACTCCGGCGTTTCGCCGGCGCCGACGCGCCTACGGCCGGCGCCGCGGAAGCGCTTCGATAGCGGCGGCGATTTTCTCGCCGAGCTTGCGATATCCCTTCGGCTTCGGATGGATCTCGTTCAACCAATCTCCGCTGGATCCGGTCGCGGCGGGGTCGGCCCGGTCGAGCGTGCCGCGCGTGGCGACGACATGGAAGTTCGGGATAGCGTCCGGGCCGTGCGCGAGCGCAGCGATCCCGTCGCCCAGCGCTCGCAGGAGATGGTCCGAGATGGCCTGCCGGAGCGCCGGGTCGTGCACGCCGGCCCCATCCAGCGCCGGGGCGAGCCAGGGGCCCCGCACAGGGGTGCCGAGGAACTTCGATGGCGAGTGCCGCGGTGTCGCGAAGTCGTACTGGTGTACGACGATCGGCACGTCGCGGTTCGCCTGGATTTCAGACGTGTCGCGCAGCGAGGCGAGGCGCCGGTAGCCTGCCTGCACGTCGTCGATCAGCGTCGCGAGACGGGGACCGTTGATGTAATCGAGCGGATCAACGCTCGTGCCCGCCGGCGGCGCGACGATGATGCTCCGCGCCGCATCGATCAGATCGTTACCTCCGCCGGACAGGAGAATCAGATCCCACTCGAACGCGAAATTCCGCGCGAACAGCATCCGGCGGAGCGGCAGCGTGTCGGAGAGCTCCGACAGGTGGCGGATCGTGTCGCCGGGGTACGCCGCGTTCACGATGATCGTGCGCCGCTCGAACCGCAGCTCGTTCAGCAAGTTGTCGCCTGGGATCGCGCCGAAGCTGAACCACGAATCGCCCTCGGCGAGGATGCATAACCCGTACTCCGCCTGGCTGGGAACGTCGCCGGGCGCGCCCGCAAGGACTTGATCGTAGGACACCACATGCGCATTGCTGCGAAAGGTCTTCGCGGCCGCACCAGCCGCGGTCGGTCTCGGCGATCCCCCGCGCTTGGGTCCGGTAGCCGGCCCGGCCCCGACGCGCTTCGCGGTTCGGCGCTTCCGCACGGGCGCCCGCGTCGTCCGCGATTTTCCTCCGGCTCTCTTGGGTTTGGCCATGATAGCGCTCTTCAGCGACGTTTCCCGCTGCTACGTCCGCTGGCGCGGCAGGATGCGCACCGCGTTCTCGCGCTCGATCAGGCGCAGCTCGCTCGCGCCGAAGATGCCGGCCAGCCCCTTTACGTGTTCCTCGGACGTCCGGTAGGGATAGTCCGTGCCGAAGACGATCTGGGAGGTCGCGACGAGCTTCGTGAGCGAAGCCATCGCGATCGGGTTCGAAGCCTGCGCGGTGTCGTAGTAGAAACGCTGGAGCTCGCTCATCACCGCCGCACCGGTGAAGCCCCGCTCCTTGAACGGGGGGAACGAGACCACCTGCACGGTGAAGCGCTCGGTCAGCGCGCTGAGGGTGCCGCCGCCGTGCGAGAAGATGAAGTTGATGTCCTTGCATCGCGCCGACGTGCCCGAGAAGACGAGGCTCGAGATGGTGCGCGTCGTGTCGGTGCCATACTCGATGATCACCGACGGCACCGAGCTCTGCAGGTTGCGGCAGCAGGCCGGCTCGTTCGGGTGCGTGTAGGCGGTTGCCTTCCGCCGGTGCAGCTCGTCCATCACCGGCGCGAACGCCGGATCGCCGAGGAACTTGTCGCCGTAGCTCGTCATGAAGGCGACGCCGTCGCAGTTCAGGACGTCCATCGCGTAGGCGATCTCCTTCAGCGTTGGGTCCACATGCGGCATCGGCAGCAGCGCGAACACGCCGAAGCGGCCCGGATGCATGTCCGCGAGCTTGCGCGCGTACTCGTTGGAGGCGCGCGCCACGTCCGCGGCTTCTTGCGGGCCGAGGAAGCCGACCGCGGGCAGCGTGGGGGACGTGATCGCGGTCACGACGCCCGCCCTGTCCATGTCGTCCAGCGAGCGCTGCGGCGTCCAGTTGTTGACCGGCGGCGAGTCGAGCTTGGACTTCTTCAGTGCGGCGACCCACGGCGGCGGCGAGATGTGATGGTGCACGTCGATGCGCTTCGCCGAGGACGATGCCGGCGTTGTGGCACAGCCCGCGGCGGCGAGGGCGCCGAAAGACGCCGCAGCCCCCAGAAAGCCGCGGCGGGTGATACCGGAACGGCAGGCACAGCGATACGGGAGTTCAGATTCCACGTTCCCCTCCTTGAGTGATTGACGTAGCCGCGCCTGCGCAGAGCCCGCTCATCCCGCCTCCCGCAACGCGATCTTGCGCGGCGGCAGGAGCTCGTCTTCCGCGGTCAACTTCTTGGCGAGAAAGATGGCGGCGTCGAGCTTGATGAAGCTGCGCTTGCGATAGAACTTCAGCGCCGCCTCGTTGTTCTCGGCCACCTCCAGCACGACGTGGGTGCACCCGCGCAGCCGCGCCGCGTGGTCGACCTGCTCGAGCATGAAGGACCCGATCCCCAGACCGTTGTAGTCGGGGTGGACCGCGAGCTCCTCGACGAACAGGGGCCGCATGCCGCGCTTCTCGAAGTAGCGGTGGTTCATCCAGCTGTCGGTACCG
The DNA here is from genome assembly GCA_963754305.1 of uncultured beta proteobacterium. Taxonomy (GTDB): domain Bacteria; phylum Pseudomonadota; class Gammaproteobacteria; order Burkholderiales; family SG8-39; genus DATEDA01. The sequence continues at coordinate 342,473 of CAVWFR010000036.1, read as the reverse complement.
ACGATCTCGTAGGCGAACTCGCAGTAGCCCACGAGCTCGAGCTTGCGGCCTTTCTTCACCTCGAATAGCAGCTGCTCGACGCCTTCGTCCTCGTAGACCTCGAAGAAATGCTTCTTGAGGCGCGGGCGCTGGTACTCGACCGTCTCGCGGTTCACATCGCGGAACACCATTTTCAGGAATTCCCAGACGCGGTTGAGATCCCGACGGTGGATGCGACGCACGCGCACTTCGCTTTTGGCGGCGCCCATCTGGGATTGTTCCGGCGCGAGCGTAGTGTCTGGCATCGGCGAATCCTAAGACCGTGCGGCTGGCGCGATCAGACGGAAGGTGGGCCCGCCACAGCCTTGCGCCGCGCGCCAACGCGGCCAAGATTATGCCCGCATCGATTGCCGGGCCGAGGCGAACGCAAGAGTTTGGAAAACTTACTGGTTCGTCGTCGGCTGGCGACAGTACCGTGCAGGTCGCGTGAAATTCTTACCGGCCTTCGCAAATACGCACCTGCGCTGGAAGACGATTTCGCGCAGCCCTCGCCCCATTTCCCATCGGACAGTCATTGCCATGTAACTTGCTGAGGTGCACAATTCGCTCCCGCGGGGGGAGTGGACATCACTACTGAGAGCAACGAACTATTCGTGCAATCGACCCGAGGCCGTCCGACATGAAAGCGCTCTACCCGAGTTATCTGGCCGCGACCGCACTTCTCATCACGCCTCTCGTCGCGCAGGCGACGATCTTCCAGTTCAATGCGGGGTTGAATCTCGCAAACGAGATTCCGACCCCGATCATGCCGCAGACCATGCCGACCGGCGTCGCGACGTTGTTCTACGACGACAAGGGCACGCCATCGCTGGCCGACGATCGCTACGATTTCGCCCTGTCTGCGTTCGAGCTTTCCGGGACCGCGGCGGCCTTTCATATCCACGGCGCAGCCACGACCACGGAGACGGCGCCGGTACGGGTCGCACTCGATGACCCGATGGTGTTCACGAACTTCAAGGACGGAGGCACGCTGCTCGTCGGCGGCAACGACAGTAGTTCCGGTAGACATCCCCGCAACGCCCGCGACCGCGACGAACGCCGGACATCCGGCGTCGTCTTTCCTCGCGATGCTGCAGGCCCAACTCGCGTACGTGAACATCCATACCGCGCTGAATCCGGCCGGCGAGATACGCGGACAACTCATCGAGGTCACGCCGATCCCGGAACCGGGAACCTACGCGATGCTCCTCGCAGGGCTCGGGCTGCTCGGCTTCATGGCCCGCCGGCGCATGCGCTAGCGCGAAACCGCTCGGTGGCGAGAAAAGCCCGCGCATCGCGCGGGCTTTCTCATTCAGGAACGGGCTCGGCAGCGCAGTTCAGTCGACCTTCGCGCCCGAGTCCTTCACCGCCTTCGCCCACTTCGTGTTCTCGGCCTTGATGAAGGCGGTGAACTGCTCGGGCGTGTCGCCGACCGGAACGAAGGCGAGCTCGCTCATCCGCTTTTGCATCTCCGGCTGATCGAGGGCCTTCGCGATCGCCGCCTGCAGCGTCTTCAGGACCGGCTCGGGCGTGCGCGCCGGCGCCGCGATCCCGATCCAGCCGACCGCCTCGAACCCCGGGTAGCCCTGCTCCGCGATGGTCGGTAGATCGGGCAGGAACGGCGAGCGCTTCGGCGACGCGATCCCCAGCGCCTTCAGCTTGCCGGACCTGATCGCCGGGAGCACGCCCGGAATGGCGTCGAACATGATCGGGATCTCGCCGCCGAACACCTGGGTCTGCGCCTCGGGGCTGCCCTTGAACGGCACGTGATTGAGCCTGATGCCGGCTGCGCCGCGGAACAGCTCCATCGATAGGTGGCTGGCCGAGCCGTTACCGGAGGAGGCGTAGTTGAGCTCGCTCGACTTCGCTTTCGCGACGAGATCCTGCAACGACCCGAAGTTCGCTTTCGGGTTCGCCACCAGAGTCTGCGGCGTGAGACCGAGGTTCGAGATCGGCGCGAAATCCCGGAGCGGCTCGTAGCCGAGCTTGGGGTACAGCGAGGGGTTGATGCCGAACGTGGCGATGGTCGCCATCACCAACGTGTAGCCGTCCGGCGCCGCCTTGGCGGCGGCATCGGTGCCGACGCTGCCCCCCGCACCCGGCCGGTTGTCGACGATGAACTGCTGCCCGAGCGACTTCGAGAGCTGATCGGCGAGCAGGCGCGCGAGGATGTCGGTGGCCTGGCCGGGCGGGAAGGGCACGATGATCCGAACCGGCTTGACGGGGTACTGTTGACCGATTGCGCTGCCGGCGACCGCCAGCGATAGCGCGATGAGCAGCGAGCGTGCGAGTCGCATGGCGTTCCCTCTCGAACGATCAGACGGTGGCGACCGGTGTCGCCGGCGAACCGACCGCGCCCGGCAGCCGGAGTGGCGGCGCGGTGAGCAGGAAGCGGTAGCGGCCGCGCGCGGCCAGCCACTCCGCCAGCGGCGTGAGATGCCAGAGCTCGCCGAGGTGGATGCCGAGCTTGAACAGGCAATGCTCGTGCAACGGGAGCAGCGCGCCATGGTGCCCGGGCGCCGGTTGCGCCGCCCGCTCCTCGACCGCGTAGTTGTCAGCGATGAGCGCGGCGAGTCCGCTGTCGGTGATCCACTGCAGCAGCCGGCGGTCGCTGCCGTCGAGCGCGCAGCCCGTCGTGCGCAGTACCGCGACGTCCGGGGTGCGCCCCATCTCGAGCACGCGCTCGCCGAAACCGGTGTGCACGCACACGAGATCGCCCGCTTCGACCGCGACGCCGTCCTGCTTCAGCACGCGCATCAACGCCTCGTACCCGACCAGCGTCTTCGCATCGCTGAAGTGCCGGCGGAGATCGATCATCACGCCGCGTCCCTGCACGCCGGTCGCAGCCATGTGCTCGATCCCGAGCGCTGAGCCGCCGACCCGCTCCGGCGCGGGGAAGCCATTGTAGTAGACGATCTCCGGAACACCGTCGCCGTCGGCATCGAAGCGCGAGCCGATGTGGCAGAACGAATCCCACTGCGTCGAGTACTGGAGGTGCAGCGCGGCCCAGTCGTCGCAGACGACATCGGTCAGCCCCGGAAACTCCGCGGCGAAGGGGTAGTTGTAGTTCGGCCGGTCCTCGCGCTCGACCGCGGCGAGGTGCGGAGGCTTGCGCCGCGGATTGAGCCCGGGCCCACAGTCGAGCGGCAACGACAGGCAGAACGCGATGCCCTCGCGCGCCTCCGCGAGCGCGGCTCGCCGCCGTTCCGGCGTGATCAGGTTGAGCCGGCCGAGGCGGTCGTCCGGGCCGAAGTCGCCCCAGTTCGAACCCTCGGGACGCCGCTTCCAGCGCGCGCTCATTGAGCGAGCCCGAGCCGGCGGGCGAGGACGACGATCGCTTGGGCGCGGACGACGAACGGCGCGTCGACCATCTTTCCGTCCACCATCCATGCCCCGACGCCCTTCGCCTGCGCGTCCCGCGCCGCTGCTACGACGCGCAGCGAATGCGCGATCTCCTCGTCGCTCGGCCGGAACGCCGCGTTGATGATCGGGACCTGGCTCGGATGGATCGCGGACTTTCCGAGATAGCCGAGCTTGCGAGCGGTTTCCGCCTCGCGCTTCAGCGCCTCGGCGTCCTTGACGTTGGCAAACGCCGAGTCGTAGGCGAAGATCCCCGCTTCGCCCGCGGCGAGGCGAACCGCGAGCTGGAACTGCAGGACGACCGCCGGGTTGTAGCGATCGATGCCGAGCGGCTCGAGCAGGTCGCCGAAGCCGAGTTGCAGGCCCGCGACCCGCTCGTCCGCGCCGGCGATCTCCGCGGCGAGGCGAAACGCTTTCGCCGTTTCGATGTTGGCGAGGATGCCGATGGGTTTCGCGAGCCCCTTTTCTTTCACGACACGTCCGATCACCGCGGCGGCCTTCCGTACGTCGTCGCCTGTTTCCGTCATCGGCACGTTGATGAGGTCGAGCCCCGGGCTGGCAATCGCTTCGACGTCAGCCTCGAAGTGCTCGGTGGCGATGCCGTTCACGCGCACGATGATCGTTTTCGATCTGTCCGCGGGCAGGGATGCCAGAAACGCTTTCACCGCCGCGCGCGCGTCGGCCTTGCGGCTCTCGTCGACGGCATCCTCGAGATCGATGGAGATCGCGTCGGCCTCGCCGGCCATGGCCTTGGCGAATAACTCCGGGCGCGAGCCGGGAACGAAGAGCTTGCTCCGCATCACGATCGGCGAGAGGGTCGTCGACGCGGGGGTGGTTGACAACATGGTCATTCCTCCTCGTCCTTCGCCGTCGCTTCACCCTCGCACGCCACGCCGCTCGCGACGAGTTGCGCGTAAGCTGCGTCGTCCACGCCGACTTCGCGAAGCAGCGCACGGTTGTGCTCGCCGAGATGCGGCGCGGGCGTGCGGATCGAGCCGGGCGTCCCGGCGAGCCGCGGCACGACGTGATGCATCGGGAGCGCACCCATCTCGGCATCGGGATAGTCGGCGATGAGCTCGCGCTCGATCACGTGCGGATCCTCGAGGAGTTGCGTGACGTCGTAGATCGGCCCGATGGTGACCTCGGCCTGCTCGAAGAACGCGACGTTCTCGGCTTGCGTCCGCTGGGCGATGAACGCACCGATGATCGCATCCAACTCGTCGGCGTGCGTCAGGCGGCCGGTGTTGGTCCGGTAACGCGGATCGTCGACGAGATCGGCCCGGCCGATCGCGCGGAACGTACGCTCGGCCATCTTCTGCGTGGAGGCGGACAGCCCGACGAACTTGCCGTCCTTGCAGCGGTACGCGTTGCGCGGCGCGGTGTTGCTCGAGCGGCTGCCGGTCCGCGCCTTCACCTTCCCGGTGAGGCGGTAGTTGGCCGCCTGTGGGCTGAGGATCGCGAAGAGCGGATCGAGCAGCGGCAGGTCGATCACCTGCCCGCGCCCGCCGTTCTGCTCGACTTCGCGGAGCGCGATCATCGCCGCGGAAGCCCCATAGATGCCGGCCACGCCGTCGGCGAGATACATCGGCGGTAGCACCGGCTCGCGGTCGGCGAAGCCGTTGATCGCCGCGAAGCCGGACATGCCCTCGATCAGCGTGCCGAACCCCGGGCGCCGCCGGTAAGGCCCATCCTGGCCGAAACCGGAGATGCGCACGATGACGAGCTTCGGGTTGCGTTCGAGCAAGGTCTCGGGCCCGAGCCCCATCTTCTCGAGCGTACCGGGGCGGAAGCTCTCGAGGAACATCGTGGCCGAGGGCACGAGATCGAGTAGCAGCCTCCGCGCCTCGGCCTTGCGAAGCTCGAGGCACAGGCTCTTCTTGTTGCGGGCGTAGACCTTCCAGTGCGTCTGCACGTCCTTCGTGCGCCAGGCTCGCAGTGTGTCGCCTGCAGGGGGCTCGACTTTGATCACTTCCGCGCCGAAATCGCCGAGGATCTGCGTCAGCACGTTGCCGGCGAACAGGCGCGAGAGGTCGAGCACGCGCACCCCCGCGAGCGTGCCCGGCGCGTCCGGGGTGTAATCCCGCTGCTTCAATGGCATGGTTGCCTCGGGCCGGACGCCGGCGACCGGATCACTCGGGTTGAATGCCGGCGGCTTTCGCGACTCGCTGCCACCGCTGGATGTCCGCGCGGATCAGCGCGCCGAACTGATCGGGCGTCATCGGCGCCGGCTCGGCACCTTCCCGCACCAGAAACTCCTTCATCTCGGCGGTGGCGAGTGTCTGGTTGATCTCCGCATTCAGCTTCGCGACCACCTCCTTCGGTACACCGGCCGGCGCGAGGACCCCCCACCACAGCTCCACGTCGTATCCCCGCGCGCCGGAGTCGGCGAGCGCGGGCAGTCCCGGCGCCGCCGCCGAAGGCTTGAGCGTCGTGACGCCGAGGCCCTTGACCTTGCCGCTCCTGACCTGCTGCATCATCGATGGGACGCTCGCGATCAGAACGTCGACGTGACCGCCGATCAGGTCGTTCACCGCCGGGCCCATGCCCTTGTACGGGACATGCGCCAGGTCGATGCCCGCCGCGTCCTTGAGGAGCTCGGTCGCGAACTGATTGATGCTGCCCGGGCCGGACGATGCGTAGTTGAGCTTGCCGGGCTTCGATCTTGCGAGCGCGAAGAGCTCCTCGGGCGTCTTCGCGGGCACTGCCGCAGCGACGGCGAGGATCATCGGGCCCTTCCCGACCAGCGCCACCGGGGTGAAGCTCTTGACGGGGTCGAACGGCAGCCCCGTCTGGATGGCCGCGTTGGTGGTGAAGGATGACGAGACGATGACCACCGTATGACCATCAGAGGCGGCCTTCGCCGCGAGTCCTGCACCGACCGAGCCGCCTGCGCCGGATCGGTTGTCGACGATCACCGGCTTGCCCAACGTCTCGGCGAGCCGCTTGCCGATGGCCCGCGCGAAGATGTCGTTGGAGCCCCCGGGGGGGTAGGGCACGATGAACTGGATCGGCTTGGACGGGAACGCAGTCTGCGCGATGGCCGCGGTGCACGCGAGCGCGAGCACTACGCCGGCCGCGCTCGCGCGCAGCGGGGAAACAGGGGTCATCGCATCTCCTCCGGCAGCCGGTCCTGACCTCCGGTGCGCATATTCTGCGGGCGCGGGAAGTCGGGCACAACTCCGGTGACGACGTGCGGAGTTGACGGACGCCAGCCGACCTGTTGAACTCGTCCGCATGCGGTCCAGGCACTCAGGGGCGAGAGCGGTGCCGGCAGCGCCGCGACGCACTGAGCGAACGCCCCTCACGGACATTCGGACAGGAGAACGACATGCGTTTCCTTGCCCTCGCTGCCGCCGCCATCGCCGGGCTCGCCCTTGCGAGCTTTCCCGGCGGAAGCGCCGTGGCGCAAGCCTGGCCGGCGAAGCCGATCCGGCTGATCGTGCCGTTCCCGCCCGGCGGGCCGACCGATCTCGTCGGACGCGCGGCGGCGGACATCCTGCGCGAGGATCTCGGACAGCCGGTGATCGTCGATAACCGTCCCGGCGGGAACGGGACGGTGGGCGTAGGCGTGCTCGCGAAAGCGGCGCCGGACGGCTACACCATCGGGCTCACGGCGATCACGCTTGCGACCGCACCGCATCTCGGGCCGGTGCCGTTCGACGCGCTCGACGATTTCTCGCCGATCTCCAACCTCGTGTCGATGACGCCGCTGATCGTCGCGAATCCGGCGCTGTCGGCCGGGAACCTCGCCGAGCTGGTCGCTTATGCGCGCGCCAATCCGGGCAAGCTGTCGTACGGCACGCCGGGGGTGGCGACGGTGCCGCACCTCGCCGCCGAGATGCTCCAGTCCGCGGCCGGCATCAAGCTCGTGCACGTGCCGTACAAGGGCGCGGCGCAGCAGATCCAGGATCTCCTCGCCGGCGCGATCCCGCTCGACTTTCAGAGCTCGCTGGTGCTCGCGCTGCCCCAGGTGAAGGCGGGGAAGCTGAAGCCGATCGCGGTGCTCACGCCCAAGCGTTCGCCGCTCCTGCCCGACGTCCCGACCGTCGTCGAGTCGGGGTATCCCGGGATCACTGCGGCGCCCTGGTTCGGCCTCGGCGGCCCCGCGGGTTTGCCGCGCGACATGGTCGCCCGCATGAACGCGGCGCTCGTCAAGGGCATGCAGTCGAAGGAGATCGCCGATCGCTTCAACGCGATCGGCGCAACCGTTCACACCTCGACGCCGGAGGAGTTTGCCGCGTTCATCCGCACGGAGTACGCGCGCTGGGGCGAGGTGATCCGGAAGGCAGGGATCAAGGCCGAGTGAAGCCGCCGCCCGCCTCCGGGTGGCGTGCGAACGCTCGTCACCCGGCGGCGCATTTGGCGCAGCGGTCGATCCCCTTCCTGTTCATGGCGGCCGCGGTCGCGCCGCTCGGCCTGAACATCGTCGTCCCCGCGCTCCCCGCCATCGGCGCGGCGTTCGCCGCGCCGCACTCGACGGTGCAGCTGACGATGTCCGTCTTCCTGCTCTTCTTCGGCGGGATGCAGCTCGTGCTCGGCCCGCTCGCCGATCGCTTTGGACGCAGGCCGGTGCTGCTGGGCGCCTTTGCCGTGTTCGTGGCGGCGAGTCTCTGGGCGGCCGCGGCGCGCTCGATCGAATCGCTGGTGCTCGCACGCGCGTTGCAGGCTGCGGGCGGCTGTGCCGCGCTCGTGCTACCTCGCGCCATCGTGCGCGACTCTTTCGGCGGGACCGCGGCCGCGCGCGCGATGGCCTACGTCACGATGGCGATCTCGGTCGTTCCGGCGCTCGCGCCGCTCGTCGGCGGCGCGCTGTTGAGCGCGTTCGGCTGGCAGTCGGTGTTCCTGTTCTGCGCGGGCTACGGCGCGCTGATGATCGGCTGGGTCGCCGCGCGATTCGCCGAAACGCTGCCGACCGAGCGCCGGGTACGCGAGTCGGCACCGGCGCTCGCGCGTCGGTATGCAGCGCTCCTCCGGACGAGGGTGTACCTGGGCTACACGCTCAACCTGGCGTTGATCGCGGTGGCCTTTGCGGTGTTCCTCTCGATCGCGCCGGAGCTTCTCATCCGCAACCTCGGCGTCACGCCGGCGACCTATGGGGTCTATCACCTGCTGCTCGGTGGCAGCGCGCTCGCCGGCAGCGCGCTCGCCGCGAAGCTCGCGCACCGGTTCGGCATCAATCGACTGCTCGCGGCGGCGTCGATCCTCGCCGTGGGCGCGCTTACCGTCGCGCTCGCGCTGTCCGGCGAGCTTTCGATCTGGCGGCTGATGGGCCCGATGGTCGCCTACGGCGTCGCCGCCGGACTGATGTTTCCGCTGGCGCTCACCGGGGCAACCGGCGTCGATCCGCGGATCGCCGGTGCGGGGTCGGCCTTCATCGGCTTCGCGCAGATGGCCTGCGGGTCGGCCGGCGTTTTCTTGGTCGGTCAGCTCGACACCGCGACTGCCCGCCCGTTCGCGGCGTTCTCGCTCGTGGCGGCGGTCGGGGGGCTGCTGAGCCTGGCGCTGGTCCGGCGCCGCCGCTGACGGCGTTCCGCCCGGTGCGCTATTCCGGGCGGGTGCTCGCGCGCGAGCCGGCGATGCGCTCCTGAGCCTCGCGCGACATGCCCCACGGCAGCTCGACCCTTTCGACGACGAAGGTCGGCAGCTCGTGTCCCTCGGGCAATCCGCCGGACTGATCGGCCAGCGGCGCGGTGGGGAGGATCGTCCCGGCGACGAAGACGAGCACGCTTTGGAGGAGTGCGGCACCCATGGTGGATTTCCTTGCGTGTGCCGCGGAGCGCGGGAATCGCGCCCCGCCGACACACTTTTTGCTGCGTGATTAGGGGTTGAACGGCGTCGTGTCCTCGAGCATCACCGGTGCGCCCGAGATGCGCGAGCCGGCCTGGTACGAGGTCGCTTCCGGCGCCTTGAAGCCCTCGGACTGGACCGAATACAGCTCCAGCGTGGGGTCGGCGACGGCAGCGGTGGCGGCGAGTCCGAGTGCAACGACGGTGGCGGCGATCAGGTTGCGTTTCATCGTGATGGTCCTTTCGTTTCACGGTGGTTAAGGAAGAACGTTTGTTCTCGCTTGCGCCGCAAGTATCGGCACCGCGTGCGATGCGGAACATCCGGGAGACAGATTAGTGCGCGGGAACTAAGACCCCCGGCGCGATGGGACCCTCGTTTGCAGCGCGTTTTCACAGCGCAGTCCAGGCGCGGGCTTGGCACCGCTTCCGCCCGTCGCCCTGCCAGAGTTAGTCCATCTTGCCGATCCGCCGACGCCCGGAAGCGTCGAGCCGCTGTCAGCACGCGGGTGGCGCACCGCGTCGGGCGCTCGCCGGCCGTGGCGCGAAGCGGCCGCGAATCAATGATTTGCCGGGCGGTGCCACCCGATGTTCACGGCTGGACGTGATGCCCTGCGCAGTGCCAGGTGACCTTCGGTATCGTTCTTGCTACGGTGGGGGCGTCCGCGGCAGGGCAGGACCTCCGCGGCGTGAGATTCCAGTGCAACGCCTGCCCCCTCCCTCGACACTCCGCTTGCCGCGCCCGGACACGCGGCAGCTCTAACATCAGACCGACGAAGCGCTCCTTAATGGCAACATCATCATTGGTCTCATCGCTGGGATTCCGCCGGGCGAAGCTCGACCCGAACGCGGACGGCGGCGCCATGACCGACGACGACTACATCTCCTGGGGCAAGACCTCGAACAGCGGCGAGCTGTCGATGACCGCGGGCAACCCGCTCTTCCAGCTGCTCGAGCAGGAGGAAGGTCTCGACGCGCTCGTCGACGTGCCGTTCGGGCTGAAGCACGTGAAGGATCTGCACGTCGTGATGCGCCACTCGGTCGCGGTCGCCGGCGATCGGCGCGAAGACCTCACGCGCCATGCATTGTTCCACCCGGCGTTCGCCGCCTTCACGCTCGGGTTCGCCATCGGGCTCGCGCAGGCGCACCGGCTGAAGCAGATGGGCTTTCGCGCAAGTTACGCGCGACTGTCGAAGCGCCAGATCGAGCTGTGCGATCAGTGGGGCGCCGAGGTCGCGACCTACTATCTGGCTGTGATCGATACCGAGGGCATCTTCGGTAAGGATTCCGACGCCGACCTTTACGGCATCTCGGACCGCTGGCGCCTGCTCTCGGACGAGCGGCGCCTCGACTCTTTCGAGACCCTCAAGGAATGCGTCGAAGCCGGCAAGCGTGCGGCGCATCGCTGGGTCGAGGACGACACGGCGGACGTGCCGCCGTATTTTCTCGACTCGCTCGTGACGTTCGTCGACGCGTATCCCAACCGCGCGTTCGACTGATTCCTAGCCCCCCTGCTTAGGGGGTGCCTAGCGCGAGCCGGGGCGGGAGGTTCGGGGCCGTGTCCGGAAGCCTCCGGTCGCCCTCGACATTCGCCCGGCGGCCGACCCCCTTTCATCGGGGCGATCGCGATCGGGAACCCCGGTCAAGATAAGCCGTACCCTCGCTCGTACAGTATCCACTCGCCGGCGTTGCTCCGCCGATAGTGGCGCTCGTCGCGCAGCGCGACGAGATGGATGCGCCAGTCGCGCTCGGGCTCGCGGGCGGCGAGCCGCTCGGCGTCGCGCACCGTCCAAGTGTCCTCGAGCGCGAAGCACGCGGCCTCGTAGACCGGCACCGCGTCGCGCGTGAGCGCGGCGTATCCGGCACCGACGGCGATCTGCGCGTCGAGCGCAAGCGTCCTGTCGTGAAGGAGCGACATCGCAATTCCTCCTGCTGCTGCGTGGGGGACGAGCGGGGCTCACGAAGGGTAGGCGCGTCCGATGACACGAGCATGACCACCAGCCGACGCGCACTCGTACCGGACCGCTTTGGAGTAGAGTCGCCCGCGCTGCGATGAGTTCCCGACTGTTCCTCGATCGCAACGCCGGCAGCCTGCGCCACGCCCGGTTTGGCCGCTTCGATCCTGCGGCCCGCGTCTGGAGAGCGGAGACCGGCCGCGCGGACGAAACGAACGCGGCGGCGGGCAGCTCGCCTGTCGAATTGCGGGCGGCGGTGCGCTGGCTCCAGCGCGAGAGCGCCGGCCCGTGCCGTCCCCCGATCGGCGTGATCGGTGCGCGCGAGGCCACCGCGACGCAGCTCGAGCAGGCGCACGCGCTCGGCCGGGACCTCGCCGATATGGGCCTCGTCGTGCTTTGCGGCGGCCTCGCCGGCGTCATGACGTCGGTATCGCGCGGCGCTACTGAGGCCGGCGGCATCGTCGTCGGAGTGCTGCCGGATGCCGACTGGCGAACCGCGAATCCGTGGGTGACGATTCCGATCGCGACCGGCATCGGCGTCGCGCGGAATGCGATCATCGCGCGCGCCGCACTCGCCCTGGTCGCCATCGGCGGTGGCTACGGCACGCTCTCGGAAATCGCGTTCGGCCTACAGTTCGGGAAGACGGTGCTGGCGCTCGCCGCCGCGCCGCCGCTGGCCGGCGTCGAGGCGATCGCGAGCGTCGATGCGGTGCTCGATCGCGTCGCGCGCGTGGTGTTGGAGCTCCCGGCCGATGGCTAGCCCGCCCGCCTGGCTGACCGAGGCGCTCGCGGTCGACTACGCTGCGTTCCTCCCGCTGCGCGCCGCGGAGCGGCGGTTCGGCTGGGTGCGTCCGGAATTCGCGCAGGTCCTCGCCCGCTTTCCGGATGTCTTCGACTGCGAGCCCGAGCGCGTCACGCTGGTCGCTACGCTCGCCACCGCGGCGGCCCGGACCGGAGCGCTGGCGCGCGTCGCCGAAGCCCTGCGGGCCGAGAGTCTCATCGGGGGGTGGCGCGACGAACTACACGAGGTCTACGCGGAGGCGAGCGGCGAGCCGCTCGCCTGCATCGAGCGCGCCGCGGTCAAGCGGTTCGGCATTCGCGGGCGCGCGGTTCATCTCAACGGCCTCGTCCAGAGCGCGGCCGGCGTCGCGATGTGGATCGCCCGCCGCAGCGCGACCAAGCCGAACGATCCGGACAAGCTCGACAATCTCGTCGGCGGCGGCATCGCCGCCGGGCTCGACGCGTGGCAAACGCTGCTCAAGGAGTGCCGCGAGGAGGCGGGCGTTCCATTCGAGCTTGCGCGACGGGCGCGGCCGCGCGAATCGCTCGCGTTCGACTACCTCGTGCCCGACGGCCTCGACTCCAACGAGGTCGACGCCTTCGACCTCATGTTGCCGCCGGGCTTTGCCCCGCGCAACGAGGACGGCGAAGTCGCCGGGTTCGAGCTGCTTCGGCTCGATGAAGTCCACGAACGGCTACAAGCGCCTCATCTGTTCACGGTCGACGCGGCACTCGTCGCCTGGGCTTGCGTCCAGCGGTGGGCGGGCGCGCCCGAGTGAGCCCGACCGCGGCGACCAACGCGCCGGCGCAATTGTCACAGACTGTCAACTGCACCCGACCGCCGGCCCGACCTAGCCAAGTTGTACCGCGCGGGGCACTTGCCGCTGGCATATACTTTGCGCCGCTTGAAGCCACCGGATTCACGTGCCGATTCTGAAACTTAGCCCTGTCAACCCGGCTTACCACCCGCGCCGGCCCGAGGCCATGGACCGGGCTTCGTCGAGCGTCCGGGCATGAGCGTCCAGATCGGGACCTGGGCCGCCGTCGCGAGACCGCTGCGTTACGCCGCGGTGGCCGCCATCGCAATCCTGCTGTTCGGCGGCTGGGGCTTTCTATACGTCAAGGCGCGCGCGGTCGAGCTCACCGCGGCGACCGATGTCCTCGCCGCTCTGCGCGAGCTGCGGGAGATGGACGGCCGCTGGAACGATTGGCTGATCGGAACGCGGCTCGCCGCGGGCGCAGCCGGGGCGCAGCGCTCGTCGGTCGAGCCGACGAGGCTCGCACGGATCCACGCCCTCCTGGCGATGAAAGTGCAGTCTCTCGACAATCCCCTCCCCCCCTCGGCGCTCGCCGGATTGAAGGAAGCGTTCGAGGCGAAGACGAAGGCGGTCGACGCATTCGCCGCGGCCAACGCAGGCTACGCCCAGGCCGCAGCCGAGCTCAAGCGCTCGTACGAGTCTTTCGCGGGCCTGGCGCGCGAGCGGGCGGTGGGGATTCCGCCGGCCGTCGCCCGCGATGCCGAGCGGGCGCACGAGGCGGTGCTCGGCTTCGTCGCGCAGCCGTCCGCCGCCACCGCGAAGAGCGCCGAGAGCGCGATCGCGGAGCTCGCCGCGGCGGAGGTGCCGGACTCCGCGCGACCCGACGTGGAGCGCGTCGCGACGGCCGCGCGCAAGGCGCTCGCCGACAAGGTCGCCGAGGACGGGCGCTTCCGCGACGCCTACTTCGCCTCCACCGGCCCGCGGCTCGAAACGGCGCTGCGCGCGTTCGAGCAGGGGTTCGGCGATTCGCTCGCCGACGCCGAGCGCTTCCGCATGTATCTCCTCGTCTACTCAGGCCTGCTGCTGCTCTTCGCGGCCTGGCTTGCCTGGCGGCTCACCGGCAGCTACCGGGCGATCACCTCGCTCAACCAGAAGCTCCGTGATGCAAACGAGTTCCTGGAGCATCGCGTGGAGGAGCGCACCCGTGACCTCAAGGCCGCGATGGGACAGTTGAAGGAGCAGGAGGCGCTCCTGATTCAGAGCGAAAAGATGTCCTCGCTCGGGCAGATGGTCGCCGGCGTGGCGCACGAGGTGAACACGCCGCTCGCGTACGTCAAGGCGAGCCTCGAAACGGTGAACGGCCGCATGCCCAAGGTCGCACTGGCGCTCGCGCAGGCCGAGAAGCTGATCGGCATGCTGCACTCGGACCAGGTGAGCGAAGCCGAGCTCGCGTCGCAGTTCGCGGCTACCTCGCAGTCGCTCGGCGAGGCCCACTCGGGCGGCGCTTTCCCGGATCTCGACGGCCTGGTGAAGGACGGCCTATACGGCATCGGCCAGATCGCCGAGCTGGTCACGAACCTGAAGAACTTCGCGCGACTCGACCGCAGTAAGGTCGCCGAGTTCGACCTGAACGAAGGTATCGCCTCGGCCCTGACGATCGCGAAGAACCAACTCAAGCACCGCAAGGTGAACAAGATCCTCGGGTCGATCCCTAGGGTTGCCTGTGCGCCGTCGCAGATGAACCAGGTGTTCCTGAATCTCCTCACCAACGCCGCCCAGGCTACCGCCGAGGACGGCGGCGTCATTACCGTGCGCACGTTCCAGCCCGACGCCGAGCGGGTCGCGGTCGAGTTCGCCGACAACGGGCACGGCATTCCGCCCGACGTTCTGCCGAAGATCTTCGACCCGTTCTTCACCACCAAAGAGGTCGGCAAAGGCACCGGGCTCGGTCTCTCGATCTCGTACAAGATCATCGAGAGCCACGGCGGCCGCATCGACGTCCAGTCGAAGGTCGGCGTCGGCACGAGGTTCACCGTGACGCTGCCGGTCCGGCCGGCGCTCATGGCGGAGGCCGCGTAAGTGCGCTACGACCGTCCGGACCGGGTCGGCAAATACCAGATCATCGGCGAGCTCGGCCGCGGCGGGATGGGCGTCGTCTACCGCGGCCAGGACCCGGTGATCAAGCGCGAGGTCGCGCTGAAGGTCATCCGCCGCCGCGACCTCGACCCGGCCGACGCCGAGAGCGTGCTCGAGCGCTTCAAGCGCGAGGCGCAGGCCGCCGGCAGCCTTCATCACCCGAACATCGTCGCGATCTACGAGTATGGCGAGGACGCCGACAGCGCGTTCATCGCCATGGAGTGCGTCCCGGGGTGCTCCCTCCGCGATCATCTGGTTGCCGGCTTCCGGCCGGAGCTGAAGAGCTTTCCCGAGATTCTCGACAACCTGCTCGAAGGCCTCGAGTATTCGCATTCGCGCGGGGTCATCCATCGCGACATCAAGCCGGGGAACCTGCTGGTGAGCGAGATGGGCGTGGCGAAGATCAGCGACTTCGGCATAGCCCGGCTCGAGCAGTCGCACCTCACGCTGATGGGCGAGGTGCTCGGCACGCCGTACTACATGGCGCCCGAGCAGTTCGACGGCCAGGCCGCCGACGAGCGGAGCGACGTCTACTCGGCCGCGGTGATCGTGTACGAGGTGCTGACCGGCCGCCGCCCGTTCGAGGGACAGGGCGTGGGCCTGATGCGCCAGATTCTCGAGACGTCGCCGGGGCTGCCCTCGACGCTCGAGCCGCGGCTGCCGAAGGAGATGGACCGCGTCCTGATCAAGGGGCTTTCGAAGCGACCCGAGGACCGGTTCCGGAGCGCGCGCCAGTTCCACGAAGCGCTGCATCTCGCTTTCGACGACAAGCCGTTCAGCGTGCGCATGTCCGACTCCGGTGAGCACGAGATCACCTCACCGCGCCTTGCCGAGCAGGAGACGCCCTCGGGGACGCATCGCTTCCGCGCTACGAAAGTCAGCGCGCTGCGCCGCGCGATCGCCGCCGGCGCCGGCGCAACCGAGATCAAGGCCGAGCCGCGGGAGATCAAGTCGCAGGGGTCGCCTGGCCGGAAGCAGCCGGCGGTGCTCTTCGTCGACGACGAAGAGCGGGTGCTGAACGCGCTCACGGCGCTCTTCCGCGACAGCTACGACGTCACGGTCGCGACCAGCGGCGAGCAGGCGCTCCAGCTGGCGAAGGGGCGCCCATTCCACGTCATCGTCAGCGATCAGCGGATGCCGGGAATGCTCGGCGTGGAACTGCTACGCGAGCTGAAGCTCGTCGCCCCGAACTCGGTGCGGATGCTGCTCACCGGCTACTCCGATCTCGCGGCGATCGTCGGGTCGGTGAACGACGGCGAGGTGTTCCGGTTCGTCTCCAAGCCGTGGAACCAGGACGACCTCAAAGCGACGATCGACGAGGCGGTTACGATCGCGATCGCGCTCGAGGCGAGCCCGCCGCCGCGCGCGGCAACGCGCTCCACGATCGACGTCGCGACGCTCGTGCTGGACGATGCGCCGCTCGCGCGCGCCGCGCGCGAGATGTCGGGCGACCTCTGCCGCGTCGTGCACGCCAACTCGCTCGACGACGCGCTGCACGCGCTGGCGGTGAACGAGATCGCAGTCCTGATCGCCGACCTCGAGTCGCGGCGGGTCGACAACACGGTGCTCTTCAAGCTGCTCAAGCAGGAGCATCCGCAGACGCTGGTGATCGTCACGACCGGTGCCTCGGACTCGGAGCTGATCATCAGTCTCATCAACGAGGCGCGGATCTTCCGCTTCGTGAACAAGCCGGTGAACCTGACCCTGCTCCAGAGCCACATCGTCGCGGCGCTCGAGCGCTACTACGCGTTCCGGCAATCTCCCGATCTGGTGAAGACCCAGCGCGTGCGATCGTCGGCGGCCGCGCGCGACTCAAAGCTCGGCCAGACGATCCTCGACAAGCTGAAGTCGATGACCGCGCGGCTGACATTCCGCAGCTGATGGGCAGGTTCCTTGGCTCGGCCGCGGAGAAACCCTTCGCTTCTTTTCACTTCGCACCGCCTTGTTAGCTAGCGGGCGCGCCCCCGCGGCACCGCTACGCTTGACCTCGCACGCCGCTTACACGGAGGCGGACGCGGGGAACTCCGGATACCGCACCCCCTCGCGCGCGAGCTGCTCGACGAGCGCAACCTCCCACGTCAGATAGTCGCGCATCGCCTTCTCGACGCCGCCCGCGTTGTCGTAGGGGAGGTGGTAGACGTCGGGCGCCTCATCAAGCATGCGCTCGCTCCCCTCGTCGAGCGCGAGCCCTGCTGCCGACCAGGCGGCGGTACCGCCATCGAGGACCGAAACCGGTGTTTCCCACAGCGCCGCGGCCTCGGCCGCGGCGAGCCGCGCGAGCACGCCGTCCGGCGAGGCAAGGACGAGCGCGCGGCTGCGTTCGAGCTTCGGGAGAGCCTGCGCGAGCCGTGCACGCACCGCGAACCACGCGCCGGGGATGTGACCGCGCCGATGTTCGAGGCTCGTCGCGAGATCCACGACGATCGCCTGCTCGCGATCGAGCAGTGCCGTCAGCTCGGCCGGGGACAGGCTCGGAGCTGCTGCGCCCACGAGCCCCAGGACATCCTCCGGCACGGGACCCGCGACGAGCTTTGCGCCCGACATCGCTTCGCGCCAGACGAACACATCCCGCCAGCCCATCTGCGCGAGCCACGATGCGGTCATGACGGCGCGCACGTCCTCGGCGTCGACGAGCACGATGCGCGCGTTCCGCACGCCGACGTAGGCGTCGGTCGCTTGCACGAGCTGGCCGCCGGGCGCGCTCCGGACTCGGGGCAGATGACCGGCGAGGAACTCCTCCGGCGTGCGGACGTCGAGGACGTATAGCGTGCGGTCGCTTTCGCTCTCCCAGCGGTGCAGGTCATCGGCGCTCGCGTACCGCACGCCGAACCGCTCGGCGACGCGGCGCGCCGCGGTGCGCGCTTTCTCGAGCGCCGCCGCACCCGGCGCCGGGGCGGCGCCGCGCTTGCCGCGCTCGAGCTCGAACCCGGCGAGCGTCCAGCCCATGGTGCCGTTGCGCAGCGCGACGACGCGGTGCGGCGCGCCGGCGTTACGGAGCGACTGCGCGCCGATGATCGATCGCGTGCGGCCGGCGCAGTTCACGACCACCAGCGTGTCGGGATCCGGCGCGACCTCGAAGATGCGATGCACGAGCTCCGCACCCGGGCAGTCGACCGCACCGGGGAGGCTCATGCGCTGGAACTCGCTGAGGGGCCGGCTGTCGAGTACGACCATCTTCTCGCCGCCGGCTTGCATCGCGGCTAGCTCCTCGGGGGTGATCGACGGCGTGCCGTCGCGATGCTCGACGTGCTCGCCGAACGCCTTGCTCGGCACGTGCACGCCGGCAAAGAGCTCGCGCCCGAGTGCGCGCCAGGCTGCCACCCCGCCGGCGAGGATCGAGACGTCGCGATAGCCGAAGCCGCGCAGCTTCGCCGCCGCGCGTTGCGCGAGCGCGTCGCCGTCGTCGCAGAGCACGATGCGCGTCGAGCGTCGCGGCACGAGCCGGTCGAGTTTGAGCTCGAGACGCGACAGCGGCAGCGGGACGGCGTGGAACAGGTGGCCCGTCGCGAACACGCCCTCCTCGCGCACGTCGAGCAGGGCCAGCTCGCCGCCGTCCTCGAGCATCTGCGCGAGCTCGCCCGCAGCGACGAGCGGGCTCAGGATCTCCGGCTTGGCGCGAAACTGCTTGTGCTCACCGCCCTGCGCGCTCTCGAACCGGATGCGCAGCGGCAGGTCCTCGAGCGTATGGCCGTAGCAGTGCACGTGCATGTTCGCGCTCTCGCCGGCGTTCTGGATGGTGTGGAAGTCGTTCGGCATGAACGCGATCGCGTTGCCGCGCTGCACGGTGAGCTCGCCGATCTTTTCGAGCGACCCGCGGCCGGGCGTCTCCCCCGCGTCGGTGCGGCGGTACACGACGTTGTGCTCGTGCCCGCGTACACCGGAGATCATCGCCCACGTCGTATGGTTGTGCGGCGGCTGATTCTTCCCCGGTAGCGCGGTGGACAGATACATCGCGAAGCCGCCGTCGTCGTCCTCGGCGAGGTGGTAGACGGCGCCGGGCTGGCCGGGGGCGATCGGGAAATGCTCCGGTGGAAACAGCTCGGTGCGCGCGGCGAGGTCGATCAAGAGCGGCTTGGCCGCTTCGAGCCGCTCGCGCGCGAGCGGCCCGGCGGGCAGCGCGGCGCGCAGGCGCTCGATCGTGTCGCGCACCGCGGCGCGGCGGCGGTCGGTGGTCGGCACGGTCATCGGGTTCTCCAGAAGCGCGGGAGAGCGCGATCATCGCGCAACCACGGGCGGCGTGTCACGCTGCCGCGTAGACTAGCGCCTCCCCGGTTTCCCTAGCGAAAGGAGACTCTCATGCCTGGCACCTACATCGACATCACCGCCGCCGACGGCGGCAAGTTCCGCGGCTACCTCTGCCTGCCGCCTTCGGGCAAGGGCCCCGGCCTCGTGGTCGAGCAGGAGATCTTCGGCATCAACGAAAACGTCCGCTACGTCTGCGAGGAGTACGCGAGACAGGGCTTCGTCACGCTTGCCCCCGATCTTTTCTGGCGGATGGAGCCGGGAATCGATCTCGACTATTCGGAGGCGGGCTGGAAACGTGCCTTCGAGTGTTTCCAGAAATTCGATGTCGATGCCGGCGTCAAAGACGTCGCCGCGACGATCAAGGCGTTGCGGGGCCGGCCCGAATGCAGCGGCAAGGTCGGCTGCATCGGCTACTGCCTCGGCGGCAAGCTCGCGTTCCTGACGGCGACCCGCACCGATATCGACGCATCGGTCGGTTACTACGGCGTGGGGCTCGACGGCGTGCTGGGCGAGAAGGGCAATATCAAGCAGCCGCTTATGCTGCACATCGCCGAGCTCGACAAGTTCGTACCGCGGGAAGCGCAGGCCAAGGTGAAAGAGGGGCTGAAGGGGATCGCCGGCGTCGAGGTCTACAGCTACCCCGGTGTCGACCACGCGTTCGCGCGCCACAAGGGCGACCACTACGACCAGGCGGCCGCGGAGCTGGCGAACTCCAGGACGCTCGCGTTCCTGAAAAAGCACTTGGCGTAGCGCGCCGGTCAGCTCCCCAGGAGCTGTCGCGCGATGATCATCCGCTGGATCTGGTTGGTGCCCTCGTAGATCTGCGTGATCTTCGCGTCGCGATAGAGGCGCTCGACCTCGAACCCGCGGATGTAGCCCGACCCGCCGTGGATCTGCACCGCGTTCGCGGTGTGCGCCACGGCGGCGTCGCTGGCGAAGCATTTCGCCATCGAGGCTTCGATGGTGGCGCGCTCGCCCGCGTCGAGCTTCGCCGCCGCGGCGTGCACCATCAGGCGCGCGGCATGCGCGTCCTTGCGCCATGTCCGCGATCATCCACTGTACCGCCTGGAACTCGGCAATCGGCTTATCGAACTGCCGCCGCGCCTTGGCATAGTCGATCGAGGCGTCCAGCGCTGCCTGCACGATGCCGACCGCGAGCGCGCCGATGCCGATCCGGCCCTTGTCGAGCACGCTCATCATCAGGTGGAAGCCGCGTCCCTCGGGCCCGAGGAGCGCGCCGACCGGAAGCGCCACCTCGTGGAAGTCGAGCGCGCCGACCTGCGAGGCGCGCTGCCCCATCTTGTGCTCCGTGCGCCCCACGGCGAAGCCGGGGCGATCGCGGTCGACGAGGAAGATGCTCATTCCGCGATGCCTCGCCCCCCTGTCACGGGGGGTGGCGCCGAGTGCCGGGGGGGTCGGGTCGCTGCGCGCGAGCACGCACGCGAAATCGCATACCGGGGCGTTGTGGATCCAGAGCTTGGCTCCCGAAAGCGTCCAGCCCTCGGCCGTTCGCGTCGCCGTCGTCCGCAGGTTCGAAAGATCGGAGCCTGCCTCGCTTTCGGTCAGCGCATAGGCGCAGCGACGCTCCGCCTTCAGCAGCGGCCGGAGGTAGCGTTCCTGCTGCTCGGGGGTGCCGTACGCGGCGAGGAGCGTCCCGACGAGCTCCACCAGACCGCACTGGTCGGCTACCGAGGCGTAGCCGCGCGCGAGCTCCTCCATTACGACCGCGTACGCGAGGGCGTCGCCGCCGGCGCCGCCGAGCGACTCCGGAATCGCGATGCCGAACAAGCCCAGCGCGGCCATCTCCGAATAGAGCGCGGCCGGAAAGCGTTCCGATTCGTCGAGCTCGTTCGCGATCGGGCGGATCCGCTCGTCGGCGAACCTGCGGACCGCATCGCGGATCTGCAGATGGCGCTCGGCGAGCAGCGGACTGGCCGTCGCGCTCATGCCGGCGGGGGCAGCCACTTCATGATGTGCTCCCCCGCGACGGCAAGCTCGCCGCCGTCCTTGAAGACTTCGACCTTCGAGCGGCTGCGCCGCGAGTCCGGGTCGAGCTCGAGAATGGTGTAGCGCGCGGTCAGCGTGTCGCCGATGAAGACCGGCTTGAGAAACCGGATGCGGTCGTAGCCCAGCGAGACCGACGTGCCGGTCGCGCCCCGTTCGCGCGCGCGAGCGCTGATCATCGCCGACACCGTGGAGAGGAGCGCCATCGAGAGGATCCCGTGCGCGATCCGGCGGCCGAACTGCGTCGAGCGGGCGTAGCTCTCGTCGACGTGGACGGGGTCGAAGTCGCCCGAGATCGCGCTGAAGAGCGCGATGTCGGTCTCGGTCAGCGTCTTGGACACTTCGGCGGTCTCGCCGACCGCCACGTGGAAGCCGTTCAAGCCGGCGCGTACCCGTAGAACGCGCCCGGGTTGTCGACCAGGATCTTGCGGCGCGTCACATCGTCCTCCGCCCACTCGAGCAGGAGATCGGCGAGATCGGCGTCGTCGGGCCGGGCGTCCTTCGGCACCGACGGATGCGGCCAGTTGCTCGCCCACAGCATCCGCTCCGGGGCATGCCTGACGAGCGCTTTCGCCAGACGCCCGACGTCCGCGTACTTCGGCGCGCCGGTCTTCGACACCTCGTAGGGCGCCGAGAGCTTCACCCAGCAGCGGCCGGTGTCGACGAGACGCAGCAGCGACTTGAACGCCGCGTGATCGGGCGCGACGGGCTCGAGGAACTTGCCGACGTGATCGATGACGAACTTCCCTTCGAGGCGCTTGATCTGCGCCTCGTATTGCGGCAGCTCGCGGCCGTCGAGCTGGATGTTGGCGTGCCAGCCGAAGTTCCCTACGCGCGCCATGACTTCGTCCATCTTGTCGAAGCCGACCGCACCCGCGGGGAGCTGGAAGATGCGCTGCGCGACGATCCCGCCCCGCGTGAGCCGATCGATTTCGGCGTCGCTCACGCCGGGCTTCACGACGCCGACGCCTTTCGCCCCCGGACCGAGCGCCGCGATCGCCGCCAGCGTCACGCGGTTGTCGTCCTGATACGCATTCGGCTGGACCACGATCACTCTCTCCAACCCGAGCCGCCGCTGCAGCCCTTGGTACGCCGCTACCGGAAAGTTTCCGGGCAGCGGCGGCCCGCCGGGCGCGCTCGGCACCGCGGTGTCGTAGATGTGCATGTGCGTGTCGCACGCACCGCGCGGTACGGCGATACGCGGCGCTCGCTCGCTCATTTCTTCTTCCCCTTGCCGGCTTTCTTCGCCGGCTTCTTCCGGGCGGGCGTTGGTCGACGCGGGAGCGGCCGCGATCGGCTCGGGTCGCCGCCCGTTTCCGCAGCGACGAACGTGCCGCCCTGGTAGCGCTCGACCAGCGGGTCGGGATTGTCCACGTGCTTGGCGAGGATCTCGGCGGCGTAGGCCTCGCTCTTGTCCTGCGGCCGGTAGCCGAGGCGCTCGGCGTTCGAGTTGTCGTACCAGGTCCGGTGGTTGTCGGAAATGCCGTATACGATCTCGAAGCGGATCTCCGGGTGCTCGATCGCGATCGCGACGAGCTGCGCGAGATCGCGCGGGCTCAACCAGATCGCGAGTCGCCGCTTGTCGAGCGGGACCGGGTTGACGTTACCGATGCGTATGCAGCACACCTCGAGCCCGTACTTCTCGGCATAGAGGCTGCCCAGCGCCTCGCCGAACGCTTTCGAGACGCCGTAGCGGCTGTCGGGCTTCGGCTGGGCGCGGTGGTCGATGGTGTCGTCGCGGCGGTAGAACCCGACCGCGTGGTTCGACGAGGCGAACACGACCCGCTTCACCTGGTTGCGGCGCGCAGCCTCGAAGCCGTTGTAGCAGCCGATGATGTTCGACGACAGGATGAGCGGCCAGTCGCCCTCGACCGGCCACGCGCCGAGGTGGACGAGCGCGTCCACGCCTTTGGTGGCGCGCAGCATCTCGGGGAGCTTCGAAACGTCGGCGCGCACGAAGGTTTCGCCCTTGGCGAGATCCTTGATCGGCCGGATGTCCGACAGCCGGAGCTTGTAGCGCCCGGCGAGCTCGCGGCGCAGATGCGAGCCGACATCGCCCGCGGCGCCGGTGATCAGAACGGTCTTCATCTGTGATGTGGCCCCCTTTGTTCTCAGCCGAGCGGCGACCCGGCGCGCTCGTGTGCGCGCTTGAGGCGCTCGCGGCTGTTGGCGAGATGAGTGCGCATCGCCTCGCGCGCCGCGTCGGCGTCGCGGCGCGCGATGGCAGCGTAGATCGCCTCGTGCTCGCGGCCGACGCGGCGGAGGTACGCGGAGCGCGCTTCCTGGGCGAGGCGGGCGGTGTTCACCCGCGCGCGCGGAATGATGACCGTGCCGAGATGCGTCATGAGGTCGGCGAAGTGCCGGTTGCCGGCGGCGAGCGCGACCTCGAGATGGAAGCGGAAGTCGGGGTTCACCGCGTCGCCCGCTTCCTCGACGCTCAGTGCGAACGCATCGAGCGCTTTTCGCATCTCGGCGAGCTGGCCGTCGCTGCGGCGCTGGGCCGCGAGCGCCGCCGCCTCGGCCTCGATCGCGATGCGCAGCTCGAGGACCCCGATCACCTCTTCGATCGTCGCGAGCTCGGCCGGGTCGACCCGGAACGGCCCGTGCGCGGCGCGCTGCAGGACGAACGTGCCCACGCCCTGGCGGGTCTCCACCAGCCCTCCCGCCTGGAGCCGCGAGATCGCCTCGCGGACCACGGTGCGGCTGACGCCGTAGGCCACCATGACCTCGGATTCCGTCGGCAGCTTGTCGCCGGGGCGGAGCTCGCGCTTGGCGATCCGGGCGGTCATGCTGTCGACGAGCATCCCGGTCAGGCTGCGGCCGTGCCGCGGCCCGGGGCCGGTCGGCACCGTCCGTGCCGCCGACGCGCGGCGCGGACGGTTGCGGGGAGAAAGAGTGCTTGACACCGCTGCTGCCCGCCCTCGTATAATTTGGTTGTACGATGTACGATAACATGTGGTGCACTCGGGGAGCAACGCACCGAGCAACGAATGGCGCTACCGACGGACGCCACGGACGGTACTGGCGTACCCGCGGGAGATCGGCGCGATTTGCGGCAGCGGTGAACGCGCGCCAGGTGTGTGTACATCGATGGACGGTTGCGACTGAAGTTCGCGCGGCGCATCTTCGCCCGCGCGACATCCACGGAGGAGAGGACCAGCCATGAAGAGACGTACCCTGCTTTGCTCGCTCGCCGCCGCCGCGGCGGTGGGGCTGCCGCCGCTTGCCGCGGGCCAGCAGAAGATGGTGATGAAGGCGACCGACGTCCATGCGCTCGGCTATCCGACGGTCGAGGCCGTGGTGCGCATGGGCAAGAAGCTCGAGGCGCAGACAAACGGCCGGCTGTCGATCCAGATGTTCCCCGCCATGCAGCTCGGCGGCGAGAAGGAGATGATCGAGCAGGCGCAGGTCGGGGCGCTGCAGATCGCGCGCATCTCGGTCGGCCCGATGGGCCCGATCGTCGACGAGCTGAACGTCTTCAACCTGCCGTTCATGTTCCGCGACGAGGCGCACATGCGCGCGGTGATCGACGGGCCGATCGGGAAAGAGCTGCTCGACAAGCTCACTGCCAACCCGAACGCGAAGCTGGTGGGCCTGTGCTGGATGGACGCCGGCACGCGCAGCGTCTACGCGAAGAAGCCGATCAAGGGGCCGGCCGATCTCAAGGGCCAGAAGATCCGCATGATGGGCAACCCGATCTTCGTCGAGACGATGAACGCTATGGGCGGGAACGGCGTCGCGATGGGCTTCAACGAGCTCTACAACGCGCTCCAGACCGGCGTCGTCGACGGGGCGGAGAACAACCCGCCGTCGCTGCTCACGCAGAACCACTATCAGGTCACCAAGTTCTACAGCCTCACCGGCCACCTGATCATCCCCGAGATCCTCGTGTTCTCGAAGGCGAGCTGGGACAAGATGTCGAAGGAGGACCAGGCGCTCATCGCCAAGCTCTCGCGTGAGGCGCAGACCGAGCAGCGCGCGTTGTGGGATGCGATGGTCGCCGAGTCGGTGGCCAAGCTGAAGGCAGGCGGCGTGACGTTCGTCGAGGTGGACAAGAAGGTTTTCTACGAGTCCACCAAGCCGATCCGCGAGAAGTACGGCGCGAAGCACACGGCGCTGATCCAGCGCATCGAAGCGACGAAGTAGCCGTTCGCATTTCGTTCTGAAGCAGGCCGCCGCTGGCGGCCTGTTTTTTGGGAGGCGCTCTAGATGGACCTCAAGGCCCGCTACCGGCAGGCGATGGAAGCGCTGTATCTCGCCTGCATCGTCGTCTCCGGTACCGCGCTCATCGTCATCACGCTGATCATTCCGCTCGGCGTGTTCATGCGCTACGTCATGAACAGCCCGCTGTCGTGGCCCGAGCCGGCGTCGGTGCTGATGATGGTGATGTTCTCGTTCCTCGGCGGCGCGGCGGTCTACCGGGCGAACGTGCATATCGCGGTGGAGGCGCTCGTCAGGGCCGTCGGCCCCGTCGCGCGGCGCGTCCTCCTCGGGGTGGCCGACGCGTGCATGGTGGCGATCTGCCTGTTCATGGTGGGATACGGCGGGCACCTCTGCCTGGCCCTGTGGCATCAGTCGATTGCCGAGTTCCCCGGGCTCTCGGTCGGGCTCACCTACACGCCGATCCCGATCGGCGGGTTCTTCACCCTGCTCTTCATCCTCGAGCGGCTGTGGGCCGGCCCGCCGCCGGAGACGTCGATCATGTACCGCGACCAGCCGTCGGCGGCGGAGTAGGCCATGGACATCGTCATCCTGCTCGGCTCGTTCGCCGTCCTCTGCGCGATCGGCATGCCGGTCGCCTATGCCCTCGGGTTCGGCGCCATCCTCGCCGCGCTCTGGGTGGACATCCCGCTCGAGGCCGTGATGCTGAAGATCTCCGACGGCACCGACGACTTCGCGCTGCTCGCGATCCCGTTCTTCGTGCTCGCCGGAGCGATCATGGCGGAGGGCGGCATGGCGATGCGGCTCATCAACCTCGCCAAGGTCTTCGTGGCGTTCATCCGCGGCGGCCTCGCGCTCGTCAACATCCTCGCGAGCACGCTCTTCGGCTGCATCTCAGGCTCGTCGGTGGCCGACACCGCCTCGATCGGTTCGGTGATGATCCCGCAGATGGTCAAGCGCGGGTATCCGAAGGTATTCGCGACCAACGTCACCATCTGCGGCTCGGTCCAGGCGCTGATGATCCCGCCCTCGCACAACGCGGTGATCTACTCGCTCGCCGCGGGCGGCACGATCTCGGTCGCGCACCTGTTCCTGGCCGGTGTCTTTCCTGGCCTTCTGTTCGGGCTGTGCCTGATCGCGCTCGTGCTCTGGACCGCGCACAAGCGCGGCTACCCGAAAGAGGAGGCCGTGCCGCTGCGCGAGGTGCCGCGCATCGCGCTCGACGCGTTCTGGGGGCTGATCACGATCTTCATCATCATGGGCGGAATCCTCTCGGGCGTGTTCACCGCTACCGAGTCCGCCGCCGTCGCCTGCGTATACGCGTTCCTAGTCACGGTGTTCATTTACCGCGACTACAAGTGGCGCGACCTGCCGAAGCTCGTCCACCGGGTCGTCAAGACCGTGGCGATGGTGATGATGCTGATCGGCTTCTCGGTCGGGTTCGGCTACATGATGGCGATCATGCAGATCCCGGCGAAGGCGACCGGGTTCTTCCTGACGATCACCGAGAACAAGTACGTCCTCCTGTTCCTCATCAACCTCCTGCTGCTGCTCCTCGGCACCTTCATGGATCTCGCGCCGATGCTGCTGATCTGCACGCCGATCCTGCTGCCGGTGGTGGTGAAGTTCGGGGTCGACCCGGTGCATTTCGGGATGATCATGATCCTGAACCTCGGGATAGGCCTGATCACCCCGCCGGTCGGGCCGACGCTCTTCGTCGGCTGCGCGATCGGCAAGGTGACCATGGAGGAGGTGTCGAAAGAGCTATGGCCGTTCTACGGCGCTATGTGCGTGGCCCTCTTGCTCGTCACCTATATTCCGGCGATCTCGCTCTGGCTACCGAGTTTCTTGAAGTTTTAGCTTTATGTAAGCGGTCACTCTCAATTCCAACCTACGCAAGATATTGTCGGAGAACACTTTTCATTTTTGACACGCAGCTTGCTGCGACGCACAAATTTTCCTTGACGGGGCTTGGATTCGGCGTAGTATATCGATTGTGCAGCGCAACATAGCGTTCACCGAATCCACCCCCCAAATAGGAGATTGACATGTACGCAACCCCCGACCAGATGACCGCCCAGACCCGCGCTGGCGTCGAAACCCTCTTCACGCTCGCGAGGTCCGGCTTCGCCGCCTTCGAAACGCTTGCGGCGCTCAACTTCAACGCCACGAAAGCGGCGTTCGAGGACGGGATCAACCACACCCGCGCCCTGCTCAGCGCCCGCGACGTCCAGGAGTACGTGAACCTGAACACCGCGGCGGCGCAGCCAAGCCTCGACAAGTTCATCGCCTACTCGCGCAGCGTGTACGAGATCACCACCAAGCAGCAGGCCGAGTTCACCCGGCTCGTCGAAGGCCAGGCGGGCGTGCTCAACAAGAGCTTCGTCGGCGCGCTCGACCAGTTCGCGCGCAACGCCCCGGCCGGTTCAGACGTGGCGATTGCCGCGATGAAGACGGCCCTGGGCGCGGCGAGCACCGCGTATGACAGCTTCTCCAAGGTCGCCAAGCAGGCAACCGATATCGCGCAGGCGAACGTCGCTTCGGCGACCGCAGCGGTGGGCAAGCTGCCCAAGGCTGCCTGAGCGCTAGCCGTTCTTGTGACGAGCCCCCGGGCGGTGCCCGGGGGTTTTTTTTCGGGGCGCGGACGGCTACCGCGTTTCGATTCGCGCGAGGTGGAGCGCCTCGTAGACCGAGCGGTCCGTGACCAGGAAAAGGTCGGCATCGCCGCCGTGTGCCTCATGGCTCGCCCAGGTCCAATGGGGCACGCTGAAGACGTCGTGCTGCGACCATTGGAACGTCGTGTCACCGATCGTCGAGCGGCCCTCGCCCGAAACCACCAGCACCACTGCGTTCCAGGTCGTGCGAGCCGCCTGCGTGGCGGCGCCACTCGCCAGCCGCGCGGCGTAACAGTCGAGCGTCGGCATCACCGCCCCGCCGGTACCGGCGTTCGTGTAGCGCAGCAGCTTCGAGCCGTCTGGCGAAGGGGCGAGCGCTTCGAGGAGCCTCCGCGTCTCGTCGCCCGGATAGCGGTACTTCACCTCCGCGCCGTGGGCGAGCGTGCGCTCCGCCGCCTGCCAGAAGCTCCCCTCCGTACGGCTGCCCGGCTCGAAGAAGCTCGCCTCGAGGCCGCAGACGAGCGGCATGTTGGCCGCGTCGAACCAGTAGGTGCGGTGATCCGACTCGTTGATGTGCCCGTGCCAGCTCATCGGCGGGGTCAGCACGAGATCGCCCGGCTTCATCTCGCAGCGACGCCCGTTGACGACCGTCACCGCGCCCTCGGCCCGCGTCGAGAAGCGGATCGCCGCCGCGGTGTGCCGGTGCGGCACGGCGTGATCGCCGGGCTCGAGGATCGTGAACGCGGCGATCAGATTGGAGGTCGTCACGGTCTCGCCGCCAAAGGCCGGGTTGACGCAGATGATCGCGCGCCGTTCCACGTCCTCGATCGGCACTTCCTTCGCCGCGCGGCCCGCGAGCGGCTCGAAGTCACGCCAGCGCCAGTGCATCGGCCGGTCGCGCTCGCGCGGCGCGATCGGCGTGATGCGCTGGTAGCGATCCCACAAGGGGTGATAGCTCGCCGCCTCGAGCGAGCGGATGAGATCGGCGTCGGGTCGTTGCGCCGCAGCCTCGTCCATGTGGGAGCCTCCTGGCATACGGCGGAGTGTAGCCCGACCGTGGCGCCGCGAGAGATGACGGGCGCGAGGCGAGGCCGGCCGGACCGGAGGGGCGGGTGATCACGACCAAGGCACCGAGTGGATCGCAAGCAGGTCGCGGCGCCGGCGCACCGGTCAGCGGGACACGCGCGCGACCCGCATCGCCGGGTCGACGATCCGGCCCTGCTCGATGATCACCCGTCCGTCGAGCGCGACGGTGCAGTCGCGCATCGGCACGTCGTAGTGCCCCTTCGTACTGCGCTTCCCTCCGCCTTGGGTATTCGGGCCGGTCGAGAACAGGAAGTTGCCCGGGAACGTGCGCGCCGCCGCGCGCTGGCGCTCAGGGTCGTCACCGTTCAATGCGATCCCGTACCACAGCGCCTGCGGGTTCAGGCCCCAGCCGCAATGCGAAACCGCGTACGGGTCACGGTCCTGGTCGCCGTTCTTCCCGTCCTCGAGCCAGTCGCGCATGAGTTTCGCGTCGAGCCCGCCGTCGATCCGCGTGACGTGGCCCTCGCGGATCTCGAGCCGTACCGGGTCGACGACGTACCGGCAATAGGGAAGGATCACGATGTCGCCGGGTTGGAAGACGACGGTGCCGTTGGCGCTGCCTTCGTTCGGGAAGGTATGAATATGGCCGCCGCCCCAGTGATCGAAATGGCCGGGCTCGTCGGCGTAGCCCCACTGCGTCATGACCGGGTACTGGCCGCATTCGTAGGAGAAATCGGTGCCGGCGGCGGTCGTCACGCGCACCCGTTTCGTCTTGCGGTACACCGATTCCGCGTGCTTGCACGCCTCCTTGAGGCCCGGCGGCGACATGAGCTGCTCGAGATCGTCGGGGGCGTCGATGATCATCAGGACCCGGGTGCCGCCGCTCGTGACCTGCTTCAGCCAGCTGGTGAAGAGGGGCACATGGAAGATCACCAGCATGTCGGCGGCGCTCACCGCCTCCAGCGTGCCCTTGCACTTGCCGATCGTCGGGATGCCGACTTTGGTCCAGGACGGGATCGAGTTGACGCACAGCTCGTAGACATCGGCGCCAAGGTCGTCGGCGGCGGCGAATGCCGCCTGGACATACTCGCGGCGCGTGCCCAGATCGCTGACCACCGCGATCGTCTCGCCGGGCTTCACACCGCAGAGCTCGAACTGCTTGCGATAGAGCATCGCGAGCTTGGCGGGGTTGACCTCCTGGATGCGCAGCGCGGCGTGGGCGTTCATGGGATCTCCTCGCGAGCTGCGCTATTCTAGGCCCGGACCCACCCGCTCGAGGAGCTGCCGATGCCGGCCGAGATCACGCTTTTCAACCCCGACAGTATGGGCAAGCCGCTCGGGCAGTACTCGCAGATCACGCGCGTCAAGAACGCGTCGGAGTGGCTGTTCATCGCCGGGCAGCTGGCGACCGACAAGGCCGGCACCGTCGTCGGCGGGGACGATTTCGACGCGCAATGCGTGCAGGTCTTCAAGAACATCGAGGCGGCGCTCGCCTCCTGCGGCGCAGGATGGAAGAACGTCGTGCAATTCACCACCTACCTCGTGCACTCGCAGGACATCCCGAAGTTCATGGCGTTCCGTAAGCGCGAGTTCCCGCAGTTTTTCCCCGACGGCAACTACCCGCCGAACACGCTGTTGATGATCGACCGGCTCGTCGGCGAGCCGTTTCTCATCGAGGTGCAGCCGATCGCGGCGGTATAGCGCGGCACTCGCAGGTCGCGAGGAGGGCGACGCCCGCGGCCAGCGCCCGAAAGGAGTGCGAATGGCGAACCTTAACCAGCTGTCCGCGAGCGCGCTGGCGCCGCGGCTGCAGCGGCGCGATATCCGCGCGATCGACGTCGTCGAGGACTGCCTCGCGCGCATCGCCGCGCGCGAGTCCACGATCCACGCCTGGGCGTTCCTCGATCCCGATCGCGCCCGCGGCCAGGCGCATGTGCTCGACGCGGGACCGATCCGCGGGCCGCTCCACGGCATCCCGGTCGGGGTCAAGGACCTCATGGACACCGCCGACATGCCGACCGCGTACGGCTCGCCGATCTACGCCTGGCATCGCCCGGCGTGGGACGCGGCCTGCGTCGCCGCCGCGCGTTCCTCCGGCGCGGTGGTAGTCGGGAAGACGGTGACCACCGAGTTTGCGACGTTCACTGCCGCCGCCACCCGCAACCCACGCGGCTACGAGCACACCCCAGGCGGCTCGTCGAGCGGCTCGGCGGCGGCGGTGGCCGACGAGATGGTCCCGCTCGCGTTCGGCTCGCAGACGGTGGGCTCGATTATCCGGCCGGCGAGCTTCTGCGGCGTCGTCGGCTACAAGCCGAGCTTCGGCACCCTGAGCCGTGCGGGCGTGAAGCTCCTCGCCGAGAGTCTCGATACGTTCGGCGCGCTGTCGCGAACCGTGGACGACGCGGCGCTGCTCGTCGGCGCGCTCACCGGCCGCGCCGAGCTCGTCATGTTGCCCGCGGCGTCCAAGCTGCGCATCGGGCTGTGCCGCACGCACGACTGGAACCAAGTCAAGCCCGAGGTCGGCGAGGCGCTGGACGCGGTGGCGCGGAAGCTGTCCGCCGCGGGCGCGCGCGTGAGCCAGGTCGAGCTGCCGCAGGATTTCGCCGGCCTCGGCGATGCACACGGCGACATTCTCGGCTACGAGATCGCCCGCAACCTGGCGCACGAGTACGCGGTCCACGGCGTGCGGCTCAGCACGCGGCTGCGCGAGCTGCTGGAAGCGAGCCGGCAGGTCACCTCCGAGCGCTACGACCGCGCGCGGCTCCTCGCGCGCTCCTGCCGCATGTCGTTCTCCAGCGCGATCGACGAGTGCCACGTCCTGATCGCGCCGAGCGCGACCGGCGAAGCGCCGGAGGGACTCGATTCAACCGGCAACCCGGTGATGAACCGCGTGTGGACCCTGCTGCACGTGCCGTGCATCACGGTGCCGGTCGCGCGCGGTCCGCGCGGGTTGCCGGTGGGGCTGCAGGTGATCGGCCGGTTCGCCGACGATGCGCGGACGCTCGCCGCGGCGAAGTGGATCCACGAGCAGATGGCCTGATCCGCCCCCTGTGAAAGGGGCGGGAAGTGAAATGAAGGGGGGTTTCGTCCCGCCCGATGTCACTCGGCCCTCAGACGAGCCGCCGGATGACCGCCTGAGCAAGTTCCTTGGTCGTCGCCTTCCCGCCGAGATCGCCGGTACGGACGTTGTCCTCCCGCAGAGTCTTGTCGATCGCTCGCCGCAGCCGGCCCGACAGATCCGGCCTGCTGACGTGATCGAGCATCATCCCGGCGGCCAACAGCAGCGCGAGGGGGTTGGCGATCCCCTTGCCGGCGATGTCGGGCGCGGAGCCGTGCACCG
Organism: uncultured beta proteobacterium; assembly: GCA_963754305.1. GTDB lineage: Bacteria > Pseudomonadota > Gammaproteobacteria > Burkholderiales > SG8-39 > DATEDA01. Next base: position 310,292 of record CAVWFR010000036.1, on the reverse strand, counting down.
CCTCGAAGATCGCCGCGCCCTCGCCGATATTCGCGCCGGGGGCCATGCCCAGCCCGCCGACCAACCCCGCGATCTCGTCGGACAGGATGTCGCCGAAGAGATTGGTGGTCACTATGACATCGAACTGCCAAGGGTTGAGCACGAGCTGCATCGCGCACGCATCGACGATGCGGTCGTCGACCTGGATCGCGCCGTCGTACCGCTTCGCCACCTCGCGCGCGGTCTCGAGAAAGATTCCGGTGAGCGCTTTGAGGACGTTCGCCTTGTGGACGATGGTGACTTTCTTCCGCCCGTGCTTCGCCGCGTAGTCGAACGCGAACTCTGCGATCCGCCGCGAGCCGGCGCGCGTGTTCACGCCGGAGGAGATCGCCACCGCGTGCGGGTCGCCGTCGATCGGGATGTAGTGCTCGAAGCCGACATAGAGCCCTTCGAGGTTTTCGCGCACGAGGACAAGATCGATGTCGTCGTAGCGCCCGCCGGGGACGATCGTGCGCGCGGGGCGCAGGTTGGCATAGAGCTGGAAGGCCTCGCGGAGGCGTACGTTCACCGACCGGTAGCCGCCGCCCAGCGGCGTCGTGAGCGGGCCTTTCAGCGCCAGCTTCGTGCGGCGGATGCTCTCGAGGAGCGCCTCCGGCAGCGGATCCCCGCCGGCATCGACCGCGGCCATCCCGCCGGCCTGCCGGTCCCAGTCGAACGGCGCGCCGAGCGCTGCGAGGATCTCGACCACTGCGGCGGCGATCTCGGGGCCGATGCCGTCGCCCGGGATGAGCGTCGCGGGGACCCGGGTCTGCGTGTTTGAGCTGGCCATGGCGATCTCCTAGTCCGTGCTCCCGCATCGATCCCACTCGGCCGCGACGATTGATGCAACGTACCAGTATGCCACGCCGCGATGCGCGCTCACTGCTCCGCGCGGATGTTCGCCTCCTTGATCAGCCGCGCCCACTTCGCCGGATTCGGACTTCATGAACGCGCCGAACTCGGCGGGGGTACTGCCGACGGGGTCCGCGCCCATCTCGGAGAGCTTCTCGCCGACGTCCTTGTGCTGCAGGGCCTTCGCGACGTCGGCGTACAGCTTCGCGACGCGCTCGGGCGGCGTCCCGGCGGGCACCACCAGCCCGAACCAGTTGGTGAGTTCGAAGCCCGGCACCGACTCGCCCACCGTCGGCACGTCGGGCAGGAGCGGCGAGCGCTTCGCGCCGAGCACTGCAAGCGCGTTGAGCCTTCCCGTCCGTATATAGGGCAGCGCCTGTACGAGGCTGTCGCACGTGAGCGAAACCTGGCCGCCGAGAAGATCGTTGAAGCTCGGCCCGCTCCCTTTGTAGGCGACGTGCACCAGCTTCACGCTGGCCATGCTCTGGAAGAGCTCCGCGCCGAGATGCGGCGCGCCGCCGGCGCCCGACGAGGCGTAATTGATCTGACCAGGGCGCGCGTTCGCGAGCGCGATCAGCTCCGGCACGTTCTTCGCGGCGAGCGACGGGTGAGCCACCATTACGAAGTTCACCGCCACGACCTGGGTGAGCGGCATGAAATCGCGCGATGGATCGACCGTCATCTTCGGATAGAGATGCGGGTTTACCGCGAGATTACCGAGCGTGCCCATGAAGAGCGTGTAGCCGTCGGGCGCGGACTTCGCGGCGAGCTCCGTGCCGATGATCCCCGCGGCGCCGGCGCGGTTCTCCACGACGACGGGCTGGCCCCACGCTTCGCCCAGCTTCTGGCCGAGCAAACGCGCGACGATGTCGGTGCCGCCGCCCGGCGGGAACGCGACGATGATGCGCACCGGCCGCGCCGGAAACTGCTCGATGGCCGCGGTCGCCTGAGCGCTCGCCGTGCCCGTCGCGAACCCGGCCGCGAACCCGGCCGCGAGCGCGGCTGCAAAGCACGCCAGGGACTTCCGGATCTGCATCCTCGTTCCTCCTATTCGGCCGTGATCCCGGCTTCCTTGACGACCCGCGCCCATTTCGCCGTCTCCGCGGCGATGAAGGCGCCAAACTCCGCGGAGCTCATCGGCAGCGCCTCGGCCCCCTCGGTCTCGAAGCGCCGCTTCGTCTCCGCGGATCCCTGGACCGCCGCGAGCTCCTCGTGCAGCCGGTCCACGATTGCCGGCGGCGTCCCGGCCGGCGCGAGGATGCCCCACCAGTTCGACGCCTCGTAGCCGGGCACGCCGGCCTCGGCGACCGTCGGCACGTCGGGCACGACCGGGCTGCGCTTTGCGCCGGTGGTGCCGAGCGCCTTCAGCTTCCCGCTGCGGATGTGCGGCAGCATTTGGATGAGCGAGCCCACCGACACGTCCGCCTGACCGCCCATGAGGTCCACCATCGCCGGTCCGCCGCCCTTGTACGGCACGTGCAGGAGCTCGATTCCCGCCTGGATCCGGAAGAGCTCGCTCGCCAAATGCTGAAAGCTGCCGATGCCCGCCGATGCGTTGTTGAGCTTGCCGGGCTTCTGCTTCGCCAGCGCGATCAGCTCCGCAACGGAATTGACCGGGAGCCCAGGATTGGCTACCAGCACTCCCGGTCCGCTGCCGAGCAGCGTCACCGGTGTGAACGACTTCACCGGATCGTACGGCAGCTTCCTGTAAATCGAGGTGTTGAAGGCGTAAGCGGTGGAGATGAGCAGGAGCGTGTAGCCGTCGGCCGGGGCCTTGGCGGCGAGCTCGGTGCCGATGGTGCCGCCGGCGCCGCCGCGGTTGTCCACGACCACCTGCTGCCCCAGCCGCTCGCCCAGTTGCGCGGCGATCATGCGCCCGACGATGTCGTTGCTGCCGCCGGGCGGAAACGGGATGATCAATCGCACCGGTCGCGCGGGGTATGACTGGCCCGTCGCGATCGACGCGAACATCGCGAGCAGCAGCGCGAGGCTGGTGCGTAGCACAATCCGCTGGAAATTCATCATCGCCGTACCATAACCGGACTGTATGGGTGAAGGCTAGATCGTGATTGGATTCTTATCCCGGGTCGCCCGATCATTGCCGACTTTATCCGAGCCGGCCATGACGAGCGAGCGAGAACCGATCGGCAGCGCATTATGGGTTCAGGTATGACCGGATTCTCATTCGATCGCGGCCGATGATGCCGCCCGGACAGCGCCCGCGAAGTGCGGGCACGGAGGCGGAGTGATGCAGTCGGGTGCGCAAGACGTCGATATCGTCGTCCAGGGCTATCCCGGCAAGTCGGTCTGTCACGGCGGGCTGGGCTGGAGCACGATCGCCCTCATCCGAGCCGGCAACCGCGCCGCGCTGATCGACGTCGGCGGCTTCGGCATCCGCAAGCCGCTGATCCAGCGGCTCGGCGCGCGAAATCTCGCGCCGGCCGACGTGACCGACGTCCTGCTCACGCATGCGCATCACGATCACGCGGTGAACTGGACGCTCTTCAGCCGCTCGCGGATCGTGATCGGCGCGCACGAGCTCGCGTGGTCGCTCGAGGAGCCGTGGGGCGAGACGCCGGTGCCCGAGCTCTACGTGCGCGAGCTCGCGCAGTGGCCGACCCTGCACGCGGCCGCCGACGGCGAGACCGTGTTCCCGCGGGTGACCGCGCACGTTGCGCCCGGACATACCCCCGGACACCTGGTCTTCGTGCTGCACGGCGCCGAGCACGACGTCGTCTTCACCGGCGATGCGGCCAAGAACCGTGCCGAGATGCTTTCGCGACGGGCCGATGCGACCTACGATGCCGCGACGAGCGCCGCGTCGATCGAGATGATCTGGCGGCTGTGGCGCAAACGCCGGGGAAGCATCCTCGTGCCCGGACACGATGTGCCGATGGTCCAGCACGACGGGCACATCCAGTACGTTGGCAAGCGCGAAGCGGCGATCCAGGCGTGGTTCGGCGAGGATCTCGAGCAGACGACGCTCATCGAGCTGGCGGTCGCATGAGACACGCCGGGCCGGCCCAAGCGCGAAGCCCAAACGCGCGACCCTGGGAGGGTCGTCCAAGCGGGCGCGCTTTCATCCGCATCGCCGCCGACGATGCTAGAGACATGCTGGAGATGGAGCTGCCATGACCACGGAACCGAAACTCCTCGGCCGCGTGCCGCGCGAGGCGATCCACCTCTTGGAGTTGCCGCGCCTGCCGGCGGCGGTGGTCGAAGGTTTTCGCGAGCTCGCCGGCCCAACCGGCTCGGTGTCCGACGCGCTCGACGAGCTCGGGCTCCCCGGGGCGATCCCGGCGAGCACGCTCGCGCCGCTCACGGCGGGCGCGAAGATCGTCGGTCCCGCGCTCACGGTGCGCAACGTCGCCCACGAGCTCGCGCCGCACCGCGCGGCGCGCGAGAAGGTGAACGGACAGGGCGAGGGCGAGGCGCACAACCTCGCGCAGACCGGCGACGTCCTGGTGATCGAGGGCGTGCCGGGGGTTTCGAATCTCGGCGGCCTGTCGGCGACGACCGGCCGCCGGCAGGGCGAAATCGGCGCGATCGTCGATGGCGGGGTACGCGACCCGGACGAAGCGCGCGCCGCCGGGCTCGCCGTGTGGGCGCGCGGCGTGACGCCGATCTCGGGCAAGTGGCGCTTGCGGACGGTCGCGATCAACGGCACCGTGCACATCGCGGGCGTCCGCGTCGAGCCGGGCGATCTCGTCGTTGCCGACGGGGCGGGCGTGTGCTTCATACCGTTCAAGCATGCCGAAGCGGTGCTCGCGGAGGTGCGCAGGATCGAAGACGGCGATGCACGCCGGCGAGCGGACGTCATGGCCGGCGTCAGCGTGCCGGAGCTCTTCCAGCGGAAGTACAAGTAAATGCCCGCGACGATCCACGGCGTTGCCCACGCCGCGCCGGTATTCGACGTCCCGGCCGGTGCCTGCGACTGCCACGTGCATGTTTTCGGACCCTACGACCGCTTTCCGCTCGCACCGGAGCGGCGCTACACGCCCGGACCGGCATCCGTCGCGGACCTGCTCGCGCTCCAGCGCGCGCTGCGGCTCTCGCGCGTGGTCGTGGTGCAGGCGAGCCCGCAAGGTACGGACAACGCGTGTCTCCTCGATGCCCTCCATCGGCTTCCCGCCGGCGGCTCGCAGGCCCGCGGCGTCGCGGTCATCGGCGGCACGACGACGGCTGCCGAGCTGCAGGCGATGCATCGCGCAGGCGTCCGCGGCGTGCGGGTCAATCTCGAATCGCAGGGGCAGCACGATCCGGCAGTCGCGCGACACCAGCTCGAAGAGGCGGCGGCGCGCGTCGCGCCGCTCGGCTGGCACGTCCAAACGTATACGACGCTTCCGATGCTGGTGTCGCTCGCCGACGCTATCCTCGCGCTGCCGACGACGCTCGTGATCGATCACTTCGGGCGTTCGAGCGCGGCGCTCGGGCCCGGCCAGCCGGGCTTCGACGTCCTCGTCGGGCTCGCCCGCGCCGGCAAGGCTTACGTGAAGCTCTCGGCCGCGTACCGGATCTCCGATCACCCCGACAGCGCGGACGCAGCTGCGCTCGCGCAGGCGCTGGTCGACGCTGCTCCCGACCGCATGCTGTGGGGCACCGACTGGCCTCACCCGGGCGGCGGGCAGGGCGCAGCGCGCTCGCCGGACGTCGTCGAACCGTTCAGTCCGATCGACGACGGGCGGGCGCTGAACCGCCTGCGCGAATGGATCGGCGACACCGCGCGACTGCGCAAGATCCTGGTCGACAACCCGGCGCGGCTCTACGACTTTTGAGGACGACCGTGTGGAGGAGGGCGAATGAACACCGAACGTTTGACGCGCGCCGTCGCATGGAGCGCGAGCCTTGCCGTCCTCGCTTGCGCGCCGCTCGCCGCCGGCCTGGCCGCGTACCCCGAGAAGCCGATCCGGTTCATCGTGCCCGTCGCGCCCGGCGGGACGGTGGACATCGTCGCGCGAACGCTCGCCGAGCAGATGTCGAAGAACATGGGCCAGACCATCCTGGTCGAGAACCGGCCGAGCGCGAGCTCGCTCGTGGGCACGCAGTTGGTGGCGAAGTCGGCGCCGGACGGCTACACGATCCTCACGACCTCGACGACATTCCTGTCTGCGCCCGCGATCGTGGCTAGCCCGGGATACGACCCGATCAAGGACTTCGTCCCGGTCAGCATCACGTGCCGCGCGCCGATGATGGTGGCGTCGCATCCGAGCCTGCCGGCAAAGTCGCTGGACGAGCTCGTCGGGCTGGCCAAGGCGAAGCCCGGCGAGCTCACGACCGCGAGCTCGGGGAACGGATCGACCGGCCACATGGCCGCCGAGCTGTTCGCGCGCCAGGCCGGCGTGAAGTTCAACAACATCTTCTACAAGGGCAGCGCCCAGGCGCTCACCGACGTCATCGGCGGGCAGACGATGATGCTCTTCGACCAGATCGGGACCGCCGGTCCGCACGCGCGTTCCGGCAAGCTGAGGCCGATCGCGGTCACCACGCTGACGCGCTCGCCGCTGTTTCCCGATGTCCCGACCATCGCGGAGTCGGGCTATCCGGGATACGAGGACGTGACCATCAACCTCATGCTCGCGCCCGCCGGGACGCCGCGCGACGTCGTCGTCCGCCTGCACGCCGAGGTCGTCAAGGCGTGGGGCTCGCAGGAGCTCGTGAACCGCTTCGCCGAGCGCGCGATCGAGCTCAGGGCGAGCGGGTCGCCGGACGAATTCGCAGCGTACGTGAGGGCCGAAGTCGAGAAGTTCGCGCGGCTCGCGCGCGAAGCCAACATCAAGCCGGAGTGAGACCCATGAAGGTATACGCGCTCGATCTCTTCTACCCCAGCGGCATCGAGCTGCTGGCGCGGCACGCGGAAGTCGTCCGCTGGGACGACCCGCGCGTCGCCGACTGGCACGCCGACGCCGACGCGGTGATGGTGAGGCTGAAGCACATCACCGCAGGGGACCTGGCGCGCGCCAAGAAGCTGAAGGCGGTGGTGAAGCAGGGTGTCGGCGTCGACAACATCGATCTCGTCGCGGCGAAGAAGCACGGCGTCATGGTGTGCAACACACCGGGCGTGAACGCCGAGGCGGTGGCCGAGATGGCGCTCGCGCTCGCGCTCACCGTCGCGCGCCGCGTCGCCGAGTGCGACCGGCGGACGCGCGACGAGGGCGTCATCGATCGCGCGCAGTATCTCGGTGTCGAGCTGGGCGGGAAGACGTTCGGCATCATCGGTATGGGGAACATCGGCACGCGCGCGGCGCGCAAGTACCATGCGGCATTCGGCGCGCGGATCCTCGCCTACGATCCTTACGTGCCGCGCGACATCTGGCCCGACATCCCGCACGAGCGCCTCGACCGGCTGGAGGACATGTGGCCCCAGGTCGATGTCCTCTCGCCGCACGTGCCGCTGACCGACGAGACGCGCCACATGGTCGGGCGCGACGCCATGGCGCGGATGAAGGACACCGCGATCATCGTCAACGTCGCGCGCGGCGGGGTCGTCGAAGAGCGGGCGCTCTACGATGCGCTGAAGGCGGGCAAGCTGTTCGGCGCCGGGCTCGACGTGTTCGACGCCGAGCCGCCGACGAGCAAGGACCCGCTGCTCTCGCTCCCGACCGTGGTGGCCACGCCGCACGCCGCGGGCGGCACCCGCGAAACGCAGGCGAAGAGCTCGCTCGCCGTCGCGCAGCAGGTGCTCGACGTGCTCAGCGGCAAGCCGCCGATGAACCGCGTCGCCTGAAGGAGCCGGTCATGTCGACGACCGACGTGAACCTCGTAAATCCCGTCAAAGCGCGCATGCGGGCCGGCGAGGCCGCGCTCGGCATGAACGTCCGGCTCGGACGCTCGGCCGACATCGCGCGCATCGCCAAGGCCACCGGCCACGACTTCATCTTCATCGACATCCAGCACTCGATCTTCAACCTCGAGACGATCGTCCACATCGCCCAGACCGCGCTCGCGATCGGCATCGCGCCGCTGGTGCGCGTGCGCAGCGTGAACGATCCGGACGTGTCGCTCCTGCTCGACAACGGCGTGACCGGCATCGTGTTTCCGGACGTCGCCACCGCCGCCGATGCGCGCAAGGCGGTGGACACGTGCAAGTTCGCGCCGATCGGCAAGCGCTCGGTGAGCGGCGGCTACCCGCACTTCGACTACCGCTCGGTGCCGCTCGCGCAGAGCGTGCCGGCGCTGAACGAGGTCTGCCTCCTCGTCTGCATGATCGAAACGCTCGAGGGCATGGCCAATCTCGAGGCGATCGCCGCGGTGGACGGCGTCGACGTGCTCCATCTCGGCAGCAACGATCTGCTTGCGAACATGGGCAAGCCGGGCAAGTTCGACGACCCCGAGATCGTCGCCGCGCAGGAGCGGCTGATCGCGGTCGCGACCGCCCACGGCAAGTTCGCCGGCTGCGGCGGCAACCGCGACGTCGCACGCCAGGCGGAGATGATCCGCAAGGGCTGCCGGTTCCTGACCACGCAGAGCGACATCGGCTTTCTCGCGGCGGCGGCGAGCGCGTGGACGAAAGGGGTTCGCGAGGCGTTGCGGTAGGGCGCCGGCGACGAGGCGCCGCACGCATGGCCATTGGCCTTGCAGATTGGAAGGCAGCCTTCTAGGATGCAAGGCAAACTCGCGACGACGATGCGATGAACTATCAGACGCTGTTCGCTGCCGCTGCGAAGCGCAAGGTCCGCGCCGGCGTCGTCGGCGTCGGCGAGTTCGGCGTTTCGCTCGCCGCGCGCGATCGGCGGCTCGAGCACCTTAGCGTCACCGCTCTTGCCGACATCCATGTCGATCGGGCGTGCGAGCGGCTCGTGCGCGCGGGACTTGCGCGAGATGAGCTGGCGGTCTGCGATTCGGTGACAGCGGCCCTCGCTGCGCTGGACGCCGGCAAGCGCGTGATCGCTACCGATGCATCGATCCTGCCGGAGCTGCCGCTCGACATCCTGGTCGACGCCACCGGCGACCCCGAGACCGCGGCGCGCACCGCCGACGCCGGGCTCCGCAACGGCAAGCACGTCGCGCTCGCATCCAAGGAAGCCGACTCGGTCGTCGGCCCGGTGCTCTACCGCAAGGCGCGCGCCGCAGGGCTCGTCTACACGCCGGTCGACGGCGATCAGCCGAGCCTGCTGATCAAGCTGGTCGCGTGGGCGCGCGAGCTGGGGCTGGAGATCATCGCCGCAGGGAAGGCGAGCGAGTACGACTTCGTCTACGACCCCGCCAGGGCGACCGTTGCCACCCACGTCCGCTCGGCCAGCGTGCCGCAGATTGCCGGCGTCTGGGACCTGCCGGACAAGGACCTGGCCGCGCCGATCGCCGCGCGCTCGGAGCTGCTCGCGGCACTGCCGCAGAAGTCCGCGCCGGACTTCTGCGAGATGGGCATCGTCGCCAACGCCACCGGGCTAAGGCCGGATCGTCCCGCGATGCATGCGCCGGTCGCACGCACGATCGAGCTGCCGAATCTCTTTTGTCCCGCCGCGGACGGCGGGTTGTTCGCCGGCAAGGGCGTGATCGACATCTTCAACTGTTTCCGCCGCGCGGACGAAGCGAGCTTCGCCGGCGGCGTGTTCGTCATCGTCGACATCCACGACGACGCGACCTTCGCGGTGCTGAAGGGCAAGTGCATCCCGGCGAGCAGGTCGGGGTCGCGGCTGCTGCTCTACAACCCGACGCATCTCCTCGGCGTCGAGGCGCCGATCTCGATCCTGGCCGCGGTGCTCTGCGGGCACTCGAGCGTCGGCGCTGATTTCCGACCGCGCTGCGACATGGTCGCCCGCGCGGCGCGCGACCTGCCGGCGGGCACGCTGCTCGCGATTGGCGACCAGCACACGCACTCGGTCGCCGCACTCGAACCGCACCTCGTGGATGCAGCGCCGATCGGCACCGGGCGGCCGATGCCGTACTACATGCTGACCGGTAACCGCCTCGCGCGCGCCGTGGGGGCCGGGGAGTACATCACTGCCGAGGTGGTCGAGCCGCCGAAGGACTCGACGCTCTGGCGCCTCCGCGCGGAGCAGGACGCGGCATTCTTCCCGGGATAGGCGCGATGGCTGCGTACAGCCTGCCGGTGGTCGATGCGCACCACCATCTTTGGGACCTCGCGCGCGGCCGCTATCCGTGGCTGCAGGGCGAATACGATCCGAAGGAGTTCTTCCTCGGCGACTACGCCGCCCTGCGCCACGATTTTCTCCCCGACGACTACCGTGCCGTCAGCCGCGGCTGCAACGTCGTCGCCACCGTGCACGTGGAGGCGGAGTGCGACCGCAGCGCGCAGGTGGCCGAGACGGCGTGGCTGCACGAGATGAACGCGCGGTACGGTTTGCCCAACGCGGTGGTCGCGCACGTCTGGTTCGACCGGCCCGAGACCGAAGAGCGGCTCGCCGCGCATCTCGAGTACCCACTGGTGCGAGGGATCCGCAGCAAGCCGGTCACGAGCCGCAGTCCGGCGGAGAGCGTCCGCGGCCGGCCCGGGACGATGCAGGACGAGAAGTGGCTGCGCGGCTTTGCGCTGCTGCAGAAGCACGGCCTGAGCTGGGACCTGCGCGTTCCCGCCTGGCACCTAGCGGAGGCGGCAGAAGTGGCGGCGATGTTTCCCGACGTGCCGATCGTGCTCAACCACCACGGGTTCGCGTGGGACCGCAGCGAAGAGGGCCTTGGCCGCTGGCGCGGCTGGATGGAAACCCTGGCGCGTCAGCCGAACGTCCACGTCAAGCTTTCGGAGTTCGGCGTGCGCGACCGCGCCTGGGACTGGGCGGAGAACACGCGCATCCTGCGCGACACGCTCGCCATCTTCGGCTGGCGGCGCTGCATGTTCGCGAGCAACTTCCCGGTCTCGGGCCTGCGCATCGACTACCCGGGTCTCGTCGCCGGCGTGGCGCGCGCGATCGATCATCTCGCACCGGAGGAGAGCCGCGCGGTGATGTGCGACAACGCGCTCGCGTTCTACCGCATCCGGCTCTGAGCGCTGTCGGCGCGGGGTGCTTCAGTCGCCGGTCTTCTCGATCGCGACGACGAGCGTGTCGCCGAACTTGGCGACGTAGTCGGCCTTCACCGGGCCGTACACCTTGTTGCGGAAGTCGGCGCGCGGGAAGTCGGTCACCACCTGCATCCCCGCCGCCTTCAGCTTGGCGAGATCGCCGTCCTCGATCTTCCGGTTCGCGGCGCGCTGCTCGCGGATCACCTCCGTCGCCGAGGTCTCCAGCGCCTTCTGCGCGGCGGGGGAAAGCGACTGGAATTTCTTGAGATTCATCACGAACGGCGCCGCCGTGTAGGCGTGCTGCGTCAACGTCAGGAACTTCTGCACCTCGTAGAACTTCGCCGACTGGATCAGCGTGATCGGGTTCTCCTGCCCGTCGACCGTCTTCGTCTCGAGCGCGGTGTAGACCTCGGTGTACGCCATCGGCACCGGGTTCGCGCCCACGAGCTGGAACGCCTTCATGTGCGCCGGATTCGGCGTCGTGCGGATCTTCAGCCCGGCCATGTCATCGACCTTCACGACCGGCCGGCGCGAGTTGGTGAGATTGCGGAAGCCGATCTCGAGGAATCCGAGGCCCTTGAACCCGTACTGCTCGAGCTCGCCGCGGATCTCCGTGCCGACCTGTCCGTCGAGCACGTTGTAGGCGTGGTTGAAGCTGCGGATGATCCCCGGCAGGTCGAGCGCGCTCTGCTTTGGGTTGATCGAGGCGAAGAACGGATTGCCGGTCAGGCCGAGATCGATGACCCCGCCGCGCACGGCGGCGAGAATCGCATTGTCGTTGCCGAGCTGCCCCGAGTGAAACACCTCGATCCGGACCTGGCCGCCGGTGCGCTCGCGCACGAGCTGGGCGAACTTCACCAGCGCGACGTGCTGCGAATCGGCCTCGGGCTGGGTATGCGCGAGCCGGAGCTTCGTCTCCTGGGCGTAGGCGGCGCCGGCGAGCGCGAAGAGCGATGCGACGACGCCGGCGAGCGTGGTGGCGAAGCGAGTCATGTGTCCTCCGGTCTCTGCTGATGTGTGCCGCGAACGGGCGCGGCGATGATACACCGCGGCGCCGGTCGTCGCGACGCGGGCGCTGCAGGCCGGCGGGCGGCGTGGTATTGAGCCGGACGCAAACGCTTCGATCGAGGAGGAACCGATGACGCGAGTGGTGGAAGGTTTCTTTACGCTGCTGAAGATCTTCATCGCGCTCTGCCTGGCGGCGATGGTGATCCTGGTCTTCGGCAACGTCGTGCTCCGCTACGGGTTCAACATGGGGATCACGCTCTCCGAGGAAATGTCGCGTTGGCTGTTCGTCTACCTCACCTTCGTCGGCGCCATCGTGGCGATGCGGGAGCACGGCCACCTCGGGGTGGACTCGCTCGTCAAGCGGCTGCCCGCGCCGGGCAAGAAGCTGTGCCTGGTCGTAAGCCAGGTGCTGATGCTCTACGCGACATGGCTCTTCCTCCAAGGCAGCTGGAAACAGACCGTCCTCAATCTCGACACGCACGCGCCGGTCTCGGGCCTGTCGATGGGCCTCTTCTACGGCGTCGGGATCGTGTTCAGCGTCTGCGCGGGGCTCATCCTGGTGACCGAGCTGTATCGCGTCCTCTCCGGCCGAGTGAGCGAAGCCGAGCTCGTCATGGTCAAGGAATCCGAGGAGCAGGAGGCGTTCGAGGCGCTGCAGAAGAGCCTTGCCGAGCAGGAGCAGAAGGGGAGGCGCCAGTGACCATCGCGATCTTTCTGGGTGCGCTGCTGGGCGCGATGGCGCTCGGGATGCCGATCGCCTATGCGCTGCTGCTGTGCGGCGTCGCGTTGATGTACCACCTCGACATCTTCGACTCTCAGATCATCGCGCAGAACCTGATCAACGGCGCCGACAGCTTCCCGCTCATGGCGGTGCCGTTCTTCATGCTCGCCGGCGAAGTCATGAACACCGGCGGGCTCTCGAAGCGCATCGTCGATCTCGCGCTCGCGGTGGTCGGGCACGTCAAGGGCGGACTGGGCTACGTCGCCATCGTCGCCGCCTGCATCCTGTCGGCCCTCTCCGGCTCGGCGGTGGCCGATGCCGCGGCGCTCTCCGCGCTGCTGGTGCCGATGATGGTAGCGGCCGGCCACGACAAGGCGCGCTCGGGCGGGCTCATCGCCGCCTCGGGGATCATCGGCCCGGTCATCCCGCCCTCGATCGCCTTCGTCATCTTCGGCGTCGCCGCCAACCTCTCGATCACCAAGCTCTTCCTCGCCGGGATCATGCCGGGGATCTACATCGCCGCGGCCCTCTGGTTCGCGTGGTGGTGGGAGGTGCGCAAGGAGAACATCAAACCGCCGCCGCGCAAGTCGGTGAAGGAGCTGGGGCGCGCGTTCGTCGACGCGTTCTGGGCGCTGATGCTGCCGCTGATCATCATCTTCGGCCTCAAGCTCGGCGTCTTCACGCCCACCGAAGCGGCGGTCGTCGCGGCGGTTTACTCGCTGATCGTGGCGGTGTTCATCTACCGGGAGCTGAAGATCTCGCAGCTCTACCCGGTGTTCGTGAGCGCGGCCAAGACGACGGCGGTGGTGATGTTCCTCGTCGCCGCGGCGCTGGTCTCGGCCTGGCTGATCACGGTCGCCGACCTGCCGAGCAAAGTCGTCGGGCTGCTCGAGCCGTTCATGGGCAACAAGATCCTGCTGATGTTCGCGATCATGGTGCTGGTCGTGATCGTCGGCACCGCGATGGACATGACGCCGACCATCCTGATCCTGACGCCCGTCCTGATGCCGATCGTCAAGGCCGCCGGGATCGACCCGATCTACTTCGGCGTGCTCTTCATCATCAACAATTCGATCGGTCTCATCACGCCACCGGTCGGCACCGTGCTCAACGTGGTGGCCGGCGTGTCGAAGATCAGCATGGAGGACCTGATGAAGGGCGTGTGGCCGTTCATGATCGCCGAGCTCGTCGTGCTCGTGCTGCTGGTGCTGTTCCCGCCGCTGGTGACGGTGCCGGCGAAGTGGTTCACGGGGTGAGAAGGCTCCGGGCCTAGCCCGGTACGAGACGTCGCGCCCGGCAAGCGCTAAGCTCACCGGATGCTCCAGGAATGGGTCGGGAGGCAGGAAGCAGCGCACGACGAGGTCACGCTGCCCGCCGTGCGGCGGCTCGCGGCGCTGCTCGATCTCGCGCCGGACGAGTATCGGCGCGGCCAGGCGATTCCGGGCGGCTGGTACGTCGTGCTGTTCGGTGCCGAGGCGCGTCAATCCGCGCTCGGGCCCGACGGTCATCCCGCCAAGGGGCAGTTCCTCCCGCCCGTACCGCTGCCGCGGCGGATGTTCGCCGGCAGACGCGTGTGGTTCCACGAGCGCTTGCGCATCGGCGACGAGGTGAGCAGGGTGTCCCGCATCGCGAGCATCACACCGAAGCAGGGGCGATCCGGCGCGATGTGCTTCGTCACCGTGCGTCACGAGATATCCTCGCCGCGCGGTCTGGCGGTGGTCGAGGAGCAGGATCTCGTCTATCGCGAAGCGTCGCCGGCCGCGCCGGCGAGACGCGAGGCATCTCCCGCGCCGCAACCCGATCCGCCCGACTGGACGCGCACGCTTACTCCGGACCCGACCATGGTGTTCCGCTACTCGGCGATCACGTTCAACGCGCACCGGATCCACTACGACGCCGCATACGCCCGCGAGCAGGAGGGCTACCCGGATCTCGTCGTGAACGGCGGGCTCACTACGTCGCTGCTATGGGAGTTTGCGCAGTCGCGGACCGGGACGGCCATCAAGTCGTCCGCGTCGCGGAACGTGAAGGCTCTCTTCGTAAACCGTCCGCTCACGCTGTGCGGCCGCCGGGCGGGGGCGGAGCGGGTGCGGGTGTGGGCGCTCGACGCGGACGGCGAGCTCGCGCTCGATGCGGAGCTGGAGCTCGCACGATCATGAGCGGCGGACCGCTGGAGGGAGTACGCATCCTCGACCTGACATCGGTCGTGGTCGGCCCGCTCGCGACCCAGATCCTCGCCGATCACGGTGCCGAAGTCACCAAGGTCGAAACGAAGGCGGGCGACCTCATCCGGGTGATGAACGGCAAGTCGGTGACGCCCGGCATGGGCGCGAAGTTTCTCCATCTCAACCGCAACAAGCGCTCGATCGTGCTCGACCTGAAGCAGCCGGCGGGCTACGCGGTATTGACCAAACTCATTGCGCGCTCGGACGTGCTGGTCTGGAACGTACGGCCCGCAGCGATGGGGCGGCTCAAGCTCGCCTACGACGACGTGCGCGCGATCAATCCGCGGATCATCTACTGCGGCATGTTCGGCTTCGGGCAGGACGGCCGCTACCGCGACAAGCCCGCGTACGACACGATCCTGCAGGGGTCGGGCGGCATGGCGGCGCTCAACCATCGCGCCGCCGGGGAGCCGCGCTTCGTGCCGATGGTCGTCGGCGACAAGGTGGTCGGCCTGATCGCGGCGCAGATGATCGCGATGGCGCTGTACCGGCGCACGCAGACCGGGACAGGCTGCGCGATCGAGATCCCGATGTTCGAGAACCTGGTCAAGTTCGTGCTCGAGGAGCACATGTACCTCAAGACCTTCGAGCCGCCGCTCGGCGGGACCGGCGACCCGCGCCTGCTCGATCCGCTCGGCAAGCCCATTCCGACCCGGGACGGCTGGATCTGCATCTCGGCCAACACCGACGAGCAGGCGTTCGCATTTTTCGAGGCCGTGGGCCGGCCGGAGCTGAAGCGCGATCCCCGCTTCTCGAGCGTCGCTGCGCGCTTCGTCAACGTGACGGAGTACTTCCGGGTCCGAGCGGAATCGCTGCAGGGCCGGACCACCGCCGAATGGCTCGAAATCCTCGATCGCCACGACGTCCCGGCGATGCCCTACAACACTTTGGACGACCTGCTCGACGATCCGCATCTCGCCGACGCCGGGTTCTTCGAGACGCGGTCGCATCCGACCGAAGGAAAGATCCGCAACATGCGCCTGCCGAACAAGTGGTCGAGCGGCGCGCGCGAGGAATGGCGTCCCGCGCCCAAGCTCGGCCAGGACTCGGTCGACGTGCTGCGCGAGGCGGGCTACGGCGAGGCCGAGATCGAGGCGTTGATCGCAGCGGGTGTCACGGTCGACGGGCGGGTAGCGGTGTAGGAAACACAGCCCGCAAGATCCACGAAGAAGCCGTCTCCATTGGGCACACCTCGCGCGAGTAGCGCCGAGAACACGCGTTGAAGTGCCGGGTGTGTCGACCACCCGCTTCTGCCGGAACTACGCCCGCATCACCCGCGCCTTGGGCCCCGCCCCGTCGATCCGCACCGGGTCGCCGACCCGCAATTCGGCATCGACGGGTTGCAGTGATGCCGACCGCTATGCCGTTGTCGAGCTTCACCGAGATCAACTCGCCGGGCTGCGGCGAGGCGTACTTGATCTCGGAGGTGCGGGCGCTCACGCTGCCAAGGGTGTTCGCGACGTCGGCGAACGCCCGGCCGTCGCCGCCGGGCACCGGGTCGCCGAGCGCGGCGCCGGACACGCCGTTCATCACGCCCTCCAGTCCCACCTCGTGCTCGCCCTGCAAGGTCACGCTGTCGATGCGCACGATACGGCCGAACCGGATCTGCGATTCGCCGAGCGGACGCACCGCCGGTTCCGCGGCCGCAGGCGCGGGAGCGGCCGCCCGCTCGGCCTCCATCCGCTCGCGCACCCGCTCGCGGAGCTCGTCGCGCAAGGCGTCGCCTTGGGACGGCGCAGGCGGCGGCGCGGCGACCGCCGCCTGCGCGCCGATGCAGTCGGCCCGCACCACGCGCGCGGTCTGACCCGAGCCGTCGATCCGCACGCAGTCCCCGACCTGCAGCCCGGCTTGCGCGGCCTGCGTGACCCCGACCGCGACGCCGCTCGCGAGCGTGACGGTGATGTGCTGGCCGGGCTGGCGGTCGACGTACTTGTTCTGGATCACGCCGCCCGCGTAGCCGCCGCCGAGCGAGCCGAGCACCTGCGCGACCATGCGGCCGCCGCCGTTGCCGAACTGATGCCCGAGCGCGCCGCCGGCGACGGCGCCGAGGACATGTCCAATACCGAGCTGGTGGTCGCCTTCCAGCGACACCGGGTCGATGCGCGCGATGCGCCCGTAGCGGACTTCGGTCTCGCCGACCTGGCTTTGCTGCCCGCCGCGCGCCCGAGCTCTCCAGCGCCCTGGCCTTTCCGGAGCGCCCCGCCTTGCTGGGATGCGCAACCTGCCATGAGCGACGAGCGCCGCGATCGATTACCACGAACCGCACGATCGAATCCTCCTTGGCCTGTAAGCGAGGCCGACTATATCGCCCGCGTCGTCGCCGGCGACCCTATGCCGATCGGCAAGCATGCGTGGTCACCACTTCGAGCACCCGCCGCTTCTTGCGGCCGGTGATCTGCGTGCGGATTACGGCGGTCAAGCCGGCCATGATGGACGATGGTCGACCTCGCCCGGAGGGCACGTCCCTCACCGGGGCTGATGTACCAGCCCGAGATTCCGGTGAGCGCCCAGTTCGCCGGCAGGGCCGCGGACGCCGTGTCGGCCGCGAGCCCGAGCGTGATCCCGCCTTGCGCGTGGCCGACGCGGTTACCGACATGCGGGCCATTCTTCATCACGGTGGCCGCGCCGTTGGCAACACGATGGGGCAGATAGCCCCAGAAGCGCCGGACGAAAGACCCGCCGTCCGCGGCCACGCGGGCGAGCGTCTCGACCGCATGCCGCAGGATCGCGCGCTCGTCCCGCTTGAGGTCGCTCTCCGCCAGCGGCGCGACCGGCGGCGCGCCGGGGCCCCGGTTCGGCGCCGGATGCATCGTCACGCCGGCCGGCGGCCGCAGCGCCATGAAGCTGCCGGTCCCGAATGCGACTTCGTCCGTCCGGCTCCTGATGACGACGCTCGCCTGTCCGAGGCGTCCCGATCCTCCCTTGAAGAAGCCGTGGAATGCGCCTGCTGCTTCGAGCCGACCGGTGCGCGGGGCGCCGGTGAGCTCGAGGTTCATGCTGACGGTGGCGAGCCGCGTCGAGCGTTCGAGCTGAGCCCGGACGGTCGCGGCGAGCGCGAGATCGGCCAGCATCGCCAGCGACCCGAGGTCGACCTGGCCGTCGGTGTCCATGCAGTGCGGCCCCGGCGCGAGCGTGAGGCGGCTGCCGCTCGGCGAGACGTGATCGAACGAGACGTCGAGGAAGTTGCCGGCGAAGTGGAAGCCGGGGTCGCGGTTGAGCGCGAGGCCGCGCAGAACGCGCGCACGAATAGCTGCATCGTCTCCAGTGACGGCCATGGCCTTCGGCTCGGTAGCTCGGAAATGGACAGTCCGGATTCTCGCACCGAGGATCGCCGCGTCCCGCGCTGCGAGCGAGCGCGTGCCGACCGCGCTATGGCGCACCGCGGCATGCCGGCCCGAGTTGGAGTAGATTGGCTGCCCTCGCGGCCTACCACCACGGAGACCGAACACCCATGACCGCCGCCGAACTGCTGGTGAAGTGCCTCGAGAACGAAGGCGTCGAGTTCATCTTCGGCGTGCCGGGCGAGGAGAACATCGACGTGATGGACGCGCTGCTCGACAGCCCCATCAAGTTCGTGACCACGCGCCACGAACAGGGCGCGGCGTTCATGGCCGACGTCTACGGCCGCCTCACCGGCCGCGCCGGCGTGTGTCTCGCAACGCTCGGGCCCGGCGCGACCAACCTCATCACCGGTGTGGCGGACGCCAACATGGACCGCGCGCCGCTGGTGGCGATCGCGGGGCAGGGCGCGACCACGCGACTGCATAAGGAGAGCCACCAGATCCTCGATCTCGTGAACCTCTTCCATCCGATCACCAAGTACGCGACCCAGATCCGCGAGCCGGAGATCGTGCCGGAGATCGTGCGCAAGGCGTTCAAGGTCGCGGTCACCGAGAAGCCGGGCTGCTGCTTCATCGACTTCCCGGAGAACATCGCCGAGATGAAGGTGGACAAGAAGCCGATCGGGGTGCAAAAAGCCTACACGTCGACGCCGCCCGACTTCAAGATCGACGAGGCGGCGAAGATCATCACCGCGGCCAAGTCCCCCGTCATCCTCGCCGGCAACGGCGTCATCCGCCAGGGCGCCACCGAATCGCTGCGAAGCTTCGTCGATGTGCTGCGCATCCCGGTCGCGAACACGTTCATGGCGAAGGGCGTGATCCCGTTCTCCAACGATCTCTTCTTCGGCACGATCGGGCTGAAGGCGCGCGATCTGCCGTGGTTCGCGTTCGAGAAGGCCGACGTCGTGATCTGCGTCGGCTACGACATGGTCGAGTACCACCCCGACATGTGGAATCCGAACGGCGACAAGAAGATCGTTCACATCGACGCGCTGCCGGCCGAGGTGGACGAGCGCTACATCGTCGCCACCGGCGTGCTCGGAGACATCGGCGAAGCGCTGCGCGGCATCGCGCTCCGCTCGAAGCCGCGCGCCGGGGGGGCGCTGCGGCCGCTGCGCCGCGCGATCATCGAAGACCGGGCGCAGTACGCCGAGGACCAGGGCTTCCCGGTCAAGCCGCAGAAGATCGTGTGGGATCTGCGCCAGGCGCTCGCGCCGGAAGACATCGTGATCTCCGACGTCGGCGCGCACAAGATGTGGATGTCGCGGATGTACCAGGCCCAGGAGCCGAACACCTGCATCATCTCCAACGGCTTCGCCTCGATGGGGATCGGCGTGCCGGGCGCGATCGCCGCGAAGCTCGCCTATCCGGACCGCAAGATCGTCACCGTCACCGGCGACGCCGGCTTCCTCATGAACTCGCAGGAGATCGAGACCGCGATCCGGATGAAGGCGCCGATCGTCATCCTGATCTGGAACGACTCGGAGTACGGGCTCATCACCTGGCATCAGCTCCGTCACTTCGGCCGCCCTAGCCACATCTCGTTCAAGAATCCCGACTTCGTGAAGTACGCCGAGAGCTTCGGCGCGAAGGGTTACCGGGTCGAGAAGACCGCCGAGCTCCTGCCGACGCTCAAGCGCGCACTCGCCGACGACACCGTCGCGATCATCGACTGCCCGGTCGACTACTCCGAGAACATGAAGCTCACCGAGCGGCTGAAGAATCTCAAGTCGCCGCTCTGATCACCCCTGTTGAAGGGGTCGGAAACCCCGGCGAGCGCCGGGGGAACCGGAGGGTTCGAGCAGTGCTGCGTCAAACCCCCCGGGTCTTCGGGCCACCCGCCCTGTCAGGGGCCAACTGCTGAGAAAGTCACGCATGAAGATAAGAGCCGCAGTCCTCAACGCGATGGGCGCCACGCTCCCCTACGCGAAATCCCTTCCGCTCTCGATCGAGGAAATCGAGCTCGACGGCCCCGGCCACGATGAGGTGCTCGTCAAGATGGCCGCCGCCGGGCTGTGCCACTCCGATCTCTCGGTGATCAACGGCGACCGGCCGCGGCCGACGCCGATGGCGCTCGGCCACGAGGCGGCCGGAATCGTCGAAGAGGTCGGACCCGGCGTCGACGACCTGAAAGCGGGCGATCACGTCGTGATGGTGTTCGTGCCGAGCTGCGGCCATTGCCTGCCGTGCTCGGAAGGCCGGCCCGCGCTCTGCGAGCCGGGCGCCGCCGCCAACACCAAGGGAACGCTGCTCTCCGGGGCGAAGCGCCTCAAGCGCAAGGGGGAGCCGGTCAATCATCATCTCGGCGTGTCGGCGTTCGCCGAGTACGCGACCGTTTCGCGGCGCTCGCTCGTGAAAATCGACCCCGAGCTGCCGCTCGACCAGGCCGCGCTCTTCGGCTGCGCGGTGCTCACCGGCGTCGGTGCGGTCGTGAACACCGCGAAGGTGCCGGCGGGCGCGACCGTCGCCGTGATCGGACTTGGCGGCGTCGGCCTCGCGTCGCTGATCGGCGCGGTCGCAGCGGGCGCGTCGCGAGTCGTAGCGATCGACCTCGCCGACGACAAGCTCGAGTTCGCGCGCAAGCTCGGCGCGACCGACACCTTCAACGCGCGCAAGGACACCACCGCCGACGAAGTGCGTGCCGCGACCGGCGGCGGCGTCGAGTACGCCTTCGAGCTCGCCGGCTCGGTGAAGGCGATGGAGCTGGCGTACAAGATCACGCGCCGCGGCGGCACGACCGTGACGGCCGGCCTGCCGCCGCCGAGCGCGAACTTTTCCTTCCCGCAGGTCGGCCTGGTTGCGGAGGAGCGCACGATCAAGGGCAGCTACATCGGCACTTGCGTGCCGGTGCGCGACCTGCCGCGCTACATCGCGCTCTTCCGCCAGGGGCGCCTGCCGGTCGACAGGCTGCTCACCGGCCGGATCTCGCTCGACGAGATCAACGAAGGCTTCGATCGCCTGCATGAAGGCAAGGCGATCCGTCAGGTCGTCGTCTTCTAGCCATGACCAAGGAGACGCGCGCGAAAGCGGGCGCCGCCCCGGCGAAGGCAAGCACCCCGCCGCTCGACTTTGCGAAGGGGATCGGCGGGTTTCTCGAAACCTACCAGCGCTCGATGGAAGGACTCGTCGAGCAGCTGAAGACGGCGCAGGGTGTGGGCTGGGGCGACCCCGCGCAGATCCTGGCGTGGATGCAGAAGTCGGCGGCGTTCCCGGCCGCGATGCCGGGCGCCGATGCCAAAGGCGGCTTCGGCATGCCGCTCGACACGGCAGCGCTCGCCGGCGCGATGCCGGGCGCATTCGCGAAACACCCGCTCCTCGCCGGCATGCGGCATGTTTTCGCCGGTGCGCACGACGCGGTGGGCTGGGGCGTGTACTCGAAGCTCGCCGACGCGATGTCCGACATCGGCGCCGCCGACCAGGCGGCCCGCGCGGCGCAAGCCAAGGCATGGAAGGTCTTCGGCGACCTCTGGGAGACCGCCCGCGCGCGCTTCGGCGAGGAGCTGAAGGCGATGGCCGGCCGCGGCGAATCGTTCCCCGACGTGCAGGCGTTTCTGCGCGCCTGGACGAAGGTGCTCGACAAGGCGGCGCACGAGGCGCTGCAATCGGGACCGGGTGTCGAGGCGTGTACCGAGGCGATGCGCGAAGCTTCGCGGCTGCGCGCGGCGCAGAACCGCGCGGTCGAGCTGGTGAGCGAGATCTACAACGTCCCGACGCGTGCGGAGGTCGACGAGGCCTACCGTCTGATCCACGAGCTGCGCAAGGAAGTGCGCGAGCTGCGCAAGAGGGCTGGCTAAGATGAAACCGATGCAGCAGGCATCGCTTTCCCGGCGTGGGGGAGCACGAGGGGGCGTCGCGAAGCGCACTTGCCCCCTCGTGTCGTGACGACCGACATGGCGACGAAATCCGCACCGAAAGCGAACGCGATGGCGCTCCTCGACGTTTCGCCCGCGGCGCTCGCGGGCGAGCTGGCAGAGGTCCGCGCCAGAGTCGAGCGCGGTGCGAAACTGCTCTCCGAGCTGAAGGAAGACGACATCGAGATCGCGCTGACGCCGAAGGATCTCGTGTACAGCATCGACTCGGTCACGCTGCATCGCTATCGGCCGGTGGTCCCGAAGCCCCTGCCGGTCCCGGTGCTCGTCTCGTACGCGCTCATCGGGCGCTACCAGATGATCGACCTCGAGCAGGAACGGTCGTTCGTAAAGAAGCTGCTCGCTCAGGGGCTCGACGTCTACGTGATCGACTGGGGCAAGCCGAAGCGCGCGCAGCGCTGGCACGGCATCGACGATTACGTCAACGGCTACCTCGACGACTGCGTCGACGTCGTGCGGAAGCGCAGCGGCGCCGAAGCGATCAACCTGCTCGGCATCTGCCAGGGCGGGGTCTTCAGCGTGTGCTACGCCGCGCTCCACCCCGAGAAGGTCAAGAACCTGATCCTGACCGTTACGCCGGTCGATTTCCACGCCGACCGCGGCCAGGAGAAGCTCGGCGCCGGCTACATGAACCTGTGGACCCGCGCGTCGCGCGAGGACGACGTCGATCTGATGGTCGACGCATGGGGGAGCCTCCCCGGCCCGATCGTCGGGTTCGCGTTCCTGATGATGAACCCGATCTCCAACATCGGGAAGTACACGACCGACCTCGTGCGCATCATCGACGACGAGGAGAAGCTGAAGGGGTTCCTGCGCATGGAGCGCTGGATCGCCGACCGGCCGGATCATCCCGGCGAGGTGCTGCGCGAGTGGCTACGCGACTTCTACATCCACAACCGGCTGGTGAAGAACGAGGTCGTGCTCGGCGGGAAGCGCGTCGATCTCGGCAACATCACGATGCCGGTGCTCAACATCTTCGCGGCGGACGACGTGATCGTCCCGCCGCCCTCCAGCCGCGGAATGGCGGGGCGCGTCGGAACGAGCGATTACACCGAGATCGAGGTGCCCGGCGGGCACATCGGGACCTTCGTCGGCTCGAAGGCCCAGAACATCCTCGCGCCGCGGATCGTCGAGTGGCTCAAGGCTCGCATCGGCTGACCGCGGCATGAAGCACAAACTCGTCAGCGCCGATCAGGCCCTCGCGCTCGTGCGGGACGGCGACACGGTCGCGTTCTCCGGCTTCGTCGGCACCGGCACGCCCGAGGCGCTGATCGGTGCGCTCGAGGCGCGCTTTCGCCAGTCGGGCAGTCCGCAGGGGCTCACGTTCGTGTTCGCGGCCGCGCCGGGCGACGGCAAGACGCGCGGCCTGAACCGTCTCGCGCACGAAAGTCTCGTGCGGCGCGCGGTCGGCGGGCACTGGTCGCTCGTTCCGAGGCTCGCCGAGCTCGCGGTGAGCGGGCGCATCGAGGCATACAACCTGCCGCTCGGCGTGATATCGCAGCTCTTTCGGGAGATCGGCGCGCGTCGGCCGGGCATTTTCACCAGGGTG
Source organism: uncultured beta proteobacterium (assembly GCA_963754305.1). Taxonomy (GTDB): domain Bacteria; phylum Pseudomonadota; class Gammaproteobacteria; order Burkholderiales; family SG8-39; genus DATEDA01. The sequence continues at coordinate 286,751 of CAVWFR010000036.1, read as the reverse complement.
GGGCTCGGCACCTTCGTCGACCCGCGTCAGGGCGGCGGCAAGATCAACTCGCGCACGACCGACGACCTCGTCCGCCTGCAGGTGATCGACGGCGCGGAGTGGCTCTTCTATCCGGCCTTCCCGATCAACATCGCGCTGCTTCGGGGCACGACCGCGGACGACGCTGGCAACGTGACGATGGAGCGCGAGGCGCTGACGCTCGACGCGCTGGCGATCGCCACCGCGGCGAAGAACTCCGGCGGGTTCGTCATCGTGCAGGTCGAACGCATCGCGGCGAACGGCTCGCTGAATCCGCGCCAGGTCGTGATCCCCGGCGCGCTCGTCGACTGCGTCGTGGTGGCGGCGCCAGCGGACCACATGCAGACCTATGGCACCGCCTATAGCCCCGCGTTCTCGTGCGAGACGCGCGCGCCGCTCGGCGTGCAGGTGCCGATGCCGCTCGACGAGCGCAAGATCATCGCGCGGCGTGCGGCGTTCGAGCTGCCGCTCGGCGGCATCGTCAACCTCGGCATCGGCATGCCCGAGGGCGTGGCGGCGGTCGCATCCGAGGAGGGGCTGTCGAGCTACTTCACGCTCACCGCCGAGCCGGGCGTGATCGGCGGCGTGCCGCAGGGGGGTCTCGACTTCGGCGCGGGCGTCAACGCCGACGCGATCATCGACCAGAACCAGCAGTTCGATTTCTACGACGGCGGCGGGCTCGACCTCGCGTGCCTCGGCATGGCGCAGACCGACCGCGCCGGGAACGTGAACGTCAGCCGCTTCGGCCCGAAGCTCGCCGGTGCCGGCGGGTTCATCAACATCAGCCAGAACGCGCGCAAGCTGGTCTTCGCCGGGACCCTCACTGCGGGCGGTCTAGAGGTGCGCGTCGAGGAGGGCAAGCTTCGCATCGTCACCGAGGGCAAGCTCCCGAAGTTCGTCGACGCGGTCGAGCAGATCACGTTCAACGGCCGCGCCGCTGCGGCGGCGGGCCAGCAAGTGTTCTACGTCACCGAGCGCTGCGTGTTCCGCCTCACGCCGGAAGGCCTCGAGCTCGCCGAAGTGGCGCCGGGAATCGACGTCGAGCGCGACATCTTCGCGCACATGCGCTTCCGGCCGATCGTCCGCGAGCCGAAGACGATGGATGCCCGCATCTTCGGGCTCGACCCGATGGGGCTGGAGGACACGCTGCTGCTGATGGATTTCGCCGAGCGGTTGAGCTACGACGCCGAGCGCAGGATCGTGTTTCTCAACCTCGAGGGCCACTCGATCCGCACGCGCGACGACGTCGACCGGATGCACCACGTGCTGGACGTCTATTACCGGCCGCTGTCGGCGGGGTTCTCGGTGGTGGTGAACTACGACAACTTTCGTCTCGACGATCGGCTCGCCGAGCGCTACTTCGGCATGATCCGCGGCCTGAGCGAGCGTTACGGGTATACCGTGACGCGCTACACGACGAGTGCGTTCCTGCGCACCAAGCTCGGCGACGGACTCTCGCGCCGCGGCATGAAGGCGCACGTGTTCGAAACGCGCGCGGAAGCGCAGGCGTTCGCGGCGGAGCATCGCTCCGAATGACCTGTCGCCCCGGCGAAAGCCGGGGCCCGGTTACTGCTTCACCCCTGGATCCCGGTATTCGCCGGGATGGCGGTCAGCTCCAATACAGCCGCGTCGGATTGTCGACCAGCAACTTCTGGCGCACGCCCTCGTCGCTGCAGAAGCGCGGCACGAGATCCACCAGCTCCCCGTCGTTGGGCATCCACTTCACATTCGGATGCGGAAAATCGGTGCCCCAGAGCACGCGATCCGGCGCTGCCTCGACGAGCGCCGCGGCGAATGGGAGCGCGTCATGGAACGGCGGGCCCGCGGAGGAGACACGCTCCGCGCCGCTCACCTTCACCCAGGCCAGAGGATTCCGCATCAGGTCGAGGAGCAGGCGGAAGCGCTTCTGATCGACGCCGCGCGCCGCTTCGACGCGCCCCATGTGGTCGATGACGAACGGCAGCCTCAAGGCATCGACGAAGCCGCGGTATGCCTCTAGATCCTCCGCGTCCAGGTGGAGGACGACGTGCCAGCCGAGCGGGGCGACACGCGCGAGCACGCTTTCCATCGCGGCGATATCCGGGGTGCCGCCGAGATGTCGCACGAAGTTGAACCGCACGCCGCGCACCCCGCCCGCGTGCAGCGCATCGAGCTCGTGTTCGGACACGCCCTTGCCGACCATCGCCACCCCGCGCCATGCACCGTTCGAGCTTGCGATCGCATCGAGCATCGCGCGGTTGTCGGTACCGTGGCAGCTCGCCTGCACCAGCACCGCGCGCGAAAGGCCGAGATGCCGATGGAGCGCGGCGAGCGCTTCCTTGGGCGCATCCGGCGGCGTGTAGCTGCGCTGGGGCGCATACGGAAACCTGCTCGCGGGTCCGAAGATATGGCAGTGCGAATCGCAGGCGCCAGGCGGCGCCACGTACGCGGGCTTGATCGGCGCGGGATCGGGGGCCGGGATGGTCTTGATCGTCATTGCTGTTCGATCTTCGCTCTTGCCACGACGTCGCTCCACTTGACGATCTCGTCCGCGAGCAGCCGCTCGAGCTCCTCGGGCGTACTCGCGCGCGCCACGATGCCGAGCTCGATGAGCTTCTGCCGGATCTCAGGCAGCGCGACTCTGCGGGCCGGATTATCGCCCGCCTGCGGCGAGAATAGAATGGCGGCCTTCCGCCAACGCCAATCGAGGACGCGATGATCATCGACTGCCACGGCCACTACACCACCGCCCCGAGCGAGCTCGAGGGCTGGCGCAAGCTCCAGATCGCCGCGCTCGAGGACCCGGCGAAGGCGCCGAAGAGCGGGCCGACGATCAGCGACGACCAGATCCGGGAGAGCCTAGAGGGCGCGCAGCTCAGGATCCAGCGCGAGCGCGGCACCGATCTGACGATCTTCTCGCCGCGCGCGGCATCGATGGCGCATCACATCGGGGACGAGGCGACGAGCCTTGCGTGGTCGCGGCTGTGCAACGACATGATTCATCGCTGCGTGTCGCTCTACCCGAAGAACTTCGTCGGCGTCTGCCAGCTGCCGCAGTCGCCTGGCGTGCTGCCCGCCAACTCGACGCGGGAGCTCGAGCGCTGCGTGAAGGAGCTCGGCTTCATCGGCTGCAACCTGAACCCGGATCCTTCCGGCGGCTACTGGACGGACCCGCCGCTTACCGACAAGTGGTGGTACCCGCTGTACGAAAAGATGGTCGAGCTCGACGTGCCGGCGATGATCCACGTCAGCTCGTCGTGCAACCCCAACTTCCACGCCACCGGCGCGCACTACATCAACGGCGACACCACGGCGTTCATGCAGCTCCTCACGTCCGACCTCTTCCGGGACTTTCCGACGCTGAAGCTGATCATTCCGCACGGCGGCGGCGCGGTGCCCTATCACTGGGGCCGCTACCGCGGGCTCGCGCAGGATCTGAAACGACCGCCGCTCAAGGAGCTGCTGCTGAAAAACGTCTTCTTCGACACCTGCGTCTATCATCAGCCGGGGATCGATCTGCTGCTCAAGGTGATCCCGGCAGAGAACATCCTCTTCGCTTCCGAGATGGTCGGCGCGGTGAAGGGCATCGATCCCGAAACCGGGCAGTACTACGACGACACGAAGCGCTACATCGACGCGATCGACTGGGTGAGCGCCGCGGACAAGCAGAAGATCTTCGAGGGGAACGTGCGGCGGGTCTTCAGCCGCTTCGCGGTGAGCGCGGCGCGCTGATCGTGCCGCAGCGGGGCGCAACCGGCGATCGGGATTTCGCAATTCACTGACGCCCCGAGGCGCCCGGCGCCAGGCCGGCGACTGACGCCTGCGGTCACCCAGCCCGGAATCTGGCGACCTCCCCCGGCTTGCGCAGCATCTTGTCGACGTCGCCGGCATGCATCTCCTCCGCCTGGATCATCTGCCGCGCGTACTCCTCCAGCGTCACCGACCTGTCCCTGGCGAGCTCGAGCAGCTCGCGGTACAGAGCGAGCGCTTCGCCCTCCGTCTCGAGGGATTCGCGCAGGATCGAGCCGATGTCGTGCTCGTGAGAGTCGAGCAGCGGACCGATGGCGAGCGACGGGTAACCGCCGAGCATCGTGATCATCTCGCCCGCAGCCTGCGCGTGCGTGAGCGCCTCGGTCGCCTGCGCCTGCAGCCACGAGACGATCGGAATCCGGCCGTACCCGAACACCATGAGCGAGTAGTGCGTGTAGCGGACGACCCCGGCCAGCTCCTGCTCGAGGATGCGGTTGAGGGTCGCGATCGCGTTCTCCTTGTCGAGGTCCGGCATCTGACACCTCCTTTGGAGCGCGCGGGAAGCGCGCGCCGACTAGCCTAGCACTGCTCGACCACCGGTTCAGAGCACGCCACGCCTGGCGAGGCTCCGCATCAGGTGACTCGCACCGAAGTTCCAGGGCGCCGCGTCCGAGGACCGGACCATGCGATTCGTGAGCGCACCCAGCTCCGGCGCCGAGATCGTCACGACGTCGCCGATCTTGTGCGTGAACCCCTGGCCCGGCGCATCGCGATCCGCCACCGGCGCGAACATCGTGCCGACGAAGAGCACGGCGCCGTCCGGATACTGGTGGTTGACGCCGATCAGCTGTCGGACGAGCTCGGCCGGATCGCGACTGATGCGCGCGATCGACGATGAGCCGCTCATGCGGAAGCCGTCCGGACCCGACACGTCGAGCTGCACGGTGATCCCGCGCACGGTATCGAGGGAAAAAGAGTCGTCGAAAAGCCGAACGAACGGTCCGACGGCGCAGGAAGCGTTGTTGTCTTTGGCGCGGCCGAGCAGCAGCGCCGAGCGACCTTCGACGTCGCGCAGGTTCACGTCGTTGCCGAGCGCCGCGCCGACGATCTCACCTCGCGACGAAACGACGAGCACGACCTCGGGCTCCGGGTTGTTCCAGGTCGAGTCCGGGTGCAGTCCCGCGTCCATGCCGTGGCCGACCGCCGACATCGGCTGCGCCTTGGTGAAGATCTCGGCGTCGGGGCCGATGCCGACCTCGAGGTATTGGGACCACATCCCCTTGGCCACGAGGAGCTGCTTGAGTGCGGCTGCCTTCGCCGATCCGGGCTCGAGCGCCTGCAGGTCGGAGCCGATCGTCGCGAGCATCTCGGCGCGGATCGCGGACGCTCGCTCCGGCTGCCCGCGGGCCTGCTCCTCGATCAGCCGCTCGAGTAGGGAGGTGACGAAGGTGACGCCCGCCGCCTTGATCGCCTGCAGGTCGATCGGCGCGAGCAGCCATGGCCGGCCCGGATCGCGCGTCGCGGCCGGCGTGTTGGCGAGGATCTCCTCGAGGCTCCCGATCCGTTCGCCGCCGGCGGCGCGCAGGGCCGCGGCCGGGCGCTCGGCCTCGCACAGGTCGCGGATCGTCGGCGCTGCCGCCGTCACGTCGTAGACGCCGTCGGGGCGGACCGCCACCACCGCCGGGCCCTCGACGTCCGGCCGCCAGACGCGGCCGGCGAGCGCGGCGCGGGCCGCATCCACGGGCAGCGTGGTTTCCTGCAGGAGTCGCATGACGCCTCCCCCTCGAATGGCGCGCGCCCATGTTAGTGACTGTCCCGCGCGGGGGCAACTCCGGAAGAGACTAGACTCACGTTCTCTGCGCGGCAGGAGGACTGCCATGCCCCACCGAACCGTCCGCAGCATCATCGAGAATCAGAATCTGCTCACCGCGTCCCCCGAGACGACCGTGAGGGAGGCCGCCGGACTGATGAAGCGCAGCAAGGTCGGCGCGATCGTGGTGGTGGCGCGGGGAAGCGTCGCGGGCATCTTCACCGAGCGCGACGCGCTCTTCCGCGTGATCGCGGAGGGGCGCGATCCGCAGGCCACCCACCTCGCCGACGTGATGACCCGCGATCCCCAGACGATCGGCCCCGACAAGCCGCTCGGCCACGCACTGCACATGATGTACGAGGGCCAGTTCCGGCACGTGCCGGTGGTCGAGAACGGGACGCCGCTCGGGATCGTCTCGGCGCGCGATGCCCTCGGACCGGAGCTCCTCGAGTTCGAGGCGGAGCTCGTCAAGCGCGAGCACATCCGCGAGATCCTCTGAGCGGCGCTGCTACGACTTGCGATGTGCGGACTGCGCCTGCAGCTCGGTAAACCCGGCCGCGGCCTCCTGGACATCCGCCGGGAAATCCGACATCTCCTGCACCTGGCGAATCTCGATCACCTCGTTGTCCGAAGCGGGGCAACGCGACGCCCATTCGACCGCCTCCGCCTTCGACTTCACCTGAATCATCCAGTAGCCGCCGAGCACCTCCTTGGTCTCGCTGAAGGGCCCGTCGGTCACGCTCGGCTTCCCTCCGGAGAACGAGACGCGCGCGCCCATCGAGGGCGGATGGAGGCCCTCGAGCGCGAGCAGCACGCCGGCCTGCTGCAGGGATTCGTTGTACTTCATCATCGCGGCAACGGCCTTCGCATCGGGCAGGGTGCCCGGCGCCGCGTTCTCGTACCCTTTCGGGATCATCAGCATCATGAATCGCATGGTCGTGTTTCCCTGACGATCAAGCCGCGACGATGATCATCCACGACACGCCGAAGCGGTCGGCGACCATGCCGAAGCGCGGGGAGAAGAAGGTCTTGGCCAACGGCATCTGTACCTGTCCGCCGTCACCCAGCGCAGCGAAAAGCCGGTCGGCCTCGGCGACGTTGGGCACGGTGAGCGAGAGCGAAAAGCCCTGGAAGCTGGGCTGCCCCATGCATCGACCGTCGGAAGCCATCACGGTCGTGTCGCCGATGCGCAAGCTCGCATGCATCACCTTGTTCTCGGCGCCGGGCGGCACCATGCCGGGCTGAGGGGGTTCGGGACTGTCCTTGAAGCGCATGAGCATCTCGACCTCGGCGCCGAGCTTGCCCTTGTAGAACTCGACCGCCTCGTCGCAACGGCCGTCGAAGAACAGGTAGGGCTGGACTTGCATGGCATCTCCTTTTTTCGGACTGGGGGCGACAACGGGTCCGGGTTCCGATCCCGGACCGTCTGGATCGGCTGAAACCAGCCGCTACCCACTCGTCGAATGACGAGCGTCGGAATCGACAGGTTCAGGGGACTATTTTCCGGTGGGTCGCAAACGCGATGCCCGGAGAGCCTTTCGAGCGGCTCCTGCCGTTTCAGCCTGGAAGTGCCGGGTGCGTATCGGCGGTCGTAGCGCTCGCCGATTGTTTTTCGCGGTCGAGCGCGTCGCGGTCGACACGCCGGGCCCGTCTCACTCGGCACGCAAGCCCGCGCGCTGAATCACCGGCCGCCAGCGCTCGAGCTCGGCGGCGATCAGCGCGCCGAACGCCTGCGGCGTCGCGGGCGCCGCTTCGGCGCCCTCGGCCACGAGGCGGGTCTTCAGCTCGGGCGTCTCGAGCGCCCGGTTCACTTCCGCGTTGAGCCTCGCGATCACCGTCGCGGGTGTCCCAGCCGGTGCGACGAGGCCGTACCACTGGATCGCCTCGAACCCGGTGACGCCGGCTTCCGCGATGGTCGGCAGCTCGGCGAGGCTTTCGAGACGCTGCATGCTGGAGACGCCTAGCGCGCGGAGCTTCCCGGCTTTCACGTGCGGCATGACCCCGGGCGCACCGGTCATGGTCACCTCGACTTGGCCGCTGATCACGTCGGTGACCGCCGGCGCGGTGCCCTTGTAGGGGACGTGGACCAGATCGGTCTCGGTCTGCAGCTTGAAGTACTCCATGGCGAGATGCGCTGCGCTGCCGTTGCCGCCCGTGGCGTAGCGCAGGCGGCCCGGTTGCGCGCGCGCGAGCCGGATGAGCTCCTGCACGTCGCGCGCCGGCACCGACGGATTGACCACGAGCACATTCGTCACGCGGGCGACCCAGGCGACTGGCGCGAAGTTCTTGACCGGGTCGTAGCCGAGCTTGGGATAGAGGCTCGGGTTGACCGCCAGCGTACCGATATGCCCCATGAGCAGCGTGTAGCCATCCGGCGCGGCGCGCGCGACCGCTTCGGCGCCGATCGAGCCGCCGGCGCCGGGCCGGTTCTCTACGAGCATCGGCTGGCCCAAAGCGTCGGTGAGTTTTTGGGCGATCGCGCGGCCGAGGATATCGGTCGTGCCGCCCGGCGTGAACGGCACCACCAGGCGGATCGGCTTCGTCGGATAGGCTTGCGCCTGCACGCCACCGGTGAACGCCGCGAGGAGGGCGGCGATGAACGCGGCGCGCCGGATCACTTCCGCACGCCCCAGTTCGCCGACCCGCGCTCGAGCGCCGCGGCGAGCTCGACCTTCCGCTTCCACAGCGCCCACGGGCGGCCGGTGTGCTGGTCGTTCATCGCCGCCGCGAGCCGACACTCCTCGGGCTCCAGGAAGTTGATCGCCCCCAGCCGCACCGCTTCCATCTGCAGGCGTGCGTTCATCTCGGTGTAGATCGCCCGGTAGACGACCTGCCGTATCGACGCGCCGACCGCCACCGAGCCGTGGCCGCGCATCAGGGCCACCGCGCGGTCGGCGAGCGTCCGCGCGAGCGCGTCGCCGAGCACGTTGTCGCGGATCAGCATGTCGGTCATTCCGCCGGTCGAGCGGATTTCGAATATCGGTGCGCCCGCGCCGAGAAAGCCGCTCATGTGATAGATCGGGCGGAGGCTCGCGCCGGTGACGCCGAACGGGATGACGCTCGGCGAATGGCTGTGGACCACCGCCGCCACTTCCGGCCGCGCCTTGTAGATCGCGCCGTGGATGAAGCGCTCGACGTACGGTGTCCGCGTGTCCGCGCCGGTGGGGTTACCGTCGAGGTCGAACTCCATCAGGTCTTCGGGCGCGACGAGCGCGGGGGCCATGCTGCGCGCGAGGAGAAAACGATCCGGGCGCTGGTCGTGCCGCGCGCTGACGTGGCCGAAGCCGTCGACGACGCCCTCGGCGTAGAGGATGTGGTTCGCGACGACGAGATCGTCGACCAGGGCGGCGTCAGGCGCGCTCATGCGCGCGCGCCCAGCCGCTCGCGCGCGAGCCGCGCGCCCTGGCCGAGTGATTCCAGCTTGCGCAGCGCGATGTCGCGGTCCATCGGCGCCATGCCGCAGTTCGTGCAGGCGACGATGCGCTCCTTCGGCACGTGCTTCGACGCGTCGGTAAGCGTGGCGGCGACCTCCTCGGCCGTCTCGACCCGGTCGCTAGCCACGTCGATCGCGCCGACGAGCACGTCCTTGTCCTGCAGCAGGCCGATCAGGCGCATCGGCACCTTGGAGTTCGCGCACTCGAGCGAGACCTGGTCGATGCGGCTCTTCGCGAGCGCCGGAAAGATCTCTTCGTACTGGCGCCATTCGCTGCCGAGCGTCTGCTTCCAGTCGAGGTTCGCCTTGATCCCGTAGCCGTAGCAGATATGCACGGCCGTCTTGCACGTCAAACCCGCGGCCGCGCGTTGCAAAGCGTCGATGCCCCAGCGCGTGACCTCATCCATGTAGACGTTGAACGCCGGCTCGTCGAACTGGATCACGTCCACGCCGTCGCCGGCGAGCGCGCGCGCCTCCTGGTTCAGACATTCGGCGAAGGCCATCGCCATCTTCACCTTGTCGCCGTAGTGGCTGTCGGCAATGGTGTCGACGATCGTCATCGGGCCGGGCAGGGTGAACTTCAACTGCCGTGTGGTGTGTGCGCGTGCGAGCTGCGCCTCGGTCGCGTGCACGCGGCCTTTGAGCCGCAAGGGGCCCACCACCGTGGGCACCAACGCTTCGTAGCGGTTGTTGCGGATGCCGAGCTTCACCTTGCGGTCGAAGTCGATGCCCTCGACCGACTCGAGGAAGCCATGCACGAAATGCTGCCGCGACTGCTCGCCCTCGGTGACGATGTCGATGCCGGCGTCCTCCTGCGCCTTGAGCCAGACGAGCGTGGCATCGCGCTTGGCCTCGGCGAGCGCTTCGCCCTCGAGCTTCCAGCGCGGCCAGAGCTTGCGCGTTTCGGCGAGCCAGCCGGGTTTGGGGAGGCTGCCGGCGATCGAGGCGGGGAACAGGGTCATACCCACACTTGTAGCACGTACTCGTACGGCGCCTGGGCGTTCACCATGTCCACGCGCTGGAGCTTGATCTTCAAGCCGTCCTTCGTCCGCTCGAGCCGGTGGCGGTAGGAGCCGGCGAAGTGGCGGAGCTCGTCCCGCCGCAGCTCGACCATGTGGAAGCGCGAGCGCACGTGCACCTCGCCCGACTTCGGATCGATTCTCTCCACCACCACGTTCGACACCACGTGATTCGTGCCCCACTCGGGCTGCTGCGACCAGGCATGCGGGTGCGAGACGCGCTTCATCCGCACCGTCATCATGTCGCGGTCCTCGGCGAAGATCGACGGCATCCCGTCCCAGGTGGTGTAGTGGGGTGCAGGGGGCATCCAATACATCCCGTCGTCGGCGAAGAGCTCGATGAACGCCTTCCACTCCTTGTTGTCGAGCGCCTCGGACTGGCGATAGAGAAGCGCTTCGACCTCCCGCTGGAGATCGACGCCGTTCGATTTCTCCCGTCCTCCCCGACGAGGGGTGGCGCGCGGCGCGGGGGTGGTCCGCGCCGCCTTCTTCGCCGGCGTCCGCTTCGCCTTCTTCGCCGCCACGATTCAAATCTCCGCGGTCAGGTACTTCAGCCAGGCGCGGAACTGGTTGCGCATCGGCACCTCGCTGCAGCCGTTCGAGGAGCGCAGCACCTCTCCCTCGATCTTGTCGCGGCCGTAGTCGCGGTGGAAGCTCACCCAGTCGCCGCCTTCGGAGGCTAGGCCCCACTGGCCCTTCTGCCAGTTCTCGAGATCGTCGGCGTTCACCATCGTCGCCGGCGAGTTCACCAGGTTGTAGTACCAGAGCGAGCGGCGGTAGATCGGCTCCGGGACGCCCTTCAGTCGGAAGTGCCAGATCTCGGAGAGCGTGCGGTCGGGCGCGAGCGGCCGGATCGCCCGCAGCTGTTGCAGCGGCGACTGCACCGAGAGACAGGGGTAGACGAGCACGTGGTGGATGTTGCGCGTGAGGAACGCTTCCTTCTTCTGCTCGCCGTAGGCCTTCGTCAGCAGCTTCTCGTACGCGACCGTGTCCGGATCCTGCGGGCGCAGACCCATGTAGCCGCCGAGGATGGTGTGGCCGTACGGGTAGCCGATCGTCTCCAGCGAGTCCCACTTCTCGAACGGAATCGTGAAGGCGGAGAGCATGTGATAGTGCAGCGGCTTCTCGCCAGTGCGCCGCTGGATCTGGAACTCGACGTCCGCCGCCGCCCGCCCGGTGGATTCGTGCGTCACCGACGGATGGACCGCGTCGAGCTGGTTCTCCATGAAGAACTTCCAGTTCGAGCGCTGGATGACGCGGTAGCAGTTCATCACCACCTCGACCTCGCCCACCGGGGAGCGGTCGCAGATGTCGTCGAACGCGATCTTCGAGGGCCCGAGCCATTCTTCGAGCGACGGCCCGTCGCCCGCGAGGCTCGCGAACACGAAGCCGCGGTAGGACTCGACCCGCGGCGCGGGCTTCATGTTGCGGTCGTACCCCTCGAAGGTCGTCCCCTCGTAGCCGCGCGGCAGCGGCACCGATTCGTTCGTGCCATCGTAGTGGAAGCGCCAGGCGTGGTACGAGCAGGTGAGGGCGTCGCCGGCGTTGCCGTGACGCGCGCCGCACACCTGCGTGCCGCGGTGCGGGCAGCGGTTGTAGAGGACGTGGATCGCGTTCGCCTTGCCGCGGACCATCACCATCGGCTGGCGGCCGATCTGGAAGGTCCAGAAGTCGCCGGGTCGCTTCACCTGCGACTCGTGCCCGGCGTAGATCCAGCACCGCTCGAAGATCCGCTTGATCTCCAGGTCGAAGATGTCGGGGTCGGCGTAGCAGAGCCGGTGGACCCGGTCGGGCTCGACCAGCGCCTTCAGGTTGGGGATGCGCTCCTGCAGCACGACCTCGCCTCCGATGAGTCCCGCGAGCGGGGAACGCGGAACATAGCGCCGGGCGGGCCGGGGGGCAAGTCGCGCCGGGGAAACCCCCGCGCGAAGGGGGGCGGGTGCGGTGCTGGGGCCGCCGCGCCGTCGCGACGGCTACGTGTTGCTTGCGCTACCTACTCGTCGCAGTAGGCGAATCCAGAGCACCTGCTTTAACTCCTTGTCGAGCAGCTGCATGATGATGTCGCCTTCGTTCAAGTTGATGTTTGCGATGTTCGACGGGCGATTGACGCGGTCTACCTTCCAAACCTCCTGGATCTTGTAGTCCTTGCGGTCGATCAGGACGGCCCCGTCTTTGACGAGTTTCCACTGCACGGTCTGCGGCAGTAGCGGGGGCTTCACCGACGGGACCGCATTCGTGCAGGTGCCGCCCTGACTCTGTTGATGGAGCCAGTACCCGTCCGGATAATGTCCGAAGAACTGGCAGGGGCTGGTAAAAATCGGATCCTTGAGAATCTTCGGTTGACTCTGGATCGGATAATCGAGCAAGCGGAAGACGCCTACGAAATCCCGAGCGGTGGCAGGTCGCGTCTTTTCCTGGGCAATTGCGGCAGCGGCCATTCCGGCCGACAACGCCGCAACGAAGAAGACGAGCCGGAAACGGCGCTTCATTCGAAGCGTCCCTCGGGGAGCTGGCAATTCCTGGACAGGATGCTGCGGCGGCCGCTATCGCGCTATCGCGCGCCGCCGCGGCACTTGGCCATATCGTCGTCGGACATGACCGGCTTGACGACACAACTCGGGGCGGCGGCGGTCATTTGGCCGCGGCGTGTCTCGCGCGCGCGGTCGGCGGCGGCGCGGCGCTTCGCTTCTTCGGCGTCGCGAGCCTGTCGCTCGGCCACGGCAGCCTCGGCCTTCGCCTGGTCGTCCGCGCGCTTGCGCTGCGCTTCCTCCGCGGCTTTGCGGGTCGCGCCGTCTTCGGAAACCGACGCTGCTGCCGCCGCGCCCGACGCTGCGGCCGCCGGCGCGGCCGCCGTCGCCGTTGACGAGTTAGACGATCGCGACGACGAGAGCCGCATGGAGGAGGCCGACGCCGAATCCGCATCGTCGTCCGCCTTGGTCTTCTTCGCGGCGGTCGGGGCCGAGGACGCGGTCGTGTTATCGGAAGAAGCGCGTGAGCGAACGCGTTTCGCCTCGGCATCGGTCGCGGCGACCGCAAAGCTCGTGAGCACGAGCACCGTCAGCAAGCTCCGTATCGTCATTGTGGTCGTCTCCCTGGATCGAATGCGGTTTTCTACCGTGACCGAGGGGACGCGCCTACCCCCGACCTTTCGCAAACGCGGGGGTTTTCCGCGGCGCCCGCCAGGGCCTCGCGCGCAATGTGCACTAATGCAGGCGCGTCAGCCGCGCGGGAGCGGCGTAAGGAGCGGTCGCCCGGCGAAGTGCGCGCGCAGGTTCTCACGGACGAGATCGAAAGAGCTGCGGAACGCCTCGTGCGTGAAGCCGGCGACGTGCGGCATCAGCACCGTGTTGTCCAGTAACCGCAGCCGCTCGGGTACCTCTGGCTCGTTCTCGTACACATCGAGCGCCGCACCGGCGATCACGCGCCGCTCGAGCGCGTCGGCGAGCGCGTCGGTGTCGACGACGCTGCCGCGCGAGATGTTCACCAAACAGCCTCCGGCGCCGAGCGCGGCGAGGACGCGCGCGTTCACCAGGTGGCGCGTCGCCGGCCCGCCGGGGCAGCAGACGACGAGGAAGTCGCTCGCCGCCGCGAGCGCTTCCGCATTCTCGAAGTAGCGGTAATCCGAGTCCGCGGCGCGCGTGGGCTTCGAGTAGCCGATCGTCATGTCGAATCCGGCGCTGCGCCGGGCGATCGCCTGTCCGATGTTGCCCAGCCCGAGCAACCCGAGGCGCTTGCCGGTGAGCGTGTACGTCAGCGTGCGGGCGCTTTGGAACTCGCCGGCGCGCACCTGCCGGTCGCGGAGCGGGATCCCCCGCTGGAGCGCGAGCATGATCCCGAGCGCGAGATCGGCGACCGACGCCGCGTTGGCACCCTGCGCCGTGGTCACCGGGATGCCGCGCTCGCCGGCTGCGGCGAGGTCGACGCCCTCGTACCCGGCCGAGAAGAGCGTGATGATCTCTAGCTGCGGCAGCACGGCGATCAGCTCGCGGTTCGCACCGGAAGTGGAGTTGGTGACGATCGCGCGGATCGCAGGCGCCACCGCACGGATCGCCGCCGGCCGATCCGGGGCTTTGGACACGTCGTGCACCCTGAACTCGCCCGCGAGTTCGCCGGCATAGGGCGAGGCGAAGGGAGAGAGGATCAGGACCTCGGGCTTGGCTTCGGCGGGCATGCGCTATCCGCTGTGGTATATCAGCGATTCATGGTCAGGACAACACCGCACTGTCGTCCCGGCAAACGCCGGCCCCTCGTGCGGCGTGGGCTTCGCCCCCGGATTCCGGCGTTTGCCGGAATGACGAGGACCTGGTGAAGATCGCTCGCATCGAGGCGATCCCGCTCTCCATCCCCTTCACCTACGGCGGTGCGGCGCATCGTCACGGCGGCGGCGCGTGGCGCGCGCTCGACTTCTGCCTCGTGCGCGTCGAGACCGACACCGGCGTCGTCGGCTGGGGTGAAGCGTTCTCCTACTCGTGCCGGCGTGCGGTGGCCGCAGCAGTGAACGACATGGTCGCTCCGCGCGCCGTGGGCCACGACGCGGCGGATATCGCCGGGATGAACGCGCGGCTCCAGCGCGAGCTGCACATCTTCGGTAGGTTCGGGATCACTGCGTTCGCCATCTCGGGTCTCGACATCGCGCTGTGGGACATCGCGGGCAAAGTCGCCGGCGTCCCCGTTCACCGGCTGCTCGGCGGCGCGACGCGGTCACGCTTGCCGTGCTACGCGAGCCTGCTGCGCTACGGTGAGCCCTCGCTCGTCGCGGCAGTACTGCGAGCGCGCGCTCGGCGACGGTTTCGGCGCGATCAAGCTGCACGAGGTGGACGATGCGCCGATCGCCGCGGCGCGGGCGGTGGTGCCGGCGGGCGTTCCGTTGATGGTCGACACGAACTGCGAGTGGCTGCCGGACGCGGCGATCGCGGCCGGCCGGCGCTTCCGGCGCTACGACCTGGCGTGGCTCGAGGAGCCGGTGTTCCCGCCGGAGGATGCCCGCTCGCTGCACGCCGTCGGCGAGGCGTGCGGCATTCCGATCGCGGCGGGCGAGAACTGCTGCTACGCGACCCAGTTCGAGGCGATGTTCGACGCGCGCGCGCTGGCGTACGCGCAGCCGTCGGTGACCAAGGTCGGCGGGATCACCGAATTCCTCAAGGTGGTCGCGAGGGCGAAGGCCCACGGCGTGCAGCTCGCGCCGCACTCGCCGTACTTCGGGCCGGGCGCCATCGCTACGCTGCAT
Organism: uncultured beta proteobacterium; assembly: GCA_963754305.1. Classification (GTDB taxonomy): domain Bacteria; phylum Pseudomonadota; class Gammaproteobacteria; order Burkholderiales; family SG8-39; genus DATEDA01. The sequence continues at coordinate 271,515 of CAVWFR010000036.1, read as the reverse complement.
CTGATCGCCGCGCTGTCGGCGGAGGCGCGGTTCGAGTATTTCTATCTGTGGCCGGAAGCGAAGCTCTTCGGCGCGGCGCTGGAGCCGGTCGACGGTGAGCTCGAGGTGCCGACCGGGCCGGGACTCGGCATCGATCCGGATCCCGAGGTCATCCGGCGGTTCCGCGCCGACTAGATCCCCAGCAGCCGCCGAGCGTTGCGAGATCCGCTCCTGCTTCGCGATGACCGAGCCCGAGCCGGGCGCGGGATCGGACCCGGGCATGCTGCGCACGACGGCCGAGCGCCGCGGCAACCGCTGGGTGATCAATGGCAGGAAGTGGTTCATCAGCGGCGCGGTCGGGGCCGCGTTCGCGATCGTCCTCGCGCGTACGGGCGACGGCGCGACGCTGTTCCTGGTCGATGCCGACAACCCGGGCTACCGGGTGGTGCGCAACATCCAGAGCATCGACGGCTTCCAGATCGGCGGCCACGGCGAGATCGCGCTGGAGGAGTGTGTCGTCGCGGACGACGCCATTCTGGGCGAGGTCGGCAAGGGGTTCGAATACGCGCAGATCCGGCTCGAACCGGCGCGGCTGTCGCACTGCATGCGGTTCATCGGCCGTGCGGCGCGCGCGATCGAGATCGCGCAGGACTACGCAACGCGGCGCACGTCGTTCGGCCAGCGTCTCGCCGAGCTGCAGCAGATCCAGGCCATGGTCGCGGATTCGCATATCGACCTGCACGCGTCGCGGCTGATGACGTGGCATTGCGCGGCAAAACTCGACGCGGGCGAATCGGTCAAGGACGAATCGGCGATGACAAAGGTATTCGTGTCCGAGGCGGTCTACCGCGTCGCCGACCGCGCGGCGCAGATCATGGGGGCGCTGGGGATGTCGGAGGACACGCCGGTCTCGCTGATCCTGCGCGAGCTCCGCCCGTTCCGGATCTACGACGGCGCCTCGGAGGTGCATCGCGCGACGCTCGCGCGGCGGATCTTCAGAGCGGGCGCGCGGGCGGCGGCATGACGCGCTTCACCGCCTTCCGGCTGTATGAAGGGGAGCGGCCCGCGGGGCGCCTCGTCGAGATGACGGTCGACGAGTCGCTCGAAGCCGGCCTCGAGCACGTGCATGCGCAGGTCGTTCACCCCGTCGACGAAGCGCGAGCGGATGCCGGCGGGCAGCGGGGCAAGCATGGCGGACCGGATAGTAGCCGTGATCAGGTGCCGCCCGGTTGTGCTCTACTGCGGCGACCCCAGATAGCGTTCCGTGCGCCGGATCCGACACACCCTGATTTTCCTCGCCCTCGCGGTGCTCGCGGCGGGCGCCGCCGCGCAATCCGCCGGCAAGTCCGAAGGGGTGGAGGTCGGCAAGCCCTCGGAGTTGCGGCGCCTCGTCCCCGCCGACCGGCTCGAGCAGGCCGCCACCCAGCAGTACACCGCGCTGCTCCGGCAGGCCGCGGCCAAGGGCGCGCTCGCTCCCGACGACCACCCGCAGCTCGTTCGCCTCCGCGCGATCGGCAAGCGCGTCATCGCGCAGGCCGCGCGCTTCAATCCGCAGGCCGCCAAGTGGAAGTGGGAGATCAACCTCATCGGCTCGAACCAGATCAACGCGTTCTGCATGCCGGGCGGCAAGATCGCGTTCTTCACCGGGATCCTCGACCGGCTCAAGCTCACCGACGACGAGGTCGCCGCGATCATGGGCCACGAGGTGGCGCACGCCCTGCTCGAGCACGCGCGCGAGCGCGTAGCGAAGAGCGAGCTGACGCGCCTCGGCGTAACGATCGCCGCGATCCTGGCGGGCGACGCGCGCTACGCGGATGCCTTCAATCTCGGCGGCGCGCTGCTCTCGCTCAAGTTTTCGCGCGACGACGAGACCGAGGCCGACCTGGTCGGCCTCGAGCTCGCGGCGCGCGCCGGCTTCGATCCGCGCGCGGGAGTGACGCTCTGGCAGAAGATGGGCGCCGCGAGCAAGGGCGCGCCGCCGCAGTGGCTGTCGACCCATCCAGCCGGCAGTAACCGCATCAAGGAGATCGAGCGGCAGCTCCCGGCGGTGATGCCCCTGTACGAGCACTCGCGGGCCGCGGCCGGGCGCTGAGGGTAGCCCCGGCGGATCACTTTGTGAGCATCGCGCAGAGCCACGAAGAGGCCCGCGAGTCGGGCGTGGTGGCCGTGCGCTACGAATGCAGCTCGATCACGTCGCCGTCCTCGACGACGTGCTCGCGCCCGACGTGCTGGCCGTCGAAGCCCGACTTGCCCCACACGCGCGCGTACTTGAGGGACTGCGCGAGGTCCTTGTGGACGAGGCGCGCGACGTCCTCCACCGTCTGGCCGCGGCGCAGTGCGAAGGGGTGGTCCTTCGCGGGCGGCTTGCCCGGCGTCTTGGTGTAGACCCGCACGATGCCGAGGTGGCGGACGAGCCAGGGCCCGATCTCGCCGAGGCCCTCTCCGGTCGTCGCCGACACGCCGAGCGCCGGATAGCGTAGTTCCGTCAGCTCGCGGAACGTCTCCAGCTCCGCGTGCTCGTCGGCGCTGAGGTCGGCCTTGTTCGCGACGAGCAGCGTCGGGAGCCGGAGCGCGAACGGGTCGTCATCGGTCTCGACCGTAGTCGAATCGCCCGGCCAGCGGTCGGTGAGCGTGACGCGCTTCTCCGCGAGGAGCCCGCGGACCGCCTCGACCTCGCCGACGCAGTCCGGATCGCCGAGGTCCACGACGAGGAGGCAGGCCTCGGCCATCTGCAGCGCGCCGGCGAGCCAGGGCACCGGATGCTCCGGCGACACCGCCGGCAGGTCGACGAGCTGGAAGTGGACCTCGTCGAAGATCAGCATGCCCGGCTCGGGATACTGCGTCGTGAACGGGTATTCCGCGACCGGGGCGCTCGATCCGGTGAGCCGCGCATGCAGCGCGGACTTGCCCGAGTTGGGCGGCCCGACGAGCGCGATCTGCGCCGCGCCCTCGGGACGGATGACGAGCGCAGGGCCGCTGCGTGCGCCGCCCTTCCTCGGCCCCTCCAGCTCCTCGGAGAGCTCCTTGATGCGGCGCTTGATGTCGGCCTGGAGATGATCGGTCCCCTTGTGCTTGGGGATCGTGCGCAGCATCTCGTGCAGCCAGTCGAGCCGCTCGCGCGGATCGCGCGCTTTCCGGAACGCGGCTTCCGCCGCCTTGTACTCGGGACTCAGGTTTGCCGGCATCGCGACCGCCGCGCCGTCACCTCGCGCGGGCGAGGAAATCGAGCAGCAGGCGCGCCGTCTCCGCCGGCTGCTCCTGCTGCACCCAGTGCCCGGCGCCGTCCACGAAGTGGCAGCCGAGCATTCGCGTGCACGCCGACGCCTGCATCGTCTCCAGCAGACCCGGCTTCTGGTACGGCCCCCAGTCGGCGCTCGCCGGCGATGAAGGTCGACGGCACGTCGATCGTGCGGCCCGAGAAGATCTGCAGGTCGGCGGCGTAGCGCGCGTCGGTCGCGCAGCGGTACCAGTTCAGGCCGCCCTGGAAGCCGGTGCGGGCAAAGGCTTCGCTGTAGACCCGGAGCTCCTCGTCGGGCAGCCAGCGGCAGGCCGCGATCGCCTCCGGCGAGGGCATCTCGGGCGCGACCGTCTCGGCCATGTCGCGCGCGAGGTCCATGATGTAGTAGGTCGGCATTTTCGCGAGCTCTTCTGCCGCCCAGGACCGGAGCGGGAACGGCCGGTTCTCCGCCCAGTCCGCGCTCTTCACGTGGTAGTACGCGCGCAGGAACGCGTGGATGCCCTGCGGGCAGCGGCGCATGTCCGCGTCGGCCGCGCGGGTCGAGTAGTACCACTGGTAGTGCTTGCGCGGCCGGGGGAGCGCGGCGAGCGCGTCGTTCGGCACCGCGCCGAGAACACCGGTGGGTGCCGGCGGCGGCGTGCCGTCGCCGGCGGCGAACGGGCAGCGCCGGCGCCCCGGCGAAAGGCGCGCTCATCAGCGCCACCGCCGGGAACGCGTCGGGCCGCACCAGCGCGCACCACGCCGCCACCGGCGAGCCGAAGTCGTGCCCGATCACCGCGGCGAGCTGGCGGTGGCCGAGCGCGAAGACGAGGCCGATCGCGTCGCGGACGAGGTTGAGGATCCGGAACGAGGCGACGTCGCCGTCGTAGTCGCCGTCCCAACCGGTCGTGAGCCCGTAGCCGCGCTGATCGGGCGCAAACACGTGGTAGCCGGCTTGCGCGAGCGGCACCATCACCTTGCGCCAGCTGTAGGCGAGCTCCGGGAAGCCGTGGAGCAGCAGCAGGCCGGGCCGGCCGGGCGGCTCGTAGCCGGCCTCGAGCACGTGCACGCGCAGGCCGTTCACGCCGTCGACGAAGCGCGAGCGGATGCCGGGCGGAAGGGGCGGGTTCATTGCTTCACGAACTTCAGCGTGAACCGGTCGCTCTCGCCGATCGCGGCGTAGCGCGCGCGGTCCTGGTCTCCCAGGCGGAACGTCGGCGGCAGCGTCCACACGCCCGCCGGGTAATCCTTCGTGTCGCGCGGGTTGGCGTTGACCTCCGACCTGCCGGCGAGCTTGAACCCGGCGCGCTCGATGAGGGCGATCGCCACGTCCTCGCGCACGTAGCCGCGCTTCATCTGCGCCGCCTGCGGCTCGTCGGTGCGCCCGCGGTGATCCACGACGCCGAGCACGCCGCCGGGCTTAAGCGCGCGGTGGAACGCGCCGAGCGCGCCCTCGAGCTCGTCGCGCTCGAGCCAGTTGTGCAGGTTGCGGAACGTGAGCACGAAGTCGGCGCTGCCGGCCGGGGCGATCTCCAGCTTGCCGGCGTCGAACGCGGTGACCACGACGCGGTCGTAGAGCGCCGGCTCGGCCTGGAGGCGTGCGAGGAGCTTGCGGTGGTCGGCCACGTACTGCGGCGGCGCCGTGTCCGCGCGGCTCGCCGCGACGTAGCGCCCGCGCGCCTTGAGGTAGGGGGCGAGGATCTCGAGGTAGTAGCCGGTACTGCCCGGAAGGATCTCGACGACCACGCTCGTGTCCCGCACCTCGAAGAACCGGAGCACTTCGAGCGGATGGCGGGCGGGATCGCGCGCGACGTTGGCCGGAGTGCGGTGCGGGCTCGCGGCCCATTTCGTTAGGTCGTCGGCGAGTGCAGGCTGCGCGAGTGCTGCCGCAGCGGAAAGCAGTGCCATCCGGACGAGCGCCGCCTGCGCCCCTGACCGGCTCCAGCGAGATATCACGTCGCATCCTCCCTGTAGGTGGTCGACGCCGGAATCGTACTTCCGAAAGCAGAAAGCGCTAGGTACGCCCCCGCCGACGCCCCTCTACCGCTGACGCGAGCCCCGAGTGCTGCCGCATCCAGACCGGTCGCCCGCTCGGCACGATCCGCCGGTGGCGTTCCCGATCCAGGTCGCGAAAGATCGCGGTGACGAAGTCGATGAACAGCCGCACGCGCGGGATGCGCCGGCAGCTGGGGCGATAAAGCAGATTGACCGGCGGCGCCTCCGTGGCTTCCCAGTCTGTAAGCACCGGCACCAGCGCGCCGGATCGCAGGCGCTCGCGGTTCGCCAGATCGATCCCGCGCACGACCGCCCCGCCTTCGAGCACGATGTTCATCGCCCCGTCCCGATGCGGGTTGCTGGTCACCAGCCATCCGGTCACGGTGACCGACTCCGCTTGCTCGCCGCGCCGGAACGACCATAGATCCATCACGATCCCGTCCACGCTGCGGGTCAATAGGCAGTTGTGCCGCGCCAGGTCTTGCGGCCGCTGCGGCTTGCCGTGCATGGCCCAGTACTCCGGCGTCGCGCAGACGACGAACCGGGCGGAGCCGATCTGCCGGTGCACGAGATCGCCGACCCGTGGCCACCCGAGCACCAGGAAGACGTCCACGCCACGCATCTGCTCCTCGGTGGGACGGTTGAAGTCGTGCAGGTCGACGCGGATGTCGGGATAGAGCGCGTGAAAGCGCGCGAGCGCGGGGATCAGGCAGTGGTATGCGAGCACGTGCTGGGCCCCGACCGCGACCGTCCCGCTCGGCCGGCTCGTCGAGGCGCTCACCAGCTCGTCGGCCGCGTCGAGCTCGGCGAGTAGTGGCTGGCAGGTCTCCAGGTAGCTCTCGCCGTTGGCGGTCAGCGCGAGCCCCTGCGCGGTGCGCTCGAACAGGCGCACGCCGAGCCGGCGCTCGAGACCGTTGATCAGCTTCGCGATCGCAGGCACGCTCACGTTGAGCTGGCGGGCCGCGCCCGACAGGCTGCGTGCTTCCGCGGCGGCGACGAAGTACTCGAGTGCCCTCAGCTTGTCCATGGCGACCCTCCGGCGCGCGAAGTCCAAGCCTAAACCAAAAGTTCAAACGCGCTGCAGGCCGCGGAATATTCCCGCCCGGCCGGCGGCGGCCTACAGTGGGCGCCGTCCACCAGGAGGACCGAACAATGATCCGAATCGCCGCCTCGCTGTCCGCTGCGCTGTCAATCGCCGCAACGCCCGGAGTGTTCGCCGACACCTATCCGGCCAAGCCGCTGCGCCTGATCGTCCCGGCGCCGCCCGGCAGCGTGACGGATGTACGCGGGCGCTGGCTCGCCGACAAACTCCCTCAAGCGCTGGGCCAGCCGATCGTGGTCGAGAACCGCGCCGGCGCGGGCGGGGCGATCGGGACCGAAGCGGCGGCGAAGAGTCCGCCGGACGGCTACACGATCCTGATGGTTCACCAGGGTACGCTCGCCATCAACCCGCACATCTATGCCCGACTTGGCTACGACGCGCTCGCCGACCTCGCGCCGGTGACGCGGCTTACGCTCAACCCGCTGCTGCTGGCAGTCCATTCCGACGCGCCCCCGCAGTCGGTGACGGAACTGGTCAGGCTCGCAAAAGAGAAGCCCGGACAGCTCTTCTTCGGCTCGCCCGGCAACGGCACGCCGCCGCACCTCGCGGGCGAGCTCTTCAAGCGTATGGCCGGCATCGAGGTCACGCACGTGCCGTTCAAGGGCGGCGCGCAGGCACAGGCCGAGCTAATGGCCGGCCGCATTACTTACACGTTCGAAGGCTTCGCGGTCCAGCTGCCGCAGGTCAAGGCCGGCCGGCTCCGGGCGCTCGCTGTCACCGGCGGACGGCGCGTCGCATCACTGCCAGACGTCCCCACCGTCGCGGAAGCGGGCGTGCCGGGATATGAGTACCTCGCGTGGTCGGGCGTCGCCGCGCCGGCGGGGACCCCGCCCGCGACGATTGCGAGGCTCAATCGCGAAATCGCCAAGTTGCTGCAGACGCCCGAGTCGCAGGCGTGGCTCGCCGCGCAGGGCGCCGAGCCCGGCGGTGACGCGCCCGAAGCGTTCGCCGCGTTCATCCAGGCCGAGCACACGAAGTGGGGCAAGGTCGTACGCGATGCCGGCATCAAGGCGGAGTAGCGCTCGTGCACGGGACGCGCACCGTGCCCGACGCGTTCGACGACGCGACGCCGGCGGCGGTTCGCCGCCTGTACGACCTCATCAACGCGAGCTGGACGACGCAGGCGGTGTACGCGGCGGCCTTGCTGCGCATCCCCGATCTGCTGTCGGACGGCCCCCGCAGCGCTGAATCGCTCGCCGGCGCGACCGGGTGCGATCCCCAGGCGCTCGCCCGCCTGCTGCGCGCTCTTGCGAGCCTCGATCTCTGCCGGGAGTGCGGCGACGCGTTCGAGCTTACGCCGCTCGGCGCGCTACTTCGGGCCGACGCGCCCGCATCCCTGCGGGCCTGGGCGATCCACAGCGGCCGGTACCTGTGGCCCGCATGGGGCCGGCTGGCGGAGAGCGTGGGTACCGGCGCGAGCGATCGCAAGCGCGCTACCGGCGCCGACGACTTCGGCTCGCTCGAGCGCGATCCCGAGGCTGCGGCAGTCTTCAACCGCGCGATGGTGGAGGTCACGCGGCTCGTCGCACGCGACGTCGCGCGCCGCGCCGATCTTGCCGGCGTCGCCAGCATCGTGGACGTCGGCGGCGGCTACGGCAAGCTGATCGCCGCAATCCTCGAGGCGCATCCGCGGATGCGCGGGGTGCTCTTCGATCTCCCGCACGCGATCGTTGCGGCGGGGCAGCAGCTCGCCGCCGCCGGCGTCGCCGCCCGGTGCGAGCTCGTGGCCGGGAGCTTCTTCGAGTCGGTGCCGGAGGGCGCCGATGCCTACGCGCTGAAGAGCGTGCTGCACAACTGGGACGACGACCGCAGCGCTGCGATCCTGCGCAACTGCCGGCGCGCGGCGCACGGCCGGTCGCGGCTCCTCGTCGTCGAACGGGTGATGTCCGACCGGGTCTCGCCCGTGCCGCGCGATCAGGCGATCGCGCGGGCCGACCTGAACATGCTGATTGCGCGGAGCGGGCGCGAGCGCACCGAGGCGGAGTTCCGGGCGCTGCTCGAGCGGGCCGGCTTCCGGATCGAGCGCATCCAGCCGGCTGTGCTCGAGTTCAGCGTGATCGAGGCGTCGCCGGCGTAACTGGCGCGCGGGGGGAACCGCTCCCGCCCCGAGGGCGGCGGAGACCGCGAGTCGCGCTACGCGCGACCCGTCACCGCGTACTCGCCCGGCAGCAGTGCGCCCTGCCGGCACAGGCGGTTCAGGAGCTGATGGAGCGCGACGTAAGTGGGCTTGCCCTCGAGCCAGGCGTCGAACTGCCGGTCGAGGAACGGGTCGGCACCGCCGTGCACGAAGGTCACCACCGGCAGCCGCCTGGCGGCGGCGCCCAGCTCGGTTTCCGCGCTGAAGAGCCGCTTGGCGGGAAACGCCTCGCGCACCAGCCGCTCGAGCTCAAACGTTCCGAGGATCTTCATGATCGGCGCTTGGGGAGAGGGTCCGAACCGCCGGGGCGACGCCGCCCCGGCGGCAGCGGGCTTTGCTTACGGGTTGAACACCTGGTAGGCGTCGTCCTTCGCGACCGGCGCGTCGGCGATGTACGCCGTCGCTTCGGGGGCGTTCATCAGGCGGTTCTCGTCGGCCTGGAGCGTCGGCTCGGCGAAGGCGGCGGTGGCGAGGCTGGCGAGGATCACGGCGATCAGATTGCGCTTCATGGTGGTTCTCCTTCTCGAATGTTGGTTGGTCAAAGCGTCCGGGTTTCTTCGCGGACCGTCTCCAGCCCGCGCGAAGCCAGTGTCTCTCGTTCGCATCGGCGAATGCGGGAACGATTGCGATCGGAAACTGTGACCGATTCACGCGGCGCGCCCGAATGAACGTCGAACGCGCGCGGACCGACCAGAAAGGACTCGGCCGTTCGGACTATTCGACGTGGCTGCGACGACTAGACGCCGAGATACCGGTGCCACAGCCCGCGATCGGCGTCGAGCTCGGCCGACGACCCCTGCCACGCCAACCGACCGCGCTCGATGATCGTGTGGCGATCCGCGATCCGCACCAGGCGCTCGACGTATTTGTCGATCACGAGGATCGTCTGACCCGCGGACCTGAGGCCTGCGAGGCAACGCCAGATCTCCTCGCGAACGAGCGGCGCGAGCCCCTCGGTCGCCTCGTCGAGCACGAGCAGGTGGGGATTCGTCATGAGCGCGCGCCCGATGGCGAGCATCTGCTGCTCGCCGCCGGAAAGCTGGTTGCCCATGTTGTCGCGCCGCTCGGCGAGACCCGGGAACACGCCGTAAACGCGCTCCGCGGTCCAGGGCTCGGACGCGCCGTTGCGGTTGTCCGCAAAGGCGACGAGGTGCTCGCGCACCGTCAGATTGGGAAAGATCTGCCGCCCCTCCGGTACGAGCGCGATCCCCATGCGCGCGATTCGGTCCGTCGGCCGGCGCTCGATGCGCTCGCCGCGGAACGAGATCGATCCCGCCCGCGCCGGGGTCAGGCCCAGGATCGAGCGCACGGTCGTCGTCTTGCCCATGCCGTTCCGCCCGAGGAGCGTCGCGCACTCGCCGGCGCGGATCTCGAGCGAGATGCCGAACAGCACCTGGCTCGCGCCGTATGCGGTCTCGAGGTTCTCGACGCGAAGGAGGGGTTCGCTCACGCCACCGCCTCCTCACCCAGGTAAGCGCGCTTCACTTCCTCGTTCGTGCGGATCGCTTCGGGCGGCCCGCTTGCGATCACTCTTCCGTTGACGAGCACCGAGATGCGGTCGGCGAGTCGGAACACGGCGTCCATGTCGTGCTCGACCAGCAGCACCGAGAGCGTGCCCTTGAGCCCGCCGATGAGCGCGATCATGCGCTCGGATTCCTCCGGCCCCATGCCGGCCATCGGCTCGTCGAGGAGGAGCAGGCGCGCGTTGGTCGCGAGCGCGAGCCCGACCTCGAGCTGCCGCTGCTCGCCGTGGGCGAGGTTGCCGGCGAGCGCGTCCTCGCGGCCTGCGAGGCCGACCGACGCAAGCATCCGGCGCGCCTCCTCGAACAGCCCGTCTTCCGCCGCACGTGGCCGCCAGAAGGCGAGGCTCGTGCCGCTGCGCGCCTGCACCGGCAGAACCATGTTCTCGAGCACGGTGAACTTGCGGAAGATGCTGGTGACCTGGTACGAGCGCGCGAGGCCGATGCGCACTCGATCATGGAACGCCATCGAGGTGACGTCGGCGCCATCGAACACGACCCGGCCACGGTCGGGGGGAAGCGCACCCGACAGCTGGTGGACCAGCGTCGTCTTGCCGGCGCCGTTCGGGCCGATGAGGGCGTGGATCTCGCCGCGCCCGACATCGAGCGAGACGCCGTCGGTCGCGACGACGCCGCCGAAGCGCTTCGCCAAGTCGCGGATTTCGAGCAGCGCCATCAGCCCGTGCGCTTGCGCGAAAACGCGCCCGCGAGCCCCTGCGGGGCGAACAGCACGATCGCGAGCAGGATGACGCCGACGGGGAGCTGCCAGTAGATCGTGTAGGCGGACAGCACCTCCTCGAGCACGAGGAGGACGATCGCGCCGATCGCGCCGCCGTAGAGGTGGCCGATGCCGCCCAGGATCACCATGATCATCAGCGACCCGGACTGTGCCCAGTCGAGCAGCCGCGGGCTCACGAAGTTGCCCTGGTTCGCGAGCAGCGCTCCCGCGAGCCCGCAGATGGCGCCCGAAATGACGAAGCACACCAGCTTGTAGCGGTACGTGGCAAACCCGATCGCTTGCACCCGCGTCTCGTTCTCGCGAATCGCTTCGATCACGCGCCCGAACCGCGCCTGCACCAGCCGGTTCAGGCCGTAGAGCGTGGCGGCAAGAATCGCGAGGACGACGTAGTAGAAGGTCACGTCGTCCTTGAGGTTCAGCCCGAGACCCAGACTCGAGCGCGTCGCGAGATTCAGGCCGTCTTCGCCGCCGTACACCTTCATGGAGATGAAGAGGTAGTACATCATCTGCGCGAAAGCGAGGGTGATCATGATGAAGTACACGCCGCGGGTGCGGAGCGAGATCGCGCCGATCACGAGTGCGAAAACAGCGGCGAGCGCCACCGCGAACGGCCAGGCGATCCACGCGCTCGATACGCCCTCGGCCATCAGGATCCCGACCGCGTAAGCACCGGCGCCGAGGAACGCGGCGTGGCCGAAGCTGACCATCCCGCCATAGCCGAGGAGCAGATTCAGGCTGGAAGCCGCGATCGCGTAGATCATGATGCGCGACGCGAAGCCGACGTAGAACTCCCAGTCGAGCGGCGTCGCGACCAGGGGGAAGGCGATCGCTGCGGCGAGCGTCGCGAGCGCGGGTGCAGAGCTCCGCACGGAACGTCAGCCGCGCGCCGGGAACAGGCCCTGCGGCTTCCAGAACAGCACCGCCGCCATCAGCACGTAGATGAGGATCGAGGCCACGGCCGGGCCGAGGTTGGACGCGTAGGCCGGCGGCAGGAACTCGCGGAAGAGGATCGGCAGGAACGCGCGCCCGCTCGTATCGACGATGCCGACCAGCAGCGAGCCGACGAGCGCGCCGCGGATCGAGCCGATGCCGCCGATGACGATCACCACGAACGCGAGGATCAAGATGCTCTCGCCCATGCCGACCTGGACCGCGAGGATCGGCCCGAGCATCGCGCCGGCGATCGCGCAGAGCGCGGCGCCGACGCCGAACACGATGGTGAACAGCGTGCGGATGTTCACGCCCATGGCGATCGCCATCTCGCGGTTCGAGGCGCCCGCGCGGACGAGCATGCCGGTGCGCGTCTTCGCGACCAGAACGTAGAGCAGGATCGCGACCGCCAGCCCGACCGCGATGATCAGCAGGCGGTACGACGCGTAGGACAGCCCGGGCAGCAGCTCGACCGGCCCGGAGAGCGCGGCCGGCGTGTTGAGCAGCACCGGCTGCGAGCCGAACACGAGCCGCACGAGCTCGTTCGCGATCAGGATCAGGGCAAAAGTCGCGAGCACCTGGGTCAGATGATCGCGCTGGTAGAGGCGCCGCAGGAGCGTGACTTCCAGCAGCATCCCGATCAGCGCCGTGCCGCCGACCGCCAGCGCGAGCCCCCAGACGAACGAGCCGGTCTCCGCCACGGCCGCCGCCATCAGGTAGGCGCCGACCATATACAGCGAGCCGTGCGCGAGGTTGATCATGTCCATGATGCCGAACACGAGCGTGAGGCCCGCGGCGAGCAGGAACAGCATCAGGCCGAACTGCAGGCCGTTCAGCGCCTGCTCGAGGATGAGGATGCCGGACATGAAGGCGCGGCGGCTCCGCCGCCTACTTCAGCTTGCACTCCTTCGCGTACGCATCTCCATGGTTGGTGAAGATCGTGCCCATCGTCTTGTTCGTCACCCGGCCCTGGACATCCTTGCCGATCACGCGCAGGTAGTAGGTCTGGATCGGGAAGCCGTTGTTGCTCATCTTGTAGTCGCCGCGCACCGAGCGGTACTTGCCGGTCTTGAGCGCGCGCATCAGCGCGTCGCGGTCTTCGACCTTGCCCTTCATCGCGCGCACCGCACCGTCGATCATCAGCGCCGCGTCGTACCCTTGCGCCGCGTAGGCGCTCGGGATGCGCCCGTATTCCTTCTCGAACGCCGCGACGAAGCGCTTGCTTTCCGCGTTGTCGAGATCGGGCGACCAGTGTGCGGCGTTGAAGAGACCGAGCATCGGGTCACCGACCGCCTTGATCGTGTCCTCGTCGGCGCTGAACCCCGGCAGGACCAGCTGGATGTCCTTCGAGAGGCCGGCGGCGACGTACTGCTTGACGAAATTGATCCCCATGCCGCCGGGCATGAACGCGTAGACCGCATCCGGCTTCGCGGCGCGCAGCTGCGCGAGCTCGGCGGCGAAATCGAGCTGGCCGAGCTTCGGGTACACCTCGTCCACCACCTTGCCCTTGTAGAAGCGCTTGAAGCCGGCAAGGGCGTCCTTGCCTGCCGGGTAGTTGGGCGCCATGAGGTAGACGGTCTTGAAGCCCTTGTTCGTGGCGTACTGTCCCGACGCCTCGTGGGAGCCGTCGTTCTGCCACGCGGCGCTCACGAAGTACGGATTGCAGCCGCTCCCGGCGAGCTGCGACGGCCCGGCGTTGGAGCTCACGTACGGCACCTTCGCGTCGAACGCCGCCGGCGCCGCGGCGAGCAGCACGTTGGAGTAGATGATCCCGGTGACGAAGTCGACGCGATCGCGCTTCACGAAGCGGTCGACGGTCTGCTTGCCGGCGTCGGGGTTGAACTGGTCGTCGGCGACGAGCACCTCGACCGGCAGGTCGCCGAGCTTGCCGCCAAGCATCTTCACCGCGAGCTGGAAGCCGTCGCGCGAATCGATCCCCGGCGCGCCCTGCGGCCCGGAGAGAGTCGAGACGAAGCCGACCTTGATCCGCTCCGCGGCCTGGGCACTGCAAGCGGCGATCCCGAACGCGACGAGCAAAAGCAGTTCTTTCCGCATTGCCGGAGCTCCTGGTCGGTGGGTGACTTCCCGGGCGAAGCGCCTTGACGCTCGCTTCGGGCGCAAAGTACATTAGGTGCGAGCGATTAAATCCGATCGTGTCCGGGCACGCAAGCACCGAAAGGAGAGCGGCCATGTTTATGCGGAACGCCTGGTACGTCGCGGCCTGGACTCACGAGATATCCGGGGAGCGACCGTTCGGAAGGGTCTTGCTGAACGAGCCCGTCGTACTCTATCGCACGCCTGCGGGGCAGGTCGTCGCGCTCGAGGATCGCTGCTGTCACCGCCAGTACCCGCTCCACAAGGGCACGATCGCGGGCGACTTGATCGAGTGCGGCTACCACGGCTTTACTTACGATGCGACCGGAAAGTGTGTCCGCGTGCCGGGACAGGACGTCGTTCCCGCCGCGGCCCGCGTCCGCAGCTACCCGGTCGTCGAGCGCCACCGCTGGATCTGGGTCTGGATGGGCGAGCCGGCGCTCGCCGATCCGGCGCAGATCTGCGACTTCCGCTGGCTCGATCATCCGGCGTGGCGCGCCAAGGGCGATCGCCTGCATGTCAAGGCGAACTACGAGCTCATCATCGAGAACCTGCTCGATCTCACCCACCTCGCGTTCCTCCACCGCTCGACGATCGGGAACATGGCGACGGCCGAGCGGGCCGAGGTGCGGGCGCAGCGCAGCGAAGACGAGGTGACCGTCGCGCGATGGATGGTCGACACGCCGCCGCCGCCGACCTACGTGAAAGCCGGCGGCTTCACCGGCAATGTCGACCGCTGGCAGTTCATCAACTTCCTGCCGCCGGCGTTCGTGCGGCTCGATGTCGGCGCCTGTCCGACCGGCGCCGGGGCGCGCAGCCGCAAGACCGGCGCGTTCGTCGCCGAAGGCACGATGCCGGGCGGAATCGAGATGCGGAACCTGAATGCGATCACGCCCGAGACGGAGCGCACCACCCATTACTTCTGGGCACAAGCGCACAACTTCATGATCGACGATCCCCGGGTGACCGATCTCGTGTTCGAGCAGGTGAAGACCGCCTTTGATCAGGACGTGGCCGCAATCGAGGCGCAGCAGGGCAACATCGACCGCGACCCCGCAACACCGCGCATCGACGTGAACGGCGACACCGGGCAGATCCAGGCGATCCGGCTCCTCCGCCGCCGGATCGCGGAGGAGCGCGAGGCCGAGGCGCGCCGCGTCGCCTGATGAGCGCGCCGGCGCCCGCGAAGGCCGAGGGCGGACTGCCGCCGTGGACGCTCGGGCTCCCGCGCGACGAGTCCGAAATCGAAGCGACCCAGCGCACGCGCAAGCGCCTGGCGGTCGAGCGCGCGCTGCGCTCGAAGCTGCTCGCGCCGCGGGTTGCGGGCATCCGCCTCGACCGGCTCGACGATCCGGACGAGTGGGGGAAGATCCCGGTCCTCACCAAGGACGAGCTGCGCAAGCTCCCGACCGCGGCGTTCTACGCCGACTTCTGCATTGCGCCGATCGGCGCCTCGCGCGAGCTGTGGCGCTCGGGCGGCGCGACCGGCAAGCCCCTCTTCTATCCGCGCTCGTCCGAGGACCTGGATTACAACCTCGGCGTCGCGTTCCGGCGCATCTGGCCGTGCATCGGCGCGCGTCCCGGCGACGTCGTGCACGTCTCCTTCCCGCTCGGCATCCATCCGGTCGGGCAGCTCACGCCGCGCTCGGCGCAGATGGAAGGTCTCGCGACGATCTGGGCCGGCGCCGGCACGACCACGCCGACGGCGGTCCAGCTCGAGCTCATCCGCGAGCTCGAGCCGACGATCCTCGCGGCGATGCCGAGCTACGCGCTGCATCTCGCCAACGTGGCGGAGGCGCAGGGCATCGACCTCGCGTCGAGTTCGGTGCGCAAGCTGCTGGTGAGCGCGGAGCCGCTGACCGCGGCGAAACGGACGAAGCTCGAGCGCGCGTGGGGCGCGAAGGTGTACAACAGCTTCGGCATGACCGAAGGGGCGATGACTACGGTGGAGCGCGACGGCGTCGACGGTATGGTGGCGTGGACCGATCTCTTCTATCTCGAGGTGGTCGACTCGGCGAACGGCAAGCCGGTCGCGCCGGGCGAGCAGGGCCTGCTGGTGATGACGCCGCTCTGGTCGAATACGATCACGCCGTTTCTCCGCTGGCTGACCGGCGACGTCGTGCGGCTTGCCCCGCAACGGCGGACCGACGATCCGTTTTCGATCTTTCCGGTGCTGCATCACGAGCTCCGCACCGAGGGCTTCTTCAAGATCCGCGGCGTCAACATCAACCACGGCGACCTCGAGGACTTCATGTTCGCCGCGGCCGAGGTGACCGACTTCCGCGCCGAGGCGGTGAACGACGGCGGGCTGGATGCGCTGCGGCTCCAGATCGAGGTGCGCCGCAGCGCCGACCCGGTCGCGGCGCGGCGCGCGCTCGGCGAGTGGATCAAGGTCACGTTCGGCCTGACGCCCGAAGTCGAGGTGCTCGAGATGGGCACGCTCGCGCGCGAGTTCGAGAAGGCGGTGAAGGTGCCGCGCTTCATCGACCGCCGGGGCTAGGGGCGCCGCCGATGCGGGCCGGCCCGCCGTGCCGCGCCGATCACATCGGCAGCCTGCTGCGGCCACAGCGCCTGCGCGACGCGTACAAGGCGTCCGCCGTCGGCCGCATGTCTGCAGCCGAGTTCGACGGCGTGCTCGACGAATCGATCCGCGCCGCGATCCGCATGCAGGAGGACGCAGGGCTCGACGCGGTCACCGACGGCGAGTTCCGGCGCCGCTCGTGGTTCGCCGGCTTCGTCGACGCTGTCGACGGTCTCGAGCACCGCGACACCGAGTTCAGGTTCGTCGAGGGCGGGGAAGCGCAACTCTCGGTGCCGGTGCCGCACACCGCGGGGCTGATCCGTCGCACGCGCGGTATCGCCACGCACGAGCTCGCGTTCGCGCGAGCCGTCGCGCGGCGGCCGGTCAAGATCACGCTGCCCGCGCCCTCGGTCATCCACTTCCACCGCGGCCCGGACGCGATCGACCGCGCGGTCTATCCCGACGAGGAGGCGTGGTGGCGCGACCTGATTGCCGTCTACCGCGCGGAGATCGCCGAGCTCGCGCGTCTCGGCTGCACCTACCTCCAGCTCGACGAGGTGCCGATCGCGCTGCTCTGCGATCCGCGCATCCGGTCGCTGATCGCGAAGTGGGGCTGGGAGTGGCGCGCACTGCTCGACAAATACCTCTGGGCAAACGCCGAGGTCCTGCTGGACCGGCCGATAGGCATGACGATCGGAATGCATCTCTGCCGCGGCAACTACCGCGGCCACTGGATCGGCGCGGGCGGCTACGAGCCGGTAGCGGAGAGGCTCTTCGGCCAGCGCGACGTCGACGTCTTCCTGCTCGAGTACGACAGCGAGCGCGCCGGCGACTTCCGGCCGCTGCGGTTCGTGCCGGAGGAGAAGGGCGTCGTGCTCGGGCTCGTGAGCAGCAAGACCGCGGCGCTTGAGAACGCCGACGACCTCCGCCGCCGGATCGACGAAGCGTCGGCGTTCGTGCCGGCGGCGCGGCTGGCGCTCAGCCCGCAGTGCGGCTTTGGCACCACGGTCGGCGGGGCGCCGATGACCGAGGACGACGAGCGCCGCAAGCTGGAGCTGGTCGCGTCGGTCGCGCGGACGGTCTGGAATTAGCGCGATGTTGCCTCCGGCCGACCTCGAGCAGGGCGCCGACTGGGACGCGGCGCGCGTGAAGCGCCGCGCGATGGCGCTCGGCGCCGATCTCGTCGGCATCGCATCCGCCGAAACGCTGAACGCCTTCCCGCCCGACCCGCGCTGGCCGCAGACGCCGGACCGCGTGTCGCCGTACTGCAAGAGCGTCATCGTCGTCGCGAACCGCATCCCGGCCGGCGCATTCCGCTGCAAGTCGAA
Organism: uncultured beta proteobacterium; assembly: GCA_963754305.1. GTDB lineage: Bacteria > Pseudomonadota > Gammaproteobacteria > Burkholderiales > SG8-39 > DATEDA01. The sequence goes on along the minus strand of CAVWFR010000036.1, from coordinate 253,953 downwards.
CGTGCCGGTGCAGTACCTCGACATGCTGGTCCTGCGAAAGATGGACCGGCTCGCGTATCGGCTGTCGGAGGAGCTGGAGCGGGACGGTCACCCGACCTTCGTGACCGCGGCGCAGGAGACGGAGTGGGCGCTGAAGCGGGCGAGCTACGGGCGGCTTTCGACGCGGCACCTGGGCGTGGAGGCGGGTCTCGGCACCCTCGGGCTCGAGGTCAACATCCTCACGCCGGAGTTCGGCCCGCGGCTGTACCTCACCGGCATCCTCACCGAGCTCGAGCTCGAGCCCGATCCGCGGATCACCGAGCAGGTCTGCATCGGCGAATCGTGCAGCCGCTGCCTGCACGCTTGCCCGGCCGACGCCGTGCTGCACTGGGGCATCGCCAAGCGCGAGTGCGCGACCGAAGCGCAGGAGTTCGGCTTCGCGCAGATCCTGAAGTTTTTCGACCGGATGGTCGAGCGGCCGGGCGAGGACAAGATGTCGACCTTCCGCTCGCGCGACTTCTTCGGGTTCTGGCAGGGCCTGCTCCGCGTCGTCGGCTCGTTCGGCGATTGTCCGCGCTGCCTCGCGGTGTGCCCGGTCGGCAACGACTATCACGCCCACCTCGCCGACGTGCAGCGGGTGATCCCGGAGAAGACGCCGGCGAAGGTGACGCTCGCGAAGCAGTACAAGCACGCCCGCGCCGAGCACGATCGCGGCGACGGCGAGAAACTCGCCGGCCTGTCGGAATGGAACGCCCGCTGGGTGGGGCCGGACGGTTACCAGGGCATCGTCGCGAAGCAGCTCCAGGCGTTCAAGAAGCTGCAGCGCGAGCGGGCCGCCGAAGCGGCGGACGAGGACTGAGCGCGTGGTCGGGATCTTCAAACAACCCCTGACGACCGCCGCGATCAAGGCCAAGGCCAAGTCGCTGGGCGCGGATCTCGTCGGCATCGCCGACGGCGCGGCGCTCGAGGCGAACCCGCCGGATCCCAAAGACCCGCGCCGGCCCTCCGACATCACCGATCACGACGGCGGGCGCGTGATCGTGCTGGCGAAGAAGCTCTCGAGCGGTGTCGCCCGCATCGCAGCTTGGGGCGATCGGCACAAGTACTACAACGACGAGCTCGCCCTCACCGCGCTCGAGGAAATCTCGCTCGAGTTGGTGTACTGGCTGGAGGACGCGGGCTACCCCGCGATCATCGTGCCGCCGACGCACGTCGATCCATGGCGCTACAAGGGCGATCCGCGCGAGCATCAGACGACGCTGCTCTCGCTCCCGCACGCGGCGGTGGAGGCGGGGCTCGGCACGCTGGGCCTCAATCTCCAGATTCTCACCCCGGAGTACGGGCCGCGAGTGCTGCTCACCGCGGTGCTGTGCTCGGCCGACGTCGAGTGCGACCGGCCGATGACGCAGGCGCTGTGCCTCGGCCCCTCCTGCGGGCGCTGCCTGAAGGCCTGTCCCGGCGACACCGTGCGCCACTGGGGGCGCGACTGGGAAACCTGCGACGAGTACCGCTCGCCGTACGGCTTCGCGAAGCTCACCGGCCAGATCGAGAAGATCGTGGCGGCCGACGACGTGCAGGCGAGGAAGGAGCTGCTGCGCTCGGAGGCGACGTTCAACCTCTGGCAGAGCATCCTGCGCGGGTCGGGCGTGGTCACCGGTTGTCGCCGCTGCGCCGACGTCTGTCCGGTCGGCGCCGACTACGAGACGATGCTGAAGGACGCGCTCGACGCGATTCCCGAAGACACGCCGGCGAAAGGCGTGCGGCTCGCCGAGATGACGCAAGCCGAAGCGCGCGGCGAGCCGGGCGAGGGCTACGCGGCGCAGCAGCGGTGGATCGGCGCGCCGAACGGGCCGGGAGGCAAAGCCTGACGGCGTGCGCCGCTCAGCGCTCCCGCTCGCCCACTCGTTCCAAGAGCACCATCAGAAAGCAGAGGCAGCCCAGCACCATCGCGGCGCTGCCGGCCTGCAGCAACGTACCGAGCTGAAATCCGCCGAGCCAGTACGCCCCGGCGAGGCGCGCGATGCCAGCCACCGCACATACGGTTACGCCGGCGAGCCCGGCAAGACGCCCGATCGCTATCAGCAAGGTCTCCATGTCGATCATCTCCGCGCGGGAATACGGTCCGAGCTTACCCGCGACCGTGGGCGAGCGCTCCGATTGGATGCGCGGCCGAAAGGACGGGAACCCCTCGCGGCGGAGTGCCGATCTTCCCGCCGTGTGACAGGAATTGACAGTTTGACCGCGCGCTCTGGCGCGATCCCTGCTCGGCACATCGCGGATGGATCCGAGCGCGGACAACAACCAGGATGTCGTCACCGTGAGACCCGGCGCGCGCAAGGGATGGGTGGTCTCGGTCGAGACGAGGGCTGGCGATCTGCCCTTCTCGACCCGCCAGCTTGCGCTCGAGTTTGCGCGCGCCTACGCGCGGCTCCGCCGCGCCGGCATGGTGCAGATCGTGAACGAAAAGGGGATTCTCGAGCACCAGGAGCGAGTGCAGCTCACCGATCGGGCCCCCGGATCCTAGACTCGCTCCTCGCCGCCGCGCTGTGCGGCGGCGGCAGCGATTCGTCTACTTCAGCTTGCAATCCTGCACGTAGGCATCGCCGCGAGCGCTCAGGATCTTGCCCATGGTCTTGTGCGCGATCTTGCCGTCGACCGTCTTGCCGACGACCTGCAGGTAGTAGTCCTGCACCGGGAACTGGTTCGCGCCGAACTTGAAGTCACCGCGCACGCTCTTGAAGTCGGCCGCTTTGATCGCCGCGCGCAGCGCTTCCTTGTTGTCGAGATTGCCCCTGACCTTCCGGATCGCCGAATCGAGCAGCAGCGCGGTGTCGTAGCCGCTCGCGGCGTAGCCGGTCGGCAGACGCTTGTATTCCTTCTCGAACTCGGCGACGAATTTCCTGTTCGCCGCGTTGTCGAGGTCGATCGTCCAGTGGCCGAGGCTGAAAAGGCCGAGCATCGGGTCGCCGACCGCCCGGATGATGTCCTGATCCGAGCCCCATAGCGGCACGACGAGCTGGATGTCCTTCGACATGCCCGAGGCGACGAACTGCTTGATGAAATTGATTCCCATCCCGCCCGGGAGGAAGACGTACAGCGCCTCGGGCTTGGCCGCGCGGATCTGCGCCAACTCGGCGGCGTAGTCGAGCTGGCCGAGCTTGGTGTACATCTCGTCGGCGAGCTTGCCCTTGTAGTAGCGCTTGAAGCCGTTCGACGCGTCCTTGCCGCCTTGATAGTTGGGCGCGAGGAAGATGACGTTCTTGAAGCCGCGCTCGGTCACGTACTGGCCCGCCGCCTCGCTGTAGGCCTCGCTCGGCCACGACGACACGAAGAAGAACGGATTGCACTGCGCGCCGGTGTACTGCGCCGGCCCGGCGTTCGGGCCGATGAAGAACGTCTTCGCGTCGGTCACCTGCGGCGCGATTGCGAGCACGACGTTGGAGAACACCGTGCCGGTGACGAAATCGACGCGGTCGCGTTTCACCAGCCGGTCGGCGTGCTGCTTCGCGGCGTCGGGGTTGAGCTGGTCGTCGGCGATGATCACCTCGGCCGGGAGCCCGCCGAGCTTGCCGCCGTTCAGCTTGACCGCGAGGTTGAAGCCGTCGCGGATGTCGCCGCCGATCGCGGCGTTCGGGCCCGACAGCGTGCTGATGAAGCCGATCTTGACTTTGTCTGCCGCCTGGACGGCGAGCGTCGCGGCGCCGAGCAACGCCGCGACGACGATGTGACCTACCTTCATATGCCTCTCCTCGACGAGATGTGGGCGCTCGGCTGTTGGGTTGTTGTAGGTAGGGTGATGCCGCGCGCTCGCAGGATTCTAAGCCCAAAGCGCGGCCGGTTACCCGGCGCGCTCAGGCTGGAGGCTCGCAGGAACGCGAGCGCGGGGGGAGAACGCGAGCCTACGGGAAAGCCAATATCCGGCGAGCAGGACGGGACCGTCCCGATGGCGACCGCGACCACGATCAGCCCGAAAAACCGATCCCGAGATTGCGCAAAAGGTTGCGCGGTGTCGAAGCCGCGCGTAGATCGCGCGCATTGATGACTCTTCCACTTGCTAACCCTCCCGCGGCGCTCTTCGATCGGCGCCCGATGACATGACTGCAGGGCAAGGCCGCGGCGCGGGAGAAGTGGCAGTGCGGGCGGGCGCTAACGCCAGTCCGGGAAATGGTCGAAGAAGATCCGCTTCAACGTTTCGAACTCGGAGAGCGGTGCCGAGGAGACCCGGCCCAGCATCGCGTCCCGAATTTCCTTCTCCGGGCGGTGCACCTTGAGCAGCCGGACGGTTTCTTCCAGGCGTTCGATCGGCGTTCGGGCAAGCAGGTCGAAAGCGGGCGAGCTCTCAAGCGCGTTCGACGTCGGGCGTGGCGTGTTTACGTTCAGCATTGCATCCCCTGTTTGTTGGTATCCGCCATAGGCTTGATGGCTGCCGGGTATAGAGCAGCTTCCGGGCCAGACTGTCACAGAGGGTTACAAGTGTGAACGACGCCACCGGGGCGTTGTGCGAGGGCGGTTCGGAGCGAGAATTTCGCACGAACGAGGCCGCGTGTCGGTGTCGGAGTATCGACGTGGGAAGCCAGCGCGATTCGTCGTCAGAGAAATGGGTCAAGGAAGCGCCGCTCGTAGGGCGATGCCTTAAGCGTCCAGCCCGAGTCTGGCGACCGCTCGAACTTCCGCGAGACCCGGGGTGTTCCCCTCTGCTGCGGCTTGCCCGGTTCGAGCAACTCCGGCAACACCCCCAGCCGTACCCACCACATAGCGGCAAGACACCGCGTGACTCAATGTAGCCGTACAGCGCGCAACGAACCCCGCTTTCCACATGGAATGATCAGCTCTCGAAGTCCCTTGTCGGAGTCGCCCAATATTGCGGCTCGTGGTTTGCTCGTTGCATAACTGCGAGGCATGTCACTACGCGAGCAGCGAGTAGCGGATCTTCGCCGGCGGAAAAAAGAAACGTATGAACATGGATTCGGCCCGTAGGAGAAAGGCTCAGCCACTTTTAAGCGTAGGCGCCGGACTGTTGCCCTTTGCTCGCTCAAGCAAGTAATCGAATACATCATCCACGTCGTACGCGAGGCCGGTGCGATTGCATTCTTCACGCGCAGCTAAGGCCTCCGCTACGAACGCTGCGCGGTCCACCATGGCTTCTGGAAGTAGCCTCCAGGGCTTCAACAACTTACAGCTCGAGAGTTCTACCGCTCGCTTTCGCAGCGGTAGGCGAGCCGATTCCTCTCGCACTTCCGATCTATCCGGTTCGGCTTACCCAGAACACGGGATAGGAAAACGCGTTCTTGGGATATTCGGCCTGCAACCCTCGACTTAGACTTCGCCCATCGAATACGCCGCTGCACTGGCTGAACATCAGCGGTGAACTTACATCCGCCCGGCGATTACTTATCGCGCATGTTGGATGACTCGGAACGCCGGGCGATGGATACCGTAACGCCGTTTTCGTCGACAACCACTTGATTGGAGAATGATCATGAATGCACGCAATACACTGTTCCTGGCTGTTGCGCTGAGCGCGCTCACCTTGCCTGAGCTGGCATCGGCAGCCTGTTCGCACACCACGGCAATCCGCAACGATGCGAGTACTACGCTGCGCCTCGTGGAGCTCAAATCATCGTACTCCCCGCCTGTGTTCAAATCGCAATGGACGGGTAATCGGGCGATTGCGCCAGGTGCGACAGGAACGATTTCCTGGACATCGGATCTGAATTGCGAAGACGGATCAGGTGTGTCGAATGTGTTCGACGTCAAGCTGGTGCGGCAAAACGGCAGCACTCACTATTGCAGTCGCCTGGTTCAGAGCCAAGGTGTAAGGATCGACACGCCTGAGTTGTGCTTCGCAAATTAGTCGGCTATAGGACCCATTCGCGGTCGCAGAATCATTGCAATCAAGGCGTCCTTATCTCGTTTGACAGGGGAGCGCTGGCAGCGAATTCGGAGGCACTGCGCAAGGTGGTCTCGCTAATTGTTGTAATCGCTTCCCGAGTAAAGAAGGCCTGATGTCCGGTTACGATCACGTTCGGGAAGGCGATCAGACGCTGCAGCACATCGTCGGTGATGATGGTGCTGGACAGATCGCGGAAGAACAACCCTGCTTCCTGCTCGTAAACGTCTAGGGCCAGGCCACCCAGTTGTCCGCTCTTGAGCGCTTCGATCGCTGCTTCCGTATCAACCAGACCACCTCGACTGGTATTGACCAACAAGGCACCGCGCTTCATCCGCGCCAGCGTCTCGGCATTGACGATATGGTGGGTCTCGGGTGTCAGGAGGCAGTGCAGGGAAATGATGTCTGCGCTCGCACCAATTTCACCAGGTGTCGCATAACGTGCACCGAGCGCCTCAAATTCCGGGGACGGAAACTTGTCGTAGCCGATTACGTTGCATCCGAAGCCAAGCATGATGCGGGCAAAAATACGGCCAATCTTACCTGTGCCGACCATGGCGACGGTCTTTCCGTGCAGGTCGAAGCCCATCAACCCGTCGAGAGAAAAATTGGAGTCCCGGGTACGGTTGTACGCTCGGTGAATCTTCCGATTGATGGCGAGTAACAGCGCCACAGCATGCTCTGCCACCGAATAGGGGGAGTAATCGACAACGCGAACGACCTTAAGCCCCAGACGTGCTGCGGCCGCCAAATCGACGTTGTTGAACCCGGTGCACCGCAGAGACACCAGCTTCGTGCCTCCGCGCTGGAGCACTGCGAGCACGCTAGCGTCGGCGACATCATTGACGAAAATGCAGACTGCGTCATGACCGGCAGCCAGAGCGGCGGATTCGAGCCCAAGCGCCGCCTCAAAATACTGTAGCTGGTGCCCCTCTGCAACATTTGCTGCGTCGAGAAAGTCGCGGTCATAACGCTTGGCACTGAATACGGCAATTTTCATTGGGGTATCCCAAATTTAACTTGGACTTGCGGCGTTAGGCGGGGCGATGTGGTTATCCGGAAATCAGGGCCGCTGCAATCTGCACAAAAAAATCTTTGCAACCGTCATGGAAGGAAAAATCATCGCATAGCCGATATCCGGGCGATCCGTTGGTGCAACGCGGCTCGCAAAGGCAAGAATGCGGGTTGCCCGTGGCACCGCTAATTGACCGGCGCCAGCACGTTCCGCGGTTTCCTCCATCGAGGCTTGTCCGACGCCTGCCCTTCAGGCGGCGCCAGCCCCCGACACGTTCTCGCGTTCGGGCAGGCATCGGACAACCCTTTACGGAAGCGGCCCTCGGACGAGCCAGAAAGCTGCCGGTTGTCACACGCCCACCGCGTGCTGCAGCGGCAGCGCGATCACAACCTCACCGCCCGGCCAGCGCCGCCTCCACCGCCGCAAACACCCCCTTCGGCCCAAACGACGCATCCTGAATCCTCCCGTTCACGAACAACCCCGGCGTCCCGCGCACGCGGCTTCGCTGACCGCTCTCGACGTGCTCGCGAATTCGCTGGAGGTAAACGTGTTCGTCCATCTCCGCGGCGTAGCGCGTCAGGTCCAGCTCGAGCCGCTCGGCGTACGCATGCAAGTGCTTGGGTTTGAGCTGCGTCTGGTTCGCGAACAGCAGGTCGTACATTTCCCAGAACTTGCCCTGGGCGCCCGCACACTCGGCCGACTCGGCGGCGGCGAGGGCGTGCGGGTGAACCTCCTCCAGCGGAAAGTGGCGGTACGCAAACCGGACCTTGCCTTCGTAGCGCTCGAGCAGGATCTTTAGCGCGGGGGCCGCCTGCTTGCAGTTGGGGCATTCGAAATCGCCGTACTCGACGACGGTCACGTGGGCGTGAATCGGCCCGAGAACGTGATCGCCCGGCCCCACCGGAACTGCCAAATCGAAGTGTCGATGCTGAGTCATGGACTTGCCTCCAGTTCGGATCCCGCGCCCACGATGAGCGCCCCTGCGATGTCTAAGCCGTTCGACCGGAATCTAGCGCACGCGTGCGGCTTTGTATCGGTTGCAACAAACGGCGGGCAGTCGCGACGCCAAGCGGTCGATTTTCCGGGAGTGATAGCATCCTCGGGTCGCCCTGCGACGCGCCGTCACCCGTGCACGAGAAGAAACGCGAACCGCTCGAGATCCGCCACCTCCCGAGGCCGACAGGCGGCGCCTTCGTCGTCGAGCGCGACGCGAAGCGCCTCGCCGAGATGACCTACGTCCGCGCCGGCGAGCATCGCTTGATCATCGATCACACATTCGTCGACGAAGCACTGCGGGGCGAAGGAGCGGGGCTGCAGCTACTGGAAGCCGCCGTCGCCTGGGCGCGCGCCGAGGCGTTGAAGGTCTTCCCGGTCTGCCCGTTCGCCAAATCGATGTTCGAGCGGCACGCGTCGCTCCGGGACGTCCTCGCTTGAAAGCGTAGCCGGATCAGCTCGGGAAAATCTTCCCCGGATTCATCAACTCCTTCGGATCCAGCGCCCGCTTCACCGCCCGCATCGTCGCCACCGCGCCCTCGCCGTGCTCCGCCGCGAGGAACGCCTGCTTGCCCATCCCGATTCCATGCTCGCCGGTCGACGTGCCGCCCATCGCGATCGCGCGCGCGACCAGCCGCTCGTTCAGCGCCTCGGCCTCTTCGATCTCCGCGTGCGACGCGGGATCGATGTTGATGCCGAGATGGAAGTTTCCGTCGCCGACGTGGCCGAGCAGGATGATCGGCAGGCGCGACCCCTGAACCTCGATCTCGGTCTCGGCGATGCAGTCGGCGAGCCGCGAAATCGGCACGCAAACATCGGTCGAAATCACGCGCGCGCTCGGCCGCAACGCGAGGCATGCGAAGTACGCATTGTGCCGCGCGGCCCAGAGCCGCGATCGCTCCTCCGGGGTAGCCGACCACTCGAACCCCATGCCGCGATGCTCGTCGGCGATCGCCTGCACCGTCTCCGCCTGTTCTTTCACCCCCGCCGGCGAGCCGTGGAACTCGAAGAACAGCATCGGCGCTTCCTGCAGCCCGAGCTTGCTGTGGCGGTTGATCGCGCGGATCGACGCCGCGTCGAGCAGCTCGCAGCGTGCAATCGGCACGCCGAGCTGGATGGTCTGGATCACGGTCTCGACCGCGTCGCGTACCGTCGGGAACTGGCAGGTCGCGGCCGAGGTCGCCTCGGGCTGCGGATGCAGCCGCAGCGTCACTTCGGTGATGATCCCGAGCGTGCCCTCGGAGCCCACGAAGAGCCGCGTCAGGTCGTAGCCGGCCGACGATTTTCGCGCGCGGCTACCGGTGCGGATCACGGTGCCGTCCGCGAGCACGACCGTGAGCGCGAGCGTGTTCTCGCGCATCGTGCCGTAGCGGACCGCGTTGGTGCCCGACGCGCGCGTCGCCGCCATGCCGCCGAGGGTCGCGTCGGCGCCGGGGTCGAGCGGGAAGAACAGGCCGGTGCCGCGCAGCGCCTCGTTCAGCTGCTTGCGGGTAACGCCCGCCTGGACGATAGCGTCGAGATCCTCGGCGTTCACCGCGAGCACGCGGTTCATCTGCGACAGGTCGATCGAGACGCCGCCACGCACCGCGAGGACATGGCCTTCGAGCGAGCTGCCGATGCCGAACGCGATCATCGGCACGTCGTGGGCGGCGCACAGCTTCGCGATCGCCGCGACCTCGTCGGTCGACTGCGGGAAGACCACCGCGTCCGGAGGCGCAGGCGCGAACGACGATTCGTCCCGGCCGTGGTGCGCGCGCACGCTCTCGCCGGTCGAAACCCGGTCGCCCAGCAGTTGCCGCAGTGCATCCAGGCAGGCGGCGGGCAGCGGGCGGCGGGCTGCGGACTCGGGCGCGTTCATGCGGTTGGCAAGCCGGGGCGATCGAGGCATTCTACTGCCGTGCCGAGGAGATCCCCATGGGCGAAGACCGCGAGCCGCTGAAGCTCGAGGACATGTTCGAGGACATCGCGTTCGATTTCGGCGCGGTCGGCGAGACGCGCGCACTGGAGGTGCGCGAGGCGCTCACGGCCTGCGCCTGGATCCTCGCCGAGGAGAACCACGAATCGGGTCTCGCCGGCCAGATCACGGCGCGCGGCCCGCAGCCCGACACCTATTGGACGCTGCCGCTCGGCCTGGGCTTCGACGAGGCGCGGCCCGAGGCGTTCGTGCTGGTCGACGACCAGCTGAAAACGCTCGAAGGCCGCGGCACCGCGAACCCGGCGACGCGCTTCCACCTCTGGGTTTATCGCGCGCGGCCCGACGTGCACGCGATCGTGCACACGCATCCGCCCTATGGCTCGGTGCTCGCCGCGGCGGCGAAGCCGCTCGTCGTCGCGCACATGGATTCGACGCCGCTCTACGACGATTGCGCGTTCCTCGGCGAGTGGCCGGGCGTGCCGGTCGCCGATCGCGAGGGCGAGATCATCTCGGGCGCGCTCGGTGCCAAGCACGCGATCGTGCTGACGAACCACGGCATCCTCACCGCGGGACGCCATGTCCAGGAGGCGACGTTCCTCGCGGTGTTCATGGAGCGTGCGGCGCGGATGCAGGTGCGAGCAGCCGCGCTCGGCGGCGTGAAGCCGGTGCCCGACGCGGAAGCGCGCCGGGCGCGCGATTTCCTGCGCAAGGACGGGATCGTGCTGCAGACGTTCAACTACTGGATGCGGCGGGCGGGGCGGCGGCGGCGCTGACCGTTGCCCCGGCGGACGCCGGGCCAGTACGGCGTAGCCATGGATCCCGGCCTCACCGCGATTACGCTCGCCCGTCGCCCGGCGCAAGCCGGGGCCCAGCACGGCGTCCCCTCGATCCCGGCTTCCGCCGGGACGACGATCAGGTCTTCGCCTTCCTGTACAGCGTCACCAGCGCCGCCGGATCGTCCTCGCCATGCCCCTGCGCGGCGAGCTGCCGGAAGAGCTCCCGCGCGAGGCTGGCCATCGGCAGCGGCGTGCCGCTCGCGCGCGCCAGGTCGGCAGCGGTGTCGAGGTCTTTCAGCAGAAGATTGGTCGCACCGATCGGCTCCTCCCAGCCCGACACCATGCGCGGGAGGAAGATCTGCAGCGGCTTCGAGTCGGCGAAGCCACCGGCGAACGCTTCGGTCAGGCGGCGTGCGTCGACCCCCGCGTTCTGCGCCAGCGTGACCGCCTCCGCGATCACGGCGATCGCGCTGCAGGTGATGACCTGGTTGCAGAGCTTGGTCGTCTGACCGGTGCCGGCAGGGCCCATGTGGGTGACGTTTTTCGAGTAGGCGGCGAGCGCCGGCCGCACGCGGTCGACCGCCTCGGGATGCCCGCCGCACATGATCGCCAGGGTTCCGTCCTGCGCGCCCTTCACACCGCCGGAGACTGGGGCGTCGACCCACTGCATGCTGCTCCGGCTCGCGAGGCGCTCGGCGAAGACCCGGGTGGCGTCGGGGCTGATGGAGGAATGATCGACCAGCACCTTGCCGCGCCCTTCCGCGCCGGCGATGCCGTCGACGCCGAACGCGACGTCTTCGACGGCGCGCGTGTCGAGCAGGCACATGAGCACGATGTCGGCGGCCTTCGCCGCGTCGCGCGGGGTGGCCTCGAGGATCGCGCCGCGCTCGAGCGCGGGCGCGAGCTTCGGGCGGCTGCGGTTCCAGACGTGCACGCGGTAGCCCGCGTTCAGAAGGCGGAGCGTCATCGGCTGGCCCATGAGGCCGAGACCGAGGAAAGCGAGCGTCGGTTTGTCCATGTTCTCCTTCCTATTCGTACGGCCACTCGAGCGCACCCGAGTGGGTCACTGCGCCCAGGTTCGCCGGGCCGACCAGCTTCGAATATTTCTCCAGCACGCCCGCGAGGCGCTCGGCGCGCCGCGGCTGCCACGTGACCCGGCGCCGCGCAACCTCCGCGTCGTCGACTAGCAAATCGATCCTGCCGACTGTAGCGTCGATGCGGATGCGGTCGCCGTCGCGCACGAGCCCGATCGGCCCGCCAGCCGCGGCCTCCGGGCACGCATAGCCGATGCACATGCCGCGCGTCGCCCCCGAGAACCGCCCATCGGTCAACAGCGCCACGCGCTCGCCCATTCCCTGGCCGTACAAAAGTGCGGTCACACCCAGCATCTCGCGCATGCCTGGTCCGCCGACCGGGCCTTCGTTGCGGATCACGATGACCTCACCTGCCTGATACGCGCGCGACTTCACCGCAGATGCCGCATCCTCCTCGGATTCGAAGACTCTTGCCGGGCCTTCGAACACGAGCGACGTCAACCCCGCGATCTTCAGCAACGCCCCGTCGGGACAGAGGTTGCCTTTCAGCACGACCACGCCGCCCGACGGATGAATCGGCGCGGACGCCGGCCGGACGACCTTGCCGTCCGCGCCAGCTACGCTCGCGAGCGTTTCCTTAAGGGTCCGGCCGGAGAGCGCGAGGCACTCCCCGTGCAGGTAGCCGCCCTCGAGCAGCACCTTGAGGACCGTGCTCACCCCCCCGGCGTGGTGCAGATCGCGCGCGAGATACCTGCCGCCCGGCTGCAGATCGGCGACGAGCGGCGTGCGGTGAAACACCTCGGCCACATCGTCGAGCGAGAAGCGGATCCCCGCCTCGTGCGCGATCGCCGGCAAGTGGAGCCCCGCGTTGGTCGAGCCGCCCGTGGCGGCGACTGCGGCGGCGGCGTTCTCCAGGCTCTTGCGCGTGACGAGCTCGCGCGGCAGCGGGCCGCCATCGCGCAAGACACGCATCACCGCTTCGCCCGCGGCGCGCGCGGCCCCGAGCCGATCGGGGTAGGGCGCCGGCAGCATCGCCGAGCCGGGGAGCGCGAGGCCGAGGGTCTCCGACACCATCGCCATCGTGTTGGCGGTGAACTGCCCGGGGCAGGAGCCGAGCGAGGGTGAGCACACCCGCTCCATGGCCGCGAGATCGGTCTCGCTCATCCGCCCGGCGAGCACCGCCCCCACGCCCTCGTAGACGTCGATCGTGCTCACTGTCTTCCCGCGCCACTCGCCGGGGAGCATCGCGCCGCCGTACATGAAGACGCTCGGGCAGTCGAGGCGGACCATCGCCATCATCATCCCGGGGAGCGTCTTATCGCAGCCGCCGAAGGCGACCAGCGCATCGTAGCCGTGCCCGCGCACGACCAGCTCGACGGAGTCGGCGATCCATTCCCGCGACACGAGGCTCATGCGCATGCCGCGGTGGTTCATCGCCACGCCGTCCGAAACCGAGATCGTCGTCATCTCGAACGGCGTGCCGCCGGCCGCGGCGACGCCTGCCTTCGCGGCCTCGGCCTGCGGGCGGAGCGACTTGGAGCAGGGGGTGTTGTCGCCGTGCGTGCTGATGACGGCGACGAACGGTTGCGCGAGCGCCGCGTCGTCGAGCCCCATCGCCCGCAGGAAGGTGCGGTGCGGCGTGCGGTCGAGGCCGTCGACCGCGACGCGGGAGCGCCGTCGCGTGTCCTTGCGTGCGTCCTTCGGTGTGCTCACGGTGTGCCGGGGATTATATTCCCCGCTCTTGCGCCGGGGACGCCGAACGCGTCGAAATGTTTCGGGACTAAACTTTCGCCTCGCGCGAGGAGCGATGCGGAAATGCGAGTAGACGTGATCGGTGGCGGACCGGCGGGGCTTTACTTCGCCATCCTCATCAAGAAAAGCCACCCCGACGCGCAGGTGGAGGTGATCGAGCGCAACCGCGCCGACGACACGTTCGGCTTCGGCATCGTGCTCTCCGACGAGACGCTCGCCAATCTGCGCGCGGCCGACGAGCCGAGCTATCGCGAGATCGCGGCGGGCTTCGCGTACTGGGACGACATCTACACCCACTTCAGAGGACACGTCCTGAGGTCGTGCGGGCACGGCTTCTCCGGCATCCGCCGGCTCGCGCTGCTCCAGATCCTGCAGCGGCGAGCCGCTGCGCTCGGCGTCGAGGTGCGCTATCAGACCGAGGACGGCGGGCTCGCGGCGCACCGCGCGGCCGATCTCGTCGTCGGCGCCGACGGCATCAACAGCCGAATGCGCTCGCAGCTCGCGGTGCAGCTCCAGCCGACGGTGGAGGTGCGCGGCAACCGCTTCGTGTGGCTGGGCGCGGCGACGACGCTGCCCGGGTTCACCTACAGCTTTCGCGAGGACAAGGCCGGCATCTGGAATCTGCACGCCTACATGTACGCCCCGGGCGAGTGCACCCTGGTCGTGGAGACCACGGACGAGGCTTTCAAGAAGAGCCGCCTTGGGGTCGAGGACGAGCGGGCCACTGCAGCTCACGTCGCGAAGCTCTTCGCGGAGGAGCTGAACGGCGCGACGGTCCTCGCCAACCGTTCGTTCTGGCGGCAGTTCCCGATCGTCCGCTGCGTGCGCTGGCATCACGACAACGCCGTACTCCTAGGCGATGCGGCGCACACCGCGCACTGGTCGATCGGCTCCGGCACGAAGCTCGCGCTCGAGGATGCGATCGCCCTGCATCAGGCCGTGGTCGCCCATCCCGGCGATGCGCGTGCAGCGCTCGCCGCCTACGAGATCGAGCGCCGTCCCGAGGCCGAGCGCATCCAGCATTCTGCCAATACCTCGCTCTTCTTCTTCGAGAACGTGCGCCGGTTCTGGCAGGCCGATCCGGTGCAGTTCAATTTCGCGCTGATGTCGCGCGCGAAGCAGGTCACCTACGAGAACCTGCGCAAGCGCGACCCGCAGGTGATCCGAGACGTGGACGCGTGGTGGACGAAGCACGTCGCGCGGGAGGAAGCGATCCGGCTGCCGGCGGGGTTCCGCGCGCCGCCGCCGATGTTCGCGCCCTTCACGCTCCGCGGCATGACGGTCGCGAACCGGGTCGTCGTGTCGCCGATGTGCCAATACTCGGCGCTCGACGGCACGCCGACCGATTGGCACTTCGTGCACTACGGCTCGCGCGCGGTCGGCGGGGCGGGGCTTCTCGTCACGGAAATGACGTGCGTCGCCCGCGACGCCCGCATCACGCCCGGCTGCACCGGCATGTACAAGGCCGAGCATCGCCTGGCGTGGAAGCGGATCGTCGAGTTCGTGCACGGCCACACCGACTGCAGGATCGCGCTCCAGCTCGGGCACGCGGGGCGCAAGGGCTCGACGCAGCTCGCCTGGGAGGAGATGGACTACCCGCTCGCGAGCGGCAACTGGCCGATCATCGCGCCCTCGTCGCTGCCCTATCATCCGGGCGTCTCGCAGGCCCCGCGCACGATGTCGCGGAAGGACATGGAACGCGTCCGGGAGCAGTACGTCGCTGCGGTGAAGATGGGCGTCGAATGCGGCTTCGACATGCTCGAACTGCATATGGCGCACGGCTATCTCCTCGCGAGCTTCATCTCCCCGATCACCAACCGGCGCATGGACGACTACGGCGGCAAGCTCGAGCAGCGCCTGCGCTTCCCGCTGGAAGTATTCGATGCGTGCCGCAAGCTCTGGCCGGAGGCGAAGCCGATGTCGGTGCGTCTGTCGGCGACCGACTGGATCCCGGGCGGCATCACCGGCGAGGACTCGGTCGCTATCGCGCGCCTGTTCAAGGGCCGAGGCTGTGATCTCGTCGACGTCTCGACCGGCCAGACCGACCCGCAATCGAAGCCGGTATACGGCCGGATGTTCCAGGCGACCTTCGCGGAACAGATCCGCAACGACGCCGGCATCGCCACGATGGCGGTCGGCGCGATCACCACCGCCGACCAGGTGAACACGCTCGTCGCCTCGGGCCGCGCGGATCTGTGCGCGCTCGCGCGGCCGCATCTCGCCGACCCGTACTTCACGCTGCACGCTGCCGCCGAGTACCAGGCGATGGGGTATCCGATCGAAGGCGCGTCGTGGCCGAAGCAGTACTGGTCCGGCCGCGACCAGGCCTACCAGCTCGCGCGGCGTGCGCGGGATGACGCCAAGCGGGTACCGGAACAGGTCAAGCCGCCGAAGCCGGGCAGCGTCGCCGCATAGGGCCGTCCCCGCGCCCTGCCGAAAAGAGGGGACCGAAATGACCGGGACCGAAAGCAGGAGACCGAAATGACCTACGCAGCCCTGACCTACGACGTCGCCGACGCGGTCGCGACGATCACCCTCAACCGCCCCGCCGCCTACAACGCGCTCGACCTCACCCTCGCGCGCGAGCTGTTCGACGCCGCGCTGGAAGCCGACGAGGACCGCGCGGTGCGCTGCGTGGTCGTGACGGGCGCGGGCAACGCATTCTGCGCGGGCGGCGACGTGAAAGCGTTCCACGAGAACGCCGACCGCGTCGGCGTCCTGGTCAAGCAGCTCACGACGTACCTCCATGGCGCGGTGTCGCGTCTCGCCCGCGCGCCGAAGCCGGTGATCATGGCCGTCAACGGGGTCGCCGCCGGCGGCGGCATGAGCCTCGCACTGGCGGGCGATCTCGTCGTGGCGGCCGAGTCGGCGAAATTCAACATGGCCTACTCGAAGATCGCCGCCTCGCCCGACGGCTCGTCGACCTACTTCCTGCCGCGGCTGATCGGATTGCGGCGCGCCCTGGAGCTGCACTTCACCAACCGCACGCTCTCGGCGCGCGAGGCGATGGACTGGGGGCTCATCAACCGCGTGGTTCCGGACGCTGATTTCCGCACCGCGGTAGCGGCGTTCGCGCGCGAGCTGGCGGACGGCCCGACGCTGGCGTTCGGCCGTGCCAAGCTGCTATTCCACCAGTCCACGCAGGAAAGCCTCGAAACGCAGATGGAGCTCGAGGCGCAGGCGATCGCGCAGAGCGGCGCCACCGAGGATTTCCGCAACGCCGTTGCGGCCTTTGCGCGGAAAGAGCGCGCCCGCTTCGCCGGCAAGTGAGCTTCGGCGCGCGGCTCGCCTATCCGAGGAAGTGAATCACCGACGCCCCGAGCGGGGTCTCAGCGCTCGCTCCACCACTTCATCTGGCTGACGTCGGCTTCCCACGGGCAGAGCGGCTTCGCGAAACCGAACCGAGTGCCGTGGAGTCGCGCGACCTCGAGGATCGCCACGAGCACGTCGGGCGGGAAGCCCTGGCGCCCGCCGCGGTCGTCCACCACGAGCTTGGCGAAGTAGTCGTCGAGCGAGCACTTGCCCCATTGGTCGCGGATAGTCTCTGCGATGCGCGGGAAGCGCTGCGCGATGATCGGCCAAGGGTCGGGTCGTTCCTTGCGCGCGAACGAGGTGTGCTCGTTTCGTCGCGATGCCGCGACGCCGTCGATTTCCGCGTCGGACATCAGCGAGGGCAGATCGGCCGCGACGCCGGCTGCCTCCGCCTCCGATCGTGCTTGCCGGTAAAGCTTCTCGGCCGCGTCCGGATCGAACTCGGCCAATGCGCTCAGATCGACGGGCGGAGGGGCCTCTGCGGGCGTCCCGGGGCGCCGGGTCGCGTCGCGCTCGCGGAGCACCTCCGTCAAATAGGGTTTCGTTGCCACGCTTGCAATTGGAGCAGGATCCGTGCCCTGGATTCAGCACCCGCCGGTGCCCATCCGTAAAGGATTGTGACAGCGGCGGTCAAAGTACTCGGCGCCGCGCACGAATCGGTCCCGGGAGAGGCTCTCTCGCGAAGCCCTTATCATCGCGGCTTGCGAGGTCCCATGCTCCGAGAGCGAATCGAAGGAAAGTGGATCGACTGCTTCGCCGAGGTGTTCGGCCGCTGCGGCGTGCAGCCCGGCGACGCGGCGGCGATCCTGTCGGAGACCCAGTCGCGCCCGGTCAACGTCGAGCTGGCCGAGCTGGCGCTCTCCCGGCTCGGCGCGCGGGCGTTCCACATCGTCGTCCCGAGCCCGCGGCTCTCGGCTCCGGCGCCGGTGCGCTCGACCGGCGCGAGCGATGCGCTCCAGCGTCTTGCGCCCGCAGTGAGCGCGCTCGCCCAATCGGTGTTCGTGGCCGATCTCACCGTGGAGGGTCTGCTGCACGCCGTCGAGCTGCCCGAGATCCTGAAAGGCGGCGCGCGAGTCCTGATGATCTCGAACGAGCACCCGGAGATCCTCGAGCGCTGCCTGCCCGGCCCCGGGCTAGAGGAGAAAGTGCGGGAGGGCATCCGCCTGCTGCGGACCGCCAAGGCGATGCGCGTCACCTCGGTCGCGGGGACGGCACTCGATGTGAAGCTCGCGGGCGCGAGAGTCGGCGGCGTCTGGGGCTACACGGCGAAGCCGGGGACCGTCGCGCACTGGCCCGGCGGGCTCTGCCTCGCCTTCCCGCCCGCGGCGAGCGTGTCGGGCACGCTCGTCATGGCGGCGGGGGATGTGAACCTCACGTTCAAGCGCTACGTCCGCGATCCGATCACGCTGCGGATCGAGAATGACTACGTGCGCTCGATCGAGGGCGAGGGTTTAGACGCGGAAATGATGCGTGGCTACTTTGCCGGTTGGGGCGACGCGGAAGCGTACGCGGTGTCGCATGTGGGCTGGGGCATGAACCCGGCCGCGCGCTGGGATGCGATGACGTTCTACGACCGGCGCGACTTCAACGGCACCGAGCTCCGCGCGTTCGCCGGCAACTTCCTCTACTCGACCGGTGCCAACGAGGTCGCCGGCCGCCACACGCTCGGCCACTTCGACCTCCCGCTGCGCAACTGCTCGGTCGCGCTGGACGGCAAGATCATCGTCGACTGCGGGCGCCTGCTCGCACCGCTCGCATGAGCGGGACGCCGGCCTACCTCAGCCGCGGCGCCGGCGGCACCGCGATCGTGATGCTGCATGGCGTCGGCGGCGGGAAGGACGCCTGGGCCGGGCAGCTTGAATCGTTCGCCGCCGCCGGCCACCGGGCGGTCGCCTGGGACGCGCCCGGGTACGGCGAGTCGGTCACGATCGATCCCTACGACATGGCCGGCCTCGCACACGCGCTCGAACACCTGCTCGATGCGATCGGCGCCGAGCGCGTAGTGCTCCTCGGGCACAGCATGGGCGGGATGATCGTGCAGGCGGCTGCCGCGGCGTTTCCGCAGCGGATCGCGGGGCTCATCCTCTCGGCGACGAGCCCGGCGTTCGGCAAGCCCGACGGCGCATGGCAGCATGCGTTCCTGCGCCAGCGCCTTGGACCGCTGGACGCCGGCAAGACGATGGCCGATCTCGCGCCGGCGCTCGTCGCCGCGCTGGTCGCCCCGGACGCGGAGCCCGGCGGTGTGCGCCTCGCGACCGACGTGATGGCGCGGGTGCCGAGCGACACGTATCGCCGGGCGCTCGCTGCGCTCGTCGGCTTCGACCTGCGCGCGGCGCTCCCGGCGATCGCGATGCCGGTGCTCGCGCTGGCCGGCGAGCACGACACGACCGTTCCCCCCGCGGTGATGGCGCGAATGGCCGAGAAGATCCCCGGCGCCGACTACCTGGTACTCCCCGGCTGCGGCCATCTCGCGAACCTCGAGCGCCCGCACGCGTTCGATGCCGCGATCCTGGGCTGGCTGGAGCAGCGCTTTCCGACCTGAACCAGGAGCTCCGGATGCCCGCGTACGCGCCGCCCCCAATCGCCGGCGAAGGCTACCCGCTCACGCCCCAGCAGCGCGAGCTGCTCGCGATCGCCGCGCGCCTCGGCCGGGAGAAGTTCGCGCCGCGCGCCGAAAAATACGATCGCGACGCGACCTTTCCGTTCGAGAACTACGACGACATGCGCGAGGCGGGGCTGCTGAAGATCTGCGTGCCGGCGAAGTACGGCGGGCTCGGCGCGGACTTCGTCACCTACTGCATGGTGGCGGCCGAGATCGGACGCCACGACGGCGCGACCGCCTTGACCTGGAACATGCATGTCTGCTCCACGCTGTGGAGCGGGATGCTCGCCGACGACCTCGACATGACGCCCGCCGAGCGCGACGAGCACGAGCGGAACCGGGCCATCCATTTCGAGCGCATCGTGAGGCAGGGCAAGCTCTACGCGCAGCCATTCTCCGAAGGCTCGGCCGCTGCGGCGGGCAAAGCGCCGTTCGGCACGCTTGCCGCGAAGGCCGAGGGCGGCTGGGTCCTGAACGGCAAGAAGATCTTCGCCTCGCTCTCGGGCGCGGCCGACTACTACGGCGTCCTCTGCACCGAGGACAAGCCCGACCGCTCGATGCGCGACACGCTCTACATGGCGGTGCCGGCCGATGTCCCGGGGGTCGCCATCGTGGGCGATTGGGACCCGCTCGGCATGCGCGGCACGGTGTCGCGCACGCTGCTCCTCAAGGACGTGTTCGTACCCGACGACGGGCAGCTCATGCCGCGCGGGGTCTACTTCCAGGCGGCGATGCGCTGGCCGCACATGTTCTCGACGCTCTCTCCGACCTACATGGGCATCGCGCAGGCGGCGTACGACTTCACGGTGCAGTACCTGCGTGGCGAGGTGGCCGGCACGCCGCCGGTGAAGCGCCGGATGTATCCGACCAAGCAGATCGCGGTCGCCGAGATGCGGATCAGGCTCGAGCAGACCCGCGCGTTGTTCCTGCGCGCGGCGAGCGAGGCCAAGGTCGATCCGACGAAAGACGAGCGGCTGCGCTGCTACGCGGCGCATTACACGATCATGGAGAACGCGAACGACATCGCGCGGCTCGCGATCCGCACCTGCGGCGGCCAATCGATGCTGAAGAACCTGCCGCTCGAGCGGTACTATCGCGACAGCCGCTGCGGCTCGCTGATGCTGCCGTGGACGGCCGAGCTCTGCCTCGACCGCATCGGGCGGGAGGCGCTGTACGAGACGGGCGAGGCTGACGACTAGCCCCGGCCCGGGGGGCTTGGCGTGCGGGGTGCGCGCCGGGCGCCGCCCTCACGCGCAAAGGACCCCGCCCATGAAGCCGAGCACCACCGATTCGTTCCGCGCCGCCGCATGGCTCGTGGCCGGCATGCTCGCCGGCTGCGTGGGCATGTCGGACCGGCAGCCCGCGGCCGACTACGCCGCGATCGTCGCAGCGTCCGATCGCAGCGAGGCCGACCGCAGGACCGATCAGCGCCGCGATCCGGCGAAGCTGTTCGCGTTCGCCGGCGTGGGACCGGGCATGACGGTGCTGGAAATGGGCGCCGGCGGCGGCTACACGGCCGAGATGCTTGCGCGCGCCGTCGGGCCGGGCGGCAAGGTGTATGCGCAGGATCAGCCGCCGGTGATGGAGCGCGCGAGCGAGGCGTACGCCAGCCGGGCGCAGGGCCCGGCGATGAAGAACGTCGTTTACGTCCTGCGGCCGTTCGAGGATCCGCTGCCGCCGGGCGTGGGCAATCTCGACGCGATCACCTTTTTCTTCGCGTATCACGACACGGTGCACATGGGCGTCGACCGCGCGCAGATGAACCGGCGTCTCTACGCGTTGCTGAAGCCGGGCGGCACGCTCGTCGTTGCAGACCACTCCGCGCGCGCCGGCGACGGCGTCGGCGTCACAAAGAGCTTGCACCGGATCGAGGAGTCGTCGCTCACCAGGGAGATCGAAGCGGCCGGATTCAGGCTGGTCGCGACCGGTGACTTCCTGCGCCATCCCGAGGACAAGCGCGACGTGATCGTCTTTCGCGCGCCCACGCCGGTCGACGAGTTCGTCCTGAAGTTCCAGAAACCGACGTCGCGATGACGCGCAGATCCCGAACCCGTCGGCCGCCGCCGACCACCTCCGCGCCGAGATGGGACGATGGAAGCCGGTCGTCGACGCGATCGGCATGAAGCTCGAGTAGCACCCAACCCAAAGGAGAAGCCGCAATGCTGCTGGACGTCCGCACCTACACCTGCAAACCCGGCACGATCAAGAAGCACCTCGCGCTCTATGAGCGGCTCGGCAAGGACGTGCAAACCAGGCACCTCGGCCAGCCGTTCGCCTATCTCGTCACCGAGACCGGTAACCCGAACCAGTACCTGCACATCTGGGCGTACCAGAACGCCGCCGACCGCGAGCAGCGCCGCGCGGCGATGCAGGCCGATCCCGGCTGGGCCGCCTACCTGGAGGAGAGCGCCAAGCTCGGCGCGCTCGAGTCGCAGCAGAACCGGTTGATGAAGCCGGTCGAGTTCTTTCCGATCAAGCGCTAGCCGATGATCGGAGAACCTCTAGCGCTGGCGATCCGGCGGAGGATTCAGCGCCCCACGCCGGCGGTGATGCGCGCTTTCCACGGTGCGCCGACCGGCTTCGTCACCGATGCGTTCAACGGGCGCGGCTGCCTCGATTTCCGGATCAAGCCGCTCCTGCCGGAGATGACGCTGTGCGGGCCGGCGGTGACGGCGCTCTGCTCGCCCGGCGACATCCTGGCAGCGATGGCGATCCTCGATTTCGTGAAGAAGGGCGACGTGATCGTCATCGCGAGCGGAGGCGAGACGGTCGCGGCGAAGGTCGGCGATCTCTGGCTGCACGAGGCGCGCAAGCGCGGCGTGGCGGGGGTCGTCTGCGACGGGCTCGTTCGCGACGTCAAGGGACTGCTCGCGGCGGGCGTGCCGGTGTTCTCCCGCGGGGTCGCCCCGAACGCGGGCCACAAGACGGGACCTGGCGAGATCAACCTCGGCGTGAGCTGCGGCGGGGTGTCGATCGGTCCCGGCGACATCATCGTTGGTGATCGCGACGGCGTCGTGGCCGTGCCGCTCGCACAAACCGCGGTGATCGCCAAGCAGCTTGCGCTGGTGAAGCGGAAGGAGGCCGAGGCGGAGACGAAGCTCGCGAGCGGTGCCAGCTTCGAGTTCTGGAGCGAGGCGGCGCTGGAGGGGCGCCTGCGGTACGTCGACTGACGTCGCCCCGGCGAACGCCGGGGCCCACTACGGCTTCGCCCTGGATCCCGGCGTCCGCCAAGATGACGGCGGTCAGCGATACGCGCGTAGCGCGGCAATGCGCGCGTCGATCTTGGCGATCATCTGGTTGTACGCCGGCGCGTCGACGCCGCCGAACCGCTTTTTGAACTCCGCCTCCGGCAGGGACTCGGGCAGGTCGCCGGCCGCCACCATGATGTCCCGCTCGCGCAGGCCCGGTCGCGCCAGGGCCTGCATCTTCCGCGCGGACGCCGCGCTCGCCGTCGCCGCCTCGCCGAAGCGCGTGCCCGCCCGGTCGGCAGCGATGTCGCCGAACGAGAAGCCGCTGGCGCGGCGCGAGTCGAGGACTTCCTTGTGGAGGCCGACGGCGTCGGCGAACGGCCCGCCCGCGCCGGCGGCTAGCGCCGCGGAGATCGCGAAGTGCTGCGAGAAATCCGGGCGGCCGGCGAGCGTCACCCGGCGCGAGGCCGGTCGCGGCCAGTCCGCCGCCTCCGGAAGGATGGCGTGCAACCCCTTGCCGTTCGCGTGGAAGGCGAGGACGAAGAGGGCAGCGCGATTCTCCGCCGCCGCGTCGGCATCTTCGCCCCGCTCGGCGGCGAGCCGAAGGAGCGGTGTGAGAAGCTCCGTGAGCGACAGGGTCGCCGCGAGGTTTCCGCTGCGCGTCACTGCGGCCAGTCGCTCCTGATACGTCCGCAACCGGTCGTGCTCCGCGCCGGGAATGAGCGCCTTGCGCAGCCGGTCGGGCAGATCGGCGCGCCATTCGAAGGTCACGTCGAGCCGGCCGTCGGCGATCCCGACCTTCTTCACCGCGCCGGCGACGGCGCGCAGGTCGTCGCGCTGCTGCACTCGCGCCAAGGCCTGATCGAGCGCCGCGTTCGCGAGCCAGTCCGGGATCGGTAGCCGGCCGATCCGCAGCTCCGCGAGGCGGGGCATCACGCCGGTGTCGTGGAGCAATGCACTGACGTTCAGGTATCGTCCGATCGGATTCGCGGGCAGCTCCGCGGCGACCTCGACGGAGGCGACTGCGGGCCCGAGCGCGATACGCGCGCCGCCGCCGGCGTATCGGCTCGTGACGTAGTTGGCTATGAGGTCGAGATCCTGCTGTGGGACCGCGACCGTGCGCTGCGCACCCGGCATCAGCCGCCGCGGATCGTTCTCGTCGAGGATGCGCTTCGCCCGCTCGATCTGCGCCGGTCCGAGCGCCGCCGGGCGTGCCACCAGCGGCTGGTCCTCGAGGGCGAGAGAGACCGCGCCGGCGATCGCGACGGCAAGCGCGACGACGAGAAGCGCGAGAAGCACGAGCGCGCGCCGCATCGCTCGCCTTCGCGCCCGCTCGCCGCTGTTGCCGTTCGCCCGACTTTCGGCCGGCGCTACGGTTGCCGCCCGGTCTTCACCGGGAAACCCGCCTCGCGCCAGGCCTTCATCCCGCCGTCGAGCGCGACCGCGCGCTGAAAGCCCATCTCGCGCAAGGTCGCCGTCGCAAGCGTCGAAATGCGGCCGAACTCGCAGTAGGCGAGGATGCGCGGCGTCGGATCGGGCAGATCCTGATTGACTCTCAGCTCGAGCTGGCCGCGAGGCAGCAGGCGTGCGCCGGGGATGTGTCCGTCCTCGTACGCATCGCGCTCGCGTACGTCGAGAACGACGAGGTCGGGTTCCGCGGACTCGACGCGCGCCTTCAGCTCTTCGAGTGACATGAACGGCACCGTCGCGGCGGCCTCGGCGAGAAGCTGCGCCACGGTCTTGCCACCGCTCAGGTTGGTGCGAAGCGCTTCGGTGAGATGCGTCGGCATCGAAAGATCGAGGTTGCGCATCATCGCGACGAACGCGGCGCGCTCGGCCTTCTGCAGTCGCGGGTTGGTTGCGAGCTCCTGGCCGATCGTCGAGTGTCCCTGTCCCTTGTAGTCGTGTGCGGGATAGACGGGCGTCGCCGGATCGACCTTGAGGAGCCGGTTGAAGAGGCTGTCATGCAGCGCCTCGGGATCACCGGTCGGCAGATCGGTGCGGCCGGTGCCGCCGATCAGCAGCGTGTCGCCGGTGAACACGCGATCCCCGGCGATCAGGCACATCGAGTCGCGGGTGTGCCCGGGCGTGTACATCACGCGCAGCCGGAGCTTGCCGACGACCAGCATCTCGCCGTCGTCGACGTGCATGCCCACGAACGGCGCCGGGACTTGCGCGATGCATGACCACCGGCACCTCGAGGCGCCGCGCGAGCTCGCGCGTGCCGGAGAAGTGGTCGGCGTGAGTGTGGGTATCGACGAGGTAGCGGATCCGCAGGCTCTCGCGCGCCGCGAGCGCGAGGTAGCGGTCGACCTGGCTCAGTTCCGGGTCGATCAGCGCGGCGGCGCAGGTGTCGCCGCAGCCGACGAGGTAGGACTGGCAGCCCCCGGTGGCGATCTGCTCGAAGACCATGCTCGCGGGTCCTTCGCTCTGGGTCCCGGTCTGCGCCGGGATACGCTAGCCGCGTCCGACGAACGGCATCTTCGTCGCCATCACCGTCAAGAACTGGATATTCGCATCGAGCGGGAGGCTTGCCATGTGCAGGACGGCGTCCGCGACGTGCTGCACGTCCATGAGCGGCTCGACGGCGATCGTGCCGTTCGCCTGAGGGACGCCCTTCGCCATCCGCTCGGCCATCTCGGTCAGCGCGTTGCCGATGTCGATCTGGCCGCAGGCGATGTCGTACTTGCGGCCGTCGAGCGAGGTCGACTTGGTGAGCCCGGTGATCGCGTGCTTGCTGGCGGTGTAGGGGGACGAGTTCGGCCGCGGCGCGTGCGCGGAGATCGAGCCGTTGTTGATGATGCGCCCGCCGCGTGGCGACTGGTCCTTCATCAGCTTGAAGGCTTCCTGCGTGCACAGGAAGGCGCCGGTCAGGTTGACGTCGATGACGCTCTTCCACTGCTCGAACGACAGCTCCTCGAGCGGGATGCCGGGCGCATTCTGTCCGGCGTTGTTGAAGAGGACGTCCAGCCGGCCGAACTTCTGCTTCGTGGCCGCGAACAGGGCGCGGACCGACTCCGGCCGGCTGATGTCGGTCGGCACCGCGAGCGCCTGAGCGCCTGCGTCCCC
The DNA here is from genome assembly GCA_963754305.1 of uncultured beta proteobacterium. Lineage (GTDB taxonomy): Bacteria > Pseudomonadota > Gammaproteobacteria > Burkholderiales > SG8-39 > DATEDA01. The sequence goes on along the minus strand of CAVWFR010000036.1, from coordinate 228,428 downwards.
GGCCGACTTGATGGTCTGCTGCAGTGCATCGGCGCGGCGTCCCGCGAGAACGACCGAATAGCCGTCCTTCAGGAACGTCAGCGCCACCGACTTCCCGATGCCGCTGCCCGAACCGGTGACGATCGCGATCTTGCCAGTGGAGCTCATGCGCCTCTCCTCCTCATGCGGTAGGCGGGCGATTGTAGTCCGATCCGCGTGCGCGGCGTCACTGGCTGGTGTGGATGACCTCCCTGACGACCGGGTAGATGTTGCTCGTCCAGCGCTTGCCGCTGAAGACGCCGTAGTGCCCGGCGCCCGCCTGGATGTAGTGGGTGCGCAGGTATTGCCGCAGGCTCGGGCACAGGTCCTGCGCGGCGAGCGTCTGCCCGAGCGAGCAGATGTCGTCGCGCTCGCCCTCGACGGTGAGCAGCGCCATGCGCCGGATCACCTTCGGATCCACTTTCCGGCCGCGGAACCGGAGCTCGCCGCGCGCTAGCGCGTACTCCTGGAACACCACGCGCACGGTCTCGAGATAGAACTCCGCGGGCAGATCGGCGACGGCGAAGTATTCCTCGTAGAAAGCGCGCGTCGCCTTGACCTTTGCCACGTCGCCGCGCACGAGGTCGTCGAACAGCGAGCGGAACGAGGCGATATGGCGCTCCAGGTTCATGTTCATGAACGCGCCGAGCTGCACGAACCCCGGGTAGACGGCGCGCAGCGCGCCCGGATAGCGCGCGGGCACGAGCGCGATCAGATTGCGCTCGAACCATTCGATCGGCTTCGACGTGGCGAGCCTGTTGACCCCGGTCGGGCTCACGCGGCAGTCGATCGGCCCGGCCATGAGCGTCAGGCTCGCCGGCGCGGCGGGGTCGTCGTCCTCGAACATGATTGCGGCGGCCGCGAGCGCGGCGACGCAGGGCTGGCAGATCGCCATCAGGTGCGATCCTGGGCCCATCACGCCGAGGAACTCGATGAGATGCTGGATGTACTCGTCCAGCCCGAACCTGCCGGCCGCCAGCGGCACGTCGCGCGCGTTGTGCCAGTCGGTGATGTAGACGTCGTGGTCGGCGAGCATCGTGCGCACGGTGTCGCGCAGCAAGGTGGCGAAATGGCCGGACATCGGCGCGACCAGGAGCACGCGCGGCTGTGCGGCCGCGATGTCCTTCTTGAAGTGCAGCAGGGTTCCGAACGGCGTCGTGTGCGCGATCTCTTCGCGGACCGCGACGTCCTGCTTGCCGATCTCCACGCTATGGATGCCGAACGCCGGGCGCCGATGCGTGAGCGCCGCGAGGGCGAACACCTCCACCGCCGCGGCGAGCCTGCGCACCGGCAGCCAATCGAACAGCGCGCGGCGCGCCTCGTTCAGCGCGGGGACGGCGGCGACGGCGGCGGTCCGGGGCGGCCACATCAGGTCCGCGTGAGTCTGATACGCCTGATAGAGCATTCGGGCCCTCGATGGGTTGGTCCCTCGATGCCGGAGCAACTTGCGCGCCAGACGTGCGGGCGCTGCTGGCACATCCCTTGCGATATTTGGACCGCGCGATATTCGATCGAAAGCCGGGAGAGGAGGCGAAGCGTCATGGCCAAGGCGACCCTGAGCATCAGCAGCAAGAACTACTCGTCATGGTCGCTGCGCGGCTGGCTGCTCGCGCGCTTCGCCGGGCTGGAGTTCGACGAGAAGACAGTGCCGCCCGACGATGCGGATGCCCGTAAGGAGTTGCTGCTGCTTTCGCCGTCCATCCTCGTGCCGTGCCTCGTCCACGACGGCATCAAGGTGTGGGACACGCTCGCGATCGCCGAATACCTCAACGAAACCAGGCCCGACGCGGGCCTGCTGCCGGCCGACCGCAAGGCGCGCGCGCATTGCCGCGCCATCTGCGGCGAGATGCACTCGGGGTTCTCCAGCCTGCGCTCGGCGCTGCCGATGAACCTCAAGCGGACGTTTCCCGGACACAAGGTCTGGGCGCGCGCCCAGGCCGACATCGAGCGCATCGCCGCGATCTGGCGCGAGTGCCTCGCCACCTACGGCGGGCCGCTCCTATTCGGCCAGCGGAGCATGGCCGACGCGATGTATGCGCCGGTCGCGACGCGTTTCGTCACCTACGACGTGAAGCTCGACGAGCAATGCGGCGGGTACCGCGATCGGATCATGGCGCTGCCGGAGATGATCGAGTGGATCGAAGCGGCCAGTCGCGAGCCCGACGACATCGACGAGCTCGACATGGAGTTCTAGCCGGTCACGCCCAAGGCTTCGGCGCTGGCACCTCGCACGGCGCCTCGACGTCGACGGTCTTGAAATCCGCCGGCCCGACGACCTCGAGGTACTCCATGTCCGGCGAGTAATCGAACAGATAGTGGGTGATCCCGGGCCGCTGATGAACGCAGTCGCCCGCTGCGACCAGCGTCTCCTTGTCGTCGTACATGAACCGCGCCCAGCCCTTGAGCATGATCACGATGTGGAAATCCGCCTCATGGCGGTGCCACCCCGTGCCCTTCTCTGGTGCGAGATTGGCCTTCACGAGCTGCGCGAGCACCTTTCCGGACGTCGCTTCGGCGACGCCGAGATCCCGGTACCGGAAGAAGTCGCGCAGCCCTTCTCCTCTGAAATCAGTATCGCCGGGCTTGACGTGCGAGAACCGGAGCGCGGTCTTGTCCAACATGGGCCTCTCCCGAAGCAGGCTGAGACCCCGCACTGCAGCATTATCCGTTCCAAGCCCCGCGATCCCGGCGCACGCCCGCGGTCATCACCCCGGCGCAAGCCGGGATCCTGTAGGGCACTCCTGCCCCGGCTATCCGCGCTTAAGCACCGCCGACAAATTGTTCGCGGGCATCTGAACGACCTCCGCGAGCGCGAACCCTTGCGCCTCGGCGGCCGCTACGACGGCTTCGAGATCGCGCACGCCCCATCCACCCTCTTGCGCGCGCAGCGATCGATCGAACGCCGCGTTGCTCGGGGCGGTGTGCTCGCCGCCGCGCTTGTAGGGACCGTAGAGATAGAGCACGCCGCCCGTGCCGAGCAGCGCCGCCGCGCCGCGTACGAGGCCGAGCGCCGCTTCCCAGGGCGCGATGTGGATCATGTTGATGCAGAGCACGGCGGCGAGATCGCGCGGGATGTCGGGGTCCGTCTCCCAGTCCGGTATCGTCGTGACGAGCGCGAGCGGCGCACGCACGTTGGCGACGCCTCCGGCGGCGATCCACGCGGCGATGCTCGCCCGATGGGCGGGGTCGGGATCGCTGGGCTGGAAGGTGAGGCCGGTAAGCTGCTCGGCGAAGAACACCCCGTGCTCGCCGGTGCCGCTCGCGATCTCGAGGATGGTGCCGCGCGAAGGCAGCACGCGCTGCAAGACAGCGAGGATCGGCTCGCGGTTGCGTTGCGTGGCGGCGGCGTAGAGGCGTGCATCCATGATCGCTTGATGGTTGAATTCTAGTCGTGAACCTCTCCCGCATCGTCGAGCGCTGGGCGGAGATGCGCCCGAGCCACGTCGCGATCCATTTCCGCGGCGAGGACATCGCCTATGCCGCGCTGTGGCGTCGGATCGAAGCGGCGACGCTGCGGCTCGCGAGCCTGGGCGTCAACAAGGGCGATCGCGTTGCATACCTCGGGTACAACCATCCCGAGCTCGTCGCGATCCTCTTCGCTTGCGCGCGGCTTGGAGCGCTGCTCGTGCCGCTCAACTTCCGTCTCGCGGCGCCCGAGCACGCGGAAATCCTCGTCAACGCTGAGCCGGCGGTCCTCGTCGTCGACCCCGCCTTCCTCGAACACGCCCCCGCGATCAGGCAGGCGCTGCCGCTCGTGCGGCTCGTCGCGCTGCACGGAACGCCGCCCGGCTGGTTCGCCTGGGAAGGTCCGATGCCGACGGGGTTCGACCCGAAACTCCCCGGCACCGACGCCGACCCGGTGTTGATCGTCTACACGTCCGGCACGACCGGCAAGCCGAAAGGCGCAATCCACACGCAAGTCGGCCTGCTCTGGAACATCGTCAACGCTACGCTCTACCAGGACCTTACCAGTCGCGACCACGTTCTCACGGTGCTGCCGATGTTTCACGTCGGCGGGATGTGCATCCAGACGCTGCCCGCGCTGCACGCCGGCGCGACGGTGACGATCCAGCCGCGCTTCGATCCCGGCGCGTTCCTGCGCGACGTCGCCGCCCGCAAGCCGACGCTGACCTTGCTCGTGCCCGCGACGATGAAGGCCGTCTGCGCGCATCCGGATTGGGAGCGGACCGATCTCTCGTCCCTGCGGGAGATGAACACCGGGTCGTCGACGATCCCGGAGTCGTTGTTTGCGCCGTTCCACGCGCGCGGCATTCCCGTCGGCCAGGTCTATGGTGCGACCGAGACCGGACCGGTCTCGATCTATCTCCGCGCCGAGGACGCGATGCGTAAGGTCGGCTCGGCCGGGAAAGCCGCGGTGCACGCGGAGATCCGCATCGTCGATGCGGACGGCCGCGACGTGCAGGCGGGCGAGGTCGGCGAGATCCTGGTGCGCGCGCCGAACCTGATGCAGGGCTACTGGAAGGATCCGGACAACCCGGGGTTCCAGGACGGTTGGTTCCACACCGGCGATCTCGCCCGCGTCGACGACGAGGGTTACTACTGGGTCGTCGGCCGCAGCAAGGACATGATCATCTCGGGCGGGGAGAACGTTTATCCGGCCGAGATCGAGAACGTGTTGGGCGACTGCGCGGAGATCGTCGAAGCTGCCGTCGTCGGCGTCCCCGATGCGAAGTGGGGGGAAGCGGTCGTCGCCGCAGTCGTGAAGAAGCCGGGTTCGGTGATCGACGAGGCGGCGGTGCTCGCGCTCTTCGAGGGCAGGCTCGCGCGGTTCAAGCATCCCCGCCGGGTGGTGTTCGTCGATGCGTTGCCGAAGAGCGCGATCGGGAAGGTGCAGAAGGTCGAGTTGCGGGCGTTGCTTGAGGGCGCTTGACCGGAGCTGGACCGGCTCTTGGCAAGACTGGTTCTTCTTAAGCGCGACGTCGATGTTCCAGAAGATCCTCGCGAGAGCGGCAGCGGTTTCGGACGATGCCGACAGCCGCTGCAGCTCGTTGAACGCGTTGAACTCGTCCGCTGAGGCATCCGGGATCGCTTTTGACGCGAACACCTGGCCGCTCCCGGCGCGACGTGGCGTGCGGCCCGGCCCGGCCATCCGGCTGCTTGCAGGGGCGTCCGCCCGAGCGTATGGTGGATTCTGCCCAAAGGAGTCCGCCATGCGCCTGCTACCGATCCTCCTCTTCGCACTGCCTGCGATCGCCTCCGCGCAGCTCTACCCTATGCTCCCGCAGCAAGGGGTCCAGCCCATCTATGCCGCACCGGTGCAAGGCGGCGGGGCGGTGATCGTGTCGCCGGGACAATCGCCGACTTATGTGACCCCGGATGCGGGCTGGGGCGGATCGGCGATCGTGTCGCCCGGCGCTCCGCCGACCTACATCGTGCCGGGTAACGCCGGCGGCAGCGCGATCGTCACCCCGGGCTACGGTACGACGCTGGTCCGTCCGAACCCCATGGGCGGCACGACGGTCGTGCCGTCGAACCAGATGCCGACTTACATCGTCCCGAACCAGCGCGGCGGGTCGACGATCGTCGGTCCGGGCGGCATCGGCTACGCCGTCCCCACCCCGCACGGTGCGTATATCCAGCCGCCCGGCAACGTACCGCCGACAGTGATCTACCGGCCCTGAGCGCACGTTTCCGCCCCGGCTACATCGTCCCCTCCCTACCGGCGGTCGCTCGCCGGTAGTGCTTACTGCGGTTGCTGCTCTCGTCGGCGGCAGGCGCGATGAACTTTCTTCTTCTTGAGGTGCTCGCGGGTCGGCGCGCCGCGGGCCAGGATCCAGTCGGCCGCCCGCCTGCCACCGGAACGAGCGGGCGGCCCGCAGGCGGCGTAAGGCTGCAGGCGTATGCTGCGACGAACGCTCGGGGGGCGTCGCCCGGCGGCAAGGAGCGAGCATGGCAGCCATAGCGCAAGCGCAGTCCGCGGAGTGGGTCGGCATCCACCCCGCGGTGGTGCGAATCACCCATTGGGTCAACGTAGTCGCCGTGGTCCTGATGGTGGCGAGCGGATGGCGGATCTACAACGCGTCACCGCTCTTCAACTTCTATTTCCCGACCGAGCTGACGATCGGCGGCTGGCTGGCGGGCGCCCTCCAGTGGCACTTCGCCGCGATGTGGCTCTTCGCGCTGAACGGGCTCGTCTACGTCGTTTACGGCGTTCTGTCCGGGCATTTCCGGCGGAAGCTGCTGCCGATCACGCCGCGCGCGGTGCTGCACGACGTCCGCGAGGCGCTGCGAGGCAAGCTCGCCCACGAAGATCTGTCGGTCTACAACGCGGCCCAGCGGGCCGCGTATCTCGCGCTCATCGTCGCGCTCGCCGTCCTCGTGCTGTCGGGCCTCGCCATCTGGAAGCCGGTGCAGCTCCAGGAGCTTGCGGCCATCATGGGCGGCTACGAGGGGGCGCGGCTGGTGCACTTCTTCGCGATGGCGATCATGGTCCTGATCGTCGTCGTTCACGTCGTGATGGTGCTGCTGGTCCCGCGTACCTTCCCGACCATGATCACCGGCCGTGCGAGGAGGACGACATGAAGCGACGCGGCATGACGGAAACGCTCGCCGACCACCCGGCGCGGCGCATCGCGAGCCTCGAGCGGCGCCTATTCCTCGGGCGCGGGCTCTCGCTCGGCGCGCTCGGAATGCTCTCGGGCTGTACGCTCACCGATGGCGAGGGCGTGGAGAAAGTCTTGTGGGCGATGTCGCGCTGGAACGATCGCGTGCAGGCGTGGCTCTTCGACCCGAACAAGCTCGCGCCGGAGTATCCGGCGAGCGCGATCACCGTGCCCTTCCCGTTCAACGCCTACTACAGCGAAGACGAGATCCGGAAGGTGGACGGGTCGAGCTACAAGCTCGAGCTCGCCGGGCTCGTTCGCGAACGGAAGCCGTGGACCCTGCCCGATCTTTACGCCCTGCCGCAGGTGACGCAGATCACGCGCCACATCTGCGTCGAAGGCTGGAGCGCCATCGGCCAGTGGAGCGGGGTGCGCTTCAGCACGTTCCTCGAACGGATCGGCGCGGACCTGACGGCGAAGTACGTCGGCTTCAGGTGCGCCGACGACTACAGCACCAGCATCGATATGGCCACGGCGCTGCATCCGCAGACGCAGCTCACGTTCCGCTTCCGCGACGAGACGCTGCCGCCGAAATACGGCTTTCCGATGAAGCTGCGCATCCCCACCAAGCTCGGCTTCAAGAACCCGAAGCACATCACCGCCCTCTTCGTCACGAACGACTACCCCGGCGGCTACTGGGAAGACCAGGGGTATAACTGGTACAGCGGGTCTTGAACGGAGCCTTGTAGCCGGGCCAAACTCGGGGCTGCGGCGGCGCTGCGTTTTACTTGGCGGCCGGCTGCAGGATCTGGCGGTGATGCGCCATTGCGTCGATGACGAGCCTGCGGGCCGTCGGCGTCGAGCTCGGCCCCTAGCGCGACCGCGACCTTCTTGAGCAGTGAGGGCAGGGCGCCGACGCGCTTCGCGCCTTTCAAGGATTGCCAGCAGGCGCGGCCTCAGCGGCGCTTCTCTTTCCCGTTGTCGTCGCCGAGGTGAACGCCGAGGACGACGACGCGGTGATCGGCGACCACGGGGGACCTTGCGTGCGAGCTTGGTGACGTATTGCATGCGGGGGTGAACGATACCGACCGCGGGTACCGCTCTGCAACGTCGATCCTTTAGAATCTTCGCCAAATGAACAAACCCGCGAGACCGGCAGAGACCGAAGCGCCAGGCGAGAAAGCCGGCAGCGTGCGCGCGTTCTGGCGGTGGCTCACCCGGGTAGGTGGGGCGCCCGAAGCGCAGCCGCTCTCGACCACGAATCTCAAGCTCGCGCGCGCGACGTTCCGCGACTGCCTCGCCGGGACCGGCGGCGAGGCGTCCGCGCGGCAGCGCGTCGCGACGCTCGCCGGGCTCTACCGCGGTCTCAACGACGACGGACGGAAGGCCTTCCTCGGCCTGCTCGCCGACGAGTTCGGCCCCGACGAGCTGGCGGTGAACCGCGCGATCCAGGCGTATCTCGACGCCGGCGTCCGCGACCGGCGCCACGCCGAGTCCCGGCTGCGCCTCGCGCTGGGCAGCCCTCGCATAATGATCGTCAAGCAGTTCAACCTGTTGCCCGACGGCGTGAAGTTCCTGGTCGATCTCCGCGCCGACCTCCTGCGCTATCTCCCGGGGAGCCCCGCGCTCGAGCTGCTCGACGAGGAGCTGTACTCGCTCTTCGGCAGCTGGTTCGACATCGGCAACCTGGAGATGCGGCGCATCAGCTGGAGCTCGCCCGCGGCGCTCCTGGAGAAGCTCATCGCGTACGAGGCGGTACATGAGATCCGCTCGTGGAGCGATCTTCGCAACCGGCTCGATTCCGACCGGCGCTGCTACGCATTCTTCCATCCGCGCATGCCCGACGAGCCGCTCATCTTCGTCGAGATCGCGCTGGTCAAGGAGATGGCCGACAACGTCCACACGCTGCTCGACGAGACGGCGCCGGCATTCGACCCGCATGCGGCGCAGGCGGCGATCTTCTACTCGATCTCGAACACGCAGGCGGGCCTGCGGGGCGTGTCGTTCGGCGGCTTTCTCATCAAGCGCGTCGCCGAGACCCTCGCCGCGGATCTCCCGAAGCTCAAGGTGTTCGCGACGCTGTCGCCGGCGCCCGGCTTCCGCCGCTGGCTCGACGGCGAGGCGCAGAAGAAGGCGCCCGACTTCTTCGGCCGGCAGGAGCGCGAGCGGCTGTGCGAGGCGGCCGACGCGAAGGATCCGCACGAAGCGCTCGCGCAGCTCATGCTGCGCGGCTTCGCCGCCGAGGCGCAGCCGCCGGCATCGCTCGCGCCCACGCTCACCCGGCTCGTGGCGCAGTACCTCGCGGAGGCGAAAGAGGGCGACCGGCCGCTCGATCCGGTCGCCCGGTTCCACCTCGGCAACGGCGCCCGCCTCGAGCGGATCAACTGGCTCGCCGACAGCTCCCCGCGCGGGATCAAGCAGTCGGCCGGGATAATGGTGAACTACCTGTACAAGCTGGACGAGATCGAAACGAACCACGAGGCGTTCGAGCGCGACGGCCGGGTGATGGTGGCCGACGCGGTGAAGCGGCTGCTGCGTAAGCCCGCTTAGGTTCGCTCTCTATCGAGGCGTGCGAACGCCGCGAGGGGGAGTGCGGTGCTCGAGACACTCCGGTCCTTCCGGCTTCACCAGGGTTCCCGACCCCCTACACGGGGGCTGTCCGGATCGCGAACCCGGGTCCGCCGGGGCGTGGCACTACTTCTCCGGGACCGCCGGGCGCGGCATGACGAAGATCTCCTCCACCACGGCGTAGTCGAAATATCCCAGCCGGGCGATCGGCCGGATCCGCGTGATGTCGAGCATGCCGTCCACGATCACCCGGTCGTCGATGTAGATGCCGATGACCTCCCCGAACACGACCGACGACCGGTTGCGCCGGCCGTCGGCGCCGATCAGCTCCACCGTCTTCATGTACTTGCATTCGAGCGCGATCGGCGATTGCGCCACCCGCGGCGGCTTCACCTGTCGCGAGGCTGTCATCTCCAGCCCGACCCGCTCGGGCTCGCTCACGCCCGGCCCGAACGCCGCCGAGCTCGCGTTCATCACGTCCTTCAGCTCGAACGTGGCGATGCTGCAGACGAATTCACCCGCCTCTTCGACGTTGCGTTGCGAGTCCTTCCGGTCCGCGCTCGAGAACATCACGACCGGCGGCGCGCTCGAGACCAGGTTGAAGAAGCTGTAGGGCGCAAGGTTGACGATGCCGCCCGGCCCGATCGTCGAGATCCAACCGATCGGGCGGGGGACGACCAACGCGGTGAACGGGCTGTGGGCGAGGCCGTGCTTTTCGGTGCGCGGATCGAAATACATTGACCCCGGCGCCGGCGCTAGTGGAGCTGCGGCTTCTTGAGGAAGTCCTGCCGATCGGCCGATCGCAGTCGCACGCGCGACACCGCGGCTTCGCGCGCGATCGTGAGCGGGATCTCGGTGCCCGGCGGGCCGAGGCTCCAGACCTTGCGGAAGAGCTCCGCCAGGCCGGCGACGCGCTCGCCCGCGACCTCGAGCACGAGATCCCCGACCCGTATCGCCGCACGCTCGGCCGGGCCGCCGTCGGCTAGGCCCGCGACGACGAGCTGGCCTTCGACTTCGGTCGTGTACATGCCGAGCCACGGACGCGCCGGACGCTGCGAGCGTCCGAGCGCGAGCATGTCGGCGAGAATCGGCTCCAGCAGGTCGATGGGCACGATCATGTTGCCCTGCATCTCGTTCGTGCCCACCTGCTCCTGCACCAGCAGCGAGCCGATGCCGAGCAGGCGCCCGTCCGCGCCGATCAGCGCCGCGCCGCCCCACTGCGGATGCGCGGGCGCGGTGAACACCGCCTCGTCGAGCACGTACTCCCAGTAGCCCGCGAACTCCCGCTTGGCGAACACGCGCGCCTTGAGCGCGTGCGCGAGCCCGCCATGGCCGGCAAGCACGACGCTTTCGCCGACGCGGCACGATGCGGCCGACCCGCGCTCGAGCGCGGGAACGCCGAGCGGGCCGAGCGGCTGGATGAGCCCGAAGCCCGTCGCCTGGTCGTACGCGAGCGGGAACCCCGCCACCGCCGCGCCCTGGCTCGTCGTCAGCCAGATCGCGGTCGCTTCGGTGATCAGGTAGCCGATCGTGAGCACCAGTCCGTCGTCGCGGATGACCACGCCGTTGCCGATGCGCTCGGTGCCGAGCACCGACGCCGTGAAGGCATCCTCCGGAACCTCGGCGCGAACCAGCACGAGCGCGCCGAGCGCCGCCTCGAGATCGAAGCTCAGCTCATTCGGCTTCGGCCGCAGCTCGGCCGGGAAGGCCCATTCGCTCGAATCCGCCATCGGGTCTCCAGAAACTCAGGGCGCACTGTAGCCCGGATCGGGGACAATCGCGCGTCCCCGAGCCGCGGCCAACGGACGCCGGCGACTGGCGCGCCGGCAGGGCTCGCGCATAAGATCGGGGCCGCACCCCACAACGATAAGGAGGAAGCATGAGGAGATTCGTCGCGGTTCTCGCCGCGCTGGCGGCCGCCGCGGCCGCGCAGGCGCAGCCCTATCCCAATCGGCCGATCACGATGATCGTGCCGTTCCCGCCGGGCGGGATCGCGGACATCACCGCGCGGCCGCTCGCGGTGTCGATGGCGAAGGTGCTCGGGCAGAACGTCGTGGTGGAGAACAAGGCCGGCGCGGGCGGCGCGGTTGGCCACGCCTACGTCGCCAAGGCCAGACCCGACGGCTACACGATCATGACGGCCCTCTCGTCGATCGTCGTGATCCCGGAGGCGGACAAGGTCAACGGCCGGCCGTCGACCTACCAGATGTCGGAGTTCGCGCCGATCGCGCTCGTCTCGGCCGACCCGACGATCCTGCTCGTGCCCGCCGACAGTCCGTGGAAGACGCTGAAGGAACTCGTCGACGATGCACGGTCGCGGCCCGGCAAGATCAGCTACGCATCGTCCGGCGTCTACGGCACGATCCACACCTGCTTCGAGATGCTCGCGCAGGCCGCCGACGTCAGGTTTCTCCACGTGCCCTACAAGGGCGGCGGACCGGCGATGACCGCGCTGATCGCCGGCGAGGTGAACCTCGGGGCGCAATCCCCCGGCGTCGCCAACCCGCACCTCCGGTCGGGAAAGATCCGCACGCTCGGCTCGTGGGCGGCGAGCCGTACCAGTGGGCTGCCGGAGGTGCCCACGATGAAGGAGCAGGGATTCGACGTCGAGTTCTACATCTGGGCCGGGGTGTTCGCGCCGGCGGGGCTGCCGCCCGAGGTGGAAGCGCGGCTCCGCAGTGCGGTGCGCCAGGCGGTGCAGGACCCGGAGTTCAAGAGTGCGATGACCGGCATCAACACGCCGATCAGCTTCATGGAAGGCGCGGAGTTCGACCGGTTCCTCGACACCGACACGAAGCGCCTCGCGGCGGTGGTGCAGAAGATGGGCAAGACGGAGTAGGGATCCGATGAAAATCGTTCGATTCACTGCCGACGGCGTGATGCGTGTCGGCGCACTCGAGGGCGACGCCGTCGTCGAGCTTCCGGGCGTTGCCGACACGCGCGATCTGATCGTCGGCGGTGCCGCCGCCCTCGATGCGGCGCGCAACGCGGTCGCATCCGGCAAAGGCCGACGGCCGCTCGCAGCCGTCAGGCTCGCCGCGCCTATCGTCCCCTCGACGATGCTGTGCAGCGGCAGCAACTACACCGACCACAACAAGGAGAAGGCGAACACGCCGATCTCCGGCAAGGAGCCGGAATTCTTCGTGAAGACCGCCGACTGCGTGATCGGGCCGGGAGACACGATCATCCACGACGAGCGCCTCACGCGGAAGCTCGACGCGGAAACCGAGCTCGCAATCGTGATCGGGAAAAGCGGGCGCCATATTCCGGTCGAGCGCGCGCTCGACCACGTCTTCGGCTACACCGTCGTCAACGACGTGACCGCGCGCGAGCGGCAGGTGCGCCGGAACGAACAGGGCTTCACCTGGTACGAGGTGGGGCGGGGCAAGGCGTTCGAGTCGTCGGCGCCGCTCGGGCCCTGCATCGTCACTGCCGACGAGATCCCGGATCCGCAGCAGCTCCGTCTCCGCACCCGCATCAACGGCGAGTTGCGGCAGTCCGCTTCGACCGGCAACATGATCTTCTCGTGCGCGCAGCTGATCCATTTCTTCTCGATCAGCTTCACGCTCAAGCCGGGGTTCGTGATCATCACCGGCACGCCCGGCGGCACCGCCTGGTCGACCGACCCGGACCTCGGAGGCAAGTGGGTCGGCGGCGACGGCAGCGAGACGCTGGTGCCGGCAAAGGGCTATCTCAAGCCGGGCGACGTGATCGAGAGCGAACTGGAGAGAATCGGGGTGCTGCGAAACACCGTCGGCACGGCGTGACTCTTCGACGCCCTGAGGAGGGGTGCAGCCGGCTGCAAGCACCAGCCGGGGGTTTCTTCGACGCCCGCCAATGGTAGATTCCCGGCAAGGAGGACGACCCCGATGAAAACGTTCAAAGCGTGCGTTTGCGCGCTCTTGTGGTGCGCTGCAATGCTCGGCGGGCAGGCCGCGTTCGCGCAAGCTTTTCCCACCAAGACGGTCACGATCGTGGTCCCGTATCCGCCGGGCGGACTGATCGACATCGTCGCCCGCCAGATCCAGCCGCGGCTGCAGGCCGAGCTCGGCCAGTCGGTGATCATCGAGAACCGCGCCGGCGCGGGCGGGAACGTCGGGGCGGAGATGGTCGCGCGCGCAAGCCCGGACGGCCACACGCTGCTGCTCGCCAACCCCTCGCTCGCGATCAGCCCGCTCATCTACCCGAAGCTCAACTACCGGCCGATCGAAGACTTCGCCTACATCGGGCAGTACGGGACGGTGCCGAACGTGCTGGTCGTGAACCCCGCCGTGCCGGCGACGTCGGTCCCGGAGTTGATCGCGTACCTGAAGAAGAACCCCGGCAAGCTCAACTATGCTTCACCGGGCTACGGCACCTCGCCGCAGATGTCGTCGGAGCTGTTCAAGGCGATGAGCGGCACGTTCGTCGTGCATATCCCGTTCCGCGGCAGCGGGCCGGCGCAGGCGGCGATGCTCGCGAACGAGACGCAGATCATGTTCGACAACCTGCCGCCGCAACTCCCGCATATCCGCTCCGGCAAGGTGCGCGCGCTCGCGGTCACCAGCCTCAACCGCTCGTCGGTGCTCCCCGAGCTGCCGACCTTGGACGAGGCGGGCCTGAAGGGCTACGAGGTGACCGCCTGGTTCGGGCTCGCCGCGCCCGCTGCGACGCCCCGCGCGGTCGTCATGCGCCTGAACGAGGCGCTCAACCGTACGACGCAGGACCCGAAGGTGCGCGAGTCGCTCGTCGCCGGTGGTGCGACCGTCATCCAGGGCACCCCGGAGCAGTTCCTCGCCTTCGTCAAAGGCGAGCAGGTCAAGTGGGCGCCGGTGGTGAAGCGGGCGAACATCGTTCCGGACTGACCGCGCCGCTTACCTAGCCGAGGGGTTGCGCTCGTGCCCGGTCGAGGATCGCTATGCCGCCGGCGGCGGGACGACACGATGGCGGCGCTGGGGACGCCATGACCCGCGCGGCGCCACAGGCGCCGATCGCCGGTATTCGTGCGTGCGTTTTCGACGCCTACGGGACCGTATTCGACTATGCCTCGGCAGCCGCCCGCTGCCGCGATGAGCTGGGCGAGGCGTTCGGCAGGCTCACCCAGCTCTGGCGCGACAAGCAGCTGCAGTACACCTGGCTACGGGCGGTCCAGGGCAAGCACGCCGATTTCTGGCAGGTGACCGGGGATGCGCTCGATTTCGCGCTCGAGACGCTTGGGATCGAAGCGCCTGGGATCGGGACGCCCGCATTGCGCGATCGTCTGATGAAGCTCTATTTGACGCTGGACGCATTTCCCGAGGTTCCGGACGTCCTGCGGCAGCTCCGAACGGCGGGGCTCAAGACCGCGATCCTGTCGAACGGCTCGCCGCGGATGTTGCAGGCCGCCATCGAAGGCGCGGGACTCGCCGATCTGCTCGACGCCGTGCTGTCGGTCGAGGAGGTCCGCGTGTACAAGCCCCACCCTAAGGTCTACCAGCTCGCCGTCGACCGGCTGGGGATCGAGCCGGCGGCGATCTCGTTCCAGTCGTCGAACGCATGGGACGCCTACGCGGCGTCGGCGTTCGGTATGCGCGTCGTCTGGTGCAACCGGTACGGTCAACGGCCCGAGCGGCTCCCGGGTCGGCCGGATGCCGAGGTGGCGTCGCTTGCCGCGCTTCCGGCGCTCGTCGTTCACGGCGCGTAAGCGATCGGATGGGTCGGGAAGAGCTCGAGTCCGGCGCGGTTGCGGCGTTACCTTCGGGCCGCGCCGGGCGGGCGGTGCCAGCGTCCCGTCAAGGGATCTTGCCGACGCGGCCGCCGGCCTTCTCCAGGATGCTCACCATTTCTGCGTAGCCCCGCAAGCGCGCGAGCGCGAGCGGGGTTTGGCCGCGCCCATCGGCGAGGTTGGGGCTCGCACCGCCCGCGATCAGCGCGCGCAGCGTCTCGATGTGTCGCTTGCCGCCGTCGCCGAGCCAGATCGCCTCGATCACCGCGGTCCAGCCGAGGTTGTTCACGTGGTCGAGCGGCGCGCCGGCGGCGATCAGCACCTTCACCACCTCGTCGTGCCCCAAGTGGGCGGCCGCGATCAATGCAGTGCCGTCGTAGGGGCTCGTCATGTTTCCCGCGCTCGCACCGCCTTCGAGCGCGACCTTGAGCATCGGCACGTCGTCCGCGACGGCGGCGATGGTCACGATGTCATAGCGCTGCGCATCGAGCGCGTTCGCGTTCGCGCCCCGTTTCATCAGCACGCGCGCGGCCTCGTACTGCTTGCGGTAAGCGGCGACGTGGAGCGGGGTGCGACCGTTGCCGTCGCGCAGCTCGCGGTTCGAGCCGGCGGCGACGAGCCGTTCGATTTCGGCGACGTTGCCCGCGGCCGCCGCGGCGTGGAGACCGGTGTACGCGCGTACCTCGGGTTCGGTGGGCGGGATCTGCGCGAGCGCCTGCGCGCTCGCGGCGGCGATCACCGCGACGCCGAGCTGGAAACGGTTGATGCGAGGTCGGTGCCCGCGCACGCGGTTCAGTAGACCACCCGCTTGAGGTCCTTGAAATACTCCGGATGGTCCTTCTCGACCTTCTTCATGTAGTCGGTCAGCACGACGTTCGGCAGCGTCAGCTTCTTGTCGGCCGATCCCGACCCGAGCTTGATCAGCTCGTTCTGCGCGGAGTCGAAGGCGGTCATGCTCGCTTTCGAGATGCGCGGGTCGTAGTTGATGTGCTTCACCGCCTTCTTCGCGATCGCGACATCCACGCCGGGGACTACCTTGGCGAAGATCTCGATCGCTTCGTCGCGGTTCTGGCGGACCGCATACGCCGACGCGGCAAGCCCGAGCGCGAACTTCTCGACCAGCTCGGGCTGGGCCTTGAGCAGCGTGTCCTGGAAAGTGGAGACCATCATGTAAGACATGTAGCCGCCGCCGCGCTTGACGATGTACGACCCGGGCACCTTGTCGAGGATCAGGGTGTTCCAGGGCTCGAGCGAGACGACGGCGTCGACCTTGCCCTCGGCGAGGCTCGGCACGAGCGCCGGGTTGTTCGTGATATTCACGAGCTCGAGATCGGCGGGTTTCAACCCCGCTTTGCTGAGGGCGATCTTCAGGTATTCGTCGGGCGTCTGCTCGAACCACACGCCGACCTTCTTGCCTTTGAGGCTCTTGATGTCGCCGGCCTTTATCCCGGACCCCTTGCGCGCGATGATCGCGAGCGGGTCGTCGGCGTTGGCGCGCGTCGCGTCGTTCATCGCGAGCGCGAACACGGTCACCGGCTCGCCGCCCTGGCGGCCCTTGATGAACGTCGTGACGCTCATGTTGCCGCCCTGCACCTCGTTCGCCTTGAGCGCCTTCACGATCTCGCTGCCCGACTTCACGATCTTGAGCTGCACGTCGACGCCGTGCTGCTTGAAGATGCCCTTCTCGGCGCCGACGATCATCGGCAGGTGGCCGAGGTTGTCGACGATGACGAAGTCGAGCTTCGGCGGGGTCTGCGCGAGCGCGGCGGCGATGCCGAACGCCGCGAGCGTTCCGGCGAACAGTGCTTGCGATGCGAGTCTTTTCATTCGTCCCTCCTAATTAGCGGCCCAGCGGGCCGACTGCCTTCTCGAGCAGGGCCCACGCGGTTGCGCCCAGCTCCCCTTTCCAGCGGCGGTAGAAGCCGCCGGCGAGTGCGCGCCGGAAGGTCGCGCCGTCCGCGGTGTTGAAGACGAGCCCGCGTTCGGTCTCCAGCCTGGTCGCGAGCTCGCGGTTGATCCGGCTTGCCTCGGGCTGGTTGTGGAACTGGCGGCCGGTCCAGCGCGGCTGGCGGGCGGAGGCCGGCGCCGCGCCCATCGCGGCTACGCGGCCTTGCGCGCCGCGCCCTCGGACCCGTAGGTGATCGCGAGGTCGCCGACGCCGTCGACATGGCCCTCGAGCTTGTCGCCCCCCTTGCATGGACCCACGCCGGCGGGCGTGCCGTTCAGAATCAGGTCGCCCGGTTCGAGCGCGACGAACTGCGAGAGGTAGGCGATCGTTTCCTCGACTCGCCAGATCTGCTGGTTGAGGTCGCCCTTCTGCTTCACCTCGCCGTTCACCTTGAGCCAGATCGCGCCCTGCGATGGATGGCCGATCTTCGCCGCCGGGACGAGCGCGGTCACCGGGCACGACTGGTCGAAGCTCTTGCCCATCTCCCACGGGCGCTGGGCCTTCTTCGCTTCGCTTTGCAGATCGCGCCGGGTCATATCGAGCCCGACGCCGTAGCCGAAGACGTGGTCGAGCGCCTTGGCGACCGGGATGTTGACGCCGCCCTTGCCGATCGCGACCACCAGCTCGATCTCGTGATGGAGGTCTTTCGTCATCGCCGGGTAAGGGAGCGTCGAGCCGCTCGCGACCACCGCGTCGGCGGGTTTTTGGAAGAAGAACGGCGGCTCGCGGTTCGGGTCGTGGCCCATCTCGCGCGCGTGATCGGCGTAGTTGCGGCCGACGCACCAGATGCGTCGCACCGGGAAGACGGCATCGGAGCCGGCGACGGCGATGACCGGCTGCTTCGGGGCGGGAACGGCGTATTGCATTGCAGGTCTCCGGAAGTAAAACGACGGCGAGACTCTACTCTCAAACCGCGCCCGCGCGTTGCCGCCGTGGTGCGGGTCGCGGATAATCCTCCGCCATGGAGAAGGCCGCCTCCGCCGGCACCGAACTACCCAACATCACTTGCCGCGCGCTCGCCTTGGGGTTCGCCCGCATCGGCCTGTCGGGCATCGGCGGCGTGCTGCCGTACGCGCGCCATACGATCGTCGAAGCCGAACGCTGGCTCGACGACCGCGAGTTCACCGAGGTGCTGAGCGTCGCGCAGCTGCTGCCGGGGCCCAACATCGCGAACGTCGCCATCATCCTCGGCACCCGCTTTCGCGGTGCGCGCGGCGCAGCGGCGGCGCTCACCGGCCTCTTTGTCCCGCCGTTCCTCGTTTTCCTCGCGATCGCGATGCTCTACCGCCAGTTCGCGGACGTGGCGTGGCTCAAACGCGTGTTCGTCGGCATTGCCGCGGCGGCGGCCGGCCTGATCCTGGGGATGGGCATCAAGCTCGCGGCTGCGCTGCCGCGCAGGGTGTGGGCCGGGGGCATCGCGCTGGCCGCGCTCGGTGCCGCCGTCGTCGCACGCCTGCCGCTGCCGTGGGTGGTGGTCGCGCTCGCGCCGCTCGGCATCGCCTGCGCGTGGAAGTGGCGCTCGTGAACGACCCGACCTGGCCGTTCGCTGCGCATCTCGCGCTGCTCTCGATCGTGTCGGTCGGCGGTGCGCACGCGATGCTGCCCGACATTTACCGGTTCGTGGTCATCGAACACCAGTGGCTGGGCGGGCAGGAATTCGCGACGCTGGTGGCGCTCAGCCAGGCCGCGCCGGGACCGAACGTGCTCGTGACGACGCTGCTCGGCTACCAGATCGGAGGGTTCCTCTGCGCGATCGTCGCCCCGCTGGCGTTCATCCTCCCCTCGTCGCTCGCCGTGTATGGCTTCGCGCACGTGGACACCCGGGGCGGCGATGCGCCGTGGAAGACGATCGTGAAACGGGGCCTCGCCCCGCTCACCGTCGGGCTGGTGATCGCGAGCGGGGTCGTGCTCGCGCAAGGTGCGGGCGCCGGAACCGGTGGCTACGCCCTCGCCGGGATCGTGGCCGCGGTGCACGCGTTCACGCGGCTGCATCCGCTGTGGTTGATCGCCGCCGGCGCGGTTGCCGGCTTGGTGCTTTGAGGAGGATCGCGCGATGTACGTTGCCGACGCCAAGCGCCTGACGCTCGCCGGCGCGCGAAAGATGACGGCGACCGCGATCGCCAACGCCGAGCAAGCGAAGATCGCCATCACGGTCGCGATCGCCGACTCCGGGGGAAACCTCGTCATGCTCGAGCGGATGGACGGCGGGCGCTTCCACACCGTGCACTCGTCGACGACGAAGGCGGTCTGCGCCGCGTCGAACAAGCGACCGACGACGACGCAGGGCGCGCAGGGGCAGCCGCTCGATACGACGCATGCGCTGGGACTCGCGCTCGCGGCGGGGCCGGAGCGCTGGACCGCGATGGAAGGCGGCTTTCCGATCATCGTCGAGGGCGAGTGCGTGGGCGGAATCGGCGTGAGCGGTGGTGACTGGGAGACCGACGCGCGGATCGCGAAGGCGGCGGTCGAGGCCATCGGCGCACGCTGGAGCTAAGCGATGAGCGTTGAACCACTGCGCGTCGCCTGCGTCGGGATGGGCTGGTGGTCGGATGTCCTCGCCGACGCGATCGTCCGCTCCGGCAGGCTTAAGATCGTCGCGTGCTTCACGCGCTCGGAGGAGAAGCGTGCGAAATTCGCCGCGAAGTACGGGTGCAAGGCGGTGCCGAGCTACGCCGCGATCCTAGAAGACCGGTCGATCGAGGCGATCGTCAACACCACCCCGAACAACGTCCATCTCGAGACGACGCGGCTCGCGGCGGAGGCGCGCAAGCACGTGTTCCTCGACAAGCCGATCGCCAACACGGTCGCGGAGGGCCGCGCGATCACGGCCGCGTGCCGGGAAGCGGGTGTCGTGTTGGCGATTGGCTATCAGCGCCGGCGCGAGGGCCAGTTCCGCTGGATCAGGAAGAGAATCGATGACGGTGCATTCGGGCGGCTGGTGAACGCCGAGGCCAACATCAGCCGCGATCGTCTCGGCAAGATCGACCTCGGCTCCTGGCGCTATACGGCCGAGGGCATGCCGGGCGGCGTGATGCTGCAGATCGGCGTGCACTACGTCGATGTGCTGGAGTACCTCTTCGGGCCGGTCAAGTCGGTGAGCGGCAGCCTCGCCCAGCTCGTGCTCCCGGGCGACAACCCCGATGTCGCGAGTCTCATCCTCGAGCACGAGAGCGGCGCGCTCTCGACGGTGAACGCGAGCTACGCCTCGGCCTCCGAGTACTACCTCATGAACGTGTACGGCAAGGAGGCGAGCGCTTTCTACGACTTCCACCAGGGCTTGCGCTTCCTCAAGCGCGGAGCGGAACGAGCGGAAGCGGTGGCTGTCACGAAGATCGATGCGTTCGTCGACGAGCTCGAGGAGTTCGCCGCGGCGGCGCGCGGGCAGGGCAAGCCGGAGATGGACGGCGAGGCGGCGACCCGGTCGCTCGCGGTGATCCGCGCCGGCATCGTGTCCGCGCGCGAGGGGCGCCGCGTGACGGTCGCGGAGATTCTGGCGGACGAAAGTGCGTGAATGAGGAGGGAGCGATGAGCGTCACGAGAAGAAGTTTATTGCTCGCGTGGGTCCTCGCGCCCGCGTTGGCTTTTGCGCAGGAGCCGCCGTTCCCCCAGCGTGGCAACGTCGAGATCACCGTGCTGTTCCCCGCCGGGACGTCGGCCGACGTCACTGCGCGCCTGATCGCCGAAGGCATGGCGAAGCACCTCGGCCAGACCGTCCTCGTCGTGAACCGCCCGGGGGCGGGCGGCGCGATCGGCTACAAGCACGTCGCCAGCCAGAAGCCCGACGGCTACTCGCTGGTGTGGAACTCGAACTCGATCTCGACGACCTATCACTCGGGCCAACTCGGGTTCGACTACCGGGCGTTCGATCCGGTCGCGCGGGTGCTCGTAGAGTCGCCGGTCGTGGCGGTGCGTGGCGATGCGAAATGGAAGTCGCTCGGCGACCTGCTGGCCGATGCCAAGGCGCGCCCCGGCATCATCACTGTCGGGAACTCGGGAATAGGCAGCCACACGCACATCTCTTCGGTCGCGCTCTTCTACGCCGGCGGCGTGAAGATCGTCGACGTCCCCTACGCCGCGGCGCAGGTGGTGCCGAACCTGCTCGGCGGGCACGTCGACGTGCTGGTCCAGCTTCCCGGTGCGCTCGCGGCGCAGGTGAAGTCGGGAAACGTGCGCTTGCTCGCGACGATGATTCCGAGCCGCGATCCGGCGCTGCCGGACGTTCCCACCGCGAAAGAGCAGGGCATCGACGTCTCGCTCGAGGCCTGGCGCGGCATCGCGGTGCCGCGCGGGACGCCGCGGGCGACGATCGCCGCGCTGGAAAACGCGATCCGTCAAGCGGCGGAGAGCGCGGAGTTCGCGCGCGCCGCCGAGAAGCTCGGCGTGCGGCCGGCGTTCATGCCGGCAGCGGAGTTCGGCGAGGTGATTGCCAAAGAGGACGTCGAGCTGGCGCGGTTGATGGCGCTGATCGGGTTGAAGAAGTAGCCTTTGCTCCGCTTCGACTGGGGCGAAGAACACCCCGGGACGCACCTCCGCCGCCACGCCATCAACGCCAGCATCCCCGACCGAGCGAGCAGCATCGCGTACGTCTCCGGCTTTGGCACCGGCGCGAAACGCGCGTTACAGTTCGATTGGGCTCACGCCCGCCACGGAGGCCCCGCCGATGCAACGCCTGTCCGTCCCGCAAACGATCGCCGAGTGGAACGAGCGTGGCCGGGAGTATCTGCCCGGCCACCTCGGCATCGAGTTTCTCGCCGTCGACCCCGACGAGGTGCGCGCGCGGATGCGCGTCGAGCGTACCAAGTGCGCCTGGAACGGCTACCTGCACGCGGGCGCGGTGGTTGCGCTCGCCGACACCGCGTGCGGCTACGCGACCGTGCGCAATCTGCCCGATGACGCTGCCGGCTTCACGACCATCGAGCTCAAGTCGAACTTCCTCGGCACCACGCTGGAAGGCGACGTGATCTGCACCGCGACGCCGGTGCACAAGGGCCGCGCGACCCACGTCTGGGACGCCGTGGTCAAAGCGGAGAAGACCGGCAAGACGATCGCGCTCTTCCGCTGCACGCAAATGATTCTCCGCGGCCAATGAAGCGCTTCGTCGCGCCGCCCGGACTTCCCATCTCGATGCGCGCGGGCGCGGCCATCGACCACTCGCCTCAGGGCGAGTTCCGATAGGCGAGATAGGCGCCGAGCGCGAGCAAACCGAGGAAGAAGCACCGGCGGAAGGTCGCCGCGGAGAACCGGAGCCGGACGCGCTGTCCGACGAACATTCCGACGATCGCCACCACCAGGGCGACCAGCGACGCGCCGGCCGCCGCGCCGCCGAGCAAGCCGCCGCCCAACAGGCTCAAGCCGAGAGCGATGGTCGACACCGTGAACGAAAGGCCGAGCGCCTGGATCAGCTCCTCCTTTTCCAGCCCGAGAGCATGGAGGTAGGGCACTGCGGGAATGACGAAGATGCCGGTCGCGCCGAGGACGGCGCCGGTCACGGCGCCGACGATCGGCGAGAGCCACGCTTCGCGATGCGCCGGCGCCGGCAACTGCAGCGAAGCAAGGCCCGTGCACGCATACACGACCAGCACGACCCCGAGCGCGAATGCGGCGAGCCTCGCGTTACCGCCGGTCAGCACGCCGGAGGTCGCCCAGACACCTAGGCACACGCCGAGCAGCATTCCCCGGAGGCGGCGCACGAGCGCGCCGAACGCCGGGCCGGCGGCGAGCTGCCAGACATTGGTCGCGAGGGACGGCACGATGAGAAGCGATGCCGCCTGCGCCGGCGGCATGACCACACCGAGCACGCCCATCGCTACTGTGGGCAAGCCCATGCCGATGGTGCCCTTCACGAAACCTGCAAGCAGGAACGCAAAGGCGACGACCACCAGCACGATCGGCGAATCGAACCCGAGCATGATCGGCCGACTTCCGGCTCGGTGGCTCTACGCGCTCGCCGGCCCTGATCTCTGCCGCGCCGGTGAACCCTGGCGGGCGTGCTAGCGCGCCGGCGCCGGGGCGACCGACACCCCGCGGATGCCGTTCTTCTCGATCGTCCGGGCGACCACGCCGGAAGTCCGGATGTCCTCGGCGAACTCCCGGAGATACTTCGCCCCGGCATCGCGGCCCTTCGGTGTGCCGATCGCTTGCTGGATCGCGGTGAACTTGCCCTCCAGCACGCGCGCGCCAGGCAGCTTCTCGGCATCCGCGATGAGGCGCGGCTTGAGGCCGGCGAGGACGTCGAGCTTGCTCTCCACGAACAGCTTATAGGAGCCGTCGATGCCCTCCGCGCGCACGAGCTCGGCGTGCTTCAAGCTGCGGCTCAGGTAGAGATCGTAGGCGGCCTTGCTCGCCACCGCGATGCGCACGCCCTCGCGATCGACTTCAGCCAATGTGCCGATCGTCGAGCCGGCCGGCACGAGATACGTCGCCTCGATCTCGAGGTAGGCGCTCGTGAAGGCGATCTCGTTCGCGCGCGCCGGCTCGTCGGCGAGGAATGCAACATCCCAGGCGCCGACTCTCACGCCCTCGGCCAGCTTCCCCGCCTGCTCATAGCAGACGAACTCCAACGGGACGCCCGCCCTTCGCGCGAGCTCCCGCGCGAGATCGGGGGCGATGCCGCGCGGCTCGCCGCTTCCTAACTTGCTGGTAATGAGGAGGAAGTTACCGAAGTTGAGCCCGACGCGCATGGTGCCGTTCGGGGCAAGGTCGGATTGTGCCGAAGCAGGGATGTCGGTCGTCATGGCGCGCGAAGTTAGCACGAACGCGAACGGTCCAGTGCCGGCCGCGGCCGGCGTACGCCAGGACGACGCTGGACGCTCCTCGTGGAGAACCGAGGCGGCGCGGGCGGCGTGATCGGGATGGATGCCGTCGCGAAGAGCGCGCCGGACGGCTACACGCTGTGCTTCTGCGCTGCGCCGATCGCGCTCAACACCGCGCTCGGGATGAAGCTGCCCTACGATCCCTACGCAGACTTCGCGCCGATCTCCCTCGTCGCCTCGATCCCCGCCCTGATCGCCGTGCATCCCGACACGCCCTATCGCTCGGTCCAGGATCTCGTCGACGCGGCGAAATCGAACCCCGCCGGGCTCACGTATGCGTTCGCGAACGTCGGTGCGATCACCCACTTGATGGGAGAGGCGCTGCGGGCGAAAACCGGCGCCAACATGACCTATGTCGCCTACAAGGGCGCCGGCCAGGCGATCGTGGACGTGGTCTCGGGACGGGTGCCGGTGTTCTTCGACGCCCTGGTTCCCACCGGCGCCCAGGTCCAGGCGGGCAAGTTGCGCGCCATCGCGATCGCCTCGCGCGAGCGTTCGCCGCTGCTGCCCGACGTTGCGACCGTGGTCGAGCAGGGCTTCCCGGAGCTCCTCGGATCGGGCTTCTACGGCCTGCTCGGGCCCGGGAAGACGCCGCGGGCCATCGTCGAGAAGCTCCACGCCGCCGCCGTCGCGTCGGTGAACCAGACCGATGTGCGCGAGAAGCTGCTCGCGCAGGGCTACGAGGTGATCGTCAGTACCCCGGAGGAGTACACCGCTTACATCCGCAGGGAAATCGAACGGTGGACGCCGATCGTCAAAGCGGCGGGGATAAAGGTCGAGCAGTAGCGGTCAATCGACGCGCGCGCCGACGTCCTTCGCCACCTTCGACCACTTCGCGATTTCGGCGCGGATGAACTCGCCGAACTCTTCCGGCGAGCTGACGATCGGGTCGAGACCGCCTTCGACGAGCCGGGCGCGCACGTCGGGCATCGCCATCACCTTCACGAACGCCGCATTGAGCTGCCGGGCGATGTCGGGCGGGAGGCCGGCGGGCCCGGCAATCCCCTGCCAGGCGCGCGCTTCGAATCCCGGGTAGCCCGACTCGGCGATCGTGGGCAGGTCCGGATAGGTCGGCGAGCGCGTGAGGGTGCCGACCGCGAGCGCGCGGAGCTTGCCGGCCTTGACGTGCGGCATCAGGTTCGCCTGGTCGCCGATCACCACCTGGATCTGTCCCCCGAGAAGGTCGGTCACCATCGGGCCGCCGCCCTTGAACGGGACGTGGACCATGTCGATGCCGGCGCGCGCCTTGAGGAGCTCGGCCGAGAGATGCGGCGCGCTCCCGCTGCCCGCGGAGCCGTAGCTCAGCTTGCCCGGATTCGCCTTGGCGTAGGCGATGAGCTCGGCGGTCGTCTTCGCGGGCACCGACGGGTGGACGACCATCACGTAGTCGACCGCCACGGTCCGCAAGATAGGCGTCAGATCCTTGACCGGGTCGTACGGCATCTTGGAGTAGATGCCGACGTTGATGGCGAGCGCCGCGATGTTCCCGACGAGCAGCGTATAGCCATCCGGCGGCGACTTCGCGACCAGCTCGGCGCCGACCATGCCGCCGGCGCCGGTGCGGTTCTCGATCACGATCGGCTGCCCGAGCGTGTCGGCCAGCCGGTTCTGCACCGTGCGGGCGTAGTAGTCGACCGCGCCGCCCGGAGGAAACGGCACGATCAGCCGGACCGGTTTCGCGGGATAGGCTTGCCCGTGCGCCGCGAACGCCGCGCACGTGAAGAGGATCGCTGCGCAACTGTGCCAGGCTCGCATGAACGCCTCACGCCTCACTCGGGATGGCGGTAGGCTAGCATGCGCGGATGCACACCACGATCGCGAAGCTCGAGTGCTGGGTGCTCCGCGCCCCGGTCGCCACGCCGGTCGTGAACGCGTTCGGCGCGATGGCGACGCGCCCCGCGCTCTTCGTGCGACTCACCGACGCGGACGGCGTGCACGGCTGGGGCGAGGTGTGGTGCAACTTCCCGATCGTCGGTGCGGAGCATCGCGCCGGGCTGATCCGGACGCTGTTCGCGCCGCTCGTCGACGGCGCCGAGGTTTCCGCGCCGCAGGCGTTGCGGGCGATGCTCGAGCGGCGCACCCGCCTGGTCGCGATTCAAAGCGGCGAACCCGGCCCGTTCGCGCAGGTCATCGCCGCGCTCGACCAGGCGTGCTGGGACCTGGCCGCGCGGCGCGCCGGGCAGCCGCTGTGGCGCCTGCTCGGCGGCTCGAGCCGAAGCGTGCGGGTGTACGCGAGCGGGATCGGGCCGGACGACGTCGTCGAGATCGCGCTCGCACGCCGCGCGGAAGGCCATCGCGCATTCAAGCTCAAGGTCGGCATGGACGCCGCGCGCGACCGCGCGAACCTCGCCGCGTTGCGCCACGCGCTGGGCGAGGATGCGACGCTCATGGCCGACGCGAACCAGGGTTGGTCGCCGGAGCAAGCCCTGGAGCGCATCGCCGAATTGGCGCCGCTGCGGCCCCACTGGATCGAAGAGCCGATCGCGGCCGACGAGCCCGCCGACGCGTGGAGCCTGCTCGCGGAGCGCTCCGGCGTCGCGCTCGCCGCGGGCGAGAACCTGCGCGGCGAAGCGGCATTCGATGCGGCGATCGCCGGCGGCTATTGGCGCTTCGTGCAGCCGGATGTCGGCAAGTGGGGCGGGATCAGCGGCTGCCGCGAGGTAGCGCGGCGCGCGATCGAGCGCGGCCTCGTCTTCTGTCCGCATTGGCTCGCAGGTGGTGTCGGGCTTGCGGCGTCGATGCATCTGCTCGCCGCTATCGGCGGCGGGGGCTTCGCCGAGGTGGACGCAAATCCGAACCCGCTGCGCGAGGAGGTGTTTCCACTCCGCGTCGCCGACGGCCGCGCGACGTTGCCGGATGCGCCGGGGCTGGGTGCCGAACCCGACCTGACGCGGCTGGAGCGGTACGTCGTCAAGTAGCCCGTCCCGCCAGCGAATGCCGGCCGGGGCGAAGAACGTTACGGCCGCAGCCCGGCGTTTGCCGCCGCCTCCATCCGCAGCCGGAACCGCTGGAGCTTTCCGGTCTCGGTGCGCGGGAGCACGTCGCGGAACTCGATCGCGCGCGGATACTTGTACGGCGCGATTGCGGCCTTGACGTGATCCTGCAGCGCCTTTGCCATCGCTTGATCGCCTGCATGGCCCGGCTTGAGCACGACGTAGGCCTTGACGATCATTCCGCGCTCCTCATCGGGCGCACCGACGACGCCGCACTCGGCGACAGCCTCGTGTGCCAGCAGCGCCGACTCGACCTCGGGCCCGGCGATGTTGTAGCCCGCAGAGACGATCATGTCGTCGGTGCGCGCCTGATAGAAGAACCAGCCGTCGGCGTCCATTACGTAAGCGTCGCCGGTCACGTTCCAGCCGTTCTGCACGTAATTGCGCTGGCGATCGTCCGCGAGGTACTTGCAGCCGGTCGGCCCCTTGACCGCGAGCCGACCGACGACGCCGGGCGGGCAGGGCAGGCCGTCGTCGTCCAGGACGGTCGCGCGGTAACCGGGGATCGCGTAGCCCGTCGCGCCCCGCCGCACGCGATCCGGCGCGTGCGAAATGAAGATGTGGATCATCTCGGTCGAGCCGAGCCCATCGATCAACTCGATGCCCGTCGCCTGCTTGAAGAGCTGACGCGTCGCATCCGGCAGCGCCTCGCCCGCGGAGACGCATTTCTTCAGGCTGCCGATCGCGAAGTTCTTGGCGATCGGGGCCATCTGACGATAGAAAGTCGGCGCGGTGAAGCACACCGTCGCCTTGAAGTCGCGGATGGTCGCGAGCAGCGAGTCCGGCGCGAGCTTCTCCATCAGCACCGTGGAGGCGCCGAATCGCAGCGGGAAGCACAGCATGCCTCCGAGCCCGAAGGTGAAGGCGAGCGGCGGCGTGCCGCAGACCACGTCGTCGACCTCGAGCTTGAGACACGAGCGCGGGAACGCATCGCACATCGCCATCACGTCGCGGTGGAAATGGATGCAGCCCTTCGGCTGGCCGGTCGTACCGGAGGTGAACGCGATCAGCGCTGCATCGTCGCTGGCCGTATCGACGTTCGCGAAGACCGTCGGTTTGCCGTCGAGCGCCGCTTCGAGCGAGCCGGGCCCGCCGGCGTTGAAACAGAGCACGCGTTTCAGATCGGGGCACTGGGCCTGCGCGCGGTCGAGCTCGTCCTTCAGCCGGACGTCGCAGAGCGCCGCGCCCACCCGCGCCTTGTCGATGATCTGCTTCAGCTCTTTCGCGCGGAGCAGCGGCATCGTCGCGACCGCGATGCAGCCCGCCTTCATGACGGCGAACCAGCACGCCGCCATCATCGGGTTGTTCGGTCCACGCAGCAGCACGCGGTTGCCGGGGACGAGCCCGACGTCGCGCACCAGGACGTGGGCGATCTGGTTCGCGTGCACGAGGAGTTGCCGGTACGTGCACGAGTACTTCCGGCCGTCGATCAGCGCGTGGATTGCCGGCCGCTCGCCGTGCCCCGCCGCCACCATCCGGTCGAGCAGCTCGGCGCCGCAGTTGAGGCGCGCCGGATAGGCGAGCTCCGGTAGGTCGAACGAGACCTCCGGCATCTCGTCCGGCGGCGGCTGGCTCGCGCGCGCGAAGGTGTCGACGTGGGCGGTGTAGGCCATGCGATCAGACCTTGAGCGTCTCGCGAGCGATGATCAGCTTCTGCACTTCGGTCGCCCCCTCGTAGATCCGCAGCGCCCGGATGTCGCGGTAGAGCCGCTCGACCGGGTGGCCGGACACGACGCCCGCCGCGCCGAAGAGCTGCACCGCGCGATCGATGATGCCTTGCGCGCTCTCGGTCGCGGTCATCTTCGCCATCGCCGCCTCGCGCGTGGTGCGCGCGCCCTTCACGTCGCGGAGCCAGGCCGCACGATAGGTCAGCAGCGCGGACGAGTCGATGCCGGTCGCCATGTCGGCGATTGCCCCCTGAGTGAGCTGGAAGTCCGCCAGCATCTGGCCGAACATCCGGCGCGAGGCGGCGTGCGCGAGCGCTTCGTCGAGCGCGCGGCGCGCAAAGCCGAGCGCGGCGGCGGCGACCGAGGCGCGGAAGATGTCGAGCGTCTGCATCGCCACCTTGAAGCCCTCGCCGGGCGCGCCGAGCCGGTTCGCAGCGGGAATCCGGCAGCCCTCGAACGCGAGGCGCGCGAGCGGATGAGGCGCGATGACGTCGATCCGCTCGGCGATCGCGAGCCCCGGCGCCTCGGCATCGACCACGAACGCGCTGATGCCCTTCGTGCCCGGCGCATCCGTCTCCCGCGCGAACACGGTGTAGAAGTCCGCGATGCCGCCATTCGAGATCCAGGTCTTCGCGCCGTCGATCACGATCTCGCCGCCCGACGCCCGCGCGCGCGTCGTCATCGCCGCGACATCGGACCCGGCATCGGGCTCGGAGAGCGCAAACGCAGCGATCGCCTCGCCCTGCGCGACGCGCGGCAGGTAGCGGGCGCGCAGCGCCTCGGCGCCGGCGAGCGAGATCGCGCCCGAGCCGAGCCCCTGCATCGCGAACGCAAAATCGGCCAGGCCGTCGTACCGGGCGAGGGTTTCGCGGGCGAGACAGAGGCTCCGGGAGTCGAGGCGCTCGAGCCGCCCGCCGTGAGCCGCGGGCACGCAGTACTCCAGCCAGCCCGCCTCGCCGAGCAGCGCGACGAGATTGTGGCAGGCGCGGTCGACGTCGGCGTAATGGCCGGCCGCATTCCCATCCTTCGCGCCGAGCCGCTCGGCGCACCAGGAGTCGAGCTCGTGCGCGAGGGCGCGGTGCGCGTCGTCGAAGAACGGCCAGTCGAGGTAGGTCCGGTCGCTCACCGTTCCAGCGCCGCTAATCGCCTTCGAACTCGGGCTTCCGCTTCGCCACGAACGCCTCGTACGCACGGTGGAAGTCGCGCGTCTGCATGCAGATCGCCTGCGCCTGCGCCTCGGCCTCGATCGCCTCGTCGAGGCCCATGTTCCACTCCTGGTGGAGCATTTTCTTGGTCATGCCGTGCGCGAAGGTCGGACCGCCGGCGAGCGAAGCGGCGAGCGCGTTCGCGTCGGCGAGCAGCGCCTCGGGCGCGCACAGGCGGTTGAAGAACCCCCACGCCAGCCCTTCGTCGCCGGTCATCGAGCGCCCGGTGTAGAGCAGCTCGGCCGCGCGTCCCTGCCCGATGAGCCGCGGCAGCAGCGTGCATGCGCCCATGTCGCAGCCCGCGAGACCGACGCGCGTGAAGAGGTATGCGGTCCT
Source organism: uncultured beta proteobacterium (assembly GCA_963754305.1). Taxonomy (GTDB): domain Bacteria; phylum Pseudomonadota; class Gammaproteobacteria; order Burkholderiales; family SG8-39; genus DATEDA01. The sequence continues at coordinate 198,635 of CAVWFR010000036.1, read as the reverse complement.
GGACTGCGCGGTGCCGTAACGGAAGTCCGCAGCGAGCGCGAGCATCGCGCCGGCGCCGGCGCAGACGCCGTCGATCGCGGCGACGATCGGCTGCGGGCAGTGGCGCATCGCCTTCACCAGATCGCCGGTCATCCGCGTGAAGTCCATCAGTTCGGGCATCGTCATCTTCGTCAGCGGACCGATGATCTCGTGCACGTCGCCGCCGGAGGAGAAGTTGCCGCCGGCGCCCGCGATCACGATCACGTTGACGTCGGACGCGTACGCGAGGCCGCGGAAGAGGTCGCGCAGCTCGGCGTAGGAATCGAACGTGAGCGGATTCTTCTTCTCGGGGCGGTCGATCGTTACCAGGCCGACCTGGTCCTGCACCTCGAAGCGGAAATGCCGCGGTTGAAAGTCCGCAAACGCGCGCCGGTCATTCATCACATCACCTCCCCGCCCGCAACGGCGATCGCCTGCCCGGTGATCGAGGCCGATGCAGGCAGGCAGAGCCAGAGCACGGCGCCCGCCACCTCCTCGGGCCGCACCATCCGCCCCTGCGGGTTATGGGCGACGAGCGCGGCGCGCGCCTCGGCCTCGGTTTTCCCGGTCTTCGCCACGATGTTCGCGAGCGCCTCGCCGACGATGTCGGTCTCGGTGTACCCGGGGCAGACCGCGTTGACGGTGACGCCGGTCTTCGCGCACTCGAGCGCGACCGCCCGGGTGAAGCCCACGACGCCGTGCTTCGCCGCGCAGTAGGCCGAAACATAGCCGTAACCGACGAGCCCCGCACTGCTCGCGACGTTCACGATCCGGCCGGCACCGCGGCCGGTCATCTCCGCCAGCACCTCGCGCGTACAGAGGAACGTGCCGGTGAGGTTCACCGCGAGCAGGCGGTGCCAGAGCGCGAGATCGGTCTTTGCGAGCGGGGCGCTTCCCGCCTGACCGGCGTTGTTTATCAGGATGTCGACGCGCGCGGATCGCTCGCGCACGGCGGCGAAAGCGGCCTTCACGGACGCCTCGTCGGTCACATCGACCGCGACGGCCTGGGCCAGCGTTGCGCCGCCGAGCGTCTCGGCCTGCGCGGCGAGCCGCGCGCCGTCGCGCCCGAGCAGCGACACCGTCGCGCCCTCGCCCAGGAGCGCCGCGGCGATCGCAGCGCCGATCCCCCGGCCGCCGCCGGTGACGACTGCGTGGCGGCCGGCGAGCGCGCCCATCGGGGAAGCGACGTCCTCTGGCTGCGGACCTACGCGCCGATCCGGTCGTAGAAGCGAACGAGCGCCTGGTTGAATGCCTCGGGCTGCTCGATGTTGGAGATATGCGACGCCGAGGGGATCGGGACGAACTCCGAGCCCGGGAGGTTGTCGTGGATGGCCTTCGTCGAGGCCGCGGAGGCATCCTCGGTGCCGGTCATCGCCAGCACCGGTATCTTGATCTCCTTCAGCCGCGCGGTGAGGTCGATCTTCGGCAGCGCATGGCAGCAGCCGGCATAGCCGGCGACCGGCGTCGCACGGATCATGTCGGCGATCAGCTTCACCCGGGCGGGCTGCGCCTTCAGGTACGGCGCGGTGAACCAGCGCGCCAGGGTTGGGTCGACGAGCGCTTCCATCCCTTTCGTCTCGGCGATCTGGATGCGCTCCATCCACATCGGCAGGACCTCGGGCGGGTTGCGGCTGGTCGTGTCGGCGAGGACGAGGCTCTTCAGGAGACCCGGGCTCCCGAGCGCGAGCGTCTGGCCGATCATCGCGCCCATCGAGATGCCGATCCAGTGCGCCTCGCGCACGCCCGCCGCGTCGAGTACTCCCGCAGCGTCCGCGGCGAGCATCTCCAGCGTGTACGGTCCGGCCGGCGCGTCGGTCTGGCCGTGCCCGCGGGTGTCGAAGCGCAGGACCTTGAACCGCTGCGAGAACGCGGCGACCTGCTCGTCCCACATGCGCGAATCGCAAGCAAGCGAGTGGCTCATCACCAGCCATGGGCCGGAGCCGTCGATCGTGTAGTGGACGTTGATGCCGTTCGCCTTGGCTTTCAAAGGACTCTCCGTTCTCGGGATTGAATCGTCCATGCCGGCGTCACCGTGCCGGCTGGTCCTTGATGCGAGAGATCCGCGCGACCTCCGGGATCCGGCGCAGGTACTTCATCACCCGCGCAAGGTGCAGGCGGTTCTGCACCTGGATCGTGAAGTGCATGACCGTGTACACGCCGCGGTCCTCGTCCATGCTGACGTTGTCGATGTTGGACCCGGAGTCCGCGATCGCGGTCGCCACTTTCGCGAGCACGCCGCGCTGGTTTGCCGCGACGAGCCTGATCCCCACGTCGAAGGTGCGCTCGGTGTCGGACGCCCATTCGACGTCGATCCATTTGTCGGGGTCGTTGCGCGACCTGACGGCCGCTGGGCAATCGTGAGTGTGCACGACGAGCCCCTGGCCCTTCTTGATGAACCCGACGATCGGATCGCCGGGGATCGGACGGCAGCACTTGGCGAACTGGACCGCCATGCCCTCCGAGCCGCGGATCAGGATCGAGGCGCCGTGGTGCTTCGCATCGGCCGGCGCGTTGTCGGCGAGCACGAGGAGCTGGCGCGCGACGATCGCCGCGAGCCGCTTGCCGAGACCGATGTCGGCGAGGATCTCCTCGCGCGACTTGGCGCCCGACTCGCGCACGAGCTTCTCCCAGCGTTCCGGCCCGATCGACATCGAATCGCTCTCGAGCAAGCGCAGCGCCTGGCCGAGCAGCCGCTCGCCGAGCGCCGTCGATTCCTCGAACTGCATCGTCTTCAGGAAGTGCCGGATCTGCGAGCGCGCCTTGCCGGTCTTCACGTAGCTCAGCCACGCCGGATTCGGATGCGCGTGCGCGGCGGTGACGATCTCCACGCGGTCGCCGTTCTTCAGCTCGGCGCGCAACGGCACGAGATCGTAGTTCACTTTGGCGGCGACGCAGCGGTTGCCGATGTCGGTGTGCACGGCGTAGGCGAAGTCGACGGCGGTCGCACCGCGCGGCAGCGCCATGATCTTGCCCTTCGGCGTGAAGACGTAGACCTCGGCCGGGAAGAGGTCGACCTTCACGTGCTCGAGAAACTCGGCCGAGTCGCCGCTCGCGTCCTGGATCTCGATCAGCGATTGCAGCCACTTGTGCGTGCGGCTCTGCACTTCCGACAGCGTCCCCGTCTCCTCGTCCTTGTAGAGCCAGTGGGAGGCGACACCGCTGTCCGCCACGCGGTGCATGTCGCGGGTGCGGATCTGCACCTCGACCGGAACGCCGAACGGGCCGATCAGCGCGGTGTGCAGCGACTGGTAGCCGTTCAGCTTCGGGATGGCAATGTAGTCCTTGAACTTCCCCGGCACTGGCTTGTAGAGGGCGTGCAGCACGCCGAGCGCGACGTAGCACGCCGGCACGTCGCGGACGACGACTCGAAACCCGTAGATGTCGAGCACCTCGGAGAACGACAGCTTCTTCTCGATCATCTTCTTGTAGATCGAGTAGATGTGCTTCTCGCGTCCCGAGACGCTCGCCTCGAGCTGGGCTTCGCCCATCCGGTGCTTGATCGCGTCGAGAATCTTGTCCACCACCTCGCGGCGGTTGCCGCGCGCGCCCTTCACCGCCCTTGCGAGCACGCGGTAGCGCATCGGGTGGATGTGCTGGAAGCCGAGCTCCTGCAGCTCGCGGTAGAGCCCGTCGAGCCCGAGCCGGTTCGCGATCGGGGCGTAGATCTCGAGCGTCTCCCGCGCGACCCGGCGCCGCTTCGCCGGCGCCACCGCATCGAGCGTACGCATGTTGTGCAGGCGGTCGGCGAGCTTGATCAGCATGACGCGGACATCGCGCGCCATCGCGAGCAGCATCTTGCGGAAGTTTTCGGCCTGCGCGTCCTGCTGCGACTGGAACTCGATGCGGTCGAGCTTAGAGACGCCGTCGACGAGATCGGCGACCGGCTTGCCGAACCGCTTGGAGATATCGTCGGTCGAGACGTCGGTGTCCTCGACGACATCGTGCAGCAGCGCCGCGACCAGCGTCTGCGCGTCGAGCTGCCAATGCGAGAGGATCTCGGCGACCGCGACCGGGTGCGAAATGTACGGTTCGCCGGACTTGCGGAGCTGGCCCTGGTGGGCCGCGTCGCTGAAGTGGTAGGCCTCTTCGAGGCGGGAGAGGTCGGCGGGCTTGAGGTAGCCGGCGACGCTTTGCCGCAGACCCTCGAGGGGGGCCACGGCGCTCATCGGAACCGGCCCCCCGCTTCGCGTTCAGCCTGCGCAACGGTTCGGATGGGACGTTCCGGCGTGTCGCTTGATCTGCCGCGGGCGCGGCGTCGCCGCAACGCCGCGCGATGTGTGACCCGCCGCGGCGCGAGCCGCGGTGCCGGTTGAGACGGTCAGGTCACACGTGCGGCAGGTCACTAATTCTGGTGGACTCGGCTCAGCAGCTCGATCCCGACCTTTCCGGCGGCGATCTCGCGCAGCGCGGTGACGGTGGGCTTGTCGCGCGCCGCCTCGATCAGCGGCGTGCCGCCGTGCGCGAGCTGGCGCGCACGGTAGGTCGCGGCGAGCGTGAGCTGGAAGCGGTTCGGGATCCGGTGGAGACAATCTTCGACGGTGATGCGTGCCATGTAGGTTCAAGCCTCAATTATGCAATCGGAATAGCTCGGGGTGGCGCGCGCTCTGGTAGGCGAGAGCAAGCCGGGCTGCGCGCACGACCGCGGCGAGGTCTCGCCGCGCCTCTTCGAAGTCGTTGTTAAGTATAACGTAATCGAACTCCGCGGCGTGGCCTATTTCGGCCTCGGCGACCGCCAGCCGCCGCCGGATCGTCGCGTCGCTATCCTTGCCGCGCGCGCGGAGCCGCCGCTCGAGCTCGCTCGCCGAGGGCGGCAGGATGAACACGCCGATCGCTTCCGGGAACATTCGCCGCACCTGCTGCGCGCCCTGCCAGTCGATCTCGAGCACGACGTCGCGGCCGGCGGCGCGCATGTCCGCGATCTGCTTCTGCGACGTGGCGTACAGGTTGCCGTGGACCTCCGCGCTTTCGAGGAACTCGCCGGCTTCCACCATGCGCTGGAATGCCGGACGGTCGACGAAGTGGTACTCGCGTCCGTCCTTCTCGCCCTCGCGCGGGGCGCGCGTCGTGTACGACACCGACAGGGCAAGCCGCGGATCCTCGGCGAGCACCGCGTTGACGAGCGACGACTTGCCGGCGCCGGAAGGGGCGGTGACGATGAAGAGGAGGCCCTGCATTCAGGGAAATCGGAAGGGAGAAAGGGGAATGGTCAAACCGGTCGGCGCCTCGCGAGTTTGTCAATGCTCGCATACGCCGGCGGAGCCAGCCGAGTCTCACTTGCGTTCGGGCGCGTCCTATTCCTCACCCTTCCCCTCCACTTTCCCCTTCACTCCAGGTTCTGCACCTGCTCGCAGAGAATACGCGTCATGTTCATGATCTAATTCTACTTCGATGTGCAACGCGCGACGCTGGCCACATCCGTAGCTACAAGCCGAACCGCCCGAAGCGGGGGAGAGTTCGGTTTCATGGCCACAGAGAACCCGGGCTGGAAAATCGTGGCGATGTTCGGCACGGCCGGCGCCCGGTAGTAGAGAACCTGCTGAATCCCTCGTGCGCTGGTGGCGGAGACCGGGTCGCGGCTCTGACAGCGCTATCCCTTTGCCCGGTACAGCGCGGCAGAGTGAGCTTACTTATCGCGCTGCAGTAACCCGCGTTCTCGGATAGCGGGCGCGGGCCTCTTCGCGTTTCGGGTCGCTCGGAGTCGTGCCGAACTTCGCGGGGAGGGCGGCCATGACTACACCGGTAGCCATTCTGGCGGCACTCGTTGTCGGCTTGGCGCTCATTGTGGGACTCGCTAGCGTCTTCTGGAACCCCTTGTAGGGAGCGTATCCTTGCGGTACGTTCTAGTGACTTGATACTTGGCAAACAGCGTGGGCCCGACGTGACGGCCAGAAATTGCGACAAGGGGGCAAACCCCTTTTATCTGCTCGGTGACGACACCGAGCATTCCCGGATGGAGGAGGAGACATGAGCGCAGGTAAGTCCTTTCCACGATTTCTCGCTCTCAGTGTGATCCTCTTCGCGTCCAGCTTCCCGATTGAAGCCAGGAGTGCCCTTTCTACGTGGACGCTTGACGGCGTGACCTTTGAGAACAGCGGAACGGCGACGGGCTGGTTCGTCTTTGACGATGCGGCTAACTCGGTCGTCGACTACAAGATCGACACGATGCAACTTCTGTGGGGCGTGGGGTTTGTGACGCCGAGCAGGATAACGTTCGAGCCGGGCTCCACAGGCTGTATATTTGGCTCGACCTGTCAATTCGCGACAACGTCCCCGGAGCCGGAGATTGCATTTGTGCAGTTGGGCACACCAGCCATAACCACGCAGCTCTTTTTGGCTCCTGAAGAGCCTCTGACTGGGTTGGGTGGCCAAGTGGCGCTGGTTCCCGGCACGCGGGTGCCCTCTTTGGGAGTGGATGGTTCGTACTTCAGTGGTCAACCTTACGGGGAGTCGATTAATCTGATGACCGAAGGCACGCTGAAGGGAGTTGCGGGAGTAATACCCGAGCCATCGACTTACGCCATGCTCCTCGTCGGTCTCGGCATCCTCGGCTTGATCGCACGGCGACAAAGCTGCTAGCCGTTGCCGCAGCCGGAGCGGCTCATCCTGGGCCACTCGTAGACCGAAATCGCCACTTTCTTGCCGCGCGCGGCTCGGTACGGGAGCTGCGCCAAGGACGCGGGCCTCAACGCTCCTTTTTGCTTCCCCGGAGTAGCGAAAGCAGCAACGCTATACTGGCTCCACGTAAGGGCTATCCATTTAGCTCCACAATGGCCATGCATAGTGGCGAGTGACGCGGCCCGCAGAGTGTGACCACAACATATCGTGGTCAGTGGAGCTAAGTGGATAGCCCTTCTCCACGTCCAGTAACCTCTCCTTGCGGTACTCCCTCGTGCCGAAGTCGCCTTCTGCAGGTCCATCGTTCCTGTGCCCGCTGTGCGGGTCCGACAGCTACCCCTTCAGTTCGGGAACTCCTGCCTCGGGTTTTTCTCGATTCGCTCCGTCACGCGCCCGGCGCACGGGCTACAAAAGGAGCCGCAGCACCCCCGATCGTCCGTAGCACGTTCGGGCGCAGGCCATCGTTCAGGCGGGGTGGAACGTAAAGAGCGTGCCACAGCGCTCGCACCTCGCTCTCCCGACTCCGCTCTGTGTCGGCGGCGGCATCAAGCGACCGATCTGATAGCCCGCGAAACACGATGGGTACGGCAGCGGTTCGTTCGAGTGGTCGAGCGCACTGCTCCAAGTTCCGATGTACTCATCGAGCCGCGACGCGTTCGCGCGAGCAACAGAAAAAGCGCTCCTCTTGTTCAAAAATCGACTTTATTTCCGACGCGCGAAGATCGTTGGCGGTTCAGGTGCCAGAATTCCTAACGGCCACGCCAGCCATGTCCGACACCCGCGCACCCGACCGGATCATCGCATCGCATCTCACGAATGGCGTCGTCGACCGGACGCGACCGCTGTGTCCATACCCGCAAGAGGCTGTCTACACGGGCAGCGGCGACATCAACAGTGCAGCGAGTTTCGTGTGCCGCAAGCGGCGCCTACGCGATTCGGGCTTCGACTTCTACGACTGATGACTCGGTAAGGCGGCGGGTTGATTCGCGCATTGCCAAGAGCCGCGGGGTTGCATCGTGAGCAGACCCGAGGCCGCATCTGGAGGAGGAAAGACTTGAAGCAGGCAGCGGAAGTAGCTCCAGGACGCTGCCCGGAAGCGTGTCGAAACCAAACTTGGAGTGGCCCACGTTGGTCGAGATTGTCAGCGGACCGGTAGACGTTCTCCTGAAGTCGATTGCGCTCGTGGTCGGGTCCGGTGGCCTCGTGTACTGGGTGAGCTTGTACCGCAATCGAGCACGGGTGCGGATCGCGGGGCCAACACTCGTGAACCTGGATGCGGTTGATGGCTTGGTTCGTGTCGTCCTCGTCGTGGAACTAACGAATCTCGCGGAGCGCGCGATCGCAGTCGATCCTGAGGTCAGACTTAGCTTCAGGTCGCTCAAAGACGAGCCACTTAAAGGGACGCTGGTAATCGAGGAGGCGGACCGGGCGCTCGCTCCTCATGCGCCCCGGCAGTTCCATCTTCGCAGCGACATAGACGCCCGCTTCCCCTTCGGCGGATTCTTTGTCTACCGCTTCAAATTCACGCGCGGTCGTTCGCCGGTTGCTCGCGTCGAAACAGTTAAGGGCGATCGGCTCGGCTGGTGGTCCTTCCACTGGCGCCGGGCTTGTCTTGGTGTTCTCAGACCGGCTCGCCGCCCCTAGCAACCTGATGCAAAAGCGACGGAAATGACGCCGCTTATTCTGGTTGAACTTGGTTGCGAGCTTGTGCGACCGCTCTTGCGGTCCGGATTTGCTGTTCTTGCGCCGCTTCGGTGATGCAAAAGGCCCATTTTTTGGTTCTCCGAACGGATCTACCCTGTGCCAGAGGACAGTCGACTCATGCGCAACAGGTTCGACGGACGGCCAGACCGTCGCGAACCAGGAGCACGAGCTGCGCGAAGTCGCCCAGGCGAAGGGCTGGGACGTGATCGAGGTGAATCGCGATAGCGGTTTCAGATGTTGGGGGGGTTGACCATGACACCCATTCTTGAATGCGCGGGTTTCTTGTTCAGACAATCGACCAAGCGACTCTTGCTACTTGCGGTCGGCGATCGTCGCCGGCTGTTTATGGCCGCAGTAGCGGCGGGGGCTATCATGGGAGGGATCGCCGCCGCTCCGACCGCCTCTGCGCATGACCAGCCAGAGAAATCGTTCGTCGCCTCGTGGGCCGTCGGTCATATCAATCCGCAGCCCGACGGCATCGGGCAATACAGCAACCAAACGCTGCGGGAGGTCGTACATACAAGTATTGGTGGCAACCATGTCCGTGTGCGTATCACCAACACATTTGGGACCGACACCCTTGTCATTGGCGCAGCGCACATTGCCGTGAGTGGCTCGGGCTCGAAAATCGTCCCTGGAACGGACCGCGTTCTGAGGTTCAGCGGTAAGACGTCGGTCAGCATCCCCGCCGGGGCGCCGGTTTTGAGCGACCCAGTCCGCCTTCACGTGAAACCACTGTCGCAGCTGGCAGTCAGCATCTACCTACCCGAGTCCACGAAGGGTGAAACCTCGACGCTGTTTCAGGGCGCGAGCTATGTGTCCCTGTCATCGGGCAACCACGTCGCAGCCATTGATCTCCCGAGCGCTTCGCCGGTCTCGGCGTGGCCGTTCCTCTCCGGTGTCAACGTCACCTCATCCAAGAAGGGCGCAGCGATCGTTGCGCTCGCTGATTCGGCTACGCTGACCTCTGAATGGCCCAGGTTTCTCGGGGCGCGCTTGCAAGAACGTAGTCGCACGGATCATCTCGGCGTGGTCAGCGTAGCGCTCGCTGGCAACCGGCTTCTTCACAACAGCGCCAGCCCTTCAGGTCCTGCTGCCCCCAACCCGCAATGGGGTCAGAGTGCACTCACGCGGTTTGACCGCGATGTATTGGCTCAGGCGGGCGTGCAGCACGTGATCGTGTTCATCGGTCTCAACGACATCGCCGGACCGGGCGGCTTCTACCCGCCGTCTGAAGCCGTCTCCGTCGATGACCTGATCGCGGGCTTTCGCCAGCTCATCGCTCGAGCGCACGAGCAGGGCCTTACCATCATCGGCTGCACATTGCCGCCACTCGAGGGTAATACGAGCCTGCCCGGCTACGACACGCCCGCAAACGAAGCCAAACGCGTGGCGCTGAACCGCTGGATTCGCACGAACGGCGAGTTCGACGGCGTAGTCGACGTGGATCAGGTGCTTCGCGATCCGAATCATCCGACCCGCCTCCTTCCCATCTACGATAGTGGCGATCACCTCCATCCGAACGCAGCCGGTGGTCAAGCGATCGCCAATGCCATTGATTTGAGGCTGTTCCGATAGGGATCACCGAGGATAATCCGGTCCGCGCCGTTGATGCCTTCGTAGAGGCGCTCGATCTGGCGGCGCTGGGGTTTGACCGCGCGCGAGCGGCTGACACCAGCCGGCCCGCGTACCATCCGGCGACGCTGCTCAAGATCTACATCTACGGCTATCTGAGCCGCATTCAATCGAGCCGGCGCCTGGAGCGCGAGGCGCAGCGTAACGTGGAGCTGATTTGGCTCACGACCGTTCTGGCCGATCGCGGCTACTTCAACGGCGAGGAGATTCTGCAGTGTGCGCAGGCGGTACGACACCCCTGGTTCCCAAGCCGCTCACCTCGAACAGCAAGGCCGACGGGCGCTTCGACACGCGCGACAACGTGAAGGTGAGGCCGCCGCCGTCGGAGCGCCCGAACACCGGGTCGCCATTGCTCATCCACTGCTTGAGCTGCCGTTCCGTGATGGGCATGTGCGTATCCGTGTGTAGCCAGCGTTGATCGAGGTGCTGATCGTCGCCGATACGATCGCTGGCTACACGCCCAGCTACACACGGACGTTAGCAGATCGAGTAAACGTCCCCAAACGACGAATCGTCGTTAACGCACTGATCTAGAGGCTTACAGCGGCGAGACGGAGTGGAAAGGCGAACGAAGGCGAACGCCAACGAACACTATTCGAGGTTCTGCACCTGCTCGCGCATCTGCTCGATCAGCACCTTGAACTCGAGCGCCGCGGCGGACAGCTCCTTCGACACCGATTTGGAGCCGAGGGTGTTCGCCTCGCGGTTCAACTCCTGCATCAGGAAGTCGAGACGCTTGCCGACCGCGCCGCCGGCGGCGATCACACGCTCGACCTCGTCGAGGTGCGCGGCGAGCCGCGACAGTTCTTCCGCCACGTCGATTCGCACGCCGTAGACCGCGATCTCCTGGCGGATGCGCTCCTCGTCGGCGGCGGCGAGCGCCTCGCGCAGTTTCGCGGCGAGACGCTCTTCGTACGCGGCGATCGCCTGCGGCACGAGCGCTTCGAGGGACGCGAGCCGGCCGCGGATCTTCGCGACGCGCTCGAGGATCATCCGGCCGAGCTTCTCGCCTTCGCGTGTGCGCGAGGCGGCGAGGTCGACGAGTGCGGCGCGCATCGCATCGGTTGCCGCTTCCCTTGTGGCCTCCGCTTCGCGCGCTTCGTCGCCGAGCACGCCTGGCCAGTTGAGAACCTCGACGACTCTTAGCGGCTGCGCCTCCGGCACGGCTTCACGCACGCGTCGCGACAGACGCGCGAGGCGCTCGAGCGCGTCCGCATTCAGCGCCGATTCGCCGCGCCCCGCGGGCGATGCTGCGAACGCGAGGCGGCAGTCGATCTTGCCGCGCCCTAGGCTCGCCATCGCGAGCTCGCGCAAGATGGGCTCGACGGTCCGGAGGTCCTCGACGATGCGAAACTGCACGTCGAGGAACCGGCTGTTGACGCTTCTCAACTCGAGCGAGAGCGACCCGGCGGCGAGCTCGCGCGTCACCGCGGCGTATCCCGTCATGCTGCTGATCATGGATTGTTCCTGCTTCCTGAGGCGGTTGTCGCTTTACATTGCCCGCTTAAACTCCGAGAATCCGTCCGACTCTCCCCCATCTTAACAAAGGCTTACCGTTCCTCTTCGGCCATGCCGTCGCAAGCGAATCTGCCGCTGACCGAGGGCTATCAACTCCAGACCTATCGCATCACGAAAGTGCTATCGGCGGGGGGATTCTCGATCGTATACCTCGCTCACGACGACACCGATCAGCCGGTCGCGATCAAAGAGTACCTGCCGAGCTCGCTCGCGCTGCGGCGCGAGGGCGACGCGCTGCCGTCGATCGCCGAAGAGAACCTCGCCACCTTCCGTTACGGCATGAAGTGCTTCTTCGAGGAGGGCCGCGCGCTCGCCAAGCTCTCGCACCCGAACGTGGTGCGAGTTCTGAACTTCTTCCGCGCGAACGAGACGGTGTATCTCGTCATGCGCTACGAGCGGGGGCGCACGCTGCAGGAGCACATCCAGGCGCGCCGCGGGGCGATGAAGGAGAACTTCATCCGCCGCGTGTTCACGCTGCTCCTGAACGGGCTGCGCGAAGTCCACGCCAACAAGCTCCTGCATCTGGACATCAAGCCGGCCAACGTCTACATCCGGAACGACATCACCCCGGTGCTGATCGATTTCGGCGCCGCGCGGCAGACGCTCACCGCCGAAGCCTTCAAGCTGAATCCGATGTACACGCCGGGGTTCGCCTCGCCGGAGCACTACCAGAAGCGCGAGCTGCTCGGCCCCTGGAGCGACATCTACTCGATCGGTGCGAGCATCTTCGCCTGCCTTGCCGGCGCTGCGCCGCAGGCCGCGGATCTGCGCGTGGAGAAGGACCGGTACGTGTCGGCGACCAAACTCTTCACCGGCAAGTATTCGGACCAGCTGCTGGAGACGATCGACTGGTGCCTGCAGCTCGACCACTCGAAACGCCCGCAGAGCGTGATGGCGCTGCAAAAAGTGCTGCTGCGCGAGCGCGACCCGGAAGGCCCGAGCAAGCGCTCGTTCGTGACGAACCTGCGTGGGACGCTGCTCAAGCTTGCGCGGCGATGACCGGCGGGGAGGCCGGCGCATATGAAGTTCTCGATCTATCAGGAAAGCCGGCAGGGGCCGCGCAAGTCCAACCAGGACCGCGTCGCCTACTGCTACAGCCGCGATTCCCTGTGCATGGTGATCGCCGACGGCATGGGCGGGCATCTGCACGGCGAGGTCGCGGCGCAGATCGCGACCCAGTTCATCGCCGAAGCGTTCCAGCGCGAAGCGCATCCGCGGCTCGCCGACCCGTTCAAGTTCCTACTCGACTCGATCACCAACGCGCACCACGCCATCGTCGACTACGCGAACGTGCGGAGCCTGCTCGAGACTCCGCGCACGACCGTCGTCGGCTGCATCGTGCAGGACGGTCTCGCCCACTGGGCGCACGTTGGCGATTCGCGCCTCTATCTCATCCGTAACGGCCGCGTCGAGGCCCACACCAAGGACCACTCGCGCGTGCAGATCCTCGTCGACGCGGGGCGCGTGCGCGAGGAGGCGGTCGCCGCGCACCCCGACCGCAACAAGATCTTCAACTGCCTGGGGCAGATGGGGCCACCGAAAGTCGACATCTCCCGCCGCGTCGCGTTGCGTCAGGGCGACGTGATCCTGCTCTGCTCGGACGGCGTGTGGGGGCCGCTCCACTCGCGCCACATTTGCGAGGAGTTCCTGCGCGGCGAGATCATGCGCGCGGTCCCGATCCTGCTCGACATGGCCGAAGCGCGCGCCGGCAAGGACGGCGACAACGCATCGGTAGTGGCTATGGCATGGTCCGAAGAGGCGGGCGGCGGCGAGGCCGACTGGATCTCTACGGTCAGCATGGATCCCACCGAGCTCAAGACGACGGTCGAGCAGTTCGGCAAATCCAAGCCGCCTCCGGGGCACGCGGGGTATCTCGGCGACGACGAGATCGAGCGCGCGATCGACGAGATCCGGAACGCGATCAAGAAGCACTCCAAATAGGATGCGTCCCTCCGGCCGGCGTGCAGACGAGCTCCGCCCGGTCCGCATCACGCGCGGCTACACGAAGCACGCCGAAGGCTCGGTGCTGGTCGAGTTCGGCGACACCAAGGTGCTCTGCACGGCCTCGGTCGACGAGCGTGTGCCGCAGTTTCTGAAGGACAAGGGCCGGGGCTGGGTCACCGCCGAATACGGCATGCTGCCCCGAGCGACCAACACGCGTACCGACCGCGAGGCGGCGCGCGGCAAGCAGTCGGGGCGCACGCTGGAGATCCAGCGCCTCGTTGGCCGCAGCTTGCGCGCGGTGATCGCGCTCGACAAGCTCGGGCCGCGAACGATCCAGGTCGACTGCGACGTGATCCAGGCCGACGGCGGCACGCGCACCGCGAGCATCACCGGCAGCTTCGTCGCCGTTCACGACGCGATTTCCGGGCTGATCACCCGCGGGCTCGTCGCCGGGTCGCCGATCCGCGACTTCGTCGCCGCCGTCTCGGTCGGCATGCACGGCGGCGCCGCGATCCTCGACCTCGACTACGCCGAGGATTCGTCCTCCGACACCGACATGAACGTGGTCATGACTGGCGCCGGCGGGTTCGTAGAGGTCCAAGGTACGGCCGAGGGTGCGCCGTTCACTCGCGGCGAGCTTGACGGTCTTCTCTCCCTGGCCGAGCGCGGCATCCGGGAATTGATCGCGAAGCAGCGTGCGGCGCTCGGGGTGTAGCGTCCGGGCAGTCGTGAAACAGCTCGTCCTCGCATCCTCCAACCCCGGCAAGCTCCGCGAGTTCGGCGAGCTACTCGCCTCGCTCGGGCTCCGCGTGGTGCCGCAATCGGTGCTCGGCATACCGGATGCCGAGGAGCCCCACGCGACCTTCGTCGAGAACGCCCTCGCCAAGGCGCGCAATGCCTCGCTGCACGCAAAGCTGCCCGCCCTGGCGGACGACTCGGGCATCTGCGTCGCGGCCCTCGACGGCGAGCCCGGGGTGCACTCCGCGCGGTTCGCCGGAGAGCCGAAGTCCGACCAGCGCAACAACGAGAAGTTGGTGCACCTCCTCGTCGGCAACCCCGACCGCCGCGCACACTATTACTGTGTCGTCGTACTCGTCCGGCATGCCGACGACCCGCAGCCGCTGATTGCCGAAGGCCGGTGGCAGGGCGAAGTGATCGATGCGCCCCGCGGCGCCGGCGGCTTCGGCTACGACCCGTACTTCCTGCTCCCCGATCTCGGACGCACCGCCGCGGAGCTCGCGCCCCACGAGAAGCACGCGGTGAGCCACCGCGGGAAGGCACTGCGGCGACTGCTCGCGCTGCTGCGCGACGCGGAGTGATGCTCGCCGCGGCCCGCCGGCCGATCCTCAGATCACGCGATCGGCCCGCAGCCGCTCGAGCTCGGCGGCGGAGAGCCCGAGGCGCGTCCCGAACACTTCCGCGTTGTGCTCGCCGAGCGTCGGCTCGCGCGCCGGCTGCGTCACGCCCTCAGACCCGAACCGCGCCGGCTGCAGGACCATCCCGATCGTCCCGAACGCCGGATGCGGGGTCTCCTGCACGAGCTCCCGCGCCGCAGCCTGGTCCGACGCTGCAGCCTGCCCGAGATCCCACACCGGGCCGGCCGGGATGTCGATCGCGTGGCATGCCGCCGCGGCCTCGTCGGTCGTCAGCCCGCGCGACCATTCCTCGATGAGCGTTTTCAACGCCGCATGGCTCTCGCGGCGCGCGGCGTTATCCTTGAAGCGTGGATCTGCCGCCAGCTCCGGGCGCCGGATGAGCGGGCAGAAGCGCGCGAATTGCGCGTCGCCCGTCACCACGATCGCGACGTGGCCGTCGCGCGTCGCGAAGGTGTCGACCGGCGTCGTGACCGGGTGGCGGTTCCCGACGCGCGACGGCGCGCGGCCGCTCGCTTCGAGCTGCGCAAGCCCGGTAAGCTGGAGCGCGAGCATCGAATCGAACATCGCGAGATCGATCCGCTCGCCGCGCCCCGTTCGCTCGCGGGCGGTGAGCGCGGCGAGGATCGCCCACGACCCGAAGAGCCCGGTCCAGAGGTCGGCGAGCGACTCGCCGAGCGCGGTCGGCGGGCCGTCCGGCTGCCCGGTGATCGACATCACGCCCGACATCGCCTGGATGATCAGATCGTACGCCGGCCAGGCGGCCTTCGGTCCGGTCTGCCCGAACCCCGTGATGCTGAGATAGACGAGGCGGGAATTCGCCCGCGCGAGCGTCTCATAGTCGCAGCCTAAGCGCTTCGCCACGCCGGGACGGAAGTTCTCGACCACGGCGTCGGCATCCTGCGTGAGCGCGCGCAGGAGCGCCTGCGCGCGCGGCTCGCGCAGGTTGAGCGTCACGCTCTTCTTGTTGCGGTTGATGAGTGAAAAGTAGACGCTCTCGCCCTTGACGAACGGCCCGAAGCGCCGCGAGTCGTCGCCGCCTTCCGGCGACTCGATCTTGATCACCTCCGCACCGAGGTCGGCCAGCAACGCGGTGCAGAACGGACCCGACAGCACCCGCGAGAGATCGATGACGCGCAGCCCGTCGAGCTTGGCCATGGCGCGGGGATCAGGACAAGGAGGGCAGGTCGAGCTTGTGCCGTTGCGCGGTCTCGATCGCGATCTCGTAGCCCGCATCGGCGTGCCGCATGACGCCGCTCGCCGGATCATTCCAGAGGAGGGCCTCGAGCCGGCGCGCCGCGTCGTCGCTGCCGTCCGCCACGATCGCCATCCCCGCATGCGTCGAGTAGCCGATCCCGACACCGCCCCCGTTGTGCACGCTGATCCACGACGCGCCGCAGGCGGTATTGAGCAGCGCGTTGAGGAGCGGCCAGTCGGCCACCGCGTCCGATCCGTCGCGCATGCGCTCGGTCTCGCGGTAGGGGCTTGCCACCGACCCGGAGTCCATATGGTCGCGGCTGATCACCACCGGCGCCGTGAGCTCGCCCGTGCGAACCATCTCGTTGAACGCGAGCCCCGCGATGTGCCGCTCGCCGAGGCCCAGCCAGCAGATCCGCGCCGGCAGACCCTGGAATTTCACGCAGTCGCCGGCGAGATCTAGCCAGCGTGCAAGTGGCCCGTCCGCGGGGAAAAGCGCTTTCAGCTTGGCGTCGGTCTTGAAGAGATCATCCGGCTCGCCCGAGAGCGCGACCCAACGGAACGGTCCCTTGCCCCGGCAGAACAGCGGCCGGACGTACGCGACGACGAACGATGGGAAGTCGAACGCATTCGCGACGCCGCCCTCGTGCGCCGCCTGCCGGAGATTGTTGCCGTAGTCGAAGACCGGCACGCCCATCGCCCTCCAGGCGAGCATCGCCTTCACGTGCTCGACGGTCGATGCCCGCGCGGCCTGTTCGACGCGCTTCGGATCCTCGCGCGCGAGTGTCCGCCATTCGTCCACCGTCCAGCCGATGGGGAGATACCCGTTCACGAGATCGTGTGCGGCGGTTTGATCCGTCACCGCGTCCGGACGCAAGCCCCGGCGGACCAGCTCGGGCAGCACTTCGGCCGCGTTACCGAGGACGCCGATCGAGGTCGCCTGCCGCTTCTCCTTCGCCTCGGTGATCAGTGCCAGCCCTTCGTCCAGGTTGCGGGCCTGCCGCTCGAGATAGCCGGTGCGCAGGCGCATATCGATGCGGCTCTGTTGGCACTCGATCACCATGATCGCGGCGCCTGCCATCCGCCCGGCGAGCGGCTGCGCGCCCCCCATGCCGCCGAGACCGGAGGTGAGGATCCACCGGCCGGCGAGATCGCCGCCGAAGTGCTGGCGCGCGACCTCGCAGTAGGTCTCGTACGTACCCTGGACCGTCCCCTGGCTGCCGATGTAGAACCACGCGCCCGCGGTCATCTGGCCGTACATCATCAGGCCGAGCCGGTCGAGCTCGTTGAAGTGATCGGCCGTCGACCACACCGGGACGAGGTTCGCGTTTGCGATCAGCACCCGCGGCGCGCGCTCGTGCGTGCGGAACACTCCGACGGGCTTCCCCGATTGCACGAGCAGCGTCTCGTCCGGCCGCAGCCGCTTGAGCGTCGCGACGATCCGGTCGAAGCATTCCCAGTTGCGGGCGGCCTTGCCGATCCCGCCGTAGACGATCAGCTCGTCGGGCCGCTCGGCGACGTCGGGGTCGAGGTTGTTCATCAGCATGCGCAAGGGGGCTTCGATGTGCCAGTTCGCGGTGTTGAGCTGCGCGCCGCGCGGAGCGCGCACCACTCGCGCGCCGGCCGTTCCGAATCGGTCGTTCATGTCGGTCTCCTCAGGCTCAACTCGCCACCTGGATCACGCTCTTGCCTACGGTCCCCCGGGCGGCGAGATCGGCGAGGGCTTGCGGCACCGCCTCGAAGGGGTAAACGCGGTCCGCCGCGACCCGGATCTCCCCGCGGGCGCCGAGCTCGAGCAGCGCTCGGACTGCACGGTCGACGAGCGGTCGGTCGTGCTCGTGCGACCAGTACACGCCGTGCGCCGACGCGGCGCGGAGCAGCAGCCGGTTCGCGCGGATCTCGGGAATCTTGCCGCTCGAGAATCCGACGAGAAGCAGCCGGCCGCTGCGCGCGAGGCAGCGCAGGCTGCCATGGGTCGCATCGCCGCCCACGGAGTCGAACACTACATCGGCGCCGCGGTCGCTCGTGAGACCCTTCACCTGCTCCGGCCACCCGGTATCGCCGTACGTCAGCACGCTGTGCGCACCCGCCTCGCGGCACGGCGCGGCCTTCGCTGGGTCGCCGACGAGCGCGATCACCTGCGCGCCCGCAAGCCGCGCGAGCCGGACCGCCGCCAGCCCGACGCCGCCCGCGGCGGCATGCACGAGCACCCACTCGCCGACGCGCAGCCGTGCACACTCGTGCAGCGCGATCCACGCCGTCGGCCAGACGACCGGGAGCGTCGCGCCGCCGCTGAACCCGATCGTCTCGGGGAGCCGGATCAGCATGCTCTCCCGCGCGCGCGCGTGTTCGGCAAACCCGCCCCACAGTACCTTGGTCGCGATGCGATCGCCTGGCGAGAACCCGCTCCCGATGGCGGTCTCGACGACGATGCCGGCGATCTCCTGTCCAGGCACGAACGGGAGCGCGGGCGCGACCTGATACGCGCCGCGGATCATGAGCAGGTCGGAGAAGTTGAGCGCGGCGGCTTTCACCTCGACGATCACTTCCCCGGCGGTGGGCCGGGGACGATCGAGCTGGGCGAGCTCTAGCGACTCGGGTCCGCCATGCTTCGTCGCCTGCCAGCCACGCACCGTTCGCCCCCTCAACTCGCGAGATCGCGGTCGATTGCCGATACCATAGCCGTTCCACCCTCCGGATACAGACCATGTTCTCGCCGAAGACCGTTAGCAGCGCTTCGGGGCGTCCGGGCACGGCGTCGCGCGGAGGACAGCGCGCGGCGGAAGGGCGCCTGCCCGAGATCGCCGCGAGCGCCGAGTTGCTCGCACCGGAGTTCACGCTGCGGCAGCTGAGCTACGTCGTCGCAGCGGCGCACCACGGCTCGGTGCACCGGGCGGCCGAATCGCTCCATGTGTCCGCGCCGGCGGTATCGGCGGCGATCGCCCACCTCGAGGCGACGCTCGGCGTGAAGCTCTTCCTTCGCCGCCACGCGCGCGGACTCCTGCTCACCGAAGCGGGCAACGCCCTCGCGCTCGAGTGCCGCAATCTCCTGAACCAGGCTTGGGATCTCGGCTCCGGCCGCCGCATCGACACGCGCGAGGTGCAGGGCTGGGTGCATCTCGGCTGCCTCTTCTCGTTCGCCCCGTTCGTGGTGCCGCCGCTCGTCCGCCGCTTCCAGGACCGCTACCCTTCCGCACGCGTGTACTGGCACGAGGGCAATCACGAGTACCTCATGGAAGGGTTGCAGACCGGCGCATTCGAGCTCGCAATCCTCTACGACTTCGAGGTGCCTAGCGGGATCGGCTGCACCGCCATCCGGCCCGCGCCGCTCCAGGCCGTGCTCCCCGGTGGACATCCGCTGGCAGCGAAGCGCTCGCTCACCGTGGCCGCGCTCGCCGCCGAGCCGCTCGTGCTCCTCGATTTCCCGCGCAC
This sequence comes from uncultured beta proteobacterium, assembly GCA_963754305.1. Lineage (GTDB taxonomy): Bacteria > Pseudomonadota > Gammaproteobacteria > Burkholderiales > SG8-39 > DATEDA01. The sequence continues at coordinate 179,199 of CAVWFR010000036.1, read as the reverse complement.
CTCCGAGTACATCCTGTCGGCGTTCGGTGCCGCGGGCGTCACGCCGCGGATCGCCCATCGAGTGCATTCGATTCCGATGCTGCGCGGCCTCGTGGCGAGCGGCCTCGGCTACGGGCTGCTCAATTTCTGTCCGCCGTTCACGCATCCGGCCATGGGCTCGCTCGTGACCCGCCCGCTCCAGTGCCCGCTCCGCACCCCCAACATCGTCGTCGCGCACTCGCATCGTTACCGCTTCACGCGGCCGGCCCGGGCACTGGTCGACTGCGCCGAGGAGATCGTGCGCGGACTGGCGCTCAACGCGGGCGGGCGCGACGGCGGCGCTACTTCCCGGCGAGGCCGAACTTACCGTCCTTCACGGTGAGCATCACCACGCTCTCCGGCCGCGTGCCGAAGTGGTCGGTCGGCGAGTAGGCGTACACCGCGGTCACGCCGACGTAGTTCTTCGTGTTCTCGATCGCGTCGCGGATCGCGGCCGGATCGGTGCCGGCCCGCCGTATCGCGTCGACCAGGATCATCGTCGCGTCGTAACCGTTGCCCGCGAACGTGGCCGGCGGCTTGCCGTACTTCTGCTGGTAGTCGCCGACGAACTTCGCCACCACCTTCTTCTGCGGATCGGAGTCGGGCAGCGAGTCGGTGACGTAGATCTTCGACGACGGGAGCAGCACCCCGTTCGCCGCATCACCGGCGAGGCGCAGGTAGTTGAAGTCGTTCGCCGAGTGTGCGAGGTAGAGCGGCGTCTTGATGCCGAGCGCGCGGTGGTTCTTGCTCGCGATCGCGAGTCCGGGCCCGGTCGCCCAGAGGACAGTCGCCTCGGCGTCCGAGCCGCGGATCTTCGTGAGCTGCGGCGTCATGTCGGTGTCCGCGTTGCCGAACGTCTCTTTCGCGACGATCGTGATGCCGTGGTCGGCCGCGGCCTTCTCCAGCGAATCGCGGCCGCTCGTGCCGAACGCGACGTCGGAGTTGAGGATCGCGATCCGCTTGATGCCCTTCGCCTGCAGGTCCTTCAGCATCGCGCTCTGCACGACGACGTCGGTGAGCGGCGCCAGAAACATGAACTTCTTCTGGTCCGGCGGCAGGACGATGCCCCGCGAGGCGCCATTCGCGATCATCGGCACCCGAGCGCGCTCCATCGTGTCGGCCACGGCGAAGGCGGAGCCCGAGCTCATCGGCCCGACGATCGCGACGACCTTGTCCTGCTCGATCAGACGCTTTGCGCCGGAGACCGTCTTGGTGTTGTCGCTCTCCGAGTTGACGTTGACCAGCGCGACCTTGCGGCCGTTGACGCCGCCGGCGGCGTTGATCTGCTCGACGGCGAGCTGGGCCCCCTCGAGGCCCGGCTGGCCGAGCGAGGCGACGAAGCCCGAGGTCTCGAGCAGGCCGCCGATCTTGATTTCCTGCGCGGCGGCTGCCGTCGCGGCGGCGGCGAACGCCGCGAGCGCGATCCGGATGAGCGTCTTCATGGTGCGGTCTCCTGGTTGTCGGGCGTTATGAGTCGTCACTTGATGGCGACGAGACGGGCCGCGCCGGCCGGCCGCTCGCGGCCGTCGTCGCGGCTGCCGTCCCAGCCGAGATACTTCTGCGCGATGTCGCGGTCGGCGAGGAGCGCGTCGCTCGGCCCCTCCGCCGCGACGCGCCCGGTCACCAGCACGTAGGCGCGGGCTGCGATCTGCAGGGCCGCGCGGGCGTTCTGTTCGACGAGCAGGATCGAGATCCCGAGCGCGGTCAGCCGCGGCAGCGCCTCGAGGATCTCCTTGGCGATCTGCGGCGCGAGCCCGAACGAGGGCTCGTCGAGCATCAGCAGCCGCGGCCGGTTCATCAGCGCGCGGCCGATCGCGAGCATCTGTCCTTCGCCGCCGGAGAGGGTTCCCGCGGGTTGTCCGGCGCGCTCGGCGAGGCGCGGGAAGAACCCGAACACTTCCGCCATCGCCGCCTCGAGGTCTCGCCCCTCCGCGCCCGACGGCCGCACGAGATGGCGGAGACCCGCGGCCCGGACGCGCGCGTAGCGGCCCACCGCGAGGTTGTCGCGCACCGAGAGCGAGCCGAAGAGCTGGCGTCCTTCCGGGGCGAGCCCGATCCCGAGCCGCACGCGCTCCTCCGGCGCGACCCGCCCGATGTCCTCACCCACGAAGCGGATGCGGCCGCTCGCGAGCGGTGCCACGCCGGCGATCGCCTTGAGCAGCGTCGACTTCCCCGCACCGTTCGCCCCGACGATCGCGACGATCTCGCGGTGGCCGATGCGCAGCGACACGCTGTCGAGCGCGATCAGGCCGCCGTAGCGGACCGCGGCGCTCTCGACCTCCAGCAGTCCCGCCGCCGCCGCCGGCGCCGACGCCGCCTCGCGCCCGCGCGCGACGGCGATCTCGGTGTTGCCGAGATAGGCCTCGATCACCTTCGGATCGGCGCGGACCGCGTCGGGTGCGCCCGCGGCGATCAGACGGCCGTGGTCGAGCACGACCATCCGCTCGGCGAGCCGGCCGACGAAGCCGAGGTCGTGCTCGACGAACACCACCGTCTTCCCGCGGCGGCGCAGGCTGGTGATGACTTCCGCGAGCGCGACCTTCTCGACCGTGGAGAGTCCCGCGCCGGGCTCGTCGAGGATGACGAGCTCCGCCCCGGTGCCCAGGGCGCGCGCGACCGCGAGCAGGCGCTGCTGGCCGGCGGTCAGCGCGCCAGCCGGTGCGTCGGCGAGGTGCGCGAGGCCGACGACCTCCAGATGATCGAGCGCCTCGTGCTCGAGGCGCCTCGCCGCGCGGCGCGACGGGCCCCACCCGGCGAGGCCGTGCAGCACGCCGATGCCGCTGCGCGCGGCCCCTGCGGCCATGACGTTCTCGCGCACGGTCATGCCGCGCAGGATCTCGGCGCCCTGGAACGTGCGCACGAGGCCGCGCGCGTTGATCCGGTCGGCGGCGAGGCCGTCGATCCGGTCGCCTCGCAGTCGGATCTCGCCAGCGTCGGCGCGAAGCGCGCCGGACACGATGTTGAGGAGCGTCGACTTGCCCGCGCCGTTCGGGCCGATCAGCGCGAGCACCTCGCCGGCGCGAACCTCGAACGACACGTCGTCGAGCGCCTGCAGCCCGCCGAAGCGCACGCTGACGCCGCGTACGTCGAGGAGCGGGGCTTCACTCGTCATGCGGTGCTACTCGCCGGCCGCAGGTGCCGCATGCACGCCTCGCGGGCGAGCTCGAGGCCGTGCAATAGCCCGCGCGGGCACCAGACCATCACGATCACCAGCAGGACGCCGTAGATCACGACGTCGAAGTTTCCGAACGGTTTGAGCGCCTCGCTCGTCAGCACGACGAACGCGACGCCGAACAGGACGCTCCAGATGCCGGCGAAGCCGCCGAGCGCGACCATCAGGAGCAGCTTGATCGAGAAGCCGACGTCGAACGGGCTCGGGCTGATGTAGCCGAGGTAGTGGGCGTAAAGCGCACCGCCCAGCGCGGCGTAGCACCCGCTCAGCGCCATGATGCGGCGCTTGAGCGCATCCGGCGCGATGCCGATCGAGCCGGCGACCGTTTCGCTCTCGGCTACGGTGCGCATCGCGAGCCCGGCGGGCGAGCGGACGAGGTTCTCGGCGAGAAGCAGTGCGGCCACGCACACCATCCAGGCGAGTGGGAAGATCGCGCGGTCCGACCCGAGCTCGAAGCCGAAGACCGACAGCGGCCGGATGCCCGACAGGCCGTCCTGCCCGCCGGTCAGCCCGCGCAGCTCGACGAACGCGACGTGCGCGATGATCCCGAACGCGAGCGTCGCCATCGCGAGGTGATGGCCGCGGAGGCGAAACACGAGCCAGCCGATCAGCCACGCGGCGCCGGTCGCAGCCGCGATCGCGGCGGGCATCGAGAGCCAGGGACTCAACCCGAGATGCTTGGCGAGGATCGCGGTGCCGTACGCACCGAGGCCGACGAACGCCGCGTGCCCGAGAGAGATCTGGCCGGTGTAGCCCATCAGGAGCGACAGGCCGAGGGCGGGTAGCGCGAAGAGTGCGATCACGACGGCGAGGTTGATGAGATACGCGCTGCCGGAGAGCCATACCGCCGCCAGCACGACGGCAAGGAGCGCGAGGATCGCGAGCCGCCTCATCGCTTCATCGCTTCCAGCTCGCCGAAGAGACCGCCCGGCCGTACGAATAGAAAAACGAGCAGCACCACGAAGGCGATCGCGTTCTTGTAGCCGGAGCTGAGATAGCCGGTGGCGAGCGCCTCGAGCACGCCGAGTAGGAGCCCGCCGATCGCCGCGCCGATCGGGTTGCCGAAGCCGCCGATGATGCAGGCGACGAAGCCCTTGATGCCGAGGAAGATCCCGGTGTCGTACTGCATCAGTGCGATCGGCGCGACGATGATTCCCGCTATCGCGCCGATCAATCCGGACAGGAAGAAGCTCGCGAGACGCATCCGCTGGGTCGGAATGCCCATGAGGCTCGCGGCGAAGGGATTCAGCGCACAGGCGCGGAATGCCTTGCCGAAGTAGGTCTGCGTCAGGAAGAAGTACAGCGCGATCATCAGCACCGCCGCCGTGCCGACGATCCACAGCGCCTGCGGCGGGATCGTCACGCCGGCGAGGCCGATCGGCCTCTCGCCCGAGAACGCGCGGAGCGGATGCGCATCGGTGCCCCACAGGATGACGGCGATCCCCTGCAGCGACACGCCGACGCCGATGGTGATGATGATCCCGCGCAGGACATCGGCGCCCACCGGCCGGATCGCGACGCGCTCGATCGCGCTCGCGGCGAGCCCGACCGCCAAGACCGCGAGCACGATCGCCGGGAGGAGCGGAACGCCGGCCGCGAGGAGCGCGATCGCGATAAGCGCTCCGAGCATCGAGAAGTCGCCCTGGGCGAAGTTGACGATACCGGTGGCGTTGTAGACCGCGGTGAACCCGATCGCGATGAGGCCGTAGATCGAGCCGACGACGACGCCCGAAGCGAGATACTGAGCAAGCTCGACCATGCGCGCGCCCCGGGTCCCGAGAGCTCTAGCCGGCGCGCATCCATGACTCCGAGAACGCGAGGAAGGCGGTGCTCTTCTTCACGTCCGCAAAATCGCGCTGCACGACTTGGCCCCGCAGCGGCCGACCGTTCACCGTGACCGACGCGTCCGCCGCGTCGAGGAACAGGCTGTACATCTCGTGCGCCTTGGTCGGACCCTTGTCGGGCGGCATGTCGACCGCGTAGGGCGGCCCGAGTTTGTCCCAGGTCATCACGACTTCGAAGTCTTTCGATTGCAGGATCTCCTGATAGCGGCTGCGCGTGTCGCCGGCGCGGCGGATCTCGGCGAGCGGCAGATACGAGATCGCCTTGATCCCCGGCGACACGCGAAACGACATGAACTTCGAGAAGAACTCGGCGACGAGAAAGCGCGCGAGCGGCTCGTTGTCGGTGATGCAGAAGTTGCGCACCTCGGGCAGGCCTTTCTCGGTCGCCGGCTCGTCGAGCAGGACGACGCCGTGTCCCATCCCGTGCGGCGACCACAGGATGCGGAAAAAAGTCACCAGGCCGGTCCAGGGACCGTCCTGCGTTTCCTTGAGGTAGATGCCGGGGTTCTCGCCGGTCCAGGCGACCTCGCCGGGGTGGATCGGGCTCGTCATGAGTGGTGCTCCCTATCTATAGTGTGTGGGCCATCCGCTGCCGCTCGGCGTACTCGCGGAGCGCTGCGCGGACGCGCTCGGTACGATCCGCCGCGCCCTGGTGCTCGCCCTGCACGACGATCTTCGTGACTGCGTGGCCAACTTGTCCCACGAACGCCTTGTCCTCGTCCGCGCTCGCGCCCTCGCGCATCGGGATCCGCACGACCGTGTCGTGGCAATAGGTCGGGATCAGGCCGTTCGACCGCACCGGCGACAGCTCCGGCTCGGCCCCCTCGGCGATGCGCTGCGCTCCGCGGCGCAGGAAGTGCCGCAGCCGCGCCACGCCGGTATCGCACTTGGTCAGGTTCTCGAGCGCGTGGATCGCGATCGGCCGCTGCGAGGCCTGGGCGTCGTAGTCGCCGGGGATACGCTGGCGCTCCTCGTATGAGCGGTCCGCGCCCTGGCCGAAGAAGTCGACCGACTCCGGCCCGCACTTCGATTCGTCGGCGAGGCCGCGCGGATCGGCATCTGGATGAAAGTGGCGCCAGCCGATGATGCGGCAGGTCGAGTTGTCGAGTGGCACTGTCCAGCGGGTGATCGCGACGCGGCTGAACTCCTTCGGCTCCGACCCGTCCTCCCAGACATGACCGACCTGGGCGAGGTTCGGCAGGAGAATGTCGTTCGAGCGCACCCACACATTGTCGCCCCAGCGGCGCGAGGTGACGTAGACCATCCCGGTCGGGGTCTGCGGAAACTCCATGGCCGGCAGCTCGCCCCACGCGTCCGCGAAGTGCGAAAAGCTGATGCGCGTGTGCAGGAAGACGGCATGCGCCGGATCCATCACGTTCTCGTGGACCTGCAGCCAGTTGCACGGGTAGGTGATGTAGTACGGCACGAGCCGGTCGCCCGGATGCTCGTAGCTGTCGTAGATCGGAAACTCGGGCCTCTTCTCGGGCGGGCCGAAGTAGCCGAACACCAGCCCCTTGTATTCCATCGCGGGGTAGGCGCCGTGACAGACCTGGAAGCGCAGCGTCGATTCCGGCGGATCGCCCGGCGTTTCGAGGATGCGCCCGTCGACCCCGTACAGCCAGCCGTGGTAGCAGCAGCGCAGGCCTCGCTCTTCGCAGATGCCGTACTCGAGCGAGGTGCCGCGATGGCTGCAGTGCAGCTCGAGCAGGCCGACGTCGCCCGACTTCGAGCGAAACAGCACCAGCTCTTCGCCGAAGATCCGCACCTTCAGCGGCAGCTCGCCGAGCTCGGACGAGAGCGCCACCGGCTGCCAGAACCGCCGCAGGTACTCGCCGCATGGCGCGCCGCGCTCGACGTGGGTCAACTCGCGATCCTCCTCGGGCAAGGCGCCGCGGGAGTAGGCGGAGTACGGTTGCGTCAGCAGCTTCGTGGGAGCGGCCATCGGGCACTCCTGGGAAAGAGCGAAGAAAGAGGGAACTCGTGGATCAGCCTAGCCAGTTGCCCGGGCCATGACAATTCATTTCGGTGCGAGATCGAGTTCTGATTTTCTGACGCAGCAGTGCCGCGTGCTGGTGCATCGCGCGCCAGGCCAGCGCGGTGCGCCCAGTTTCGAGTCCATGATGGCCTGATACCTCCCATCCCCGACAATCTCGCGCCATAGGATCGACGGGTTCCGTGCCGCCAGTTCAGCCGAGACCGACGTAGGTGCGGGCGCAAGCGCGGAATGGGGAATGCCCCGACCGTGTCAACTTGCATTACTGTTCCACGCCTTGGTCGCTGCCGTCATAACGCCCCCCCATGCCCCCTGTCGCGACTCTTTCCCCCACTCCAACCCCCGGGCAGCTCGTTCAGGTCCGGAACCGGCGTTTCGTCGTCACAGAGATCGACGGCGGCGACGCGATCCCGGATTCTCCCCGGCCGAGCATGCAGCACCTGGTCTCGCTCTCCTCGGTCGAGGACGACGCCCTCGGCGAAGAGCTGCAGCGTCGTCTGGGAGCTCGAGCCGGGCGCGCGCGTCCTCGAGCGCGCGTCGCCCTGCCCGAGCCGACCGGCTTCGACGAGCCCGCGACAGCTCGACGCCTTCCTCGACGCCGTCCGCTGGGGCGCCGCCTCGCACGGCCGACGCCAGCACGCTCCAGGCGCCGTTCCGCAGCGGCATCGAGATCGAGGACTACCAGCTCGACCCGGTCGTCCGCGCGATCCAGATGCCGCGGGTCAACCTGCTGATCGCCGACGACGTCGGGCCTCGGCAAGACCATCGAGGCCGGGCTTGGTCGATCCAGGAGCTGATCCTCCGCCACCGCGCGCGGACGCGTGCTCGATCGTCTGCCCGGCGTCGCTGCAGATCCAGTGGCGCGACCAGATGCGCGACAAGTTCGGCCTCGAGTTCCGCATCGTCGACAGCGAGCTGATGAAGGAGCTGCGGCGCAGCGCGGGGATCCACGTCAACCCGTGGACCCACTTCCCCCGGCTCATCACCTCGATCGACTTCCTCAAGCGCGAGCGGCCGCTGCGGCTGTTCCGCGAAGTCCTGCCGGCTGCCGGGCGAGCCGACCTACCCGCGCCGGTTCGACCTGCTGATCGTCGACGAGGCCCACAACGTCGCGCCCTCCGGCCGCGGGCGATACGCCACCGACTCGCTGCGCACCCAGGCGATCCGCGCGCTCGCGCCGCACTTCGAGCACAAGCTGTTCCTCACGGCCACGCCGCACAACGGCTACCCGGAGAGCTTCACGGCCCTGCTGGAGCTGCTCGACAACCAGCGCTTCGCGCGCGGCGTGCCGCCCGACCGCGAAGCAGCTCGACGCCGTGATGGTCCGCCGGCTCAAGACCGAGCTGCCACCGCGCTGGGACGGCACGCCGCGCTTCCCGAGCGCGGATCGCTCGAGCCGCTCGAGGTGGCGTACACCGACGAGGAGCGAGCGGTCCACGCGCGCCCTGCAGCGCTACGCCGAGCTGCGTGCAGCGGGCGCGCGCGACGACGGCCGAGCGGTTCGCCACCGAGTTCGTCCTGAAGCTCGCTCAAGAAGCGCCTCTTCTCGTCGCCCGGCGGCCTTCCGCGACCACGCTGGAGCAGCACGAGGAGTCCTGCTCGGCACGCGCCAAGTCGGGCGGCGCCGCGCAGGCCGTCGGTCGGCATCCTGCGCCGGCAGATCGACCGGGTCGACGAGGACTACGCCGACGACGACGAGTACGACGAGGCCGACGACCGACGCGCGTCGACGCGGCCACGCCGGCTGTTCCGCGAGCCGACCGCACGAGGAGCGCGAGCTCTGCTCGAAGCAGATGCAGCGCCTGGGCGGAGCGGCGCCGCGGCGCAGCGCGACGCGAAGGCGCAGCGCCTGATCGACTGGCTGAACGACGCACGTCCGGCCTGAGCGGCAGATGGAACGACGAGCGGGTGATCGTCTTCACCGAGTACCGCGCCACCCAGAACTGGCTCATGGAGCGTCCTCGCCGCCGAGCGGCTTCACGGCGGCACGACCGGCTCGCTGACGATCTACGGCGGCATGGACACCGAAGAGCGCGAAGCGGTCAAGGCCGCCTTCCAGGCCGACCCCGACGAGTCAGCCCGGTGCGCATCCTGCTCGCCACCGATGCCGCCTCCGAGGGCATCGACCTCCAGAACCACTGCTCACCGGCTGGTCCACTTCGAGATCCCGTGGAACCCGAACCGCCTGGAGCAGCGCAACGGCCGCATCGACCGCCACGGCCAGAAGGCCGACGAAGGTGCTGATCTACCACTTCGTCGGCGCAGGGCTACCAGCGAGCGTGCGCGCGGCGCGCCGGCTGCGGCGCCGGGCGACCTCGAAGGCGACCTCGAGTTCCTGATGCGGGCCGCCCGCAAGGTCGAGACCGATCCGCGAGGACCTCGGCAAGGTCGGCCCGGTGATCGCCGAGCAGGTCGAGGAGGCGATGCTCGGCCGGCGCACCCAGCTCGACACCAGCCGCGGCCGAGCGGGACGCCGAGCCGGGCCGCAAGCTGCTGCGCATTCGAGCGCGAGCTGCGCGAACAGACTCGCGAAGCTGCACGACCAGCTCCAGGAGACGCGGCGCGAGCTCGACCTGACCCCCGAGAACGTCCAGGCCGTCGTCGAGATCGCGCCTCGAACTGGCCGGTCAGCCGCCGCTCGTCGCGACCAGCGTCCCGGGCATCTGGCCCGACGCGTCCGCCAAGCGAGCGCGCTGCCCGGTGTTCCGGCTGCCGATGCTGCGCGGCAGCTGGCAATCGGCGCACGAGGGCCTCGACGCATCCGCACACCGCAGGACGTGCGGCCGATCGTCTTCGACCACGCGCTCGCGCAGGGCCGCGACGACGTGGTGCTCGTGCACCTGAACCACCGGCTCGTGCAGATGTGCCTGCGGCTGCTGCGCGCGCGAGGTCTGGGCGCTGGGCCGACAAGCGCCTGCACCGCATCACCGCGCGGGTCGTCGCCGCCAACAGCGGCTCGATGCGCCGGTTGCGATCGCCCACGCGCGCCTGGTCGTGCTCGGCGCCGACAATCAGCGGCTCCACGAAGAGATCATCTCCGCCGGCGGGCGACTCAAGGAAGGGCGCTTCTACGCGGATCAACGGCATCGGCGAGCTCGAGCAGCTGCTGGCGGCCGGTTCGCGGACGGCGGCAGGTCCGAGGTTCATGGAGCGGCTGCGCGCGCTCTGGCACAACCATCGCGACACTCTGCTGCGTGCCCTCGAAGCCCGCATGCGCGACCGCACCGAGACGTTGCGCAGCCGGCTCGACGAGCGCGCCAAGCGCGAAGTCGCCGACGATGCGCGGCGGCATGCAGGAGCTTGCAGAGCGGATCGGCGAGGAGCTCGACGCAGTGAACCCCCAGCTCGAGCTTTTCACCACACCGGAACGGGAGCAGTTCGAGCGCGACCGCAATGCGTTGCGGCGGCGCCTCGACGAGCTCCCTGGCGAGATCGACCGCGAGGAGCGCCTCATCCGCGCCCGCTACGCCGATCCGCACCCGCGGCTCTTCCCGGTGCCGTGACCTTCCTCGTTCCCGCGCAACTCGCGAACTGACATCGTGTCGATCGCACGCCACCACGCCGAATGGCTGTCGCTCGTCGAGATCTCCGGACCGTTCCTGTCGCTGCCGGTCCTCATGCGCGTGTTCCCGCAAGGCCTCGACACGACCGAGTCCGATCTCGCTCGAAATACCCGGCTCGCCTACGCCGAGTGGGAGGACACCAGGCACGACCGCGCGATCCACACCGCGTGGATCGAGCTCGTGCTGCGCGACGTGCTTGAGTTCCCTGCCGAAGCGCTACTGCGCGGCCAGGCGCTCCCGACCGGGCTCGAAGCGCGCATCGCCGAGCACGGCGAGACGCTCCGGCCCGACTATGCGCTGAAGCGCGCTGAGGACACACTGCCCGCGCTCCTGATCGCAGTGTTCCCGCCGGACCAGGCGCTCGACACACCCGTCGCCGGCGCCCCCTGGGCAACGCCTCGCCGTCGACGCGCATGACGGAGCTGCTGCACGCCACCGACGTGCCGCTCGGCCTCGTCACCAACGGCGAGCGCACTGGATGCTCGTCGACGGCCCGGCCGGGCGAGGCCACGAGTTTCGTCACCTGGTACGCCGCGCTCTGGATCGAGGAGCCGCTCACGCTTCGCGCGTTCCGCACCCTCCTCGGCGTGCGCCGCTTCTTCGGCGTGCCGCCGGCGGAAGACGCTCGCCGCCATGCTCGCCGAAAGCGCGCAGAACCAGCAGGAGGTCACCGACCAGCTCGGCCTACCAGGTGCGCCGCGCGGTCGAGGTGCTGGTCCAGGCCGCTCGACCGCATCGATCACGACCTGCAGGGGCGAGCTCCTCGCGGGCGTCGCCGAGAAGGCGCTCTACGAAGCCGCGCTCACCGTGATGATGCGGCTCGTCTTCCTCTTCTCCGCCGAGGAGCGCGGGCTGCTCCTGCTCGGCGACCCGCTCTACGACCAGCACTACGCGCGTCTCGACGCTGCGCGACCAGCTGCGCGAGGCGGCCGACCAGCATGGCGAGGAAGCTCCTCGAGCGACCGGCACGACGCCTGGTCCCGCCTGCTCGCCACCTTCCGCGCGCGTCCACGGCGGCGTCGAACACGACGACCTGCGCCTGCCTGCGCTACGGCGGCAGCGCTGTTCGATCCCGACCGCTTCCCGTTCCTCGAAGGCCGCGCGGCCGGCACGACGCTGGCGCGACACCGCGGCTCGCCCGCTGCCGATCAACAACCGCACCGTGCTGCACCTGCTCGAGGCCCTCCAGATCCTGCAGGTGCGCGTGCCGGGCGGTGGCCAGCGGAGCCGCGGCGCCTGAGCTTCCGCGCGCTCGACATCGAGCAGATCGGCCATGTCTACGAGGGCCTGCTCGACCACACCGCCCGCCGCGCTGCCGACACCGTGCTCGGCCTGCGTTGCAGCGGGAGCGAGGACAAGGAGATCGAGCTCGTCGCACTCGAAGCTCGCCAGCGCGAAGGTGAGGCGAAGCTCGTCGAGTTCCTGAAGGACCAGACGGGCCGCACGCCGGCGGCGTTGCGGCGCGACCTCGACGCGTGCGGAGCCGCCCGATCCGCTCCTGCTGCAGGCGCATGCGCCGGGCACGAAGGGCTGCTCGAGCGCGTGCGTCCCTAGGCGCACCTGCTGCGCGAGGACACGGCCGGTCTACCCGCTCGTCATTCACGCCGGGAGCGTCTACGTCACGCAGGGATCGGACCGACGCAGCACCGGCACGCACTACACGCCGCGCAGCCCTGACCGAGGTCATCGTCAAGACGACGCTCGACCCGCTGCGTCTACGCCGGCGCCGACGCCGGCGTAGAGCCCACGTGGACACGCTGAAGAGCCCGGCGGAGATCCTCGCGCTCAAGGTCTGCGACCCCGCCATGGGCTCCGGCGCGTTCCTCGTGCAGGCGTGCCGCTACCTGTCCGAGCGGCTGGTCGAAGCGTGGGCAGGCGTCGAGCAGGCCAATGAGGCCGCGACAACCGCGGGCACTGCCGCGAACGTCGTCCCGCTCACCATTCCCGAAGCGTTGCCAGCCAACGCCTTCCACGGGCAGCAGCTTCTGCCGCGCGATGCCGAGGAGCGCCTCGCGCTCGCACGCCGTCTCGTCGCCGAGCGCTGCCTCTACGGCGTCGATGTGAATCCGATGGCCGTCGAGATGGCGAAGCTCTCGCTCTGGCTCGTCACGCTGCACAAGGACCGGCCGTTCACCTTCCTCGACCACGCGCTCAAGTGCGGCGACAGCCTGCTCGGCCTGCACCTGCCCGAGCAGATCGAGCACTTCCACCTGATCCCGGCGCGCGCCACGACCCGGGTGATGGCCTACATCCGCGACGAATGCGCGCGACGTTGGACGCTGCGCGCGAGAAGCGCGAGCAGCTCGCGCGCTTCACCGTGCTCGACATCCGCGATTCGGAGTTCAAGGCCCGGTTGCACCGCGAGGCCGAGACCGCACTCGCAACCGTGCGGGTAATGGCCGATCTGATCGTCGGCGCGGCGCTTGCGAGCGCCGGCAGCAGCGCCGCGCGCAGCCGCACGCTGCTCGACGCGAAGCTCGAGGAACTGTTGCTGGAAGCGGGCAGCGTACTGGTGCCGCGTGGACTGAGCGGCGCGCTGCGGAGCCGGACCATCTCTGGACGCTCCAGCAGAAGGCCGATGCGCTACTCAATCCGCGGGGCGCGCCCTCGATACGGCGGCCGTTTCACTGGCTGGTGGAGTTTCCGGAGGTGTTCCTGCACACGGATCACCCGGGGTTCGATGCGCTGATGGGCAATCCGCCGTTCGTCGGCGGACAGAAGATCACCGGGCTCCTGCACCGACTATCGCGACTATCAGGTGCTGCACCAGGCCGGTGGCCGCCGCGGCAGCGCCGATCTTTGCGCGTACTTTTTCCTGCGCGCGGCAGCGTCGTACGCGCCGGCGGCAACTTCGGGCTGCTCGCAGTGACACCATCGCCGAGGGCGACACCCGGCAGGTCGGGCTTGAGGCGATGCTCACCGGTGGCTTTTCCATCTACTCGGCGCAGCCCAACTTTCCGTGGCCGGGAGCGGCGGCCGTCGTCGCGAGCGCGGTGCACGTGCATCGTGGTGTATGGCACGGAGCGTATCGGCTATCCGGACATCTGTTCCGACGATCTCCGCCTTCCTGTCGGCCGAAGACGAGTGGAGCCCGAAGCCGCTGAGAGCGAACGGCAACAAGTCGTTCCAGGGTTCGATCGTCCTCGGGATGGGCTTCACGATGAGCGAAGCCGCCGCGCAGGCGCTGATCGCCCGCGATGCGAAGAACGGCGCAGCTTTGTTCCCCTATCTGAACGGCGAAGAGCTGAACTCAGCATCCCGAGCACAAGCCCTCGCGCTGGGTGATCAACTTCTGGGACTGGCCGCTCGCGCGCAATGTGGATAGGAGTTTGGCGGAGGCCGATGAGGACCAGCGCGATCGATGGCTGCGAGAGGGGCGTGTGCCGCAGGATTACCCGGGTCGAGTTGCGGAGGACTTTCCCGAGTTGATTGAGATCGTGCGGCGAGAGGTGAAGCCGGAGCGGGACAGGAATCGTTACAGCCGTAGTGCTCGCGAGAAATGGTGGCTATTTTCGAGAGATCACGCCCTGAGCTCTACCACGCCATCGGCCGCGGCCACGCATTCGCGCGGCATCCGGAAGGGTGGGATGCGCAAAGAAAGGAATCTCGATGATCTTGGTCAATGCACGAGTCCCGTAGCAACTTCACATCCGGCTCGTTAACAGAGGCAGTGATTTTCTTCACAGGATCGTCGTGATGGCGCTCGCGGCAGAGGCATATCTCGCCTTCACTGAGCATCATTCAGAGCAGATTGGGTCTGTGAACTTCTCGTCGCTGAAGAGGAGATCTGAACTTCTCTCCGTCCGATGCTTTCGAAACCCTGCCCTCCCAGTCCACTCACAGACCAGATTCTGACCGAGTCGGAAGCTATTGCTCGATCTAATAGTCGGCGTTCCGGCGTGAACTCGCTATCGGCCTTACCACCCTCAACAATCGTTTTCACTCGCCCGATTGGAGGCCGACGCGATTCGACTTCGGATTCTCTGGAGTCGATCGATCGGGCGGTGGCCAGTCCTATGGTTGGGCGACGTGACATTGGCCATGGATTCCATCCTCATCGTTCCCTCCCTGAAGAACCGCGTTCGCTTCACCATCAGCGAACCCGCCCGCCTCGAAATCCTCCGCCGCCTTTCGACGCTCAACCGCGAGCGCTACGAAGCCGAGCAACGTGACGAATCCGAGCGTGCCGCCCGCGAGGCCGCCGCGACACCGGTTCGCACGCGCGGTCTGCCGTGCTCGCCCAGCGCTCACAGTCGTGCAGGGCGGACTATTCGACGCCGAGGGTACGTAGAGACAGGCGTTGAAAATCGCCGCATAAAAGGCGACAATCGCTGCCTAAAATGCATCAGACCCTAGCCTCTCTCCTCTTCCCCGAGTACCGCCGTCGCGTGCTCGGCCTGCTGCTTCTGCGTCCGGAGGAAGCGCTCCACGGGCGTGAGCTGGCGCGTCGCACGGTCTGCCGCCGGCACGTTGACGCGCGAGCTGAATCGCCTCGCCGAGTCGGCCTGCTCCGGCGCGAGAAGCGCGGCAACCAGCAGGTCTACAGCGCCGATCGCGCCTGCCCCGTGTTCGAGGAGGTCGCGAGCATCCTGCGCAAGACCTCGGGGCTCGCCGACGTGCTCGCCGAGGCACTCGCGCCGGCCGCGCAACACATCCGCAGCGCTTTTGTGTTCGGTTCGTCGCGCAGGGCCGCGAGGCGCCCGGTAGCGACATCGACCTGATGGTGATCGGCGACCTCGCGTTCGCCGAGCTGGTGAGCTTCCTCCATCCCGCGCAGGCGACGCTCGGCCGCGAGGTGAATCCCAAGCTTCTTTCGGCCGGCGAGCTTGCGAAGAAGTCGCAAGCGGGACGCCTTCCTGCGCGACGTGCTCGCGAAACCCAAGATCTTCCTGATCGGCAACGACCATGACCTTGCAGAACTTGCTGGGCATCAGTCTTGACGCGATCGCACCGTACCGCGTAGTCGTGCGCGGCTCCTCGCCGCAGCGACCGCAACCTCGCCGACGCGCGGCTCGTGAGCTTGAGCGCCGAGAACCGCTTCGATGCGGCCTACAAGGCGATCATGCAGGCGGCCGTCGTGGCGTTGCATGCGCACGGCTACCGCACACTGACGAGCCGGCCCGGTCATCATCAAACCGCAATCCAAACGCTCAACCTCACGGTCGCGCTTGCCGGCCGAGCGCGTGCGGCTTCTGGACGCGCTGCGCAAGCAGCGCAACCTCGCGGACTACTCGGGCGATCTGGTCCCAGACGCCGTGGTCGCCGAGTGTGTGGCGAGCGCCACCACGCTGCGAGCGCATGTGCAGGCCTGGCTTGCCGCGAACAAGCCGGAGTTGGTTTGAGCACGCTTAGCCTTCACCGAAGAACGAGAACTCGATGACCGATTCGCCCGACGATACAGCCGCTTCCCCCGTCACACCCGCTAGCCCCACGAGCATCCTCGCGAACGCAGTGCCGAGTTCAGTCGCGGTGCGCGCCGAGCTCGAGGATCTGGTCGTCAGGGAGCTGCTCGGGCCGGCCGGCGGCCCGGTGGAGGAAGTCGACGAGAGCCGCGTCTCTGACCGTTATCTGGTCGGTATCCTCGTGCCCCGCCGCACGCAGTCCGTGCCGCGGAGTCCGACGCGCTCGCGGCGGACGGCTCGGGCACGGTGGAAGACGGCAGCGCCGATGATCTCGCCCTGCCCACCGATACGCTGGCACCAGCGGCGATCGGGTTGACGTGTACAGTGCGCGGCGACGCGACCGCGCTCTCGGTCACGGCGCGCTGGGGCCGGTACAGCCGCGAGAAGAGCGCGACCCTGACGACCGAGAAGGGCAATCCGCATGCCGTGTGGAAGCAGATCCCGGCAGGCGGGAAGGCAGTGTCGGTCTCCTTGCGCGCCGGCGAAATTCACTCGATGGCACTCGATCCGGCGCAGCCCGAGGTGATCCTGCACGGGCGCATCCGCAAGCTCGCAGACGACTGGGTGGTATCGCTCTTCCTCGTGAACGCGCAGCCGATGTCCTCGCGCAATCCCAAGGACGATGAGTTGCTGTTCCAGCCCGAGCTCGAGGTGGCTTCGGCCGATGGCGCGGCGGTTTTCCAGAAGCGGCGGCCGGCTGCGGGCAGCAACGGCGAAGGTGTTGCATTCGACGAGCGACGCCAGCTCGCGATGCTCTACCGGCGCCTCGTCGAGTTCGCCGTCGGGCACGGCGTTGCTGTCCATGCCGAGACGCACGGCGACGATGCAACGCTCGCGGTTCGACTCGCGACGCGAGTGATGCCGATCTACGAGTGCCCGTGACCGCGCCGCCCACGGCAGAGGACATACCGGGCTCGCGCGCGTCATACTCGACATGAAGGCGCTGGCCGAGATTCCGGACGAGGCGCTGCTCGCCTCGCTGCGCGCGTTGCCGGACGCGTATGCCGCGTGGATCACACGCAACCAGGCGCGGGCCGCGAGCGGCGCAGACGGGCTCGCCGCGCATCGGCAAGCGGCACAGGAAGCGATGGCGGCGTGCGACGAGGCGCGCCGGCGCATCCTCGCCGGGATCGCGTTTCTCGCTGCCGACGCAAATGCCCGGCGCGCGTTCCGTTTCGCGAATGAAGCGATGTGGCAACAGCGCATCCACGCGCTCGCGGCCGAACGCCGTCGCGCCGGGGTCAGCCCAGCGCCGGAAGAGCTCGACCAACCTGCCAATCGGAGCTGGCGTCCGTTCCAGCTCGCCTTCGTCCTGCTCAATCTGCCCGGTATCACGCAGCTCGATCACCCCGAGCGCAGCGACGCGGCGGCCGCGATCGCCGACCTGCTCTGGTTCCCGACCGGCGGCGGCAAGACCGAGGCGTACCTCGGCTTCGCGGCCTTCGCGATGGCGATCCGCGCGGCTGCAAGGGGTCGTCGAGCGGCCGGCTCGGTCGACGCACGGGCGTCGCCGTGCTCATGCGCTACACGCTGCGGCTGCTCACGCTCCAGCAGTTCCAGCGCGCGGCCGCGCTCATCTGCGCGTGCGAGGTGATCCGGCGTGCGCGACGCGACAGACGCTGGGGCGCGGAGCCCTTCCGGATCGGGCTCTGGGTCGGCCATGCGCGCGACGCCGAACACGCATCGAGCGACGCGCATCAGGCGATCCATCGCAGCGCACGGCGACGGGTGCCAGGGTCGGGGACCGGCACACCGCTCCAGCTGACCAACTGCCCGTGGTGCGGGCACGAGATCAAGCCCGGGCGGGACGTCAACGTCGAGACCTACGCTCAAGGGCGCGCACGGGTGTTGACGTTCTGCGGCGACGCGCTCGGGCGTTGCGACTTCAGCCGCACCGGAGCGCCCGATGAAGGGATCCCGGTGCTCGTCGTCGACGAGGAGATCTATCGGCGGCTGCCGGCGCTGCTGATCGCGACCGTCGACAAGTTCGCGCAGATGCCGTGGAACGGCGCGACGCAGATGCTCTTCGGCCGGGTGGACGGCTACTGCCCGCGTCACGGGTTCACGTCGCCGTGACATCGAGATGCGAGTCAGCATCCTGCGCGTCACGGCCTCCCCGGCGTGCGCGCGGTCGAGCACGGGCCGCTGCGGCCGCCGGATCTCATCATCCAGGACGAGCTGCATCTCATCACCGGACCGCTCGGGACGACTGGTCGGCCTCTACGAGACCGCGGTCGATCGAGCTCTGCTACCTGGGAGGTCGATGGGCGAGCGGTGCGTCCGAAGGTGATCGCGTCGACCGCGACGATCCGACAGGCGCGCGAGCAGGTGCACGCGCTGTTCCTGCGCGACGTGCGGGTGTTCCCGCCGCAGGGGCTCGACGTCGAGGACAACTTCTTCGCGCGTCCAGCGCCGGCCGAGCGAGCACACCCCGGGCCGCCGCTACCTCGGCATCTGCGCGCCCGGCGACGGCTCAAGGCTCGCGCTGATCCGCGTGTACGTCGCGCTTTCTCGCGGCCGGCCAGACGCTTCTTCGAGCAGCTACGGCACAGGCAGCCGATCCCTGGATGACGCTGCGTCGGCTACTTCAACTCGCTGCGCGAGCTCGGCGGCATGCGCCGGCTCGTCGAGGACGACGTGCGACGCGCGCTTGCGCGAGATCGACCAGCGCGGGCTTGCGCGCCGGCGCATCGTGCCGGCGCTCGAGGAACTCACCTCGCGCAAGAACTCGGCCGACATCCCGAGGATGCTCGACCGGCTGGAGGTGCGGCATCGATCCGGCCCTGACCGACGCATGTGAAGGTCAAGGCAAGCCGGCCACGCCAACGGCCGATCGATGTCGTGCTCGCGACGAACATGATCTCCGTCGGCGTCGACGTGCAAGCGGCTCGGGCTGATGGTGGTGGCCGGGCAGCCGAAGACGACGGCCGAGTACATCCAGGCGACGAGCCGCGTCGGGCGCAGCGCAATCGCCGGGGCTCGTGCTGCACGGTCTTCAACTGGGCGCGGCCGCGCGACCTCTCGCACTACGAACGCTTCGAGCACTATCACGCGACCTTCTACCAGCACGTCGAGGCGCTCTCGGTCACGCCGTTCGCGCCGCGCGCCCTGGACCGCGGCCTGTCGGCGCTTCTCGCGTCGCTCGTGCGGCTGCCCGGCACCGAGTTCAACGCGAATGCGTCGGCCGGCCAGATGGATCGCAGCGCTGCCATCGTGCAGGCGCCCTGGCGGCGATCGGCGTCGCGCAGCTGAAGTCACCCAATCGGCGCCGAAGCACCCGCGTGACCCAGCTGCTCCAGAGTCGTCTCGATCACTGGCTGCGCGCCGCGACACCCAAGCCGGGGGCGCGGCTCGGCTATCAGGCGAGCGCGACGGTATGACGCTGCCGCTGCTGGAGAGGCGGGGCTCGGCGATTGGGAGCTCTTCACCTGTTTGGGGTCGCTCCGCGATGTCGAGCCGAGCGTCGGGCTGGTGCTCGATGACCGGCCGCTGGATGACGGCTACGGGCAGGCCTATTCCCCGCCGCCCGCACCGCCCGCAGCGGCTCCCCCACTTGCAACCCCAACGGCGGGAGCGCAGCCGTAATGGCCGAGCACAAGGTGGGCGACGTTCGCCCGACCCAGCTTCTGCACACCTACGGCGTGGGTGCGATGGTGGATCTGCCGAACATCGCCGCGATGGTCATGGGCCTGGACGATTGGAAGCTCGTCCACGCCAAGGCCGTAGGCGAGGAGCGCCTGCTCCGCGCGGTTCGCGCGCAGCTCGGCAGCAGGTCGAACGCCTCATGCTCCCGCCGGTCGAGCCCGACGAGACCACCCGCGATCCGCTGGAGAAAGATCGGCGTGCCGGTGACGCCGTTCCCGCAGTGGTATCGCTGCCCCTGTGCGATCTGGTGGCACCGCTCGCGTCCGGTCTCTTCGAGTTGCGGCCCGACGCCTACCGCCCCGACCGCGTGCGCTACCGCCATGTGAATTGCAACAAGTCGCCCAACCCGCCCGACGTGCTGCCGACGCGGTTCCAGCTCGCGTGCGCTCACGGCCACCTCGACGATTTTCCGTGGCTGGGCTTCACGCATCGCGGCTCGACTGCATGCAACGGCCCCCTGCGTCTGCGCAAGGTCGGGATCGGCGACGAAGCCGCCGATTTGTTGGTCGAGTGCGATACGTGTGGCGCGAAACGTTCGATGGTGGAGGCCTTCGGCGACGCAGCCGCGAGTGACACGGTATTCGAATGCCGCGGCCGACGCCCGACCTGCGCGACTTCGCACCTAGGATGTGAAGAGCAGGCGGAGACGATGCTCCTCGGCGCGAGCAACTCATGTTCGGAATCTCGCTTTCGGCGATGTCGGTGCCTACGCACACTGATCCCTTGCCGCAGTTGGTGGAAGACAAATGGGTCGTGCTGCAACACGCGACCTCGAAGGACGTGATCGCGGCTTTCCGGGCGGTGGGAAACCTCAAAGGGCTCGAGACGTATTCCGACGATCAGATCTGGAAAGCGATCGGGGCTCGGCGCAGCGGTACAACCCCTGGTGAGGGAGCCACCGATCTGAAGGCCCCGGAGTGGGAAGTATTCTCGGCGGCAAATCCGGTGCGCAACACGCGGGACTTCGAGCTGACGTCGGTTCGCGCCCCGGTCGGATACGAGGCGTGGTTCGAGAAAGTGGTTCGCGTCGAGCGATTGCGTGAGGTGCGTGCGTTGATCGGCTTCACCCGCATTGATTCGCCCGGTGACTACCCCGACCCTGCGGATATCCCGCCCGAGTTGCGCGCGCCACTCGCACGAGGCGCGCCTGCCTGGGTGCCGGTTTCAGAGGTTCGGGGTGAAGGCATCTTTCTTCACTTCAGGCGCGACGCCTTGCTGCAATGGGAAAGAAGGGTGGCGGCGCGTGAAGGAGAGTTCCGCTCGGCCCACGCGGCCTGGCGCCGGGCGCGGAACAAGCTTCCGGCCGAAGCCGGGTTTCCGGGGATCCGGTATGCGCTGATGCATTCCTTCTCGCACGCCCTCATGCGACAACTGGCGCTCGAGTCCGGCTATAGCGCCGCCAGTATCCGCGAGCGCATCTATTGCGACGATGGCAGCGCCGACGCCATGCCGATGGCCGGCCTCCTGCTCTATACCGCGGCGCCGGACAGCGAGGGCACGCTCGGCGGACTGGTCTCGCAGGGCGAGCCGCATCGTCTCGGGCGCCTGATCCGCCTCGCGCTGGAAAGCATGCAGCTATGCTCGTCCGACCCGCTGTGCGCGGAACACCACCCCGCGCAGGACGGGACCGCTACGCTCCATGGCGCGGCGTGCCACGCCTGCCTGTTTGCGCCGGAAACCTCCTGTGAACGGGGCAACAAGTATCTGGACCGGTCACTGCTCGCGCGCGCGCTCGGCAGCTCAGTCGAGCCGCTGTTCGGTTGACGGGCATGGCGCTCCCCGAGCCCGTTCTATCCGCCGCTCTCGAGTTCGCGCGAGAAACGTCAACTCACGTTGTTACCGTAGTATGCGACCGGCTCGAGCGTGCGCCAGATATAGTGTCGGCAGGGTTGTCACCAGACGCGTCGCGGCGGCTGGATGCCCTGCTTGTCGCCTGGCGTCAGCATTCACCCGGGATCAGTGGTCGAGAGATCTCAAACGTTCTGGGCACGCTGCACTTTGCAATCCGCACCGAGGCGGCATCGCGTCGGACCGAGCTGGTCTGGACCGGTCCCGCACACATCGGCACGCCTCTGCGAAGCACCGAGCCCGCACTGCTGGAGCTCATCGACAGCGCACGACGATCGCTGTATGTCGTTACGTTCGCCGCTTACCGTGTGCCGGCCATCGCTGCGGCGATCTCACGGGCGATCGCCCGAGGTGTGCGCGTGGCGTTTGTGCTCGAGACGGATACCGCTGACGGCGGAAAGGTAGCCTTTGACCCGCTGCCCTATCTCTGTCTCTCCGATAGCGCCTCGTGCGCAGTGTACGCATGGCCGCACGAGCTACGAGCGCGCGATGCAAACGGACGGTATGGCGCGCTCCACGCAAAATTTGTCGTCGCCGATCGCAACCGTCTGTTCATATCGAGCGCCAACCTGACCGAGTTCGCGCTGAACCTCAATATCGAGCTCGGCGTCGTGCTTACTGGCGGACAGGCGCCTGAGCAGGCCGCTGCACACATAGACGTACTGATTCGCGACGGCGTGCTGCGTTACGCGCTCACAGGCGTTTGAAAGCGGCCAGCGGGAGTCGCCGGCAAGCCCGGCCAATCGCCCTCCACTCGCGCCCTGGTCAAGCATGATGATCCGCCGCCCGCTGCGTCGCGTCCCGCAGGACGGACAAGACTCGCGCCGCTTGCACCCGAACGCTACCCGCTACTCATGGGACCGCGGCTCGGTGAAGACGTCTGATCCGCCCGGCGCGCGTCGCGCCGAAACGCGCTTCTCGCCGTGCGCGCAACCTCGCGGAGCAACTCCGCGACGACCGCGAGCTGGTGCTTAAAGGACGCTGGCACGGCGCGCGTCCTTCAGCATCGCTCCCCGCACGGCCGGGGGAAGGGTATCGGCGAAGATGACGTCCACCGGAACGCCGTAAGGACGCGCGGCATCGGCCGCGATCGCTCTCACCTCGCTCCACCGCTTTCCCGGGTAGGAAACGATCATCAGATCCAGATCGGACTCCGGGCGGACGCCGCCATAGGAGACCGACCCGATGACGAGCGCGCGAACTCCCGCGGCGGCGAGCGCGCCCTCGCAGGCCCGTGCGGCCCGTCTGAGGACGCTCGCGCGCGTGCGCGGCGGCCCGCCGGCGGGAGTGCGTCGGATGGCGGCGTCGGCCGGAATCGCCCAGCGTGCGCCGACGCGGAACGCGCCGGCGATCTTTCCGCCCGCGAGCAGCTGGCGGATGCGCTGCTCCGACACGCCGCGGGCGCGGGCGAATTCGGCCGATGACAGGAGCGGAGGCATGCGGGGATTGTCCTAAACCTCCAGCGTTATCGGATGAGATTCAATGAAGAGAGCATGCGACGGGTTCCCCGGGGTTCACCGACGACGCTTCGCGCCAACCCGCCCGCCACGCGCCGCTTGCGCGCAGTCGGCTTGGCGGCAAGTGGCGGGGGCGGTTCGACGAGGGTGCGCAGACTGCGTTCCAGCACCGGTAGATCGCGCTCGATGACTTCCCACACGGTGAGGAGGTTCACCTCGAGATAGCCGTGGATGAGCCGGTGGCGCATCCCGACGATCTCGCGCCACGGGATCTCGGGGTTCCGTGCGGTGAGCTCGGCGGAGACTCGGCCCGCGGCTTCACCCACGACCTCGATGTTCCGGATCACCGCGTCCTGTAGCAGGGCGTCCCGGAGGAAAGCGGCCCGCCGCTTGCGCCCCACATAGCGCCGGATGCGTGCGATGGCCTCGAGCATGTGCCCGAGGTAGGTGCGGTCGCGCGAGGGCGGCTCGGTCACAGCGGCACTGACTCGGCGACGACTGCTGCCCGGAAGGACTCCGGAAGATCGTCCAGCGTGACGAGGTCCACCGGCACCCGAAGCAAGTCCTCGACCGCGTGCTTCGCCTTCACCAGGTCGAGGAGCGAAGTGCCGGGCCGCGCGTCTACGAGCAGATCCAGGTCGCTCGTCTCCGTGTCGTCGCCGCGGGCGACCGAGCCGAAGACCCGCGGATTCCTGAGCCCACGGCGGGCAAGCGCTTTTCTGACTGCGCCGCGGCCCGCGATCAGCGCCGCCGAGGGGCGCGTCAGCTTGCCGGAACGGCCGGGCGCCGGCTCGACCGACTTAACCGCGAGGGCTGCCAGCGCCGCGTAGAACGGGCTCGCCCGATCGGCGCTGAACCGGCGCTGGTTGCCGACGCGGCGCTCGCGCAGGAACCCCGCGGCGGCCATCCGCTCGACCTCCCTCCGGATCGCGCCCGAGCCGCCGCCCGACTGGCGCACGAGCTCGTTCAGCGTGCGTTCCGTCTCCCCCACGAACAGGAGGCCGAGCACGCGCTGCTGCGTCCTGGTCAGGATCGCGTCGATGGGCCGGACGGCGGTCACGGGTCGGCAGTATATGCCCAAATTGGGCAGGATCAAACCCATTCTGGGACCCGCGCCCGGGCGTCGCCCGGCGCCCGCGGCAGGGAGCTGCCCCGGTTGCTCTATCATCCGGCCACACCGCATCGTCATGCCCAGCACCGTAGTACAGGCCCCCGCCGCCGGCCCCCAGCTCCGCCTCGCCGCGCTGCCCCCGCTCGCGCTCTACGTGCACATCCCCTGGTGCGTGCGGAAGTGCCCGTACTGCGACTTCAACTCTCACGAGTTGAGGGAGGCGCTGCCCGAGGGCGCCTACGTCGACGCGCTGATCGCCGACCTCGAGCGCGCGCTGCCGTCGGTGTGGGGACGGCGCGTGCATTCGATCTTCTTCGGCGGCGGGACGCCGACCCTGCTCACCGCGCGTGCGATCGACCGACTGCTTGCCGCGTTCCGCGCGCGGCTCCAGCTCGCGGCCGACGCCGAGATCACGCTCGAGGCGAACCCGGGGACGTTCGAGGCCGAGAAGTTCCGCGACTTCCGCGCCGCCGGCGTGAACCGGCTCTCGATCGGCATCCAGAGCTTCGATCCGCGACACCTCAAGGCGCTCGGCCGGATCCACGACGATCGGGAGGCGCGGCGCGCGATCGAGATCGCGCACGCGAGCTTCGACAACTTCAACCTCGACTTGATGTACGCGCTGCCCGAACAGACGCTCTCCGAGGCCGAAGCCGACGTGGCGGAAGCGCTCGCGGCCCGCGCACCGCATCTCTCCTTCTATCACCTGACGCTCGAGCCGAACACCCTCTTCCACCGCTTCCCCCCGCCGCTGCCCGACGAGGACACGTCCGCCGCGATCGGCGACATGGTCGAGGAGCGGCTCGTCGGCGCGGGTTACACGCATTACGAGACCTCGGCCTATGCCCGACCCGGCGCCGAATGCAAGCACAACCTCAACTACTGGCGCTTCGGCGACTATCTCGGCATCGGCGCCGGCGCGCACTCGAAGCTGTCCTTCCATGACCGCATCGTGCGCGAGATGCGGTTCAAGCAGCCGCGCGAGTATCTCTCTCGCGTCGCTGCAGGCGACGCGGTGCAGGAGCGCCGTCCGGTCGAGCGCCGCGAGCTCGGGTTCGAGTTCATGATGAACGCGCTGCGCCTCGCCGACGGGTTCGACGTCACGCTCTTCCTCGAGCGGACCGGTCTGCAGATTGCGGCCGTCGACCGACCAGCTCGTTGCGGCCGAAGCGAAGGGGCTCATCGAGCGCGACCACGTGCGGATCCGCCCGACGGCGCTCGGCCGGCGGTTCCTGAACGATCTCCTGCAGCTCTTCCTGCCGGAAGAGCGGGAAGGGAGAAGGGGGAAGGGGGAAGGGTGAAAAGAGTCGCGCGCGAGGTGAAGGCGCTGACGTTCGATGTGTTCGGCACGGTGGTCGACTGGCGGGGTTCGATCACCGCCGAGGGCCGCAAGCTGGGACGCAAGAATAAGCTCGCCCGCGACTGGGTCGCCTTTGCCGACGCGTGGCGCGGCGGCTACCGGCCCGCAATGGACCGCGTGCGGCGCGGCGAGCTTCCCTGGACGAACATCGACGGCCTGCACCGGATGATTCTCGATGATCTCCTCGCGCGCTTCGAGATCGAGGGGCTCACCGACGCCGACAAGGATCATCTTCAATCGCGCCTGGCATCGCCTCGCGCCGTGGAAAGACTCGGTCGCCGGGCTAAAGCGGCTCAAGAAGAAGTACGTGATCGCGACGCTGTCGAACGGCAACGTCGCGTTGCTCACCAACATGGCGAAGCACGGCGGCCTGCCGTGGGACTGCGTACTGTCGGCGGAGCTCTTCGGCCACTACAAGCCCGACCGCGAGGCCTACGAGGGCGCGGCGCGGATGCTCGGCCTCGCGCCCGGCGAGGTGATGATGGTCGCCGCGCACAAGGACGATCTCGACGCGGCCGCCCGGGCGGGTCTACGGACGGCATTCGTTCAGCGGCCGATGGAACGCGGGGATCCGGTGAAGGCGGATCTTGCACCCGAGTCGCGCTTCGACCTCAACGCGCGCGATTTCGTCGATCTCGCGCGGCAACTCGGCTGCTGAGCAAACGCTCTTTAGCGTTGGCGGGTGCTCGGCGAGCGCCATGCGGCTGCTGCCGTGGCCTCGCGTATCGCGCAGACACGCCCGGCGTATGATCCCCGCTCGCTTCGATGCACCGGCTGGCCCGCGGGAGGAACGCCCATGTCGAAGGTCGAGCCCACGCCCGCGAGCGGCGGCGCGACCGCGTGGCCGGAGTTCTGGCAGGCGCAGCTCGCCTCGCACCTCGCCGCGCTCTTCGACTCCGCCGATCCCGCAACGCTCGCCGAGCTCCAGGCGGACGCCGAGTGGGTTGCGCTGCGCGGCGGCGATATCCTCTTCCGGCGCGGCGACCCGGGGAACGCGGCCTACACCGTCCTGAGCGGACGCCTGCGGGTCATCGACGACACCGCCGGCGAGCGGGCCCTGAACGAGATCGGCGCTGGCGAGATCCTCGGCGAGATGGCGCTGCTCTCGTCCGCGCGGCGCTCGGCCACGGTCCTCGCAGTGCGCGATTCGCTGCTCGCGCGCCTCCCGGCGGCGGCGTTCCATCGGCTGATCGAGCGGCAGCCGGCCGTCCTGCGGCGGATCAGCGCTCTCCTCGTCGACCGGCTGCGGCATCAGAGCGCGACCTCCGGGCGCGTGCGACCGGTGGTGCGGACGCTCGCCGTCGTACCCGCCGGCGCGGACCCCGACGCGGCCGAGTTGGCGCGGCGGCTTGCCGAAGCGCTCGCCCTACGCGGGAGCACGCTCCACCTGGATGCCCGGCGCGTGGACCGCGCGCTCGGGCAGGGGATCGCGCGCGGCGCGCAGGAGGACCCGGCGGCCCCACGGCTCGTCCAATGGCTGAACGAACAGGAGCTCGCGCACCAGTTCGTGCTCTACGAGGCAGATCCGCTGTTCTCGAGCTGGACGGAGCGGGCCGTCCGCCAGGCCGATCACGTGGTGTTCGTCGCCAATGCCGCGGCGACGCCCGAGCCCGGCGAGGCCGAACGGGGTCTCCACGCGCGCTGGCGCAGTGAGCGCGCCCCGCGGCGAAGCCTCGTCCTTTTGCGCGATCCCGGAGTTCCCGCGCCTCGCAGCACGGCGGCGTTTCTCGCGGTCCGGGAGGTCGACTGCCACTACCACGTCAGCATGGACCGGGCGGAAGACTTCGCTCGCCTTGCGCGCTGCCTCATCGGGACGGGCATCGGCCTCGTGCTCGGGGGCGGCGGCGCGCGCGGATTCGCGCACCTGGGCGTCCTGCGCGCGCTCGCCGAGGCGGACGTTCCCGTCGACTGGGTGGGCGGGACGAGCGTCGGCGCGATTATCGCCGCCCTCGTGGCGCAACGGCTCTCGCCCGGCGAGGCGTTCGACCGCTGCAAGGAGCACTTTTCCGCGCTGAAGGATCCGACGTTTCCGGTCGTCGCCCTGCTCGCGGGCCGGCGGATCCGAACGAAGCTCGAGCGCGTGTTCGGCGCCATCGCGATCGAGGACCTCGCGCTCCCCTATCTGTGCGTTTCGACCAACCTCTCGCGCGCCGCGCAGACCGTGCACGAGCGGGGACCGCTCGTGCGCGCGATCCGGGCGAGCATTGCGCTCCCGGGCGTGCTGCCGCCGGTGAGCCTGGGCGAGGACCTGCACGTCGACGGCGGGCTCGTGAACAATCTGCCGATCGACGTGATGGCGGCGAAGCCGGAGATCGGCACCGTGCTCGCGGTCGACGTGAGCGCCGAGGTCGAGATGCGCTCGCCGCCGGGGCGGGAGCTCGACGTCTCCGGGTGGCGCATGCTCTGGGAAAGGATTCACCCGGGTGCCGCGCGGAGCGAGGTGCCGTCGATCATGAGCCTGCTCACGCGCAGCGCGCTGGTCGCGAGCGTCTACTGGGCGCGCGAGCGGCGCGCGGCTGAGGCGGCGAGCCTGTACCTGCGCATCCCGGTGGCGGATCTGCGCCTGCTCGCGTTCGAGCGGATCGACGAGATCGTCGCACGCGGCTACGAGGCTGCGCGCGGTGCAATCCGTTCCTGGTCGAGCACGCGTACGCCCTAGCAGCGTGCCGTGATCGCGTAGTCGCCGGGCAGATCTAGAGGAACTGCACCGGGTGTGCAGGGCCGGTAGTCCGGTGACGCTCAGGCCCAGTCCGTCGGCACCAGGAACACCTCGTAGAGCCTTGCCTCCGGCGTGCCCGCCTCCGGCCGCCAGTCGTAGCGCCACTTCACCACCGGCGGGAGCGACATCAGGATCGCCTCGGTTCGCCCGCCCGACTGCAGGCCGAACAGCGTGCCGCGGTCGTAGACGAGGTTGAACTCCACGTAGCGTCCGCGGCGATAGGCCTGGAAGTCGCGCTCGCGCTCGCCGTAGGGGAGCTCGCGCCGCCGTTCGACGATCGGCCGGTACGCGTCGATGAAGCGCTCGCCCACGCTGCGCGTGAGCGCGAAGCAGGTCTCGAAGTCGGGCGCGCTCAGATCGTCGTAGAAGATGCCGCCGATGCCGCGCGGCTCGCCGCGATGCTTCAGGTGGAAGTACGTGTCGCACCACGCCTTGAAGCGCGGATGCCATTCGGGGCCGAACGGCGCGAGCGCTTCGCGGCAGCTGCGGTGGAAGTGCGCCGCATCCTCCTCGAATCCGTAGTACGGCGTCAGATCCATTCCACCGCCGAACCACCACACGTTCTCCGTGCCGTCCTTCGTAGCGACGAACGAACGCACGTTCATGTGCACCGTCGGAACATAGGGGTTGCGCGGATGCATGACGAGCGAGACGCCCATGGCCTCAAACCCGCGGCCGGCGAGCTCGGGTCGGCCGGCGGTGGCCGATGGCGGCAGGCTCTTCCCCATCACGTGCGAGAAGTTGACCCCGCCGCGCTCGAAGAGCGCGCCCTCCTCGAGCAGCCGGCTTACCCCGCCGCCACCTTCGTGGCGCGTCCATGCGTCGCGACGGAAGGTGCCGCCGTCGAGTTGCTCGAGCGCGGCGACGATGCGCTCCTGCAGTCCGGCGAAGTACTCCCCGACTCCGGCGACGTTCATGCGCCGCATTTAACCACAGCGCAGAAGCTCAGCTCCTGCGCGCGGCGATGGCTCGATGCCCTATGTCGCGCCGGTACTGCATCCCGTCGAACCGGATCGCGGCCACGGCTTCGTACGCGCGGGTCTGCGCCATCTTGACGCTGTCGCCGAGCGCGGTGACGCACAGCACGCGACCGCCGCTCGTGACGAGCTTGCCGTTTGCAAGCTCGGTTCCGGCGTGAAACGCATGCCAATCCTCGGCCGTGGGCGGAATTCCTGTGACGAGGTCGCCCTTGCGCGGCGTCTCCGGATAGTCGGCGGCCGCAAGCACGACGCCGAGCGCGGCGCGCCGGTCCCACTCGGCTTCGACCCGGTCGAGCTTGCCTTCGAGCGCGTGCTCCAGCAGCTCGAAGAGATCGCTCTTCAGCCGCATCATGATCGGTTGCGTCTCCGGGTCGCCAAGCCGGCAATTGAACTCGAGCACCCGAAGGTCTCCAGCGCGGTTCCCGGCGCGATCGATCATCAGCCCGGCGTACAGGAAACCGGAATATGGAATGCCGTCCTTCGCCATGCCGCGTACCGTCGGCGCGATCACCTCCCGCACGATGCGCGCGTGCATCGCCGGGGTGACGATGGGCGCCGGCGAGTAGGCGCCCATGCCCCCGGTGTTCGGGCCTTCGTCGCCGTCGCGGAGCCGCTTGTGATCTTGGCTCGTCGCGAGCGAGAGACTGTGCTCGCCGTCGGCGAGCACGATGAAGCTAACCTCCTCGCCGTCGAGATAGTCCTCGATCACCAGCTTTGCGCCGGCATCGCCCATCGTGCCGTCGACGAGGATCCGGTCGATCGCTGCGTGCGCGTCCGCCGCCGTCATCGCGACGACGACGCCCTTGCCAGCGGCGAGACCGTCGGCCTTGACGACGATCGGCGCACCCTTGACGTCGACGTAGGCGTGCGCGGAGCCGGCGTCGGTGAAGCTCTCGTACCCGGCGGTGGGGATGCCGTGGCGAACCAGGAAGCTCTTGGCAAATGCCTTCGAGCTCTCGAGCTGGGCGGCGGCGCGAGTCGGCCCGAAGATGCGCAAGCCGCGCGCGCGGAAGAGGTCGACGACGCCGGCGGCGAGCGGGGCCTCCGGTCCGACCACGGTCAGCTGGACGCGCTCGCGCGCGGCGAAGTCGGCAAGCGCTTCGAGATCGGTGATCGGGACGTTCTCGACGCCGGGCTCGCGCGCAGTGCCGCCGTTACCGGGTGCGACGAAGACTTTCTGGACGCGCGGGCTCGAGGCGAGCTTCCACGCCAGCGCGTGCTCTCTGCCGCCCCCACCTATGACAAGGAGCTTCACGCTCGGAAGACTAGTGGCGGAAGTGCCGCACGCCGGTAAACACCATCGCCAGCCCCAACTCGTCGGCCGCGGCGATCACCTCGTCGTCGCGCACGCTGCCGCCAGGTTGGATCACCGCCTTAGCCCCCGCCTGCGCGACGACGTCGACGCCGTCGCGGAACGGGAAGAACGCATCGGAGGCGACCACCGCCCCGGCGAGCGACAGCCCGGCGTTCTGCGCCTTGATGGCCGCGATGCGCGCGCTGTCGACGCGGCTCATCTGGCCGGCACCGACGCCGAGCGTCATCCCGCCGCCGCAGAACACGATCGCGTTCGACTTCACGAACTTAGCGACCCGCCAGGCGAACAGGAGATCTTCGAGCTCCGCGGCCGTGGGCGCGCGCCTCGTGACGACCTTCAGCTCCCCGACCGCGACGTTGCGTGCATCGGGCGTCTGGGCGAGCACGCCGCCGCCGACCCGCTTGAGATCGAGGGCCTGCGTTTCGCGTGCCATCGACACGGCGAGCACGCGCACGTTCTCCTTCGCCGCGAGGACGGCGCGCGCTTCGGCGTTGACTTCGGGCGCGATCACGACCTCGACGAACTGCTTCGCGATCGCGGCCGCGGTCGCACCGTCGAGCGGCCGGTTGAACGCGATGATGCCGCCGAACGCGGAGGTCGGATCGGTCTTGAAGGCCTTCTGGTACGCGGTGAGAGTATCGGCCGCTTCCGCGACGCCGCAGGGGTTCGCGTGCTTGACGATCGCGCACGCCGCGCGGTCGAAGGTTTTCACGCATTCCCATGCCGCGTCGGCATCGCCGACGTTGTTGTAGGAAAGCTCCTTGCCCTGGAGCTGCACGTAGCGGGCGAGGCCGCCGGCGACCGGCTCCGGGTCGCGGTAGAACGCCGCGAGCTGGTGCGGGTTCTCGCCGTAGCGCATCTGCTGGACCTTCTCCCACTGCAAGGTCAACCGCTCGGGGAAGGGCGACGGCGCGAGATCCGCATCGAGGCCGGTGAGATAGTTCGCGATCGCCGCGTCGTACGCGGCGGTGTGCGCGAACGCCTTCTTCGCGAGCGCGAGGCGCGTCGCGGCGGAGAGCGCGCCGGCGTTCGCTTCCATCTCGGCGATGATCGCGTCGTAGTCGGCCGGATCGGTGACGACCGCCACGCCGGCGTGATTCTTGGCCGCCGCTCGCACCATCGTCGGGCCGCCGATATCGATGTTCTCCACCGCGTCGTCGAACGTACAGCCGGGCCGCGCGATCGTCTCGCGGAACGGGTAGAGATTGACGACGACGAGGTCGATGGGCTCTGTGCCCGCCTCTTTGATCGCCGCCATGTGCTCGGGCCGGTCGCGCCGTGCGAGCAGGCCGCCGTGGATCTTCGGGTGCAGGGTCTTGAGACGCCCGTCGAGCATCTCCGGGTACCCGGTGTACTCGGCGACCTCGGTGACCTTGATGCCGCTCGCCCCGAGGAGCTTGGCGGTGCCGCCGGTGGAGAGGATGCTGACGCCGAAGAGCGAGAGCGAGCGGGCGAGCTCGACGAGTCCCGCCTTGTCGGAGACGCTGACGAGCGCCTGCCTGATGCGGATGTCGGTCATCGGCGGGACAGCGAGGGAAGCGGGATCGGTAAGAAAAGAGCAGGGGCCCGCCGCGAGCCCCCGTTCGCCTACTTCGGTACTCCGCCGCTCACACCTTGATCTTGTGCTGGCTGATCTTCTTGCGCAGCGTGTTGCGGTTGATGCCGAGCATTTCGGCCGCGATCGTCTGATTGCCCGACGCCTTGCCGAGCACGGTCTCGAGCATCGGCTTCTCCACGTTCTTCAGCACCATGTCGTAGATCGCCCGCGGCCGCTCTCCGTCGAGGTCCTTGAAGTAACGCTCTAGGGATTTGCGCACCGTCTCTGCGATCTCGCTGGAGGTCTGCCTCATGCCGCCAACTCCTCTTTGTGTCTTGATTTGCGCTGCTTGCCAAGTGCGGAAAAGCCTTCTGTTCCGGCAAGGGACGCGCCCTTTGTATGCGCTCCTAGCCCGGAACGGGCATGCCCGCTCCCTCTTGCATCCCCCCTCCGGAGTGCAGGGCACAGCTGAGGTTCGTCGGTGTTGTTGGTTTTCGTTCTCCTGCGATGAGACAGGAGTCCTGCTGGCAGGGGTCCTGCTGTCCGAGCCGGTCGAAGTAACCGCCAACTGCGGCGAGCTGCTCGTCGCACGACTCGATCTTGTTGAGCGCCTCCCGGAACGGGACCGACCCCGCGAGGCGCTTCGTGTACCAGGCGATGTGCTTCCGCGCGACGCGAACGCCGCTCTCGGCCCCGTAGAGCTCGTAGAGCTCGACGAGGTGATCGAGCAGCGCATCGCGGATCTCATGCGCGGGCGGCGGCGGGAGCCGCTCGCCCGTGGCGAGGAAGTGCTCGATCTCGCGGAAGATCCAGGGCGACCCTTGCGCGGCACGGCCGATCATCACGCCGTCCGCGCCGGTGAAGTCGAGCACTTGCCGCGCGCCCTCGGGGGTCCCGATGTCGCCGTTGGCGACGACCGGCAGCCGCGTCGCGGCCTTCACCGCGCGGATCGTGTCGTACTCCGCTTCGCCGCCGAACCCGCACGCGCGGGTGCGGCCGTGGATCGCGAGGAGCTGCACGCCCGCTTCCGTCGCGATGCGCGCGATGCGGAGTGCGTTGCGGTTGTCCGGATCCCAACCGGTGCGGATCTTCAAGGTCACCGGGATCTCGACCGCCGCCACCACCGCGTCGAGGATGCGCGCCACCAGCTCCTCGTCGCGCAGAAGCGCCGACCCGGCCGCCTTATTGCAGACCTTCTTTGCCGGGCAACCCATATTGATGTCGATGATCTGGGCGCCACGACCCGCGTTGTCCCGGGCGGCATCCGCCATCATGGCCGGATCCGCCCCAGCGATCTGCACCGCGACCGGCGCGGGCTCGCCGCGATGGTCCACGCGGCGGCGCGACTTCTCGGTCGCGCGCAACCCGGGGTTCGAGGCCACCATCTCCGAGACCGCGAGCCCGGCACCGAAGCGCTTGCAGAGCTTGCGGAAGGGCCGATCGGTCACGCCTGCCATCGGCGCGACAAAAAGGTTGTTCCGCAGCACGTGCGTGCCGATGTGCATTCGTCGCGCGGGGAAGAAACGTACGAGAGGAGCGCGATTCTACGCTCAAAAGTTTCGCCGCGGAAACAAAAAAGTTGTGCGAAGCGCGGCAAGAAATCGCAATCGACTTGCGCGCGCATCGCGCGCGCGCGCGAGTAAGCGAGCGCCGGAAAAAACCGAAGCGCGCCGCACATTTGAAGTCGATGCGGTGCGTCGAGATCGGCGCGCTGTTTGCTTAGAACACTCCGCGCGCGCCGAGCATCATGCGACGGGCGAAGATGCGTCGCGCCGGCGCGACGAGATCGAGCGCGGCGAGCCCGAGACCCCGCGCGGCGGTGAGCGCCGGGCTGGCGTCGGAAAAAACGTTGACGAGAAAGTCGGTTACGCCGATCGCGGCGAGCCTATCGACGCGGCGCGAGGCGCGGAACGCCGCGAGGAACTCCCGCGTGCCCAGTGCGTCCGGCGTGGCGCGCCGCACGAGCGCAGCGAGCTCCGCCGCGTCGCGCAATCCCAGGTTTAGTCCCTGGCCCGCGACCGGGTGCAGCGTTTGCGCCGCGTTGCCGATCGCGAGCACGCGCGGACCGGCGATGTTCGATCGCCGGTACCATAGCCGGAGCGGTACGCCGGCGCGCGGAACCGTGCCCGCCGGATCGGCGTCCGCAAATTGTCCGAGGCGCGCACCGAAGCGCGCGGCGAGGGAAGCGAGGAAGCGCTCACCGCTCATCTCGAGCAGGCGGGGCGCTTGCGTGGCGCGCACGGTCCAGACGAGCGCGAGACTGTCGCCCGCGAACGGCAGCAGCGCGAGCGGCCCGTCCGCCGTGAAGCGCTCCCACGCTACGCCCCGGCGCACGATTCCGGGGCGCACGCGGGCCACGATCGCGACCTGGCCGTAGTCGCGCAGCGCGAGATCGTCTCCGGCGAGGCGTCCGCCATCCGCCAAAACGAGCAGACGTGCATCGATCGGCTCTGGCGCGGCATTGGTGTCGTCTGCCGTATCTATAGTGTGTATGGTGGCGCGGACGCGGTCGTCGCCCGCCGCCTCCCACGCCCTCACGTGCCCCGCCAACGCTACGCTCGCCCCTTGGGCGGCAAACGCGCTCGCCGCTGCCCCTGCGTCGCTCACGTAGCCGAGCGCGGGCACGCCGAGCTCCTCGCGCCGGATCAGCGTCCGCCCGAAGCCGCCGGCCTGCGAGACGTGGATCGTCTCGATCGGAGTCGACTCGATCGGCTCGAACGCGCCGATCGAGTCGAGAATGAGGCGACTTCCGTGCGAAAGGACGATCGGCCGGAAGCCGGTCGACCGCTCCGTCCGAGGCTCGACGAGCAGGACCTCGGCGCCGCTTCCGCGGAGGCTCGCCGCGAGCGTGGCGCCGACCGGCCCCCCGCCCGCGATGAGGACGTCGGTCTTCAGGACGTCACCCGCTTCGCCGCGTTGCGCCCGCCTTTCGACGACTGCGCATCGCGCATCAGCGCTTCGATGTCGACGATCAGCTTCGGCGCGGCGGCGGTGAGGATCTCGCACCCGGCCGCGGTGACGAGCGCATCGTCTTCTATGCGCACGCCGATGTTCCAGAAGCGCTCCGGGACACCCTCGCCCGGGCGCACGTAGCAGCCGGGCTCGACGGTGAGGGTCATGCCGGGCACGAGCGGTTTCCACTCGCCGCGTTCTTTGTAGTCGCCGGCGTCATGCACATCGAGGCCGAGCCAGTGGCCGGTGCGGTGCATGTAAAAGCGCTTGTAGTCTTCGCTTTCGAGCACTGCGTCGAGGGTGCCCGCACACAGCCCGAGATCGATGAACCCCTGCGCGAGCACCTTCACCGCCGCGTCGTGCGGGGCGATCCAGGGGTTGCCGGGCCGCACTTCCGCAATCGCCGCGAGCTGGGACGCAAGCACGAGCTCGTAGATGTCGCGTTGCGGGCCGCTGTAGCGTCCGTTCACCGGGAACGTGCGCGTGATGTCGGCGGCGTAGCCGTCGAGCTCGCAGCCAGCGTCGATCAGGAGCAGCGTGCCGTCGACGAGCGGCTTGTCGTTCTCCCGATAGTGCAGCACGCAGGCGTTCGGCCCGCCGGCGACGATGGGCCAGTATGCCGGAAACTGGGAGCCGTGGCGGCGGAACTCGTGGAGCAGCTCGGCCTCGATCTCGTATTCCAGGCGACCCGGCCGGGTCGCGCGCATCGCGCGCTCGTGTGCCCCGGCAGAGATGACGGCCGCGCGGCGCATCAGCGCGAGCTCGTGCTCGTCCTTCACGAGCCGCATCGCGTCGAGCGGAACGCGCAGATCGCGGATCTCCGCCGGCGCGGCGACGCCGGTGCGAGCGAGCCCGCGCACCTCGTTCAGCCAGCGCATGATGCGCGCGTCCCATGCCGGGTCCATGCCCGGCGCGTAGTGGAGCGCGGCCTGGTTCGCGAGGAGCGGCGGCAGCTTCTCGTCGAGACTTGCGATCGGGTACGCCTCGTCGAAGCCGAACACCTCGCGCGCCGCCTCCGGTCCGTAGCGGAAGCCTTCCCACAGCTCGCGCTCCGGCTGCTTCTCGCGGCAGAAGAGGATCGTCTTGGGGGCTGGCCCGGCGACGAGCGCTACGACCGCTTCGGGCTCGGGGAATCCGGTCAGGTAGTAGAAATAGCTGTCGAAGCGGTAGAGATAGTCGCTGTCGCGGTTGCGTAGCCGCTCGGGCGCGGTCGGGAAGAGCGCGACGCCAGCGCCTAGCCGTTCGAGGAGCGCGGCGCGGCGGGCGCGGAAAGGCTTGATCTCGGGCATCGGCTTACTCGTATGGGTCTAATCGTGACGGGTTCATTCGCATGTGCGCCACAGCATTGTCGGTCGCGCCGCTTGCGTGATCAAGCGGCGCTCAGCTCCCGATCGAGCGCGGCCAGCCGTTCCGGCGTGCCGACGTCGACCCAGCGGCCGCGGAAATGCTCGGCGGTCACCGCGCCACGGGCGGCTGCATCTCGCAACAGCGGTGCGAGCGGCGCGCGCGTGCCGGGGGCGATTGCGGCGAAAAGCTCCGGCCGGTACACGCCGATGCCGCTGAATGTGAGCAGCGCGTCGCCCGAGTTTGCGAGCCGCCCCCCGGCGAGCGCGAAATCGCCGCCTCGGTGGTGCGGTGGGTTGTCGACGAGGACGAGATGTGCGAGCGCGTCCGCGGCGAGCACCCCGCGGAGTTGGTCGAACGGGTAGTGGGTGTGAAGGTCGGCGTTGACGGCGGCGAACGGCGCCCGCCCCAGGAGCGGGAGGGCATTGGCGATGCCGCCCGCGGTTTCGAGCGCTTCGGGCTCTGGCGAATAACGGATGCGCACGCCGAAGCGCGCGCCGTCGCCGAGCGCCGCCTCGATCAAGACGCCGAGATGCGCATGGTTGAGCACGAGCTCGCGGTAGCCGGTCGCAGCGAGGCGCTCGATGAGCCGGACGACGAGCGGTTTGCCGCCGGCGGCGAGCAGCGACTTCGGCGTTGCGTCGGTGAGGGGGCGCATCCTTTCGCCCCGTCCCGCCGCGAGCAGCATGACCTTCATGTCGCGCTTCGAGAGGTCGATCCCGCGGCGGGCGCGCGCTCCTCGAGCTTCTCGAAGAGCGCTGCGAGCGGCGCGAGTGCGCGGTAGCGCCCGAGCACCGGCCGGATGTAACCGAGGAAGCGCGGCGTGTCCTCGAGATACTGCCGCTTGCCGTCCCGGTACGCGAGCCGCGCGAAGATCCCCGCCACCTTCAAGTGCCGCTGCAGCCCCATCCATTCGCAGTCGCGCCAGAAGGCGGCGAAGTCCGCATCGACCGGCAGGCTCGCTCGCCGGGCCCTCTCCCAGTAGCGGATCGTCCAGTCGAGCACGCGATCGTCCTCCCAGCTGATGAACGCGTCCTTCGTTAGACACGCGACGTCGTAGGTGATCGGACCGTATACCGCGTCCTGGAAGTCGAGGATGCCGGGATCGGGCTCGCACACCATCAGGTTTCGCGGCATGTAGTCGCGGTGCACGTAGACCTGCGGCTGCGCGAGATTCGCGCCGACGATCAGCGCGAACGCGCGCTCGATCGTCTCGCGCTCGGCCGGCGAGAGCGTGACGCCGAGGTGACGCCCGACGTACCACTCGGGGAAGAGCTCGAGCTCGCGCCTGAGGAGCGCCGCGTCGTAGAGCGGCAGCTCGTCGCGTCGGCTCGCGAGCTGCCAGGTCACCAGCGCATCGGTCGCGTGGGCGAACAGCGTGTCGGCGCCCGCTCGATCCGCTTCGAGCGCGGCGAGATAGGTCGTCGCGCCGAGGTCGGTGAGCAACAGGAAGCCGCGTGCGAAATCCTGCGCGAGAACGCGGGGCGCGTTCAGCCCCGCGCGCGCGAGGAGCGCCGCGACGTGGACGAAGGGCCGGCAGTCCTCGCGTTCGGGCGGCGCGTCCATCACGATCGCGGTGCGCGGGACCCCGCCCGCGGAAGCGCCGTCAGGGAAAGCCGCACGGAAATAGCGCCGGAAGCTCGCGTCGGCCGAGGCGGGCGCGAGCGAGAAAGGGATACCTGGATACAGGCTCGAGAGCCAGCGCTCGAGTTGCGCGACGCGATCGGTGTCCATGCGAAGCCTGGATAGCCGCGGCGGCGGGCGCGGCGCCGCGGTGCGCGGAGCGAACCGTCTCCGGAGCATCCCGCTCGCGTCGCGTGCGCGCGCTTCGCCGCTCGCGGAGCGTTGCTCTTCCGGCGTGATTGTGCGATTGTAGCAGTCAAAAAAGCGGTCGCCGTCAGGAGGAGATGCCACACGCGCCATCACGCGCCGCGCTCGCAGCGACGGTCCTGTTCGCGTTTGCCACCGGGGAATCGTATGCCCAGGCGCAGGGCTTGCAGCTCCAGCGCTCGCTTGGCGCACCGCCGAGCGGCCGGGCCGCGGATCTGCCGACATTCCTCATCGCCGATCGCATCGAGGGCCTCGGCGGGGCGGAGGTGGATGCGGTGGGCGACGCGGAGGTCCGCCGCGGCGACACTACGCTAAAGGCCGATCGGATCCGCTATCTTGCGGATTCCGACGAGGTCGAGGCGACCGGCAACGTGCGACTGCGCGTCGGCGAGGATGAGGTCACCGGGCCGCGCCTGCGGATGCGGATCGAGGACACGAGCGGCATCTTCGAGCAGCCGACGTTCACGCTCGCGCAGCGCAGTGTCCGCTCGCGCCTGAAGCGCGGGCTGCCGGCGGGCGCGCAAGTGACCGCGACCGAGCGCTCCCAGCTGACCGTCGACCTCGAGGGGCACGGGACGGCGAGCGCGCTCCGGTTCGAGGGCGACGAGCGCTATCGCGTCACGAACGGCCGGTTCACGACCTGCAAGCCGGGCGAGGAGGACTGGTACATCCAGGCGGGCGAGCTCGACATCGACATGAGCCGCGAAGTCGGCACCGCGCGCAACGCGCGCCTCAACTTCCTCGGCCTGTCGACGCCGGAGATTCCGTGGTTCGATTTCTCGCTGAACAACGAGCGCAAGACCGGCTTTCTGCCGCCGACGGTGGGCGCCCAGGATGGAATCGGTTTCGAGTTCGTCGCGCCGTTCTACATCAACATCGCTCCGAACTACGACGCGACGATCGCGCCGCGCTATATGGAGCGGCGCGGCACCCAGTTCCTCGGCCAGTTCCGCTTCCTGAACCCGAACTTCCGGGGTGAGGCGCGCTACGAGCTGCTCCCCGAGGACAAGGTGGTCGGAGAGCGCCGCTGGGCGGAGGCGCTCTTCAGCGAGTTCAACTTCCAGAACGGCTTCACCGGCCTCATCAACTACCAGAAGGTCTCCGACGACAACTACTTCCGCGACCTCTCGGGCCGGCTCTCGATCGCGACTCAGACCAACCTGCCGCAGCAGGCGCTTGCCGCCTACGCCTCGCCGTCGGGCTGGTGGAGCGCAATCGCGAACTACCAGCGCTTCCAGACGCTGCAGGACCCGCAGAACCCGGTGCCGGTGCCGTACTTCCGCGAGCCGCAGTTCCTCGTCAACGTGCTGCGGCCGACCGGCGCCGGGTTGGACCTCGGATTTCGCGGGGAGTACGTCGACTTCGGGAACGCGTCTCTGGTGCCGACCGGACAGCGAGCGACCGGGTACCCGTCGGTTGCGTGGCCGCTCATCGCGTCGTACGGTTACGTGACGCCGAAAGCCGGCGTCTACGCGGTCGGCTACGACCTCGCGACGCTCGGCGGCTTTCCCGACTCGAAGCCGTCGCTCGTCACGCCGATCGCGAGCGTCGACTCCGGTCTCGTCTTCGAGCGCGACGCGCGCTATTTCGGCGCCGACTTCCTGCAAACGCTGGAGCCCCGCGCCTATTATCTGTACGTACCGTATAAGGACCAGAACAACCTTCCGGTCTTCGACACCTCGAACACCGACCTCAGCTTCTCACAGCTCTTCCAGGAGAACATCTTCGTGGGCGGCGATCGCGTCGCGAACGCGAATCAGCTGTCGATCGGCGCGACCTCGCGGCTTCTGCGTCCCGCCGACGGCCAGGAGCAAGTGCGCGCGGTGATCGGACAGCGCTACTACTTCACCGAACAGAAGGTGACGATTCCCGGGCAGCCGGTGCGAACCGACTCGACATCGCCGCTGATCCTTGGCCTGGCTGGCCGGGTGGCGCCGAACTGGACCGCCGAGATCGGCACGCAGTACCAGTTTCAGCGCCCCAGCGGCTTCGCGAAGTTCAGCTCCGGCGTGCGCTATTCCCCCGCACCGGCGGCGGTGGCGAGCATTTCCTACCGCTACACCAACCAGGACCTGACGGCGGGCGCGGGAACGATCCAAACCGTGGATGCCGCGGCGCAATGGCCGCTCGGGGCCGGGTTCTACGGCGTCGGCCGCTACAGTTACGACATCGCGGGCCGCAAGGGCGTCGAGGCGCTCGTGGGCCTCGAATATAATGCCGGCTGCTGGATTGTCCGCGTCGTGGCGCAGCAGTTCCAGACCGCGACCGCGCAGCAAACCAGCGTCTTCTATCTACAACTGGAATTCAACGGGCTCGCCCGCATCGGCTCCGACCCGCTCGAAGTGCTGCGCCGAAACATTCCTGGCTACTCGCTGATCAACCAGTCGACGCCCGACTCGCGTACCTACGATTTCGGCGCGGTCGGCCCGGCCGGCCCATCGGCGGTGGGGACGCGTGTCGCTCCCATCCGTTCGGTCACACCGTCGGCCTATGGCACCTATGATTGAGTTGCGACACCTTGCCCTCGTCGGCGTGCTCGCGCTTGCGCTCGCCGGCACGGCAGGGGCGCAGCTGCGGTTCCCCGGCGCACCCGGTCAGCCGGGCGCCTCGCCGGGGATCGAGCCGCGCGTACCGGGAGCGAGCAGCGCGCCGGCCCCCGCGCCCGAACCGCGGACGACCGGCCCGCGCCGCGCGCCGCTGCTGATCGACCGCATCGTCGCCATCGTCAACAAGGAGGTGATCACCCAGCGCGACCTCAGCGAGCGCGTCGCGCTCGTGCAGACCCAGCTCAAGCGCCAGGGCACACCCCTTCCTCCCCCGGAGGTGCTCGAGCGGCAGGTGCTCGAGCGCATGATCGCCGATCGCGTGCAGATCCAGTTCGCGCGCGAGACCGGGGTGCGCGCCGACGATCTCCAGATCGACCGTACCGTGCAGATGATCGCCGAGCAGAACCGGCTGTCGCTCGCCGATTTCCGCAAAGCGCTCGACGGCCAGGGCGTGTCGTTCGAGAAATTCCGCGACGACATCCGCAACGAGATCCTCATCTCGCGCCTGCGCGAGCGCGAGGTCGACAGCAAGATCCAGATCGGCGAGAGCGAGATCGACAATTTCCTGCTCGAGGCGCAGAACGTGAACAGCGGCCCGGCGCAGTACAACCTCTCGCACATCCTGGTGCGGGTGCCCGAGAGCGCGAGCCCTGAGCAGGTGGACGCACGCCGACGCCGGACCTTGGAGGCGCTCGCGAAGGCGCGCGACGGCGCCGATTTCGGCCAGCTCGCGGTGAGTTACTCCGATGCCCCGGACGCGCTCCAGGGCGGCAACATGGGCTGGCGCGAGCAGGACCGGCTGCCGGAGATTTTCACGGAAGCGGTCATGAAGCTGAAGCCGGGGGAGGTGACCGATGTCGTCCGCAGCCCCGCCGGATTCCATCTGCTGAAGTTGAACGAGCGCCGGGGCAGCGGCCCCGGCGCGTTCGTG
Source organism: uncultured beta proteobacterium (assembly GCA_963754305.1). Taxonomy (GTDB): domain Bacteria; phylum Pseudomonadota; class Gammaproteobacteria; order Burkholderiales; family SG8-39; genus DATEDA01. Next base: position 137,632 of record CAVWFR010000036.1, on the reverse strand, counting down.
GTCGAGCAGACCCATGTGCGGCACATCCTTGCCCGGGTCGGCGAGCTCGCGTCCGAGGCCGAGGCGAGACGCAAGCTCGGGCTGCTCCGGACGCGCATCGTCCAGGGTGCGAACTTCGCCGAGCTGGCGCGCCTCAACTCGGACGACGCCGGCTCCGCGCAGCGCGGCGGCGACCTGGGGTGGGTCGTGCCGGGGGATCTCGTGCCCGAATTCGAGAACGCCATGAAGGCGCTCAATCCGGGCGACGTATCCGAGTTGGTGCGCACGCCGTTCGGCCTCCACCTGATCGAGGTGATCGGACGGCGCACGGCCGATCTCTCTTCCGACCGCAAACGGCTCGAAGCGCGCAAGGTGCTGCGCGAGCGCAAGAGCGACGAGTCGTACGAGGAGTGGCTCCGCCAGCTGCGCGATCGCGCTTATGTCGAGTATCGGCTGGAAGAGCGGTGAGCGTTGGCGAACCGGTGATGGCGGGACTCGCGCGGCGCCGCCAGAGCGTTTCGACCCGTCAGGCGTGAACCACCGCCCGCGCAAGCGCTTCGGACAGCACTTCCTTCACGACCGCGGCATCATCGCGAAGATCGTCGCCGCGATCGATCCCCGCCCCCTGGACGCAATGGTGGAGATCGGCCCGGGACTCGGAGCCCTGACCGCACCGCTGGCGGAGCGGTCGGCCGCGCTACAGGTGATCGAGATCGACCGCGACCTGGCGGCGCGGCTCGAAGAGGCCTACCCTGACGTCGCCGTCCATTGCGCCGACGTGCTCGAGTTCGATTTCACGCAACTGCCCGAGCGCCTGCGCGTCGTCGGCAATCTGCCCTACAACGTCTCGACCCCGCTCCTCTTCCGGCTCGCCGCCTGCGGGGTGCGGTTGCGCGATGCGCACTTCATGCTGCAGAAAGAAGTCGTCGACCGGATGGTCGCCTCGCACTCGAGCGCGGAGTACGGCCGCCTGTCGGTGATGCTGCAGTACCGGTTCGAGATGCGGAAGCTCTTCGACGTGAAGGCCTGGCGCGTTCCGGCCGCCGCCGCAGGTCGGCTCCGCGTTCGTGCGGATGACGCCGCACCCGCCGTCGATGCTCGGCGCGCGCAACGAGCGGCTCCTCGGGCAGGTGGTGACCGCCGCGTTCACGAAGCGCAGGAAGCAGCTGCGCAACGCGCTCGCCGAGGTGATCGGCGAGGCGGATCTGCAGGCGCTGGGTATCGACCCGAAGCTGCGGCCGGAGAATCTCTCGGTCGCTGACTACGTCGCGGTCGCTAACGCGGTCGCGGCAGGCGGGACATGAAGCGCGCGGGATCTACCCGCGCTCGATCAGCTCGATCTTGTAGCCGTCGGGGTCCTCGACGAACGCGATCACCGTGGTCCCCCCTTTGACCGGACCGGCCTCGCGCGTGACCTTGCCACCGCGCCGCTTCACGTCCTCGCACGCCTTATGGACGTCGGGCACGGCGAGCGCGACGTGGCCGAACGCCGTGCCGAGGTCGTACTTGTCGACGCCGTAGTTGTAGGTGAGCTCGAGGACCGAGGTCTTCTCCTCGTCGTCGTAGCCGACGAACGCGAGCGAGTACTTCTGGTCCGGCCGGTCGGTGGTGCGCAGGAGCTTCATCCCGAGCACGTCGGTGTAGAACCTGACCGAACGGTCGAGCTCGCCCACCCGCAGCATCGTATGCAGCATTCGCATGTTGGTTCCTAATGATCGTTACAGGTTGGGAATCTGGTGCCCGCGCTCGCGCAGCTCGCGCCGCGCCCACTTGTGGTCGGGAAAGACCGATTCGACGACGCGCCAGAACGCGGCCGAATGGTTCATGTGCCGCAGGTGCGCGAGCTCGTGCGCGACGACGTAGTCGACCAGGCGCGGCTCGAAGTGCACCAGCTTCCAGTGCAGCAGCACCCGGCCGCGTCCGTCGAGCGTGCGGGTGCAGCTGCCCCACTGCGAAGCGGCGTTCGAGAGTCCGACCTCGGGGCTCGGCACGTTCATCCGTGCGCCGAGCGCGGCGACCCGCTCGCAGTAGAGCGCGAGCGCCGAACCCCGGAGCCACTCGAGCACGCGTACGCGGAGGCTCAGCGCGCTGTCGAATGCCGGGGCCGAGATCTCCAGCCGCTCGCCGGCGAGCCGGGTGCGGGCCCACGCCGTGCGGGCGAGCGCGATCTCGCGGCCGAGGTAGGGCAGGCGCGCACCCTCGTGCCACAAGAACGGCGCCCGGGCGTTCTTGCGCGCCTCGTCTATGCGCTTCAGCACCCAGCGCTCCTTCTCGCGGATGAAGGCCTCGACCTCGGCGATCGTCGCCCAGCGCGGCGCCGCAGCCGCGAGCCCGTGCTCGTCGACGATGATCCCGATCGTCCGGCGCCGCGCGCGCCGGAACCAGTAGGGAATCACGCGCGCGGTGAGCTGCACGTGGCGCAGCCGCCCGGGCGGCGCCTGCGTAGGACCCTTCAGGTCGCTTCGGCCGGCCTCCGAGAGGAAGGGAAGCTCTAGTTGCGGATCCGCTGTTGGCATCGGAATCGGGGATATGCGCTTCGGGCGCGTGCCGCCGCCTGCGGCGCTCGTCAGGCGCCCTTGTCGACCGGTGTAGCGAAGCGCAGCGACGCCGGCGATTTCGCGATCGCTTCCGGCGGCGTCAACCGCTGCATCTCGGTCTCGATCCAGTCCTCGGCGCGGCGCATGAGCTGCTCGGCGGTGACCCCGCTGCTCGGGATCGGCGGGCCGATCACCACGGTCACCTTGCCGGGATATTTCCGGAACGAGTTCTTCGGCCACAGGAGGCCGGCGTTGTGCGCGACCGGAAGCACGGCCGCGCCGGTGTTGGCCGCGATCACCGCGCCGCCCAGCCGGTAGACGCCGCGCCGCCCGACCGCGATGCGGGTGCCCTCCGGATAGACCATGATCGAGAAGCCCTGCCGGAAGCGCTCGGCGCCGAGCTCGATCAGGCGTTGCATCGCGCGCTTGCGGTCCGCGCGGTTGATCGCGATCGGGCTCATCAGCGCGAGCCCCCAGCCGAGGAACGGGATCCACGTGAGCTCGCGTTTGATCACGTAAACGTGCGGCGGAAAGATCGAGGTGTAGGCGATAGTCTCCCACGCCGACTGGTGCTTGGACAGGATCACGCAGGGCGAGCCCGGGATGTGCTCGCGGCCGTGCACCTCGTACTCGATCTTCAGCAGCCGGCGCGAGAACCAGGTGGCAAGCTGCGGCCACGCGGCGATGACCCGGTACCGCGTTTGCGGCGGGAACGGCGCCGACAGCATCACTGCCAACCAATGAAACGGCGTGTAGATGACGAAAAACGCGACGAAGAGCGCTGACCGGAGTGCGATCACGCCTCGCCTCCGCGCCTACTCGACCAGCGCCGCGACGACCGCGGCCAGATCGGGATAGACCTGCGTGCCGTCCGGCAGGCCGCCCTGCTCGAGCGTCTTCGCCCCCTTGCCGGTAAGGACGAGGATCGGCCGCGCCCGTACCGCCGCCGCGGCCTCTAGATCGCGCAGGCTGTCGCCGACGGCCGGCACGTCCTCCAGCGCCGCGGCGAGCCGCTCGCCGATCTCGACGAACATGCCGGGGTTCGGCTTGCGGTAGGGCGAATCGGACTCGGCGGTGTCCGGGCAGTAGAAGATCGCCTCGATCCTTCCGCCGGCCTGGCTCACGACCTTGTGCATCTTGCTGTTCACCGCGTTCAAAGTCGCCATGTCGAACAGCCCGCGGCCGACGCCGGATTGATTGGTGGCCACCACGACGCGGTAGCCCGATTGGGTGAGGCGCGCGATCGCATCGACGCTGCCGGGGATCGGCTTCCACTCGTCCGGACCTTTGATGAATGCGGCGCTGTCCTGGTTGATGACCCCGTCGCGGTCGAGAATGATCAACTTCATGGACCGGGATTTTACCCGCCGTCAGGCGAGCTTGGAGATGTCGGCGACGCGGTTCATCTCCCGGCGCAGGTCCTCCAGCAGCGCGAGACGGTTCCGCCGCAGCGCGTCGTCGTCCACCATCACCATAACGGTGTCGAAGAACGCGTCCACCGGCGATTTGAGCACCGCGAACGTCTGCAGATAGCCGGCGAAGTCGCCCTGCTCGAAGTGCGGCGTGGCGGCACGAGATGCCCCTTGCAGCGCGTCGAAGAGCGACCGCTCCGCCGGCTCCCTTAGCAGGTCCGCCGACGCGTTCTCGAACGCCTCGCCCTTCCCGGCGGCCTGCTTGAGGATATTCGCCACGCGCTTGTTCGCGGCGGCGAGGCTTTCCGCCTCGGGCAGGCGCGCGAAGGCGCGCACGGCGGCGAGCTGGCGCGGTACGAGATCGAGCCGCGTGGGGCCCATGCAGAGGACCGACTCGATCTCGTTCGCGCTGTAGCCGGCATCCCGGAGATAGCCGCGCAGCCGCTCGATAATGAACGTGCGCACCGCAGTCTGCGCGTCGCCCAGCTTGCCGTTCGGATACGCCGCGAACGCCTCGGCGACCAGATCGGAGAGCGCAAGGGGCAGGCTGCCCTCGACCAGGATCCGGACCACGCCGAGCGCCTGCCGGCGCAACCCGAAGGGATCCCTGTCGCCGGTCGGCTGCTGGCCGATCCCGAAGAGGCCGGCGAGCGTGTCGAGCTTGTCGGCGAGCGCGACGCAGGTGCCGGCAGGATCGCCCGGCAGCGAGTCGCCCGCGAAGCGCGGGTGATAGTGCGCTTCGATCGCCGTTGCGACCGACTCGGGCTCGCCATCGTGCCGGGCGTAGTACATCCCCATGCGCCCCTGCAGCTCTGGGAACTCCCCGACCATCCCGGTGAGGAGATCGGCCTTGCAGAGACGCGCGGCACGGCGCGCCGGCGGCGCGTCGGCAGCGAGTGATCCCGCGATTACCACCGCGAGCCGCTCGATACGCTCGACCCGCTCGAGCTGGCTCCCGAGCTGGTTGTGATAGACCACGCCGGCAAGCTCGGGCACGCGCGATTCGAGCGTCCGCCGCCGATCCTGGTCGTAGAAGAACTTCGCGTCCGAGAGGCGTGCGCGCAGCACGCGCTCGTTCCCGCGCACGATGTGGTGCGGGTGTGCGAGGGCCATGTTGGAAACGATGAGAAACCGGTTGAGGAGCTTCCCGCGGGCGTCGACGAGCGGAAAGTACTTCTGGTTCTGCTGCATCGTGAGCATCAGGCATTCCTGCGGCACTTCCAGGAACGCCGGCTCGAAGTGCGCCGCGTACACCGCGGGAAACTCGACGAGCGCCGTGACTTCGTCGTAGAGCGCGTCGTCGGCAGCGATGGCCGCACCCACCGGCGTGGCCTCGCCAAGCGCCGCACGGATCTTGTGTGCGCGCAGCTCGAAGTTGGCGATGACCTTGCCCTCGCGCTCGAGGAGTGCTTCGTACGCGTCGGCCTGAGGGATCTCGATCGCGCCCTTGCCCATGAAGCGATGGCCGCGGGTCGTGCGCCCGCTCGTCTGGTCGAGCACCTTGCCGGGGACAATGCGATCGCCGTGCAGCATCACCAAGCCGCGCACCGGGCGGACGAACTGCCCGTCGCGATCGCCCCACCGCATCATCTTCGGGATCGGCAGCTTCTTCAGCGCTGCTTCGACGAGCCCGGCAAGGCTCGAGTCGAGCCGCGCTCCGGCCACGGCCGCGCGGAAGGCGAAGATTTCCTGCTTGCCGTCGTGGATCCGCTCGAGCTTGTCCACCGATACACCCTGCTTCTTCGCGAAGCCGGCGAGGGCGGCGCTCGGCGTGCCGTCGGCGACCAGGCCCGCCTTCACCGACGGTCCTTTCGCGAGCACCTCGCGATCCTGTGCCTGCGTCGCGACATCCCTCGCGAGCACGCTCAGGCGTCGCGGCGTCGCGTAGACGGTGAATGTGCTGTCTGCCGGCGTGAGCCCCTCCGCGCGTAGGCTGGCTACGAGCGCGTCCGCGAATGCGTACCCGAGCGTGCGCAGGGCCTTCGGCGGCAGCTCTTCGGTGAGGAGCTCGACGAGCAGCGAGTCGTTCACGCCGGCGCCTTCTTCAGCATCGGAAAGCCGAGCCGCTCGCGCGACTCAAGGTAGCCTAGAGCCACCGCGCGTGCGAGTGCCCGCACCCGGCCGATGTACGCCGCGCGCTCGGTGACCGAGATCGCGCCGCGCGCATCGAGCAGGTTGAACGTGTGCGAGCACCGCATGACCATCTCGTAGGCCGGCAGGGCGAGTCCGGCCGCCATCAGCCGATTCGCCTCGCGCTCGCAGTCTCCGAACAGCCCGAGAAGCCACTTCGCGTTGCTCGCCTCGAAGTTGTACTTCGACTGCTCCACCTCGTTCTGGTGGTAGACGTCGCCGTAGGTGAGGCCGGGCCTCCAGACGAGGTCGAAGACGTTCTCCACGCCCTGCAGATACATCGTGAGGCGCTCGAGACCGTAGGTGATCTCGCCGAGCACCGGCTTGCAGACGAGCGACCCGACTTCCTGGAAGTAGGTGAACTGCGTGACCTCCATGCCGTCGAGCCACACCTCCCAGCCGAGGCCCCACGCGCCGAGGGTCGGCGACTCCCAGTCGTCCTCGACGAAGCGGACGTCGTGCTGGGCGAGATCGAGACCGAGCGCGCGCAGCGAGTCGAGGTAGAGGTCCTGGATGTCGTCGGGCGACGGCTTCAGCACCACCTGGTACTGATAATAGTGTTGCAGCCGGTTGGGGTTGTCGCCGTAGCGGCCGTCCTTCGGCCGCCGCGAGGGCTGCACGTACGCGGCGTTCCACGGCTCGGGGCCGATGGCGCGGAGGAACGTCGCGGTGTGGAACGTCCCGGCGCCGACCTCCAGGTCGTAGGGTTGGAGCAGAGCGCAGCCGCGCTCACCCCAGAACTGCTGCAACTTGAGGATGACGTCCTGGAAGTGCATCGCCGGCCAAACGCGCGCCGCTGGTGCGGCGAAGGCCCGCGATTCTACCGGCTTGTGCCCTGGCAGGCGCCTGCCTACGCCGCGGGTCGCATCACGAACGCATCCATTCCGAGGACGCCGAACGTCACCACGTCGTTCGTCCGTTCCACGCGGGCGCCCGGCCCGGCGGCGCCCAGCGGTACGAAGAGCGGCAGGATGTGATCCTCGGTCGGGTGATTGCGTGCGGCGTGCGGCGCCCGGGCGCGATAGTCGAGGAGCGCCTCGACATCGCCCTGCGCGAGCTGTTCGACGACCCAGGTGCGGAATGCCTGCACCCAGTCCGGCACCCCTCGATTTTCGGGCTCGCGCCAGCGCACCTCGCGCAGATCGTGCGTGACGCTGCCCGAGCCGAGGATCAGCACGCCCTCGCCGGCGAGCGGCGCGAGTGCAGCACCGATTCGGAAATGCTCGCGCGGATCGGCTCCCGCCTGGATGGCGATCTGCGTGACCGGGACGTCCGCGCCCGGGTACATGAACGAGAGCGGCACCCAGGCGCCGTGATCGAGCCCGCGCGCGGGATCGATCGCGCCGGCTATGCCGGCGGCGCCGAGCAGTTCATGCGCGCGGCGCGCCAGCTCGGGCGCGCCCGGTGCCGGATAGCGAATCTCGAACAGCGGCCGCGGAAATCCGTAGAAGTCGTGGATCGTCTCCGGGCGCGCCGCAGCGCTCATCGTCGGTCGCGGCGCTTCCCAGTGCGCCGAGGCGACGAGGACCGCTTTCGGCCGCGGCAGAGAGGCGGCGAGCTTCGCGAGCGCGGGCCCGGTCGAGCCGGGGTTGAGCGCGAGCGTCGGCGACCCGTGCGAGACGAACACTGCAGGCAGGCGGGAGGGCGAGGCGGACATCGGGGCGCTTTCCCAAGGGATCGGCGAGGAGCAGACGCGGTGATCGCTGGCGCTGCTGCCGTGACACGGAAAATATGCCGCCGCCCCCGGGATTTGCAAGGGGGGCTATAGTGGCCGCCGATCTCGACCATGGCGACGATCTCTCGCGCAAGGGTGGCCGTGCTCGCCGCGCTCATCGCTGCGTCGCCGGCGCTCGCGCAGACCTTCCCATCCAAGCCGCTGCGGATCATCGCGCCCTATCCGCCCGGCGGCGCAGTCGATCTGATGTCGCGATATCTCTGCGAGCGGCTCCCGCAGTCGCTCGGACAACCCTGCCTCGTGGAGAACAAGCCGGGCGCCGGCGGGATGATCGGCATCGACTTCGTCGCCAAGTCGGAGCCCGACGGACACACGCTCGTGATGGTGCCCAACAACGTCGCGATCATTCCGGCGATCTACGCGAAAGTCCCGTACGACACGCTGAAGGATCTCGCGCCGATCGCGCTCGTGAGCGGTACACCGATCATGATCGGAGCGCACCCTGCATTTCCCGCCGGCTCGCTGCCGGAGCTCCTCGCCTACGCGCGCGCGAACACCGGCCGGCTCGACTACACCACCTGCGGGCCGGCCTCGCCGCAGCATCTCGCGGGTGAGATGCTCGCCGCGCTCGCCGGCTTCAGATGGACGCACGTACCCTACAAGGGCTGCGGCGACGCGCTCACCGCGGTCCTCGGCGGCACCGTGCCGGTGTTCATCAGCACGGTCGCCCACTTCAATCCGCAGATCAAGGCGGGGAAGCTTCGCGGCTACGCGGTCTTGAGCGCGAGCCGCACGCAATTCGCACCGGAGGCGCCGACGGTCGCCGAGCTCGGCTTCCCCGGCTACCAGGTCGACTTGTGGTTCGGCCTGGTCGCGCCGGCGAAGACGCCCGCTCCAGTCCTCACGCGCTTGAACGGCGAAATCAACAGAGCGATCCAGTCCCCGGATCTGAAAGAGAAGCTCGTCACCCAATCCTACGAGCCGCTCGGCGGCTCACCCGAGCGCTTCGCCGACGCGATCCGCGCCGACATGGAGCGTTTCGACAAGGTGATCCGCGAGGGCGGCATCAAGGCGAACTGAGGGAAGGAACGGGATGGACATGAAGAACGGCGCGGCAAGCGCTCCACTGCCCGGCGCCGAGACGCCAGTACCGTCGACGCAAGCCTCGGCCTGGTGGGGCAGCGACGCGGTGGCAGCCACCTTGCGCGCGCTCGACATCCCGTTCATCGCGCTCGTCCCCGGGGCGAGCTACCGTGGTCTCCACGACAGTCTCGTCAACTTCCTCGGCAACGCCCGCCCGCAGCTGCTCGTCTGCCTGCACGAGGAGCACACAGTGGCGATCGCGCACGGCTACTACCGCGTTTGCGAGCGGATGATGGCCGCCGGCCTCCACGCAAACGTCGGGCTGATGCACGCCGCGATGTCGATCTTCAACGCCTGGTGCGACCGCGTGCCGGTGCTGGTGCTCGGCGCGACGGGGCCGGTGGACGCGGCCAAGCGGCGGCCCTGGATCGACTGGATCCACACCGCGCGCGATCAGGGCGCGCTGGTGCGCGACTACACCAAGTGGGACGATCAGCCGGCCTCCGCCGGCGCCGCGCAGGAATCGCTGCTCCGGGCCGCGCTGCTCGCGAACACCGCGCCGTGCGGCCCGGTGTACGTCTGCCTCGACGCGGCGCTCCAGGAGTCGCGGATCGACGCGTTGCCGCCCCCGCCGGACGTCGGGCGCTTTGCGCCGCCGCCGCCAGCGCAGCCGGCGCGAGAGCTCGTCCGCAATGCGGCGCAGCTCCTCGGCGCGGCGCAGCGTCCGGTCATCCTCGCCGGGCGCGTCGGCCGAAGCGAAGCGGCGTGGGCGGCCCGGGTCGCGCTCGCCGAGAACCTGGGCGCCCGCGTGCTCACGAGCCTGAAAGCTGCCGCCGCATTCCCGACCGATCACCCGCTTCACGCCGCGCCGCCGTCGACTTTCCTCAATCCGGCTGGCGCGGAGACGCTGCGGGAGGCCGACGTCGTGCTCAGCCTCGACTGGCTCGACCTCGCCGGGACGCTGAGGACCGCGTACGGCGCGGGCGACATCGGCGCCAAGATCATCCAGGTCTCGGTCGACCAGCACAGTCATCGCGGCTGGAGCATGGACTACATGGGCCTCGCGCCCGTCGACTGCCATCTCCTCGCGGAACCCGACATCGTCGTCCCGCTGCTGCTCGAGGTGTTGAAGCGCCGCACCCCGGCAGCTAGCCCGGCGCCGCGACCCGCACCCGAGGCCCCCGCGCCCGCAACCGACGAGCCGACCGTCGCGGGACTCGCAGCGGCGCTGAACGAGGCGCTTGGCGACGCGGCGGCGACCATCATCCGCACGCCGCTCAGCTGGGACGGCAGCTACCGCGCGTTCCGTCATCCGCTCGACTATCTCGGTCACGACGGCGGCGCCGGCGTCGGGTCCGGGCCCGGTATGGCGGTGGGGGCGGCACTCGGCCTGCGCGGTTCCGGCCGCATCCCGGTCGCGGTTCTCGGCGACGGCGACTTTCTGATGGGAGTCACCGCCCTGTGGACGGCCACACACTACAGAATCCCGTTGCTCGTGGTCGTCGCGAACAACCGATCGTACTTCAACGACGAGCTGCACCAGGAGCGTGTCGCGCGCGAGCGCGGTCGCCCGGTCGAGAATCGCTGGATCGGCCAGCGGATCGCCGAGCCGGAAATCGATCTCGCCGCGATGGGACGCGCGCAGGGTGCGGTTGGTTTCGGTCCGTTGACGGAGCTCGGGAAGGTCGCCGGCGCGCTGCGCGAAGCGATCGATGCGGTGCGCAACGGCGCAGTCGCGGTCGTCGACGTGCGGGTGGCCGCCGGCTACCACGGCGCGATGTCGGCAGGTGTGCTGGGCGCCGGCAAGACGGCGGGGAAGTGACGCGCCGATGCTTGCGCTTCAGCACATCACGAAGCGCTTCGTCACGCCGGAGGGCATGCTCACCGCCGTCGAGGACATCGCGCTAGAAGTGCCGCGCGGACGCTTCATCTCGGTCATCGGGCCGAGCGGCTGCGGCAAGTCGACGCTGTTCAACATCATCGGCGGCCTGCTCGACGGCTACGAGGGGCGCGTCCTGATCGACGGCGAGGCCGTCCACGGTACCCATCGCGACGTCGGCATGGTGTTTCAGGAGGAGTCGACGTTTCCGTGGCTCACCACGCTCGAGAACATCGCGTTCCCGCTCGATGTCGCCGGCATGCCGAAGGCCGAGCGCGGCGAACGGGCCCGCTCGCTGTTGCAGCTCGTCGGGCTCGACGGTTTCGGAAACCGCTACCCCGCGGAGCTCTCCGGCGGGATGCGCCAGCGCACGGCGATCGCGCGCACGCTCGCCTGCGAGCCGAAGCTCCTGCTCATGGACGAGCCATTCGGCGCGCTGGACGAGCAGACGCGGCTGCTCCTCGGCGACGAGCTGCTGCGGATCCACCGCAGCCTGGCGCAGACCACGCTCCTCATCACCCACAGCATCACCGAGGCGGTCCAGCTCTCCGACCGGGTGGTCGTCATGACCTACCGGCCGGGCCGCGTGAAGCGCATCGTGGACATCGATCTGCCGCGGCCGCGCAGCTCGGAGATCGTCGCGAGCCCCGAGTTCGGACGGCTCGTCGCGACGATCTGGAGCGATCTGCGCGAGGAGGCATCGCGAGGGATGCGGGAGGCCGAGGCGCGCGTGACGTGAACGCTTGGATCGAAGGAGGAGATCACATGAGGACAATTCTCAACGTCGTCACCGGCACGCTCGCCGTTCTCGCGTTCGCCGGTGCCGCGTCCGCGCAGGACAAGGTGCGCGCCGCGGTCGGCCAGCGCGGCAACTGGGACACCCTCGTCATCTCCCAGGGCATCGAGGCCGGCATCTTCAAGCGCGAGAACATCGAAGTCGACATCACCTGGACCCGCGGCGGCGCCGAGACGCTGCAGGCGGTGATCACCGACAGCGCCGAGCTCGCGGTGGCGAACGGCATCCTGGGCGTGATCGGCACGATCTCCAAGGGGGCCCCCCTTCGGATCGTCAGCGCGCAGATGACCGGCGCGCCGGATCTCTACTGGTACGTCAAGGTCGACAGCCCGGTGAAGACGATGAAGGACATGAACAATCGCACGATGGGTTACTCGCGACCCGGGGCTTCGTCCGAGCTCGTCGCACTCGCGCTCGCCGAGCATGCCGGCGTGAAGCCGAAGCTCGTCTCGGCCGGCGGTATCCCCGACACCCGTACCCAGGTGATGTCGGGGCAGATCGACGCCGGCTGGGCGGTCCCGCACTTCAATTTCGACCTGGTGGCCGAGGGCAGGATCCGCGTCATCGCGCGCGGCTCCGACGTGCCCGCGCTCAACGACCAGACAGTGAGAGTGAACGTCGGCGGCACGAAATTCCTGACCGGTCGGCGCGACGTCGCGCGCCGGTTCATGAAGGCCTATCACGACTCGATCGACTGGGTCTACGCGAACCCCGAGAAATCGATCGCGTTCTATGCGCAGTTCAACAAGGTGTCGCCGCAGATCGCGACGCAGACCTACGACAGCTTCCCGAAGGCATCGGTCGCGGCGTGGCCGGTGAAGGGATTGCGGAAGAATCTCGATGAGGCGGTGCAGCACAAGCAACTCGAGAAGCCGATGCCGGAGGGTGAGGCGCAGAAGCTGTTGTTCGATTTCGTGTACGAGGCGAAGTGAGCGAATGACTCGTCGCGTCGCGACGACGCTCGCCGGCCTTGCGGGCGTCGCCGCCATCGCGGCGTTGCTCGAGGGCCTGATCCGCGCCGGCTCGATCTCGCCGCTCGTCATCGCGCCGCCGGCCAGCCTGCCCGGCGCGTTCGCGAAACTCTGGCGGGACGGATTCGTCCTGCACCCGTTCGCGCTCACCCTCGGCCAGGCGCTCGCGGCCACCGCGGCGGCGGCGGTCGCTGGCATCCCGTGGGGCTATCTCCTCTGGCGCCGCCCCGCGCTCGGACGCGCCTACGAGCCGTGGATCGGCGCGGCGTTCGCGGCGCCGACGATCCTGCTCTACCCACTTTTCCTCGTGATCTTCGGCCGGGGCTACGCGACCACGATCTTCGTCGGCTTCATCGCGGCGGTGATCCCGGTGACGCTCAAGACGCGCGAGGCGCTTCTCGGCGTGCCCAAGGTCTTCCTCGACGTCGGCCGCAGCTTTCGTCTATCGGAAGCCGCCCTGCTCGGCCGCATCGCGCTCCCGGCGGCGGTACCGGCGATCTTCACCGGGCTGCGGCTCGGGCTGATCTACGCGCTCGTCAACATCATCGGGATGGAGTTCCTGATCGACTTCGGCGGACTGGGAAGGATCGTGTCGGAGATGTACTTCCGCTACGAGATCCCGGCGATGTACGCCGCGATCCTGCTGATCGTCGCGGTGAGCTGGCTCGTTCTGGGTGCGCTGGGATGGCTCGAGACCTGGCTGAGGCCGCGCTAGCGCAGGCGGCTTCCCCTTCGGCGCGGCGCTCGGATCGGGCGACGCTACGGATCCGCATGATCACGCTCGCCATCATCCTCGCGGCATGGGAGCTCCTCGCGCGCTCGGGCCTCCTGTACGAAGACGTCGTGCCGCCGCTGGAGAAGGTCGCGGTCGCCTTCATGCGGCTCCTGCTCGACCCGGACATGTACCGGCACCTGGCGATCACTGCATGGGAGGTGGGCGCCGGGTTCGCGATGGGCTTCGCCGCAGGCGTCGCGATCGGCGTGCCGATGGGCGTGCGGCGGTTCTTCGGCGACGCGGCCGCACCCTACGTCAACGGCTTCGCGACCGCGCCGAAGATCGTCTTCCTACCGATCGCGATGTTGCTCTTCGGCACCGGGATCGCGTCGAAGGTGGCGTTGGGCGCGCTGTCGGCATTTTTTCCGGTGGCGATCAATACCGCGGCGAGCGTGCGGCAGGTCGACCCGGTGCTCGTCCGAGTCGGGCGAAGCTTCCGCTTGAGCCCGCTCGAGATGACGCTGCGCATCTATCTGCCGGCGCTTCGCCGCTCGCTGGTGACGAGCATGCGGCTCGGGTTCGGGCTCGCCGTGGTAGGGGTGCTACTGGCGGAGCTGAAGCTCTCGAGCGCGGGGCTCGGACACCTCGCGATCGAGCATTACAACCATTTCCGTGTGCCGCAGCTCTACGCGGTGCTCATCCTGATCTTCGTGCTCGCTGTGGCCGCGAACAGTCTGATGGCGCGGTTACTGCCCAGGCACTGAAGTGCGAATCGCCGCGTTGGCGGCGATTCTTCTGCGGTCGAGAAGCACGAGGGGGCGTCCCCCCTCGTATAGTGAAAACGAGGTGGGCGCCGTATCTAGCCGACGTAGCGCCGCAGGAACTCGAGCGTCCGGGTCCGCGCGAGCTTCGCGCTCTCCGCGTGATAGGACCCTCGCTGCTCGCAGTTGAATCCGTGCCCCGCCGGGTAGATGTGGAAGGTCTGTCCCGGCTGCGCCGTGCGGACCTGCGCGACGGCTTCCATCGAGATCGCGTGATCGGTTTCGCCGAAGTGGAACATCACGGGGCACTTCGGCGCGAGGGTTGCGTTCGCCGCGACGCCGCCGCCGTAGTAAGACACCGCGCAGGCGAGTCCGTCCAGCTTAGCGGCGGCGACCCACGCAACGGTCCCGCCCCAGCAATAGCCCACGATGCCGACCTTGCCGGCGGCGGCCACGGCGGTGATCGACGCGGCAACGTCCTTTAGCGCATCGTCAAGCGGGATTTTCTGCATGATGGCGCGCCCGCGATCGATCTCCGGCTGCGAGTAGCCGATGTCGACGCCGCGCTCGGTACGGTCGAACAACGCCGGCGCGATCGCAGAATAGCCGTCGGCGGCAAAACCGTCGGCGACGCCGCGGATGTGGCCGTTCACGCCGAAGATTTCTTGAATGACGACGAGCGCTCCGCGCGGCTTGCCCGCGGGCTCGGCGCGATACGCCGCAAAACGATGGCCGTCGGCGGCAGTCAGTTCGATGGTGGTGCCCATGGGGGTGCGGGAAATATCGACTCGAGCGCGCCGGGAATCCCGGCGCGCGGGTTACGGGGAGCGAGGCGCGGCGCGCGCGCCCCGGGTCAGTGATGCGGATCGCCGTCGAGCTTGTGCTCGAGCGAGACGATCTGGTCTTTCAGGAGCAGCTTCTTCTTCTTCAGGCGATGCAGCTGCTCGTCCTCGAAAATCTTGCTTTCTTCCATGCGCGAGATGGCGGCGTCCAGATCATGATGCTCGGTTCGCAGTGAACCGATTCTTTCCCTAAGCGCCTCGATCTCCGGGTCGGTCATCGCAGCCTCCTTTGCGCGGAAGTTTGAGGGAAAAGTGCGGGCCTTCGCCGCCGTCATAGTTTACTCCTCGCCGCGCGCCGGGGAAGTCCGTGGCGGGCATTTCCCGATCCGGAATGGCGATTCGCCTGGCACGGAGCAAATGCTGCGACGCGTCGGGTCAGGCCCCGGCGCGCAAGTCCGCGTCGGAGCGACGTTTTGGCCGGCCGCGGCGCGCCGCTAGCAGGGCGCCGGCGACCACCGCAAGGCAGGCCAAAACCACCGGCGCGTTGCCGATCGACACATAGGGCGTCGCCCCGGTCCGGCCGTGCACCTGCCCCTCGAGCACGCCCTCGGTGAACGACGCCAGGCGCGCAGCGACGGCACCGTCCGGGGCGACGATGGCGGTGACGCCGGTGTTCGTGGCGCGCAGCATGTACCGCCCCGTCTCCAACGCGCGCATGCGCGCGATCCGCAAGTGCTGCGCGGGCGCGAGCGAATCGCCGAACCACGCCACGTTGCTCACGTTCACGAGCAGCGTGGCGTCCGGCAGCGGCCGAATGATCTCCTCGCCGAAGGCGTCTTCGTAGCAGATGTTTACCGCCACGCGCTGCCCGGCCACGTCGAGCGGCGGCTGGGTGGCGGCGCCACGCGCGAACTCCCCGAGCGGAATCCGGAGCCACGCGACCAACCAGCCGAACCCGGGCGGCACGAACTCGCCGAACGGGACCAGGTGCGACTTAGCGTACGCCTGCTTCGGCGCGGCGCCGAAGCTGACGACCGCGTTGTAGTAGCGGCGGTCGCGGTCGAGCACCGGGACCCCGACCAGGACATCGCCGCCGCGCGCGAGCGCCGGTGCCGCGAGGCTCTCTAGGTAGACCGGGTCGACGTCGTCGAGAAAGCGCGGGATCGCGATCTCGGGCAGCACGACGAGGTGCGCGCGCGAGCTCGCCGCGAGCCGCGCGTACGCATCGAGCGTCGCCTGGTAGCGGCCCGGCACGAACTTCAGTTCTTGCGGGATGTTGCCTTGGAGCAGGGCCACTCCGAGCGGCGCGCCGTGTGAGGTCGTCCAGTCGCGTGTACGCAAGCCCGCGCCGCCGAGCGCGATCGCGGCAACGGCCACGACTGCAACGATTCGTGCCGGACCCCGCATAGTGCCGATTGCGACCAACGCGCCGGCGACCGCTGCCGCGAGCAGGGACACCCCGAATACGCCCGCCACCGGCGCGAACCCCGCGAGCGGGCCGTCGAGCTGCGAATAGCCGAGCGCGAGCCACGGGAACCCGGTGAGCACCCAGCCGCGCAGCCACTCCGCGGCCGTCCACAGCGCCGGGATCACCAGCATGAGGCGGATCGGCTGGCCGACGGGAAGCATTGCCTGTGCCCAGCCGACCGCAGCCGGGTAGAGCGCGAGGTAGAGGCACAAGGCAAGCGTCGCGATCCCCGCGAGCGCCGCCGGCATCATTCCGTAATGGTGGAGGCTGACATAGATCCAGCTCACGCCGGCGAGAAAGAGCCCGGCACCGAACGCGAAGCCGAGCAAACCCGCCGCGCGCGGGCTCGCCGCGCCGCGCCAGAGCCAGAGCAGGCCGGCGAGCGCGGCGACCGGCAGCGGGAAGAGCGGCCAGTCGCCGAAGGCAGCGACCGAGATCGCGCCGAGCACGCAGGCCGCCGCCAGCCTCGCCGCGCTCGACCGGGGCCCGCTCATGCCCCCGGCGGCGCCTTCACCTGTTCGACGAGCAGCGTGTGCAGCCGCCGGCTGTCGGCGCGCAGCACCTGCAGCTTGAGACCGTCGACGGTGGTCGACTCGCCACGCTTGGGCAGGCGGCCGAAGCGGTTGATCACGAGACCGCCGACGGTGTCGAACTCCTCGTCGGAGAAGTTGGTCTTGAAGACGTCGTTGAAATCGGCGATCTGAGCTTGGGCTTTGACGCGCCAGCGGCCGCCGCGCTCGCGCATGATGTTGTCCTCGACCTCGTCGAAGTCGTACTCGTCCTCGATGTCGCCGACGATCTGCTCGAGCACGTCCTCGATCGTCGCCAGCCCGGCCACGCCGCCGTACTCGTCGACGACGATCGCCATGTGGTTGTGGCTCGCGCGAAACTCGCGCAGCAGCACGTTGAGCCGCTTCGACTCCGGGACGAAGACCGCCGGGCGGAGCATCTCGCGCACGTTGAACTCCTCCTCGCCCGCGTAGTGGCGCAGGAGGTCTTTCGCGAGCAGGATGCCGATCACGTGATCGCGATCGCGATCGATGACCGGAAAGCGCGAGTGCGCGGTGGCGATGACGTGGGGAATGAACCTGTCGGGCGGCTCGTTGATGTCGATCACGTCCATCTGCGCGCGCGGAATCATCACGTCGCGCACGCGGATCTCGGAGACCTGGATCGCGCCCTCGATCATGGTGAGCGCGTCGGCGTCGAGGAGATTGCGGTTGTAGGCCGAGCGCAGGAGCTGGATCAGCTGCTCGCGGTCCTCGGGTTCGCGCATAATGAGCGCGCCCAGGCGCTCGAGGAGCGTCGGTCTGTGGTTCGCGGCGTCGGTCATGCGGCTAACGCCCTGCGGAATCCCTGCTCTGTTCCGCGGCGTAGGGATCAGCATAACCGAGACCGGCCAGTATCCGCCGTTCGGCGGCCGCCATCGCGAGCGCCTCGCCGGGGCGCTCGTGGTCGTACCCGGCGAGATGCAGCGCGCCGTGCACCGCGAGGTGAGCGCAATGCGCGATCAGCGTCTTCCGCTGCGCGCGCGCCTCGCGGGCGATCACCGGCGCGCACAGGACGATGTCGCCGTCGAGCGTCGCGCCGGGGTAGTGGAAGGTGAGCACGTTGGTCGCGTAGTCGCGACGGCGATAGTCGCGGTTCAGGCGGCGGCCTTCGGCCGCGCCCACGAACCGCACCGTGACGCGGGCGCGCCGGCGGGGTAGCGCCGCGCCGAGCCACCGAGCGATGCTCGGGCGCGCCGGCAGCCCGGAGCGCCCCACCGCGTACTGGAGCGCGATCTCGACTGCGCTCGGCGCGGCGCGGCGCTCATTCCCCACGCCGGTCGCCACGCCCGCCGCCGCGTTCGCCGCCTCGTTCACCCCCGGCGCTCGCGTCCGCCGCGGTGTACTCGTGCGCTTCGTACGCCTCGACGATCCGTGCGACGAGCGGATGTCGCACGACGTCCTCCGACCCGAACTGGATGAACGCAATTCCGCGCACGCCAGCGAGGATGGCCCGCGACTCGACGAGCCCGCTCTTCTGCCCGCGCGCGAGGTCGATCTGGGTCACGTCGCCGGTGACCACCGCCTTGGTGCCGAAGCCGATTCGCGTCAGGAACATCTTCATCTGCTCCGGCGTGGTGTTCTGCGCCTCGTCGAGAATGATGAACGAGTGGTTGAGCGTGCGGCCGCGCATGAACGCGAGCGGCGCGATCTCGATCGTGCCGCGCTCGAAGTTGCGCTGCACCTTCTCGAAGCCCATCAGGTCGTAGAGCGCGTCGTAGAGCGGCCGTAGGTACGGATCGACCTTGGCGACCAGATCGCCGGGAAGAAATCCGAGCCGCTCGCCGGCCTCGACCGCCGGGCGCACGAGCACGATCCGCTTCACCACGTCGCGCTCGAGCGCATCGACCGCGCAGGCAACCGCGAGATAGGTCTTGCCGGTACCGGCCGGGCCGATGGCGAACGTCACGTCATGGTCGACGATGCTGAGCAGGTATTCCCGTTGACGCGGTGTGCGCCCGTGCAGGTCCGCGCGTCGCGTCTGCAGTGCCGGCACTTCGGGCGACCCTGGCTCGCGCGGGGCGCGGGCCTCGACCAGCCCGAGCTGGATGTCCTCGACGGTCAGCTCGCGCTTAGCGTCGGCGTAGAACTTCTCCAGGACCTCCGCGGCGCGCGCGGTGCGGTCGGACTCGCCGCGCAGCGTGAACCGGTCGCCGCGGCGCGCGATGGCGACGTCGAGCGCGGCCTCGATTTGGCGGAGATTCCCGTCGAGCGCGCCGCACAGATTCGCGAGGCGCTGGTTGTCGGCCGGCGCAAGCGTCAGTTCGACGGGCCGGGAGGACTTCAATGCCGACGGCTTCAATGCGGGGCGCAAGCGATCGCAGACGCCTTGTCGCGGCATCCGCCCGCCGGCGCGACGACAGCGCCGCGCAAGGTGTGCGCGCGCGCCTCGACGATCGCGACATCGACGAAGGCGCCGGCGAGCCGGGGGTCGCCGGCGAAGTTCACGACCCGGTTGTTGTCGGTGCGCCCGCAGAGCTCGGCGGGGTCTTTCTTTGCGCGTCCTTCGACCAGCACGCGCTGAACCGTGCCGACCATATGCGAAGCGATCCGCCGCGCCTCGGCCTCGAGCACCGCCTGCAGGCGGTAAAGGCGCGCGAGCTTGGCCTCCGGCGGCGTCTCGTCGGCGAGCTCCGCCGCCGGCGTGCCCGGACGCCGGCTGTACACGAACGCGAACGAGCCGTCGAAGCCGATCTCGCCCGCGAGCTCGAGCGTGCGCTCGAAGTCGCGCTCGGTCTCGCCGGGGAAGCCGACGATGAAGTCCGACGAGATCGAAATGCCCGGACGGGCGGCGCGCAACGCCCGGACGATCGCCTTGTACTCGAGCGCGGTGTAGCCGCGCTTCATCGCCGCGAGGACGCGGTCGGAACCCGATTGCACCGGCAGGTGCACGTGCGACACGAGCTGCGGCAGCCGCGCGTAGCAGTCGATGAGCCGGCGCGTGAACTCTTTCGGGTGCGAGGTCGTGAAGCGGATCCGCTCGATGCCCGGAACTTCGGCGACGTATTCGAGGAGGAGCGCAAGATCGGCCCATTCAACACCTGCTCCGGCAGCATCTCCGTCGGCCATCCGCCCGCGATAGGCGTTCACGTTCTGCCCGAGGAGAGTCAGCTCCTTCACGCCCTGGAGGCTGAGATCGGCGATCTCGGTCAGCACGTCGTCGAACCGCCGCGAGACCTCCTCGCCGCGGGTGTAGGGCACCACGCAGAAGCTGCAGTACTTGCTGCAGCCCTCCATGATCGAGACGAACGCGGCGGGTCCCTCGACGCGCGGCGGCGGCAGATGGTCGAATTTCTCGATCTCCGGGAACGAGACGTCGACCTGCGCCTCGCCGGTGCGCCGGCGCGCGGCGAGAAGATCCGGCAACCGGTGCAGGGTCTGCGGGCCGAACACGAGGTCGACGTAGGGCGCGCGTGCAACGATCGCGCCGCCTTCCTGGCTGGCGACGCAGCCGCCCACACCGATGACCACACCCGGGCGCTCGCGCTTGAGATGCTTCACCCGGCCGAGGTCGGCGAACACCTTCTCCTGCGCTTTCTCGCGCACCGAGCAGGTGTTGAAGAGGATGAGATCCGCGTCCTCCGGTCGATCGCAGCGCTCGAAGCCGTCCGCGGCGGCGAGCACGTCGGCCATCCGGTCCGAGTCGTACTCGTTCATCTGGCAGCCGAACGTGCGGATGTAGACGCGCTGGCTCATCCCCGCGGGCCCTGAAGCGCGGATCAGTTGTTGGTGGAGGCGGGTGGCGCCTCGGGAGTAGGCGGCTGCTCCCCGAAGCGCGGCGGACGGGGCGGGTCGTAGCGCGGCAGCACCTCCTCGATCGGCCGACCCTGCACGCTGGCCGGCGCGGACTTGTCCGGTCGCGCCGTTTCCTCGGCGGTGAGGATCCAGGCGCGGTACAGATCTCCCGACTTGTCGAGCTGGTACTTGACGAGCGAGTTGGGCGGCACCGCCGCCGGGAGGACGAGCAGGTTGTTCGGACCGCGGATCTGGCCGGCGGGAGCGAGTTTCGTCTCGCGTCCGTCGATCGAGAGCAGGTTCTCGCGGACGTGCGAGAGATAGGCGCGCCGCGCATCGTCGGGGAGTGTTCGGATGACAGTGGCCTGCGCAGCCGCCGTACCTGCCGCTGCGAGCGTGGCAAGGAAGGCGAGGAGGGTGAGGACGGACTGGATTCGCATCGCTACCGGGGGCGGGTTTGGATGGCCCTATTCTAGCCGGGGCGCCACTACCCCCCATAAATTCACTTGAGGGATTGGAAATACGCGCCGATCAAAACCCGGGCGGCGGGATCGGCGAGGAGCCTCTCGTGGCTAAGGAAATGGTGGCGAGTCAGGGATTTGAACCCCGGACCAACGGATTATGATTCCGCTGCTCTAACCACTGAGCTAACTCGCCACGGCGGGCCGGGATTGTCGGGGCCGACCCCCATGGGTGTCAAGGCAACGCCTTTTGATCGGGGTCATTGCTGCGTCGCAGCAAGTTTGGTACTCCTTCGTCCCTCGCACGCGAAATCCGTGCGCCAGGGAGATCGCCAACCATGAAATTCTGCGTCGTCGGTGCCGGCTCGATCGGCGGATACGTCGGCGTCAAGCTCGCGGTCGCCGGCGAGGACGTGACGCTCATCGCGCGCGGCGCGAACCTGGAGGCGATCCGCGCCCGGGGCATGCGGCTCACGATGGCCGACGGCACCGACTACATCGCCCCGGGCATCAAGGCCACCGCTAGCCTCGCCGAGGCTGGGCCGCAGGACGTGGTCATCCTCGCCATGAAGGCGCACCAGGTCGCCCCGGTCGCGAAAGAGCTGCACCACCTGCTCCACGCCGGCACCGTCATCGTGCCGATGCAGAACGGCATCCCGTGGTGGTATTTCCAGCGTCATGGCGGCCCGTTCGAGGGCCGCCGCATCGAGAGCGTGGATCCCGATGGCGCGATCATGCGTGCGATCGATCCCACCCGGATCATCGGCTGCGTCGTCTACCCGGCCTGCGAGCTCGCTTCTCCCGGGGTCGTGCGCCACATCGAGGGCGACCGATTCCCGCTGGGAGAGCTCGACGGCGTCGAATCCGCGCGCGTGCAGCGACTAGCGGAATCGTTCGTGCGGGCCGGACTGAAGGCGCCGGTGCTCTCGAGCGTGCGCGCCGAAATCTGGCTCAAGCTCTGGGGCAACCTCACGTTCAACCCGATCAGCGCGCTCACGCACTCCACTCTGGTCGACATCTGCCAGTATCCGCTCACGCGCGGTCTCGCCGCCGCGATGATGCGCGAGGCCGAGAGCGTCGCGAACAGGCTCGGCGTCGAGTTCCGCGTCACGCTCGAGAAGCGCATCGCCGGCGCGGAGAAGGTGGGCAAACACAAGACCTCGATGCTGCAGGACGTCGAGGCGGGGCGCGACCCCGAGATCGACGCGCTCGTCGGCGCGATCATCGAGCTGGGGCAGTTGACCGGCGTGCCGACGCCGCATATCGACTCGGTCTACGCGCTGGTGAAGCTGCTCGGCCGCACCATGCAGGAGGAGCGGGTCTACATCCGCGCGCGGCCCTACGGCTGAGGGAGGAGGGCAGGAGCGCGCGAGGCACTGCCGCTAGAATCGCCGCGTGGACTGCAACGTCGCCATCGTCGGCGCCGGACTCGTCGGCGCGAGCCTGGCGGCCGCGCTCGGCGGCGCCGGCCTCGCCGTCGCCCTGATCGAGCCGGCACCCCCCGCACCGCCCGGAGACTGCTGGGACAACCGCGTCTACGCGATCAGTCCGTCCGCGCGCGAATTCCTCGCATCGCTCGGAGCCTGGGAGGCGCTCGACGCGCGCCGCGTGCAGCCGGTCGCACGCATGGCAATTTTCGGGGATGCGCACGACTCGCAGCTCGAGTTCTCCGCCTATGACGCGGGGCTTGCGGCGCTCGCCTCGATCGTCGAGAGCGGGCGGCTCGCGCACGCGCTCTGGGAGCGCCTCGCGGGAATCGAGAGCGTGCGGCGCCTCGCTCCGGCGCAGTGCGAGCGGCTCGAGGTCGACGCGCACGCGGCGACGCTCGCGCTCGCCGGGGGCGAACGCGTCCGGGCGGAGCTCGTGGTCGCCGCGGACGGTGCGCAATCATGGGTACGGCGCGCTGCCGGGCTCGCCGCGCGCGCATCGGACTACGGCCAGCTCGGCGTCGTAGCGAACTTCGCCATCGGCAAGCCGCATGACGGAACCGCCTTCCAGTGGTTCCGCGCGGACGGGGTACTCGCCTATCTGCCGCTGCCCGGGCAGCGGATGTCGATGGTCTGGTCCACGCCCGAGGAACACGGCCGAGAGCTGCTCGCGCTTTCCGCCGAGGAACTTTGCCGCCGGGTCGCCGGTGCGGGGCGCGAGGCGCTGGGCCCGCTCGAGCTCATCACGCCGCCGCGCGGCTTCCCCCTGCAACGCCTCGCCGCCCAGTCGATGATCGGCGCGCGCGTCGCGCTTGCCGGCGATGCGGCACATGTCGTCCACCCGCTGGCCGGGCAAGGCGTGAACCTCGGCTTCGGGGACGCCCGCGTCCTCGCCGCGATCCTCGTCGGGCGCGAGCCGTACCGGAATTGCGGCGACCCGCGACTGCTGCGGCGCTACGAGCGGTCGCGGGCCGAGGCTATACTCGCCATGCGCGCGGTGACCGACGGGCTCGCGCGGCTCTTCGCGCTCCCCGGGGCGACCGCCGCCTGGGCCCGCAATCTCGGATTGAACCTAACCGGACGGTCGGCGGTCCTAAGGAGCCTGCTGATCGGCCAGGCCGCCGGATAACTGGGTCTTCAACCATGCTACGCAACCTGCTTGCTCTTCTGCTGTTTGCCGGGGCGGTCTCCGCCGCCCACGCGGACGAAGCCGCGATCCGCAGGGCGGTCGAGAAGCTGCTCGGGCCCGACGTCAAGGTCGAGGGCGTCGCCAAGGCGGGCGTGCTCGGCCTCTACGAGGTCCGGCTCGCGACCGAGGAGGGTGCGCGCATCGTCTACATCGACGAAAACGCGGACTACTTCTTTATCGGCAACATCTACGACAACAAGACCCAGACCGATCTAACCGACGCGCGGATGCGCAAGCTGAACGCCATCCGCTTCGCCGATCTGCCGCTCGCGCAATCGTTCAAGATCGTGCGCGGGAAAGGCACCCGCCAGCTCGCCTATTTCGCCGATCCGCGCTGCTCGTACTGCCGCCGCTTCGACCAGGAGCTGGCGAAGATCGACGACGTCACGGTGCACGTGTTCATGATTCCGATCATCGCGCCCGACTCCGCGGCGATGTCGAAGGCGGTGTGGTGCGCGCCCGACCGCGCCAAGGCCTGGATGGACCTGATGCTGAACGGCGTCGAGCCGGCGGCGGCGAAGGCGGGCTGCGAGGCGCCGCTCGAGAAGAACGTCGCGCTCAGCCGCAAGTACCGGATCAACGGCACGCCGACGCTCGTCTTCGCCGACGGCCAGCGTGTCGCGGGCTGGATGCCGGGGCCCAAGCTCACCAAGATGCTGGAAGAAACGTCCAGGAAGTAGCGGCCCGCAAGTTCCACCCCGCGCGGCCATCGCCGCGAGCTCAAGGCTGCCGGGGCAGCGGCATCTCCTTCGGCAGCAACACCCACATCCGGCCTTGTTGTCGCATCCGTCCGGCGAGGGCGCCGGCGGCAGGACCGGTGCCCCAGTAGAAATCGGCGCGCACCGCACCGCGGATGGCACCGCCGGTGTCCTGCGCGAGCGTCAGACGTTCGAAGGGCGCCGCCGAGTCCGGACGAGTCGTCGCCAGCCACACCGGCGCCCCGAGTGGAACGAAGCGCGGGTCGACCGCGATCGAGCGCTCTGCGGTCAGAGGGACCCCGAGCGCGCCGATCGGACCGTCGCCGGGGCCCGCGGCTGCCGGCGGAAGCTCCCGGAAGAAGACGAAGCTCGGATTCTGGTTGAGCAGCTCGGCGAGCCGCGCCGGATTCGCCCGGGCCCAGGCCTGAATGCCCTGCATGCTCGCCTCGCCGAGTGAGAGCTCGCCCTTCTCGACGAGATAGCGCCCGATCGAGTGGTAGGCGTGTCCGTTCTGATCGGCATAGCCGAGCCGCAGCTCCGCGCCGGACTCGAGCCGCACCCGGCCCGAGCCCTGGATCTGAAGGAAGAACGCCTCGATCGCATCGTCGACATAGACGAGCTCCTTGCCCGCGACGGGAGCGAGACCGCTTTCGATCTCGGCGCGCGAGTAGTACGGCACGACCCGGCGGCCATCGAGCCGTCCGCGGAGGCGGAGGTGCCTCGTCTCCGGCGCTACCGCGGCGAGGTCGATCACGAGCAGATCGTCGGGCGGTGCGTACAGGGGATGAACGTAGGGCGCGCCCCGCGCCCGGCTGCCGCGCAGCAGGGGCTCGTAGTAGCCGGTGACGATTCCCTGAGTGCCGCCATCGGCGTTCGCGACCCGATACGGACTGAAGTCCGCCTCGAACCACGCCCGGATCGCGGCGGCGTCGGGCGTCTTCAGGGCACCTGCGTGCTCGCACGCGGCGCGCCAGTGCTCGCGGAACCGCAGCGCGCGGCAGCTCGCGCGGAACGCGCCCCACGCTAGCGCCAGGTCGTCCTCCCGCCAGCCCGGGAGGTCAGCGAAGCTGGCGGGCGCGAGGGTCGGCGCCTTCGCCTTTTCTGGCGGAGGCTCGGGACAAGCGGGGCACGCCGGGCACGGGGTGGGTGCGGGGCAGACGGCCCCGGTTGCGACCCTGGGGTCAGGCTCGGGCGGCCTGGTCGCGCAGGCCGCGAGCAGGGCTGCGGCGAGGGCGTACGGTAGGATGCCGCGGGGACGGATGCTCACACCTCGCACATGAATGGCTTCTGGATCCTGCTCGTCGAGATGGCGACCGCGCTAGCGATCGCCGCATTCATCGTGTGGTGGACGACGCGCAAGTGAGGCGCATGTTGCCAGCTTCGGGATACGCAGGATCATGCCCAGGCTCGCGGCCCTCGTGCTCCCCGAATTCAGGAGAACTCGTCGCCACGGCGGCAAGTCCCTTCTTGGCTCAATGCAGCGTGCGCGGGATGGAAAGCGTGAACTCCGGGATGGGCGCGTCGAAGCGCGTGCCGTCGTCGGCAAGCATCTGGTAGGTTCCGCGCATCGTCCCGACGGCGGTCGCGATCGCGGCTCCGCTCGAGTACTGGAAGCTCTCGCCAGGGGCGAGAAGCGGCTGCTCGCCGACGACGCCGAGCCCGCGCACCTCCTGCACGTGATTGTTGCCGTCGGTGATGATCCAGTGGCGGCTGACGAGCTGCGCCGCGACGCTACCGGTGTTGCGCACCGTGATGGTGTAGGCGAACACGAACCGTCCGGCGGGTTCGTCGGACTGGTCGGCGAGGTACTTGGATTCCGCGCCCACGCTGATCTCGTACTTCTTGTCTAGCGTCATGAGGCTATTGCACCCGAAAACGCCGGCGCGCACAACGGGCCGACGCCGGGGCGTCGCGCGCCAGCGGCGTCCGGCGAGCGGCACGACGTTTGGCCAGTCGCGTTCGGCCGCCGCACGGCGGCGGGAATGCGGGCTCGGCCGTGCGAATCGCCATGGCACGCTTCGCCGTGGTGCATCTGGAGGTCGATTAGCATACTCCGTCGCGCCCGGGCGGCGCGTTGCCGAAGAGAGACTCGGAACGCGCGAGGGATGCGGGGTATAGGCCCCCTCGCATCGTCTAGAATCACCTCACCTATGGCTGCGCGCGCTCACCGCATCGCCGCGTCTATCCTCTCGGCCGATTTCGCGCGCCTGGGCGAAGAGGTGCGCGCGGTGGTCGCGGCGGGCGCCGATTTCGTGCACTTCGACGTGATGGACAACCACTACGTCCCCAACCTCACCATCGGGCCGCTCGTCTGCGAAGCGATCCGGCCGCACACGCAGGGGGTGATCGACGTTCACCTGATGGTCAAACCCGTCGACCGGATCGTCCCCGACTTCGCCCGCGCCGGGGCGAACATCATCAGCTTCCATCCCGAGGCGAGCGAGCACATCGACCGGACGATCGGGCTCATCCGGGAGTCGGGCTGCCGTCCGGGGCTCGTATTCAACCCGGCGACGCCGCTCGACTGGCTGGACTACACGCTCGGGTCGCTCGACCTGGTGCTGATCATGTCGGTCAACCCGGGTTTTGGCGGGCAGCAATTCATCCCCACCGCGCTCGACAAGCTGCGGGAGGCGCGCCGCCGGATCGACGATCACGCGCAGACGGCGGGCCGCGAGGTGCTGCTCGAAGTGGACGGCGGCGTGAAGATCGACAACATCGCCGCGATCGCGCGAGCCGGCGCCGACACCTTCGTCGCCGGGTCGGCGATCTTCGGCGCCAGGAACTACGACGCCACGATCGCCGCGATGCGCGCGGCGATCGCAAGCGCGTAGGCGCCGGGTCGAATGGCGTTCCGCGCCGTCCTGTTCGATCTCGACGGCACACTGCTCCACACCGCCCCCGACCTCGCCGCCGCGGCGAACGCGATGCTCGCGGAGCTCGGACTGCCGGCGCGCGACCCCGCCGCGATCGCCGATTACATCGGGCAGGGGTTGGCCGGGCTCGTCCACCGCACGCTCACCGGCGCGGCCGACGGCACCGCGGCGCCGGCACTCTTCGCTCGCGCGCTGCCGGTCTTCGAGCGTCATTACGCCGCGGAGTCCGGCCGGCGCTCGCGTCCTTATCCCGGCGTCGTCGCGGGGCTCACGCGCATCCACGAGCTCGGCTTCCGCCTCGGCTGTGTCACGAACAAGGCTGGCCGCTTCACCCGGGACCTGCTCGACCGGGCCGATCTCGCGGGATTCTTCGGGTGCGTGGTCAGCGGCGACACCGTCGCGCGCCGGAAGCCTGATCCCCTGCCGGTCCTGCACGCCTGCGAGCTGCTTGGCGCCGACGTGGGGGATACCCTCGTGATAGGCGACTCCGCGAACGACGTCCTCGCCGCGCGGGCCGCCGGCTGCGCGGTGTGGTGCGTGCCATACGGGTACAACGAGGGCCGGCCGGTAGAGACGCTCGCCTGCGACGCGATCGTTGGCGACCTCGTCGAGGCGGCGCGCCGACTCGAGCGGCGGGACGATCGCGGCGATCCCGCGTGATGACGGGATCTCGGACCGTTGTCCCAGGCGATGAGCCGGTGCTATAGTCCGCGCGACTTCTTCCCTCCGCCCGCACCTCGTACATCGCGTCTCGTACATCGTTCGTACATCTTTCGCACATCTTTCGCACATCTATATGAGCTGCCCGTGCTTCGAGAACCGGGACCTTTGGCGTAGCTGGCGCTTCTGGCGCAGCTAGCCGATCGCTCTCGGGCGCGTTCGACGCGCCCCCCGCAGGTTCTCGCAGCACGTTCGACGGAAGGCTCATGACCGAAACCGAATTCAAGCGGCTCGCCGCCGCGGGCTTCAACCGAGTGCCCCTGGTGCTGGAGACCTTCGCCGATCTCGACACGCCGCTCTCGATCTATCTCAAGCTCGCGGCGAAGCCTTACTCCTACCTGCTCGAATCGGTCCAGGGCGGCGAGCGCTTCGGGCGCTATTCGTTCATCGGCCTTCCGGCGCACGCGCGCATCGTCGTGCGCGGCCGCAAGGCTCAGGTGCTGCAGGGCGAGACAGTCGCCGAGGAGGCGGATTTCGCCGATCCCCTCGAGTTCGTGCGGGCCTACCTCGAGCGCTACCGCGCCGCGCCGCTCCTGGGGCTCCCGCGCTTTGCCGGCGGGCTGGTCGGCTGCTTCGGCTACGACACCGTGCGTTACATCGAGCCCAAGCTCGACCGACGCCCCGAGAAGCCCGATCCGATCGGCACGCCCGACATCGTGCTCCTGCAATCGGAGGAGATCGCGATCGTCGACAACCTTGCTGGGAAGCTCTATCTCGTGGTGTACGCCGATCCGCGCAATCCGAATGCGTATGCGCACGGCAAGGAGCGGCTCGCGCAGCTCCTCGCGGCGTTGCGCGAGCCGGTCTCGATCCCGCCGCACGGCCCGAGCGTCGCCCACGAGCCTCAGTCGGGCTTCGGCGAGGCGAGCTTTCTCGCGGCGGTGGCGAAAGCGAAGCGCTATATCTTCGACGGCGACGTCATGCAGGTGCAGGTCGCGCAGCGGCTCACGCGGCGCTTCGCCGGGGCGCCGCTCGCGCTCTACCGCGCGCTACGCTCGCTGAATCCGTCGCCGTACATGTTCTTCTTCGACTTCCGCGATTTCCACGTCGTCGGCGCCTCGCCCGAGATCCTGGTGCGGCTCGAGGGCGACAAGGTGACGCTCCGCCCGATCGCCGGCACGCGGCGCCGCGGTGCGACCCCGGAGGAAGACCGCGCGCTCGCCGAGGAACTGCTCGCCGATCCGAAGGAGCGCGCCGAGCACGTCATGCTGATCGACCTCGGCCGCAACGACGTCGGCCGCGTGAGCGAGATCGGTTCGGTGCGCGTGACCGACACGATGGTGATCGAGCGCTACTCGCACGTGATGCACATCGTGTCGAACGTCGAAGGGCGCCTGAAGCCGGGGCTCGACGCGCTAGCGGTGCTGCGCGCGACCTTTCCGGCGGGCACGGTCACCGGCACGCCGAAGGTGCGGGCGATGGAGATCATCGACGAGCTCGAGCCGGTGAAGCGCGGCGTGTACTCGGGCGCGGTCGGGTATCTCGGCTACCTCGGCGACATGGACCTCGCGATCGCGATCCGCGCCGCGGTGCTGAAGGACGGGCTGCTGCACGCGCAGGCGGCCGCCGGCATCGTCGCCGATTCGATCGCGGAGAGCGAGTGGAACGAGACGAACATGAAGGCGCGGGCGCTGCTGCGCGCGGCCGAGATGGCGACCGCGGGTCTGGACTCGAGGCTCGAATGAGCTGCGCGCGCGACCTGGATCTACCGCAAGGGCCGGATCCTGCCCTCCCAGCCGCAGCCGACTGCGGTGCAGCGGTAGCGGTGCCGCGTGAGAACCAAGTTGATCAACCTGTCGAGCGTGCGACGCCGTACGCGGATGATGGTGCCCTGGCAGCGCGGGCAGCGGACACCGGCTACGGCCTTGCTTTCGTACTCAGACGCGCGATCGGTCATGTCAAGGTCATTTCGGGGAGGGACAGTGTGCACCTCGCGCGGAGACCGCACCAGACCGAAAAGGTTCTCCGACCTAAGCGTGTCCGAGGGGTGCAGTTGCTCCCCCGGACCGTGGGCCGTCCGGCTGATGTGGACGGCAGGGGCGAACGGAGCGGCCAGGCATGCTCCTGATGATCGACAACTACGACTCTTTCACCTACAACCTCGTCCAGTACCTCGGCGAGCTGGGCGCCGAGGTGAGGGTCGTGCGCAACGACGAGGCCACGGTTGCGGAGGTGAGCGCCATGCAGCCGGCCAAGATCGTGATCTCGCCCGGCCCATGCTCGCCGAACGAGGCGGGGATTTCGCTGCCGCTCATCGGCGAGCTCGGCGGGAAGATCCCGATCCTCGGCGTGTGCCTCGGGCACCAGGCGATCGGGCAAGCTTACGGCGGCACGGTGGTGCACGCGCGGACCCTGATGCACGGCAAGACCTCGGGCGTTCATCATGGCGGGCAAGGCGTCTTCGCCGGTTTGCCGAGCCCCTTCATCGCCACGCGGTATCACTCGCTCGCGGTGGCGCGCGAATCGCTGCCCGACTGTCTGGAGGTCACCGCCTGGACCGACGACGGCGAGATCATGGGTCTGCGTCACCGCAGCCTCGCGGTGGAGGGCGTGCAGTTCCACCCCGAGGCGATCCTGACCGAGCACGGGCACGCGATGCTCGCGAACTTTCTCCGGACGCGCAGCGCGTAGCACCATGGCCTCGGCGGAAAAAGCCGCGGCACGTTCGAACCGGGCTCGCTGCCCACCGCGAGCGCTCGCCTCGACGCAGCGGTGCGGCGCCTGCGCGGCGCGGTCGACCTCGAGCCCGCGAACGCCGACCGGCGGTACCACTCGCGGCGATGCTCGAGGAAGGGCGTATGCACGCCGAACCGGCCGCGGAGTATCGTCGGGTTGTCGGCCTGGCGCGCGTGCTGTCACCGGGACGAGTCGCCGTGGCTTTCCGGCTTCCGAATCTGCGGCGAGGCAGGCGTCACAAGTTCGGCGGAAGCCCACGCACGACTCGAAAACGGAAGCGCGGCCGCGCTTCGCCCGGTAGCGGCCATCGCGCGCCGGCGCAGACCTTCCATTAACGTACGAGGCAACATGGCCATCACTGCACAGGAAGCGCTGCAACGCACGATCGAGCATCGCGAGATATTCCACGACGAGATGCTCGATCTCATGCGCCAGATCATGAGCGGGCAGATGTCGCCGGTGATGATTGCCGCGATCACCATCGGGCTGCGCGTCAAGAAGGAAACGATCGGCGAGATCACCGCCGCCGCGCAGGTCATGCGTGAGCTCGCCGCGCGCGTCCACGTGAAGGACCCGGAGAACCTGGTCGACGTGGTGGGCACCGGCGGCGATGCGGCGCACACCTTCAACATCTCGAGCGCGGCGACCTTCGTTTGCGCGGCGGCGGGCGCGCGCGTCGCGAAGCACGGCAATCGCGCGGTGTCGTCGAAGTCCGGCAGCGCCGACGTGATGGAAGCGCTCGGGGTGAATATCAATCTCACGCCGGCGCAGGTCGGGCGCTGCATCGACGAGGTCGGCGTCGGCTTCATGTTCGCCCCCAACCATCACGCGGCAATGAAGCACGCCGCCCCGGTACGTCGCGAGCTCGGGGTGCGCACCATCTTCAACATCCTCGGCCCGCTCACCAACCCCGCGCTGGCGCCGGCGCAGCTGATGGGCGTCTTCCATCCCGACCTGGTCGGCATCCAGATCCGCGTCCTGCAGCGCCTCGAGGCGAGGCACGCGATGACGGTCTACGCCGTGGAAGGGATGGACGAGATTTCGATCAGCGGCCAGACCATGGTGGGCGAGCTCAAGGACGGGCGGATCAACGAGTACGTACTCCACCCGGAGGAGCTCGGGTTGCCGGTGCACGATCCGCGGGCGCTGCGGGCGGGGAACGTCGAGGAGTCGCGCGCGCTCGTCCTCGCCGCGCTGGAGAACAAGGCCGGGGCGGCGCGCGACATCGTCGCGCTCAATGCCGGCGCCGCGATCTATGTCGCCGGCCGCGCCGCCACGTTCCAGGACGGCGTCGACGCCGCGTTCGAGACCATCAGGAGCGGCGCGGCGCGGGCGAAGCTCGACGAGTTTGCCCGGTTCACGCAACAGGTCACGGCGGCGTGAGCGCGGCGGCTCGGCCCGTACGCACGGTGCATCCGGATTCCCGCCACGAAGCGATCGCCCATGCGGCCGCCGCCGCGCTGCGGTCGGGCGATGCCGCCGAGGCGGAGCGCGCCGCGCGCCTGCTGGTGCAGGCAAACCCGCGCGACCATGCCGCCTGGCACGTGCTCGCGGTGCTCGCGCTGCGCGGAGGGCGCGCTCAGATCGCGGTCGAGCTCGCCACCCACGCCCACCGGCTCGAGCGCAAGAATGCAGCGTATCTGAACACTCTCGGCGCCGCCCACGGCGACCTCGGGCGGGCCGACGAGGCGATCGCCGCGTTGCAGCGCGCATTGAAGCTGCGGCCGGCGTTCGCCGACGGCCACTACAACCTCGCCAAGGTGCTCGATCGCGGCGAGCGGTTTGCCGAGGCGCGCGATGCCTACCGCCGGGCGCTCGCGATCGATCCGACGCATCCGAGCGCCGCTCACAATCTCGCCGCTGTCCTGCGCCGGCTGGGGGAGAACGAAGAGGGGCTCGCGCTGGCGCGCGCGGCGCACGAGCAGGCGCCCGCGAACCTCGAGCGGCGTCTCGGGCTCGCAGCCGCGTTGCGCGATGCGCGCGGCGATGCGGAGGCGAGCGCTTTCGTGGCGCGATGCCTCGAGGCCGCGCCTGACGAGCCGCGGCTGCATGCTTGGCTCGCCGACTCCCGGCTCAGGAACGGCGAATGGGAGCGAGGCTGGCGCGAGTACCTCTGGCGGCCGAATGCGATGCGGCGGCGGAGCCTGCCGCTCGCGCCGCTCCGGCCGGACGCGAGTGCGGGGCCGATCGCGCTCGTCCCCGATGAGGGGCTGGGCGACACGCTCTTCTTCCTGCGCTTCGCCGAAGCGCTGATCGAGCAAGCGGGCAACGTGATGCTGCGGACGCCGCCGAAACTCGTCGGCGTGCTCGCCGGAAGAAGGTCGCTCGCCCGCCTGGCGATCGCACCCGAGACCGGTGAGCCCGAGGTCGTCGTCCGGGCGACGGTGCTGCTCGGCGATCTGCCGCATGTTGTGGGCGCGAAGGCGATCGTGCCGCCACTGCAAATCGCCGCGCGCCCCGAGCTCGTGCAGCGGTGGCGCGCCGCACTCGCTGCGCTCGGCCCGGCGCCTTACGTGGGGCTGACCTGGCGCGGCGGCACCGATCGTCGCGGGGCGTCCGAGTTCGGCGACGCGCGCGAGGCGGCGCTGTTCAAGGAGGCGGACTTGCGCTCGCTCGCTGCGGCGGTAAAGGGCCTGCCGGCAACCCTGGTCGCGATCCAGCGTCTACCTGCGGCGCACGAGATACCGCAACTCGCCGGGCTCGCCGGGCAGCCGGTGCACGATCTCTGCGCGGCGAACGACGACCTCGAGGACATGACGGCGCTGCTCGCAGTGCTCGAGGACTACGTCGGGGTCAGCAACACGAACATGCATCTGCGCGCCGGGCTCGGCCTGGCGGCGAAAGTCCTCGTCCCTCACCCGCCCGAATTCCGCTGGATGGCCGCGGGCGCGTCCTCGCCGTGGTTTCCCGGGTTCGGGGTGTACCGTCAGCAGTCCAACGGCGGCTGGCTCGATGCCGTCGAGCGGTTGAGAGCCGATCTCGCGCGGACCGCTCCACAGGCGGCGCGAGGTTGACCGTGCAGCCTTGACCCGGCCGCCCGATCCGGCGATGAAAGCCTTCAACAGAGCAAATCCGAGCCCGCGCTATCAGCGCCTGCTCGCCCTGTACCGCGAGATGCATCGCGAGGGCGAAGTGC
Organism: uncultured beta proteobacterium; assembly: GCA_963754305.1. Classification (GTDB taxonomy): domain Bacteria; phylum Pseudomonadota; class Gammaproteobacteria; order Burkholderiales; family SG8-39; genus DATEDA01. The sequence continues at coordinate 103,978 of CAVWFR010000036.1, read as the reverse complement.
ATCTCGGGATTCCGCCCGACCGGACGTTTCCGGGCAAGAGCCTGCCGCCGCAGGCCGGACACATCAAGCGACTCATCCAGGCGACCGGGGCGAAGACGCTCCTCGACTACGGTTGCGGCAAGGGCACGCAGTACCTGCCGCTGCCGTGGAAGGATGAAGGCGGCACCGTCCATCTCGGCATCCCGGCATGGTGGGGTGTCGAGGTGCACTGCTACGATCCCGCGTATCCGAAGTTCGCCGCGCTGCCGTCGGGCCGGTTCGACGGCGTCATCTCGACCGACGTGCTGGAGCACTGCCCGGAGGAAGACATGCCCTGGATTCTGGGCGAGCTGTTCGGCTACGCGAACCGGTTCGTGTTCGCGAACGTGGCGTGCTTTCCGGCGCGCAAGCACCTGCCGAACGGGCAGAATGCACATTGCACCATCCGGCCGCTCAAGTGGTGGCGCCAGCTCATCGGCGAGATCGCGCCCACCCGCCCGGAGGTTCGGTACGAGTTTCGCGTGCAGCTCATCGAACGCGACCAGCAGGTCGAGAAGATCCTGTCGAACGGCGGCGAGTTGTCCGGGTGGACCGCGGCATCGGCGTGAGCGACGCTGTTCGAGATGGACCGATGAACGACATCCTCACCCGCATCCTCGACGTGAAAGCCCACGAGCTCGCCGCGGCGCGCGCCGCGGTGCCGCCCGCGGAGATCGAGCGGAAGGCGCGGGCCGCGCCGCCGCCGCGCGATTTCACCGGCGCGCTGCGTGCGCAGATCGCGCTCCGGCGCGCGGCGGTGATCGCGGAGATCAAGTGCGCGAGCCCGAGCAAGGGCTTGCTCCGATCCAATTTCGACCCGCCGGCGATCGCCCGGTCCTACGCCGCCAACGGTGCGGCGTGCCTGTCGGTGCTGACCGACGCTACGTTCTTCCAGGGGTCCCACGACCACCTGCCCGCCGCGCGTGCGGCCTGCGCGCTGCCGGTGCTCCGGAAGGACTTCGTGATCGATCCGTACCAAGTGTTCGAGTCGCGCGCGCTTGGCGCGGACTGCATCCTGCTGATCGTGGCGGCGCTCGCCACCCGGCGGATGCTCGAGCTAGAGCGGACCGCCCGATCGCTCGGGCTGGCGGTGCTCGTCGAGGTCCACGACGCCGCCGAGCTCGACCGCGCGCTCGAGCTCGACACCCCGCTCCTCGGGATCAACAACCGCAATCTGCGCACCTTCGAAACGACCCTGGAGACCACGCTCGACCTCCTTCCGCGCGTGCCGGCCGGCCGGCTCGTCGTCACCGAGAGCGGCATCCTCGCCGCGGCCGACGTGGCGCGCATGCGCGGGCGCGGCGTCGACGCGTTCCTCGTCGGCGAAGCGTTCATGCGCGCGTCCGACCCGGGCGCCGCGCTGGCCGCCCTGTTCGGAACGGGGCCGTCGGCATGACTGGGGCGGGGACGAGCATGGAGGCGACGCTCGCGGAGGCGCGCGCGCTGCAACAGGCGGGCCGATTGCGCGACGCCGAGGCAGCGTTCCGGACGGTACTCGCCTTCCAACCCGACCAACCCGAAGCGTTGTGGGCAGTCGGGGTCCTGCTTCGCCGGCGCGGCGAACTCGACGCCGCAGTGGAAGCGCTCACTAACGCCGCGCGCCAGATTCCGCGGGAGCCAGTGGTTTGGCTGGAGCTCGCGGGTGCGCATGCAGCGGCGGCGCGGCACGGGCCTGCACGCGACGCTGCGCAGCGCGCGCTCAAGCTGCAGCCGGACTGGATCGAGGCCCATGCGCTGCTGGCCGAGGTCGAGATTGGCGCCGGCAACGCCCGCGCCGCGCTCGCTTCGGCGCAGCGCGTGCTCAAGATGCGGCCCGAGTACGGCCCCGCCCACATCCTGATCGGTGCGGCGCACGCGGCCGGCGGGCGGCTGCCCGACGCCGAAGCGGCGTTCCGCCGCGCGCTGGCGCTCGCGCCCGATGACGTGACGGCGAGCGTCCACCTCGCGAACGCGCTGCGCGACCAGGGCCGTCCCGCCGAGGCCGAGCCGTTCTACCGCGCGGCGCTGGCGCGTGCGCCCGACGCGGCGGCGGTGCTCGTCCATCTCGGCGACGCTTATGTCGGGATGGGCCGGCTCGACGAGGCCGAGCAGGCATACCGCGACGCGGTGTGGCAACAGCGTGGCTTCGAGCCGGGCTGGACGAATCTCTTCGAGCTGGTCCGGCGGCGCGGGGATCTGGAGCGGATGGGCGAAGTCGCGCGCGACGCCGTCGAGGCGCTGCCGTACTCGGCCGAAGCGCGGGTGATGCAATCGGCAGCGCTGGTCGCGCGCGACGAGCTCCCCGGCGCGATCGCGGTGCTCGAGCACGCGCTGGCGGCCGGCATCGTTTCCGCGCGCTTGAGAGTCGCGCTCGGCAGCACGTTGCGCGTTGCCGGCCGTCTCGACGAGGCCGCAACGGTACTCGAGCAGGCAATCGCCGCTGCGCCCGCGGATCTCGACGCGCTGCTCGAGTACGGACTCGCGCAGCGGGCGCGCGGCCGGAACGAAGAGGCGTTAGCCGCCGCGAGCCGCGCCGTGGAGGCGGCGCGGCCCGACGCCCGCGCACTTGCGCTCAAGGGGACGCTGTTGAGCGACGGTGGCCGCTGGGACGATGCGATCCGTGCTTACGAGCACGCGCTCGTTTTAGCGCCCGGCGCGCCGGACATTCTGGTCGCGCTCGCGCGGGCGCTCCGGCGGGCGCTCCGGGTGGAGGAGGCGCGTCTCCGGTGCCAGGAGGCGCTCGCGCTGTCTCCCGCTCATCGGGGGGCGTTGGAGCTCCTGGGAGAGCTTTCCGCCGGCTCGGCCTAAATGAGGCGCCCGCGAACCCACGCTTCGAAGCCAAATGAGTGCCCGAGCCTAAGCGCTTGAAAAATCGGAAACCCGTTCGTGTTGTTAATCTGCAACAAGGTTACCGAAAAATGCCGCGAAAGCGCGTTTGCGATTGGGCTTGATCGCGTCGGTGTGGAAAAATCACCACGACTTCTCGACAGGGGGGTCGGGGTTCGGGACAGGGGAGGCTTCGGTGTCCCCGGGTGCTGCGACACCGCGGCGAGAATTCCCTTCCGTGTAGTGGCAATCGTTTCTAGAGGAGAACCATCCCAATGCAGAAGAAAGTGATGGCAGTTGCTGTCGCGGCCGCGCTCGCTGCTCCGGCAGCCGCGCTCGCCCAGGGCAGCAGCGTGCAGATCTATGGCGGCCTGAGCGTGTCCGTCGAGGGCGCGGAGGCGACTGGTGCCGACACGAGCTTCGCACCGTTGGGCGGCGGCAGTTCGATCCGCGGCGGGAATATCGGCGGCGGCGCCTACAACCAAACCAACGTCAACCAGGATTGGCGCAGCCGCACGCAGGCCGCGGGCTCGAACGTCGGCGTTCGCGGCCGAGAGGATCTCGGCAACGGGCTCTACATGGGCTTCCAGGCCGAGCTGTCGATCGCGATGGGCGGCGTGACCCCGGAAAGCCCCGGCGGTAACGGCGTCAAGGCCGCCTGGCGGAACAGCGGGGTGTGGCTCGGCGGGCGGTGGGGTGAAGTCGGCCTCGGCTTGTGGGACCTGCCGTTCAACATCAACCAGACGCTCGGCGCGGCGCATGCACCGTACGCCAATGCATCGACGAGCATGTCTGCCGGCCTTCTCGGCGGCGGCCTCGGCTCCACGGCGGCGGGCACCAGCTCGGGCCAGGACATCGGCCAGTTCTGCGGTGCCTCGGCCTTGGGCGCGTCGGCGACGACCTGCTTCCAGAATGCGCTCAGCTTCCATCGCCGCCAGAGCAACTCGGTGTGGTATCAGTCGCCGACTTGGGCTGGATTGCGTGGCCGCGTAGCGTACGGCGCAACCGGCGGCGCGACCGCCAATGCGAGCAACGACGGTGCGCCGTTCCCAGGTGATGTCCAGGCGCAACTGTGGGGCGCCAGCGCGTCGTACACCCTCGGCGGTCTGTATGCCGGGGTCGGCTTCGAGTACCACGAGGACTACATCACGACGGCCGCCCGTCAGGGTGCCGCATTGCTCGGCACGGCCGGTACGGCGTGCGCGGCCCTCGGCCCAGGCTTTGCCCTCGGCGGTCAGTTAGCCGGTGGCGGGTCCGGAGCGACCGCGGCGTGCATGCCGATCGGCAGCGCAACCGCGACCGGTCTGAGCGGCGACGAGGCGACGGGCTGGAACGCCAACCTGCGCTACACGTTCGGGTTCGGTCTGTCCCTCGGGGCGCTACTACGAGACCATCGAGTGGAAGATGAAGTACGGCAACAACCCCGGCACCGCGGTGGGTCTCGTGGACAAAATCGAGCGCGAGGCTTGGCGCCTGGATGGGGCGTTCCAGCTGGGCGCGCACACCTTCGGGCTGCAATGGGGGCAAGGCCGCAAGATCAAGGGCAGCGCCCAGAACGCCAGCTTCAATGGCGACAGCACCGGGACGGACGTCTGGATCGCGGGGTATGCGTACAGCCTGTCGAAGCGGTCGAGCGTGTTTGCCTACTACACGTTCGTCGACAACGACACGAACTCGCGGTCGAGCGGGATCGTGTTCAACGGTATCGGCCCGAATGCCGGCGGCGATCCGCAGTACGTCGGCGTGGGCCTCCGCCACTTGTTCTAAACGGCGGTCACGCTTCGAGACGGGCGCCTTCGGGCGCCCGTTTTTTTTCGCGCTCGGCACGCCGCGTCGCGCATTCAAGCCGGGAGCTGATTGGCGACGAACCTCAGCTCGTCATTCCGGGGCCGCGTAGCGGAACCCGGAATCCAGGAATCGAGCGCGAGAAGTCTCTGGATTCCGGGTTCTGCCCTCACGGGCAGCCCCGGAATGACGGCATTTGGCGGACTGCTCGCTCGCTGGCTGAGGTTCGTGGTTAATCAGGAGCCGGGATGACTTCGGTCTTCGCCGTCCAGAACTGGTACATCGCCCGGAAGACCCCGGGTTGGTGCGATTCGAGCTCGGCCCAGTGGTCAAGGTCGAGCATGTCCGGATCCCCGGGATAAGTCTCGCGGTAGAGATCCTTCGGCGCGGGATCCGCGAACGTGAACCCGAGGAAGGTGAGGCCGTTCTGCGCCAGGAGGTCCCGGATCTCGCGAATCGTGAACCGGTGCTCCTCGACGTGGAACAGCAGGTCCCGCACCATCGATGTCGAATAGAAATCCACCGCCTCGTCGACCAGTGAACGGAACCTGTCCCCGGCGTGATCCCTGACGAAGCGCCGGCAGGCGCGGATGCCCTCGATCGTCGGGGCGAAGCCGTGCCGGGCGATGAGGGACCGGAGCTCGACGATGTCGCGCCGGGCGAGCTCGCTGTAGAGCCCGAGCATCAGGTACCCGCCGGGTAAGAGCAGCTCGGCGAGGCGCTGCAGACCGCGCGCCGGATCCGCCATGTGGTGCAGCACGCCGACGCTGGAAATGACGTCGAAACCCGGCTCGAACGCGCCCAGGTCGAGGATGTCGGCACGGTAGAACTCGATGTTGGCGACGCCGAGCTCGTCCGCTTTCCTGCTCGCATACGCGAGGCTCGCGCTGCTGAGATCGATCGCGGTCACCCTCGAGCCCAGGAAAGCGGTGGCGTAACCGATCGCATGCCTGCCGGTCCCGCACCCCGCGATCAGGATGCGAGGTGCATCAGTGGCGGCGCGCAGACTCGGGGAAAATGGAGCGATCTCGCGCAGGATCTGCGTCGTATAAGGCACCGGCTCCTGCCTGAAGACGCTCAGCCACCTCGGGTAAGGGTTTTCCTCGTATTGCGCCTTGACCGCCAGCGACGTCCGGTCCCGTATCTCGCCGATCTGCTGCAGTCGGGAGGCGATCTCCGCTTCGATCGCGGGCTCCACGAGCTGTGCGGCCAGGAGCCTGCCAAACCCGGTAGCGGTTGGAGCCAGGTTTTCGCGGCACCATTGGGCGATCTTCGGCCGCTTCGCCAGCGGTCCGTAGCACGCGATCATTCCCAGAGCGGCGCTCGACGGTCGACCCGCCTCGAGCTCGTCTTCGAGCTTGCGTTCGAGCCCGGCGATCAAGGCATCCTCGGCTTCCGTTACGTCCCACGCATACTCGTTTAGGAAGCACTGCTGCGCGAGGGCCATGATGAGCGGTGCAACCGGATCCGGTGCGCCCGCGCCAGGCTTGTCGCGCGCCACCAACCGCAGCAGACCGCTGCGGATACGGGTGAAGAGCGCCTCGTTCGCGCGGTCGGCGATCTGGATCTTCTCGAGCGAAGCGAGCAGCAACGGGTCGTTGCAGAACTGGATCCGCGGCGCGTTGGAAAACGCGAAATCATGATCCTCGAGCTCGAGCCTCAGCCGATGGGTTTTCGGGTGCAGGATCACCGCGCTGATCCGGCCGAGAGCCTGGTAGTCGACGTTGCGGGCGGTAAGGCAGGCGAGCACCGCCCGCTCCAGGGCCGCCACCGGTAGCTTCCGCTCGTCGAGCGCGCGGATCGAGGCACACCGGCAGAAGCTCACCTGGAAGTCCGCGGAGCCGGGCTCGAGCTCGATGCTCCTCGCATGACTTTCCAGCGCCGCCTCGTGGCGCCCGAGCTTGCCCAGAGCGACTCCCCGGCTCGAATGGGCTTCCGGGAAGTCGGGGTTGAGGGCGATCGCACGGTCGTAGCTCGCGAGCGCCTCCTCGAAGCGCCCCTGCCGGGCAAGCGAGACCCCGAGGTTGTAGCGGGCCTCGTGATCGTCCGCCGAAACCTGCAGCACCTGCCGGAACAGCTGCTCGGCTTCCGCATCCTTCGCCTGGTCGAGCATGAGGCGCGCCAGATTGAACACCAGGCTCGGCCGCCCCGGCGCGAGCGCGAGGGCTTCGCGATACAGCCGCTCCGCCTCCCGCCAGCGCTTTGCGAGATGCTCCTCGAGGCCGCGCGCGAAGAGATCCCGGGCGCGTTCCAGGTTCGAGCTCATACCGGCGCGAGTGTAGCGTTGCCCAGGAAACGAATGGCGGGGGCGGGTTCCCCGCGCTCGCACCGCCGAGCGGCGGGTAGAATCCGCAAGCGATGTCAGCCGTCCCGAGTTCGCAGCCCCCGCTGCACCCCGAGCTTCAGGCGGTGCTCGCCTGCTTCCGCGAAGCGCGCGCACAGCCGCCCGAGACCTTCAAGCACTGGCCCGGCGTGCTCGAGCGGCCAAGCTTCTTCGACGTCGACGCCCTTCAGCGGCACCTGGCGAACCCGCTGCTCCAGCCGCACTGGGTCTCGCTCGTGTTCCGCGGCCAGGACATCCCGCTCGAGCAAGCGTGCTGCTACAAGATCGTTCAGACGAAGCAGCTCGTCTTCATCGACAAGCGGTTCCTCGACGGCTACCTCGCGCAGGGAGCGTCGGTGGTGCTGGAGGGGCTGGACCTCTTCGACCCGGGCATCAACGCCTTCGTCGCCGAGCTCGACGCCGGTTTCCCGCTGGCGTTCTCGAACTGCGTCGCGTTCTTCTCCCAGCGCGGGAACGAGGCCTACCGCGGGCATTTCGACTCCGACGACGTCTTCGTGATCCATATCTCGGGCGAAAAGCGGTGGCGCCTGTTCGCGCGCCAGCAGTCGCGGCGCGTGAACACCTACGATCTCACGCCCGAGCAGATGGGACCGCAGATCGGCGAGCTGACCATGCGTCCCGGGGACGTGCTCTACGTGCGCTCCGGCGTGCCGCACATCTGCGACACGGCGGCGAACCACAGCCTGCACCTGTCGTTCGATCTCTGCGACCGCACGCCGACGGTCGAATACCAGCTGCAGATGGCGCTCGACCGGTACAAGCACGCGACTAGCGCGCCCTACTCGCCCGCCCCGGAGGTCGCCGGCGCGTTCGCCGAGCTGCTCCGGTCTCCGGCGATGCGCGGCGACCTCGAGCAGCGCACGGAGGCGTTGCGCAGCGAGCTGCGCGCATTCCGCGAACGTATCGCGTTCGCGGGGCGCGTGACTTCGCTGTCGCGCTACTCAAAAGGGTAACGCTTGAACATCGACGCCTTGATCATCGAGTTCGACAAAGGTCTCCGGACCCTCGCCGGGATCCCGCGTGCGGGGCGGCCGATGCCGGGAGGCGAGGGCGGTGCGGCCCCGCTGTCCGCCGAAGAGCGACACGAGGCCGCCGCGCTGATGCGCGTCAATCACTGCGGCGAGGTCTGCGCGCAGGCGCTGTATCAGGGACAGGCGCTCGCATCCGCGAACCCGGAGCTCAAGCGCGCGCTCGAGCAGGCTGCGCGCGAGGAGGAAGACCACCTTGCGTGGGCCGAGCAGCGCATCGAGGAGCTCGGCGGTCGGACGAGCCTCCTCAACCCGATCTGGTACGCCGGATCGCTCGCGATCGGGTTTGTCGCCGGCAAGCTGGGCGACCGCTGGAACCTCGGCTTCCTCAAGGAGACGGAGAAGCAGGTCGAGCGGCACCTGCAGGGGCATCTGGACCGGCTGAGCGCGAGCGATGCGCGCACCCGCGCCGTGGTCGCCGCCATGCAGCAAGACGAAGCAGGTCACGCGCGGACGGCCGAAACGCTCGGCGCGAGCGAGCTGCCGCGGGTCGTGAAGAATGGCATGGCCGCGGTTGCGAAGGTGATGACCACGGTTTCGTATCGGGTTTGATGCAGCCTGTGGCGGTGCGCGAAATGAGCGAGATCACGGACTGGGGCGCAGACCCGGGCTCCGAGCTTGCGCGCCGCGCGACCGAGTGGGTGGAAGGCGGCGAGGTGTTGTGGCTCTCGCGACTGCGGTTCGAGCTGACCGCCGGCGAGCAGCGCTTCCTCGCGCCCTCCGTATCCGATGGAAAGGCCAAGAACATCAGCTTCGATCCGGTGAGCGGCACGATCGGCGGCACGTCGTTCACGGGCAGCGACCGCGAGGATCTCGCGGCGATGTTCCGGCGCTTCGCCGACCATGCGCGCACGATCGTGGATCATCTCTTCCCGCATTACGGCGATCGCCTCCGGACGCGGCTCGCAAGCTATCGGCCGGTCGGCGTCGAGGGACGCCCCCAGTCGGCGAAGAAGGACGACACGCGGCTCCATATGGACGCGTTCGCCTCGCGGCCTAATCGCGGCGCCCGCATCCTGCGCGTCTTCACGAACTTGAACCGTGCAGGCAAAGCGCGTGTGTGGAATGTGGGGGAGCCGTTCGAGCCGTTCGCAGCCCGCTTCATGCCGCGCATCCCGCGGTATTCGCCGGGGCTCGCGTCGCTGCTCGCCGCGGTGCACGTCACCAAGACGCGCCGCACCGAGTACGACCACGTGATGTTGAAGCTGCACGACCTCGCCAAGCTGGACACGGAGTACCAGGCAAACTGCCCGAAGATCCGCTTCGAGTTTCCGCCGGGCAGCTCCTGGATCTGCTTCTCGGACCAGGTCCTGCACGCGGTGCTTGGGGGCCAGTTCATGATGGAGCAGACCTATTTCCTGCCGGTCGAGGCAATGGCGCACCCGGACTGGTCGCCGCTCCGAATACTCGAGCGGCGGTACGGGCGGGCACTCACCTAGAACCTGTTCCGCCACCGTTGCCGCGAGCGAATGCAAGGCAGCGGACGAGAAAACGGCCGCTTCAGCGGCCGCGTTTTCGTCGGAGGGGCGCGTCAGAAGTTGTATCGCGCCTGGATGCCGAGGATATTCACGTTCGCTTTGTACGTTCCGTTTAGGTTCCCTTTCGGCGGATTCGGGAAGCCGGCCTGCGGGTTGGGATCGACGCTCGGCAGGTTGCTCGAAGCGTCTTTCACGAAGAGATACGCATAACCGAAGTCGACGGCCATCTGCTTCGAGAGCACCCATTGCGCGCCGATAGAAAGCCACGTGCGATCCTGGTCGGGCAGCCGCGGCGTGCGGAACGCGTCCTGCACCGGCGTCGTGTCGTACGCGACCCCGCCGCGCAGCTTCCACTCCGGGTTGAGTTGGTAGTTGACCCCCAACCCGGCCCGCCAGCTGTTCTTGAAGTTGAGCGGCGTGCTGGAGAGCCCCGTACCGTTGGAGCGCTTGATCTGAAGATCCTGGATCGAGTCCCACCCGGTCCAGGTGTAGTCGGCGAGAAACTGCCAACGGTCCATGGTGTGCGCGAGCGCCACCGAGAAGCTGTCCGGAAGCTTGACCTCCGCGGTGACGCCGCTGTCGGGGAGTGCGGCGCCCAGGAAGGCGGGCCGATTCGAGAAGCTTACGTCGCCCCCCAGCGTCTGCTTCACCGTAGAGCGGTAAGCGAGACCGAGGCGGGTGTTCGGCGAGAAGTTGATCATCGCACCGAGGTTCCACCCCCAGCCCCAATCGTCACCCTTCACCGTCGCCAGGCCTTCGCAGTTCTGCGGGCCGGGCCCCGAGCCACCGCACGACACCGGGTTGATAAGCCCCCCCGCACCGGCTGCCGCTGCGATCGCGCTGTAATTCGTCGATTGTGAGAGCGTCGCATCGATATACATCGCGCTGACGCCCGCTCCGACCGAGAACATCTCGTTCACTTTCCAGGCGATCGACGGGTTGATGTTCACCGTCATCACCTCGGATTCGACCGCGTGGAAGCGGCCGACCCAGCCGGAGTTCCATTCGGTTTTCAGGCCAAAGGGTGCACCGACGCCGACCCCCAGCCACAGTTGCGGCGTGATCTCCCAGGATAGGTAGGCGCTGACCGGAAATCCCCAGTCGCCGGCGTCACCGCCGTTATTCGTGAGACCGTTCGTGATGAGCGGCGGTAGGGTGGAGCCATTGTTGTCGAAGTCGGCGGAAGGCTTGACTGCGGTCAGTGCGCCGACGACTTGCCGCCCGCGGAGCCGCGTCATCCCCGCCGGGTTGAAATAGATGGTGCTCGCGTCCTCGGCCGCGGCGGCCGCGCCGGAGTAGGCGTTACCGAGACCGCTCGCGTTCTGCTCGATGAGTGCGAACCCGGCAGCGGACGCGGTTCCCCCGAACGCGGCGAGCGACGCCGCAAGTAGCGTCTCCCTGAATCCACAACGTCTCATGTGGCTTCTCCTCCATTAGGTGTTGTCGACAGACGCCGGCGGCAGGGACCGCCAGAATCGTTGCACCAGTATAGGGAAGCCGTTGCGTGGCTACAACGCAACCGCGCTGCAAGGGGCAGGGAAGTGGGATGGTGTGGTGCCGCTGCAACATTCCTTGCGGAACATTAGCCGGTGGACCTCCCGGCCTCGTCGACAAGTTCGTAGTCGTGGGTCATCGCCGCCGTTTTGCCGAGCATGGCCGAGGCGGAGCAGTACTTGTTGTGCGACAGCTTTATGGCGTTCTCGACGATCGACCGCTTCAAATTGCGACCGTGCACGACGAAATGCATGTGGATCGCCGTGAAGACCTTCGGGTCGGTGTCCGCGCGCTCGGCCTTGAGCGCCACGCGACAGGCCGTGACGTCCTGGCCGTTGCGCTTGAGGATGACGACCACGTCGGAGGCCGTGCACGCACCCGTGCCTGCGAGCACGGTTTCCATGGGACGCGGCCCGGTGTTCCGGCCGCCAACCTCCGGCGCGCCGTCGATCAGAAGGGCGTGCCCGCTGCCGGTTTCGGCCACGAATTGAACCCCGTCCGTCCATTTGATCGTGCATTCCATCGGCTTGACCTCGGAAAATGCGGCGCTTAAGACGGCGTCGAGCGCGGGATCTTATAGAGGGAATCGCCGCCGGCGGCGATTCTCCCGAGCGCAGGCCCGCGAGGGCGCGTGACGCTCGCAGTGTATACAGGTGAGCGAGGGGGTCACCGTTGCCCCCTGGGCCGACCGCCTGTATATCCCTCATCCGCCGGCGGATCTCGCATCGCACCAATTTTTTCTTGCATCGCACCAATCGACCTGCCATACTTTAACCGTAGCGAGCGTTACGGCGTGCCCAGACGGGGCGAGCCGGGGCGCTCCAAGACTCCTCCACCCTCCTCCTTTGGTGGATTTTGAGCAGCCGCACAGGCTGCTCTTTTTTTTGTGTCATTGGTTGGCCCAACCCGCTGATTTCTTTGACAGGGGCGGACCCGGAAACTACAATCCCGGCCTTTCCCCGCAATCCTTCCCCAATAACCGCATTCGACTCGTCCCGTCATGAAGACCTTTACCGCCAAGCCGCACGAGGTTCGCCGCGACTGGTTCATCGTCGATGCGACCGACAAAGTGCTTGGCCGGCTTGCCGTCGAGCTGGCGCGCCGGCTCCGCGGCAAGCACAAGCCAGAGTTCACCCCGCACGTGGACACCGGCGACTACATCGTGGTCGTCAATGCCGCCAAGCTGCGGGTGACCGGCAAGAAAGCCGCCAACAAGACCTACTACCGGCATAGCGGCTATCCCGGCGGGCTGTACCAGACGACCTTCGACAAGCAGCAGGCGAAATTCCCGACGCGGGCGCTGCAGCACGCGGTCAAAGGCATGTTGCCCAAGGGGCCGCTCGGGACGGCGATGGGGCGCAAGCTGAAGATCTACGCGGGCGGCGACCACCCCCATTCGGCGCAGCAGCCGCAAACGCTGGAGTTCAACCGATGATCGGCGATTACTACTACGGCACCGGCCGGCGCAAGAGCGCGGTCGCGCGGGTGTTCATGAAGCCCGGCAAGGGCAAGTTCGAGGTGAACGACAAGTCGGTGGACGATTTCTTCGGCCGCGAGACCGGCCGCATGATCGTCCGCCAGCCGCTCGCGCTGACGAACCACCTGACGACCTTCGACATCAAGGTGAACGTCGACGGCGGCGGCGAGTCGGGCCAGGCGGGCGCGGTGCGGCACGGGCTCACGCGCGCGCTGATCGAGTACGACGCCGCTCTCAAGCCGACCCTCTCCAAGGCCGGCCTGGTCACGCGCGATGCGCGCGAGGTCGAACGCAAGAAGGTCGGGTTCCATAAGGCGCGCCGGCGCAAGCAGTTCTCGAAGCGCTGATGGCGCGCTGGAACGAGCGAAAAGCCGCCTCTATGGCGGCTTTTTAGTCTCCACGGGGGGTGTCGCCGCACGGCGACATATGGACCCTTGGAAAACGAGGTGGCCCGGCGGGGCCGGGGAATTTGGTAGGGCCAGCGGAATGATCAAGGTCGGAATCGTCGGCGGCACCGGCTACACCGGTGTCGAGCTGCTGCGGCTTCTGGCGCAGCATCCGCACGTCGAAATCGCGGCGATCACCTCGCGCGCGGAGGCGGGCACTCGCGTCCCCGACATGTTTCCCTCGTTGCGAGGCCGCGTGGATCTCGCCTTCGTCGAACCGGGGAAAGCGAATCTCGAGCGGTGCGACGTCGTTTTCTTCGCTACGCCGCACGGCGTCGCGATGACCGATGCCCGGCGGCTGGTCGGCGCTGGGGTGAAGATCATCGATCTCGCCGCGGATTTCCGCCTGCGCGATCTCGCCGAGTGGAAGAAGTGGTACAAGCTCGACCACGCCGCGCCCGAGCTCGCCGCGGAGGCGGTCTACGGTCTGCCCGAGGTGAACCGCGCAGCGATCAAGTCCGCCCGCATCGTAGGCAACCCGGGCTGCTACGCGACCACCGTCCAGCTCGGCTTCCTGCCGCTCGTCGAATCCGAATCCGTCGATCTCGATCACCTCGTCGCCGACGCGAAATCGGGCGTGAGCGGCGCGGGGCGCAAGACCGAGCTGCCGCTGATGTTCAGCGAGGCGGCCGACAATTTCGCCGCGTACAACGTCGCCGGCCATCGCCACGTTCCCGAGATCCGCGAGACGTTTCAGCGCGTCGCCGCGCGCCCGGTCGGGCTGACATTCGTCCCGCACCTCACGCCGATGGTCCGCGGCATCCTGGCGACGCTCTATGCGCGGATCACGCGCGAGGCCGATTTCCAGGCGCTGTACGAGAGGCGTTTTGCCGGCGAGCCGTTCGTCGACGTCATGCCGCCGGGGCGCCACCCCGATACGCGATCGGTGCGCGCGTCGAACGCGTGCCGCGTCGCGGTTCATCGCCCGGGCAACGGCGACACGCTGGTGATCCTCGCGGTGATCGACAATCTGGTCAAGGGCGCCTCCGGCCAGGCGGTGCAGAACATGAACATCATGTGCGGCATCGACGAGACCGCCGGGCTCATGCACCTGCCGGTCGTCCCCTGAGACGCGAGTCTGCCCGACATGCGACGCAGCCTCCGCGCGCTACGCCAACGCTGGGGAATCGCCGCGCCGCGGCTTGCGGTGACGACTCACGTCGCGTGGTATTGGCGCGTGCTCGGCATCGTCGCGGTGCTCTCGGTCTCGCTCGTCCTGGCGATGTGGATGTACGACGCCGGCCGGCGCATCGCCGGGTTCGATGCGACCGCGGCGGAGGGCGAGCTCGCGACGCTGCGCCACCGCGTCACCGTGCTCGAGGACGAGCTGAAGGGCCTGCGTGCCGGTGCCGCCTCCAGCGAGAGCCGGCTGCAGATCGAGAAAACCGCTCAGGGCCAGCTCGCGAAGCAGCTGAAGGCGGTCGAGGCGGAGAACGCACGGCTGCGCGAAGACGTGTCGTTCTTCGAGAATCTCGCGGCGCGCGGGACCGGCGAGGACAAGCTCGCCGTGTCACGGTTCAAGGTCGAGACGGACGCGATGCCGGGCGAGTTCCGCTACCGGGTCCTCGTCACTCAGGGCGGCCAGAAGGAGCGCGAATTCAACGGCCGCCTGCAATTCGTGGTGAACATGCAGCTCGGTGGGCGCGAGGTCGCGGTCGTGATCCCCGAGGACAAGGCCGAGGAGGCGGCGTATCGGCTGACCTTCAAGCGCTTTTACCGCGCCGAGGGCTCGTTCCGCGTGGACCCCAAGGCGACGGTGCGGTCGGTGCAGGTGCGAGTGATCGAGGCGGGCACGACCCAGCCGCGCGCGACGCAGAGCTATACGTTGAGCTGAGCAGAGGGCTCGGGGAGCACGGGGGCTATGCGCTCTCGGAGCGTGAAAACCAGCGGGAGGAGATCGAAATGTTCGGCACGAAATCGAGCAAACCGCAGACTCGGATCGACAGCCTGATCGGTGCGGGCACCCGGATCGAGGGGCACATCTCGTTCTCCGGCGGCCTGCGCGTCGACGGCGAGGTCAAGGGCGATGTGCGCACCGCCGACGGCCAGCAGACGACGCTGGTGGTTAGCGAGCAGGCGCGGGTGGAGGGCGAGATCCGTGTTTCGCATCTCGTCGTCAACGGTACCATCGTCGGGCCGGTACACGCCGCCGAGTTCCTCGAGCTGCAGCCGCGCTCGCGGGTGACCGGCGACGTCCACTACACCGCGCTCGAGATGCATCTCGGCGCGGTCGTCGAGGGACGGCTCGTGTATATGCCGGCGGCGAGCGAGACGAAGCCGGTCGAGCTCAAGCTCGCCAAGTCGACCTGATCGCCGGATCAGCGTCGCGTCCGGGTCCGGCGCCCTCTCGCGTCGGGTTGCTCGCCTTTCCGCTTCTCGCCGCGGCCTTTGCGTCACCGCACCTCCCTCCGCCTTTCACCGGTCATGGTCGGCGGCTATCGGGGCGTTCGAGGATCGGGGCGTGCGCATCACCGCGGAGGATCGGGGCGCCGGCGAGTCCGCTGCACGCCCAAGGGCATCGACGTGGTCGCGAACGCCCGCGCGCGGCCGACGGCGGCGTGCGGGTCGAGCTCGACGCCTCCGGTGCGACGGCGCGCGATCCGACGCTGATCGAGCGTATCTCGCGCGCCTACGATCGGCGGATGCGGCGCTAGAGGGCGCCCGCGGATCTGCCGGCGTTCGGGCGGTGGTATTCTTCGGCCCGCTCGGCGCCGCCTGGTCGCCCCGTCTACCGCAGCAGGAGCTGAGATGAGTTCCGTGACCCGTCGCCTCGCAAGCGCTCTGCTCCTCGCCGCCGCGCTCGTGCCGTCTCTCGCTTCCGCGTAGGACGCCGCACCGTCGTTCAGCAAGGAACAGCTCGACCAGAATACGAGGTGCGTGATGGCAAGCCGGTATTGATGAAGCTACCGGCCATCGATCTCATCGACGACGGGCCGGGCAAACGGTGGGAATCCAGACGCATATCGGCCGCCGCCCGATCGCGGCGTTCGGCAACTCCGACGGCGACCTGCAGATGCTCCAGTACACTGCGGCCGGCAGCGGCGCGCACCTGATGCTGATCGTTCATCACACCGACGCCGAGCGTGAATACGAGCACGCTTGCTGCACCATCGAAAATCCCCGCGGTGGGGAGGCGGAGCACAGCTACGACCCGCGCACGCCCGGCGTGCGGATTCCAAGGAAGGTCATGAAGGGCGGCTCCTATTTGTGCGCGCCGAACTACTGCCGGCGCTACCGGCCCGCGGCCCGCATGGCGCAGCCCGTCGACACCGCGATCGGCCACCTCGGCTTCCGCTGCATCGTGCGCCCATCGCTATAGGTCATGGAGCAGACGCTGCACCTTGCCGCGCACTACCTCGCGCTCGTACTGGAGGCGCTGGCGCTCCTCGTCATCGCGATCGGCGGGTTGGAAGCCGCGAGCGGTATCTTTCGCGTCATGCTGAAGCAGCGCGCGAGCGACGCAGAGAAGCGCGGTGTCTGGCTCGGCTTCGCGCGCTGGCTCGTCGCCGGGCTCACGTTCCAGCTCGCCGCCGATATCGTGCACACGACCATCACCCCGAACTGGGACGACATCGGCCGGGTTGCCGCCATCGCCGCGATCCGCACGTTCCTCACCTTCTTCCTGGATCGCGACATCGAGCTCGAGTACCGGCGGGGAGGAGACGGCGATGCAAGGCGCACCTGAGGCGAACGCCCTGCTGGGACTGGGCGCGGTGTTCACGCTGCTCTTCGTCACGCTCGGGCCGCTTAAGATCGTCGGCCCCTTCGTGCAGCTGACCCGCGACGCGGACGAGGCGACGATGAAGGCTATCGCCGTGCGTGCGTTCGCGCTCGCAGTGGTCGCGGTGGTGGCCGGAGGCTTCCTCGGCCAGGCGCTGCTCGAGAACTGGAACATCTCGATCCCCGCGCTGCTGCTCGCGGGCGGGGTGATCTTTCTGCTCGTCGGGCTGAGCCTGGTCCTCGAGCAGTACCAGCCGGTGCATCCCGCGCCGCCGCCGCTCCCGGCTGCGCCGATGGCGGCCGCGATGCGGATCACGTTTCCCACCGTCGTCACACCCTACGGCATCGCGGCGCTCATCGTCTTCCTCGCCAACAGCCACGACGCGGCGCGTACCGCGAGTATCCTCGCGATCCTGATCGGGGTGATGGTGCTGAACCTGCTCGCGATGCTCTACGCGCGCCGGATGATGGGCGGAGTCACCGCAATGGTGCTGCAGGTGCTGGGCGCGGTGCTGGGCGTGCTGCAGGTCGCCCTCGCGGTTGAGATGATCCTCCGCGGGCTGCACGAGCTCGGGCTGCTGTAGCGCAGCCGCAATAGCTCCGGGACATGGCAACCGACCGCAAAGCGCGGATCACCTCGGAATCGGATTCCGCCAGCATCTCGACCGAGCTCGCGTCGCGGCGCACCGGGATGTCGTTCCAGCGCACGCGCATGAGCGCCGACCGGACGCTGATGTCGGTGATCCGCACCTCGCTGTCGCTGATCGGCTTCGGCTTCACGATCTTCCAGGTCTTTCAGAAGCTGCATGAGACGGAGGTCCTGAAAAGCAGCGAGGCGGCGCGTCACTTCGGCGTCGCGCTGGTACTGCTCGGCATCGCGATGCTCGTGGTCGGCATCGGCTATCACGTGTCGTTCATGGTCGGGTTGCGCCGGGAACGCGCGGCGATGAAGGCGGACGGGCTGATTCACGCCGAAAGTCAATTTCCCGTTTCGCTGACGCTGATGGTGGCACTCCTGCTGCTCGCGATCGGCCTCTTCGCGATCGCGAGCATGGTGTTCGGCGTCGGGCCGTTCGGTTGAGGAGATTTGAGTGGCGAAGAGCAAGGCAACGAGTCGCAAAGCACGGTCGGTAGTGACAGGCAACCAAAAGGAGAAAAGCATGGCAAAGACGGACAAGCCCAATATCCTCGTCATCTGGGGCGACGACATTGGCATCTCGAACCTGAGCTGCTACTCGCACGGTCTGATGGGCTATCGCACGCCCAACATCGACCGCCTGGCGAAGGAGGGCATGATGTTCACCGACTCCTACGGCGAGCAGTCCTGCACCGCCGGCCGCTCGTCGTTCATCACCGGCCAGAGCGTGTTCCGCACCGGCCTCTCGAAGGTCGGCATTCCCGCCGCCCCGATCGGCATGAACGAGAAGATCATCACGATCGCGGCGGCGCTGAAGAACCAGGGCTACGCGACCGGGCAGTTCGGAAAGAACCACCTCGGCGACCTCAATCGCATGCTGCCGACCAATCACGGCTTCGACGAGTTCTACGGCAACCTCTACCACCTGAACGCCGAGGAAGAGCCGGAGATGTACGACTACTACCCGGAGAAGGACTTTCCAGAGCTGCGGAAGAACGTCGGTCCGCGCGGCGTCATCCATTCCTGGGCGACCGAGAAGGACGACCCGACCGAGATGCCGCGCTGGGGCAAGGTCGGCAAGCAGAAGATCGTGGACACCGGCCCGCTGACCAAGAAGCGCATGGAAACCTGCGACGACGATTTCGTCGCCGCGGCATCGGACTTCATCAAGCGCCAGAAGAAGGCCGGCAAGCCCTTCTTCGTCTGGCTGAACACGACACACATGCACTTGTTCACGCACACCAAGAAGAAGAGCCTGGGCCAGGCCGGGCGCTGGCAGTCGCCCTACCACGACACGATGATCGATCACGACAAGAACGTCGGCCAGATGCTGGACCTGCTGGACCAGCTCGGCATCGCGGAGGACACCTTCGTGATGTACTCGACCGACAACGGGCCGCACCGCAACTCGTGGCCCGACGGCGGCATGACGCCGTTCCGCAGCGAAAAGAACACCAACTGGGAAGGCGCCTTTCGCGTCCCGCTGCTGGTGCGCTGGCCGGGCCGGATCAAGGCCGGCAGCGTGTCGAACGAGATCGTCCAGCACCACGACTGGTTCCCGACCTTCCTCGCCATGGCCGGCGAGCCCGACATCGTCGAGAAGGCCAAGAAGGGCTACAAGGCGATCGGCCGGACCTACAAAAACCACATCGACGGCTTCAATCTCGCCCCGTACCTGACCGGCAAGGAAAAACAAAGCCCGCGGAAGCTGTTCATGTACATCTCCGACGACGGCGATATATTGGCGCTGCGCTACGACAACTGGAAGGTCCTGTTCATGGAGCAGCGCTGCCAGGGCACCTTGCAGGTCTGGGCGGAGCCGTTCACGCGGCTGCGGCTGCCCAAGATCTACAACCTGCGCACGGACCCCTACGAATTCGCGGACGTCACGTCCAACTCGTACTACGACTGGATCCTCTATCACGCGTACATCCTCTACGGTGCGTATGCGATCGCGGACAAGTTCGCGGCGACCTTCAAGGACTTCCCGCCGATCCAGAAGCCGAACACTTTCACGATCGATGACGCGCTGGCGATGATGAGGAGTACCAGCGCAGGCGGCTGACCCGAACGGCCGGGCGGCGGGCGCGGCTCGCCGCCCGGCTCGGCCCCGCTTGAAGGCGATGGTCGGAGGAGAAGGCGCGCGGTTCCCGTAGATGGCGATGGTCGAGAGCGCGCAGCGCGCGCGGCGGGTGACTTCGACGCCCACGTTGACTGCCTCGACCTGACGTTGATCAGCCGACGAGATGAAAGTTAAGCTCTAGCGAAATCTCGACGAGATCCAGAATCGGCTTGGAGCCGGCGGCCGCTGACGGCCCCCGGGCGGAACCCGATCGCACGCAACGCAACTATGAGGAGCAGGGCATGCCCACTAGCGCAATGCTGGAAAACCTAGGCCGCAACTGGGGCTGGTTAGCGCTAAGAGGTGTCGTTTCGGTGCTGTTCGGGATCTTCGCTTTCGTGTGGCCCGGGAAAACGCTAGCGGCGGTGGTGCTCGTCTGGGGCGCCTTCACCCTGGCAGACGGCGTACTGTCGCTCGTACATGCGTTCAGGGTCCGCGATCAGGGCAAGCCCTTCTGGTCGCTCGTGATCGTGGGCCTGCTCGGCATCGCGGCCGGCATCGTGACCTTCTTCTGGCCGGGGATGACGGCGCTCGTGCTCGTGCTGTTCATCGGCGCGTGGGCGTTCGTGATGGGGATCTTCCAGATCGTCGCGGCGATCCGGCTGCGGAAAGAGATCGAGGGCGAGTGGCTGCTCGGGCTGTCGGGCGTGCTGTCGGTCGTCTTCGGCGCGCTGATCTTCCTGCAGCCCGGCCAGGGGGCGTTGGCGCTGATGTGGGTGATCGGCGCCTACGCCATCTTCTTCGGCATCCTGCTCCTCGTCCTCGCGTTCAAGCTGAAGGGGCGCGCCGGGCGTACCACCGCCGCGACCTGAGTGCCGGCGCACCGCTCACGGCCGCTCGAGGGAGAAGTAGACGCACTGCGTCACGCGCGCAGCTTGCCGGAGGCCTTGGCCGTTTGAGTCGCGATGAAATCCATCAGGGGCGGGGACAGGCAATCGTAAGGCTCGAGCTTCAATTCTTTCAACCTTGCCCTGACCGCACCCATGTTATCGGGGCTTGCACCCGCTTCGATGATCGAGGAGACAAAGGCCGCGAATTCAGGCGGCGCCCAGCCCGATTCGTTCGAGCGCTCGGTGTGAATGAAATCGAACCCGTAAAGCGGATGGGCCTTGTTCTCGATCCGGCCGTACATGTGGACGCCGCACTCCTTGCAGGCATGGCGCTGAATGGTTGCCTTGGAATCCACGACCGCGAGCTTGTTGCCGTTCGCCTTGACGCCGAGGTTGTCGCGCCCCACGACGGCGACTTGCGAGAACAGGGCCCCGTTGGGTTTCCAGCACTTGGTGCAGCCGCACACGTGATTGTGTGCGCACTGCCCCTTGATCGTTATCTCGACCTTGTTCTGCGGGCAGTTGCAAGACAGCGTTCCGCCTGCAAAGTCCTTTGCCGCGGGTTTCAGTCCACCGTCGACCGCCGGATGTATCTTGACGCTGCTCATGATGATTCCTCCTCTTGAACTTGGGGCTTGGAAAAAGCGTGCGACGACAAATCTTGCGCCCGATGACCGGGTTCGGGCAAGCGTGGGCGCTCCACACCGACGATCGGCCGAAACCGCTTGCCCGCTCGCGGCCGCTCACGGCCGCCCGAGGAAGAAGTAGAAGCTCCCGAACCCGCCCTCCGCGCGGCCATACCCGAGATAGATCGGCCCGATCGGCGAGTCGACGCCGAAGAACGCCGACGCCGACCGCAACGTTCCGGGCTGGTTGCCCGGAACGAGCGGATCGCCGACCTTGCCGAGCTCGAGCGAGGCGCCGACATAGACCCCTTCGAGCAAAGGCAGGTGGAGCAGCCGATTGAAGTACACGAGGCGTCCGAACGAGATGGTCTCGCCATATAGCGCGCCGGTGCGGTAACCCGACTGCTGCAGGAAGCCGCCCCACTGGAACTGGTCGTAGCCCGGCAGCGGGTCCGGGCCGATGCGCCCCCCGAACCGCCAGCCGAGGTTGAACGTGTGAGCGCCGAACGACTTCGCCGCGGTGCCGTCGAAGAGCCACTTCGTGTAGGTCGTGTCGGCTCCCAGCCCGGCGCGCGAGCCGAAGACGTCCAGCGTGCCGACGTAGCCGGCGCGCGGGAAGTTCACACTGTCGAGCTGGTCGAAGAAGAGCCGGGTCCGCCACGCACCCTGGCCGATGTTCCCGGTCGGCGGCGCGAGCGACTGCGGGCCGGTGTCGAGCGACGCGTTGAGCGTGCCGGTTAGCATCCCGACGCGCACCTCGCCGTAGCGCGTGAACTGGCTGCCGACGTCGATGCCCACGCGGTTGTAGCGCACGTCGTACTCCGCCAGGCGCTGGTTGTTGTCGAAGAGATCGTAGCTGCGCCGATGGAACTCGGCGTAGGGCGCGACGAAGAAATACTGCCGCGCGTCAAGCGGCTGATAGAACTCGGTGTATGCGCGGGAGGTGCGCCCGACCTGCAGGTCGACCCGCCACTCGCCCCCGAGCCGGTTGAGCCAGGTGCGCCGGTAGCTCCCGAGCAGGTTGTAGTACGCATCGCCCTGGAAGTCCGAGGAAAGCCCGAGACCGAAGCGCAGGTAGTTCGGTCCCCACGACTTTTCGACCGCATCGACCTCGAGGATCCGCCTGCCCCCCTCCTCGACGGTCCGGTACTTCACGTGCTCGAAGTCGTCGGTGCCGTAGAGGCGCAGCATGTCGCGGTCGAGCGTCTGCTGGTCGAGCGGCTGGCCGGTCTGGGTCTCCATCTCGGCGCGGGCGTAGTCGGGATTGACACGCTCGAGCCCGGGAAACCGAATTTCGTCGATCGGCCGCAGATCGGGCGGCGCGACGGCCAGCTGACGCTTGCGAAGCGCAGCGTATTGCTCGGCGGGCAGGCTGAGCTGCGACAGGCGATCGGCGACTTTGCGCGCTGCCGCCTCGCCGATCGGCACCGTTTGCGGAAGATGGTCGAAGTCGCCCGCCGAGAAGCCGCCGAGCTCGGGCGAGATCAGGATATCGGTGGGCTTGAGCGAAGCGAGCGAGACCTGCACGTTCTGCTCGGTGAGGATGTTGATCATCTGCCCGGTGACGCCGAAGATCGAAGTGAGGTCGTCGCGCTTCATGAGCGGCGTGCCGAGATTTACCGCGATCACGATATCGGCCCCCATCGTGCGGGCGATGTTGACCGGCAGGTTGTCGGTGAGCCCGCCGTCCACGAGCATCATGTCGCCGATCACCACCGGGTCGACCGCGCCCGGCACCGACATGCTCGCGCGCATGACGTTCGGCAACTCGCCCTCGCTGAACACCACCGCCTTGCCGCTCACGAGGTCGGTCGCCACCGCCCGGAACGGGATCGGCAGGTCGTTGAACTTTCGGAACCCCTCCGCCTTCGACAGGCGCCGCAGCACGGTCTCGAGCTGCACGCCCGAGACGAGCCCCTTGGGAAACAGCACTTCGCCGGCGCGGAGCCCCAGCTCGACACCGAAAAGATTCGTTCGGTCGTCGGCCTTGCGCCGGATCGCACGTTCCTGGCGGGGCGGCTTTTCCCTGATCAGCAGTTCGGTCGAGACCCCGGCAATGGTCTGCTCCATTTCGGCCACGGTCATTCCCGTTGCGTAGGCGCCGCCTACGATCGATCCCATGCTCGTACCGGCGATGCAGTCGACCGGCACGCGCAGTTCCTCCAGCACCCTCAGCACGCCGATGTGCGCGGCGCCGCGCGCGCCGCCGCCGGAGAGGACGAGACAAATCCTCGGTCGGTTCGGCGCGGTCACCTCGGCTTGCGCGGACGCCGGGAAGGGCGACGCGAGGAGCGCAGGAAGGAGGCAGGCCGCAGCGAGGTTGGCGAGGCGAGAAGATGTGCGCATGGTTCGTGTGGGTGTGGGGGCGACGGGCGAGCGCCCGTGCTAAGGCATTGATTCAACCTGCTTACCCTGTCGTGAGGCGGGGTATTGCACTGGTCCGGGTTGTGGAGCACGCATTTGACCTCATCTCCCCAGGACGCGGATAATCACTGTCAGAGATCCCCAGGAGAGCAACGAATGAACGCCCCGACCGCCACCGAACTGCCTGCGCCGCTCGTCTTCACCGACAGCGCCGCGAACAAGGTCAAGCAGCTGATCGACGAGGAAGGCAACGCGGCGCTGAAGCTGCGGGTGTTCGTGAGCGGCGGCGGCTGCTCCGGCTTCCAGTACGGCTTTACGTTCGACGAGGTGACGAACGAGGATGACACCGCGATGGAGAAGAACGGCGTCACGCTGCTGATCGACGCGATGAGCTACCAGTACCTCGTGGGCGCCGAGATCGACTACAGCGAGGGGGTCGAGGGCGCGCAGTTCGTGATCAAGAACCCGAACGCCACCAGCACCTGCGGCTGCGGGTCGTCGTTCTCCGCCTGAGCGGCGCACACTCCTAAGCCGGACCGATCGCCCGACCACGCGCGGCCTGACTCGAGAAACGCACAAAGCCGGGCGTCGTTGAACGCCCGCTCGGGCGGGTCAGTCCAGCGCGGCGAAGCTCGCGTGGGCGAGGAGCTCGAGCTGCGCAGCGAGCGGCGCCGCCTCGGCGCGGAACGCCGCCATTCGATGCGCCGGCACCGGCTCCGCGACGGGCATCGCGATGGTCAGCGGGTTGCGATGCTCGTTGTTCACGCGGAATTCGTAGTGGAGGTGTGGCCCGCTCGCCCAGCCGGTCGCGCCGACGTAGCCCACCACGTCGCCCTGCCCGACGCGCGCGCCCTGGTGGATACCGCTTGCGATGCCGCTGAGGTGGCCGTAGAGGGTCGTGATGCCGCCGTGATGGCGCAGTACCACGACGTTGCCGTAGCCGCCCTGCCGACCCGCCTGCTGGACGACGCCGTCGGAGGTCGCGCGGACGCGCGTACCCGACGGCGCGCCGTAATCGACGCCCTTGTGTGCGCGCCATTCCTGGAGAATGGGGTGGAAGCGCATCGAGAAACCCGAGGTCACGCGCGAGAACTCGAGCGGCGAGCGCAGGAACGCCTTGCGGAGGTTGGCGCCGTCGAGCGCGTAGTAGCCGCCGCGGCCCTCCTCGTCGGCGAACCACACCGCGCGGAGCGTCTTCCGGTTGTTCACGAACTCGGCGGCGAGCACGCGCCCCGCCCGCACCGCCCGCCCGTTGTGATGAAGCACCTCGTAGACTGCGGTGAAGCGGTCGCCGCGCCGCAGGTCGCGATGGAAGTCGATGTCGCCGGAGAACATGTCGGCGATCTGCATGGTGACGCTGTCGGGGAGCCCGACCTCATCGGCGGCGGCGAAGAGCGACGAGCGGATCTCCCCTTTCTTCACGTAGACGCGCCGGATCAGCTCGGCGGTCGCGTCGACCGGCGTGAAGCGCTCGCCGTCGCGCTCGAAGCCGAGCAGGGATGCATCGCCGGCGACGAACCGCAGGTCGAGCAGTTGGCCGAGGTCGCTCGTGCGCGCGTGCACGGTCGTGCCGGGGCGGAGATTGCGGAACGGCTTCGATCCGGCGTTCTGCTTGAGGAGCGCCGTCGTGTCGGCGCCGTCGACGCCGAGGCGAGTGAGGAAGGCCGCGAACGTGTCGCCGCGCTCGAACCGGGCTTCGTGCCAGTAGGTCTGGACGGGGTGCGACGTCGGATCTGGGAGCTTCACCGCGAGCGGCTCGATGACCGTCTGGCGGGCGATGCTCTGGTCGCTGTCGCGCGCGGTGCCGAATGCCGCGACGCCGACGAGAAGCGCGGTCAGCCCGCCGGCGAGGGCCATCCGGTGCGTGTGAGCCAGGTCGCGCTGCGGGTTGGCCTGCGCTACTATCCTCATCGTCTCGCCGTTCCCTGAAACTTGTTGTTTTTCTGGGTCTTGCGCGGGCCAGTGTATCGGCCTTCTCAAGAGCGCAAAAGCATTGAGTCACCCACCCATGGTCGACATCGAGCACCAGCTGGCGGTCATCAAGCGCGGATGTGAAGAGCTTCTCGTCGAGGAGGAGCTTAACCGCAAACTGCAGACCGGTCGCGCGCTCCGGGTCAAGCTCGGGCTCGACCCGACCGCCCCTGACCTCCACCTGGGTCACACCGTAGTCATCAACAAGTTGCGCCACTTCCAGGACCTCGGGCACCACGTCCAGTTCCTGATCGGCGACTTCACCGGCATGATCGGCGATCCCTCCGGCCGCAACGCCACCCGTCCGCCGCTCAGCCGCGAGCAGATCCAGGCGAACGCGCGCACCTACGAGAAGCAGGTGTTCAAGATCCTCGACCCGGCGAAGACCGAGATCCTGTTCAACTCCACCTGGTCGAACGCGCTCGGCGCCGAGGGGATGATCCGGCTCGCGGCGCGCTACACCGTTTCGCAGCTCCTGCAGCGCGACGATTTCGCCAAGCGCTTCCGCGCCGAGCAGCCGATCCACCTCCACGAGCTGCTCTATCCGCTGATGCAGGGCTACGACTCGGTCGCGATGAAGTCCGACGTCGAGCTGGGCGGCACCGACCAGAAGTTCAACCTGCTCGTCGGACGCGAGCTGCAGAAGCAGTTCGGCCAGGAGAGCCAGATCATCGTCACCACGCCGCTGCTCGAAGGGCTCGACGGCGTGCAGAAGATGTCGAAGTCGCTCGGCAACTACGTCGGCATCGACGAGCCGCCGCAGGAGATGTTCGGCAAGCTGATGTCGATCTCGGACGAGCTGATGTGGCGCTATCTCGAACTGCTCTCGTTCCGGCCGATGAGCGAGATCGAGGGCTGGCGCCGCGAGGTCGAGAGCGGGCGCAACCCGCGCGACATCAAGGTCGCGCTCGCCGCCGAGATCGTCGATCGCTTCCACGGCCAGGGCGCGGGCGAGCGGGCGCTGGCCGGGTTCGAGGCGCGCTTCCGCGACGGGGCGATGCCGGAGGAGATCCCCGCGGTGATCTTGCAGGCGGGCGGCGCCCCGCTCGTCATCACCCAGGTGCTCAAGCAGGCCGGACTCACGCCGAGCACAACCGAGGCGGCGCGGATGATCGACCAGGGCGGCGTACGGCTGGACGGCGAGCGCGTGAGCGACAAGGGGCTCAAGCTCGCACCTGGAACCACCGCCGTGGTGCAGGTAGGGAAGCGCAAGTTCGCCCGCGTGACGCTCGCGTAGCGTTCAAGCGGGTCCTACGGTCGCGCGATGAGCCCCGCTGATCTGGCGCGGCTCGTCGGCCTCGCCGCCGTCTGGGGCCTCGCCTTCGTGTTCATCCGCGTGGCCGTCCCCCCGTTCGGGCCCATCGGGCTCACCTTCGTCCGGACGATCCTCGCCGGGTCCGCGCTCGCGCTGTACGCTTATGCGATCGGCGTCGCGATCGGCTGGCGGTTCCGCTGGCCGCGTTTCGTGACTTTTGGCGTGCTCAACTCGGCTATCCCGTTCGTGCTGGTCGCGGCGGCGGAGGAGGCCATGACCGCCTCGTTCGCGGCGATTCTGGTCGCCACCGCGCCGCTCTTCGCGGCGGTGATCGCCGCGGTGTGGGTGCACGAAGGGCTGACCCTGCGGAAGCTCGCCGGCCTGGTGCTGGGCATCGCCGGCGTCGCGCTCCTCGTCGGCTGGAAGCCTGCGGGTGCCGAGCTGCCGCCGGCGTGGGCGATCGCCGCCACGCTCGCGGCGGCTGCGTTCTACGGTCTCGCCGCGAACTACACCAAGATCAAGACCGGGGACATCCCCCCGATGGCGACCGCCGCGGGGAGCCAGCTCGCCGCGGGCGTTCTGCTCGTGCCTCTCGCGGCGTTTTCGCCGCCGGTGGCCACGCCGACAGCGCTCGAATGGACGAACGCGCTCGTGCTCGCGTTCGCCTCCTCCGCGTTCGCGTTCGTCCTTTACTTCCGGCTGATCGCGAACGTTGGCGCGGTGAAGACGATGACGGTCAATTTCCTCTCGCCGCTTTTCGGCGTGACCGGCGGGGTACTACTGCTCGGTGAGCCGATCACCGCGAACATGGTCGCGGGCACGGTGGTGATTCTCGGAGCGACCGCGCTGGTCGTGCGTGGCGCCTAGGCTTCAGACGCGCTCCAGAATGTGACATCCGCGAATGCGGTCGAGGAGATAGATGAACCCACGATCGTCCACCGTCAAATCGTTCGACTGAACGCGATCGCCGTGGCCCGGCGGCACGTCGGGCAGGTACCACGCGACTTCCTTCGGCGCGTGCGGGTTCTCGATGTCCACCACCCGGAGGCCGTGCGCGAACCAAGCGATCGGGCACGTCGAGAATCACGAAGCCGCCGAGCCAGTAGCTCGTGTAGAGTCGGTTGCCGCGGCGCCGATCGCAAGGAGTCCGTAATGGAGATCGACATTCCAGAGATCGTCGCCGAAGTCGCTGCGGCGTTCGAACGCTATGAGCAGGCGCTGGTGACGAACGATGTCGCAGCCCTTGACGACCTCTTCTGGGCGAACCCGCGCACACTTCGCTTCGGCGCGACGGAGAACTCGTACGGCCATGAGGCCATCAAGTCGTTCCGCGCGGCGCGCTCGCCCGCGGGCCTCGCGCGCGAGCGGCGCAACGTCCGCATCACGACCTTCGGCCGCGACTGTGCCGTCGCCAACACCGAGTTCTACCGCACGACCACGGCGAAATGGGGCCGCCAGAGCCAGACCTGGGTGCGGTTCGCGGACGGCTGGCGGGTGGTGGCGGCGCACGTCAGCCTGATCGATCCGCCGCCGGAATGAATTCGTTCCGAGGCGGTTTCGACGAACCCCGGAATCGAGCTATGCTTCCCTGCGCGAAGGAAGCCCTGCATGCGATTCCTGTGGCCTGAGATGCTGTGGCTGTTGCTCGCCGCACCGGCGCTGGTCGGCGCGTACGTTTTCCTGCTCGGACGCAAGAAGCGCGCGATCAGGTACGCCAGCCTGAGCCTCGTCCGGGCGGCGATGGGGCCTGGCCAGCGGCTCCGGCGCCACATTCCGCCGCTCGTCTTCCTGCTGGCGATGATCGCGGCGATTGTCGCGATCGCGCGACCGAGCGCAGTGATCACGCTGCCCTCGCAGCAGCAGACCATCATCCTCGCCATCGACGTCTCGCGCAGCATGCGGGCGACCGACGTCGAGCCGAACCGGATCGTCGCCGCGCAAGGAGCGGCGAAGGCGTTCATCGAGGAGCAGCCGCCGGACGTCCGCATCGGCATCGTGTCGTTCGCCGGCACGGCGGCCGTCGCGCAGTCGCCGACGCAGAACAAGGAGGAGCTCATCGCGGCCATCGACCGGTTCGCGCTCCAGTCCCATACCGCCATCGGCAGCGGCATCATCCTCTCGCTCGCGACGATCTTCCCGGACGAGGGTATCGATCTCGAGGCGATTGCCTTTGGCGGGGGCATCTCGCGCGACGGCGGGCGGAGCGCGGCGCCCGACCGCAAGGCGAAGACGGAGAAGAAGCCGTTCGTGCCGGTCCCGCCCGGCTCCTTCTCCTCGGCGGCGATCATCTTGCTGACCGACGGTCGGCGGACGATGGGCCCTGACCCTCTGGAGGCGGCCCGGATGGCGGCCGATCGCGGCGTGCGGGTATTCGCCGTGGGGTTCGGCGCCGCGGCCGGTGGAGCGGTACCCGTCGACGGCATGTCCATCTACATGCAGTTTGACGAGGAAACGCTCAAGGCGATCGCGCAGATCAGCAAAGGGGAGTACTTCCACGCCAGCAGCGCCGCGGAGCTGAAGAAGGTCTACTCCGCGCTCACCGCGCGGTTCGTGCTCGAGAAGAAGGAGACCGAGCTCACCGCGCTCGCCACCGCCGCGGCGGCTCTGCTCGCGCTCGCAGCGGCGGGGCTGTCAGTGATTTGGTTCAACCGGCTGGTCTGAGCCCCGACTCTGCCGTCCTCTCGGGCGGAGGGGTGTCGCTGAAGCCGACGGGGTAGTGTGGGGTTCGTCCGCTACGCGCGACCCATCCTGTTGTCGAGAAGACAGGCGAATCCCAACCGCGATCGCCATCCCGCCGGTGGATCGGCGGGCCGCTCTTAGTCGTTGCGACGTTCAAGCAAGCCGCGATCCCACTTGGCCAAGTCGGCTGCGGCTTCATACGTCGTCTGCAGAAACTCGAGCAGTGTCTCGTCCGGCGACGGGGATTGGCGGACGACGTCGTAGGGCAGGATGAACTCCCGAAGATCGGTACTGTAGAAAGCGGAGGGTGGCGTGACGGATGCCTTTGAGAATCCGGCTGGTTCGGGATAGGCATAGGAATAAAACACCGGGTAGGGAATCGGACCCCCGCCCGGCCAGAATCCGCAGCTGCTCACTTCCTGCGAGTAAGCCTCTCGAGCTACCCAGTCCGGCAGGTTGGGAACCCCGCCCGGATGCTGCGGAGCGCTTCGGCCGGAGAACCGCGTCACCGCGAGGTCGGGTGCCCCCCAGAAGAAATGCACGGGGCTCGATTTGCCGACGAATCGCGCTCGAAACGCTTTGAAGACACGGTCCGATTGAACCAGGATCCGCCAGAACCGGTTCACGTATTCGCGATCGTATGCTTTGTGTATCTCATCCTGGTCGAAGCGGATGGGTTCGGCAACCTCGTTTGGCTTCGGGCTGATACTCACCTGGATCCCGAGCTTTCCCATTTCTTCGATGAGTCGCGAGTAGAACGCCGCGACCGACTGCGGCTGGAGCGGGAAACCGCCCGTGGCGCCGTCGCTAGCCAGCACTTGCAGCCGGTGATCGACGAAGTCGAATTCGATCTGGAAGGTTCGAACGCCGTATGGGATTGGCGACGTGGTCAGCCCTCGCGCCGTTACGTAGAGCGTGACATGCCAGGAGTGATTGACCCAGGGACTTTGCGCGAGGCGCACCTTGCCGACGATCTGGGTGAACAGGTGCAGGGTCTCGTAGGTCTCGCGCCACGCGGCGAGGGGCAGGTCCGGCCATGCGTCCGATTGCGAAGCGACAGGGCGGGGCATTGGTTCTCCTAACAGACTGTGCCGGCTATTCCGCGGCGGAAGCCGGTGTCGCGGACCGGCTCGCCGCGGGTACCGCCGCCGACTCAGCGGCCGCAGGTTGGCGGACGATCGTGACTCGCGCGTCCTTCAAGAGCCGCTGAAACTCGGGCGACGAGAGGATGATCGTCCCGGCGGCGGCACGGAGACGGTCTACGGCCTCGCCGGGCAGGGCAAAGGTCGTGGGCAGCTCGTTCAGATACTCGAGCTCCGTCCTGTCCTTGAGCTCCGGAAACGACACATTGATGGCGTAGATTTCGATGTCCGGCACGTTGAGCGCGTCCTTTACCGCAGGGTCCTTGTTGCCGGCAAACGCAGCCGACTCCCGAATCCGGCGCATGGTTCGCCATCGCGCTGCGGTGTCCTTCAACAGCTCGACCGCTTCGTAGGAATAGTGGTCGATCGGCACGCCGGTCGCCCTAACCAGGATCTCCAGCGTGCCGGGCGGGCGCGCCGACTCGTCCCAGCTCGTCTTGGGGGAGGAGAGCGAATTGACCACGAAGACGATGATCCTGCGCACGCGGTCGAACGGTGTGGGTTGGTGCGCCGAGCGCAGCGCTTCAATGACCTCCAGCGCTTCGAGCACGCCGCGCATGCCCAGATTGTCCGACACGCCGCCATCGACGAGATGAATATACGGCCGACGGACGCCGTCTTCGTAAGACAACTCTTCCTGCAGGTGCCGCAGCGCGCGTGCAGCGGGCCGTCCTGTGGTCGCGGGATCGGTGAACGGCTTTAGCCAGGACGGGATGGCGTAGCTGCAGGTGCCACCGTAGTTGTTCAGCGTGACGGGCGAGAGCACCACCGGCACCGCCGACGATGCCGCGACGGCGCGGGACAGCGGCACGGCACCGAGATCCGAGCAGAGGATGTCGAAGCTGTTCTGGACGAACGGCAGGCGCGCGCCGGTCGAAATGTCGGTCGCGGTCGTCATGACGAACGGACCGTGGCCCCGGTCGAGATCGGCGAACGTCGCGCCATTGAACAGGATCTCGTCGTAGAGCTGGGCCGCCAGCTCGGACCGGCCCCAGCCTGGCGACCACAGGGCGCCCCAGTAAGTCGGGTTCACGAAACGCGAGATGAGCTCGCCCTGCACGTCGCGCTTCAGGAAGCGTCGCTCGTAATCGTCGAAAAGCTTGTCGCCGTACAGGCCATAGGCGAGCGCGGTGAAGCTGCCACCCGAGACGCCGGTAACGACGTTGACCGCGTCGAGCAGACGGAGCTTGCCGCCCTCCGGCCCGACGACCTCGGTGCCCCGAAGGAACTCGAGGACCCCGTACGAGAATGCGGCCGCCCGCATCCCGCCACCCGAAAAGGCCAGGATGACCACGTTCTCTCCGTCCTGGAAATGTCGCTGGCGCGTCAGAAACCGATACCCGGTGCTCGGCTGCACCTGCGTGATCGGCGGGTTGATCGGGCGGCTGGCGCAAGCGTCCAGCAGGAGCACGAACGCAAGTATTGGCAGCGATGCCAATCGTGACGGCATCATGGTGAGGACACGCGCACCATCGTCTGGAGTAGCCGCTCGATCGCAGCGGCCGGATCTTCGAGCTGGCCCGAGTGCACCGGGGAGATCTGGATCATCGTGCTCCGCGCCGCGGTGAGCCAGTGGAAGCGCTCCCGCATTGGCAGCCGGCCGATCGGTCCGGCCGCGTCCCCGCCCGCGCAGATCAGCGGGATCGTCGCGAGGTGCTCACGGAGCGGCTGCATGTCGAGCGACGGATCGAGCGCCAGCACGCGGCGCTCGTCCAGCTCGATCCGCGCCTCGAGGAAGGCGAGCGCCGCGCACGAAACGATCACGCCGACGTTCACGAACTCCTCGCGCTCGACCCGCGGGACGACGCGGATCACCGCGTAGTCGTACTTACACGGTCCGGGCGGCACGGATCGCCTCCTCGAGGAACGCGTGCGGGGCCGCGAGCCTGCGCCACAAATAGGCGGCGTAGGCAGCGCGACGCCGGCTCGCTTCGCCGGCGGGCGAGTCTTGTTCGAGCCAGGCGTCCGGGACGAGGCCGACGATCCGGTCGACTTCGCCGGCCGTGATCCGCGGGGCGAGCCGTGCATCGGCTTCCCGCAGCGCACTGGCGAGCGGCAACAGCACGTGGTCCTTGATCATCGGGAACGGGTCTTCGCTGCGCGCGAGATAGTCGTCGCCGCCGTGATGGAAGTAAAGGGCGGCGCCATGGTCGATGAGATGCAGCCGCCGGTGCCACATCAGCATGTTCGTATTGCGGGCCGTACGGTCCAGGTTCGTCGCGTATGCGTCGAACCATACGATCGAGGAGGCCAGCTCGGCGTCCGGCTGCTCCGCGACCGGGTCGAACATCACCGATCCGGGCAGGTAGTCGAGCGCGAGATTGAGCCCGGCACTGGCCTTGATCAGATGCTGGATTTCCGGATCCGGCTCGGTACGGGCGAGGTCCGGATCGAGGTCGACGAGAACGATCTCCGGCACCGGCAGGCCCAACGCGCGGCCGATCTCTCCTGCCACCACCTCGGCGACGAGCGCCTTGGGTCCCTGGCCCGCGCCGCGGAACTTGAGCACGTACAGCCCGTCGTCGTCGGCCTCGACGATCGCCGGGAGCGAGCCCCCTTCGCGCAAAGGAGTAACGTACCTGGTGGCGACGACGGTCCGCAGGCTCATCGGTGCGTGAAGTGTAGTCCGACTTCCATGCCCCGAGCTGGCGAGCGCGGCGCGGGGGCCGCGGCGCCTGCGCGCCGCACGCGCAATCCTTTCACGTCGGATGACACGAAACCGCCGCTCCATGACACGAGTGAAAGACGGTCGGCGTCGAAGCTGTCGGCGTGTAAATGACGCTGAGCGATCCGACAGGAACCGCGGCGGCGGCAGACTTTACTGACGGCGGCATCGGCCGTCGAACTCGAACGCGCCAGCATTCCCCGCTTTACACGGCAACAACCAAGGAGAGCACTACATGAGCACGATCACGACAAAGGACGGCACGCAGATCCACTATAAGGACTGGGGCTCGGGTCAGCCAGTGGTCTTCAGCCACGGCTGGCCGCTGAGCGCCGATGCCTGGGAATCCCAGATGGTTTTCCTGGCCTCCCACGACTATCGCTGCATTGCCCACGATCGTCGCGGCCATGGGCGGTCCAGCCAACCGTGGAACGGCAATGACATGGACACTTATGCCGACGACTTGGCGGAGCTATTGAGAGCCCTCGACCTGAAAGGCGTTACGTTGATCGGCCATTCCACCGGCGGCGGCGAGGTGGCCCGATACATAGGCCGCCACGGCACGGCCCGCGTCGCCAAGGCGGTGCTGGTGGGTGCGGTGCCTCCGCTGATGCTCAAGACCCGCGCGAATCCCGGCGGCCTGCCGATCGAGGTGTTCGACGGCCTGCGCGCCGGCTCTCTTGCCGACCGCTCAAAGCTCTACCAGGAGCTCGCGAGCGGCCCGTTTTTCGGCTTCAACAGGCCGGGCGCCAAGGTCTCGAAGGGAATGATCGATTCGTTCTGGCTGCAGGGCATGTTGGCGGGCCACAAAAATGCGCTCGACTGCATCAAGGCGTTCTCGGAGACGGACTTCACCGAGGATCTGAAGAAGTTCGACGTGCCGACACTGATCATCCACGGCGACGACGATCAGATCGTGCCGATCGGGGCCTCGGCGATGCTCTCGTCGAAGCTCGTCAAGAACGCCACATTGAAGATCTATCCGGGCGGGTCGCACAGCCTCGGCGACACGAGCAAGGACCAGCTCAACGCCGACCTGCTCGCGTTTCTCAAGTCCTGATCGCCAGCCTCGGGCCGGCTTGGCCGGCCCGAGGGGCGGGTGCGACCGGACAGAGTGCGCGCCATACTCGCGCTCGTAGTGGCCGAGGGGCTGGCTTCGATCGGCCCTGAACGTGAACCAATCTTAGCGACCAAACGGAGGCTCGCCATGATTCTAGGTATGTCGACAGCCACGTTCACCTCGGTGCACGTCATCTTGAGTCTGATAGGGATCCTGGCGGGGCTCGTCGTCGTCCTGTTCGGGATGCTCCGCTCGCGAGCCGCTCAGCGGATGGACCGCGCTGTTCCTCGCCACGACGGTGCTGACCAGCGTGACGGGCTTCTTGTTCCCGTTCGAACGACTGCTGCCGTCGCACATAGTCGGCATCGTTTCGCTGGTCGTGCTTGCGGCCGCGCTTGTTGCACTCTATGTCCGTCGCCTCGCGGGATCCTGGCGCTGGATCTACGTCGCAGGCGCAGTGTCGGCGCTTTATCTGAACGCCTTCGTCGGCGTCGTGCAGGCGTTCCAGAAGCTGCCGGTTCTGAACGCGCTGGCGCCGACGCAGTCCGAGCCGCCGTTCGTCATCGCGCAGATCGTCGTATTGCTCCTCTTCGTGGTGCTCGGGATCGCAG
This sequence comes from uncultured beta proteobacterium, assembly GCA_963754305.1. Lineage (GTDB taxonomy): Bacteria > Pseudomonadota > Gammaproteobacteria > Burkholderiales > SG8-39 > DATEDA01. The sequence goes on along the minus strand of CAVWFR010000036.1, from coordinate 69,421 downwards.
CCGTGAGAACCTTTCACCCTCGGAGCAGGGCGGGCGGGCTGAGCGCGGCCTGAGCGCGAGTATGTCGGGCTCGCCCGAAGGGGCGTCGCGACCAGCGCCGCGGCCGATTCGGGAACCATGATCCGGATCCGACTCTCTGGCACGAGAGCATCGTCCGGCGCCTGCGAGCCGATTCGCGCAGGGCCGCGGAACTGGCGCGACGAGGGAACGCGCACTCGGGACAGAAGCTCTTCCAGATCAGAGCGTCCGGCTCGCAATCGAGGCCGGGATAGCCGCCCCCGTTTCCAGCCATCTCGCGGACCGGCGCGCTCGGCTGTGGCGCAGGATGCTCCCACTCGGAGAGGCCCGGCGGGGATTCGGTCGGGTGGGCCGGAAACGCCACCGCGGCGATCGCCAAAGCGAAGATCGCCAGCGGCTGGCGGGATGGCTCGTCCTCCCGGTTGGGTGAGCAAACGAGGGCGGGGCGTCGCCTGAATCGGATTCCGTCACTGCGCGAACTTCCACCAGACGACACCCGCCGCGGCCGCGGGCAGAGCGAAGATCGCGAGAAAGATCGGCAGCTCCTCGGCCACCGAATAGCCGGCACTCGAAACGCCCATGTACATGTTGACGCCCGCGACGACGAGCCAGATCGGGATGAAGGCTTTCGCGGCGGTCACCATTGCCGCGTCGCCCGCGCTGCCCATGAACCGCGCGGCGAGCAGACAGACACCGAGCAGCACGAACCCACCGACGATGATCACCAGCGTGCGCATTGGGGTCCCCTTGTCGGATCTGCGGAAAGGGGATGTTATCGCGCCCCCCGAAGCGCTCCGTCGCTACGCCGGCACGAGCCGCAGATAGGTGATCTCCGACGGCGCGCCGAGCCGCTTGGGCGGGCCCCAGTAGCCCGTGCCCCGGCTGATGTAGACCCAAAGTTTCTCGAGGCGATGAAGGCCCGCGGTGAACGGTTGCTGGAGTCGCACGAAGAAGATCCAGGGGAAGAACTGGCCGCCGTGCGTGTGCCCCGAGAGCTGGAGGTCGAAACCGGCCGGCGCCGCGGCGAACGCCGACCGCGGCTGGTGGGCGAGGAGCAGCTTGACGCCGGCGTCGCTCGGGGCGCCCGCGATGGCGGCGGCGGGATCGCTGCGCTGCGCGGGATCGAAATGGCCGGCGCTGTAGTCGGTGACGCCGGCCACGACCACCGACGCGCCCTGGTGCCGGAGCACGACATGCTCGTTCATGAGCACCGACAATCCGAGGCGGCGCACCTCTGTCACCCAGGCACCCGCGCCCGAGTAGTACTCGTGATTGCCGGTGACGAAGAAGGCACCGTGCCGCGCGGAGAGCCGGGAGAGGGGCTCGGTATGCCGCGCGAGCTGCCCGACGCTGCCGTCCACCAGGTCGCCCGTGACCGCGATCATGTCCGCATCGAGAGCGTTCACCGCATCGACGATCCCGTCCAGGTAGTCGCGCTTGATCGTCGCGCCGACGTGGATATCGCTGATCTGCGCGATGCTGAAGCCGTGCAGCGGGGTGGGCAGGCCGGCGATCGGAATGTCGACGCGCCGGACCCTCGCCCGCCGGCGAGCATTCACGAAACCCACGAGCGTGGCCAGCGCGGCGAGGATCGGCACGGCGAGCGCACTGTAGCTCCTGAAGTCTTCCAGCGAGGTGCCCATCGCCGCGCCGGCGAGCAGCGCCACGTCGCGGATGATCGTGAGGACGAAGAGCGACGAGAACGAGCCGATCGCCAGCAAGCTGGCCCAGGTGAGCCGGTTTGCGAAAGGTTGGCGCTTGATTCTCCGGGCGACCAAGCCGAGCGGAATCAAGCACGCCGAGACCACCAGCCACAGTGCCGTCGGCGCTATGGCCGGTGCGCCGAACGGCAGGTCGGGAAGGAGACGCCAGCCGATGTAGGCGTGCAACAGGGCGACGAAGCCGAAGAGACGAAGCACTGAAACGTGTATCCCCGAAAGAATTCAGGCGTCCCGAGCGCTCCCCGGGCCGCCCGGCGATACGTGAGGGCGCTCGCCCGAAAAGCCAAGGGCGTCAGACGGCGTCCAACGGTATCCTTCCCGAGTGCACGGTCGACCCCGTCGACTCGAGAAAGGCTCGATCCGATGCTAAAGCTGTTCTACGCCGCCGATACCTGTGCGCTTGCCTCGCACATCGCGCTGGAAGAGGCGGGCGCAGCGTATCAGGTCGTCCGGATCGATTTCCGCACCGACGATCAGCACAAATCGGAGTACCTGGCGATCAATCCGAAGGCTCGAGTGCCGGCGCTGTTGACCGACGACGGGGTGCTCACCGAGACGCCTGCGATCCTCGCCTTCATCGCCCAGAGCTTTCCGGCGGCACGGCTCGCGCCGCTCGCCGATCCGTTCGCCTTCGCTCGCGTCCAAGCCTTCACGAGCTACCTGTGCTCCACCGTTCATGTCGCTCACGCGCATCGCATGCGCGGCTACCGCTGGGCCGACGATCCGGCCGCGATCCAGGCGATGCAGCGCAAGGTGCCCCAAACCGTCGGCGAGTGCTTCGCCCTGATCGAGCGCGAGATGCTCGCGGGGCCGTGGGTGATGGGCGGAACTTACACGATCTGCGACCCCTATCTCTTCACGCTCGCGCAATGGCTTGAGGCCGACGGTGTCGATCTGGCGCCGCTGCCCGGAGTACGGGGCCACCGGAGTCGCATGTCCGAGCGCCCCGCGGTCAAGCGAGCGCTGGCCGAAGAGCTTGCCGACCGCTCGGCGTGAGTCGCCAATGAATACCAACTGATGCAGACCCTCCACTTCGACAACACCTTCGTACGCGCGCTGCCGGCCGATCCCGAAGCCGGGCCGCGGGTGCGTCAGGTACAAGGCGCCCTGTACTCGCGCGTGGAGCCCACGCCGGTGCGCACGCCGCGGCTCATCGCGCATTCACGCGAGGTCGCGTCGCTGCTCGGCATCGATCCGTCCGATGTCGCATCGCCCGCATTCGCGCAAGTGTTCGGCGGCAACGCGCTGCTCGAGGGCATGCAGCCGTACGCGGCCAACTATGGCGGCCACCAGTTCGGCCACTGGGCCGGGCAGCTCGGCGACGGCCGGGCGATCACGCTGGGCGAAGTGATCAACGCGGCCGGCGAGCGTTGGGAGCTGCAGCTCAAAGGCGCTGGTCCGACGCCCTACTCGCGCACCGCCGACGGCCGCGCCGTGCTGCGCTCGTCGGTGCGCGAGTTCCTGTGCAGCGAGGCGATGCATCACCTCGGCGTCCCCACGACGCGCGCACTAAGCCTGGTGACCACCGGCGAGCAGGTCGTCCGGGACATGTTCTACGACGGCAACCCCGAGCCCGAGCCGGGGGCGATCGTCTGCCGCGTGGCGCCGTCGTTCATCCGCTTCGGGAATTTCGAGCTGCCCGCGGCGCGCGGCGATGTGGCGTTGCTGACGCGTCTCGTCGACTTCACGATCCAGCGCGACTTTCCCGAGCTCGTTTCCGGGACGAGGGACGGCGCGGCCGATCGACTCTCCGAGGCGCTGCGCGCCGAGTGGTTCGGGCAGGTATGCGAGCGCACCGCGCGGATGGTCGGGCACTGGATGCGGGTCGGCTTCGTGCACGGGGTGATGAACACCGACAACATGTCGACCCTGGGCCTGACCATCGATTACGGGCCGTATGGCTGGATCGACGACTTCGACCCCGATTGGACGCCCAACACGACCGATGCGGCGGGGCGGCGGTACCGCTTCGGCCAGCAACCGCAGGTCGCGTACTGGAATCTGACGCGGCTCGCGGGCGCGCTGGCGCCGGCGTTCGCCTCCGCCGACCCGCTGCACGCGGGGTTGCAGCGGTATGTTCACACGTTCGAGGACGTCGATCGCGCGACCATCGCGGGAAAACTGGGCCTCGCCGAATGTCTGGATGAAGACGTCGAGCTCATGCAGGGCCTGCATGCGTTGCTGCAGGCCGCCGAGGTCGATATGACGCTCTTCTTCCGCGCGCTGGCCGAGGTGGATCCTGGCGCACCGACGCTCGCGCCGCTCGGCGGCGCGTTCTATGACGAGGCGAAACGGCGGCGCGCCGAGCCCGAGCTGAATGACTGGCTCGCGCGCTATGCCGCACGCGTCCGCCGCGATGGCTTGCCCCTCCGCGAACGGCGCGCACGCATGAATGCCGCGAACCCGCGCTACGTGCTGCGGAACTATCTCGCGCAGCAGGCGATCGACCGCGCCGGCGAGGGCGATGAAGCGGGCATCCACGAGCTGCTGGACGTGTTGCGTCGACCCTACGAGGACCAGCTGGGGCGCGAGCAATTTGCTCAGCGCCGACCGGATTGGGCCCGCAACCGGGCCGGGTGCTCGATGCTTTCCTGCAGCTCGTGAACCCGTAGTCAGGGTTCAGGCGCGGCTCACCACCGGCGCATCGTCGGTGGACGGCTCGGGGGTCGTGCCGGCGCGCATCTCGTCGACCGGTGGCTCATCGGGCAGCTCGGTCGCCGTCTCGGTCGCGACCAGATCGTGCGGCAGGAACCCGCCCGACTGGTGCCGCCAGAGCCGCTCGTAATGGCCGCCGAGCCGCAGCAGCTCGTCGTGGGTGCCCGCTTCGACGATGCGGCCGGCCTCGAGCACGATCAGGCGGTCCATGCGCGCGATCGTGGACAGGCGGTGCGCGATCGCGATCACCGTCTTGCCTTCCATCAGCCCGAGCAGCTGCTCCTGGATGGCGAGCTCGACCTCGCTGTCGAGCGCCGAAGTGGCCTCGTCGAGCACCAGGATGGGCGCGTCCTTGAGCACCACGCGCGCGATCGCGACGCGCTGGCGTTGTCCGCCGGAGAGCTTCACGCCGCGCTCGCCCACGTGCGCGTCGTAGCCCGTGCGGCCGGTCCAGTCCTGCAGGCCGACGACGAAGTCATGGGCGTGCGCCTTGCGGGCGGCCGCCTCCACCTCGCCGTCGGTCGCGCGCGGGCGCCCGTAGCGGATGTTGGCGGCGATCGATCGGTGCAGCAGCGAAGTGTCCTGCGTCACCATGCCGATCGCCGCGCGCAGGCTCTCCTGCGAGACCTGTGCGATGTCCTGCCCGTCGATGCGGATCGTGCCGCCCTCCAGCTCGTGAAAGCGCAGCAGCAGGTTGACCAGCGTGGACTTGCCGGCGCCGGAGCGTCCGACCAGGCCCACGCGCTCGCCCGGACGGATGGTCAGGCCGAGGCGGTCGAGGACCGGGGTACCGTCGGCCCTGCCGTAGCTGAAGGTAACGTCCTCGAAGCGGATCTCGCCGCGCGACACCTCGAGTGAGCGCGCGCCGGGCCGATCCCCACCCGCGTGCGGGACAGCGATCGTCTGCATCCCCTCCTGCACGACGCCGATGTTCTCGAAGATGCCGGTCACTTCCCAGCTCACCCAGCCGGCGACGTTGGCGATCTGCCAGGTCAGCGGCAACGCGGTCGCCACGACGCCCGCACTCACCACGCCCTGTGCCCAGAGCCAGATGCCGATCGCCGCAGTCGCGGTGAGGAGCGCGGCGTTCATCACCGACAGCGCGAACATGAACCTCGAGATCAGCCGCATGTGCGCGGCGATCGCAGCCTGGTGCTCGTCGATTACCTCGCGAACGTAAGCGTCCTCGTCGGCCAACCGGGCGAAGAGCTTGACGGTGAGGATGTTGGTGTAGCTGTCCACCACGCGCGCCATGACGTGCGAGCGCACCTCGGAGCTCGCGCGGGCGAGATCGCGCATGCGCGGCACGAAGTAGCGCAGGAATACGAGATAGCCGCCGAACCACAGCAAGGTCGGCACGCCGAGTCGCCAGTCGGCGAGGGCCATCAACACGAGCGCGCTCACGCCGTAGACCACGATGTACCAGACCGCGCGGATGCCCGCCATCACGCTCTCGCGCAGCGCATTCGCGGTCTGCATCACGCGGTTGGCGATGCGCCCCGCGAAATCGTTCTGGAAGAACGGCCAGCTCTGACGCACCACGTGCCAGTGGCTTTGCCAGCGGATCAGGCTGGTTGCGCCGGGGATGAGCGCGTTGTGGCGGATCGCGACATCGGCCAGCATCACCAGCGGGCGCACGATCAGCACGAGCACCACCATCCCAACGAGCAGCGGCCACTCGCGTGAGAGCGCCGCCTGGCGGTCGACGGCTTCCATCAGCGACACCAGCTTGCCGATGAACACCGGGATCACCGTGTCGATCAGCGCGACGGCGAGGCTGGTGGCGAACACGAGCGCGTACCAGCCTTTGGTCTGACGGACGAAGTGCCAGTAGAACGCGATGAGCCCCGGCGGGGGCGCACCCGGACCAGTGCCGGCGGTGCCACGGATGCGCGATTCGAGATAGCCGAACATGAGGAGGTCCTGCGGGGATTGCGCTGCCGGTGCGAGTGTAACCAGTGTTCTACTTGAGCGAGCGCTATCATCGGCGCACCGTTCGAGGCTGTCGGAGGCAGATGGTGATGGAGCACGAAACACGGATTGCGGCCGCCACCGTCGTCGGCGAGCCCGACGCTCCCAGGTACGTGCAGCAGATCCGGGCCGGACACCATGCGCTGCTGGCCGACGAGCACACCGCGCTCGGCGGGGCGGACGCGGGGCCCGCGCCGTTCGCCTACGTCCTCTCGGGCCTGGGCGCGTGCACGTCGATCACCCTCCGGATGTACGCCGAGCGCAAGGGCTGGGTGCTCGGCGCAGTGACGGTGCGGCTTCAGCTCCTGCGCGATGAGGGCGGCATTCGGATCGAGCGCGACGTAGCGATCGGCGGCGCGCTCAGCGAGGATCAGCGCGCGCGGCTGGCCGACATCTGCGAGCGGACGCCGGTGACGCTCGCGCTCAAGGGTGGGATCCCCATCAAGACGACGCTCGCGTAGCCCGCGTCTTGTAATCCCCGTGTTGCCGAAGTGATCAGCGTTTCGCGGTGCCCGTGCGACGTCGGGGTTATCCGGACGACGCCGGCGGCCCAGGTCGCGATCGCGCCGGCGGCGCGGACGCGCACGCTTGCCGCGACGGTGCTCGGCTCCAGCCTGGCGTTCATCGACGGCTCGGTCGTGAACGTCGCGCTGCCCGCGATTCAGCGGGACCTGGCCGCAGGCGCCGCGGGGACGCAGTGGGTGATGAACGCGTACCTGCTCGTGCTCGGGGCGCTCGTGCTGATCGGCGGCGCGGGCGCGGACCGGTTCGGGCGCCGCAGCGTGTTCGTCGCCGGGGTCGGGGTGTTCACCGCGGCGTCAGTGCTGTGCGCGCTGGCGAGCGGAACGTCGACCCTTGTCGCCGCTCGTGCGCTGCAGGGCGTCGGCGCTGCGCTGCTCGTGCCCGCGAGCCTCGCGCTGCTCGGCGCGACGTTCCCGGAGGGCGAGCGTGCCCGGGCGATCGGAGCGTGGGCAGGTTACGGCGCGCTCGCGACGACGGTGGGGCCGCTGCTCGGCGGGTTCCTCACCGATCACGTCTCGTGGCGCGCGATCTTCTATCTCAACGTGCCGCTCGCCGTGGCGGCCGTGTGGCTCGCGCTCCGCGGCGCGCCGGACACGCGCAGCGCACACCCGCCCGGTCTCGACTGGCTCGGCGCGATCCTCGCAACGGCAGCGCTCGGCGGCGTGACCTGGGGCCTGACGGCGGCCGCCGAGCTCGGGTTCCGCTCGCCGCCGGTCGCGGCGGCGCTGCTCGTCGGCGTCGCCGCCATCGTGGCGTTCGTGGCGGCCGAGACTCGCGCGCGGTCGCCGATGCTGCCGCTCGCGCTGTTCCGGTCGCGGGCGTTCACCGGCGCGAATCTCCTCACGCTGCTGCTCTACTTTGCGTTGTCGGGCGTGCTGTTCTTCCTGCCCTTCGAGCTCATCCGCGGACGCGGCTACTCGGCGACTGGCGCCGGCGCAGCGCTGCTGCCGTTCCCGATCGTCATGGGGTTGCTGTCCGGACGCGCCGGCGCGATGGCGGACCGGTTTGGACCCAGGCTGCCGCTCACCGTCGGCCCGCTCATTGCCGCGCTCGGGTTTCTGCTGCTCGCCGTACCGCTGCCCGGATCGAGCTACTGGGTGACACTCTTGCCGCCGCTCCTCGTACTTGCGGTCGGCATGACGATCACGGTGGCGCCGTTGACGACGGTGGTAATGAGCGCGGTGGAAAGCGACTACGCCGGGACGGCGTCCGGCGTGAACAACGCCGTCGCGAGGGTTTCCGGCGTGCTGGCGATTGCGGTGCTCAGCCTGCTCTTCGTCGGGTTCTATGCCGGGGCGCTGCGCGGGGCGGTGAGCAGCGCGGGCCTTTCGGGCCGGCTGCCTGCGGAGCTGCTAGAGCCGTTGTCGGGTGCGCCGTTGCCGGCCGGTGCGCTCGGGGAGGTGGGACGGGCGGCGCTGTTTGCGAGCTTCCAGGCGGTGGCCTTGGTGGGTGCCGGGTGTGCCGCGTGCAGCGGGATCATTGCGTGGATGACGATGAGTGGGAGAGGCGGGAGTGAGGGCCGCGTGTGGCGGGCCGGCGGTGGCTGAACGAGGCCGCGGTGTACGAGCGACACCGAGCGCGCCCGCCCGCTTCAGTACGGCCTTCCCGGACCGGCGAAGAACTCCTGCAGCATGAAATCCTCGAGCCCCGCGTTGTCGCGCATACGGGCGGATAGGGTGATGTTGCGGCCCTGCCGCTGCGACACCCAGGTGAAGTCTCCGGCTTCGTGATCGCGGATGATCGTGATCATCCTGCGCACGACCGCGATGCGGATATCGGCGTTGTCGCCTTTGCGGACCTCGATCAGCTGCTTCGAGTTGCGGCGGATATCCTTGTTCCAGCCGAAGAACACGAACTCGGCGTGGTCGGAGCTCATGCGCTGGATCTGGAAGACGCCACCGCCGGTGGGATCGGGACCGAAGGTCGGGGTGCGCGACAAGCCGAGGTTCGCGGCGACGATGCGGTTGTGGCGCGCGCGCTCGTCTTCGACCGGTTCTGCGCTCGCTGACTCGGCCGGTGGCGGGGCCGGCGGTTCGCCCCGCGCGCGGCGCCGTGCTTCGAGGTTGGAAAAGAAATCACCCTCGACGGGCGGCTGCGCCGGCGCGACCGCCGGTGGCGTGGCCGGCGCGGCCGCCATCGCGGGCGCCGGCTGGGGTTGAGTGATCACCGGCGTCCGCGGCGGCGGGCGCGACATCGCCGCGGACTGCGGTGCCCGCTTCGCGGGAGATGCCTGCGGCGCCGATGACGAGGCGGGCGGAGCAGGCGAAGCGCTTGGCGCCCGGCCAGGCGGGGGAGCCAATTGCAGCACGAGCGGCCCGCCCGCAGTGCCGCGCTCGGTGCTGTCGAGGGACACGTCCTGCACGCGCGGCACCCACCCCCACAGCAACGCGGCGTGAAAGACGAGCGACAGCGCGAACGCGACCCAGATGGTCGGGATCGTCAGGCGGGCGTAATCGCTGCGGGGGTCGTTGAGCCAATCGCTCATGGGTCACTGGGAGTGCACGCGCTGGAACTCTTACGGACCGGGATCCAGGCAGCTAGTTTCGTCCGGGCGCCGCCAGGGTGATCGGCACGCCATCGACGGCTGCGTCCCGTGAAGAATATACACGCGCACCCGCGCCCGGCGGGTCATCGGCGATCAGTTCAAGGACCTATCCGACCGCAGCCGGTCCACCGCGAGGTCCACGAACGCCCCGCACCTTCGCCGCCGCCCCTCGGGAACCGGCGCGCTCGGCGAATGCTGTATCGTCCCTCCGGTACGCTCGCCGCCGTCGATCCACGCTGGCCGCGGGCCCGGAAGCTTCCGATCCGATGTGGCTCACGCGCACCGTCATGCTGCTGGTCGTCGCCCTGTTCGTCATCCCGCTCGCCATCAGCGTCGCGACGCACACGCCGGCGGCCGCCACCTGGTACGCGGCCTCACGCGAGGCGACCGGCCTCGCGCCCGACCCGACGATGTTCCGCGAGCCGGTGGTTCAGGTTTACGCCGCGCGCACCTTCGGCTGGCGCGGCGCGTTCGGCGTCCATTCCTGGATCATCGTCAAGCGCGAAGGCGCCGGCGCGTACACCCGCTATGACGTGATCGGCTGGGGCGGCCCGCCGCACGTCCGGCAGAACTACGCTGCTCCGGACGGCGTCTGGTTCGGGAGCCAGCCGGAGATCCTGGTCGACCACCGCGGCAACGGCGTCGAGACGCTAATCGACCAGGTCGAGGCGGCCGTGAGGAGCTACCCGTTCAACGACGCCTACCGGACGTGGCCGGGCCCGAACAGCAACACGTTCGTCGCCCACGTCGGCCGCAGCGTCCCGGAGCTTCGGCTCGACCTGCCGGCGAACGCGATCGGCAAGGACTACCAGCCGCTCTCCGCGGCGCTCGGCCGGGCGCCGAGCGGCGGCGGTTTCCAGGTGTCGCTGTTTGGGCTGCTCGGGTTACTGGTCGCGCCGGAAGAGGGGCTGGAGATCAACGTGCTCGGGCTGTCGCTCGGCGTCGACGTAGCGGAGCCTGCGCTGCGGCTGCCCGGACTCGGGCGGGTCGGGGTCGCGAATCCGACGCACTGAGTCGAATACACCTCCTTTCACGCCCATCCCCGCGACTACAAGCCGGCGTCCTTCCCGCCGAACTGGCGCACGAAGTCGTCGAATGCCTCCGGTTGTTTGGCCCGGGCGCCCGAGGCAAGATGCGGCGGACCGACCATGGGGAGACATCGACATGAGCACTGCGACCACGCCGCATCTGAAGCTCACTCACACCGGCGCGCTGGCGCTGCTGCTCGCGGCCACCGGCAAGGCCGACGCGATGCAGCAGCCGCAGTGCATCGCGATCGTCGACGACGGGTGCAACCTGCTCGCCTTCGTCCGGATGGACGGCGCGAAGGTGCTCTCGAAGGAGTCGGCGATCCGCAAGGCGATGACCGCCGCCTCGTCGCGCGTCCCGACCGGCGGGATGCACGCCGAGGTGGAGCTGAAGCTCGGCATCACGACCGGCGGCAAGGTGACCAACCTCAAGGGCGGTCTGCCGATCATCGTCGACGGTCACGTCATCGGCGGGATCGGGGTCGGCTCGGGTACCGGCGACCAAGATCGGGAGGTGGCGAACGCGGCGCTCGGGGCGCTACCCGGCGCGCAGACGTTCTGAGGTCCTCGAAGCGACCGCGTCTGCGCCGACCTTCGGCGCGCGCGTCGCGTCGTACGCCCCGGTCTACAAGCCATCGGCTCGGCCGAAGACGGCGCCGGCCGATAGCTCCGACGGCCGGCCGGCAAGCTACAGCCAGAACCCCGCGTGCACCGCCTCCGCCTCATCCTCGAGCAGCGGCCCGACGACCTCGATCGCGCGCTGCCCGCGCGCGAAGACCTCGCGGCAACTCAGTGCGAGCGTCGGGTTCTCGGGATGGCTGCCGGTGAGCGCCAGCAGTCGCGCTTCCGAGAGCCCGTAGACGAGCCGGCCGACGCCCGCCCAGTACGCCGCCCCGGCGCACATCGCGCACGGCTCGGCGCTGGTGTAAAGCGTCGCAGCGCTAAGCGCTGCCGGCGGATGAGCGGCCGAGGCGGCACGCACCGCTTCGAGCTCCGCGTGCCCCGTCGCATCGCCTTTCCCGGGAACGCTTCGGTTCATCGCCTCGGCGAGGACCACGCCGTCGGCGCCGACGACGAGCGCCCCGAACGGGTGGTTGCCAAGCTCGCGCGAGCGATGGGAAAGCGCGATGGCGCGGCGGAGCCAGGCGTGGTCGTCCTGTGGCATGCCGCGGCCCGCCTCAGGTCCCCTGGTTCATGCCGCGCGTCGCCCAGCCGGTCATGCGCCGCTCGAGCAACGCGAAAAACTCGTACATCGCCATCGCCATGACGCTGATGACGATGAGACCGGCGAACACGAGCGGCATCCGCATCGACGACCCCGCCGCCATCATCAGGTAGCCGATGCCTTCGTTGGAGGCGGTGATCTCCGAGACCACCGCCCCGACGAACGCGAGGGTGATCGCGACCTTGAGGGAAGCGAAGAAGTACGGCAGCGACCGCGGCAGGCCCACCTTCCACAGGATCTCGATCCGCTTCGCGCCGAGCGCCCGCAGAACGTCCTCGAGCTCCGGCTCCAGGGTCGCGAGCCCGGTCGCGACGTTGACGAGGATCGGAAAGAAGCAGATCAGAAACGCGGTGAGGATCGCCGGCACGCTGCCGATGCCGAACCAGACCACCAGGATCGGCACGAACGCCGCCTTCGGGATCGAGTTGAAACCGACCAGCAGCGGGTACATCCCGTTGTACATGAACCGGGACGACCCGACGATCGCGCCCAGCACCACGCCGACGACGACGCCGATGCCGAACCCGATCATCGTGGTCCAGAACGTCTGCCAGGCATGGCCCGCGATCGGCCCGAAGTACTGGAAGATCGCCATCACCGACGCGCTCGGCGTCGGCATGATGAACTCGGAGACGTTGAACAGCCGGCAGATCCCCTCCCACAGGACGAGGATCCCCGCGAGGAACAGCCACGGGGCCCATCGATCCAGGTTGCGCTTCCTCGCCATCGGAGTCCTCCGTCAGGTCTTGCGCACGGCGCCGATATGCGCGCGCAGCTCGTGGACGATCGCGGTGAACTGATCGGTGTAGGTGATCTCGAGGTCGCGCGGCCGCGGGAGCTCGATCTTCTTCTCGACGATGATGCGGCCCGGCCGCTTCGACATGCAGTAGACGGTGTCGGCGAGAAACGTCGCCTCGCGTAGATCGTGGGTCACGAGCACCACCGTGAAGCGCTGCTCCTGCCACAAGTCGCGGAGCACGCACCACAGCTCCTCGCGCGTGAACGCGTCCAGCGCGCCGAAGGGCTCGTCGAGCATCAGCAGCTTGGGCTCGTGGATGAGCGCGCGGCAGATCGAGGCGCGCTGCTGCATCCCGCCGGAGAGCTGCCACGGGAATTTTTCCTCGTTGCCCTGCAGGCCGACGGTCTTCAGGATGGCCCGCGCCTTGTCGACGTACTCCGCGTGCTTGCGTTTGAAGCTCGCGCGATAGGGCTCGACGATCTCGAGCGGCAGCAGCACGTTGTCGAGCGTGGTGCGCCACGGCAGGAGGTTGGGCGCCTGGAACGCCATGCCGACGATCTTGAGCGGGCCGGCGACCTCGCGGCCGTCGACCACGACCGTGCCCTGCGTCGGCGGCCGCAAGCCGGTGCAGAGCTTCATGAACGTCGACTTGCCGCAGCCCGACGGCCCGACGATCGCGATGAAATCGCCTTCCTCGATGCGCAAAGTGATGTCCTCGACCGCGTTGCCGCTCGTCTCGTCGTAGGCGAGGTAGACGCGATCGAAGTCGACGAAAGTCTCAGCCACTTGGCGCGCGTGCTCCGGGTGGGTGCCGCGTGGTACGAAAAAAAGCCCCTGCCCGGCCGGCAGGGGCTTCCGATGGGGGAGCCGTCAGTTCGAGAACACCCGCCGTTCGCTCGGGCTCGGCAGGAAGCTCGAGTTGAAGATCGTGTCGGTGTTGGGCGTCACCTGGAGGTTGAACGCCGAGACCACCTGCGCGACCGTGTCCTCGAGCTTGAGCTTGTTCACCGCCCCGATCCCGCTCGACTTGAACGTCGGCGTCGCGATGACCATCTCGATGGCTAGCTTGAGCCGCCGCTTCTCGAGCGCCTCGTCGATCAACGCGTCGCGCTGCTTGACGTACTGGATGGCGTCGTCCGGGTTGGCCACCACTTCGCGGATCCCGCGCGTGAGCGCGCGCAGGAAGCCGGCGATCGCTTGCGGGTTGGCGTCGATGAACTTCTGGTTGGCGATGATCGCGTTGCTGTACATGTTGACGCCGTAGTCGGGGTACTTCAGCACCACGATGTCCTCGTCCTTCACGCCGCGGGCGTTCAGGTTCAGGAGGCTGGTGAAGTAGAAGCCGGTGATCGCGTCCACTTCGCCGCGGGCGAGCATCGTCTCGCGCAGCGGCGGATCCATCGACTGCCACTTGATCTTCGACGAGTCGAGGTTGTTCGCCTTCACGAAGACCGGGAACGCCTTGCGGCCCGCGTCGAACACCGGGGCGCCCATGGTCTTGCCGTTGAGGTCGGAAGGCTTCGTGATGCCGGATTTCTTGAGCGCGAGCACTGCGGCCGGCGTCGTGTCGTAGAGCATGTAGACGGCCTGCATGCGCGCCGCGGGGATGCCCATGTTCGCCGCGAGGAACTCGATCATCGCCGCGATGTCGGCGAAGCCCATGTCGTACGCGCCGGAAGCGACGCGGTTGACGGTGCCGCCGGACCCGTTGCCGGCGTCGATCACGACGTCTAGGCCCTCCTGCTTGAAGTAGCCCTTGGCGGCGGGCAGCAGGAACAGCGCCGATGGTCCTTCGAAGCGCCAGTCGAGCTGGAACCGGATCCGCGTCGGCGTCTGCGCCGCGGCGGTCGTCGCCGCCGCGGCGAGGACCAGTGCCCCCGCGAGTGCGGCGATGGTCTTGAAACGGGTCATCGGTACCTTCTCCTCGATCCTGGCGCGTCGGGTTGGTGGTTGCGCGAGTGGTGAGCAATCGCTATGCCACGCGGTCTGACGCGCGCGATCCGAGCCGGCCCCCACCCAGCCGGGGAATCTCACCACGAGGAGGAACCGAAAGCAAGGGACCGCAAGGAAGCCGCGCCGCGGGCGCGTGCTTCTCGAGACGGATCAGCCGATCGAGTGGCGCGGCGGCGGACGCCGCGGGCCCCCGTTTACCAGTCGGTTCTGCGGATGATCAGCACCTGTCCGGTTGGTGCAGGCGCGGTCAAGAACGTGGTGACCGGCGGGGCGAAGAAGAGCCCCGGGCTCGGCGCGATCGGTACGTGGGGTTGAACCGCGACGACGGGCGGGGTCCTGATGATCGGCGGCACGGCGTTTACCGTCACCGGTCCCGGCGTATTCACGATCACGGTGGGCCCGACGAGCGGCGGTGCGACGGTCACGAAGCCGGGGATGGCGGGCGAAAAGAAGGTGGGCGCATGCGGTGGGTGGATGATCGTCGCCGCGAGGTTCGGCGAACCGGCATAACGCGGCGGGGAGACGATGTGCGGGGCCGGCCCACCGATGAACACCGGCGCGGCGATGCGCGCCGGCGGTCCGAAGGTCACTCCGACACCGTAGCCACCGGCCTGGGCGGCGCCGGCTGCGAGCGCTGCGAGCAGTGCACAGCCGATGTTTCCTGGCGCTTTCTTCATGACGTACCTCCAACGGGGTCCCGATCGTTCGCGGCCGC
Organism: uncultured beta proteobacterium; assembly: GCA_963754305.1. Taxonomy (GTDB): domain Bacteria; phylum Pseudomonadota; class Gammaproteobacteria; order Burkholderiales; family SG8-39; genus DATEDA01. Next base: position 54,329 of record CAVWFR010000036.1, on the reverse strand, counting down.
TGCCGCACGGCCGCTGTGCGTCCGACCGGCACAGCGCACCGGTGCTGTGCAGCTTACCCGTGAACGAACAAACCGGCGCGGGCGTTGACGGATGCGTCGAACCGGGGGCCATACGGATACGGTGCTTCGGCGCCTTTCCCCCGAGACGGCGGGAGGGGCATGCGCGTTGCAATGCGGTGCGCGTCACCCCACCTAGGCCGCCATGTTCAGACTCCCGCTGTTTGCCCGCGGTTCCCCGCTCTGCGCCGCGATGTTCGGGCTTGCGCTCCCGAAGCCCGACGTGGACGACAAGCAGGCGTACACGACGCGGTTCGTGAAGGACCTCAAGCTGATGCCTCGAAAAGTCCGTCGCCCCGGCGGAAGTACCGTCGCCCCGGCGAAACTCGGGGCTTCGTCGGGCGCCTGCCGGATCCCGGCGTTCGCCGGGATGATGAAAAATGGTAGGGTGGCCCGCCATGGATAATGCGCAAGAGCGCGCCGCGATCGGCGCGGTGGTCCGGCCGGGGGGCACGGCCGACCCGAGCCCGCCCGCCGTCGAACTGCTCTCGGTCGAAAAGACGTATCCGAACGGCACGCGCGCCCTCGACACGACGGATCTCGTGATCCGCGAAGGTGAGTTCGTCACCCTGATCGGTCCGTCCGGCTGCGGCAAATCGACGCTGCTCAAAATGGTGGCTGGGCTCGCGGCGCCTTCCGAGGGCCGCATCCGCTGGTGGCGCCAGGGTTTCGAGGCGGTCGGGCAGCCGGGCCGCAAGCTCGCGATGGTGTTCCAGGAGGCGACCCTGATGCCCTGGTCGCGCGTGCACCGCAACGTCCGGTTGCCGCTCGATCTCGCCGGGGCCGATCGCGCGAGCGCGGACAAGGCGGTCACCGAGGCGTTGGCGCTCGTCGGGCTCGAGCAGTTCGCCGGCAACTATCCGCGCGAGCTCTCCGGCGGTATGCAGATGCGGGTCTCGATCGCCCGCGCGCTCGTCATCGCGCCCGATCTCCTGCTGATGGACGAGCCGTTCGGCGCGCTCGACGAGATCACCCGCAACAAGCTCGATACGGAGCTGTCCGAGCTATGGCGGAAGAAGTCGCTCGCCGTGGCCTTCGTCACCCACAGCATCTACGAGGCGGTCTACCTCTCGACCCGCGTCGTGGTGATGTCGGCGCGGCCGGGGCGGATCCTGCGCGAGGTCGCGATCGACGAGCCGTTCCCGCGGACCGAGAGCTTCCGCGTGTCGCAGCAGTTCGCCGCGTACTGCCGCGAGCTGTCTGAGTGCCTCGCTGCGGCGGGCGGGTGAGCCGGCGATGCAGCCGCTGGTCCGCAACCCGACGTTCGTCCGCATCGCCGCGCCGCTCGCGGTCGGGATTGCGGTCGTCGTGCTTTGGTACGCGCTAGTCAAGGCGTTCGCGATACCCGCCTACCTCGTGCCCTCGCCGATCGACGTGGCGACGACCATGATGGCCGACTGGGACCTCCTTTCGCGCTCGCTCATCGTCACGCTGCGGGTCACCTTCGTCGCCTTCCTCTGCGCCGCGGTGATCGGGACGCTGATCGCGTTCGCGTTCGTGCAGAGTCGGCTGGTGGAAGTGAGCTTCTTCCCTTACGCGGTGCTGCTGCAGGTGACGCCGATCGTCGCGATCGCCCCGCTCATCATCATCTGGGTCAAGAACACGCAGGTCGCGCTGGTGCTGTGCGCGACGATCGTCGCGCTCTTCCCCATCATCTCGAACACGACGCTCGGCCTGCGGAGCGTGAACCCGGGGTTGGCGAACCTCTTCAGGATGAACAAGGCGTCGCGCTTCCAGACGCTCGTGCGGCTGCGCATCCCGAGCGCGGCGCCGTACTTCTTCGGCGGCCTGCGCATCTCCAGCGGACTCGCGCTCATCGGCGCGGTCGTCGCGGAGTTCGTCGCCGGGACCGGCGGTCATGCCGCGGGGCTCGCCTACCAGATCCTCCAGGCGGGCTTCCAGCTCAACATCCCGCGGCTCTTCGCCGCGCTGCTGCTCATCACCGTCACCGGCGTCGCGCTCTTCCTCGCCATGGTCTGGCTCTCGCGGCTCGCTCTCGGGGCCTGGCACGAGAGCGAGCTCGTCCCGGAGACCTGATGCTGATCCGCGGAGCCGCCGCGATCATGACCGGTTTGCGCGGCGCGGCTGCGCGCGCGGACGGGCCGGACATCCGCGTGACCGACGGCACCATCGCGGCGATCGGGCGGCTCGCACCACAGCCCGGCGAGCGCATCTACGATGCGACCGACTGCGTCGTCTACCCCGGCTGGGTGAACACCCACCACCATCTCTTCCAGAGCCTGTTGAAGGGCGTGCCGGCAGGAATCAACCTGCCACTCGTCGAATGGCTCGCGGCGGTGCCGGTGCCGTATCGACGTTTCATCGACGAGGAGATGCTCCGGCTCGCGGCGACGATCGGCATCGCCGAGCTCCTGCTTTCCGGCTGCACCACCGTTGCCGATCACCACTACGGCTACTGGCCGCGGATGCCATTCGACGCGAGCGCGGCGCTCTTCGACGTCGCCGAGCGGCTCGGCGTGCGCTTCGCGCTCGCGCGCGGCGGGGCCACCAGGATGCGCGGCGAGATCGATCGGGACGCGCCGCCGCAGGCACAGCCCGAAACGCTCGATGGCTTCATCGCCGACGTGGAGCGCCTCGTCGGACGCTTCCATCAGGCGGGCGGGGCCGCGATGCGCAAGGTCGTCATGGCGCCGACGACGCCGACCTGGTCTGTCCATCCGCACGAGCTGCCGGAATTCGCACGCGCCGCGCGCCGTCTCGGCATCCGGCTGCACAGCCATCTCTCCGAGACCGCCGATTACGTCCGCTACTGCCGGGAGGTCCACGACACCACCCCGGTCGAATTCGTCGCGCGCCACGAGTGGGTCGGAGCGGACGTGTGGTACGCACACCTCGTGCACGTTTCGCCCCCGGAGGTGGCGCTCCTCGCGGAGACGGTAACCGGCATCGCGCATTGCCCGCAGTCGAACTGCCGGCTCGGAAGCGGCATCGCGCCGGTGCCCGCGCTCGACCGCGCCGGCGCGCCGGTGTCGATCGGCGTGGACGGCGCGGCGTCGAACGAGGCGGCCGACATGATCATGGAGACGCACACCTGCTGGTTCGTGCACCGGGCGAACGAGGGCGCCGGCGCCGCGACCGTGGAAGACGTCATCCGGTGGGGAACCGCCGGCGGCGCCGCGGTGCTCGGTCTCGACCGCACCGGGATCCTCGCGCCCGGCTACTGCGCGGATCTAGTCGTGTACGACCTTTCGGCGCCGCGCTACGCGGGGCTGCACGATCCGGCGATCGGGCCGGTCGCCGCGGGGGGCGCGGCGCGCGTGAAGCACGCGTTCTGCAACGGCCGGCCGGTGGTCGAGGATGGCGCGATCCCCGGTCTCGATCTCGCGGCGCTCGCGGCGGCGGCGCGGGCTGCGGTGGCGAGGATGGTGACCCGATGAGCGAGACGATGCGGCCGCTCGGCGCGCGCGACGGCAACCGCGTATGCCGGATCGCGCGCTCGGACACCAACAAGTTCGCGCTGCTAGCCGACCCGGCCGGGGACGGCCGTCGTTCGTCGCGGTCCATCGAGATCTTCGACGTCGGCGGGAAGACGCCACCGAACGCGCAGGCCGCGGCGGACGAGCTCTTCTTCGTGCTGCACGGCGAAAGCGTCGCCCTCGCGGGCGGCGAGCGGGTCGCGATCAGGCGCGGCGACGCATTCCTGGTGCGCGCGGGCACCGAGCACGTCGTCGAGGATACCGGCGCGACGCGGCTCTACTGCCTGACGACGATGGTGCCGAACGAGGGCTTCGCGGAGCTGATCCGTGCGGGCGTGCCCAATATCCTCGACGCCGAGGATCTGGCAGTGCTGTGCGGCGCGTGAAGTGCGCGGCGGGGGGCTGCCGCGAGCCCGGGCTTATGCCGCGCCTTCCTCGATCGTTTGATCGACCACGTTGTCGGCGATCAGCGGCGTCTCGAAATAGCGGATCACCGGGACGCTGCCGTAAAGCGCCTTGATGCGCGCGCGCCACGCATCGTCGTGACCGCGCCGGGCCGCATCCATCGTGCGCCAGAGGTAGACGCCGCCCGCCTGCCCCTTCTCGGGGTCGTAGATGTAGTTCTTGCGGAGCAGCTCCTTGTTGCCCCGCCAGACCGGTAGGGTGCTGCGCATGCCGGCGACGACGTCGCTGCGGGTGATACCTTGCGGAAGGTCGAACAGGACGAGCTCGGTGATCATGGACGCCTCGCTGATTGACGGTTCAGTCCCCGGATTCGCCGCGCCGCTCGCGCTGATAGCGATCGTAGGATACGGGATCGCCGCGTGCCTGCCCCGGGGTGCTCGACTCGACGGCCGGGTTACCGACCCGGAAGCTGTAGTAGAGGACGCGCGCAAACTGATCGGTGGAGCAGCCGGACAGGAGCGCGGCAATCAGCAAGGCGAACGGGAGGTGGGGGTGCTTCATCGGTTAGTCCTCCAGCGCCCGAGGATACCGGGGTAAGGAGCCTGACGCATGCGCGTGCTCGTCATCCGCGCCCACCCGCTCGAGACAGCTTCAACGCCGCGATCCACGCGCGGGTCCTCGTTGGCCTCGCCCGTGCCGGCCACGAGGTCGATCGCCTCGATCTCTATGCCGACGGGTTCGATCCGCGGCTCGGGGCCGCCGAGCGAAGGAAGAGGTGCACCGGTAGCGGTTCGGAGGCTTCTTATCCCAGGAGAACGGCCGCCCGGCGGCGGCGATTCTTCTCGCTAGTGCAGCCGACGCCGCCCCTTGTCGGCGAGCGGCGCCTGCACGGTCATCGAGCCCTGCCGCACGGTGCCGCCGGCGCTCGGCGCGGTGCGCGCGAAGAGCTGGTTGAGCAGCGCGACCGCCTCGCCGATCTCCGAATCCCCGAACTGCCGCGAGAGGATGTTGGACACGTCCTCGATCATCGCCTGGCGTTGCGCCTCGTGGATCGCCTCGGACGTCGGCCCGACGAACACGACGCCGAACTCGTCCTGGCCGTCGTCGTGGTAGTAGCTCACCTCGATCTCGGCGGCGCGCTCGGTGTAGCCGTTGAGCCCGGTCAGCGCGGACTCGATCGTCTCGCGGAAGGTGCGGCCGACGTCGCCGGTCCAGCAGAGCTCGAGCAGCCGCTCGCGCGAGTCGTACACGATCCCCGGCTCGTCCTCGTAGACCGAGCGCGCGTCGGCGAGCGAGTCCTCGTCGATGTACTCGAGCCACGGGCGGAGTGCCGCCTCGACCTGCGCGGTGGTGACCCCCTGCCGGAGCGGGATATTGCCGTGGACGTGGACTTCGATGCGCATGCTGCTCTCCTGAAGCCCTCGTGACGAGGGGGGCGTATTTTCCCCCGGTTCGACCCCTCGCGTCACGTCGAGTTTCGGACGGGGATCGAGGCCCGCGCCCGATGCTCGCGCAGGAAGCCGAGCACCGTCGCGTTGAACGCCTCGGGCCGCTCGAGGTTCGAGACGTGCCCGGCCCCGGCGATGAGCGCGACCCGCGCGCCGGGGATGCGCTTTGCCAGCGCTTCGGCGGTGGCCGGCGGATAGACGGTGTCCTCGTCCGTGGTCACGACGAGCGTCGGGGCGGCGATGCGCTCGATCGCCGCGCCGCGGTCTTCGCGCGTCGAGGCCTCGAGCGTCGCGAGGTAAGCGTCCTTGCGGAGCGCCGCGAGGCTGGCGAGCAGCCGCGCGCGTGCCCGCTCCGGTGCCGAGCGCCCGAGCACACCGCGCGCGAGGTCCGGCGCGATCTCGTGCGGTGATCTGCCGGCAGCAAGCGGCTCGCGCCGCGCGCGGTTGAATGCCTCGACCGCCTCCGGGGCGAGCGTGTCGAAGCCCGCGTGGGTGTTGCAGAGGACCAGCGTCGCAACGCGATCGGGATGGCGCAGGCAGCAGTCGCGCGCGACCCGGCCGCCCAGCGAGAGGCCGACGAGATGAGCGCGTTGCGCGCCGAAATGATCGATCACGCGCAAGGTATCCGCGGCGAGATCGGCGAAGGCGAGCGGGCGCTCACCGTCCTCCGATTCCCCGTACCCGCGCGCATCCGGCGCGCAACACGTGAATTCGGGGGCGAACGCGGCGAGCTGGTCGTCCCAATGCGACCGGTTGCCGCCGATGCCGTGGAGGAAGACGACCAGCGGGCCGTTCCCAGCGACGTTCGCGGCAAGACGCGGTCTTTGCCCGATATGGATCACCCCAGCAACGCCCCGCTGACAAGGGGGGCGCGAGCCCGCTGGAACCAGCAGGCGAGCGGGTGCCCGTTCAAGAACCTACCCGGTCTTGCCGTCTCCCGCCGAGATTCCCGACGTCCTTCACAGTGAGTCATTCAGCGCGCGCGCCGGAGAGTGTCACCGCCCGGCCGCGCGCCTCGCGATCGCGCAGGAGGTACGCGGCGAACTCGTCCGGCGAGCTCGCGATGAGGTCGTAGCCCTTGCCTTCGATCTCCCGCGCGCGGAACGCCTGCTCGCTCAGGATCGCGGCGACGTCGCGCTGGATCCGATCGACCGCCGCGCGCGGCGTCCCCGCCGGGACGAAGAGCCCGAACCACGCGTGCGTCTCGACCTCCGGATAGCCCTGCTCGGCGAAGGTCGGGACCGCCGGCATCAGCGGCGAGCGCGCCGGCCCGCCGATCCCGAGCGCCTTCAGCCGCCCGCCCTTGACGTGCGCTTGCGACGACGCGATGCCCGAGAACGTGAGCTGGATCTCGCCGGCGATCGCAGCCGGCACAGCGAACGGGATGCCCTTGTACGGGATGTGCACTATGTCGATGCCGGCTTTGCTTTTCAGCGTCTCGGCCGCGAGATGCGGCTGGCTGCCGCTGCCGTAGGAGCCGTAGTTGAGGGTGCCCGGCTTCGCACGCGCGAGCAGGACGAGCTCCTCGACATTGGCGGCGGGCACCGACGGATGCGCGAGCAGAAGCTGCTGCAGCAGGATGAGCTGCGTCACCGGCACGAAGTCGCGGTCGGAATAGGGCAGCTTGGCGAAGAGATGCGGGTTGATCGAGAACGTCGAATCGGTCGTCAGCAGGATCGTATGACCGTCGGCGGGCGTCTTCGCGACCAGCTCGGTCGCCGGAATCGTGCTGCCGCCCGGGCGGTTCTCCACCACCACCGGCTGGCCCCATTGCGGCGCGAGGCGATCCGCGAGCTGGCGGCCGAGTACGTCGATCCCGCCGCCGGCCGGATAGGCGACGATGATCCGGACCGCGCGCTCGGGGTATACCTGTGCGGCGGCGGTCGCGGCAGCAATGAGCCCCAGTAGGGCGAAGACCAGTCGGACAGGCATACGCCACGAAGTATAGTGTGCGGGCCGCTCGCCTCGAGAAACCGCCGATGCCGGACCTGCGCCCGCTCCGCACTCATGGCCGCTACGAGTACTCGCCGATCGTCTCCCGGCCCGACTACTCATGGCCCGACGGGCGGCGGCTCGCAGCGTATATCGGCTTCAACGTCGAGCACTTCGAGTTCGGCCAGGGGCTCGGCGCGAAGCTCGCGCCCTCCGGCGAGCCCGACGTCCTCAACTACTCTTGGCGCGACTACGGCAATCGCGTCGGCGTGTGGCGCTGTCTCGATCTCTTCGAAGAGCTCGGTCTTGCGGTCGGTGCGCTGATCAACACCGCCCTCTATGACTATTGTCCCGAGGTGATCGCCGCGTTCCGCAAGCGGGGCGACGAGATCATCGCGCACGGACACACCAATGCCGAGCGGCAGGGCGATCTGAGCGAAGCCGACGAACGCTCGCTTATCGCTGCCTGCACCGAGCGCATGCGGCGCGAGGAGGGCAGTCCGCCGCACGGATGGCTATCGCCCTGGATCTCCGAGAGTCACGTCACGCCGGATCTCTTGCAGGAGGCCGGCTATACGTACGTCCTCAACTGGTGCCACGACGATCAGCCGACGCGGCTGGCGACGCGGCGCGGACATCTCTGGGCGATTCCCTACCCGCAGGAGATCAACGACATCCCGGCGATCGTCGCGCGGCAGAACTCGGCCGAGGAGTTCGCCGACATGATCGTCGACTGCTACGAGGAGATGCTCGCGCAGAGCGCGCGGCAGCCGCTCGTGATGGGCATCGCGCTGCATCCGTACCTCGTCGGGCAGCCGCACCGGCTGCGCCATTTGCGCCGCGCGCTGCGCCACATCGTGCAGGGTGGCCGGGTGTGGTGGACGACGCCGGGGGGGATCGAGGGGCAGATGGCGGGCGGGGCGAGTTGACGAGCGAATACCCTTGGACCGGAGTCCTCCCGAGTAAGCGCCCGCGGCGCCCGGTCGACGCCGGCGCTGGGCCGACATGAGCTCCGACCCCACGATCGAGCGGCGTGCGCCGGAAGCGCCGGGCGTGCGCAAGGCGCCCGCCCGCCAGCGGCGCTCGCTCGCGGTGGTGTTCTTCGGCACCACGGGGCAGCGCGTCGAGGCGGTCGCCATTGCGGTGCTCATTCTCGCCGGCGTCGGCTATTGGACCTACACCGGGATCAAGCGCTCGATCGAAGTGGCGAGCACGGCGAGCCTGCGCGCGGTGCTCGAGTCGAAGGTCGACGCGCTCGAGCTGTGGGTCGCGACCAAGCGCGCCGAGGTCGAGCGCTGGGCTGCCGACCCGGAGGTGGTCGAGTCGGTACGCCGGCTCGACGCCGCCTCGCGCGCGGGCGCCGCGCGCGAGGCGCTATGGGCCTCGTCGGCCCGGACGCTGTTCGTCAAGACGCTCGCGCCGTTCTTTGCCGACCGGGACAGCGTGGCGATCAACGCGGTCGACCGCGACGGGCGCATCCTCGCTACGCGCGTGGAGCCGCACATCGGCGTGCGGGTCGGGCCGAGCGTGCTGGCCGACCTCGCCCCGGTGTTTAAGGGCGAGAGCCGGTTTGTGTCGCCGCGGCCGGAGAGCGAGCGCATTCCGGAGGTGAAGAAGTCGGCTTACACGCGTCCGATCGTTTGGTTCGCCGCGCCGGTGCGCGCGCCCGACGGCCGGGTGATCGCCGCCCTCGAGCTCGGGATCTACGCCGAGGCGCGGTTCACCAGCATCTTCGGGTTGAGCTGGCTCACCGACTCGGAGTCGACGGTCGACGCCTACGCCTTCGACGACGCGGGCCTGCTGCTGACGAAGAGCCGCTATTTCCCGCAACTCAGCGCGGCCGGCATGCTGCCTCCCGACGCCAATACCGCCGCGTTCAACCTCCGGTTGCGCGACCCGGGCACGGACCTCACCGAGCGTCTCGCGCGCCCCGACGATCTCGACGAACGGCCGCTGACGACGCTCGTCACGCGCGCGATCGAGAGCCGGAGTGCCACCGACAGCGGGGCCCGCGACGGCGTGCTGCTCGAGCCCTATCGCAACTACTTCGGGCGCGAGGTGATCGGCGCCTGGCGCTGGCTGCCCGAGTACGACATCGGCATCGCGGTCGAGGTCGCGCGCGACGAGGCGTATGCGCCGATGCGCTACCTCACGACGGCGTTCTTCGCGATCTTCGCGCTGCTCGTCGCCGCCGTCGCGGTCGCGCTCGGCCAGACGTTCTCCGTGGCCGAGCTGGGTCGGGAGGTGCGCCAGCTCGGGCAGTACCGCCTGGAGGCGAAGATCGAGGAGGGCGGAATGGCCACCGTTCACCGGGCCGTGCACGCGCTGCTGAAGCGGCCGACGGCGATCAAGATCCTCAAGCCGCATCTCGCCACCGACGAGCTGATCGCGCGGTTCGAGCGGGAGGTGCAGCTCGCGAGCCGGCTCGAGCACCCGGCGACGGTCGAGATCTTCGACTACGGCCGCACCCGCGACGGCACGTTCTATTTCGCGATGGAGTACATCGACGGGCTCACGCTCGCGAAGCTCGTCGAGCGCGACGGCGCCCAGCCGCCGGCGCGCGTCGCGCACGTCCTGAAGCAGGTGTGCGAATCCTTGCGCGAGGCGCACGCGAAGGGCTTCGTCCATCGCGACGTGAAACCGCAGAACATAATGCTGTGCGAGCGCGGCGGGGAGTTCGACGTCGTCAAGGTCGTCGACTGGGGGCTCATCAAGGACGTGCACTCCAACGACGACACGCGCGACATCACCCAGTTCGCGCGGCTGCTCGGCACGCCGGTCTACATGTCGCCCGAGCGGCTCCGCGATCCCGCGTTCGCCGATCCGCTGATCGATGTCTACGGCCTGGGCGCCGTCGCCTACTTCCTGCTGACGGGGAAACGCCTCTTCGACGCGCCGAACGAGTACGACCTGCAGCGCATGGTGCTCGAGGTCGATGCCCCGCGCGCCTCGAGCACCGCGCCGCGTCCGGTGCCGCCGCCGCTCGACGATCTCGTTGCGCGCTGTCTCGAGAAGGATCGCGCCGCGCGCCCGCAGAGTGTCGACGAGGTGATCGACGTCTTCAACGCGTTTCTACGCGAGCAACCCTGGTCGCAGGACGAAGCCGCGGGGTGGTGGCAGGAGTACCGTGCGGTGCAGGAGGCGGCGGCCGTCTAAGCCTGCTTCTCGTCGAATAGCAGCAGATCGACGCCCGCTTGCGCGAAGTTCGCGAGATCCGCGGCGGTCGCCTTGCCTTCGGCCGAACCGAGCGCCGACTGCAGCGCCGCCATCGACGCGAACTGCAGGATGGCGACCAGGTAGTAGCCCGCTGGACCCGCCGGCGTCATCACCGGCCCGGCGTTCACGTCATAGCGGGCGAGGCCGGGAATCTTCTTCGCGAGCGGCACGTGGGTGCCGAAGTAGTAACGGTCGAACGCCTGGGTGTCCGCCGGGTGCTTGTACATCGCCAGGAGTTTCGCCATCGCGTCGCCTCCTCCGCTTGGGAGTGCGAAGGATACAGCGGTCCGGGCGGGTGGCCCGCGCTAGGTCGCTGTGCCCGAGTTCCGGCGCTTCGCGCGTCCGGCGCGGTCGGGACGCAACATGTCGGGGCCGCACGACAGCCTGCGTACCGTCGGGCGGTGAACTTGAGGCGCCACGGCGAGTCGGAGAGCAATGCAACGCACGGCGCTCGATGGCGAGGACTCGGCGACACCCAGACGTCCGGACGACGAGATCGATTGGGGCGACCACGTAGACCAGGCCCCGCACCGCGATCGCTACCGGGGATCGACGTCGCCGGGGCGCAAGACGCTTGCGTGGGCCGTTGTCGTCGCACTCGTGGTCGGCGCCGCCGCCGTCGGCTATGTGTACTGGTCGCCGCAGCGGAAGGACGCGCAGCCGGAAGCTGCGGCGCCATCGCGCACCGCCCCTGAGGCTGCACCCGAGCGCGACGCCGGGCCGGCGATCCGGCATCCGATCGCGGACGCGGACGCGGCGCGCGCCGAGGCCGGCGAGCTCGCAGCGCCGCTCCCAACGCTCGACGAAAGCGACGGGCGCATCGGGGATGCGCTCGCGGGGATCGCCGATCGCGGCGCGTTGGGCGAGCTCTTGAACCTGAGCGGTGTCGTGCGCCGGGTGGTCGTGACCGTCGACAACCTGCCCCGGAAGAAGATCTCGCAGCGCCTCTCGCCGCTGAAGCCGATCGAAGGGCGTTTCCTCGTCGCCGGCGGCGGCGACGCCGCGCAGATCGCGCCCGACAATGGGCGCCGGTACGAGCCGCTCGTCCGCGTGATGGAATCGGTCGACACCGGGCGGCTCGCCGCGCTCTACGTGCGCTTCTACCCGCTCTTCCAGCAGGCCTATCGGGATCTCGGCTATCCGAACGGCTACTTCAACGACCGACTGGTCGAGGTCATCGACCACCTGCTCGTGACGCCGGAGATCGACGGCCCGATCAAGCTCGCGCGGCCGTGGGTGATGTACGAGTTCGCCGATCCCGCCCTCGAAGCACGCTCGGCCGGGCAGAAGACGCTGATCCGGATGGGCCCCGCGAACGCGCTCCGCGTCAAGGCGAAGCTGCGCGAACTGCGCCGGCAGATCGCCGGGCGCGAGCTCCCCCGCTAGCGCACCGCCGCAGGAGGTTTGCGCTGCGAGGGGCGCACATTCCCTCGCGCTCCGCGAGCTCAGTAAACCCGCCGCCGCCGCGGCGAGTCCTTTGGCACACGTTAGACTCGGGCGTTCCTCGCTCGAGCCGACACCGTGAAAATCATCGTCCTCGGCGGCGGCGTGGTCGGGCTTGCCGCGGCCTACTATCTCGCGCGCGATGGCTACGACGTCGCGGTCGTCGAGCGCAACGCCGGCGTCGGGCTCGAGACGAGCTACGCGAACGGCGGCCAGCTCTCGTACAGCTACGTCGCGCCGCTCGCCGGTCCGGGCGTGCTGCCGAAGATCCCGCCGTGGCTCCTGCGGCGCGATTCGCCGCTCCGATTCCGCCCCGCGCTCGATCCGCACCAGTGGCGCTGGTGCCTCGAGTTCGTGCTCGCCTGCAACCGTGCGCAGGCCGATCTCACGACGCGCCGGCTGCTGCGGCTCGCCTATTACAGCCGCGCGCTGATGCACCGCTTCGTCGCGCAAGAGCCGGCGGAGTTCGACTACGTGCGCAACGGCAAGCTCGTCGTGCATTCCAGCGCCGAGTCGTTCGAGTCCGCGCGCCGGCTCGTCGACTACCAGGCGAGCCTCGGCTCGGATCAGCAGGCGCTCGGCCCCGACGAGTGCCTCGCGCTCGAGCCGGCGCTCGCGAGCTTGCGCCCCCGGCTGGCCGGCGGCATCTACACCCCGAGCGAAGACGCCGGCGACTGCTACGAGTTCTGCCTGAGCCTCGAGCGCCTGCTCCGCGCGGTGGGCGTACGCTTTCATCTCGGCACCGAGATCCGCCGGCTGCTGCGCTGGCGCAGCCGCATCTTCGGCGTCGAGACGAGCGCCGGCGTGCTCGAGGCAGACCGCTACGTGCTCGCGCTCGGCACCGCGAGCCCCGGGCTCGTGCGGCCGCTCGGGATTCGCCTCCCGATCTATCCGCTGAAGGGCTACAGCCTGACCTTGCCGATCGGTCCCGGGCGGCTCGCGCCCCGCATCAGCATCACCGACTTCAAGAAGAAGATCGTCTACGCGCGCCTCGGCGACGAGCTGCGCGTCGCCGGCATGGCCGATCTCGCGGGCCACACGCCGACGATCGACGAGTCGAGAGTCGCCACGCTGCTCGACGAGACCCGCGCGGCGTTTCCGGACGCGTCCGACTTCGCACGCCTCGCGCCGTGGTGCGGCCTCAGGCCGGCGACGCCGAAGGGCACGCCGGTGCTGGGCGCGACGCGGCGGTACCCGAACCTACTGCTCGACTGCGGACACGGGGCACTCGGCTTCACGCTCGCGCTCGGCTGCGGGCGCCTGATCGCCGATATCGCCGGCGGGCGCGCGCCCGAGGTGCCGCTCGAGGGGTTTGAGGTCCCGCCGCCCTAAAGCGGCGGGACGAACGCGCGCTCGTCGCGCGGGAGTGAGAGCTGGGTGGCTCCCGACCCGCCGCCGCGCGCACGCTCTTCGAGCGCGCTTGCGGCCACCTTCAAAGGGTTCGGGGAGACGATCAGCCAGCCGCTGCGTGCCGCCCGCTCGGCGGCATTTCGTCGAAGCGCGCGACCTTGTTGCGGCCGGCCTGCTTCGCGGCGTAGAGGGCCTGGTCGGCCTCGTCGATGAGCGTCTTCAGCCCAGCCGCGCCGAATTCTATCGACGACAGGCCGAAGCTCGAGGTCACGCGCAGACCCGGTATCGAGCGGATGCCCGGGCCGGCCTGGGCCTCGACGCGGAAGCGGATGCGCTCGGCAACGACCGCGGCCCGCAACGCATCCACGCCCGGCAGGAGGATGCAGAACTCCTCGCCGCCGTAACGACAGAGGATATCGCTCGGCCGCAGCGCCGCCTTGAGCACGCGTCCGACCTGGACCAGCACCTGGTCGCCCACCGCGTGGCCGTAGGTGTCGTTGAAGTGCTTGAACTTGTCGATGTCGGTCATCACGCAGCAGACCGGCGAACCGTCCTCCCGCGCCTGCTTCAGCACCAGCTTCGGCCTGCTCGAAGAACGCGCGGCGGTTGAGGCAGCCGGTGAGCGGATCGATATTCGCGAGGCCCTTCAGTTCCTCGTTCTGGGCCTCGATCTTCTGGCGGGAGGCCTCGAGCTCCGACAGCGCACCCTGGAGCTGGGCGTTCTTGCGATCGAGCTCGGTGACGTCGGTGAACGAGACGAGACACCCGCGCACCGCACCGCGGCCGTCGGTGATCGGGCTCGCGGCGAGCTTCGCCTTGCGCGGCCCGTCGTCGGCGTGCGGGATCTCGAGCATTTCGCCGGTGACGGTCGCGCCGTCGCGCATCGCGACCGCCCACGGGTGAGCGTTGGCATCGCGCCCCGCGCCGAGCGCGGTCCTGAGCCACGGAATCTCGGAGGCCCGACGCGCCGACAGCCCCATCTTGTCCTCGCCGTGCAGCTCCCGGAACGCCTCGTTCGCGAGCACCACCCGGCCGTTGGTGTCGAGAACGATCACGCCCTCGGTCAGGGTGTCGAGCGCCTTGCGCACCCGGTCGGGGATCGCCTTGGTGGGGTCGAGATGCTCGAGGACGCGCCGCATGTACCAGTAGTAGAGCAGGAAGCCTCCCACCACCATCACCGCGAGCAGCAGCAACAGCGGGTGCTTGACCCAGCCCAGCACGGTTTTCGGCACGACGGGCCGGAAGCTCACCTCGACGTTGCCCCAGACGTCCTTCCCCGCGTACACCGGCACCGCGACGTGGGTGATCGTCGACTTCGCGTCCTTCAGCGGCACCCAGTAGCGGTCGTGGTCGGCGGTCTGGATGTAGGCATCGCCAGAGGCGCGCCGGATACCGACCGACGTGATCTCGCCCTCGCGCGAGGAGAGCGCGTCGATCGTGCGCTGGATCGAGTCCTTGTCCTCTTTCTGGATCAGCACCGCGAGCTGGATCGCCATGTCTTCGGTGATCCCCTTGCGCACGCGCTGCGCGAGTTCGATGTCGTCGCGCAGCACGCCGAACAGCAGATCGGCGACGAAGAGCAGAAACAGCGTCAGCGAAACGAGGCCGATGCAGATGCGCCCGACCGGGCCGAAGAGTTTCATCCGGCCCGCCCCTCGGCGTTCATCGGGGCACGCGCGCGTCGAACGGCCGAATTGCATCGTGCTCGCCGACCGTGCGCACCCGGTGGTCCCGCCCCTCTGCGGTTGCATCCCATTGCAGTTCTTTTTCCTCGCCGTGCCTGCCTGACGGACGGCGATTCGATGTGGCTCCAGACCGAAGGCGCCAGGAACAAATCCGGCGGCCGCCGACGCCGGGGGCACCTGGCGGTGCGCGCCGGCCGGCGGCCCGAACGCGAACGTGCGGATCGAGTCGCCGTAATCTCGACACGCTGCCGCGCTTCCGGGGACAGGTCAAGCGTCTCCTGGTCTTCAACCGGAAGCACTGCCATCTCCGGCGGTATCGGCCCGACCGCGCCGGGTCCGGGAGCGCGGTTGCCGGCTGCCGGTCGTTCGGCCGGGACCTCCTGTCGGGTCTGGGCGACGCGCCGTGACCGCGTGCGCGGCGAAACGCTCGGGTGCAGGATCCCCCGCATACGATCTACAGAAAACGCCGCGGCGTGGAGCGGACAGGACAGCCCCGGGTCGCGCTAGGCCCGGCGTGTACTCGGCGGCAAAAGGCGCCAGCGCCGCGCCGCGGCGGTGCCGCTGACACTGCGCGCTAGTTATCCCCATGCGGGGAGCACACCTTCTCGTGCTGCGGTCTAGCGCGGCCCTTCGAGCACCCAGGCCGCGCGATGCTCCTCGTCCTTTCGGTCCTGGTCATCGTCTGGTGCTCGTCGACCCACTCGCTCTCTTCTTCCTCGTCCTTGCCAAGCACGGGCAACGGGTCGACGTGGCGCCAGGCCGGCGAGGACGCAAGCACGCTCGCGACGAGCCCCGCGGCGCGCGCCGCCCACCAGACCGCGCCGACCGAGAAGGCAAGGCCCGTGACCCGGACCGCGCTCACCACGACTCCGAGTTGCCGGCGTTCGTCTTCGGCGGCAGGATCGCCGAGCCCGCGCATCGGCAGGACCTGCATCTCTTCGCGCACCGGCGCGACCTCGACCTCGTAGCTCATGAATTTAGTCTCGATTCGCTCGCTCTCCGCCCGGCTCTGCTGCAGTTGCACGACCGGCGTGGCGATCTGCACCCCGGGGATCGAGCCGCCGGGCAGCCGGGCGACCGGCGCGGCGACCTCTTCCGCGCCTTGGTCGCCGCCGTCGGACCGCGGATTCGTAGGCGGGCGCTGGAACACCGTCGCGGCCGCGTTTCGCGTCGCCGTCGTGGACTGTGCTGCCTGCGCGACCGGAGCTGGCGGCGGGGCGAGCGGGAGCGAACCGGCGCTGCCGTCGTTTATGGGCGGCGTCACGACCGGTCCCCCATCGGCGGTGAAAGCGATGTTCAGCGCGACCGGTCCGGCGGCGATCGCGCCGTCGGAAACCGTGATAGACGCCGTTGGGGCGACGCCGGTGCCGTCGTGGAGGAACTGGACCAGCCCGGCTTGTATCTGGCCTTGCGTGAAGCTCGTGATCGGCACACCGCGGTTCGACACGAGCTCGAAGCGCCCGTTGGTGACGCCGCCCACCGTAAAGACGAGATCCACCGCTGCGTCGTCGACGTCGGTCGCGCTAAGGTTGAGCGGAGCGATTGCGAGCGCGCCGCCATCGGTGATCATGAACGCGTTGTTGTCGAGGGTCGGGGCGTCGTTCACCGGGTTGACGGTGATGGCGACGGTGGCGTTGGCGAGGTCGCCGTCCGCGTCCGCGATCTGGTAGCTGAAGCCTCGCGGGTCCGTTGAAGTTCGCCGTGGGCGTGAAGGTGAAGCTGCCGTCGTTGTTCACGACCACGGTGCCGCCGATCGGTAGCCCGAGCACGCTCAGCGCGATGCCGCCGTCGTCGAGGCCGGAGTCGTTGCGGAAGAGGCCGGCTGCGGCCGGAACGACGAGCGGGGTGTCCTCGTTGGTCAGGTAGACGTCGTCAAGGGCGAGCGGCAGGTCATCGACCGCGGTGACGTTCACGGTCATGGTGTTGGGCGCCGGGTCGAAGGCCGGCCCGCCGGTGTCGCGCACCGTGAAGGTGAACGAGGCGTAGCCGGCGCCGTTCTGATTCAGAGCTGGGGTGAAGACGAGGTTGCCGGCAGTGATATCGGCGACCAGGATCACGTCGTTGGCGTTGACGTTGACCCCGGACAGTTGAAGGGTCGCACCCACCGGGAGGGTCAGGGTATCGATCCGCACTGCGCTCAGGGCGTCGCCACCGTCGACATCGGTGAAGCCGAAGTTGGCCACCGTGAAGGCATAGACGGTGTCCTCGTTGGTGGTCACGGTCGCATCCGTACCGGCTGGCGCATCGTTCACCGGCGTGACCGCGATCGCGACGGTGTCGCTGTCGGTCGAGCTAGCGCTATCGGTGGACGTGACAGTGAGCGTGTCACTGCCCACGAAGTCGAGGTTGCCCTGATAGGCGAGACTCGCAATGGTGGCATTGATCGCCGCCTGCGCGCCGGTCACGGTGAGGCTCGCGGTGCCGTTGCCTGCTAAACCCGCGCCTCCGGCCGCGGTGACGTTCAGCGTGCCGTTCGTGACGCCAACAAGACCTGGTTCACGTCCGTGTCCGGGTCGCTCACCGAGATCGCATTCGCCCCGCTAAAGGCGAGGACCGCTTCCTCGGCCACGGTTTGGGCGCCGGGCACGGTGTTGGTCGGCGGAGGAGAGCGCGGCGGCGACGTGGGCGCCGAACTCCGACGTGTCGTTGCCGGTGAGGTCGGTCGCCGTCGCGGCGATCGCGTAGCCGACCGGGATCGCCGCGACGAAGGCGGGCGTCGTGAACGCGGCGTTGCCCGCGCCGTCCGTTGTGACGTCAATCGTGCCGAGGAAGATCTGCCCCTCGCCGAAGCCGCTCGCGTCGCCGGTGGCGCTCGCGAAGAACTCCAGGCGGAACGTGCGGCTCGCCGTGCTGTTGATCGAGCCGGTGATCGTGATGTCGGCGCCGGTGGTGACGGCGGCGGCAAGCACCGGGAAGTTCTGCCGCTGTTGCCCCCGGTGTCGCCGTCGCCGGCGTCGTTCGCGGTCACCCCGTCGCTCCTCGATGTCGATGCCCAAGCCGGCGTTCGAGTGGATGGAGTTGCCGAGGATCGCGCCTCCGGCCGACTGCGCCGCTGACCGAGACGCCAGCAAGGTCATTGAAGGCGATCAGGTTGCCGGCGTTCGCGGTGCTGCCGCCGATCGATGTTGTTCTGACCCAGCACCTGCACGCCGTTGAACGCATTGCCGCGATCAAGCGTCCCGCCGGCGTCGGTGCCGATGAGATTGCCCTGCACGGTATTGGAGTTGCCGCCGAGATAGACACCGTTGTGCCCGTTCGCGGAGAGCAAGTTGCCGGCGCCTGCCGCTGTGCCGCCGATGGTGTTGCCGGTGCCGCCGACGATCGCGATGCCGGTGTGCGCGTTCCCGACCGCTGT
The DNA here is from genome assembly GCA_963754305.1 of uncultured beta proteobacterium. Taxonomy (GTDB): domain Bacteria; phylum Pseudomonadota; class Gammaproteobacteria; order Burkholderiales; family SG8-39; genus DATEDA01. Next base: position 36,001 of record CAVWFR010000036.1, on the reverse strand, counting down.
GGCTGCCGTCCGCCCCGAGGCCGACATAGTTGCCTTGGATGACGTTGCCGAGTCGCCGCGAGCGCCGTTGATCTCGATGCCATCGTCGCCGAGGTTGCCGCTTACGATGTTGCGCGCCCCGGCGGCCGTGCCGCCGACGGTGTTGTTCGCGGCGCCGACGATCCAGATGCCGAAAGTTGCGTTCCCGAGCGCCGCATTGCCGCTGGCGTCGGTGCCGATGTAGTTGCCCCGGACAATGGTGGTCGTGGACGCGTTCAGCTCGATACCCGCGGCGCCGCTGGCAGAGATGACGTTGCGTTCGCCCGCGGCGGTGCCGCCGATCGTGTTGCCGCTTGCGCCCTCGCTGACCAAGATGCCGATGCGCGGATTCGCGAGCGGGACGAGGCCGGTCGCGTCGGTCCCGATGTAGTTCCCGCTCACGACCGTGCCGGTCGTGCCGGCGCCGCGAATGCGGATGTTCGCCAAGCCGTTCGCGGCGTTCGTTGCATTGCCGGCGACGACGTTGCGTTCCGCCGCGGTGGTCCCGCCGATCCGGTTGTTGACCGCCGGTGTCACGCCGCCGCCAAGCTGGATTGCCACGCCGTCACCCGCGTTGCCGATGACCGCCGTGCCGGCGGCGTTTGTGCCGATGTAATTCCCGATCACCACGGTGCCGCTGGCGCCGTCGATGCTGACGCCATCGTCGCCGTTGCCTGAGATCACGTTGCGGTCGTTGACGCCGGTGCCGCCAATCGTGTTGTTCGCGGTGCCCGCGATCAGGACGACGCCGTCGACGGTGTTGCCGAAGTCGAGGGTTCCGGTGGCGTCAAGGCCGATCCAGTTCCCGGCGACGAGGTTGCTGTCGGAGGCGATGTAGACGCCGTTGCCGAAGCGGTTGATCACGAAGCCGCGCACGGTCGATCCGCCGCCCAGAAGCGTGAAGGCGTTCCCGCCGGCGAGGCTGCCGTCGAGCTCGACGATCGGGGTGCCGAGGAAGTCGGGCTCGGTGGCGCCGTCGATGATGACGGCGTCGGTGATGGTCGGCAGCGCGCCAAGCCCGGTCGAGCCGACCTGGATGGTGTGCGGCCCGGCGCCCGCAATGTCGAACCGGATCAGGTCGATCGCGTTGCCCACGTGGACGGTGTTGTTCGCCGCGAGGATCGCCTCGCGCAGCGAGATCCTGCCGTCGGCGCCTTGGTTGAGTATGAGAGCGGCGACGGACGAGATATCCCCGTCGTTCGTGTCGTCGGTAGTGGTGACGGTGAAAGTGCCGTAAGCGGCGTCGATGTTCTGCGCGAACTCCGAGGTGTCGTTGGTGGCGAGGTTGGTCGCCGTGGCGGAAATCTTGCGGCCGACCGGCACCGTGCCGGCCATCGTCAGGCGGAAGGTGGCGTTGCCGCTCGCGTCGGTGGTGACGTTGGCGGCACCGATGAAGCTTTCGCCTTCGCCGGAGCCGCTCGCATCGGCCGCCGTGCTGGCGAAGAACTCGATCCGGAAAGCGGTATTGGGCTCGCTGTCTAGCGAGCCGTCGATCCAGAAGAAGCCCGCGCCGTCGGTGTACGCGCGCGTCAGGACCGGATAGTTCAGTAGCGCGTTCGGCCCCGGGTCGGCATCGCCCAGGTCGTTGACCGTGACGCCATCCGCAGCGAGGTCGATTCCGAGGCCGCCGTTCGCGCTGATCGAGTTGCGCAGGATCGCGTTGCCCGCTCCGGATGCCACGCTTACACCCGGGCCGCCGTTCGACACGATGGTGTTGGCGGTCCCGGCCACCGCGCCGCCGACCGTGTTGCCGTTCGACCCGCCGCCGATCAGCACACCTTCGCCGGTGTTCGCGCCGATGTAGTTCGCCTGGATCATGTTCCCGGCGGCGCCGGTAGTGAGCTGTACGCCGGATCCATCGTTGCCGTAGATTACGTTCCCGGTCGCCCCGCCGATGGTGTTGCCGAATGCGCCGTTTTCGACCAGCACGCCGTCGCTCGCATTTCCGAGATCCATCAGCCCGGTGGCGTCCAGGCCGATGTAGTTGCCGAGAATGACGTTGCCGGTGGTGCCAACGTCGATGTTGACGCCGTCGTCGACGTTGCCGGAAATGACGTTGCGATCCCCCACCCCGGTGCCGCCGACGATGTTGCCGCTGGAGAAGATCTCCACGCCGTCGATGCCGTTTCCGAGCGCGACCTGGCCGGACACGTCGGTGCCGACGTAGTTGCCCGCGACGACGCCACCGCCGCCGTAAAGCGCGATCCCACTCAAACTAAAGCGGTTGATCACCAGTCCGCGCACGGTACTGCCGTAGGCGGCGACGGTGACGCCGTTCGCTCCCGCTCCGGCGAGAGAGCCGTCGAGCTCGATGAGGGGCGTGCCCGCGAAGCCCGGCTGGGTCGTGGCGTCCAGCGTCACGGCCTCGGTGATCGTCGGCAAAGCCGAGGTTGGCGCGATCGTGTGGGGACCGGCACCGGCGATGTTGAAATCGATCGTGTCGGCGCCGGCCGCGGCATTGGCCTGGTCGATCGCGTCTCGCAGGCTACCCGCGCCCGCGTCGTTGGTGTTCGTGACGGTGAACGCAGCGAGGGTGTAGTCCCACGCCTCGTCCCGAGCGCTCAACCCCGCGGTCTCAACGGCGCCGCGCTTGAACTCGAGCTCCCAATCCCCACCGCGCGCGGCGGCGCCCGTCGGATCCTCGGAGGCGGCGACATCGGCCCCGGTGAGGCGCGCCAGCGCATCGACGAGCGACTTACCCTCGGCGCTCGCCGCGAGATCGCAGCCGTAGAAGAGGATGTCGCCCGAGTCGGTGAGCGCCTCGCCCCACTTCTTGATCGCTCCCGAGCGCTTTATCAGGGTCTGGAGATCGAGCCTGGCGTTGCCGAGTTGCACCGCGCCGTCCGCGGCATGGCTCACGATGTGGATCGCGTCCAGCTCCGACTTCTGCGCCAGGGTGTCGGTGATCCTGCGGATGCCGTCGCGCCCGGCGTCGATCAGGACGAACTCGAGGTCGCGGCCTTGCGCGAGGGCACCCGTGCGCAGGTCCTCGACCAGGCGCGGTAGTCGGGAGCAGCGGTATCGACGAAGACGACCTCGTGAGTGCGTTGCAGGGGGGCGAGCTGGGTGCCGATGACGACCGAGGGGGAACCGAAGTCGGCGATATTGCGGAACTCGGCGCTCTGGAGCGCGGGCTGAGCGAAGAGCGAGTCCTGGGCGAGCGGGTTCAGGTCGGCCGACATGAGCAGCCGCGGCTCGAGCTCCTCGAAAACGGGATTCCGAACGAAGGGCGGGATTTTCTTCCGAGTCGTGCGGGATGCGCTGCGCGCCGGGAGCGTCGCGTGCGGCTTCAGTTCGTCGAGGCGGGCGCCGAGCGACGGAGCGGTCGAAAACGGCGAGGAGCGGATCGGCAGGACGCGCGCTGGCGTGGCGACCGCGGCCTCGGCTCGCCGCGGGGTCTCGGCGCGAGCAGGCGCGGGCGCAGCGTTCGCTGCCCCGACGTGCTTCGCGCCGCATCTCACGTTGGACCCCATCGTTGATCGCGCCGAAGCGCGCCCGTTCCTCGGCTGGTGCTGACTCGCCTGGACTGCAAGACGCGCGCCATCGGGGTCGCGAAGCCTGAGCGACAAGTCTTTGTCCACAAAGAACAACTACTCGGACGGCCTGGGCAAATGCCACAGTCCGCGCGATCTCGAATGACGGGCGGGCGATGATCAAGACCACCGATCGGTGCTGGTGGGAATTAATGCCTGCGGTGTCATTGCCGCGCGGCGGCATCGCCGCGACCGCGGCGCTCACGTAGTCGTCCTGGGCGCTTCGTGACACGGCGATGACAACCGCTGGCGGAATGTCGCCGGCCTTGCTCAGCAGCCAGCGTCCGGCGGGTCGTTGCCTCGCCGTCGAGCATCGGCAACGCGCCGGCTTGCTTCTTCGTCTCTTCCTCGCCGACCGGCTCGCCCCAGTCGACGCCGACCCGTCGCGTTTGCGCTCGAAGCACCGGCATCGGATCGATGTAGCGGCATACCGGTGCCGTCGCGAGCAGACTGTTGATGAGACCGGCGCGGCCGCGAACGGCGCCACGCGGTCGACCATCGGGTCGAGATGGGCGCCGGCCGCACAGCGGCTAAAATGACCCTCTCCGTCCGTTACCCGCGCATGCCCCCCGCACCAGAGCTCGCCAAGCTTTCGCGTCCCCGCATCTACCGCGTCAGCCCGCGCGAACGGCTGTTCCGCCTCCTCGACGAGCGCCGCGAGCATCCCGTCGTCTGGGTGTCGGGTGCGCCGGGCGCCGGCAAGAGCGCGCTCGTCGCGAGCTACGTCGATGCGCGCAAGCTCGCGGCGATCTGGTATCACGTGGACTCCGGCGACGCCGACCCGGCGACGTATTTCTACTATCTCGGGCTCGCCGGCGCGGGCCGCGGTGCGAAAAAGGCACCCGGGCTCCCGCTCTTCACCGACGAGTACCGGCGCGACCTGAACGGTTTTGCGCGGCGCTGGTTCCGCCAGTTCTTCGCCCGCATGCCGGCCGGAGCGGTGCTGGTGCTCGACAATCTCCACGAGGCGTCCGGTTCGAGCGAGTGCCGGGCGGCGTTCGCGACCGGGCTGGAGGAGATCCCGGTCGGCGTGAACGTCGTCGTGATCAGCCGCAGCGACCCGCCGCCGGAGTTCGCGCGGCTCGTCGCGAGCCAGACCGTCGCGCGCATCGCGCCTGCCGAGCTGCGCTTCACGCGCGAAGAGGCGGCGCGACTTCTCGCCGGCGACGGCGAGCTCGATGCGCGCACGCTCGACCGCGTCTACGACCGCTCCGACGGCTGGGCGGCGGGGCTGATCCTGATGCGCGAGCACGCCGCGCGCTCGCCGGCCGGCGCCGACGGCGAGGCGCTCGCCACGCCCGAGGCGGTGTTCGCCTACTTCGCCGGCGAGATCGTCGGCCGCATCCCGGCCGAGAACCAGCGGCTCCTGATGATCTGCGCGCTCCCGCCGCGGATCACGAAGCGCACCGCCGCCGCGCTGACCGGCGACCCCGACGCCGGCAAGTACCTCGAGTACGGCTATCGCCGCCATCTCTTCGTCGCGCGGCGCGACGCGAACGAGCCGACCTACGAGTTCCACGGGCTGTTCCGCGAGTTCCTGCTCAAGCGCGCCGCCGCGACGTTCGACGCCCAGACGCTCGCGGGCCACAGACGCCGCGCGGCGGAGTTGCTGGAGGGCGAGGGCGTCACCGATGGCGTGTTCGAGCTCTACCGCGATGCCGAGCAGTGGGGGAACGCGGTGCGGGTGACGCTCGCCGATGCGCCCGGGATGCTGGCGCAGGGCCGGTTCCAGTCGGCGCTGGAGCGAGTCGCCGCGCTCCCGGCCGCGGCGCGCGAGGCCGAGCCCTGGCTCGCCTACTGGGAGGGCGTGGCGCGCGTGAACGTCGACCCGCTCGCGGCGCGGGCGAGCCTCGAGCGCGCGTACAACGGCTTCGTCGCGCGCGGCGACTCGGCGGCCCAGATCCAGGCGGTGGAGGCGTTGATCGTTTCGCACTATCTCGCGTGGGACGACTGGCGGCCGGTTGACCGCTGGATCGACGTGATGGAGCAGCTCCTCGCGCGCGAGCGCACGTTCGCGAGCCCCGACGCCGAGGCGCGCGCGCTCTCGAGCCTCGCGATCGCGCTCGTCTACCGGCAGCCGGGGCATCCGCTGCTCGCCGAGATCCTCGCGCGCCTCACCCGGCTACTCGACTCGGTCGGCGATCGAAACCTGCAGGTGGCGATGGCGACGCGCCTCATCGACGGCCTCAACAAGTCCGGCAGCTTCGCCGAGTCGCAGCGCGTCGCGCAGCGCATCCGCACGCTGATCGACGATCCGGAGGTGCGTCCGCTCACGAGCGCATGGAGTCGCATCTGGCTCGCGAACCTGTACTACTTCCAGGCCCGGCTAGACGATTTCGAGTCCACCCTGAGCGACGCGCTTGCGATCGCCGAGTCGCACGGTCTCGCCTTCTTCGTGCCCGTGATCCAGCTCTTCCGCAACTGGGGCCTGCTCGCGCGCGGCGACACGAAGGCGGCGGCGCCGGTGATCGCGCACCTCGCCGCGACCGTCGATCCGAGCCGCAAGCTCGATCTCGCGCTGCTGCACTTCCTGCAATGCTGGAGCGGGATCGAGCGCGGCGATCTCGCCGCGGCCGAGCGCGAGGGGCGCACTGCCGCACGGCTCTCGCTCGAGACCGGCTCGGTCGCCTCGACCCTGATCTGCCACACCGGACTCGCGCTCGCGCTCGATCAGACCGGGCAGCACGTCGCGGCGCTCGGCGTGCTCGATCGCATGCAAACCCTCGTCGCCCAGGTGAGCGGCGGAATGCTGCGCTACCACACCGCGCTCTGGGAGGCGTGGCTGCGGATGCGCTCGGGCGAGGGCGACTGGCGCGCGCCGCTCGCCGCCGCGCTCGCGCTCGGCGCCCGCGAGGGCTATCTCAACCACTATCTCTGGTGGCCGCCGATGATGAGCCGGCTCGCCGCGACCGCGATCGCCGAAGGCATCGAGCCCGACTACGTGCGGCAGCTCGTCGCCGCGCGCGGCTTGCCGCCGCCGGCCGACGGGTCGCCCCGCGACTGGCCGTGGCCGCTTCGCATCCACGCGCTCGGGCGGTTCGAGGTGGTGCGCGACGGCGCGGCGCTGGCGTTCCGCGGCAAGGCGCAGAAGAAGCCGCTGGAGCTGCTCAAGGCGCTGGTGGCGCTCGGCGGCGAGGGCGTCGAGGCCACGCGCCTCGCGGCGATCCTCTGGCCGGATGCCGCGGGCGATGCCGCGAAAGTGTCGTTCGACAGCACGCTCTATCGCTTGCGCAAGCTCCTCGGGCAGGACGACGCGCTCGCGCTCACCGAGGGCAAGCTCGCGCTCGATCGGCGCCAGTGCTGGGTCGACGTGTGGGCGTTCGAGCGTGTGGCCCGAGAGGCGGACGGGATCCTGCCCGATGCGGCGGCGGATGCCGCGCTCGACGCGACCGCGGCGCTCGCGCGGCGGCTCCTGGACGCCTATCCCGGCCACTTCCTTGCCGGCGACGAGGACCAGCCGTGGCTCCTCGGCCTGCGCGACCGGCTGCGTTCGAAGGTACTCCGCGCGGTGCTCGCGCTCGGCCGCTCCCTCGAGACCGGCGCGCGCTGGGAGGAAGCGATCGCGCTCTACCGGCGCGCGCTCGAGCTCGACAATCTCGCCGAGGATCTCTATCGCAGCCTGATGGTCTGCTACCGCGAGCTCGGGCGGCCGTCGGATGCGCTGCAGGCCTATCGGCGCTGCAAGGAGCTCTTGTCGGTGGTGCTCGGCGTGCCGCCCGCGCCGGAAACGGAAGCGGTGCGGCGGACGCTGACGGAGCGTGCCGCTTGACCCGACGCCCCCCAGCCGCTCTCCACGGGAGGAAGCGCGGCGAATGCCGGGGTGAGCAGGCGTTTCGGGGCGGCCTCTAAACCCCGGTCGCGCACTCGCTCCGAGTCGGCCGGCAACCCTTTAACAAGGGCGGGGGCCGCGGTTCGCTCGGCGCGCGTCAGTCATCGGTCAGCCGCCCATCAGCCGTCCGGCGTGAATTCGTCCACCTCCCTCATCCCACGGTAGTGCCGCGCTTCTAATACCAACGGCCTACCCGCGGAGCGCCAGCATCCATGCGGGTTTCCGGGCGGTGTCCGCCGCGCGGGTGGCGGCGCCGCGCGCTTCGCCCCCGTTCGGTCATCCGTCAGCCATCCACCAGCGGCGGCGCCGCAAACTGCGTCCCGTTGCAGACACGTCCTCGAACGGAGACGACAGATGAAAACGAAAGCGTTGAACGACCGGAGCATCCGCTCCATCCCCGAAGCGCTCGTGCTCGCATCGGGCGCAGTCGCCGCGGCGTTCGGGTTTGCCGCCGCAGTGCACATGGCGTACGCCGGGATCCGCGTCGTCGTTGCGGCTATCGGCGCCTGACGGAACCAGCCGCGATGAGATCGTCCCTAGCGTTCCCGCGGCTCGCGACCGAGCGCCTCGTGCTCCGGGCCTTCCGCTTCGAGGACACGGCAGCGCTCCAGCGCCTCGCCGGCGAGCGTGAGGTCGCCGAGGGGACGCTCCTGCCGCACCCCTACGAGCCGGGCATGGCGCGCGCGTGGATCTGGGACCAGGCGCTCGAGTTCGCCGACGGCAACTCGATCGATTTCGCGATCGAGCGCGCCGAGGATGCGGCGCTCATCGGCACGATCGGCCTCGCGATCGACCGCATCGGCGCGTGCGCGAAGCTCGGCTACTGGCTCGGCACGCCGTACTGGGGCCGCGGCTACGCCACCGAAGCGGTGCGGGCGGTGCTCGGGTACGGCTTCGCGGTGCTCGAGCTCGAGCGGGTATGGGCGCCGCGGTTCCGCTGGAACGTCGCCTCGGCGCGCGTGCTCGCGAAATCCGGCCTCGCCCACGAAGGCAGCCGGCGGGAATACGTCGCCGCGCGCGGTCGCGACGAGGTGGTGGAAACGCACGGCGTGCTGCGCTGGGAATGGCTCGCGCGGCGGGAAGGGGTATCCGCCGGTGCTCGGGCCGCGTAAGGCAACGCTTGCACCAGGGATCGCACAAGGGGGTCGGAAAATGAGATCGATGACGATCAGGAAACAGCCGCTGCAGCTCGCCGCGACCGCGCACGCGATCGGCGTTCGCCACGCCGAAGCGATCGACGCCGACGCGCTGCACGAGATCCTCACCGATCCCGAGGTGCTGCACTGGCTGATCGACGTGCCGTACGCGCCGCAGGCGCAGACTCGCAAGCACATCGTCGAGCTCGCCGACGGTCGCTACATGCTCGTCGCCGCCGTCGGCGACGAGGTCGTCGGCGCGCTCGGCTTCGGCGCCTGCACCGCGCCGCGCATCCGCCACGTCGGCCGCCTCGGTCCGATCGCGGTGGCGCGCGCCTGGCAGGGGCGCGGCGTCGGCTCGGCGCTGATGCGCGCGGCGGTCGATCTCGCCGACAACTGGCTCAACCTCGTCCGTCTCGAGCTGCTGGTGATCGACGGCAACGACGCTGCGATCGGCCTGTACCGGCGGTTCGGCTTCGAGATCGAGGGGACGCTGCGCGCCTTTGGCTTTCAGGCGGGAAGGTACGTGGACGTGCACACCATGGCGCGCATTCGTACCGCCGCCGAGTTCAGCTAGATCGGACGAGACGATGCAACGCACCGCGCTCCCTCTTCCCTCCTCGCACGCCAGCGCGGCGGCGATGGCCGCTTACGACGACGCGCTCGACCGCTTCCTCGCGTGCAGCGCCGATCCGCTCGCGGCGATCGAGCCGGCGCTCGCGGCGGAGCCGGGCTTCGCCGCCGGGCACGCGCTCGTCGCGGGGATCGCCGTGGCGGCGTGGGACAAGCGCTCGTTCGCGCTGCTGCGCCGCAGCCTCCAGGCGATGTTGCCGCTCGCGGCCAGCGCGAACGAGCGCGAGCGCGCGCACTTTGCGGCGGCGCGCGCATGGCTTGCCGGCGAGTACTCGCAGGCGGCCGACCGTTACGCCGCGATCGTGCGCGAGTGGCCGGGCGATGCGCTCGCGCTGCGCCTGACGCAGGCGTCGTGCGTGTTCATCGGTCGCCGCGACGGCCATCTCCAGGCCGTCGCCTCCGCCGCGCGGGCCTGGCGGCCGGGCATGCCGGGCTACGAGCACGTGCTCGCGATGCACGCGTATGCGCTAGCGGAGAACGGCGAGGGCGCACGCGCGGCCGACCTGGGGCGCAACGCGCTCGAGCTTCGGCCGCGCAACCCGGTCGCGATTCACGCGGTGGCGCACGCGCTCGCCGACCAGGGCGCGGCCGCCGAGGGTGCGAGGCTGATGGCGGCGCACGCCGAGGGTTGGAAGGGCGACGGCGCCCTCGCGCGCCACAGCGCGTGGCACGACGCCATCTTCCAGCTCGAGCTCGGGCGGATCGACCGCGCGCTCGCGATCTACGACGCTGCGCCCGCCGCGGGCGGTGCCTCGGACGCGGGCGACGCCGCGGCACTGCTCTGGCGGCTGCATCTCGAGGGCGTCGACGTCGCGGGCCGCTGGGACGCGGTCGCCGACCTCTGGGGGGCGCGGGCCGGCGATGCGTTCTGGCCGCTGCTCGACGTGCACGCGATGATGGCGTTCGCCGCCGCCGGACGCGAGCACGCCGCGCGCGTGCTGCTGGGCGTCATGTCGGCGGCGGCCGAAGGCCGCACGGCGACTGCGGCGGTGGTGCGGGAGGTGGCGCTTCCGATGGCGCGCGCGCTGCTCGCGTTCGGCCGCGAGCAGTATGGCCGCGCGATCGAGCTCGCCACGCCGATCCGCGCCGATCTGTGGCGGATGGGCGGAAGCCGCGCGCAGCGCGAGGCGCTCGAGCTGACGATCCTCGAGGCGGCGATCCGCGCGGGCCGCGCCGAGCTCGCGCAGGCGCTCGTCGCCGAGTGCCGGGGCATGGCGGCGCTGTCGCCGCGCGCCCGCGTCCAGGCGGCACGCGCCCGCGCACTTGCCGCGGCAGGCATCCGCGCGGCAGCCTGAGGAGATTCGCTCGTGTGCGCGCCCGTTCCCGTCTCCGTGTTGGCGCTGACCGGCGAAGTGCGTCTTGCCGACGGGCGCCAGGCGTTGCTGCGCGCTGCGCGGCCGGCGGATGCGGCCGCGGTGCACGCGTTCGTGCGCGAACTTTCGCCGCAGACGAGCCGCCGCCGGTTCCTGCGCGCGGTGCGCGAGCTGACGCCGGCAGCGGTCGAGCGGATCGTCACGATCGATCACACGCGCGCGATGACGCTCGTGGCGGCTAGCGGCGGGGCCGTCGTCGGCCTCGCGCAATACGTCGCCGAGGGCGCGGCGGCGGATATCGCGATCGTGATCGCCGACGCCTGGCAGGGCGCAGGCCTCGGCCGGGCGCTCTTCGCCGCGCTCGTGACGCACGCGGAGCGCCAGGGGATCGCGCGCCTGGACGGCGATGCGCTGGCCGACAACGCCCAGATCCTCGCGCTCACGCAGCGGTTCGGGTTCAGCGCGCGGACCAATCCGGAGGAGCGCGGGCTGGTGCGGATCACGCGCGAGCTCGGCGGTCCCTGGCCGAGCGACGGGGAACGGCTCGCCGCCGCGTTGTGGGACCTGCCGGTCGCCGCATGACCTCAACGACGAAAAGGCTCGCCGCCGTTGGCGGCGAATCGCCTGATCCGAGGAGCGTTAAGGGGGTGTTCACCCCGAGCATCGTGAAACCAGGAGGACGCCACATGCCAGCACTCAGAATCAAGGATGCCGACATCGCCTATACCGATGTCGGTGCGGGCGACACGGTGCTTGCCGTGCACGGCAGCGCGAGCTCGCGCCGGGTCTGGCGTCCGCTCGCGGTCCGGCTCGCGGCGCGATACCGAGTCGTAGCGCCGGATCTGGTGGGCTACGGCGAGAGCACGCCGTGGCGCGGCGGGCTGAAGGCTACCGACGAGGAAGTGGTGACCACCTTTGCGCGCGAGCTGAGCGCGCCGGTGCACATCGTCGGCCATTCCTACGGCGGCGCGCTCGCGCTGCGGGCGGCGCTCGCGCTCGGGGATCGCGTGGCGAGCCTCACGCTGATCGAACCGGCCGCGTTCGACTTGCTTCGCGCGCTCGAAGATCGCGCGGCGTTCGCGGAGATCGAGGCGGTCGCGAGTCGCCACGTCGAGCTCGCGGCCGAGGGCGATCTCGAGGCGTGCGCGGCGCACTTCATGGGGTACTGGATCGGCGCCGAGGCCTGGGCCGGGATGCCCGCCGAAGCGCGGGCGCGGCTCACGGCGACGATGCCGAAGATCGCGGCCGAGTTTCGCGTGGTGTTTCGCGGCGCCGCGCGGCTCGACGGCGTCCGCCGCCTCCGCGTGCCGACGCTGGTCCTGCGCGGCACGCACACCACCCGCGTCGCGCGCGCGGTCACCGACCGGCTCGCTGCGACGCTGCGGCACGCCGAGCTGGTCGAGATCGCGGGCGCCGGGCACATGCTCCCGGTGACTCATGCCGACGCGGTGAACGCCGCGATCGAGTCGCACCTCGCGGCCAGCGACGCCGAAACCCTCTTCCATGCCGCGGCCTGAAGCGCGGCGCAAGAAAGCAAAGGAAAACGAAATGTCGTGGAAACGCTTCCTTGCCGGCGCCGCCGTGATCGGCGCCGTCTCCGTCGCGGCGCTCGCCACCGCGCGCGCGCCCGAATCGGGCCGCGCCGCGGCTGCCTTCGATCCAGTGCTCGACGGCGTCGCCTGCCTGCCCGACGATCGCAAGCGCGCGGCGCTCAAGACCTATCTCGTCGCCGCGCAGCGCAAGACCGAGATCGGACCGTTCGACCCGCAGCGCGTCGACGCGCCGGCCACCACAGCGAGCCTCGTCGACCGCGACGCGCCGCTCATCGACGGTCTGGGCACGCGCCGTCATCGCATCACGACCTCGCGGCCGCAGGTGCAGCGCTACTTCGACCAGGGGCTCGCGCTCGCCTACGGGTTCAATCACGCCGAGGCGCGGCGGGCGTTCCGCACCGCACAGCGGCTCGACCCGGACTGCGCGATGTGCTTCTGGGGCGAGGCGCTCGTGCTCGGCCCCAACATCAACATGCCGATGGCGGCGTCCGACAACGCGGCGGCTTTCGACGCGGCGCAGCGTGCCCGCGTGCTGGCGGTCAAGGCGGGCGCGAAGGAGCGCGCGCTGATCGAGGCGCTTGCGGTGCGCTACTCGGACGATCCCGCCGCGGAGCGCCCGAAGCTCGACGCCGCCTACGCCGCGGCGATGGAGCGGGTCCACTCGCGCCATCCATGGGACGGCGACATCGCGGTGCTCTACGTGGAAGCGCTGATGAATCTCTCGCCGTGGGACTACTGGGAGGCGGGCGGCACCAGGCCCAAGGGTCGCACCGGGGACATCGTCGCCACGCTCGAGCGGGTGCTCGCGGGCGATCCCGACCATCCGGGTGCGATCCACTTGTACATTCACGCGGTGGAAGCCTCGTCGAAGCCGGAGCGTGCGGTGCGTTACGTCGAGCGGCTGGGGAACGCCGTGCCCGGCGCGGGCCATCTCGTACACATGCCTTCGCACATCTACTATCGCGTCGGCCGGTATCTCGACTCGCTCGAGGCGAACAAGCGCGCGGTCGCGGCGGACGAGCGCTACTTCGCGCTCGCCGGCGGCGGCGGTGGCGTTTACCGCTACGGCTATTACCCGCACAACATCCACTTCCTGCTCGCCTCGGCGCAGATGGCGGGCGACGGCGGCACCGCGATCGAGGCGGCCGAGAAGCTCGCGCGCTCGCTCTCGGACGAGGTGACGCGCGAGGTGCCATGGGTGCAGCCGATCATGGCGGCCCCGTACTTCGCGCATGCGCAGTTCAGCGACGCGCAGACCATCCTCGCGCTGCCGGCGCCGAAGCCGGGGTTCCCGTACGTGACCGCGATGTGGCATTACATGCGCGGGGTCGCGCATGCCGCGCGCGGTGACGCGGCCGGCGCAACGGCCGCGCTCGACGCGATCGCGCAGCTCGAGCGTGCGCCCGAGCTCGCTGCGCTCGCGGCCGCCGGCGTGCCGGGCGGCGACGTGCTCCGCCTCGCGCGGCACGTGCTCGCCGCGCGGGTGGCGCAATCGCAAGCCCGCTTCGACGAGGCGGTGGCCGAGTTGGAGCGCGCCGTCGCGGTCGAGGACGCGCTGCCTTACATGGAGCCGCCGTTCTGGTACTACCCGGTGCGCCAGTCGCTCGGCGGTGCGCTGGTGCTCGCGGGCCGGCTCGATGCGGCCGAGCACGTGTTCCGGCAGAGTCTAGGGCGCGCGCCGAACAACGGCTGGGCGCTGTACGGGCTGGTCGAGGTCTACGAGCGGCGCGGCGACGCCGGCGCGCACGCCGCGGCGAAGCGGCGCTTCGACCGGGCCTGGGCGGGGTTGCGGGGTGCGCCTGCTCTTGCGCAGCTGTAGCGGCCATGGTCTTCGCGTTCTTTTTCCCCGGCCCGCGCCGGTCCCGCGCCGACGGCGCGGGGCCGCCGCGCCGCTGCCGATCGCCCTGGCGCGCCCGACGCGCGACAATCCGAATGCCCGAGCTCGACGTCTACGCGGGGGGCGCGCCCCTGCGTATCGTGAGCTCCAAAAAGGAGCAGTTGCGATGAGCATTGACGACCGGCGGGGGAACCCCATCTCGGCGGCGCAGCCCGCCGCGCTGATGCAGTACGAGCTGGCGACCGATCTCTTTCTCGGCTTCTCGGCCAAGGCGGGCGAGGCGGCGGACGCCGCGATCGCCGCCGACCCTGGGTTCGTCATGGGTCATTGCCTGAAGGCGGGCGTCACGTTGGCCGCCAACGAGAAGACCTTCGAGCCGCAGGTGCGTGCGGCGGTGGAGGCGGCGGAGCGGCTCGCCGCCGGCGCGAACGATCGCGAGCGCGGGCACATCGCCGCCGCGCGGGCGTTCCTCGACGGCGAATGGCGCAAGGCGTCGACGATCTACGGCGAGATCCTGATCGATCATCCGCGCGACACGGTCGCGCTGCAGGTCGCGCACGCGCTCGATTTCTATCTCGGCCAGTCGCCGCTTCTCCGCGACCGGATCGCGCGTGCGCTGCCGCACTGGAGCGAGCAGGTGCCGGGCTACGGCTACGTGCTCGGCATGCACGCGTTCGGGCTGGAGGAGATGGGCGACTACGGCCGCGCCGAGGCCGCCGGCCGCGAGGCGGTCGGGCGCAACCGCGGCGACGCTTGGGCGATCCACGCGGTCGCGCACGTCATGGAAATGCAGGGCCGCGCGCGCGACGGCATCGACTGGCTTGCGGCGCGCATCGAGGACTGGGGCGCGGCGGACAACATGTTCGCGATCCACAACGCCTGGCATCTCGCGCTGTTCCATCTGGATCAGGGCGAGCACGACAAGGTGCTGGCGCTCTACGACGAGCGCATCCGCGCGGGCAACTCGCAGGTCGCGCTCGACCTCGTGGACGCGACCGCGATGCTGTGGCGGCTCGAGCTCCGCGGCGTCGACGTCGGCGGGCGCTGGAACGAGCTCGCGGAAGCCTGGCAGCCGTCGATCGACGGCGGCTGGTATGCGTTCAACGACATGCACGCCATGATGGCGTTCGTCGGCGCCGACCGCGATCGCGACGCCGAGCGGCTGCTCGCGGCGATGGGGCGGCGCGCCGAGTACGGGACCACCAACGGGGCGATGACGCGCGAAGTGGGGTTGCCGGTGTGCCGCGCGCTCCGCGCGCTCGGCCGCGGCGATTTAGCCACCGCGATCGGGCTGCTCGAGTCGGTGCGGCTGGTCGCGCATCGGTTCGGCGGCAGCCATGCGCAGCGCGACGTGCTGCACCTGACGCTCACCGAGGCGGCGCTGCGCAGCGGTGGCGCGAACTACGCGCGCGCGCTGGCGGCGGAGCGCCTCGCGCTCAAGCCCACGAGCCCGTTCAATCGCCGGCTCGTTGAGCGGGCGCGCGCGCTCGCGACCGGGGATTGAAGCCGTGCGTCCGAGCATCAAGTCCGTCGAGCTGCCCGGCCGGGTGAGGCTCGAGTACGTCGAGCAGGGCGATCCCGCCGGTGTGCCGGTGCTGATGCTCCACGGCGTGACCGACTCGTGGCGCTCCTTCGAGCCGCTGCTGCCGCACCTGCCCGCGTCTATCCGCGCCATCGCCGTGTCGCAACGCGGCCACGGCGATTCCGGGCGGCCGGCGAGCGGCTACCGCACGCGCGATTTCGCGGCCGACGCGGCGGCGTTCGCGGACGCGCTCGGACTCGGGCCGGCCGTCGTCGTCGGCCACTCCATGGGCAGCACCAACGCCAAGCGCTTCGCCATCGACCATCCCATGCGCACGCGCGGCCTCGTGCTGATCGGCGCGTTTGCGTCGTACCGCCACAACGCGCCGGTGGCGGAGTTCTGGCATTCCGCCGTGACCGCGCTCGCCGACCCCATCGATCCCGTCTTCGTCCGCGAGTTCCAGGAAAGCACGCTCGCCCGGCCCATTCCGGCCGCTTTCCTCGACACCGTCGTCCGCGAGAGCCTGAAGGTTCCGGCGCGCGTATGGCGGGCGTCGTTCGAGGGCATGTTCGAGGACGATTTCGCCGCCGAGCTCGGCGCGATCGGGGCGCCGACGCTCGCGCTCTGGGGCGACCGTGACGGGTTCGCCGGCCGCGCCGACCAGGACGCGGTCGTAGCGGGCATCGCCGGCGCGCGGCTCGTCGTGTACGACGGCATGGACACGCGGTGCACTGGGAGGCGCCCGAGCGCGTTGCGGCCGACCTGACGGTGTTCGTGTCCGGGCTGGGCGATCGCGACGGGCGCGACTTTGGAGAACGCTCGGACGTGACAGCGGGGTTTCGCGGCGGACCTCGCGCCTCCCTTACGGTTAGCTGACGACGCTGCGCTCGCGGCGGTCAGGAGAATGTCAGCAGGCGCCGGTTAAGCTCGCGGGTCATCAAGCTTTCCCGGAGCTCATCGTGACCAACGCCCTTGCCGCCCTCCCGCTCGTCTTCCTCTCGCTCGCCGCCTACGCCGTCGAGGCCGAGCCGCCCGCCGAGTCCAACCTGATCGGCACCGTCATCTTCGTCGCGGTCTTCGTCGGCGCGTGCGCTGCCGTGACCTGGATGATCTGGAAGAACGACAAGAAGTCGAAGCGATAGGTCCCCGCCGCTCCGCTAATCGCGGCGTGCGGCCGGCTGCTAGCGCCCGGTTCGCTCGAACTCCGCCACGCGCGCCATCGAACGCGCGGTGAACTCGTTCTGCGGCGCGTCGCCGCCGATGACGAAGAGGAGCATGTGCTCGGCGTCCGGTTCGTCGCGGGTGACGTTCTCGAACCGCCGCGCGCAGCCGGGCGGGAAGGAAATGCAGTCGAGGCGGCCGACTTCGAGCGATTCGGTGTGCGGCGCTTCGTTCCACTGCACCCGCCAGCGGCCGGACATCACGACGAACGTCTCGTTCGTGTCGTGGTTGTGCATCAGCACGCCCTTGCCCGGCTTGCACTTCACGAAGCCGAGATTGAAACCCTCCGCGATGCGGATCGCCGCGTTCTCGGACGCGGTCTTGCCGACCGGGGAGTTGACCGACCCCTCGCCGGCGGCCTCCGGTGTCTGGAAGCCGATCACGTTGTAGGTCGTCTTGTGGCACTCCGGCAGCATCGAATCCTGCAACCCGTCGCTGAAACCCTTCAGGTCACCGAACTTCGCGACTCGCGTCATCATCTCCGCGCGCGTCCAGACGCGCACCGGCGGGATCTTGCCCGTTCCCTGCTGCATCACGCGGCCTCCTTTACCGAGGGTAGACCGGCGAGCGCCATCGCGAGCTCGCGCTCGTCGTAGTCGCGGTCCTCGAGCTTGCCGGCGAAGTAGTCCATGTAAGCCTGCATGTCGAAGTGGCCGTGCCCACACAGGTTGAAGAGGATCGTGCGCGCGACGCCTTCCTCGCGGCAGCGGATCGCCTCGTCGATCGCCCCCTTCACCGCGTGATTCGCCTCGGGTGCCGGAAGGATTCCCTCCACTCTCGCGAACTGCACGCCGGCGTCGAACACCGCCGTCTGGAGGTAGGCCTTCGCCTCGATCAGTCCCAGCTCCTTGATGTGGCTGACCAGCGGGGCCATGCCGTGATAGCGCAGCCCGCCCGCGTGGAAGCCGGGCGGCGTGAAGATCGAACCGAGCGTGTGCATCTTCACCAGCGGCGTGAGGTGCGCGGTGTCGCCGAAGTCGTATGCGTACTTCCCGCGCGTGAGACTCGGGCAGGCCGCCGGCTCGATCGCCACGATGCGCACCTTCTTCCCGCCGCGGAGCTGCGCCCCGAGGAACGGAAACGCGATGCCGGCGAAGTTCGAGCCGCCGCCGGTGCAGCCGACGATCACGTCCGGGTAGTCGCCGGCCATTTCCATCTGCGCCATCGCCTCCTGGCCGACTACGGTCTGGTGCAGGAGGACGTGGTTGAGCACCGAGCCGAGCGAGTACTTCGTGTCCTCGCGTTGCGCGGCGACCTCGACCGCCTCGGAGATCGCGATGCCGAGTGAGCCAGGGTGCTTCGGATTCTTCTCGAGGATCGCTTTGCCCGACTGCGTCTCGCCCGATGGCGACGGGATGCAGCGCGCGCCGTAGGTCTCCATCAGCGCACGGCGGTACGGCTTCTGGTCGTACGACACGCGCACCATGAAGATCTGCACGTCGATGCCGAACAGCGCGCCGGCGAACGCGAGCGACGAGCCCCATTGGCCGGCGCCGGTTTCGGTGCTCAGTTTCTTCACGCCGGCTTCGCGGTTGTAGAACGCCTGCGCGACCGCGGTGTTCGGCTTGTGACTGCCGGCGGGTGAGACGCCTTCGTACTTGTAGTAGATGCGCGCCGGCGTTTGCAGCGCCTTCTCGAGCCGCCGCGCGCGGAAGAGCGGCGACGGGCGCCACTGACGGTAGACCTCTCGCACCGGCTCGGGGATCGGGACCTCGCGTTCCCGCGTCACTTCCTGTTCGATCAGCGCCATCGGAAAGAGCGGCGCGAGATCGGCGGGGCCGATCGGCTGCAGCGTGCCGGGGTGCAGCACCGGCGGGAGCGGTTTCGGCAGGTCCGCTTGCAGGTTGTACCAGCGCGTCGGAATGCGGGATTCGTCGAGGAGGTACTTCACCGAGTCGGTCATGGTGCGGCTCCGTGGTCGGGTAGTACGGGAGGGGCGGTAGCGGCGAGGAAGTCTACTCCCGGCATGCGGGTGTGCCGCCGCGAGGAGGTCCGGGGCGCCGGTGCCAATTGAGATGCCTACCGGTAGCTGCCTACCGCTAACGATCGATGCCTAGCGCTGGAAATGTTCGGGTATCCATGCCAATCTTTGCGGCCTACTAACTAATTGGACTGTATCCGTCATGCTTACGCACGACCGATACAGTCCAATTCGTTAGCCCTCATCATTACGGAGCATCTCGCCATGCCAGAGCGCACTCATCCCCTCGCCCTTGTCGAGTTAGCCACTTAGTGGCAATCCTGAGAGGGTAAGAGGATGTCGCCCAACAAGCCGCTGCAACCGACGGTCGAAAGCGCGCTTCGCTGGCTTTCGGTTCCCTCCTCGCTTCGCTCGTCGGCCGCGGCTGAGCGCCGGCGTTAGAGCGCCCATTCCAATCCGGAACTCGTTAACGTTCTAAGAGATGAGAACATGAGCACATGGAAAGCAATCCTTGTAGCAGGTTCGACATTTTGTGTGGCACTGTCCTCCGTGGCGGCTGAGCTCCAGGTCATCGCGGGCGGGGGCATAGCGGCCCCGCTCAAGGAGATCGCCGCGCAGTTCGAGAAGACGACCGGTCACAGGCTCGTCATTCGGTACGGCACGACTCCGGAGCTCATAAAGATGGCAACGGGCGGGCCGTTCGATCTCGGTATCGTTCCGGTCGACGTGATGAGGAACGACGCGGCGCGAGCGACGTTCGCGGCCGGTGCGTCACCCGAGGTCGCGCGAGTCGGGATTGGCGTAGCCGTGCGTGCAGGCGCGCCGAAGCCCGACATCAGCACGCCCGACGCGCTAAAACAGACGCTGCTCAACGCCAAGTCGATCGCATCGATACCGGAGAGCGCGACGGGCTACCTGCTCGCGCGCATCTACGAGCGCCTCGGCATCACCGAAGCGATGAAGGCGAGGATCAAGCCGCAGCCGACACCCGCGCAGATCGCTCAATCCGTTGCGAGCGGCGACACCGAGCTCGGCGTGTTCCTTACGAACGTCCTGACTGCGCCGGGCATCGATCTCGTCGGTCCGTTTCCGCCGGAAGTGCAGATGGAAGTGGTGTACACAACGGCGGTATCGGCCGGTACGAAGGAAGCCGAAGCGGCGAAGGCCTTCATCGCCTATCTCAGGAGCCCTGAAGCCGCTGCGGTGATCAAGTCGAAGGGAATGACGCCATCGTAGCCACTCGACCCGAGCAGGCTCGCGTGAGCTTCCGCGTGGGCCGAGGGGTCAAACTGGAAGACATCAAGTAACGGTGCGCTCTAACCACCCAGCCAACCCCGACGCGCGCACAAACGCAGCGCTGTGCGAAGTCTGGTGGGCGCGCGCGGGTTGCTGGGAACGTTGGGCCCTTGAGTTCGGCCATCGCTCACCTCACGTGCGTCGGTTGCCGTACGCAGTACCGTTGTGGCACCCTAGCTGCTGTTGGTAAGACGCATCCGGAGGGGTCATGTCGTCAACTGTAGAAGCGCTTGAAGCCGAAGCGCTCCAACTCTCGGCAGCAGAGCGGGCACGCCTGGTCGAGCGACTGATCGCGAGTCTCGACGCAGATCCCGACGTCGACGAAGCTTGGGCGGCAGAGGTTGAGCGTCGCAACGCGGAGATCGAGCGCGGTGCCGTTGCTCTGGTTTCCGGTCCTGAAGCCCTTAGTCTTCCTCTTCCGACCCGAGACGGGTGAGCCCTTGGTTGTGATGGACGGGCGGCTGATTACCGAGATGCGGACTGGCGCAGTCTCCGCCGCTGCAACCAAATCGCTCGCGCGCTCGGATTCATCAGTCCTCGCAATCCTCGGATCCGGCGTGCAGGCACGGAGCCACCTTGAAGCGTTGCGGCTCGTGCGCGCGTTTCGCAAGATCCGCGTTTGGAGCCCCCGAAACGCGGGCGCGTTCGCGCTTTAGGCCGCTGCCGAAGCAAGAGGATGGATCGCTATCAAGAGCAATGGGAGAACTTAGGGGCTCACGATCCCTATTGGGCCGTGTTGTCGGATCCCACGAAGAAGGATGGAAAGTGGGAAAGAGCTGACTTCTTTGAGTCCGGGCGGCGGGAGATTGAGCAAGTAATAGGGAACCTCGGTCGAAAACGCGTGCCGCTGCGGTTAGGGGCCGCGTTGGATTTCGGGTGTGGCGTTGGCCGGCTGTCCCGCGCTCTCTCGAGGCATTTCGAAAGGGTCCTTGGGGTTGATATCTCAGAATCAATGCTCGAGGAGGCTCGGGCGCAGCATCACGACTACGGCAACATAGACTTCCTACATAATGTTGCTGCCGATCTCCAGCTAATCCCAAGTGAGGCCATCGACCTTGTTTACAGCAATATCGTCTTGCAACACATGCCCGCTGAGCGGCAGCTATTGTTCATCGGCGAGTTCTGTCGCGTTTTGCGTCGCGGCGGAGTGGCTGTGTTTCAAACACCTTCTTGGTACGACCTGACCACGTTGCGCGGGTGGGTGCATTTCATCATGGGCAATCGCCTCCTGAACATCGCGAGGAGAGCCATCCACGGAAAGTACCGCGTCTGGGAGATCCACACACTCGCCAAACCTGAGGTGTTGGCAGCACTTGAGAAGTGCGGTATGTCCATCGCGGAAATTGAACGGTATGACGCGACGGGACCAGGGTGTGTAAGCTATCGGTACTATGCGGTCAAGAGCTAATCATCGGCTGGAGCGGGCCGCCCAACAGCGTTGTTGCGCTCCCTGTTGGGTCCCCTCCCGCTACGCTCGTCGGCGGCCGCTCAGCCGAGTCGTTTAGGCGTCACTAAAGGTACGTTCCTCGTCGTTGCCCTATCCCTCGATCGGGCAACAAAGTGGGACGATCTATACATGCGGCTGTCCGTTCAGTTCATTACCGGAGCGAAAACGTACGCGTTCCTAAATCGGAGCCTATTCATTGCTGCGGGTCGGTTGCTCGGCACCGGCAGGATCGAGTAGGCGGTTTCCCGAGTCACGTAGGTTCCATTGGTTCGTCAGTCGTTCATCGACCGATGGCGGCGCCTGACCCCTCCATCGACGCCGCTCATGTCTAACGTTTAGAGGACTGGTCCGGCTGCCTTCGACGCCGGAGTCAGCGCTCCCGACAAGCTGGCTGGGCTTGGTTTGACGCGATCACCGCCCGCTACCCGCTGCCTGCTCCGCGGATTACTCATTCCTGGGCCGAGCAACGTCTCTGGCACGTGCCATCACCTTCGGGAAGAGCCGGGTGCGGGAAAGCCGCACGCCCGGATCTGTGAGGGGAAAGCCGAATGGCCTACCTACTCGACCGCGACCATTTTCCGCACACTTTGCAGGCAGGTTCCCCATGACATCTCCAGACATCGAACTCGAACGCCGCATCGCTTCCCGCCTGCTGGACGTCCTGATCCGCGCTGGGCTCATCCTGGCGCTGGCCTTACTCTGCTACCAGATCTTCTCGCCCTTCCTCACCCTGATGGTCTGGGCGCTGATCCTGGCCGTGACGCTGTACCCGCTGCACCAGATGCTCGCCGCCAGGATGGGTGGCAGGCAGGGCTGGTCGGCGACCGTGCTGACTCTCCTCGGGGTCGTGTTGATCGTCGCGCCGACTGCTGTTCTGATGAGTTCGCTCGGCGACTCGGTGCAACAGCTGGTCACCGACGTGCAGAACAACACTCTGAAAATCCCGCCGCCGCGCGACCGGGTCGCCGAATGGCCGCTGGTCGGAGACAAGGTGCATGCGCTTTGGTCCAAGGCCCATGCCGACCTTCCTGCCTTGATCCAGAGCATGCAGCCAAAGATCGGCGACATCGCCCGGTCGGCACTCGCCTTCGTCGCCGGCATCGGCGTCGGGCTGCTGCAGTTCGTCGCCTCCTTCATCATCGCCGGGATCATCATGGCCTTCGGGCAGGCCGGCAGCCGTGCCAGCCTGGCGATCTTCTCGCGCATCGTCGGCCCGGAGCGCGGCGCGGAGTTCACCAAGCTGTCGACGGCAACCATCCGCGCCGTCGCGGCGGGCGTCATCGGCGTGGCCCTCATCCAGGCCATCATCGTCGGACTCTGCCTGCTGCTCGCAGGCATTCCCTTTGCCGGCGTCCTCGCGGCCATCGTCCTCGTCCTCGGCATTGCACAGGTGCCTGCACTGCTGGTCACCCTGCCGGCGATTGGCTACATCTGGACGGTCGGCGACTACGGGACCGGCGAAGCGACCATCTACACGATCCTGCTCTTTGTCGCCGGCATGACTGACAACGTGCTCAAGCCGCTGATGCTCGGACGCGGCGTCGATGCGCCGATGCCGGTGATCCTGATCGGCGCGCTGGGCGGCATGGCCGTCTCGGGCATTCTCGGCATGTTCGTCGGCGCGACGCTGCTGGCCCTCGGCTACCAGATTTTCATGGGCTGGGTACACACCAACCCGGATGCCGGCAACGGCAAGGAAAAGAGCGAAACACCGGCCGCCGGTTGAGCGAATGCGCGCCTCCCCGCCGTGGCGCACGCTGCCGGAGCGCCTGCTTCTGGCAGGTTGCCTGCTGCTGGGAGCCTGTACGACGGTGGGCCCCGATTTCGTGCGGCCGGAAGTTCCGTGGCTAAACGATTGGTCGAGCAGCGCGCTGCGGTCGGGCCGCAGCGTTGAGAAATGAAGCCGCAACAGCCACCATCAGGGCGTGCTGGACCGGGTGCGCTGGAGACACCGGTCGGGGAAACATCAAGCCGAGCCGATGCGCTACGTTCTGTTCCCATGCGATGGATCAAGAGTCCGGCCTGGGATCTTGTTTGGATCCTGAATACGCTGTGGTTGGCACCCCTGGTCTTTCTGCTGGCGCGGGGTTATGACAACGTGCGCGCCAGCCCAGTGGACGGGCTCTTCTTCGCGCTCGCGAATTTATTTATTTTTCTCTTTTTTTCTTCTTTTTTTCTTTCATATGATGGACGCACAGCACGGCTGGTCGCGGGAGTTTCTCAGGGATCCCCTGGCGTCTGGAGTTTCTCCCGCGCGCGTCGCGGTCGAGCGCGCTCGCGCGCCGACCCGTAGGTACCGGCGAAGGCCAAGCGCCGGCAGTTCACCCCCGAGTACAAGTTGCGCATCGTGCGCGAGGCCGCGGCGGCGAAGACCCCGGGGGAGATCGGGGCGCTGCTCCGGCGCGAGGGGTTGTACTCCTCGCATCTAGCCGACTGGCGACGCCAGCGCGAGCGCGGCGAGCTCGCGGGGCTGTCGGCCAAGCGCGGACGCAAGGCCGAGCCGGTGAATCCGCTCGCCAAGCGCGTAGCCGAGCTTCAGCGCGAGAAGCGGCGTCTGGAGCGCAAGCTCGAGCAGGCGGAGCTGCTTCTGGACATCCAAAAAAAGGCTTCGCGGCTGCTGGAGATCCCGCTCTGGAGCCAAGACGACGACGGGAGCGTCTGATGCAAGCGGTTGAACAGCTTGCCCCCACAAGCGGGACGGCGCCGACCTGCGCCGCACTGGGGGTGGCGCGGGCGACGCTGTACCGGCATCGACGCCGGCGAGCGCCGCCCGGCGCCGCCCCGGTCGAGCGCAGCAGCCCGCGAGCGCTCGATGTCGAGGAACGCCAGGCGGTGTTGGCCACCCTGCACAGCGAGCGCTTCGTCGATCAGTCGCCGTCAGCGCTCTATGCGCGGCTGCTCGTCGAAGCGAAGTATCTCCGCTCCGGCGCCGTTCTATCGTCTGCTCGTGGTCTCTGTAGTACGCGAGCGTCGCGTCCAGTTGCGCCTTCCCTTCTTCGCCATTCCTGAGCTCCTCTCTAGCCGTCCGTTCTCGTTGTGGTCTTTCTATATATCTTTTCTCCTCGGGTCGTCGTAGTGAGCTACCTCTACCTGTTCGTGCTGCCGTACATCTTCAGCCGCTACGTCGTGTCTTCGTTGGTGTCTCACCGTTAGTCTCGTCGCTGTCGTAGTAGCTCATCGCCTAGAGCGTGCGCAAGCAATCGATCGCGCTCTCTCAGCTCTTCGTTCTCGCCGTTCGCTGCTCCTCGTCGTCCTCGTTGCCCTTGTCGTTGTTGCTCGTCTTCCTCTCTTTGTCCTAGTCTCTCTCTCTTCCTTCTCTCAGCAACTACAACTCGTTCTCCGAAGCGCAGCTCTAGACGTCGTAGTTCCAGCCCGAGTTCTCCGATCGGTTCAGTAGCATCGAGGATTCTCGCGCCTTCTGCGTCTGTTCTTCGACTGGTACAACAAACTGCATTACCACTCGGTTCTCACGCTGCTCTCGCCGTCGACGGTGCACTTCGTCGATACCGCGGCGGTGATCTAGAGTCGCGGAGACGTCCTGGCGGCGTCTTACGGAGCGCATCCCGAGGGTGCCTCTGTGGTTCGGCCACCGCGTCTCGTCGGCCTGGCTGGCCTACGCGACCCAGGCGTACCGCCCCCTGCTTGCCAAGCAGCCGCTGCGCTTCGTGGTGGCCCCGTTGGCCATTGCCGTGGCCTGCTTCGCCGTGCTGTTGGCTCCCGAGAGCGTGCTGCCAGTACCGCTGACCGAGCGCGTGCTCTGGCTCGCCGTCTTGGATTATCTGTTGTTGAGTTACCACTTTGCCGCGCAGCACTTCGGGCTACTCAGCCTCTACCGTGCGCGGGCGGGACGATCGTCGGAGGCGACGACGCGACGGCTCGATCGGTGGTTCGCGTTAGTCGTTGGCGGCGGTTTCGTCGTGATGGCAGAGGGCTTGGCCGGGTCGATCGTTTTCCAGGACCGCTGGATCGACCCGCTCCTGGGAGCAGTTGGCGCGGATCTGTTCGCGCGCACGCTCCGTGATGGCGGCATCGTCCTCGTCGTGGTTCTAACCGCCATAATGCTGCGCGTCGAAACGCGCTCGCAGCACGCATCGCTGCCGCGCGTAGCCTACGTCCTCGGCGTTTCGGCTATGGTGCTCCTTGCCTTCCTGGCGCGGGACCCCTTCCTGTTCATTGTGTTGTGGAGCGTGCAGCATTGGAGTGCCGCGATGGGACTCGCCTCGCTCGCGGCTTCCGGTGAGACCCAGGAGCCTGCGAAGCGCTGGCAGCGGCTGCTGGCACCCATCAATCGGCGGGGCTGGGCGGTGCTGCTCTTGCTTGCCGTCGTCTCCACCTTGCTGCTGCCGGTGCTGGAGGTGGAGGCCGTGGCTGACGAATTCGTCTACGCCGACCGCATCTTCGGCGATGCGGCGTGGTGGCTGCGCTCGTCGCCCTTCGTGCCGGCGCTGCTAGCCCTGGGCTTCGCAACCGGCTTCATCCACTACCTGCTGGATCGCGCTGCCTTCCGCTTCTCCTCGCCCGACGTGAGGCAGGCTGCGCGCGGCCTGCTGCAGCCATAACTCTGTCGTCTCCTTCTGTTTCGGTGGAAGAGTCGATGCGGTAGCTCGGTGTCGCATCCGTACTAACGAGCGAATTCCCGACGCGAAGGCACCGGGGAGCCGCTATCTCGTAGCCGCAGGCGTAAGCGTCGTCTCTCTGCTGACGGTTTCGAACGTAAACGACCTTGATCGGCTGATCGACTTTCATCGCATCGAGCGCGTACGTGCAGTCGTAGATGTTGGCGATGGTTTGCTCGCCGATTTGAGCGAACGTCACCGATCCGGGGTCACGCCGCGGTGTCCTCCCTGCGCGGCGGGTAGACGCCGGCGAGGCGCGCGATCAGGATCGCCAGGAACAGCGCGCCCGTCAGCTGCTCGAGGACACATAGCGCCCGCGCCGTCCGCAGCACCGGGATCACGTCGCCGAAACCGGTGCTGGTCAGCACAGTGAAGCTGAA
Source organism: uncultured beta proteobacterium (assembly GCA_963754305.1). Classification (GTDB taxonomy): domain Bacteria; phylum Pseudomonadota; class Gammaproteobacteria; order Burkholderiales; family SG8-39; genus DATEDA01. The sequence goes on along the minus strand of CAVWFR010000036.1, from coordinate 9,746 downwards.
GTACAGCAGTTCGCTGAAGCTCGGGGATTCCGTTCCCCCGGCGAACGCGAACGCGGCCGGATGGAGATGACCTGCGATCGCGTAGAGGTAGGCCCAGAGTACGCCGAGCATCAGGTACGCTGCCGCCGCGCCGTACAGCTTGTCGGCGGTCATCACCTCGCGCTGGAAGACATACCTCAACAGATAGCCGATCGTCACCGCATACAGCGCTGCCCCAAAGGCCCACGAGCGCAGGAGGTGCCGCGTCTGGCTCTCGTCGATCGCGAGCACCTGGAACGCCAGTGTCGGCGCGGCGAGGAACAGCGCGATCACGAACGACAGCCGGGTGCGGCCGACCGCCGCGACCGCCGCGACGACGACGAGCAGGTTGCAGACGTTGAGGAGGATCCGTCCGCGCGGCGTCGGCTCGATCAACAGAACTGCCATCAACAGCGCAAGGACCGCGAAGAAAAGATAGAAGCAGCGCTGGAAGAAGACCTGCGCGAGCGCGGCACGCGCCCTATCGATCGCCATCTTTTGACGCTCCCGAAAACGGCAGCGATCTTAGAACGAGCGCCGCGTGCGCGCTTGACCGCCAGGGCGCGCCTCGGTCCGACGCCCGGTCATCGCACTGCTCATCGTTCCGGCGTTCTGGCCGCGTGGACCAATACCTCGGAGACTTTAAGCGTGGGCGAATTAGCGGAAGCCATCGGGACCAGCCAGCGGATGCTCGAGCACCATTTCCGCCGCCTGTTCGCCGTGACTCCGCAGGCTTGGTATCGCTGCATGAAACTGAACGCCGCACGTGCTCTCCGACCTTCCGGGCCATGACCGCGAAAGGCCAGCGAGAGCGCCTTCGAGGCGAGTTCGGCGATGCCCCGGTACACGCTGTTCGCGAGCACCCGGTCGGCGCCTCCGACTCGAATGGCCGACGGACTCACTCATCTATCGACGTTCCCGGCAGGCCGAGCAGCTCACGGTCGATCGCGTCGAGCACCAAGCTGTCGCGCTCGACGTCGAACTTGCGCGCATAGAGCACGTCGCTCGCCGCGAGGGTGGGGAAGTCCTCGACACCCAACGTCTTCGGGTGCGACCCGCCCGGCCAGGCCGTGTAGTGGAGCGCTCGGTTCACGAGCGTCTCGCGAAGCGGGGAGTTGACGAGCACGGTCTGAAAGAAGATCTCCTCTGGGATCAGCACGCGGTGGAAGAAGCGCATGACGCGAGGGTTCTCCCGCTCGAATGCGACCAGATACCGGAGGGCGTCGCTCGACAGCGCGAACCACGTCGAGCCGCCGTAGGGCGTGAGCTCCACGGGAAAGCGGCGGCGGATGAAAGGCACGCGCAGGATGCTCGAGCGGTAAGGGATCCGCTCGAAATGGACGCGCTCGATCCGGTCGAGGCCGCCACGCTCGTCCGGCCAGTGCTCGTCCGTGGGCAGACGATAATGTTCGATGACTGTTCGGCCGCGGTTGGCGGCGAAGAACTCGCCGATTGCCTCGGGCCGTCTCAGCGGGTAGTCCTGGCCCGAGATGAGCATCGTGACGTCAGGGGGGTCGCGCTCCCGGGCGATCTCCCGTAGGCCCACGAGGGCGGCCTCGACGAGGCTGTATCCGGCGTAGTAAGCCTTGACGCGCGGGAGCCAATGCACCTCCGGCGTTCGCTCCAGCTCGGACCGCATCTCCTCGTACGTTTCGCTAGGCGTCCGGGCGCTGACGTGCAGGTAGAAGCGGATGTCGTCGCCTCTCAGCCGCTGGATCATGCGCGCGAGCTGACCGGGCTTGTGGTGCGCGCGAATCAGATAGGCGAGCTTCACGTCGCGCGTGGACGGGCGGTCGGCCGCCAAAGCCGTGTCGAGGTTTCGCGCATAGTAGGTGTTGGAAGCGGACGCAGACCGCCGAATCAGCCCTCACCTATGCAGACCGACACAGAGCTGGCCACCAAGGGAGGGCCCCCGGCTCTGCCGGGGGATATTTACTCCGCACGGCGATCGTCGTGCTGGATGCACCGCGTAGTCAGTGCTGATCCCTCCCAAAAAAGAGGCGGCGCAGGGCCGCCTCTTTCATCGCCAAATGGCGCTGGCTGGTTTAGCGCCGGCCTTTCTTGTGGTCGTCATCGTCGTCGTCGTGATGGTGGTGGTGGCGCGGGGGACCGCTATCCCTTCCGAGGCCGATCCTTCTCGCCTCGCCGCGCAGCTCCAGAATATCCAACCCGGCCCCGTTGCGGTCGACCGCGAGGATGTACCCGCGATTGTCGACCTCGAGGTTGTTCGTCATGTAGCCGGCCGGCTCGGTCAGGGCATTGCTCTCCGGCACATAGAACCCCACCTCGACCGGACCTTGCGGCTCGCGGATGTCCCAGGCCCGCACGCCACCGGTGAAGTAAGCGAGGAACGTCAGCCTGCCGTAATACGGATTGCGGAAGTTCTCCTCGCTCGAGTGCACCCCGTAGCGCGCTCCGCGCGTGCAGTAGTTGCCGCGGGGGTACTTCTCGCCGGCGCGCGGATCGACCCACATCGTCGACAGGACCATCGGCCCCTGCCACACATTCTGCTGCACGCGGGTCCCCGGCGGCGCGGTCTTCGAGTTTTCAACCGTCACATCGACCACGAAGCTCCAGTGCGGCGCTTCCTGGCACAGGTCGGCCGTCGACTCCGAGGCGAGAAGCACGATGTCGCGCGTCTTGAACTCGGTGAAGCCCTGGTAGCTCTTCGGCACGAGCCCGAACACCGGGAAGCTGGTATGGCCGCCCTGATCCGGAGACATGTACAGGATAGAGGTTTGCGCAAACTCCAGATCTTCGTTCGACGGATCGTCCGGATTGCCGGGGAAGGTCCCATAGGGGGGCGGAAGCAGCTTTTTCCTGTCCAGAATCTGCAACACCCCATCGTCCCCAACGCCCCACGCGAGATAAAGGCGGTTGCCGATCACATCGTCCGCCGTGGCGGCACGCGCCAGCGCCCCCGCCTTATTGGGATGGTCGTACGCGGAGATCGGACCATGCAGCGACGGGGGCACCGGTCCCGATCCACTCGGTTGGCTGCCCTGGAGCCCGTGAGTGCGCAGGTAAATCGGGTCAGCAGGATTCCCCCAGTCAACGATCATCATCGACTGCCCCTGGCGCCATTGCGGCGCCGGCAGGCCTTGGCTCCCCGGCAGGTAAGCGATACCGGTCTTGCACTCCCACCAATGCTTGTGCGTGTTGCGAAGGCCGCGCAACGCTTCCACCAAGGTGGGGTTGGTGACGTTCGTGACGTCCCAAACCTCGTAACCTGAGACCTCGAGATTATTCACCTGAACGTTGCGCATCATGTAGACGCGACCAGGGATGCCGCCCGGCAGATCGGAGCCCAGGCATATGCGGTTGGATTGCGTCTGGGCTGCGCCGTTCGGGATCGGGCCGGGAATGTGGAATTTGTCGACCGCCTTGCTCGGATTGGTGATGTCGATGATCATCGTTCCGTTCGGCTCCATCGGGCTGCCCGGCTGCAGCGGATTGGGTCTGGGACCGTTGTCGGTCGTATTGCTGTGCGTGCCCACGAACGCGATCACCCTTCCATCCGGGTAACGGATGAAGTCGGGGTGGTAGGCCGCGCGCCCCTGCAGGTCGGAGTGTCCCACCCGGCGCATGTTTTTCTGCTCGCCGCTCTGGCTGATGTCGCGCGCAAGCGCACTGCTCGCGCCTAGTGCCAAAACCACCAAAGCCGTGGCTGACACGGCGGAGCGCCGCGTCCAGATATCCCTTCTGCTTGAAACGCGCATGGTCTTCTCCTTTGCTATTCGACCTTGTTGTGCGCGCGAGTGGGCGCGCAGCCGACGAAGCTAGCCATGCTCGACCGAGCCGTATATCGAAAACTTGCGCGGTTTCAGCGCTTCGCTTGTCGGGCCGCGCGATAAGTGTGGGGTGTAAGGCCGGTGAAGCGGTGGAACAGTGCGGAGAAATGGCTCTGGTTCGCGCAGCCCACGGAGAGCGCGATCTCGACGATCGGCAGATCGGTCGAGTCGAGGAGCGACTTGGCCCGCTCGACTCGGCGGCGGATGACATATTGGTGCGGCGGAACGCCAACTTTCTGTTTGAACACGTGCGCGAAATGATGCGGACTCACGCAAAGCGCTTCGGCCATCTGCGGCAGCGTGAGGTCGTCGCCGAGATGACTGTCGATGAATGCCAGTGCCTGTTGCATCTTGCGCACCGTTGATCCTCCTATCCAACGCCTGCTCATTTCCCTCGCCTCGCGATCCTCGTCGGCGCGTGCGCCGCTGTGATCTGGATGATCTGGAAGAACGACAAGAAGTCGAAGCAGTCGGTCTCGCTGCTCCGCCGATCGCGCCTCGCGACGTGCGCGCGGCTAGCGCCGGGTCCGCTCGAACTCCGCCACGCGCGCCATCGAGCGCGCGGTGAGGGAGAAGTCTACGCCCGCACGGGGGCGTGCCGCTTGCGAGGACATATGGGGCATCGGTGCCGATTGAGATGCCTAGCGGTAACTGCCTCCCCCGACGATCGACGCCTACGGCTGGAAATGTTCGGGCATCCATGCCAATCTCTGCCGCCCACTACTCATCGTTGGGCCCACGGTCAGAATCCCGGAGCTCCACATGCCTGTAAAAGTAGTGGTCGATACGTCGGAGGCAACTCCGTCGGAGCAGCAAAGCTTCTTGACTCAGCACGGGGCCACGATCCAAAGCATCGGGGCTGCAGCCACAAGTCATGGCTATGAGTTCGTCTACGGTTCCTCAAATGGAATACCGCCCGCGCCTTCTCAGGCTGATGTCTACAAGGAGATGATGCAGTCGCTCCGGTACTACGGTGGTGTCCGATACGTGCTGTTGCCCTTGTATCTGACAACAATGGCCGTTCTCGTCGGCGCGTACTACAAGGGTGAATACAAGGTCCCGAACCACATAGTTGCCATTGCGGGCTTCGTTGCCTCGAGTGCTTGGTTGATACTCGAGTGGGGCTTGTCGGAGAATTTGCGCGCGATTTGGCGTGAGGTCGGCAAAATAGTCATAGACGGAAAGATATTTCCGTCAGATATCGACCCACTTCCGCAACGAAAGCGGACCGCGAATCTCGCCATCACGAGGATTACCTTCTACGCAACCTACGCTGCAGGGATGCTCTTTTGGCTCTGTGTTGTGTTCGACGCTTGCCGCTGCGCGCTTCTCTCCCCCTAGCATGCGGCCCTAAAACCGCCGCAGGATCCGCACTGCAATCGCCGTCGCTGCGGGTGTTTTCAACAGGCTGCTGGCGGGCCCGTGCCTATGGATGCTGACGTCCTCGTCGTCGGAGCCGGCCCGACCGGGCTGATGCTCGCGAATCAGCTTGGTCGGCGAGGGGTGCGGGCGATGGTCATAGACCGGCATGCAGGCCCGGCTCTCCAGACGAGGGCGCTCGGCGTGCAGGCACGCACGTTGGAGATTTACGCCCACCTTGGCATCGTCGAGCGAGCGCTCGAACTCGGCAAACGCGCGACCGGCGCCAACATCTGGTCCCAGGGGCGGCGGGCGGCGCGACTCCCTTTGGGCGACATCGGACGCGATCTGAGTCCGTATCCTTTTCTCTTGATCCTGGGCCAGGACGACAACGAACGGCTGCTGGGCGACGTTCTTCGCGGTAGGGGGATGGTCGTCCAGTGGAACACGGAACTCGTCGGCCTTGCGCAGGGCGCTAGCCAGGTCAAGGCAACGCTCAAGCACCCGGACGGGACGATCGGCGATGTGACCGTCGCGTGGGTCGCAGGATGCGACGGCGCGCGCAGCGCAGTGCGCGAACTGAGCGGGATCGCGTTCGAGGGTGCACCGTACGAGCACGTGTTCTTCGTCGCCGATACGCAAGTGACGGGACCGATGGTGCCGGACGAGCTCAACGTCTACTTGTGGCGCGAAGGATTCCACCTGTTCTTCCCGATGCGCGGGACCGATCACTGGCGACTCGTCGGTATCTTGCCGCGGAACTGGCGCGGAAGGGACGATCCGACTTTCGACGAAGTAATTCCCTCGGTGCGGCAGGAGGTGGGACCGGCGCTGTCCTTCAAAGCGTGCAGCTGGTACTCCACCTATCGCATCCATCACCGGTGCGCTGCGCGCTTTCGCGACCGGCGCTGCTTCCTGCTCGGCGACGCGGCGCACATACACAGTCCGGTGGGCGCGCAAGGCATGAACACCGGTCTGCAGGATGCTTACAACCTGGCGTGGAAGCTCGCGCTCGTGGTGTCGGGAGATGCGGGTCCGGCCCTGCTCGACTCCTACGAGGACGAGCGCCTCCCTGTCGCCAAGCGGTTGCTGAGGACGACCGACCGGGCTTTCTCGCTGTTGGTCTCCGACAGCTGGCTGGCCGGCCTGGTCCGCACGCGGGTGCTGGCGAAGATCATGGCGGCGGCGATGAGCCTGGACGGGATACGAATGCTCGCGTTTCGAACCATTTCCCAGACCGGTATCCGGTACCCCGACAGCCCGTTATCGGAAACGCTGCCGGGCCTGCCGGACGCCGCGCCGCGCGCCGGCGATCGGTTTCCGTGGCTGCGGCTCAGGCTCCAGGCGAACGGTCCCACTGAGGACCTGTTCGAAAAACTAGACGACACGCGATTCAATCTGATCGTGATCGGGCAACCTCCGCCAGCGGACGGTTTGCCAGCGCTCGGCGATCGGTTGCGCATCCATGCGGTACCGAGCGATGCCGCCAACGATCGGGAGCTCGCGCGCGCCCGGATCCCCCAACCCTCGTTCTACCTCCTGCGTCCTGACGGCCACGTCGGACTTGCCGGAACTCACCTGGATGCCGTCGCAGCGACCCGTTACGTCTCCGAGCGTCTGCATCTTGGAACCGATGGCGCGTGAACTGCTAATGCCGCAAGACACGTGACGTCTTTGGGCTTAAGGCGGGCACCTCCGCGTCCTTGCACGGCGTTGCAGCCGAAGCCCTCGCGCGCGGACGGGATGAGCTATCGTTTGACCCGGCGCAGTGGCCGCGGCGATCGGCAGGCGGTCGCCCGAGGAGGCCGAGAGGGCGATGCACAAGCTGCTCGCCGGCACCGCGCGCGATCTCGAGCCTGCATTTCACCCGCGCAACACTTCCAAGCGCCATCCAAAAGGAGGAGGCAAATCATGAAACGTTCCCTGGCAGTGCTGGTCGCCGTCCTGCTCGTCGCGGCCGCCGCACCCGCCGCCGCGCAGAAGAAGGTGCTGCGCATCCATACCGCGGGACCCAACGACACCAACGTCGACAACACCATGCTCGCAGTGACGTTCGCGAACAACGCCAACGCGGCCGCGAGCACGGTCGACGTCAAGGTGTTCCCCGCGAGCCAGCTCGGCCAGACGCGGGAGGTGATCGAGGCGATGCGACTCGGCTCGGGCGCCGCGGGCACCACCGGCGGACCCGCGGAGTACGCCTCGTTCGTGAAACGCCTCGGCGTCCTCGGGCTCCCGTTCATGTGGAAGAGCTACGACCACGCGATCGCGGTGCTCGACGGCCCGGTGGGCAAGGAGCTCGACCAGGACATGGAGAAGGCGGGCTTCAAGGTGCTGGCCTGGTCGGTGAGCTGGGGCTATCGCAACGTGGTCACCGCGAAGAAGGAGGTGAAGCAGGCCGCCGACCTGAAGGGCCTCAAGATCCGCACCATCCCGACGAAGGTGTTCGTCGCGGCGATCAACGCCATGGGCGCCAACGCCACGCCGATGAACTTCGGCGAGATCTACACCTCGATGCAGAGCGGCGTGCTCGACGGCTTCGAGCACACCGCGGCGACGGTGATCTCGTTCAAGATGAACGAGGTCGCCTGCTGCATCGCGCTGACGAAGCACCTGATGGACCCGACCTTCCTCGTGTTCTCGTTGCCCGAGTGGAAGAAGCTGACGCCCGCCGAGCAGCAGGCCCTGCAGAAGGCCGCGACGGACGCCGGCCTGCTGGTGCGCCGGATGGCGCCGCAGCGCGAGGGCGAGGCGCTCGCCGAGGTGAAGAAGCTCGGCATGAAAGTGAACGAGATCGACCTCGCGCCGCTGCAGAAGGCGGCGCTGCAGGCGCAGGACGACATGGCGAAGGAGTTCGGCGCCGAGGCGCTGCTCGCGCAGATCCGCAAGCAGTAGCGGGAGCGCCGATGAAGCGGCTGTTCGCGGCGATCGATCGCGGCGTCGAGGCGCTCGTCGCCGCGATTTTCGCCGCGATGTGCGTGGTCGGCCTGCTGCAGGTCTTCAACCGCTTCGTCCTGAACAGGTCCCTCAGCTGGAGCGAGGAGTTCCAGATCTTCTGCCACGTCTGGATCGTGTTCCTCGCGATCCCGATCGCGTATCGCCGCGGCGCCCATCTCGCCATCGAGTCGTTCCGCGCCCGGTTGCCCCGCCGCGCCGGGGTAGCCTTCGACTACGCGATCGAGCTCCTGTGGGCGGCGTTCGCCGGCTCACTGGCATGGCTGAGCTATCGCGTCGCACAGGTCGCGCAGCTGCAGCACTCCCCGGGCCTCGAGATCCCGATGAGCTGGCCGTACTACGGCATGGTGATCGGCGGGGCCTACCTGTTCTTCGTGGTCGCGCGCCGTCTCGCCGGCGAGCCCCTCCCGGCGGAGAAGTCGGCGTCATGATCTGGCTGATGCTCGCGCTGCTGTTCGGAACGATGCTGACCGGCGTCCCGATCCTGCTGTGCATCGCGCTCGTGAGCTTCATCGGCATCGCCGCGGAGCCGGGGATCGTGCTACCGCTGTACGCGCAGAAGACTTTCGCCCAGCTCGACTCCTACACGCTGCTCGCGCTGCCCTACTTCATCCTCGCCGGCGTGCTGATGTCGGCGGGCGGGATGAGCCAGCAGCTCGTCGATTTCGCGCGCGTCCTGGTCGGCTACCTGAAGGCCGGCCTCGCGCACGCGGCGATCGTGGCCAGCATGGTGTTCGCGGGGATCTCCGGCTCCTCCACGGCGGACGCCTCGGCGATCGCCGCGGTCGTCATCCCGACGATGAAGCGCTCGGGCTACAAGCCGGGTTTCGCCGCGGCGCTCATCGCCTGCGCGGGCACCATCGGCGCGATCATTCCGCCCAGCATGACGATGGTTGTCTACGGCGCCATCGCGCAGGTGTCGATCGGCGGCTTGTTTCTCGGCGGCATCATCCCCGGGATCCTCATCGGCCTCTTCCTGATGGCGACCGTGAAGCTGTACACCTACCACCCGAACTACCCGGAGCTGCGCGTGGTGCACGGGAAGTTCGACCCCGGCGCGATCGTGCGATCGCTGCGCGCGGTCTGGCCGGCCCTGATGGCGCCGGTCATCATCGTCGGCGGCATCCTGACCGGCGTTTTCACGGCGACCGAGGCAGGGGTGGTCGCGTGCCTGTACGCTTTCGTCGTCGGCTACTTCTTCTACCGCAAGATCAGGCTGCGCGATATGGTCGACATCTTCGTCGAGGCGGCGATCACGACCACGATGGTCTCGGCGATCATCGCCGTTTCGGGCGCGATGGGCTGGCTGCTCGCGTACATGCAGTTCAACGACATGGCGGTCTCGTGGGTCACCTCGGCGTCGACGAGCCCGGTGATCGTGCTGCTCATTTTCGCGGCCGTAATGATCCTGCTCGGCACGTTCGTCGACTCGCTCGCTATACTGCTCGTGTTCGCGCCGGTCGCAGTCCAGCTCAGCAAGCAGTACGGCATCGACCCGATCCAGATGGGCCTGGTCATGGTGATGTGCAACCAGATCGGCGCGGTGTCGCCGCCGACCGCGCCGCTGCTGTTCGTGACGACCAACATCGCCAAGACGACTTTCGACGACACCAATCGCCACGTCTG
>CAVWFR010000035.1:0-40419 GCA_963754305.1 uncultured beta proteobacterium | reverse complement strand
CGAACATCTCGAGCAGGTATACGATGCCCATGCCGAGCATCGCTCCTGCGATGAGCGACAGCAGGACGTTGAGGCGCAGTCTGGGCCGGGCGGGCAAGAGCGGCGCAACCGCCGGATTGAGCACCGAAATGTTGGTCTGCCGCGCGCGACTGTCGACATTGTTCACGACGTAACGCTGCAGGGCGCTGTCGTAGGTCCGCTGAGCGCTCTCCAGATCGCGCGTGAGGATCGCGACCTCGCTACGGGATTCCTTCAGCCCGAGCACCCGTTGACGCTGCGCCGCCGATGCACTTCGCAGCGCCTGCCCCCGCTGCTCGCTCTGGCGCGCCGCATTCTCGAGGCCGCGGATGACGCTGTACATCTCGTTCCGGAGCTTTTCGCGCAGGATCTCGCTTTCGGCAGCCTGGCGCCGGTATTGAGGATGGTCCGGTCCGAGCTGGGTGCTCTGCTCCTGGGCTCTCGCTTCGCTGCGGAGGAGGTCGGTCTTGATGCTCTGAACGAGCGGATTGGTCTGCACCACCTGAAGCGCCTCGGGGGACGCCCCCTTGGCGAGCAGATCGCGCGCCTGCTGCCACCGGGTCATGGCGTCGTAGGTCTGGCTCTGCGCTTGCACCACCTGCGTCGAGAGCTCGGCTAGGCGGGCGTTCTCTACGTCGTAGCGCTCGTCGGTCGCGACGATCCCCTTCGTCTTCTCCTCGGCGGCAAGCCTCGCCTGGGCCTGCTCGAGATTGGCGCGCAACTCCTTCATCTGCTCGTTGAACCACGCCGCTGCTTCCCGCGATGGCTCGGTCCGAAATTCGAGCGCAGTGTCGATATAGGCCTTCGCAAAGCCGTTGGCGATGTCCGCGGCGAAGCGCGGATCGGGCGCGGAGTACGCGATCTGGATGACGCTGCTCTGGGTCTGGAGGAGGCTGCTCTGGGAGGTGTTGACCTTGAGCTGTTGGAGCAGCATCGCCACGAGCCAATCCTCGATCGAGCCCCCATCGTGCTGGCGCTCGAACTCCTTGCGTGCTTCCGAACCCTGCGCGAGCTTGAGGTCGCTCACTACCTTGAGCGCCACTTTGCGGCTCGCGATGATGTCCGCCTGCGTTTGCATGTACCCCGCCTGAAAGCGCACTGGAACCGCAGTGTTGCCAAGCGACTGCTCGTCCTTGGCGTCCACCAGGACCGATCCCGTCGCCACATAGGTTTTCGGAAGGACGAGGCTCACGACCGTCGCCGTTAGGACGGTGGCGGCGAGAACCAGGGCGAACGCGGCCCATCGAGCGCGCAGCGCGAGCAGGAACTGATGCAGGCTCATGATTGTCCCTCGGGCTTTGGTGTCCGCGCCGGCTAGAACAGGCCCTCGCGGACGTAGATCACGTCGTCGGCACGGACCGGATCGGTGAGCTGGGCGTCGATCGTTGCGACCTGCCCAGCCGGCGTTCGCCGATGAATCTTGAGCCCGCGCAGCGTGCCGCGAAGCGTGATTCCTCCGCCGACCGACACCGCCTGCATCACGTTCATGCCTGGCTCCAGCCGATAGGTGCCGGCGCGCTGCACTTGCCCGTGGATGTAAAACATCGGCGCGCGCTCGGCGAAGATCGTGTCGCCGTTCTGCATCTCGATGTTCGCCGACATATCGCCGCTGCGAATCGCCGCGACGTCAATCTCGCGCTTCCCGGGATTGCCGCGCCTGGTCAGGACAGTGACGATGTCGTTGCCCGTCGGGGTGATGCCGCCCGCGAGCGCGAGGGCGTCGGTCAGCCTCGGCCCGGCCTCCCCGAGCGCGTACTTGCCGGGCCGGGCCACCTGACCCAGCACGGCGACCTGCCTACCGTAGGCCTCGGGGACCGTAACGTTCACCTGCGGGTTCACAAGAAAGTTCCGGTGCCTCAGTTCCTGGGCGATTCGGGCTCCGGCCTGGGTCGGCGTCAATCCGTTCAACTCGATCTCCCCGATCAAGGGAAATACGATCGTGCCTCGCTCGGAGATGCGCGCTTCCGTCGTGAGATCCGGCTGCTGGAACACCGTGACGCGCACGGTGTCGCCCTGGCCGAGAGTTTCGCGTGGCTGCGCAAGGCCCGGAGCCGCGACTAGCATCGCCGCGAGCCACAGGACCGCGGCTAGCGCCACTGCGGCGATCGACGCGAAGCGGGTTTTCGATTGGCGTACCGTTTCCATCTGCGTGTCCCCCTTATCGCAGGACAACTCCCTGACTTCGCCGTCCGCCAGCTTCAGGCGCTTGCGGTTCGCCAAGCCGCTCAATGATCGGCGCGGCCGGCTGCTGGATCATCGCCGCTCCGGCCGGTGCGGGAAGAACCGCGTGGCCTCGCCGTCTTTCATCTGCGAGAGGGACCCGAGCGGCAATAGATGCGCCGCCGCGCGAACAGTGCGGGATCGCCGTCGTAGAACGCCTTGATTTCCCCCGCGGAGCCCTGCTACGCGCCGGCGACGCCGCCAAGATCAGCAAGTTCCGGATCATCGTGAGCAGCAGCGACGCGAGCGGTTTCACCTCGCTCCGCCCTTGAAGGCAGGTTCGCGGTCCATTCCTGGCTCAAGCGAGCGCGGCGCCCGCGTGCGGCTACATTAAGATCCATCGGTTACGGCAATAATCCGCGCCGTACCGGGAAGCATGCCCCGGACGGACTACCCCCAAGCCGGGAGCGTCTCCGGACCGGTCTTTTCGGAAAGCCGTGGTGGCGCGCCGCGAGCCGGCGAACCGCCCTGAATCGAGGAGCCCTCCTGGAGCCGATCCGCGCCCTTGCGCCGACTACGTTGGTCTCGTAACCTCTGAGAGGAACCTCTCGCGCTGCGCGCTCAGTTTGCCGAGATCGCCATTCCCGTCTTGCGCAAACCGATATGGTCGATCTTCGGGCATCAGTGCGAAGTCTTGCCGTACTGGCTTCGTCGCATTGAGGCTCCGCAGATGTCCTTGCGAAAGGACTAGGGTCGGCTCTCGGCGTCTTTTTCTCAGACGGCCTCGATCGTCTCGAAGGGAACTCATCGCCCGACGCGCAAATCATTTGAGGAGAGAGTTCCGTAGTCCTGTCCGCTCATCGCCTCGGCCCGAGGCCGCCGATGTGCCGTCACGTTGACTGCATAGCATTCGAGGCGGTCGCGGCGGAAAGAGAGCAAGCCCGCGTCGTCGTCGGTGTGCATGCGCAGCCACGATCCGAACCGGAGTGGAAAGGCTCGCGGTTCCGCAGCGGCCACCTTGCAGCGCCATCGGACGGAGACGGCGGTGGCGGATCACCAATGCCGGGACACGTAAACCTCCAGAACATGGGGGCGGGCCGGCTGTTCTTTCCGGCCTGCCCCGGAGGCGTCGCAATTCAGACGCCTGCCGGGAGCGCGCTTCAGGAGGAGATGGTGCGGCGACGCACCACGGCATACATGCCGAGCAAGCCCGCAATCGGCATCGCCCAGTTACCCGGTTCGGGAACCGGAACCATCTCAAACAGCGCGAGCGGTCGATCCGCCCCAGACAGCGCGCGCAGCGGGAACCCCTCAGACGACACGCTCAACGGGGCGGGCTCGGACGCAACGCGCAACGGGGCCGCTTCGGGCGGCGCGCGCAGCGGCGCAGTCCCGGGGAGCACAAGCCGTTCCCAGTGATCCAGAGGGCCCCAGAAGTCCATCTGCTTGCCGTCGAGCCCCGATGGCCGGAGCGTGTCGCGGTTGGCTGGCTCGACCGGGACGTCGCTCTCGGACACGTCCTCCGCGGACAGCCCAGACATCTGCGAGGACCAGGAGCTATCGCCGCTGCAGTGGCTGCCTAGGGTTGTGAAATCGCACCCCGACGCTTGCGCCTGCACTGACCACAGCGAGGCCGCAGCGCCCGACAGGAGTAGCGTTGCAATCGAACCGCGCACGTGGCACCTCCGTGGTGATGTGCTCGGCACAGGCTAGTGACCCCGTGTGACACCAACTCGCTCGGGCTTGCCCGCGCGCGTAGCCCGCCTTGCCCACCGACCGCTGCGTTCAGGAGCTCAGGATGCGCAGCTCCATCGCCTTGCCGATCGCTTGCGTGCGGTTGACCGCGTTCAGCTTGCGCAGGACCTTCTGCACGTGGTTCTTCACGGTCAGCGGGCTAATCGTGAGGATCGCCCCGATCTCGAAGTTGCTCTTGCCGAGATGGATCCAGTGCAGGACTTCCTGCTCCCGCGATGTCAGCATGGTTGCTCTCACGGGCTTCTCGTTGCCTGTCGCCGGCCCCTCGATCTGTGCGCGCACCCACGCCGCGTGCAGCAACGGCGCGACCAGCTGCACGAAGTACGCCTCCCGCGGCCCGACCGTTCCCGGTCGACAGGCGAAGGCGAAAAAACTCGTCACCTGACCGTCGATATCGTGAGTCCCATGCGCCAGGAGCCGCGTCGCCCCGATCCCCTCGAGTTCCCGAGCGAAGGCGCCGCCGGCGATCGGACTTCCGTTGCACACCTCGCAGATCACGGGGCGGAAACGGTGTTCCCCCCAGGCCTTGACGAGACCCGGCGCAACGCAAGCGTCGCGCAGGAACAGCTCGCCGAAGACCGCTGAGTTCAGAGCAATCGTCGAGAAGCTGTCGACGCGAAACGAAAGCGGCTCGCCAGCGCGCAGCGCGCAGACCAGCACCTCATGCTTGATGAGACTTTGCAGCAGGCCCTGCGTCCAACTGAAGAAATGCGGACGCGCGTGCACCCTGAGCGAAGCATCCAGGTTGAGCATGAGAGATTCGAGCAGAAGAGCGTCGTCGACGGCGGCCGACTTGGCGATTTCGCCGTCACTGGCCGACGCGAAATCGGGAGATGCGACGGGATGGGGCACGCACCGTTCCGATGATTCCAATGGGCTGAGTTGCATGCGCGCCTCCGCCAAGGCAGTGGAGGGCGTGAATATAGCGGCGCGTATGTTACGCAGACGTGACGCGGAAACCGGCGGTGCCAGAGCGGCCGCACCTTCCGCAACCTCTTGTTCTTACGAGCAGTCGGGGCGAACCGCAGATCGACCGATCGTGCGCCAACCGGAAGCGCGGCCTAGCCCGCGAGTGCCGTTCCAACTTGTCTTCCCCAGGCTCCGAGAGCGGACCTACGTGTAAGTGCATCCCCGCGCATGCATAGCCGAGAAAAGTTGCAACGGCACTAGTCCGATGGGGCTATCGCGGCCCTGTCGCCGCTACATGATCGCTCACCCTCGCCTGGCCTAACTTCTTACGGAGGTTTCGCAACTTCCATCCCGTCGTTGACCACTCCTCCCGTGCTCGCCTCCCACGATACCGAGCCGCGCCTGTTGCACAGCCAGCCCAGTGCAGCCGCGGTGATGCGGGCCGCAGTCGATCCGGCGGTGGCGATCAGCACGCTGTTGATCTCGGTCCTCTGGTTCCACGGACGGTTTGACGGGCCCTACCTCATCCTTGCGCTGCTCGTGTTCGGGATAACCTTTCCGGGCAGCCTCGCGCGCGACACGGCGAACGCCGCCAGGCTGGCCCGGGACATCGTAACGGGCTGGTTGGCGATCGTCGCGCTCCTGCTGTTCCTCGGGTGGGCGTCGCGGACGTTGGCGGCGTTCGACGAGCGCGCGATCCTCGCGTGGGTGATTGCGGCCCCGCCGGCGCTGTTCGCCGCTCACCGCCTGGTTCCCGCGATCCTGCCGCGCCTGCTCGCGGCGGAAGGCCTGCGCAGGACGACCGTCATCGTAGGCGCGAATGAGCTGGGCTGCAGGCTCGCCGCGCGCATCCGCGCGAATCCGTTGCTCGGAATCCGCTTCGCTGGCTACTTCGACGATCGGGGAGCCGAGCGGTTGGAGGGCATCGAGCCGCGTCTGAGCCTCGGCCCCGTGGGCCGGCTCGCGGAATACGTCAAGGCGCACCGCATCGACCTGGTCTACATCGCGCTGCCGATGGCCTCGCAACCGCGCATCGTTCGCCTCCTCGAAGAACTGCACGACACGACCGCCTCGATCTACTTCGCGCCCGACATCTTTCTGTTCGATCTGATCCAGGCGCGCGTGGAGACGATCGGCGGGATCCCGGTGCTTGCCGTCTGCGAATCGCCGTTCTGCGGGGTCAACGCACTGGTCAAGCGCGCGAGCGACATCCTCCTCGCGTCGGCGATCCTGGTGCTGAGCGCGCCGCTCATGCTCGCTATCGCGATCGGCGTGAGACTGGGCTCGCCGGGGCCAGCGCTGTTCAAGCAGCGCCGCTACGGACTGGATGGTAGGCAGATCGTGATCTACAAATTCCGCTCGATGACCGTGCTCGAGGACGGCAGTGACATCAAACAGGCCACGCGCGACGATCGCCGAGTGACCCGCTTCGGTGCGTTTCTCCGGGAGACCTCGTTCGACGAGCTGCCCCAGTTCATCAACGTGCTCCAGGGCCGCATGAGCGTGGTTGGACCGCGACCACACGCCGTTGCCCACAACGAGATCTACCGGAAACTCATCCGCGGCTACATGATCCGGCACAAGGTCAGGCCGGGCATCACCGGACTGGCGCAGGTCAACGGCTGGCGCGGCGAGACCGACTCGCTCGACAAGATGAAAGCACGCATCGAGTACGATCTCGCTTACCTGCGGAACTGGTCACTGCTGCTCGACCTGCAGATCGTGCTCAAGACGATCGTCGTCGTGCTGCGGAGGCGGAATGCCTACTGAGCACGGCACGCCGCGTCCCTGCGCCCCGAGGATGGCCCGATGAGGCGCTAGATACCCCGAGGCCACGCGCCACCTGCTGGAGAAACCAGTAAAGATCCCACTGCCGACCATCGAGATCCAGTCGGGCGCGTACCTCGACGAAGACGACATCGTCCGCCTCGAGGACGCTTATCATCGCGTCGGACGGCAACAACGAGAATGACCCGCGCGCCCCCTCGCTCTCCGTTCCGCTGGCCCTACCTCTTTCTCGCGGCAGCGGTCGTGTTTCAGCTGTTCTACGTGGGCGCACAGCCGGTCGCGGCCGGACTGATCCCGGCGCCCTGGGACAAGCTCGCGCATTTCGCCGTCTACTCCCTGATCACGCTCCTGCTATGGATCGGGACGGCGGGCCGCATGCCGTTGACGGTCATCGTGACGGTCGTCGTGATCGGCGCGTTCGACGAACTGCACCAGGCGCACTTTGCGGGACGGTTTGCCGACACGCTCGATTTTCTCGTGGACGCCTGCGCAGCGACCGGCACCGTCGCGGCCATCCGGCTGCATGCGCGAAGGACAACGCAACGTCGGTAACGAGAGACGCCGCCATGTGTGCTGATGCAAGCACCAAGCTAGACAGCTGACTCCACAAGCACGTTCAAGAGTTACCGCCATGTCTGAATGCGACGGAATAGCCAAATCCAGATATTTTCTTCTTGCTTGCATTTCCGTTTTGGTCGGTCTATGCGTAGCTCTTCTCTTGCTGGAAGGCATATTGCAGTTCTTGCCAGTCAATTCCGGACTGCGTATGCGCGCTGTAAATGCAGCGCAGCCGATTCTGCATTTCGAACCGAATTGCAACTATGTTTTCTCTCGAGGTTGGGATTTTTCAATCGTTAACACAGGCCGCATAAACAACTTTGGGTTCGTAAACGACGAAGACTATGTTCCGCAATCGCAAACACCTCTTATCGCCGTGATTGGGGATAGCTATATCGAGGCCGTCATGGTGCGTTTCCCGGAGACTGTGCAGGGAAGGCTTGCGGCAGCGGTGCGCGCGAGAGCGGCGGGACGCGTCTATAGCTTCGGGTCTTCTGGTTCTCCGCTAAGTCAATATCTCGCTTACGCGAGATTCGCTCGGGATAATTTTCAGCCCAATGGACTTGTCATCGCGGTTATCGGCAACGATTTCGACGAAAGCCTGATTAAGTACAAACACGGCCCAGGTTTTCATTATTTCGACGAGTCGGCTGAGGGCGTGCTCTCCTTGACGCGAGTCGATTACGAGCCCAGCTTGCTGCGCCGAGTGAGCCGCCACTCGGCGCTCGCACGCTATTTCGCGACGAACATGCATCTACTGGAATCGTGGGACTGGGTGATGCGGGAAGGCGGCAAGGCTGCTGCGCAGAAATACGTGGGCAACGTCGAAGCACTAGTGGATCCGCCGCGTCTTCGTGACTCCGAGCGGACCGTGATCGCCTTCTTAGACCGGCTGCCTGAGGAGGCAGGGCTGCCGGCATCGCGAATCCTCTTCCTCGTGGACGGCATGCGCCCTAATCTGTATTCGGATGCCGGATTGCAGGAGGCGCGCGGCAGTTACTTCGATCATATGCGGCAGTACTTTATCGACCAGGCGAAGCGCCGCGGGTATCTCGCGGAAGATCTTCAGATCCGGTTCATTGCGAGGCATCGAGCCGACGGGAGCCGGTTCGAGTTCGCAGCGGACGGGCACTGGAACGGAATAGGTCACGCCGTCGCTGCGGAAGCGGTGATGGAGAGCGAACTGTTTCGCATGGTTTTCCGCGATCTCGCCGGTACGGGAAGTCAGGGCTCTACGAACGATGCCCGCAAAGCTCGCGCGCAATGATGTTCGCGGCGACGCGGTGGCCCTTCTCGTTCCAGTGCCCGACTCCGAGGCTGCCGTTTGGGAATCCGTGAAAGTAAACGCTCTCCGCATCGGCAATGCGCTGCATTTCTAGGGCGAGCGAAATGGTCTGAATGCCCGTACGCTTCGCCAACTCCTCCATTGGACGCTCGGGGTAGAACAGGTCCGCGACGCCGAGGCGCTCCTGAAGCTCCTCTCGAAAACGGCGGTCAGGGCGACCTGGGCCGAGTGGCTGACCGTCGCCAGCACCAGACGGCTGCCGTGACTCTTCGCGTACGCGCTCATCTCCACGATGATCCGGTCGGTCACGGACCAGGCAGCCTCCCACTCGGCATCGCGCGGCGGCGCGAGCACGGCAAGGTCTTGTCCCGGCTCGCTCGCGAGGATCCGCGCGGTCATGGACCAGGCAGCCTCCCACTCCGCGTCGCGCGCCGGCCCGAGCACAGCAAGGTCTTGTCCCAGCCCGCTCGCTTGCACGTCGATTGTTTGACGCCATGTTACCAGGGCGTTTTTCGCTGCGTGAGCGAGTTGCAACAGCCGCCAGTGGTCCGACAGGGACCGAAGAACCGCTAGTCGATGCGACGCGCGGCCTTTGAATTGCGGATCCTCGACGAATGACGTATCGAGCGTCAATCCATCGTGCGGCTCCAGACTGAAGAACGGGCGCACCTTCTCCGGTTCGAGCCTTTTCGAATTGTTCCTAACGTCATTGCCACTGGTAAAGGCAAGCAAGACAAGATCGGGCTGGTAGCGGATCGCCTTGGACTGAAGCATCAAATACGCCTGTGCCGTGCCGAACCCAGAGACGCCGAAATTGATGACTTCGACGCGCATGCCGGACTGGAACGCGCACTGCGTGAGCTTCGCTTCAAGCACGGCCCAGAACGCGTCTTGGGCGTCCACCTGCATCGCCTCGGCGTACGAGTCGCCGAGCACCACGATGCGATAGACTTCGTTGGGTTTTTCGATGGGATGATCGCGATCACGTAGCCCCGCCGCGTTGACGCGGACGTACGCTCGGCCCTCCCGCGTAAACCAGCCATTCGCGTGTGGGCGCAACGTCCATCCGAGCTGCGGATCTGACCGGTACCAGATAGGGGCGCTGTACCCGATCGCCCGCAGCATCAGCTCGAAGACGAGCACCGCGGCGAAACCGCTTACGACGACCGACGCTAGAGGCGCAAGAACGCGTTTCATCGCTAGCATTTTATCAACGCAGCGCGAACCGCTCCGCACACTTCTGCCTAAGCGCCGGGGTCGGCCGCTCTATTTCGCTTGAGTCTCCTCCCAGGCGTCTACGCATACTCGTCCCAGCTCTTCACGGGCAGGTCTTCTAGATCTTTGGCGACCAGGGCGTCCACGAAACGCTGGGCCAGGCGCAGCTCCGTGATCAGGGGAATGGCGAAGTCCACGGCCTTGCGCCGAATGTCCCCAGTCCAGCCAGTCAATCTAGAGCTGGGCGGTGACGCTCGGCGTTAAGCCGATTTGAGCCGAACGGACTAGAAGCTGGCTCAAAAACACATCCTGTGCAGGATGCAGGTGCACGTCCTGTGAGCGAAAGGACACCGCCCATCAGGGGTCAGAAACGATTTCGAGACCGCTTCTCCTCGTAGGCGGATCCCATCGCCAGCAGTATCCGCGTCCGGCTCAGCGCGCAAAGCCGGTCCTGGACTCGAGCTGCGACCGAATACGCGACGATAGTTGGCGAAGAACGCGGTACGTAACTCTCTGGTATGCGCGATCGGCGAGCGCGCGGCTGCGGACAACCCGATATCTTGGTCGTCGATAAGCCGCGCAATCGCGCGAAATCGGGTGACGATGGAGTAGGCGCTTCAGTTCCGGTCGGCCCGGAAGCGATAGCCGATTCCGCGCACCGTTTCGATCAGCGCATCGTGGCCGCTCGGCGCGACCGCCTGGCGCAGCCGGCGGATGTGGACATCTACGGTACGCTCTTCGATGAACGCATGGTCGCCCCAGACCTCGTCGAGGAGCCTGGCGCGGCTGTAGAGCCGGCCGCGGTGGGTCATGAAGAAGTGCAACAGGCGGAATTCGGTCGTCCACAGACTGATTTCGCGATCTCCGGTGCTCACGCGGCGCGCCGCGGGATCCAGCTGCAGCCCCGCGATCTCGACCACGTCGTCGGCGAGTTGCGGCGTGCGCCTGCGCAGCACCGCCTTGATCCGCGCCAGCAGCTCCCGCCTGGAAAACGGCTTGGTCACGTAGTCGTCGGCCCCGCCCTCCAGCGCGGCGACCTTGTCCTGTTCTTCCGCGCGGCCGCTTACCATCACGATCGAGATGTCCCTGGTGCGCTGATCGCTGCGCAGTCGCCGGGCGAAGGTCAGCCCCGGCGTCCCGGGCAGCACCCAGTCAAGCAGCACCAAATCGGGCCGCGCTCGGCGAACCAGCGCCTCGGCCTGCGGCACGTCGCTGGCGGACCATACCCGATATCCGGCCTGCTGCAGATTGTGGGCGAGCAGATCGCGAATCGAAACTTCGTCGTCGACCACAAGGATGGAGCCGCCCATAATTCCCCTCCAACGTTGTGAGCGACCCTTCGATGACGTGAGCTCTTGCGTTACGCCGCGATTCCGGTCGCGTTCCAGCGCGGAGTGAGGATACTGGTACGGATGCCGATCCACTATCGTGGCGTCCGGTTTTTGCTGTGGCGGCGCCGCGGCCCGATGTAGCATCCCAGCTACAGGGTCGTAACCCGGAGCCGTGGTGAAGGGATGGCTAGCGATCCTGGTAGGTGCGGGTGTGCTCGACATTTCGGCAGGTGTCAATGCTCTTCGACCTCCGTCGGCGCGGGCCGCCATCGTGTGACGACAACGACGGAAGCGATCCGCAGTTCTCGGACGCGGGGATGCTCCGTGGCCGCATCTCTGCAACCCATTGATTCTATGGCGCGCCCGGCAGGATTTGAACCGCCACACCTTGTTCCCGCTGGGCGGTCCATGGTTGACGGTGGAAGCGCCGGCGTGGCGGCCAATTGATAAGCGCTGTTCAATTGCGGCAAGTCGCTTTCCGCTTCGGGAGCTGCTCTGAATGTCCATACGCCTAGCAGATTGCAAATCGACGGTGAAATCGCAGCATGGGGAAGACGGCGTCATCGCAGCCGTTTTCCGCGAAATTGGCGTGAGCTCCAGGACCTGTGTCGAGTTCGGCGCCTACGATATGCAGCGCTTGTCGAACGTGTTTCCGCTTTGGACAAATGGATGGAAGTGCTTGCTGATCGAAGGCGATGCTGAGCGTTATCGAAAGCTCGTGTCGGATTTTGCTGCCTATCCGGGATCAGCAGAGTTGCGGGTGTCGATTGCCAATGGATACGTCCAAGAGGCCGGGGCCAACAGTCTGGACAACATTCTTTCCAAGCATGAATTCCCCACCGATCTCGACCTCGTCTCCATTGATGTCGATGGAACGGATTTCCATATCTGGCGCGGGCTTCGTCGCTATCGGCCCCGATTGGTCATCGTCGAATACAATCCGATGATCCCGCATCATATCGACATCGTGGGCTCCGCCAGCGGAAACGACATTGGATGCTCCGTCCGGTCACTCGCGCGCCTGGGAAAAGAAAAAGGCTACAGTCTGGTGGCGTGCATTGGATGGAATGCGTTCTTTGTCAGCCAGGAGCACGCCCATCTTTTCGATGACGCCGACAACCTCGACGCTTTGTTCGACGCTTCCTACGTGCGCTATGCGATGCAAAGCTACAATGGAGAGGTCTTTTTCTCCGCGCCCTTGCACCTCGGATACCAGCCATTCCTGGACGATAGCGACGAGATTGAGTTCTCTTCGGTAACTATCGGCCGCTTGGGCGATGACCTGCTGTTCGTGACAAGGCGGGCCGCATGGCGATATGCGGTCAAGGCGAAGCGTCTCTTGGTGGGTCGTAGAAGCAGACCAAGATAGATCGCGATACGGGCATAGGAAGATCAAACCCCTTTTCGCCAAGCGGGAGTGTGTGCCCGATCGGCGCTGGGCGGCCTCCATCACGAGCACTTCTTGGCACTGGCCAAGCCACAGAGCACTCCGACTACTACGTCGCGAACACCCTGCTTGGCGCCGGGTGCATGTCCGCACCTGCCCGTATTTGAACAACATCATCGAGCAGGACCATCGCGCAATCAAGGCCCGCTGTGAGCCGATGCGCGGGTTCAAGTCGTTCACCACAGCCGCGACCACCCTTGCGGGGATTGAGCTCGCGCACCGCATACGCAACCGGCAGTTTATCTGTCAGTCCAAGGATCGACGTATCCCACTTGATCGTCGTCGCGAGTGGTACGCGGCGATCATAGTCTGATCAGCGCGCACGCACTGAGCTGCACCTTTCTCCGCGGTGCCGCTCAATCCGCTCTTGCAACGCAGGACGATCTTGAGCTCGCCAACGCACCACTGCCCCTGATACGACAATTACTGGGGGGCCAGCGACTTACCCGCACCGCCGCCACTCCTCGCAATTCACGTTGCCGGGACGAATCCAGTCCAGCTGCGGTTGCCCATCGGGGCGCGCTCTGCACCGCGCATCAACGGTCACCCTGCTCATCCGAGCTCGCGCAGTCTATGCCGCTCGGGATGCTCCTCGCCCAGGTAGGCTCGGCGCTTTCCACAGCCTCGAGCTCGCGCGAGTGATCGCGAAAGCGTTTGCGCTGCCAGGAGATTATCTCGTGGCAGGCGCTCTGAAGCAAACGCAGAGGTCGCGCATGTGCCCGAGCGACGAGAACAAGTCCATGCACTGGGTCTGCGGGGATGCGTGGCCCGTCTGACAGCGCGACGGCGCACTTCCCGAGACACTAAGACGGTCGGACCGGCGCCCATCGAGTATTTGCGGACCACAGGACTTCAAGCGCCACAGGAGCCGAAAGCCCGCTCGGCGCCACCGGACGAGCGTCTCGGGGCGTACTACGACCAACGAAGCGTGCCAGTCGAACAGCCTCGACAATAGCGCAATACCCAGTCGGGTCGCCACATCGGCGCGGCGCGGCTTGATGCCTCGCTCTTGATTCAGCGCGAGCTGCCGGCGCAGGGAGAGGATTTCAGCCTACAGAGTGCTGGACGGGCGAAAACGTCAGGGCAACGAATCGCAAGGCGTCCGCCAGCACTTGAAGTGCAACCCTCACCAGCGCGATCACGCGCCGATCATGCAATAGCCTGTCTCGCGCGCCTCAAACTGGTCCAAATG
Source organism: uncultured beta proteobacterium (assembly GCA_963754305.1). Taxonomy (GTDB): domain Bacteria; phylum Pseudomonadota; class Gammaproteobacteria; order Burkholderiales; family SG8-39; genus DATEDA01. Next base: position 26,761 of record CAVWFR010000035.1, on the reverse strand, counting down.
CCCGCGATCGAGTTTCTGCGGAGCACAGCCTTTGGACACCCGGAGACGGTGTGCGCCGCGCCGGCCAGCGCCCCGATCATGTTGCCCGGAAGGAGCAATACCGACGCAGATCGGCGACGCCCAAATACGGGCGTTCCGATCGCCCTCCCCGCCACCGAATCCCCACGAAGAGTGCCTTCTCCGCCTTCTCCTGGCGCTCCGTGAACGCGACGGTGCGTCGCGTGATGCGATCAGCGGGCGCTGCTCCACGTCGTACACCTTCAGCGCGCGGCTCTTTTCTCCCATGCGTCCTTCGATGATCTGCTCGGGCAGCATGATCGTGGTGGAGCGGTGTGCCCGCTATCCCGGCTCGCCTTAGCTCGCATGGCCTAAGACGCCGCGCCGGTCCGGCACGCCCGCTCTTCAATTCCTGCAAGCTCGGCGGCAAAGGCCGCTCGCGAGTCGCGCCCCGCTCGAGCGGCAGGCTCCCCTTTCCTTCCAGCATAGACCTTTCGCGCAATTCCGCGCGCCGCCTCGATTCGCAATAATGCCCGCGTCCTTCAGTGCTCGAGGAACCGCCGATCGGAGTGCTGATCCGCACGCGGCCGCGTCGAAGCGCGAGGACACCAGCCCAATCCCCCGAAGGAGAGTCAACGTGTCCGCGAGCAAAAGCAGGGCTGCGTGCCGGATCAGCAACTGGATCGCGTTGAGTTTCATCCTCGGACAACTCGGCATTGCCCAGGCGTTCTTGCCTCCCGATGACGGCAGGTGGGGGTGGGGGTGGTGGCGGCGGCGGAGGGACACAAATCACGAGATGTTTGGAGAACACTGTCGTCTCGCTCAATGCGGTGCCGGAGACCATCGACTTAGGCGGAAGCGCGATGTTGCGTTGGTCGATCAAGCCGCCGAACTGGTGCGCCTTGTTCAATCGAGTGGTGGTCAACGGGCAACACCACGGCCTCACCGGCAGCATCGACGTGCAGCCGAGCGTGACGACCAGTTACCCGTTGATGTTGATCATTCCCGGCGGCTTCAAGACGCTCGGCCCGATCACGGTCACGGTGAATCTGCCCGCCATCGTCACCCTCTCGCCGGGCTCGCAAGTCACGGCCCAGGACATCGCCCAGTTCGATGCGCGGTGGATGAGCGAGGGCGACCGCAACAAACGCCTGGGCGAGTACGAGGCTGCCCTGATGGACCGGCGCGCGTGGATCGCCTGGGGCCTGTTCGACGACGCCTCGGCCATGGTGCGCATGTTCGAGCTCACGCACGACACGAAGTACCTCGACCACTTGCGCAAGGTCAACGACATCGCGCTCAAGTATCGCGACGACCAGCATCCCGGCGACGCCTTCCCGGACTTCAACAACCCGGTCTGCCTGCAATGCCGTAAGCCGGAGCTCGTGGATCGCGTGCGCGGCAGGGTGATGCCGGCCTGGGGCAGCGGCATCCTGTACACGGACTATGTCATCAACGGCGGGCTCAACCCGGTCGATGCGGTTACGTCGGGCATGTACCTCTACGGGATCGCGTCGTTCGCACGCCTCGTCGCCGAACACCCCGATCCCGAGCGACGGACCGCCTACCGCGACGACGCCATCAAGTTCGCCAACGCAGCCATACAGACCATGTGGGCGTTCATGCCCGAGTGGGACACGCGTCAAGCCGGGAGCTTCGTGGAGGGCACCATCTTCAGACCGCGACGGTTCCCGACTGCCGACGAGTGCGACGCGGCTAACGCCCGCGCAAAGGAGCACGTGCGCCTGTTCGACCCGGACAACCTGGAAGGTCTGTCAAAGCTCATCGATGACAAAAAGCCCGATTGCAACACGTCCAGAGACTATGCCGGAAAACCACTCGCGCACAACGAGAGCGGGGCATTGGTGATGTCGTTCATCGAGCTGTGGCGCGCTCTCGACAGCGACTTCTATCGCACGTCGCCGGCCAGTACCAGTAGCGGCGAGCTGGCTCGCGGCGTGATTCCGCTAGTGGTGGCGCGTCACCAGCGCTACTTCTTCGAGCGGTTACGCCCGGAAGGCGAGCGCTATTCGTGGAACTACAACGACGACGTACCACATCCGCATACCGAGGACACGTCCCACGCCAACCTGGACATGTTCCATATCGACGTGCTGCGGCGTAGTTTCGACCGGCTCAACGCGCAAGTCGCGAGCGTGGGCGAGCCGATTCCGTTGGACGATGCGATGCTACGCCGTTTCGCCAACACGTTCGCGCAGCAGATTGCTCGGCCGGCGGAAATCGATCGCGGCGGCAACGTGCGCGGCAACGTCGACGGGGCTGCGACCAAGCCTAACGACAAAGGCGAGACCGACGGCAACAACTGGGTGTTGGACGGGTGGGTCGCGCTCGCGGCGGTGGACGCCACTGTGTACCGGTTGTGCCGCAGCGTCTTGCTGCGCACGAACAGCAGTGGCTTTCAAAAGTATCTGGGCCCTGGCAGCCACTCCGCATTGCTTGCAAACAAGCGCTTCGCGGGGGAGGAGCGGCCGGCGCCGCGCCCGTGCCCGATCGGGCGGAAATGCTGTGAGCCAGCTCCGAACGGTGGATGCGATCTGTGCGTTCCATATAGGGCGGAGTGCCCATAAGGCGAGGCCACGTGGCTTACGAAGATACGCACGGCGAGCGACCGGGTAGCCGAGCTGTACGACGGCCCGGTTTTACGTCGACTAGCCGCCGCGCGCCCGGCCAACCAAGCCGGGCGCCAGCCGCGCCTCCGCGGGCCCGAGCTGTGGTCCGCCTCTGGTGACCGGGCAGCAGGAACTGGGAATACGTACACTCAGACGGCGCCGATAGTCGCCCCGGCATGCTTGCGTCATTCACGCGGGGCATTTGATGGACACAGAACACGAGACCGTTCAGCCGAGGTGTTGCGACAACCGCAGGGCAAGAGCGACCAGTGTACGGACCGGGTTGGCCGCGGAGCTCAGCGGCATCACGGACATGTCGCAGATGTAAAGCCGCTGAGTGCCGACCACGCGGAGGTCTTCGTCCACCACCGAGTGGACTCCGAACGGGGCGTCGAGTTGCGGCCGCCACGGCATCCGCAAGCTGCCGACCGCGTGATGCACCGTGCCCCAGCCAAACCCTTTGCCCCCTTGCCCATACCAGACCTCGCCGGCCGGACGTGCGGGCTGGCCGTTGATCTGGAACTGCGAGAAGATGTTGTGCGTCACGTGGTTGAGCACGGCCCAGATTTCCCCGGCGTTCTTGTGCCACCCGGCCAGGGCAGGGAACCGCGAATCGGCCAGGTAATCCACCCACCTCTGGTTCCGGAACGCGACCTCCGGCACGTAGCCGTACGGGGGGGCGGGCTTCACCTCGTTGTTCTCGTCGAGACAGTTTCCGAAGCTGAACTTGATGTCGATCCGCGCCGCCTCGCCCGGCGGAGGCGGTTCGGCGGCCCCGGGGTCGTTCTCCCGTAGGTGCCAGTACTCGTGGTTGAGGTTCATCTCGACGTTGAATGGGTAGCGGATCTCGTTGTTCGCATCCCGCAGCCCGCGGGAGTAGAAGACGATCTTGGCGTGATCGCCCTTTCCGATCGCGACGTTGCCGATGCTCGTGACGAACGTGGTGATCTCGTTCGACGTCGGGTGGTCCGTGAGCCCACGGCCCACCAGGTCCTTCACGGCCTGGGGGAGCCACGGGTACATGCTAGAGCGGCGAAGCAGCTTCGGGCTTTCTATAGACCCGGCAGCGAGGACGACCGTACCCCCTTTGAATATCCTGGCCTGCCCGGTCCGGGTGTTGCGGGCGACGAGCTCGATGTGGCCGCCGTGGTTCTGCACGTCCTCGACGAAATGGTTCACGAGCAAGTGCAGACCCGGCCCGTCCCCGTGGCTGACACCCGGCGTCAGGCCGAGTTGGTTCACGAGCAGCTCGGCCGTGTTGAACACGCCTGTCGCCTCCGTGAAGAACCGGTCCTTCGGCGTGCCGTCGGCTTCCAAGTAGGGCTGGTGCAGGGCACGGGGGGTCTCCTGGATGGAGAAGTCCGCGGCGAGCGGCGACTGCCGCAACCGGCCGACGACCGCCTGGGCGGTCGCCCCCATCGACTGCGACTCATTCATCGTCTCCCCGGCCCGGCTCAGCAGGCTCCCCGCCAAGTCTTGCCGGACCCGCGACGGGAAGTAGTCAAGCTCCCACCCCTGCACGGTGGGTATTAGACCGGACCAGAAGATCGACCGGCCGCCAAAGGTCAGCTGCGGCTTCTCGCCGATGTAGTTCTGCGTTCCACTGTTCCCGGCCTGCCAGAACGTGTCGCACCCGAAGTGTTTCGCGAGGCTACTGTTCGGGAATCGGCAGATGTTGTAGACGTGAGTGGGGTAGATGAACGACCCGGCTTCCAGTACGAGGACCCGCTTCTGCGAGCCGAGACGGTCGGCGAGATCATCCGCAAGGACCCCGCCGCCGACCCCTGAACCGACGATGACGACGTCGAAATCATTTCCCCATCCCATGTACTGTAGAAAGAGGCGCTCCCGGGCCGCCGTCTCCTCCGAGACGAAATTGACGTATGTAGAAGGGCTAAAGGTCATCTCTCTCTCACTTATTCGGGCTACTTCTGCGCTGGTTCACGTCACGCCTCTCGACATCAAGAAGTACCGTTTCCGAGCGCAAACCGATGTTTCGCGTGAAGGCCATCACGGTGGATCGGAGGCAACTTGAGGTACTCGCTCTAGGTGCACAAGCTTGCCTTTCACCGGGTCCCGAGCGCGCTCGAAATGCGCGCAGTCCAAAAAGCTGGCTCTGGCGAGGCCAGCGTGTCACGGTTCTCCCAGCATTGAATAGAGGTCGATCTGCCGGTTGTCACCGATCACGCGCTCAAAATCGAGGCCGAGCGTGGCGAGAACGGGCTCCGCGACGGGTTTCACCTGTTTGAGGACGTAGTGCTCGCGATCAAGCGGGTGCTGCACGTTGTCGATCGGCTCGGGTCCGGCCGTTGTCATGACGTAACTGATCAGTCGCCCCGCAGCCTGAGTGGACTTCCGGGCCGCTGCGACGTGCGGCGGCGTGGTCGCAGTGTAGTCGTCGGTATTCTTGCGGAGGTTCTTCCGATAGACGAGCGCGTCGTCCAGCTCGCCCTTCCTTACCCGCTGCACTATCTCCGCGAGGTACTCGTCCACCGCCTGATCCGCAAACAGCCGCTGATACAGCTCGCGTTGCACCTCCTTAGCAAGTGCCGTCCAGTCGCGGCGCACGACCTCCATGCCCACGAACTCGATGGTGTCCGCGTTCCTGTCATCGAGGAGCCCGGCGTAGCGTTTGCTCGCGCCGCGCGTGCTGTGCCGCGCCCGAGGCAGGAAGAGCTTGAGATAGAGCTTCTCGAACTCGAGTTCGAGATGGCTATGCACGCGCCAGCGCTCGCCGATGTAACGAGCGATATCGGCGTTCAACGCGGTAGCCAGCTGTCGTGCCTGCTCCCGCGCCCGATCCGGATCGTCCCCGGCCGAAAGAACGAACAGACTATCGGTGTCGCCGTATAGCACCCTGAAGCCGGCTTCTTCGAACCACCGCTTCGACCACAGCAACATGTCGCGACCCATTCCGGTGATCGAATTGGCGAGCGCCGGGTTGTAGAAGCGGCAGGCCGGGGTGCCGAGCACGCCGTAGAACGAATTCATCAGGATCTTGATCGCGTGTGATGCCACCTCGTCGCCGGCCTTCCTCGCCGCGTCGCGACGCGGAAACAACTCGTCCAACAGGCGCGGCAGGATGGCCGGGTCGCGGCGGAACGCCCCACCCGGCGTTTCGATCAGGTCCCCTCCTCCATGCGGATCGGCGACATAGGACAGCGGATCGATATTGAACGTGCGGATGATGCTTGGATATAGGCTCCTGAAATCGAACACCCAGACGTTGCGGTGGAGACCAGGCATGGGCTCCAGCACGTGCCCGCCTTGCTGCGCGGCGTACACACGAGCATCATGGGAACGCACCGTCGGCGCGACGATGCCCTTGCGCTCCAGCTCGCTCAGGTACAGAAAATCGACCGACGCAATGCTCGCCGCGACGCGGTCCGGTGTCATGCCGGTCAACCGGCTTCGCGCAAACGCGAGCGGGATGAGATTGAGGCGCTCGATGATTTGGTACGCGAGCCGGGCGTCAGTGCGCGCGTAGAGCGCGAATGCGACAAGATCGTGCTTGTAGTTGTGGACGATCTCTCCGGCCCGGTCGCGTACGTCGCCCTTCACCGCCTTGCCTTCGCCGATCACCTCGCGGGCGACCGCATCCAGCGAATAGTCGTCCATGCGTACGAACGCGCCGCGCAGCAAGTCGATTCCATCGAGCACCAAGCGACCCGGAATGGTCGCTTGACCGCTACCGAAGTAGCCTTCCGCTTTACGAAGCCGGATCGGCCCCGCGTCGCGTCCGAGATTGAAAGGATGGCGCAGGCGCGCAGCGATGCGTTCCAGGACGGTGAAGTCGAAGTCGATCGTGTTCCAGCCGGTCAGCACGTCCGGGTCGAACTGTCTGATTCGATCGCAGAACGCTTCCAGCGCGGCACGCTCGTCGAGGCAACGAGCGGCGTGCTCGGGCATCGCCCGATCACTGCTATCGACGATCAGCACTTCATCCAGCCCAAGCGCGTACATCGAGATCGCCAACAACCGCTCGCCCTTGGCGTCGGTTTCAATGTCGAAGGACAGCGTGCGCGGTTCGACCTTCACGTCGGCGGGCCGCAGCTGCGGATTCTCGAACACGAGCGTGACACCCGCGCCGGGATCCGCGGGACCCTCGATCTCGCACCCGCCCTTGATGCCTCGCTCGATCAGATAGCGCACGGCAAAGCGCACATCGGCCTCGAACGTCTCGATCTCTGCCTCGTGCAACCGATCGCGCAGGGCGGGGACATCGAGCGGAGTATCGAGATCGAGCCGGCAAACGGGACCGCCGTCGAACGTGCGTCTGTCGATGGGTTTCGGCAGCGGCCCGCCCAGCGCCCGCGCGCGCTCGGCCTGCGCTGCGCCGATGTAGAAATACGGCCGCTGCCGATCGTCGCGCACGAGGAACGTGCCGCCATCTTCCAGCAGGCCGTACAAGTAGACGACCGGCGTACGTGCGCCGTTCGCCCCGGGAACAACGCGATAGCTTGCCTGAAGAATGAACCCGCGCACTTTCATTGCGACTATTTTGCGACCACGCAGAGAGTCACCCGAAAGTCCCCGCGCCCACCGTCGAATGCATGATTTTGGAGGGATCTGCGCCAGCTCGGCGGCTTCGTCGCGGTCGCCGAGGAACTCACTCCAGCGTGCTGCAAAGCGGATGGTTTGGAACCAAGTCGTAGCGGGTTTCGGATTGTTGATTCCTCTGTTCCCGCCAGCTGATCTAGCCGGGTCGGCGCTCGCGCAGGACGAGCTGGCCGCGGCCGGGCCGGCTGAGGATCTTGCCGTCGCGGGCGATGATCTCCCCCCTCGACAAGGTGAGCCGCGGCACGCCGCGCACTTCGAACCCGTGGAAGGGATCGTATCCGGCACGTGAGTGCAGAACGCTCTCGTCAATGGTCTGCGTTGCATCGGGATCGAGTATCAGCAGATCCGCGTCGCTGCCCACCGCGATAGTGCCTTTGCGTGGATAGAGGCCGAACAACCGAGCCGGCGTGGTCGAGAAGGCGGCGACGAAAGTCTGCAGAGAGATACGGCCCCTCGCGACGCCTTCGGAGTAGATGACGCGCATCTCCGTCTCGAGACCGGGGACCCCGTACGGGACCTTGCGGAAGTCCGCCGCGCCTTCTTCCTTTTGCTTCACGGTCCACGAAGTGTTGTCGCTGCCGATCGTCTGGATGTCGCCGGACCGCATCGCGTCCCAGAGGGCGTTCAAATCCGTGTCCGTGCGTAGAGGTGGAGCCCCGCAAACCTTTGCTGCTTCGAGTCCGCCCTGCTCGTAGGCCTCGTCGGTGAGGCCGAGGTAGATCGGCCGCGTTTCGCCCCACACGCGCAGGCCGCGGCGCCGAGCGGACCGCACCGCGTCGGCCGCGCCGGAGCAGGACATGTGAACGATGTAGACCTCCGCATCGACGAGCTCCGCATAGTCGATGACTCGCCGAGTGGCTTCCGTCTCGGCCAGCGCCGGGCGGCTGCCCGCATAGTGGCGCGGGTCGGTGCGACCGGCCGCGACCAGGTCGGCCTGGGCGAGGTCGAGCATGTCGCTGTTCTCGCAGTGCACGTTCACCAGCGCCCCCGCAGCGCTGGCCGCGCGCATCACACGCAGCAGCGCCTCGTCGGAAACCCCGAAATCGCGGATGGTGAATACCTTGAAGCTGGGAAAGCCGGCGCCCACCAGCGCCGGAAATTCCTTCAGCACCGCGTCGCTCGCGTCGGACACGATCACATGAAAACCGTAATCGACGTGGGCCTTGCCCGCCGCCTTCCCTTCCCAGATCGCGATCGTCCTCGCGAGGGTGTCGCCGGCCTTCTGCCATGCGTAGTCGCAGATCGTCGTGACGCCGCCGCAGGCGGCCGCGGCGGTGCCCGACTCGAAGTCGTCGGCGGTCCGCGTGCCGAACAGATCGAGATCGAGATGCGTGTGCACATCCACACCGCCGGGGACCACCACGAGACCCCGGGCGTCGATCTCCTCCTTCCCCGGCGGGAGACCCGCATCGACGGCGACGATCCGCCCTCCCCTGATCCCCAGGTCCGCGACCTTCGAGTCGGTCGCGGTCGCTACGAGACCGTTTCGAACCACCAGATCGTAGGTCATGCCTTGTCGCCGACCTGCGGAAGAAAGAGATTTTTCGCGATCATGCCGTGCACGCCTTGCTTCTGATCGACGACCTGTGTGACGCCGAAGTCGCCCGCAACGGAAATGAGGGAGTAGGCGTCGTCGCGACTCAGCCCCTTGTGATCGACGAGGAACGCAAGCAAGGCGTGCGCCGCCCCCTTCATCGCCCGATTGAGATCCTCGTCAAACCCGTGCGCGATCCAGTGGGTGCCGGTCTCGAGCATCGGGCTCCTGAAGCTCAGTCCCTTGTGCAGGTTCAGCTGCACCAGGGCATTCGCGGACGCCTCGATCGCCGTGCCGGACAGCTCACCGTCGCCCTCCGCCATGTGCGGATCTCCGAGGTAGCAGAGGGCGCCCGGCTGGAGCACCGGGTAGAACATCCCGGCGCCCGGCCCGAAACGCCAATTGTCGATGTTGCCCCCGAACTCGCCGGGCGGAATGCTGTTGATCCGTCCCGGCTCGCGTGGGGCCACGCCGCCCACGCCGAAATGCGGTCGCAGCGGCACGACGACGTTCGCCAGCGCGGCTTGCCGTGCGTCGGCTCTGGGAGGAACCAGAATGCCCGGCTGCTCGTAGCGCGGCGTCGTCGTGTAGTCGAATCCGAAGGCGGCTCGTGCGATCCCCGAGGGCGAATCGATCTGATAGATGGTGATCCGCTCTTTGCCGAAACTGTCGTAGAGGTGTCCCCACCAAGCCGCGATGTTAGTGCCGTAAGGCAGCCGCGGCTCCATCGTAAGCACGCGGATCTCGAGCGTATCGCCGATCTCGGCGCCTTCGACATGGATCGGGCCCGTCATGATGTGCACGCCGGGCCCCCGCCGTTCGATCGGGATGGCGCGGTACACGGCTTCGACGCCCTCGTCCATCATGAGATCCGGCGCGTCGCCCGCCTGGTGCGTGAGCGTCTCGATGCGAACGAAGTCGCCCGACCGGACGCTGAGCACCGGCGGCTGCGCGGCGTCGAAGAACCCCCAGAAGCAGGTCTGGGGCGTCGCTCGGAGCTCGTGAACCATGCCCTTCCCGCTCACAGGTTGAAAAGGCGTGGCACGACGAGCGTGATCCACGGGACGAACGCCACCACCAGCAGACCGATCAGCAGCACGGCGAGGTAAGGCAGGTAGGCGCGGGCCGCGCCCTCGACGGTCGTGCGCCCTAGCGCGCAGGCAATGAAGAAGCCCACGCCGAACGGCGGCACGAAGAGGCCGAGGCCGAGCGATGCCACGACCAGAACGCCGTAGTGCAGCGGATCGATGCCGAACCGCGCGATGATGGGAAAGAACACCGGCACGAGGATGATCATCGCCGGAACGCCTTCGAGAACCGCGCCCAGGGGCACGAACACGAGGATCGTGACCAGGAGCAGCAGCATGGGGCTGGAGGAGAAACCGAGCAGCAGCTCGGCGATCAGCTTCGGGACGCCCTGCGATGCGAAGATCCACGACAGCACCGATGCGGTGCCTACGAGCAGCATCACCATGCCGGTGAGCGAAGCGGTGTTGATCAGGATCGGCATGAGGTCGCGCAGGCGAATCTCGCGGTAGACCCCCATCCCGAGCACGAGCGCGTAGATGACGGCCAGCACCGCCGCCTCCGTAGGCGTGACGATGCCGCCCAGGATGCCTCCGAGAATGATGACGGGGGAGATCAGCGGCAGCACCCCCCGCAGGCTCGCGCGCATCACCATGCGCACGGAGGGGCGCGGCTCGCGCGGCAGATTCTGGCGCCGCGCCTGAACGTAGATCAGCCCGAGGAGCAGGACACCCATCGCCGCGGCGGGCAGAAACCCCGCCATGAAGAGCGCGGCAATGGACAGATCCGTGAGGCTCGCGAGCACGACCATCATCAGGCAGGGCGGCACGAGCACGCCCATGGCCGAAGCCGCGGCCACGATCGAGACCGCGAGTTCCGGCCGATACCCCGCCCGCGTCATGGAAGGGATCAGCAACGAACCTACCGCGGAGACGTCCGCTGCCGAAGAGCCCGAGATTCCCGAGAACAGGTACTCACTGACGACGGTGGTCATGCCAAGACCGCCCCGGATGTGGCCGACGAGGGCGCGGGCGAAGCCCACCAGCCGCGCGGTGATGCCGCCGGTATTCATGAGGTCGCCGGCGAGGACGAAGAGCGGCAGGGCGAGCAGCAGGAACGAGTCCATTCCGCCGATCATCCGGTGGGGCACGACGATGAGCGGAATATCGCCCCGCAGCACGATATAGGCGACGCACGCGATGCCGACCGCGAAGACGATCGGGGTGTGCAGGGCGATGAGGACGACCATCACCGCAACCAGTGCGACGAGTGCGGCCGGCGGCGACACTTCGATCATCCTGCCGCCCGCCCAGATCGCGACCGCGGCGACCGCCACGATCGCGATGCCTGCCCGCAAGGCCGGCGACCCCCACGCCCGCGCCAGGTCGCGCACCTGGAGGGCGAGGATGAGCGCGCCGGCGATGGGAATCGCCGCAAAGACGTACTGAAGCGAAATGCCCATCGAGGGCGAGCGCTGGGTAGCCATTTCCGGAACCAGCGCCTGGCCCTGCCAGACCATGATGGCGGCAAACACCCCGATGATCGCGCAGACCGCGAGGCGCACGACTTCACGCGCGTGCGCGGGAAGCCGGGTCACGAGGCTGTCGACGCCGAGGTGCGCAGTCCGGCGCATCGCCACGCAAGCGCCGAGGAACGACGCCCAGACGAAGAAATACCGACAGAGCTCCTCGCTCCAGGCCGGCGTGTCGTTCAGCACGTAGCGCGCGAACACCTGCACGCTCACCAGCACCGTGATGGCTCCCATCAGGAGCCCTGCCGCCAGCTCGACCAACCGCCAGGGCCCGCCGCCCGCCTCGCTTGGTATGGTTTCGACGGCGAGCCCGTTGTCGGCCGCTCGAGTCATGCACTACTGCCCGGCCTTGACGATCGCCTCGAGCAGGTCCTCGGCCTTGTACGTGGCCGCGACGCGCGTCCACACCGGGCGCATGGCCTGGAGGAACGCCGCATCGTCCATCTTCACGAACACGATGCCTTTCGCCCGGAGATCCTCGATCGCCTTCGCCTGCCGGTCCTTGAAGAGCGCACGCTCGTAGGTCACCGCCTCGACGGCCGCCTTGGCGAGCCACTGTTGAACCTCCGGGGGCTGGCTCGCAAAGAACTTGGCCGACATCACGACCGGTCGCGGCTCGGCCAGGAAATGGAAGCCGGGCTCCGTCACGTACTTGATCGCCTCGTACACCTTCGTGGTCCACAGCGCGGTGTAGTCGATCGTCGCGCCGTCGACCACGCCCTGCTTGATCGACGTGTACACCTCGGGGAACGGGAGCGGCGTCGGATTGGCGCCCAGCGCGCGCATGGACTCGATCAGGGCCGGGTTCTCCATGACGCGGATCTTCTGGCCCTTGAGGTCCGCCGGCGTGCGGACGGGCCCCTTAACCGTCTGGATGCCGCTGTCGCCGGTGCTGAAGTAACCGAGCACCTTGAACCCGCCCTGCTGCTCGATGCGCTGCGAGAGCAGCGCGCCGGCCGGCCCGTCCGCGACCTTGACCATGTGTTCCTGGTTCTTGATCAGGAAGGGAAGCTGGACGACGTTGTAGGCGGGCGCGAAGTTGGCGAGCGCACCTGCGCCGATCGCTATGTGCACCGTCCCGAGCCTGACCCCTTCGAGGAGATCGCGCTCGCCGCCGAGCTGCGCCCCGCCAAGTACCTGCACCTCGAGCTTGCCGCCCGAGAGCTGCTCGGCGACCTCCTTGAACTTGAGCGCGCCATCCTGGTAAGGGAAGGTCACGGGTGCGTGGTGCGCAAACTTGAGGACGGTCTTCTGCTGAGCGGCGGCGGGACCGCCGAACACGGCAACGGACGCGGCGAACAGGAGTACGGACACTGAGAGCTTCATGGCGTTTTCCTCCGTGGCTGATGGTGAATCACTGCACATGCGTCAACGCGCATCGGGAATCGGTAACGTGGCGCTCGGGACGGCCGGGTCCGCGGCTTCGAGCACGGTTGCAGAGTTGCCCTGCCGATGGGCGATCGCCTCGATCTGGACGCACGCACCAGCGTCGGCGAGCGCCGCGTGCACGGTCGCGCGCGGCGGATAGGGTCGGGTCACGAACGAGCCGTAACCGGCGTTGAACCCGGCGTAGTGCCGCCAGTCGGTGAGGACGTTGTTCGTGCGGACGACGTCGTCGAGCGACATGCCCGCCGCCTCGACCGCCATCGCGAGTTGCTCCCAGGCGCGGCGCGTCTGGTGCTCGACGCCGGACTCTCCGCCGGCCGTCTGGGCGCTCACGAAGAGCCAGTCGCCGGCAACTATGCCCGCAGACGCCGCGACCCCGGGCATGGCCGTGCCGACCGCCCGGCCGCCGCCGTATGCCGCAACGGATTCGAGCTCGACGAGTCGACCCGCGCGTGCGAGCGGGACGCCGACCACGCTCCGCGCCGGATACGGCGGCCGGAAGACGCGCCGGAGCGCATCCTCGAATGCCGGTAGCGCCCGGACGTCGGCGAGCGATACGCCGAGCATCACGACGTCCTGCAACCGCAGCCCCGCCTTATCGAGCGTCCCGGCGAGGCTCCGCAGGGCCTCCTCCGACTGCGCGCGGGCGTCGGACGCCTCGTCGACCGGCGTCGCGGTGCAATAGTGAAGCCCCTCCGCGGACGCGCTCCCGCCCGAGCCGAAACGCTCGGTGCCGGCCACGCAGGCCACGAGCTCGGTCTCGAGGAGAATCTGCGGGAGCGGGAATCCCCAGGTGCCGACCTTGGCGACGGCCGGGTGCAGCGCGCCGAGCTCACGCGCGTGCACGGCGTCGTACGCGGGCAGATCGCGCCAGTCCGCGATGTAGGTCTTTACCTTCACTACGTCCTGCCACCTTCCCCCGAGCGCTTCGAGCGCGAGCCGAAGGTTGGCGAAGAGCTGCTCCGTCTGCGCGGGCATGTCCCCTACCCCGATGCTGGCGCCGGCAAGGCGCCGATTGCGGTCGACACCGGCCGCGGCGCCGAGATGGATCGTCGAGCCGACCCTGGCCGCATGCGAGAAGTGGGCGATCGGCACCATCAGCCGGTGGCTCGCGACGACGTGCTTTGTCATGGCTCCGCCTAGCGGTAGACGATCCGCATCGAAGGACGCGGTGCGCCTTCGAAGGCGAGGTGCGCATCGACAGCGGCGCCGCAGCCGGGACACACCAAAAGCCGGAGGCCGAAGCGCCCGCGATCGTAATCCTCGCCGCGGACCGGGCCGGCATCGGTCACGGGAAGGACGAGCTCCCGCAAACGCTCGAGTAGGTTGTCGCCGGGCGCGCCCAGCACTTCGTCGCAGCGCGCGCATGCGATCCGGCGCTCGTCGAGGGCGAGCGCGAAGGCATCCCCGAAGCGGTGCGAACCGGTGCCCTCGAACGCGAGCACTGCATCGGAGGCGACAGGTGCCTTCGCGGCAGCAAGGCGCGCCCGGCGCATCCCGTCCCGCTCGCGCGCCGTCGCGTCGAGCTCCGGCGTCCCATCCGCGCGCAGCACGACGCCGTAGATCGAGCGGGCGGCGCCGGCTGACACCGCGCCGCGCCCGACATCCGCGGCCACACGCGCCGGCTCGCGCCCGAGCGGATCGCCGTAGCCCGCGCCCGCCTGCCAGCTGTGATACCAGACCTCGCCGGCGAGAATCGGCGAGCGCTCGTGCTTGCATTCGAGGATCTCGCGCCTTCCGGCGACGTCTTCCAGCCTGGCCGGCAGCGGCTTGCCCTGCCCGATGCGCGCGACGAGATCGGTCTCGACGACGCGCGCGACGCGGATCGCCGCGCCGGGAAATCCCCCCGCGATTCCGATCGCGTTCGGCATCTCGGCGCCGGTGCCGGCAAAGAGACCCTCGAGCTTCCCGTCGGGTGCGTCATGCACGATGTACGCGAGCTCGCCGGAGCGTCCGCCGCGGAACGTACCCGGTCCGCCGGAATCCGGCAGGTGCCGGCGGAAGAGGTAGAGCACGGGGTACTCCGCCTCCTGGTCCTCGATGTTCGGCATGTTGGGCGTGGTGTTGAACACGATGCCCGCGGTATCGACGCCGTCCGCATCCACGCGCGCGCCGCCGCCCCCGCCGAAGTGGCTCATCTCGGTCGCGGCGAACCGGAAGCCGTGCTGGCTGGTGCCGGCGAAGATCGGCGCCATCGACGTCCCCGACCAGTTCGCCATCGCCTGCCCGCGGTAGCCATCGGACGCGAGGAGCAGCTGGGCGAGGCAGCGCCAAGTCACGTCGATCGTCACGATCACCGCGGAGATCGTCGCCATCGCGCACGGCGCGGGATAGGCGGCGTTGTTGACCGTGCCCGGATCGGCGCGGATGTCGAGGCAATCCCGCACGCCGCGATTCCACGGAATGTCCCAGCAGAGATTGATGTAGACGGACGACAGCACCGCGGCCTGCAGCCCGGACCAGGTGGAGTTGATCAGCCCGCGCGCGTTCGGGCTCGTGCCCGCGAAGTCGAATGCGAGCCGGGACCCCTCCTTCCGCATGGTGCACACGATGCGGTAGATCTCCGGCGCGTGGCCGTCGTGATCGATGTACTGCACGTCGCGCCACTCGCCGTCGGGCAGCTCGGCCAGGCGCGCCGCGAGCTTGTCGCGCGCATGCTCGATCGAGCGTTGCATCACCGCCTTGACGTTGTCGACGCCCCACGCCTGGATCAGCTCGGCGATCCGCGCGCGGCCCGAGTTGAGCGCGGCGATCTGGCCGCGCACGTCGAGCCCTACCAGCGGATCGCGCACCTGGTTGATGATCCACCGGTAGACGTCCTCGCGCACGCGGCCGGCCTCGACCAGTTTGACCGGCGGCATGCGCAGGCCTTCCTGGTGCACGTCGACCGCCTTGACCGAGAAGCCGCCGGGATCCATCCCGCCGGTGTCGAGCTGGTGTCCCGAGGCGCCGATCCATGCGACCAGCTCCCCCGCGTGGAAAATCGGCGCTACGGTCGCGAAGTCGGGCGCATGGATCGCACCGAGGTAAGGGTCGTTGCAGATGAAGATGTCGCCGTCGTTGTAGCCGACGTCGGCCGCGAGCCGCATCGTGCTCTCGACGATGAGGGGCAGAACGTTGCCCTGGGTCACGATGTACGGCCCGACCGACACCAGCGCGCCGTCGGGCAGCATGATCGCGGTCGCCGCGTCGTTGCCGGTGATGAGCACGTTCGATCCCGAGCAGCGCATGTACTGAATGCCCATCTCCTCGACGATGTTGAGGAGACGGTGGTTCAGGACCTCGAAGGTCACCGGATCGATGGGTGCCGCTGCGCGCTGGAGCATCTCGCTCGGTCCTACCGCGTGAAGAGGTGGGTGTGGCGCCACTCGTCGATCCGGACGCGCTGTCCGGCGAGAGCGACGATCGTGGTGCCCGGATGCTCGATCACCGCCGGACCCGGGATCTCGACGCCTGGCGCGAGCGACGGCCCGTCGTAGATGGGCGTCGGCACCATCTCGCCGCGGCGTGGGCACCACGCCTTGCGCTCGGTGCGCGGCGTCGCCCTCGCGCCCGCGGCGGCGCGCGCGAACGGGGGCTTGTCGGTCGCGCCGATCGCGTCCACGCCGTAGTTGACGAGCTCGATCCCGGCGTCGGTCAGCGCGGAGCCGGGCCCGAACAGGCGTTCGTACTCGCGCTCGAAAGCTGGTGCGAGCGCGGCGAGCGAACGCTCGTCGAATCGCGCCGGTGCGTCGATCCGGACGTGGTGAACCTGCCGGCGGAACCGCGCCTCGACCCAGCGGCGGTAGGCGCGCCGGTCGGGTGGTACCTCGGCGGCGGCGAGCTCGCGCGCGCCCGCGAGTTCCATCGTGGCGTAGATCGCCTCGAGCCGCGCGGGATCGACCGGCAGCACGATGGGCTCCGAATGCCGCAGGCTGAACCGCGTGTCCGACAGCGCGGCGCCGACGGCCGAATGAACGGTGGCAAAGAACGGAATGATGATCTCGGTAGCGCCGGCGTCCGCGCCGTACGAGCCGGCATGCGCCGGTCCGCAGCCGCCGTAGGCCATCATAGCGAAGTCGCGGGGGTCGTAACCCCGTTCGAGCGTGACCTTGCGGATGAGGTCCGCCATCTGGCTGTCGATGACTTGCCGGATGCCGGCCGCGGCGGCGAGCACGTCGCCGTCGAAGAGCGGCGCCGCGATTCGCCCGGCGAT
Source organism: uncultured beta proteobacterium (assembly GCA_963754305.1). Lineage (GTDB taxonomy): Bacteria > Pseudomonadota > Gammaproteobacteria > Burkholderiales > SG8-39 > DATEDA01. The sequence goes on along the minus strand of CAVWFR010000035.1, from coordinate 9,902 downwards.
CGCTTCCCGCGCGCGCTCGGGATGCAACGCCATCCGTCCGCCGAGGAAGCGGTCAGGCGAGAGATAGCCGAGGACGAGATCGGCGTCCGTTACCGTCGGCTCTGTACCACCGAGCCCGTAGCACGCGGGGCCGGGTTCGGCCGCCGCGCTCCGCGGGCCGACGCGGAGCCGGCGGCCGTCGACCCACGCGATGGAACCGCCGCCTGCGCCGATCGACGCGACGTCGATCATCGGCAGACGCAACTGATACTGGTTCAAGACCGTCTCGCGGCTGTAGCCCCACTCGCCGCCGCGGATCAGCGCGACCTTGAACGTCGTGCCGCCGACGTCGGTAGCGATCACGTCGGGCTTGCCGAGTGTCTGCGCGAGGTGCGCCGCCCCCACCACCCCGGCAGCGGGACCCGACTCTACCGTGAAGATCGGCACGACCTGCGACGTCGTCGTCACGCCGCCGTTCGCCTGAACGATCAGCAGTTTCTGCCTGAGGCCGGCGTCCGCCAGCGTCCGCTCGAGACGGGCGAGATAGCCCGCGACGACCGGTCCGACATAGGCGTTGAAGAGCGCGGTCGCCGAGCGCTCGTACTCGCCGATCACCGGCGCGACGTCGGAGGAGATCGAGACGTAGAGCTCCGGCGCCTCGGCCCGGAGGAGCTCGGCTGTGCGGCGTTCGTGCGCCGCGTTTTGGTGCGAGAAGAGGTACGCGATGGCCACCGACTGATAGCCGCGCCGGCGGACCTCGCGCGCAGCCGCGAGAACCGCAGCCTCGTCGAGCGGGACGACGACGCGACCGGCGTGGTCCACCCGCTCGGAGATCTCGAAGATGTCGCGCTCGTCGGCAAGGAGGCGCGGCTTGTCGGTCGCGCGGTAGTGGTGGCGCTCGAATACCGAGAGGCCGGCGACGCGGCCGGTCGCGCGCATGATGAGGAGCGTGTCGCCGAAGCCGCGCGTTGCGAGCACCGCGGTCTTCGCACCGGAGAACGCGAACACCGCGTTCGACGACTGCGTGGTCGCATGCACCATCCGGCTGGTGCCGGTGAGCAGTGCACCGAGCTGCAGTCCGAGTTCGCCGGCGGCGTCGGCGAGACCGTCGAGGACGCCCCGCTGGAGATCGGCGGGTGTCGTGAGCGACTTGCCCATCGCCATGCGGCCGCTCGCGCCGTCGATGGCGACCACGTCGGTGAAGGTGCCGCCGATGTCGACCGCGACCGTATACATGCGCCGGCTACTCGATCACTCGCATCGTGCAGTCCTCCCCGCCGCCGCGCCAGATGCGCAGGCCGACCTCCTCGATCAGGCCCCAGTACTGCGGCTGGATGCGGCCGATATGGTTCACGGCGTGCAAGCCCCCGCCAGTCGCGGACGATCTCGGCGGCGTAGAACCAGCCGATCGCCTCGAAGCCGGTGTAGTCGCGGTCCTCCCATTCACGGCCGTAGAGCACGTCGCCGATCCCCATCTGCGAAGTCTGGTTCTCCCGCGGCGGCTTCGTGGGCAGCGATAGCGGGGTATGCGTCTCGCGCCCCGACCAGCGCGCGTTGTAGCCTTTGATCGTCTGGGGCAGGAATGCGGTGAGGAGCTTCCACGTCTGGGGGACTTTCTCGATCCAGATGTCGGCGACGAACACGCCGCCGCGGGACATCTTGAACTCCAGCTTCGCCATGGTCCGATTGCTCCGTGCTGAGGGTCAGGACATGAACAGACCGCCGTTGACCGCCAGCGTCTGTCCGGTTACGTAGCTCGACTCGTCCGCCGCGAAGTACACCGCCGCGCCGACGACCTCGTCGACGGTGCCGAAGCGCCCGAGCGGCGTCATGCCGATGAGGCGTGCCCGGATCTCGGGCGGGAACCCCGCCGTCATGTCGGTCTCGATGTCTGCGGGCGAGATCGCGTTGACGCGGATGCCGAGCGGCGCGAACCGGCGGGCGAGCGACTTGGTGAGGCCGAGCACGCCCGCCTTGGCCGCGGAGTAGGCCGGGCTGCCGGCGATGCCGCCGATCTGGCCGGCGACCGAGGCGATGTTGATGATGCTGCCCCCGCCGCGGCCTTTCATCGTGCGCGCCGCATCGCGCGACAGGAAAAACACGGTGCGGAGATTGACGCTCATGACGAGGTCCCAGTCCTCGGGCGTCGTCTCCCACTCGTCGCGGCGACTGAGCGTCCCGGCGTTGTTCACCAGCACGTCGACGCCGCCGAAGCGCGCGGACGCACGCTCGAGGACGAGACGCGCCGTTCGCGGGATCGCGCAGATCCGCGACCACGCCCTCGCACTGCCGCATCCGCCGGCAGCGCGGCGCGCGCGCGCTCGAGGCTCGCCTCCGAGGTGCCCGAGTAGACGACGCGCGCGCCTTCGCGCAGGAAGGCCTGCACGATCGCGAGCCCGATCCCGCGCGTGCCGCCGGTGACGATCGCGACCTTGCCGTCGAGCCGGTTCATTGCGTGCAGAACGGCGGGCGGTCGGCATCGACGCCGGCGCGCAACGTAGCGCGCAGGCGCCGCGTGTCGGCCTCGTCGACCGCGAGCGTCGCGGGATCGAGCGCGACGCCGTAGTCCCGGCGCGCGGCGTCCGGCGTCACCTTGCCGTCGCGCACGTCCTCGACCACTGCGGCGACGTCGCGCTCGAACGGCCAGCCGTAGCCGCCGCCGCCGGCGAGCACGTGCCGGACGACCTCGCCGCGCGCGAGCGGCCGCCCCTTGACCTTCGCGGCGAGCGTGGCGTTCGCGCCGTACGGATCGAGCCGGTTCTCGCTGCGCCCGCCGGGCTTGCCGCCGAAGAGCCCATAGGGTGCGAAGCGCACCCGGTCGGCCCGCATCTGCAGGGTGCCGCGATCGGCGAGGTAGCGGTACTCGCGAACCAGCGACAGGCCGCCCCGGTGGCGTCCCGCACCGCCGGAATCGGCCACGAAGCCGTATTGCACCATCTCGACCGGGTACTCGGTCTCGAGCACCTCGACCGGCGTGTTCGACTGCAGCCCGGTCACGTTCGAAGCGCAGTCGATCCCGTCCGCATCCGCGCGTGCGCCCCATGCGCCGGAGATCGTCTCCATGTAGAGGAAGCGCTCGTTGTCCGCGTCGCGCCCCTCCATGACCACGATCGACGTACCGCCCTCGTCGGCCGCGATCGCTCGCTCGGGCATGGCGCGCGCGAGCGCCCCGAAGAGAACGTTGTTGATCCGGTAGATCGTGAGGCCGCGCATGAAGGTCGCGCCGGGGAATGCGACGTTCAGAACGGTGCCTTCGGGTGCGATCACCTCGATCGGGCGGAAGAAGCCCGAGTTCGGCGGGAACGGCTGCCGGCAGAAGCACTTCACGGCGGTGAACGTCGACGCCTTGGTCACCGACAGCGAACAGTTGATCGAGCCGCGCACCTGCGGCGCCGATTCCGAAAAGTCCGCGATCACCCGGTCGCCGCGGATTTCGAGCTTGAGGCGGATGGGGATCGGATCGGGGTCCATCCCGTCCTCGTCGACGTAGTCGGTGAACTCGTAGACGCCGTCCGGCATCGCGCGGATCTCTTCCCGGACGATGCGCTCCGAGTAGTCGAGCAGCGCCGCCATGCCGTTGACCACCGTGTCGACGCCGTAGCGCGCGATCACGCGGTGCAGCTCGCGCTCGCCGATCAGGCACGCCGAGCGCTGCGCCTCGAGGTCGCCCTCGAGCATCGACGGAAACCGGACGTTGCGCAGGATCAGCTCGTAAAGCGCGGCGTTCGGCTTGCCGCGCTCGTAGAGCTTGACGATCGGGATGCGAAGCCCCTCCTGGAAGATCTCGGTCGCGTCGCTCGAGCCGCTGCCCGGGACCATGCCGCCGACATCGGCGTGATGGGCACAGGTGGACGAGAACGCCACTAGTCGCCCCTCCCAGAAGATCGGGACGAACATGAAGATGTCCGGAAGATGCGAGCCGCCTTCGTAGGGGTCCGAGAGGATGATGCAGTCGCCGGGCGCGAGCGTGGGGCCGAGCTTGCGGATCGTCGGCAGAAGCGCATCCGGCGTCGAGCACATCATGACCGGGATGTTCACCGCCTGCGCGATCAAGTCGCCGTGCGCGGTGCACAGCGACGCCGAGTAGTCCATGCAGTCCTTGATCATCGTCGAGCGTGCGCTGCGGACGATGGTGTAGGCCATCTCGTCGGCGATGGTGTCGAGGCCCATCCGCAGCACTTCGAACGTGACCGGGTCGATCCCCGGCACGACGGTCGCGTCGCGTTTCATGACTGTTGCTCCAGGTGGACGAAGCCGTGCGCGCCCGCGCGGGCGGTCCAGCCCGGGGGCACGACGGTCGTCGAGTCGTACTCTTCGATGACCAGCGGGCCGGCGAGCGGCTGGTCGTCGAGCGCCGCGCGCCCGAGCACCCGCGCCGTGAGCGCTCCGTGCTCGCGACCGAAGTGCGCGATCCGCTCGCCCGCCGCGGCGCTGCCGCGGCCCATGCGGTCCCAGGCCGGCGGGACGGTCGCGCGCACGCCGCGCGCCCGGAGCTTGAGCGAGACGATCTCGATCCGTTCGTCGCGCATCGCGTAACCGTAAGTCGCTTCGTGCTCGCGATGGAACGCGTCGGCCAGCCGTTCGCGGTCGCCCGGCTCGAGGGCGCGATCGGGGAGCGGAAGCAACAGCTCGGAGATCTGCTTGCGATACCGCAGGTCCGCGAAACGCTCGAGCCTCACGTCGCGGGCGCCGAACCCCTCCGTCCCGAGGTCGTGCACCGCGCGCGCTTCCATCTCGCGCAGGATCGTCTCCGCTGCGACGAGGTCGGCCTTGCCGAGTTCCCGCAGCAGCGAGCGCGTGTAGAGCTGCTGGACGTCCGCGGCAAGGAGCCCGATGGCGCTGAAGAGCCCGGGATGCGGCGGGATCAGGATGCGCCCGATGTCGAGCGCTTCGGCAAGCCCCGCGGCGTGCACCGGACCGCTGCCGCCGAACGCGACCAGCGTGAAGTCGCGCGGATCGCGGCCGCGCTCGATCGAAACCGAGCGTATCGCGCGCTGCATGGCCGCGTTCGCGATCCGGTGGATGCCTTCCGCGGCGTCGAGGAGCGAAAGCCCGAGCGGCTCGGCGACGTGTTCCCGGAGTGCTCGCTCGGCGCGCGCCGCGTCGAGCCGCAGCTCGCCGCCGACGAGATAGCCGGGGTTCAGATAGCCGAGGACGAGGTTGGCGTCCGTGACCGTAGGACGCTCGCCGCCCCGACCGTAGCAGGCGGGGCCGGGCACGGCCCCCGCGCTTTCCGGGCCGACGCGGAGCACGCCGCCGGGATCGATCCAGGCGACGGAGCCGCCGCCGGCGCCGACCTCCGCCACGTCGATCGCGGGGATGCGGATCAGGTGGCCCCCGCCCTTGATGAGCCGGCTGCCCTGGTTGAGGCCCCCGCCCACCTCGTACTCCGCCGACAGGGCAATCGCGCCGCGTTCGATGATCGACGCTTTCGCGGTGGTACCGCCCATGTCGAACGTGATCAGGTTGTCGAGCCCGGCGACGCGCCCTACCGCCGCCGCGGCGATCACCCCTGCCGCCGGACCGCTCTCGATGATCCGCACCGGGCTTGCCGCCGCCGCGCGGTCGGAGAAGATGCCGCCGCCCGACTGCATCACGAGGACCGGCGCCGACACGCCGGCGGCATCCAAGTTGGTGCGCAGATTGTGCAGGTAGCGGCTCACCACCGGCTTCACGTATGCGTCGACGACGGTCGTGGCAGTGCGCTCGTACTCCTTCAGCTCGGGCAGGACGCGGCACGACAGCGAGACGAACGGGAACTCGCCGTCGAGGAGCTCGGCCACCGCGAGCTCGTGCTCGGCATTGGCGTAGCTGTGGAGGAAGCAGACCGCCACCGACTCGCAGCCGAGCGCCTTCAGCCGGTCGATCGCGTCGCGGGCGCCCGCCCGGTCGAGCGGCTGTCGCACCTCGCCGCCCGGGCCGACGCGCTCGTCGACCTCGAGCCGGCGCTCGCGTCGGACCAGCGGCTCGGGCTTGCGCCACGTGATGTCGTAGAGCACCGGCAGGCGCACGCGCCGGATCTCGAGCACGTCGCGGAAGCCTTTGGTGGTGAGCAGCCCGACTTTGGCGCCTTTCTGCTCGAGGATTGCATTGGTCGCGACCGTCGTCCCATGGACGATCTCCGCGATCGCCGCATCCCCGCCGCGCGCACGATCGCTCTGCAGGCCGTCGAGGATCGCGCGGCCGTAGTCGTCGGGCGTCGACAGGAGCTTCGCCGCGCGAACGGTCCCGTCCGGTCCGAGAAAGACGATGTCGGTGAAGGTCCCGCCGATGTCGGCGCCGACGCGGAGCATGGTGTGTGCGCTCCTCTACCCTGTTAGCCCTGATCCTGACAGATTTGATCAAATTTGTCGCGCCGGCGCAATACGCGCAGCCGCGACTACTTCCGGGCCGCGCTCCGGGCGCCGGTGCGCCGCGGCCGCGGCGCCACCGCCGTCTCGTCCCATTTCGCCTCGCGCATCAGGCGGTCGAGGAGCCGGCTGCCCTCGACGATCTCCGCCTCGATCGCGCGGCGGGCGCCCTCGGCATCGCGGTGCTTCAGGCTGGCGACCAGCGCGAGGTTGTTCCGGATCTGCGTCTCGGAGTACTCGCGCAGTCCGCGCGCATTGCGGAAGAAGAAACCGAGCGTCGGCGCGGAGTGGAGCCAGAGCGTCGAGATCACGTCGACGAGCACCGGGATGCAGGCGGCGTTGTAGACGAGGAAGTGAAATTCCTCGTTCAGGGCGAGGATGCGCTTCGGGTCCCCGCGCCCCCGCGCCGCCGCGAGCTCGACCTGCAGCGCCGCCAGACGATCCACTTCGGCCGCGGTGATGAGGTTCGCGGCAGTCGCCGCGGCATGGCCCTCGAGCATCTGCCGGATGCCGCGGATCGACAGCGTCTCCGCCCGCGAGAGGCGCGGCACGGTCACCGAGCGGTTCGGGCGCATCGTGAGCGCACGCTCGGCATCGAGGCGACGGAGCGCCTCGCGCACCGGCATCATGCTGACCCCGAGGTCGGCGGCGATGCGCGCGAGGGTGAGCTTCTGCCCCGGCGCAAAGGCGCCCGACATCAGCATGTGCTTCAGCTGTTCGTAGACCCATTCGCGCTGGGTCTCGTGCGAGCGGCGCCCGCGCCTGAGCTTCATAGGCCGAGGTAGACCTGCCGCACGGTCTGGTGCTCGAGCATCTCGCGGCCGGAACCCTCGAGCGCGATGCGGCCGCTCTCGAGCAGATAGCCGCGATTCGAGACCGACAGCGCGAGCTGCACGTTCTGCTCGGTGAACAGCACCGCCACGCCTTCGCGATTGATGCGCGCCACGATCGCGAGGATCTCGTCGATCACCTTGGGCGCGAGCCCGAGGAACGGCTCGTCGATCATCAGGAGACGGGGCCGCGCCATCAGGCCGCGCGCGATGGCGACCATCTGCTGCTGGCCGCCCGACATCGTGCCGGCGAGCTGATCCTTGCGCTCGACCAGAAGCGGGAACAGGTTCTCGACCCACGCCAGCGACTCGGCGCGATGCTCGCGCGCAGCCGGGCTGTAGCCGCCGAGCAGCAGGTTCTGCCGCACGGTGAGCGTGGGAAAGAGCCGCCTGCGCTCGAGCACGTGGCCAAGCTCGCGGGCCACGATTGCGTGCGTGGGAACGCCCGCCAGGTCGTCTCCGCGGAAGGTCACCCGGCCCGCGCTGCGGGGGACGAGCGCGGTGACGGCATTCATGATCGTGCTCTTGCCGGCGCCGTTCGGGCCGAGCAGGCACACGATCTCGCCTTCGTGGACCTCGAGCGAGACGCCCCACAACACCTGGAAGTCGCCGTAGACGACCTCGAGCCGGTCGATCCGGAGCAGCGGCTCAGTGCCCGGCATCCTGCCGTCCCAGGTAGAGCGCGACCACCTCAGGATGCGTGGCGATCGCCTGCGGCGTCCCTTCGGCGAGTTTCTCGCCCAGATGCAGAAACACCACCCGGTCGGCGAGCCCCATGATCACCCGCATGTTGTGCTCGATCACTAGCAGCGTGACGCCCTCCTCGCGCAGCCGCCCGACGAGGGCGATCAGGCCGGGAATGCTCGGCTGGTCGACACCGCCGGTGATCTCGTCGAGGAGGAGCAGCTTTGGACCGGTGGCGAGCGCCCGCGCCATCTCGAGACGCTTGCGCTGCCCGGTAGAGAGCCCGCGGGCGAGCATGTCCCCCTTGTGATCGAGACCCACGAGCGTGAGGCACCGGCGCGCAGTATCCCGTGCGCGCGCGATCCCGCCGCCGCGGGCGAGCGCGCCGATCATCACGTTCTCCGCCACCGTGAGGCGCGGGAACGGCTTCAGGATCTGGAACGTGCGGGCGACGCCGAGGTGGCAGAGCCGATCGGGTCGCAGACCGGTCACGTCGGCAGCGGCGAAGCGCACCGCCCCGGCGTCCGGCCGGATGAAGCCGGTGATGAGGTTGAAGAGCGTCGTCTTGCCGGCGCCGTTCGGCCCGATCAGGCCGACGATCTCCCCCCGGCCGACCTCGAACGACACGTCGCGATTCGCGTACACGCCGCCGAAGCGCTTCGTAAGGCCGTGCACCGCTAGCAGGGCGTCGGTCATCGTCAGTCGATCCGCCGGAAGAAGCCGAGCACGCCGGCCGGCCGGTAGCGCGCGATCAGGATGATCACCAGGCCGTAGGCGAGGATGTCGAGGTTGCCGCCCCCGCCGCGTGCGTAGTACTCGGCCCAGGCGCCGATGCCGCCACCGGCGAGCCCCGACATGTCGAGCACCATCCGTCCCGAGAGATAGGCGCGCAGCAGTTCGGTGAGCGGGATGATCACGAACGCGCCGAGCACCGGCCCCCACAGCGTGCCGATCCCGCCGAGGATCGCGACGAAGCAGATCTCGAGCGAGATCAGGAGCGACATCGTCGATGCCGGCTCCACGTAGAGCACGTACTGCGCGTAGAACGTCCCGCACAGCGTGGTAACCGCGGCCGAAGCGATGAGCGCATAGAGCTTGCAGCGCGCGACATTCACGCCGAGGCTCTGCGCGGCGTCCTGCTCCTCGCGGATCGCGACGAGAAACATGCCGAATGGCGAGCGCTGGATCACCCGGAACGCAACGAGCGCCAGCGCGAGGAGCCCGAGCGCGAAATAGTAGTACGGGAGTTTGCCCGGGAACTGCCCGTGCCACAGCGCATCGGCGAAGCCCCGTGCCTTGTAGACCGGGTATTCGAGCCCGATCGCGGCGCCGAACCGGTCCCAGTTGGACACCACGACGTAGATCCCTTCCATGATGAACACGGAGGCGAGCACGAAGTAGTGTCCGCGGAGACGGAAGGTGGGCAGGCCGACGAGCACCGCCGCCGCGGTCGAGACGGCAAGCGCGATCGGCATCGAGACGAGCGGGACGAGCCCGAGGAACTTGTAGCAATAGGCGGCGGTATAGGCGCCGATGCCGAAGTACAGCGCATGGCCGAACGACACCTGGCCAGCGAGGCCGCCCAGGATATTCCAGGCGACGCCCATCGCGCCATAGAGCATCGACATGATTACGATGTGCCGCCAGAACGGAAACGTGGCAACCAGCGGATACACCACGAGCGCGGTCGTCAGCACGACGATGGCCGCGACCGGCAAGCCCTCGACGCGGTGCGCGAGCCACGCTCTCATCGGCGGCCGAGCAGGCCGTAGGGCCGCCAGAACACCACGATCAGGTACAGCGCGAAGACGAAGAGCTGCTTGTAGCTGGCGAGGTGAAGAACCCGCCGGCCGTCTGCACGACGCCGATGATCAGCCCGCCGAAGAACGCGCCGGTGATCGAGCCGAAGCCGCCGATCGCGACCGCGACGAACGCCGGCAGCGCCCAGCGCGAGCCCGAGAGCGGCGTGATGGCGTAGTACGTCGAGAGCAGTCCGCCGCCGATCGCGACCGCGGCGCAGGACACGCCCCAGGCGATCGCGAACATCCGGTCGGAGTCG
>CAVWFR010000034.1:0-205648 GCA_963754305.1 uncultured beta proteobacterium | reverse complement strand
GATGAAGACGGTAGCTGCTCCGGGCGCCAGGGCCGAGGCCGCCTGGAGCGAATCCGGAGTCTTGAGCCAGTGCTCGGTGCGAACCGCAGTGGCGAGATCGACAACGTCGGCCGTGAGCTCGACCACCACCAGATCATCGGCGGCGAGAAAATCGTCACTTGGGCGAGGGCAGGAGAGTCGCTGTCTCAAATCCGCTCCAAGTGTCCCAAATCGCGATTACGTATCTGGTTGATTGTCCGCGGCAGCTCTCTGCAAAGCTGGCAGGTGAGCTTCTCGCGATTCCTCGCTCGCGCCGGACGTCATCATGCGGCCGCGCGGCAAGCTTGGCGATGCCAGCACGAATCCCGCCAAATCCTGAAAATCCGCGGCGCCGGGTACCGCTTCGGCGTTCCGGTGGAGAGCGTCTACGAGTCCGCTTTCACCGGACTACTTCAACCGGCGCGGTGAAGACGTAGCCCGCGCCGCGCTCGGTGCGGATGAGCTGCCGCAGCGTCCTTGCCCGGCTCGAGCTTCCTGCGCAGCCGTCCGACCTGCACGTCGATCGAGCGGTCGTAGACCTCGTCGTTATGCAGGCGCGACAGGCCGAGCAGCTGGTCGCGCGACAGCACGCGCTGCGGCGCCGCAGAGGAACGCGGCGAGCAGGTTGAACTCGCTGTTCGTCGAGGGCACGTTCTCGCCGCCCGGCGTGGTGAGGCGGCGCAACCGCACGTTCAGCTCCAAGCCGGCGAACCGGTAGGCGCGGATCCTCTGCCAGCCCGTCGGCAGACCGTCTCGCTGCGCGCGTGAGCGGCGGAGCGAGCGCGCGGATGCGGGCGAGCAGCTCGCGCGGCGAGAACGGCTTGGTGAGGTAGTCGTCGGCGCCGAGCTCGAGCCCCATCACGCGGTCGGCCTCGTCCTTCCGCCCGGTGAGCATGATGATCGGCACGTCGGATTCCTCGCGGAGCCTCCGTGCGATCTGCATCCCGTCCTCGCCGGGCAGCCGGAGATCGAGGACGACGAGATCGATCGTCTCGCGCGCCATGACTTCGGCGATCTCCTGTCCGCTCGCGACGGCGGTGACGCGCACCTCGTTGTCGCCGAGGTAGTCGGCGATCATCTGCCGCACCGACGGGTCGTCGTCGACTGCGAGCACGTGGGCGGTCTTGGTCGTGTCCATCGGTGGTTGGCTCATGTCCATCGGTCACCTCCGTGTAGCGCAAATCGCGTGCTAACGGTGGCGCTGTGGCGCGTCCCCAGGATGTAACGGCTGCCGGGCGATCGTGTCAACTGACACATTCGGCCATACGGCTGTCGCACTGGCGGGGAGGGCGGCGCGTTGAATCGCCATGGAAAGGAGCGCGCGTGAGGCGGCGCACAGGAAGCGCGTCGCCCTGGGATGCCGCAAAGAGACGGTGCGTCGAAAGGGCTATATTCTCGTCGTCGAGACCGACGACCTCATCCGCGCACTGCTCGAGCGCTGGCTGAAGGATGCGGGCTACGACCGTCATCCTACGGTCGTCCGGCGCGACCGCCTCCGACGAGCCCCCATGCCTTGTGATCGCTAACGTCTCGAGCCCGCGCGCCGGCGGCGCGCTGATCCGCTCGTTGCAGGCGACGTGCCCTGCCCCTATTCTGGCGGTCTCGGCACGGTTGCGCCGCGGGCTCGGTGCATCGGCCGAGGCGGCGCGGCAGTTGGGCGTGTGCAAGGTGCTGCCCAAGCCGTTCACGCGCGAAGAGCTGCTCGCCGCCGTCCGCGAGTCGCTCGAGAGCCCATGACGGGCGCAAGGTGCGAGCGCCGGGCGACCCGATCGGGCGCCGTGCTGTTCGAGGAGATCTTCACTGCGATCCACACATGATGAGGTCCCTTCGTTTTTCCCCGTCCAGGCTGGCGCTCGGATACATCGCGCTCAGTGTGCTGGCGCTCGCGCTGTTCGCGGTTCCGCTCTGGTATGGCTGGCGCACGAATCTTTCGACTTTCAAGGCATATGTTGAAGGCGAGGAGCTGCAGTCGCTGGTCGAAGTGTTCGCCCGGGAAGGCGCAAGCGGACTGACCGCAGCGATGGCCTCGCGGGCGGCAAGCTTGCCCGGCGACCAGGTCATGATCCTCGCCGACCCGTCGAAGCGCCGCCTCGCCGGCAATCTGCCCGCCTGGCCGGCACAGATTCCCGACGCGCCCGGCACCTACGGTCTCGTGATCGACATCGGCGGCGGAGCGACGATGCGGGTGGTCGGTTCGCACGTGGTGCTGCCGGACGGATACCACCTCCTGCTCGCCCGCGAGAGCGTCCTCTTCCACGCGTTCATCGAGCGCTTCTGGTTGGGGATTGGCGGCGCGATTGTCATCGTTCTGGTGCTGAGTGCCGCGCTCGGATGGGTGATCCGCCGCGGGCTGCTGTCGGAGGTGCAGCAGATCAGCCGTACCGCGTCCGCGATCGTCGAGGGCGACCTTTCGCGCCGTCTGTCGGCCCGAGGCGGCTCGCCGGAGCTCGATGCGCTCGCGCACACCGTCAACGGCATGCTCGCACAGCTCGCCAGCCAGAACGTGCGGCTCGAGAGCGAGATCGCCGTCCGTCGCCAGGCGGAGCAGGCGCTCCAGCGCGCGCATCACGAGCTGGAAGCCGTGGTCGAGCAGCGCACGGCGCAGCTCGCGCGCGCAAACGAGTCGCTCCGGCTCTCCGAAGAACGCTACGCCCGCGCGATGGAAGCTTCCGACGCCGGTCACTGGGACTGGAACGTGCTCACCGGCGAGATGTTCCAGTCGGCGCGCATGAAGCAGGTGCTCGGCTTCCCGCCGGAGGCCCGGTTCACCGGCCGCGAGGACTTCGTGGCCCGGACACCGTTCCACCCGGACGACCGCAAACGTGTCGAGAGCCTGATCGCCGCGACGCTCGAAAGCGGCGCGGACCGCTACGAGCTCGAATACCGGGTCGAGCTGCCGACCGGCGAGACGCGCTGGGTGCGTGCGCGCGGCAAGGTTTACCGGGACGGGGAGGGGCGCGCGATCCGCGTGGCCGGTTCGCTCACGGACGATACGGATCGCAAGTGCGCGGAAGAGGCCTTGCGCGAGTCCGAGGAGCGGTACGCGCGCGCCATGGAGGCCTCGGACGAGGGCCACTGGGAAGTGAACATCTCCACCGGCGAGATATTCGTGTCGGCGCGCATGAACCAGATCTTCGGATGGAACGCAGACACCCGGTTCGCCGACCACGCGGAGTTCAGTCGCGCGGGCGCCGTTCCACCCGGACGACCGCGGGCGCGTCCTGAAGCCGTCCATGCGCTCATGTCGGGTGAGGCGGAGCGCTACGAGCTCGAGTATCGCATCGAGCCTCGCCCGGGCGAGATCTGCTGGGTGCGCTCGCGCGCAAAGGCGTTCCGGGACGAGCGCGGCGCACTGTCGCGATTCAGCGGCTCGATGACCGACATCACCGATCGGAAGCATGCCGAGGATGCCCTGCGGCTCTCGGAGGAGCGCCAGGCGCGGGCGATGGATGCGGCGGGGGAGGGACTCTGGGAGTGGAACCTGGCGTCCGACGAGATGTTCGTGTCCGCGCGCATGAAGGAGCTGCTCGGTATTGCGCCCGATGAGCAGTTCGCGAGCCGTGCCGAGTTCTTCGTCCGTCAACCGATCCATCCGGACGATCGGGAACGCGTCGCGCAAGCGCGGGAAGCGGTTCTTTCGGGCGCGAGCTCGCGCTACGAGATCGAGTACCGCGTCCAGCCCCGTCCGGGCGAGATCCGCTGGGTGAGCTCGCGCGGAAAGCTGTTCGTGGACGAGCGGGGCGTCCCGACGCGCATGTCGGGCTCGCTGAGCGACATCACCGACCGCCGGCGCGGCGAGGAGGCGCTTGCCGATTCCGAAGCGCGCTTCCGCAGCCTGACCAAGCTCTCCACCGATTTCTTCTGGGAGACGGACGTCGCGGACCGATTCACCTCGGTCGAGACCGGCAAGGCTTACCGCGGGGTCCGCAACGTCGCGTGGTCGAAGCTCGGCAAGACCCGCTGGGAGATCCCGCACGTCTCGCCCGACGAGGCGGCGTGGACTGCGCACCGGGCGGTGATCGCGGCGCGCCGGCGATTTGTCGATTTCGGTTTTTCCCGCATCGAGAACGGCGAGGAGCGGTTCTATGAGCACAGCGGCGAACCCCGCTTCGACGCCCAGGGCCGGTTCCTCGGCTATCGCGGCGTCGGGCGCGACGTCACCGATCGCAAGCGCGCCGAGGAAGCGCTGCGCGAATCGGAGGACCGGTTCGTGCTCGCCGTGGCGGGCTCGAACGACGGCATCTGGGACTGGGACCTGACGACCGGCGCGATGTTCCTCTCCGAGCGCGCGCAGCGGCTGTACGGACTCGAGCCCGGGCCGACCATCCGACCACGCACCGAGTGGCGCGAGATGGTAAAGCTCCACCCCCAGGACGCGGAAGCGCAGCGCATCGCCGTCGAGGACTATCTCGCGGGCCGCGAGCCTCGCTACGAGGGCGAGTGGCGCGTCCTCCATCCCGACGGAACCTATCGCTGGGTACGCATCCGCGGCCTGTGCGTGCGCGACGAGAGCGGCCGGGCCACCCGGATGGCCGGGTCGGTCAGCGATGTCGACCAGCAGAAGCGCGCCGAGGAGGCGCTGCGCGAAAGCGAGGCCCGCTTCCGCACCCTGACCAACCTTTCGTCGGACTGGTACTGGAGACAGGACGAGGATCTGCGGTTCACCTACCTCTCGAGCGAGGTGAACGATCTGGCCGGTTATCCGGCCAGCACCTCGATCGGCAAGCGACGCTGGGAGCTTCCCGGCCTACGACCGCTGTCCGGCTCCTGGGCCGAGCACCGGGCCGCGCTCGAAGCTCGGGAACCATTCCGCGACTTCGAGTACTACCGCGTCGGCGAGGATGGAACCGCTCGCTATATAAGCGTCAGCGGCGCACCGATCTTCGACGAGCACGGCCGGTTTAGCGGCTATCAGGGCGTGGGCCACAGCATCACCGAGCGCAAGCGCATCGAGGAGGCGCTGCGGCTCTCCGAGGCGCGCTACGCACGTGCCATGGAAGCGACCGACGAGGGCCACTGGGAGTGGGACGTCGTGACCGACGACATCTTCGTGTCCCCAACGGTAAATCGGATTTTCGGCTTCCCGGAGGATGTGCACTTCGACAAGCGTGCGGACTTCATCGCCAACGTGCCTTATCACCCGGACGACCTGGAGCACATCGCTTCCTCGGTCCATGCCGGACTGACCGGGACGTCCGATCGCACCGATTTCCAGTATCGCGTCGTCCTTCCGCCGGGGCAGGTGCGGTGGGTGCGCGCGCGGTGGAAGATCTCGCGCAACCAGCAGGGTGAGCCCCAGCGCGTGACCGGCGTCCTGACCGACATCACCGAGCGCAAGCGCACGGAGCAGGAGCTGCGGTCGCGCCAGGAAATGCTCGACCTCGCACAGAAGGCCGCGCGCGCCGTGGCGTTCGAGTGGCGCATCGGCGCGGGCGAGGGACAGAACCGCTGGTCGCCGGATCTCGAGATGATGTACGGCCTCGCGCCGGGCACCTACGACGGGACCTACGAGACCTGGAAGAAGCTCGTCGTCCCGGAGGACTGGCCGGCGGTGAAGGCGGCGATCAAGCGCGCCAACGAGACGGGTGACGTCGCCGCCGAATACCGAGTCCGCCATCAGAACGGCACCGTGCACTGGCTGCAGGCGAAGGGCCGGATATTCTTCGACGCCGAGGCGAAGCCCGTGCGCATGGTCGGGTTCATGCTCGATGTTACGGAGCGGCGCCGCGCCGAGGAGGAGCTGCGCAGGCTCGAGCGGCAGCTTCGCCAGGGGCAGCGGCTGGAGGCGATGGGCACGCTCGCCGGGGGTATCGCGCACGACTTCAACAACATCCTCGGGGCGATCCTCGGCTACGGCGAGATGGCGCTGCGGGACGCCGCGAAGGGCAGCCGGCTGCGGCGCGATCTCGACAGCATCATGACCGCGGGCGAGCGCGGCCGGGCACTGGTGGAGCAGATCCTTGCTTTCAGCCGGAGCGGCGTGGACGAGCGGGTCGCGGTGCATATCGAGCGAGTGGCCCGTGAAGCGCTGGACCAGCTTGCGGCCAAGCTCCCGGCGAACGTCACCATTGCGCCCCGACTGCGCGCGGGCCGCGCGGCGGTGTCCGGTGACCCGACACAGGTGCATCAGGTGCTGATGAACCTGACGACGAATGCCGTGCAGGCGATGCCTTCCGGCGGCACCCTGCGAGTCCTGCTGCAGACGGTGCGGGTCGATGCGCCGCACGTCGCCACCACGAAGGCGGTCGAAGCCGGCGAGTACGTCGTCCTGGAAGTCGCCGATTCCGGTATCGGCATGTCGCCGGAAACCCTGGAGCGGATCTTCGATCCGTTCTTCACGACCAAGGAGGTCGGGGTCGGTACCGGGCTGGGCCTCTCGCTCGTGCACGGGATCGTCACGGAGCTGGGGGGCGCGATCGAGGTGGCAAGCGCACCCGGCTCCGGGAGCACGTTCACGGTGTACCTGCCGCGTGCCGGCGACGCCGCCGAGGTCGACGAGAGCGAGACGCCGGACGTGCCGCGCGGCAACCGCGAGCGCGTGCTGGTTGTCGACGACGAGGAGCCGCTGGTGCGCATCGCCACCGAAACGCTGGAAGCGCTCGGCTACCAGCCGGTGGGCTTCACCTCGAGCGCGGCGGCGCTGGAGGCGTTCCGCGCCGACCCGCTCGGATACGACGCTGTGATCACCGACGAGCGCATGCCCGGCATGTCGGGCACGGCGCTGATCCGCGCGGTACGGGGCATGCGCGCCGGTATCCCCACGATGCTCATGAGCGGCTTCGTCGGGGGCACGGTGGCGAGTGGGGCCCGCGAGGCCGGCGCCGACGAGGTGCTCAAGAAGCCGCTTTTTGGAACCGAGCTCGCCGCGAGCCTCGCGCGCGTACTGCACCGTGCACGGGCCGGCGCGCACTGACGCCCTCCCCGCGCTCGCCTCGCCGTCGAGCTCGCCGGCCGGGCAAGCGGCATCCGCAACGCATCCGTGTCCGCTGACACGCAGGCTTCCCCCTGCGACACGGCCGGCTCACCTCGGGCGCCGAGACTCACGTAAGCCGAGCGAGCACGCGCATCGGCCTAATTCACACACATGGAGGTTACGATGGTTAGCGCAACAGAGGCTTTGGGGTCGATCGTTCTCGTCCACGGCGGGTTCGTCGACGGGTCTGGCTGGGAGAGCGTGTATCACGCTCTGAAGGAAGATGGCTATTCGGTCAGTGTCGTGCAGAATCCGACGAGGTCGCTAGCGGACGATGTCGCGTTCACGAAGCGCGCCATCGACGCACAACCCGGGCCGGTCATCCTTGTCGGCCACTCTTATGGTGGCGTCGTCATCACCGAGGCCGGAAACCACCCCAAGGTGGCGGGATTGGTGTACGTCGCGGCGTTCGCGCCGGACACCGGCGAATCCGTGTCTTCGCTCATCAAGGATCCTCCGTCCGGCGCGCCGGTACCGCCGATCCTACCGCCGCAGGACGGTTATCTCTCCCTTGACAAGGCAAAGTTCGCTGCCGCTTTCGCGGCAGACGTCGGTGCGAAAAAGGCCGCTTTCATGGCCGATTCCCAAGTGCCTTGGGGAGTCGAGGCCCTCAGTGGCGCGATCCGCGAGCCGGCGTGGAAGGCGAAGCCCAGTTGGTACTTGGTGGCCACGGACGACAAGATGATTCCGGTTCCAGCACAGCGCTTCATGTCCAAGCGGGCGGGGTCAACCGTTGTCGAGGCCGCCGGAAGTCATGCGATCTATGTGTCGCAGCCTAAGGAGGTTGTTGCGCTGATCAAACGGGCGGCCAAGGAGACCAAGGCTGCTGCGCATTAGTCCTAGTGTGCCGTCACCGAAACGGGTGGCATGATTCCTGGGCGGTCGTCGGTAGATGATCACCGACGACCGCTGCGGCGACCGTGTTTCGGTTCCAGCTCGTGACCCTCGACAAAGAGGATCTAAAGCCCTCGCTACAATGGGCCGAGCCAAAAGTGCTGCTTGACGACGCACATGATCGGGCGGTCGTGCTGACGACCGTCGAGTACCAGATCGACCCCGCCCAAGCGCAACTCTTCCTGGCTGCGATTCAGGAACTCAGAACTTCGCGGCGTCGGAACGGCGTTTACGGGTGGGGCATCTACGAGGCCATGGAGCGGCCCGACCACTATATGGAGCAGTTCTTCACGAAGATGGCGCAGCGGACGATTCGGCAGAGAACCTCGCCTTGGGGACTCCCAAGCCACGTCCTCTCCGGATCATCTCTACGTCCCGAGATTGCTGGACACGCGCCGCAGGAGGGGCCGCCCACCCGGCTGAGCCTCCGCCCCGTTCCTCGCTCCGAAGATGCGAACCGCTTCCTCCGGTTGCCCGCGCAACAACCTGGTGCGGCGCTCCTCGTCGGTCACGGGCTTGAATCCGAAGCGTCTCCAGGTGCTCGCGACGTCGGTTGACGCGGCCGGAACGTACTTGAACCGGGGGTCGAGCAGGTTCATCGCGGACTCCTGATCTCGCGAGCCGCGTGGGGCTCGCACCCAAGAATGCTGATCATTGTGGTTGTCGCAACGATCTCTTGCGCCGGGCGCTTCGTTACGGCTGTAACAGGCGGTTCGAGGCGGGCGTGGCGAAGCCGGTGTCTTTTCCGTCCCTTGTCCTGGCGGCGGATGGGACCTTGCAGCCCACCCCCTCGCCGGGCAAGTCGGGCGAAGGGTCGGCCGTGCTCGCAAGACAGTTGATCCACGCCGGGTACAGGCACGTCCGCGTCCTGACCGGTGGCAACGACGCAATCGCGATGCTGAATGCGGTCGCGAGTGTCGCTTGACGCGCCGGCGCGTCGTCCGCCGCGGAAAACGGCGTGCGCGACATCGGACCGACGCCGGACGCGTGCAACCTGAGGCTGTGACTTGCAGCCGGCCGGCGATGCTCTTGGCCCCCCTCCTCTCCGGGAGTCGCCGGCCGGCCTTGCAGGCGCATACCTCAACCACCGAAAGGAACCGACCATGAAACGCATCCTTATCGCCGTCACTCTCGCAGTCCTCGGTTTCGGCGCGTCCGCCGCCTTCGCGAACCCGACGCTCGACACATCGCCGAATTCGGTCTGGAGACAGGCGCCGGAAGCGACTTCCTTCCAAGCCCAGACCCAGCCGTCGAAGCTGGAGCCCGCGTACGAACAAGAGACGCCCTACGTGTTCAACCCGTAACCCTGAACGAACGGATCTCCGCTCACCAGGGCTCAGCGCTGCCGGAGCAGGTCCCGCTCCGGCAGCTCCTCTCTAGACGAGCGCAGCCTTCCTTGCCATGCGAACTCTTCGACTCGCCTTGATCGCCATCGTTCTCGCGCTCTCGGTGTCGGCCAACGCACGTAGCGCAGTAGAACAGACGATATACGTTCCTGTGCGCGAACCGCCGCTCGGCGCGAGGGAGGTGTTCGAGCAAGCGCCGGCGGATGCGGCGCCGCCCGGCGACCGGCGGCCAAGAGATCCGCGCGACGATACAGCTGGCCGGACTCACTGGGAGAATTTCCACCCGGTGTTCCCCTGCAATCCGCGAGATGCTTCGGGAACTGCACGATGAGCCGCGCGGCGACCTCCCAATTGAGCCAACGCACGCGCCGGCCGGGCTGAGGTGCGCGGAATGTGGCTCGGACTGGGCGTTTAGACGGTATCTCCGAGGGCGCGAAGCGGACTAGCCGAACTTCGCGGATTCGCCGCGTGATCGGGCGGATTTCGGCGGAGTGATCTTCGTAGGGCTCTGACGCGCGCTGTTCGCCGTAGATCTGCGCACGAACGTCCGCGCGCTGGCGAATCCTCCCGCCCAACCCTTGCCCGCACGCCCGCCACCCCTTCTGCACAAGAGCGGAGTTAAACTGATTCGATGCCCCGCCTCCTCGTCATCAACCCCAACACCACCGCGTCGATCACCGATCTCTGCCTGCGCTACGTCCGCACCGTGGTCGGCGACGACATCGAGCTCATCGGTGCGACCGGGCGCTTCGGCTGCGCGTACATCTCGTCGGAGGCCTGCTACGCGGTCGCGGCGCACGCCGCGCTCGATTGCTATGCGGAGCACGGCGAGGGCTGCGATGCGGTGCTGCTCGCGTGCTTCGGCGACCCGGGCCTTTTCGCCCTGCGCGAGGTGAGCAAGTTGCCGGTCATCGGGCTGGCGGAGGCGTCGATGCAGGCCGCGGTGGAGCGGGGCGGGCGCTTCGGAATCGTCACCGGCGGTGCCCGATGGAAGCCGATGCTCGAGCGGTTCGTCGCGATGCTCGGGCTTTCGGACCGCCTCGCCGGCGTGCGCACGGTCTCGCTGACCGGCGGCCAGATCGCGGCGAATCGCGACGGCGCGATCGAGATGCTCGCGAAGGAATGCGCCGCGGCGGCCGATGAGGACGGCGCGGACCAGATCATCCTCGGCGGCGCCGCGCTAGCCGGGCTCGCCGAGCAGATCCAGCCGCGCGTGTGGGCGCCGGTGCTCGACAGCGTGCTCGTCGGCGCGCAGCGGGCGGCGGCGCTGGCGCGCGTCCCGCGCGCCGCGGCGGTGGACTCCGCCGCGCCGATTGCGGCGATCGGCGTCGAGGCCGGGCTTGCGCGGCTGTTGAGGTAGACGAGCAGCCGCGGGCTAGCTCGCCAGGCCCGCGAGCCGCAACGCCAGACCGGCTGCCCCGCACGCCAGGATCACCGGAATGATCCCGGCCTTGAAGCGGAACAACGCGACGCCCGCCGCAAGTCCGATCGCCGCCGAGATCCAGTCGAAGCGTCCGCCCAGCCCCTGCGGCCACAGCACGTGGTAGGCGAAGAAGACCGCAAGATTGAGGATGACGCCGACCACCGCCGCCGTGATGGCGGTGAGCGGTGCGGTGAACCGCAACTCGCCGTGCGTCGTCTCGACGAGCGGACCGCCGAGCAGGATGAAGACGAACGACGGCAGGAAGGTGAAGAACGTCACGACCACCGCCGCAACCGCGCCGGCCATGAATAGCGCGTCAGGCCCGAAGATCGCCTTCGTCCACCCGCCGACGAAGCCGACGAACGCGACCACCATGATCAACGGCCCGGGCGTTGTCTCCCCGAGCGCGAGGCCGTCGATCATCTGCGGCGCGGTGACCCAGCCATAGTGCTCGACCGCGCCCTGATAGACATAGGGCAGCACCGCGTAGGCGCCGCCGAAAGTGAGCAGCGCGGCCTTGGTGAAAAACCACCCCATCTGTGCGAGCGTCCCCTCCCAGCCGCCGCGTGCGACGAGAGCGCCCATCGCCGCGCCCCAGAGCGCAAGCCCGACGAGCAGCACGCGTGTGAACCGGCCCCAAGTGAACCGCGCGTGCTCCGGCGTCGGCGTGCCGTCGCCGATGATCGCCTGTCCGTCGCCCTTCGCGGCGGCGCCGTGGCCGCCGCCGGCACGGAACTTGTCCGGCGCGACGCGGCCGCCGATGGAGCCGATCACTGCCGCGCCGAGCACGATGGCCGGAAACGGGACGTCGAGGGCGAAGATCGCGACGAACGCGGCGGCGGCGATCGCCCACAGCGCGGCGCTGCGCAATGCGCGGGAGCCGATCCGCCACGCGGCGAAGACGACGATCGCGGTGACCGCCGGCTTGATCCCGTAGAGCACCCCCGCGACCGCGGGAAGCGAGCCGAACGCGATGTAGATCCACGAGAGCGCGATCAGGATGAAGAGCGACGGCAGCACGAAGAGCGCGCCGGCGACGATACCGCCCCAGGTGCGATGCATGAGCCAGCCGATGTAGGTCGCGAGCTGCTGCGCCTCCGGGCCCGGGAGCAGCATGCAGTAGTTGAGCGCGTGCAGAAAGCGGCCCTCGGAGATCCAGCGCCGCCGCTCGACCAGCTCCTGGTGCATGACCGCGATCTGCCCGGTCGGGCCGCCGAAGCTGATGAAGCCGAGCTTCAGCCAGAAGCGGAACGCCGCGCCGAACGACACCGGCGCCGGGGCGCTCATCGCATCGTGTCCGGGTTCCAGCCGTGCCGTTCCGTGCGTGCGTGCTTCGCCCACGCATAGAGGGCGTCGTACACCATCATGCCCCGCTCGAGCAGCTCGCCGTCGTCGGCGTGCAGGCGGCCGAGGCCTAGCGACACCGCGAGCAAACCCGCCGACTGCGCTGCGAGATCGAGCCGGTCGGTGTCGGCGCCGCGCACGATGCGCGCGAGCACGTCGAGGGCGGGGTCGCGCAGGCCGAACTCGCGCAGCATGACGTCGAAGCTGCACAGCTCGCCGTCGTGCGAGATCGCGCCGCCGGGAATGTCGTACGCGATCGCGCGCTCCCGCCGCGCGGCGTCGAGCACCGCCGCGGTGGGCAGATAGACGAAGCTCGCGCGCGGGTCGACGAACCGCCGCACGAGCCACGGGCACGCGATGCGGTCGATCTTCGGCCGCTCGCGCGTCAACCAGCGCGAAGCGACCGGCCCGGGGATGCCGAACGCGGCGTGCTTGCGGAGCATTGGGCCGCCGCCCTCGCGCCAGTGCTCCATGCCGCCGTCGAGGAACCGTGCGTTGAAGCCGCGCGCGCGCAGCGTTGCGGCCGCGCCCTGGCTCACCTCATGGCCGTGGACGCAGTAGGCGACGACCTCCGCGCCGGGCGGGAGCGAAGCGGCGAACGTGTCGACGTCCTCCGGCGGGCAGCGCAGCAAGGCAGGCAGCGTTTCGGTGTCGCGCTCGTAGGCCGGCTGCCGGCGAACGTCGAGCACGATGGGCCAATCGGGCGAGCCGAGGCGCGCGGCGAGGTCGGCGACGGATAGCGGGGATGCGACGGTGTCCATGAGAGTCTCCAAGAGTCAGCAGGTCTTGGACGGGACACCGTCTTGGAAGAGCCGGGAGCCTGCGGTCCCGACCGGATGACCGGCACGATAGGCGCGGCTCGCGCGCGCGTCAAGCGCCGCCGCTGCGCTGCGTCTCGCCAGCCGCAGAAACCGCCGCTGCGCACCGGGGGAACGCATGGCGCCTCCTCAGAGCGGGCTCGTGGGCTCGCGGCCCTCGAGGATGTCGCGCATCCGGCGCTCGACCGCGCCGTTGATCTTCGGGTGCGTCAGCACGTAGAAGCGCTCGTCGCGCACCGCGGCGAACACCGCCTCCGCGATGTCGGCCGCGCCGAGCCGGCCGGACTGCGTCGCCTTGCGCAGCATCGCTTCGCGCGCGCGGTCGTCGTCGGTCTTCGGGCGATCGCTGCGGAGCGTCTCCGGCCGGCCGCGCTCGGAATCGGCGATGCCGGAGGCGAAGAACGCCGGGCATACCACCGAGCAGCGCACCTTCGCCTCGCGCGCCGCGAGATCGTGATGCAGGGTTTCGGTGAGCGCGACCACCGCGTGCTTGCTGACGTTGTAGACGCCCATGCCCGGCGGCGCGATCAGCCCCGCGACCGAGGCCGTGTTCACGATGTGGCCCTCGTCGCCTTGCGCGAGCAGGATCGGCGCGAACACCCGCACGCCATGGATCACACCCCAAAGGTTCACGCCCAGGCCCCAGCGCCAGTCGGCTTCGGTCGCTTCCCAGACCACGCCGAGCGGAGCGACACCGGCGTTGTTGCAGACGACGTGCACCGCGCCGAACGCGTCGAGCGCGGCGCGCGCGAGGCGCTCGACGTCGGCGGCCTGCGACACGTCGGTAGGTTGCGTGGCGACTGCGAACCCGCGCGCTCTCAGCTCGGTCGCGGTGCGGGCGAGTGCGGCCTCGTCGATGTCCGCGAGCACGAGCTTCACGCCCTCGCGGCCGAAGCGCTCGGCGAGCGCACGCCCGAGGCCCGATGCGCCGCCGGTGATGACCGCGACGCGGTTCGCGAAGGTTTTCATGAGTGACGGAAATATAGCAGGGCCGCACTGGACCCCAGGTCGGCGCTTACCATTGGAGCCGGGACAACCTTGCAACCCGAAGGAGGCGAACGATGAGCGACAGGTTGATGGAAGCGGGTCTCGAGTTACGCCGCGAGATGTTCGGCGCCGAGCACGCCGAGCGCGCGCTCGAGCGGGCGACCGATTTTTCCTTGCCGATGCAGGAGCTGGTCACCCGCTACTGCTTCGGCGAGGTCTGGAACCGGCCGGAGCTCTCGCGCAAGGTGCGCAGCATGCTGACCCTCGCGGTGCTGGTGGGGCTGCGGACACCCGAGGAGTTGAAGGTGCACGTCCGGGGCGCACTGGCGAACGGCGTGACCAAGGACGAGATCCGCGAGGTGCTGCTGCACGCGATGGTCTACTGCGGCGTCCCGGCCGGCGTCGGCGCGTTTCGCGCCGCCGCGGAGGTGCTGCGCGAGGCGGGGCTCGAGCCCGCGGCGAAGCCATGACCGCGCCGCGGGTGGGCTTCGTCGGCGTCGGCAACATGGGCTGGCCGATGGCGCGGCGGATCGCGGGAGCCGGCTACCCGCTCACGGTGCTCGACGCCGATCCGGCGCGGGCCCGGCGGTTCGCGTCGGAGACCGGGAGCGCCGCGGCTGCGGACGGCGCAGCGCTTGCCCGCGCCGCCGACATCGTGGTGACCATGCTGCCGACCGGCAAGATCGTGCGCGACGCGCTGCTCGGCGAAGGCGGGATTGCGCGGTCGCTTGCGTCGCAAGCGCTGGTCATCGACATGAGCTCGTCCGACCCCACCGGCACCCGGGAGCTCGGCGCCGCGCTCGCCGGGGGCGGCGTCGTGCTCGTGGATGCGCCGGTGTCGGGCGGCGTGCCGAAAGCGCAGGATGGCACGCTCGCCATCATGGTGGGTGGAGACGACGAGCCGGCGATCGTGCGCGCCCGGCCGGTCCTGGAGACGATGGGCGCGAAGCTCTTTCGCACCGGCCCGCTCGGCTCCGGACACGCGATGAAGGCGCTGAACAACTACATCGCGGCAGCGGGCTTCGCCGCGGCGGCGGAATCGCTCATCGTCGGGCGGCGCTTCGGGCTGGAGCCGGCAGTCATGGTCGAGATCCTCAACGCCTCGAGCGGGCGGAACTTCAACACCGAGATCGTGTTCGCGCGGCACGTCGTCGGCGGCGAGTTCGCGACCGGCTTCGCGCTCGGCCTCATGGCGAAGGACGTCGGCATCGCCGCCGATCTCGCCGCTGCGACCGGGGTCGACGCGCCGCTTTGCCGGCTGACCAGCGAGCTCTGGTCGGGCGCGCGCGAGGCGCTGGGCGCGACGGCCGACTTCAGCGCTGCGTACAAGCACTGGGCCGCCGCTTCGCCCCCCTGACAAGGCGCGTGGCGAGCGTCGGCGCGCCCGGGGTTGCGCTCGTGTTCGAAACCCCCGTTCCGTTTCACTTCGCGACCCCCTTCGTGCAGGGTCCCGGGTCACGCGGGAAAAAACTCCTCCCAGCGCTCGGCCACGAGCTCGCGGCCGGACTCGGTCGTGACGAACGTCACCTCCGTCGCCGCGCGGTCCGCATCGACGAGTCCGCGCGCTTCGAGCTCGGCGAGCGCCGCCTCGATGTCAGACGTCGCGAGCGAGCGATTCAGCCAGTGCTCGAGCTCGCCATGGATGCGATGCACGAGCGCCGGCTCCGGCGAGCAGACCGCGAGCAGCGCTAGCCTCAGGGCGTCGAGATCCATGGGCGGCGATGATATCGGCGCGATTACGCCGCGGTTCACCTCCGCGAGTTCAAGGGTGCGTGGAACCAGAAGCCCCGTCGGCCCTGGTGTTGCGGTCGCGATCCACCCCTCGATCGGGTCGAGATCATGCGGCAGACCGTAGTTCGTGTCGCGTCGCATCCAGGCCCAGGCCGCCTGCATCGCACAGATCGCCGCATCGAGTTTGTCGCCGGAAGCATCTTCGACGAGAAGCATCAGCGTCTTCGGCGCTGCCGTCAGCGTGAACCCGAACACCTGCTCGTCCGAGGTCAGGGAGACCACCAGGCGCTGCCTCGCACCTTCACGCGCCGCTGTCTGAAGCTTTGGATCGTCTTGCTTGTAGCTGGATCGCCCTATGATCTGTCGGGCGGTGAATCCTGGGTACGCTTCGATCGCCACACGCCCGGGATCACCGTCGACCATGCTGGGAATGGTGACGCCCGCTTGGGCGAGGCGAGGTGCCCCCTCCAGGAACATCCAGCCCACTGGGGGACGTACGCACTTGAGCGGGCTGTGAGAGCCTGCCGCGATATCGGTGCGCCGGTTCGGGCGCTTCGGCTTAACGCGGCGTCCGATTCGGTACGCGTCCAGCTCGGCGGTGAAAGCCGCGCGTCCAAGCGCGCGACAGTGCGCGACAAGGCTCGTCCAATCCGCCGGCCACCCGAGATCGCGCACCGCTTCGCGCGGCAGCCCGAACGGAAAGTCGAAGCCGCCGATCCAGGGACCCGGCTCCGCGAGCAGCCGCTCGAACGCCGCCCAGTCGGGGGCGGCGTCGATCGCCTCCAGCGCGAACGCACCGCCCGCGAGACGACCGCGCGCGATCGTGATGGCTTTTCGCGACCGCGGGGCGGAGGTGAAGTCGATGCCGAGGATCGCGGTCATGAAGCGGTCAGGACTCGCCCGTGCGGCGCGGGACGCGGCGTCGTGCCCCGGCCAAGCGAGAGGCATGGGCCGCGCGCGGCTCAAACCTCCGGCGGCACCGCCCGCGGCCGGCGATCCTCGCCGGTCGCGACGTACGTCAGCGTCGCTTCGGTCACCTTCACCGTCTCCAGCTTACCCGGGTTGCGCTGCGCGTAGACCTCCACCTCGACGGTGATCGAGGTGGTCCCGACGCGGACGATCTCGGCGTAGAACGACAGCACGTCGCCGATGAACACCGCCTGCTTGAACTGGAACGCGTTGACCGCGACCGTCGCGACCCGGCCCCGGGTGCGCCGGGCGGCGGTGACGCCGCCGGCGATGTCGACCTGGGACATGATCCAGCCGCCGAAGATGTCGCCATGCTGGTTGGCGTCGGCCGGCATGGGAACGACGCGCAGGACCGGCTGCTTTCCCGCGGGGAGGCTGATTTCATGAATCGACATGATGTGCACTCATTACCCGGCCGGGGCTGCGCCGCTGGGAGGTCGCACCGCGGCTCACACCGCCGATTTGCAGACCGGTGCATTCTAGCCGCGGCGAACGCGCTCGGTTTCCTGGCGCGCCGCCGGACCGCGCGCCGCTCGGGGCCAGCCGTTTGCTTCGTTGCGCGCCGCTGACTCTACAATCCCGGGATCCGGGACCGAGTCCCCGCTCAGGAAAGCCGCGATGGCCCAGGCGCCGCCCCCCACGCCGTTCACCCTTCACGTTTCCGACGACACGCTCTCCGACTTGAAGGAGCGGCTCGCACGCACCCGCTGGCCCGACGAGCCGCCGCTCGAGCCGTGGTCGAGCGGCGCTAGCCTCGCGTACATGCAGCGACTGGTCGACTACTGGCACGGTGGCTTCGACTGGCGCGCGCAGGAAGCGGTGCTCAACCGGTTCCGCCAGTTCACCGTGCCGCTCGCGGGGATCGACTTGCACTTCATCCACGAGCCGGGCCGCGGACCGGCGCCGATGCCGCTACTCCTCTCCCACGGCTGGCCGGGCTCGGTGCTCGAGTTCACGAAGCTCATCCCGCTGCTGACCGATCCGGGCGCGCAGGGCGGCGATCCCGCCGATGCCTTCACCGTCGTCGCGCCGTCGCTGCCGGGCTACACGCTGTCGTTCAGACCCGGGCAGCGGCGCTTCGCAGTCGAAGAGATGGCGGAGGTCTTCGCCGAGCTGATGACCGGCGTGCTGGGCTACGAGCGCTTCGGCGCGCAGGGCGGGGACTGGGGCGCGTTCGTCACGTCGCGCCTCGGGCTCCGGTTCCCCGCGCGCATGCTCGGCATCCATCTCAACCTGCTGGCGGTGCGGCGCGACCCGAAAGTGTTCGACGGCGCGACCGTGGAGGAACTTGCGTACCTCGCCGAGCTCGCCTATTTCCTCAAGGAGGAGACCGGCTACCAGTGGATCCAGGGGACGAAGCCGCAAACGCTCGCCTTCGGCCTGAGCGATTCGCCGGTCGGCCTGGCGGCGTGGCTGGTCGAGAAGTTCCGCACCTGGACCGATTGCGATGGCAACCCGGAGAACGCATTGACGCGCGACGAGATGCTCGCCGACATCACGCTCTACTGGGCGACCGGCGCGATCGGCTCGTCGTTCTGGCCCTATCACGCCCGAATGCACTCGCCCTGGCCGATCCCCGAGGGTGCGACGATCGACGTCCCGACCGGGTACGCAGCGTTCCCGAAGGAGATTCTGCGTCCCCCGCGCTCGCTCGCGGCGCGGGTCTACACCGACATTCGGCGGTGGACGCAGATGGAGCGGGGTGGGCATTTCGCCGCGCTCGAGCAGCCCGAGGCGCTGGCGCGCGAGATCCGGGAGTTTTTCCGGCCGTTGAGAGAACACGGTCGCTACTAGGGCAGCGCTATTCCTGGTTCTCGAGATAGTTCATCGGCCCGCCGGTGAACGGCGGGAATCCCGTCCCGAAGATGAGGCCCGCATCGGCGAGGTCCGCATCCGCAACGATGCCCTCGTCGACCGCTTTACGCGCTTCCGCGAGATACGGATCGATGATCCGCTTCACCAGATCGTCGGTGACCGGATCCGCCGCGCCCTTCACCGGCTTGCCGTTCTCCCACCGGTAGAAGCCTTCGCCGGTCTTCTTGCCGAGCTTGCCCGCTTCGAGCAGCTCTTCCAGGCGCCGCGACGGCGCGGCATCGGCGCCGGCGAGCGCCCTGCCCGCAGCGGCGCAGATGTCGAGACCGACGGTGTCGGCGAGCGTGATCGGGCCCATCGGCATGCCGAACGTCTCCGCCGCCTTGTCGATCGTCTCGGGCTTGACGCCTTCTTCGAGCATCCGGAAAGCGTTCGCCATGTAGGGCCCGAGGACACGATTGACGAGGAATCCCGGCGCGTCCCGGACCGGCAACGGGAGCTTGTCGATCTGGCGCACGAACGCCGCGCCGCGCCGCGCGAAATCGGCGTTCGTGACGTCGCCCTTCACGACCTCGACGAGCTGGAGCTGCGGCACCGGGTTGAAGAAGTGCAGGCCGACGAGGCGCGACGGATCCTTCATCTTCCGCGCAATGTCGGCGAGCTTCAAGCTCGAGGTGTTGGTAGCGAGGATCGCCGACGGCTTCGCCCTCGCTTCCACGTCGGCGAACAGCTGCTGCTTGATCTCGAGGTTCTCGATGATCGCCTCGATGATCACGTCGGCGTGTCCCACGCCGTCGCCCGCGAGGTCGGGGATCAGGCGGTCCATCGCGTCGCGCGCGCGGAGCTTGTCGCGGATGCGCTTGCGGAAGAGGTCGGCGGCGCGCTTGATGGCCGGGGCGATGCGCTCGGGCGCGGTGTCCTGCAGCGTGACCGTGAGGCCGCGCAGCGCGCAGACGGCGGCGATGTCCCCGCCCATCGTGCCGGCGCCGATGACATGCACCCGGCGGGCCTCGAAGTCCGATTCCTTGCCGAGCGACTTCAACCGCTCCTGCAGGCCGAAGATCCGGATCAGGTTGCTGGTGGTCGGGTGCTGCACCAGCCAGGCGATCGACGCGGGCTCGTACGGCGGCGGCAGGAAGGGATCCCCGCCGTACTTCTCCCATAGCTCGAGGATGGCGTAGGGCGCGGGGTAGTGCTCGCGCTTGGCGCGCTTCTCGAGCTGGGAGCGCGCCATCTTGCCGACGAGGCCTTTCAGCGGCCCGTTCATCAACCGCTCCTTGAACGGGAGTGCGCGCGGCGGCGGCGCCTCCCGCACGAAGACGCGAGCGGCGTTCTCCATGACCCGCGGCGGCACCGTATCGTCGACGAGCCCGAGCTTCCTCGCCCGTCGTGCATCGACCGAGCGGCCGGTCATCATCATGTCGAGCGCCGCGCTCGGGCCGATGAGTTCCGGCAGGCGCTTCACCCCGCCCCAGCCGGGGACGATGCCGAGCATCACCTCGGGCAACGCGAAGCGGGTGTCCGGCACGTCCACCGCGATGCGGTAGCGGCACGCGAGCGCGAGCTCGAGGCCGCCGCCCATGCAGAAGCCCTGCACCAGCGCAAGCGTGGGAAAGGGCAGGGCTGCGACTTCGTTGAAGGTCTCCCAGCCGCGGCGGACGATCGCCAGTGCGTCGTCGACGTCCGCGACGCGCGTGAACTCGTCCACGTCGGCGCCGGCGATGAAACCCGAGGCCTTGCCGGATCGGATAACGAGGCCTTTGGGCCGATCGGCCGCGAGGCGGTCGACGATCCGACCGAGCTCCTCCATGACGTCCTTCGAAAACGTGTTCGTCGAGGCGCCTTCCTTGTCGAAGGTGAGCCAATCGATGCCGTCCGCATCGCGTTCGAGCCGCCAGTGCCGGTACGCGCCCGTGGCGTCCTTGTCGAGTATTGCATCCGCCGGATTCATCAGGCACCTCCTCTAGAGCGCTTCGACCAGCATCGCGCCGCCCTGGCCGCCGCCGATGCAGATCGTCGCCATGCCACGCTTGCCCCCGGTGCGCTTCAGGACGTGCAGGAGATGTAGCACGATCCGCGCGCCCGAGGCGCCGACCGGGTGGCCGAGCGCGATCGCGCCGCCGTCGACGTTGAGCTTCTCGATGTCGAGCGCCCCCATCGCACGGTCGAGGCCGAGCTCGTCGCGGCAGTACTCGTCGCTCTTCCAGGCCTCGATGCACGCGAGCACCTGGGCCGCGAATGCCTCGTTGATCTCCCATGCATCGAGATCGTTGAGCCCGAGGCCATGCCGCTTGAGGATCGGCGTCGCGGCGTTCACCGGGCCGAGGCCCATCTGCGCCGGGTCCACGCCGGCCCATTGCGAGTCGACGATCCGTCCGACCGGCGTTAGGTCATGACGCTTGACCGCGTCCTCGGTGGCGAGGAGCAGCCACGCCGCGCCGTCGGTCACCTGCGACGAGTTGCCGGCGGTGACGTTGCCGTACTTGCGGTCGAAGAACGGACGCAGCTTGGCGAGGTTGTCGACGGTCGAATCCTTGCGGACGCCGTCGTCGTCGTTGAACGCGTTGCCCGCAGCGTCGAAGAGCGCGACGAGCTCGGGCGCGAGGCCGTCGCCGCCGGCGAACCAGCCGTTCTCCTGCGCCCGGATCACCCGCTGGTGGCTGCGCGCAGCGAACTCGTCCATCTGCCGGCGGGTAACGTGGAAGCGGTGCGCAAGGTTCTCCGCCGTCTGGCCCATGATCAGGCCGACGTTCGGATCGGTGAGGCCCTTCATCAGCCCGATCACCGGCGCAAGGTACGAGAGCCGGAGCTTGGCCAGCGCGGCGGCTTTCTGCCCCATCGTTTTCGCGGCGTAGAACTCGGATAACCACACGACCATCGCGTCGGAGAAGAGGAGCGGCGCGCGCGAAAGGGCGTCGACGCCGCCGGCGAGCACCAAGTTCGAGCGGCCCGCTTCGAAATTGGCGAGCGCCGAGTCGAGCGCTTGCATGCCGGAGGCGCAGTTCCGCATCACCGTCCAGCCGGGCACTTTCTGGCCGCAGCCCATGCGGAGCGCGACGACGCGGCCGATGTTGACCTCGTCGACCGACGGCGCGGCGCAGCCGAGGATCACCTCGTCGAGGGCGCTCGGTTCGAACGGCGCGCGCAGGAGCACGGCGCGGCCGGCCGCCGTTGCGAGATCGCTCGCCGCAAACGGACCGGGGCGGTTGCGGGCTTTCAGGAACGGGGTCCGCGCACCGTCGATGAGGTAGATCGGGCGGTTCATCGGGTTCTCCTAGTTGCAGTACCGCCGGTAGTCCCACCGCGCGTCGTTGCAGTCGGCGGCGGCGTCCAGGTCCATCATGCTCTTGCGGCCGACGCACCAGCGGCTCGCGCGTTTCGCCGCTCGCACGCATTCCGCGGAGGCGTTCTTGTCCACCTCGAACTGCGGTTCGATCGGCTGCGCTTCATAGTTCTCGAGGCCGCCGGCGCAGGCGCCGAGGACGACAGTCAAGACGATCAAGGTGGTGCGTGAGAAGGTCGGATTCAAGGCTGCCTCGGCAGCTCAGGCTACGGCCCGCTGCACCGCCGGACGCGCGTCCTCGGCGAGCGACAGGTCGGGCGGGAAATCGTCGACGCGGATCGCAGCGTCGCGCAGCCGCGCGGCCCGGACGAGCGTCGCGTGCTCCTCGGGCGCGAGGATACCGGCCGCCAGCGCCGCTCGCGCGAGCGCCTCGCCCTGCTCGCCGCCGATGCGACCCGCCTTCTGAGCATCGCGCACCTTGCGCTCGATCGGCTCGGCCGCGATCGCCGCCTCGAGCGCGAGCTCCAGCGTGCCGAGGATGTCCGCCTCGCCCTTCGCTAGGTACGTGCCGGCGGTGAGCCGGTCGCGCGTCGCCGAGGGTTCGATCAGGAGCTTCGCCACCTCGTGACCGAGCGCGTCGGACGGGACGACGTAAGGCCGGCCGAGCGGGAAGAGAATGCGCCGCAGCAGCCACGCGACGAACCCGCCGGGGTAGTTGGAGATCACGCCTTCGAAAGCGTTCTGCGCGCGGAACATCGCGTCCCAGATCGCCCAGTCGAGGAGCGGCTTGTCGGCGCGGCTCCGGCCCTCGTCCTCGTAGCGCTTGAGCGTCGCCGACGCCAGATACATGAGGGACAGGATGTCGCCCAGCCGCGCGGAGAGCTTCTCGCGGCGCTTCAGGCCGCCGCCGAGCACCAGCATCGACACGTCCGACAGGAACGCGAACATCGCCGAGAAGCGCGTGAGCTGCTGGTAATAGCGCCGGTTCTCGGGCGCCGCGTTCGCCGGCACCGTAACCCAGTGTGAGCCGGTGATGCCGGTAAAGAACGCGCGCGCCGCGTTCGCGAGCGTGAAGCGGACATGACCCCAGAACGCGCGGTCGAAATCGCGGGAGGCCTTGGCGCGATCGGCTTCGCGCGTGGCCTGCATCTCCTGCAGCACGTAAGGATGGCAGCGGATCGCGCCCTGTCCGAAGATGATCAGGCTTCGCGTGAGGATGTTCGCACCCTCGACGGTAATGGAGACCGGGACTTGCTGGTAGGCGCGGCCCATGAAGTTGCTGGGCCCGAGGCAGATGCCCTTGCCGCCCTGGATGTCCATCGCATCGTTGACGACCCGGCGGTTGCGCTCGGTGAGGTGGTACTTGACGATGCCCGAGATGACCGAGGGCTTCTCGCCGAGGTCGATCGCGACGGCGGTCATCCTGCGCGCGGCGTCCATCATGTAGAGGTTGCCACCCATTCGCGCGAGCGGCTCCTCGATGCCCTCGAACTTGCCGATCGGCGTCCGGAACTGGCTGCGCACGCGCGCATAGGCCCCGGTCCCCCGCACGGCGAGCTTCGACATGCCGACGTTGGACGACGGGAGAGAGATCGACCGGCCGGCGGCGAGGCACTCCATCAGCATCCGCCAGCCCTGGCCGGCCAGCTTGGGTCCGCCGATGATCCAGTCGAGCGGCATGAAGACGTCTTTGCCCCAGTTGGGACCGTTCTGGAACACCGCGTTGAGCGGCAGATGCCGCCGACCGATGTGCACGCCCGGCGTGCCGGTCGGCACGAGCGCGCAGGTGATGCCGATGTCCTCGTCGCCGCCGAGCAGCCGGTCGGGGTCGTAGAGTCGGAAGGCGAGGCCGAGCAGCGTCGCCACCGGGCCGAGCGTGATGTAGCGCTTCTCCCACGTCACGCGCATGCCGAGCACCTCACGGCCCTCCCACAGGCCCTTGCAGACGACCCCGCGGTCGGGGATCGCCGCCGCGTCCGACCCGGCGTGCGGGTTGGTGAGCGCGAAGCACGGGATCTCGAGACCCTTCGCGAGCCGGGGCAGGTAGTGGCGCTTCTGCTCCTCGGTGCCGTAGTGGAGCAGGAGCTCCGCTGGACCGAGCGAGTTTGGAACCATTACCGTCACCGCCGCCGCACTGCACCGCGTCGAGAGCTTCGCGATGACCTGCGAGTGCGCGTAGGCGGAGAAGCCCTTCCCGCTGTAGCTCTTCGGGATGATCATCCCGAGGAAGCCCTTCTCCTTGATGTACTGCCATGCCTGCGGCGTCAGGTCGTTGATCGCGTAGGTGTCCCAGTCGTTCGCGAGGCGGCAGAGCTCTTCGGTCTCGCCGTCGAGGAAGGACTGCTCCTCCGGCGCAAGCGCGGGCTTGGGGAATGCGAGCAGCTTCGACCAGTCGGGCCGGCCGGAGAACAGCTCGCCGTCCCACCAGACCGTGCCGGCGTTGATCGCATCGGCCTCGGTGTCGGACATCGGCGGCATCACGTTGCGGAATGCCGCCAGCACGCGGTCGCTGAACAGACTGCGTCGCAGCGAGGGGATGGCGAGGATCGTCGCGATCGCCGCGATCGGAGCGAGTAGCCAGAGCCAGATCATGATTCGAGTCTCCTTGACGCGACTTCTAAGCCGCGCGTCTTGCGGCTCTTGCGGCTATGACCGCCGAACGTGCCGGCTTGTTCGGCGCCCCGCGTCCGCGAATCTGACGCGTGGCCCCGGGGCCGACCATCGAGTCCCGGGCCGAGAGGTCCGGCAGCGGTGCCCGCAACCCGGCGATCAGGAACGGCGCGAGCCGGCGCAGGAGCAGCTGGTCGTTCGCCGGCTCCGTGGGGTTGAGCGCCGCGATCAGGCGCCACGCATCGGCGCCGGCGAGGGTGTACGCGAGCGCCCCGAGCATGAAATGGAGCCGCCACGCGAGCTCGCGGGCCGCGATGTGGGGCAGGGCGCCGGCGAAGGCGTCCTTGAACCGCGCGATCGCCGCGGCGTACCGTCCGGACAGGAACGCGCGGAGCGCCGGCGACGGGTCGACGTACGCGCGGCCGAGCAGGCGCAGGAAATCCGCACCGCCGCGGCGCGGGTCGCGCGCGAGGCCGAGCGCGGGAGCGAAGAGCGCGGCCAGGATGCGCTCGCACGAGAGCGGCTTCCCGGCGGCCGACCGCTCGTACTCGTCGAGAAGGGCCAGCCGCTCCTCGTGCAGCGCGTCGAGCCGCTGCGCGAGCATGGCCTGGAACAGCCCTTCCTTCCCGCCGAAGTGATAGTTGACCGCGGCGAGGTTCACCCGCGCTGCGGCAGTGATCATCCGGCTGGAAGTGCCGTCGTAGCCGTGGTCGAGGAACAGGCGCTCGGCCGCCGCGAGGATGCGGCTGCGGGTGGCGGTCGGGGCGGACGCGGTCATCGATGACTCGAACGGCAGTTTCAAACGCATGTTTGAATGCTAACCTGGAATCGGCGGCTGTCAAGCGCCGCGTTCGCGCCGCGCTTTGCGGCGCATGCCGGCGAGATGTGCGCAGAGGAGGCGTCGTCGGGCCGCGCGCTGCTAAGCCCTTGGCCGCGCTTGCTTTCACCGCCCCCGCCCCAAGCTTAGAATCCGCCTTCCTGCCCGCTTTCCCGGCTCGCCCGGGGCCCGCGCCTTGCGCCACCACGACACCGCCACCCTCACGCTCGCCCCCGCCGATCCGGCGGCACGCGCGCGCCAGCGGCGGAACGAATGGCGCGCCGCGCGGATGCTGCTGCCCTACCTGTGGGAGTTCAAGGCGCGGGTAGTCGTCGCGCTCGCGTTCCTGGTCGTCGCGAAGCTCGCCAACGTCGGCGTCCCGCTCATCCTCAAGGAGGTGGTGGACTCGCTCGATGCGCAGACGGCGATCCTGGCGGTGCCGCTCGCGCTGCTCGCGGCCTACGGCATCCTCCGGTTCTCGACGACGCTCTTCGCCGAGCTCCGCGACGTCGTCTTCGTCCGTGTCGCGCAGCGCGCGATCCGGCGGGTCGCGCTGGAGGTGTTCCGCCATCTCCACAGCCTCTCGCTGCGCTTCCATCTCGGGCGCCAGACCGGCGGCGTCTCGCGCGACCTCGAGCGGGGCACCCGCGGTATCTCGACGTTGCTCTCGTACATGCTGTTCTCGATCATCCCGGTGATCCTCGAGTTCGGCCTGGTGGCGGCGGTGCTCCTCACCAAGTTCGACTGGCGGTTCGCCGCGATCACCTTCGGCGCGGTGGCCGTCTACATCACCTTCACCGTCCTGGTGACCGAGTGGCGGATCGACATCCGCCGGCGCGCGAACGAGCTCGACTCCAAGGCCAACACCCGCGCGATCGACTCGCTGCTCAACTACGAGACGGTCAAGTACTTCGGCAACGAGGAGTTCGAGGCGCGGCGCTACGACGACAACCTCCGCCACTACGAGTCGGCGGCGGTGAAGAGCGAGGCCTCGCTCGGCCTCCTCAACATCGGCCAGAGCCTGGTGATCGCCGTCGCGGTGACCGCGCTCATGATCCTCGCCGCGCAGGGTGTAGCGGCGCGAGATCTCACGCTGGGCGACCTGGTGCTGGTGAACGGGCTGCTGATCCAGCTCTACATCCCGCTCAACTTCCTCGGCATGGTCTACCGCGAGATCAAGCAGTCGCTGATCGACATGGACCGGATGTTCCGCCTGCTGGAGGAGAACCGCGAGATCGCCGACCGGCCCGGGGCGGTGCCGCTCCCCGACGGTC
Organism: uncultured beta proteobacterium; assembly: GCA_963754305.1. Taxonomy (GTDB): domain Bacteria; phylum Pseudomonadota; class Gammaproteobacteria; order Burkholderiales; family SG8-39; genus DATEDA01. The sequence continues at coordinate 179,349 of CAVWFR010000034.1, read as the reverse complement.
CGGCGGCGATCCGCTTCGACGGCGTGGAGTTCTCGTACGAGCCGAACCGGCAGATCCTCTTCGGCGTGAGCTTCGAGATCCCGGTCGGGAGCAAGGTCGCGGTGGTGGGCCATTCGGGCTCGGGCAAGTCGACGCTCGCGCGGCTGCTCTACCGGTTCTATGACGTCTCCGGCGGGCGGATCGATGTGAGCGGCGTCGACCTGCGCGATCTGAAGCAGGCCTCGCTCCGCGGGGCGATCGGCATCGTCCCGCAGGACACCGTGCTCTTCAACGACACCATCCGGTACAACATCCACTATGGGCGGCCCGAGGCGACCGAGGACGAGGTCACGGAGGCGGCGCGCGCGGCGCACATCCACGACTTCATCATGACGCTGCCGGAGGGGTACGAGACGGGGGTGGGCGAGCGTGGCCTCAAGCTATCGGGCGGCGAGAAGCAGCGCGTGGCGATCGCGCGCGCCATCCTCAAGAACCCGCGGATCCTGATCTTCGACGAGGCGACCAGTGCGCTCGACTCCAAGGCGGAGAAGGCGATCCAGGCCGAGCTCGACCGCATCGCGGAGGGTCGCACAACGCTCGTAATCGCCCACCGGCTGTCGACCGTGATGGACGCCGACCAGATCCTGGTCATGGACCACGGCCGGATCGTCGAGCGCGGCACCCACCGGGCGCTCCTGGACGCCGGCGGCGTGTATGCCCAGATGTGGGCGCTGCAGCAACAGGAAGAGGAAGTCGTCGCGGTGGGCGCGTCGTCGCCGGCCCCAGCCCCAGCCCCGGCCGCCACCCTGCTGTGAACTTCCCCCGATTCCGGTAGTTTCCGACGTTCGCCGTGCCGAGCCCTGCGCGCCGGTCCCTCCACAGCAGAGTGGCTACGAATTGTCATGACATTGTCAAGTTATCCATCTATCCCCTTCTGTTTGCTTGCCTATCGGGGTGTGCCCCAAGTAGACTCGGGCACGTTGGGTGGAGGGAGCAGGAGGCATGACAACAATTTCACGCTGGGCGACCCGCGTTGTCGTCCAGATCGCCGCGCTCGGCTGCGTCGGCGTCGTGCTGTCGGCGGGCGCGTCCGAGGCGCCCGACCTCCGATCGGCGGCGGCGCTGATCGTGGACGAAGAGACCGGCGAGGTGCTGTACGACAAGAACGCCGGCACGGTCGTCCCGATTGCCTCGATCACCAAGATCATGACCGCCATGGTGTCGCTCGACGCCGGCCTCGGGCTCGACGAACCGATCACCGTCACCGCCGACGATGCGGAGGCCGGCCAAGCGCGGCGCCGGGCGAAGCTCGCCGTCGGTGCGACGCTGACCCGGGGCGAGCTGATGCAGCTCGCGCTGATGGCCTCGGAGAACCGCGCCGCAGCCGCGCTCGGGCGGGCCTATCCCGGCGGGATGACCGCGTTCGTCAACGCGATGAACGCAAAAGCCCACGAGCTGGAGATGAGAGACTCGCGCTTCACCGAGCCGACCGGGCTGTCGAGCGAGAACGTGTCGAGCGCCGGCGACCTGGCGAAGCTCGTCCGCGCCGCGAGGGCTTATCCGGTGATCGCCGAGTACTCGACCTTGCCGACCGCCGACTACACCATCCGCGGCCGGCGCGTCTCGTTCGTCAACACGAATGGCCTCGTCCGGTCGGGCAACTGGGAGATCGGGCTCTCCAAGACCGGCTTCATCAACGCCGCGGGTCGCTGCCTAGTCATGCACGTGACGGTCGCGACGCGCTCGGTGATCATCGTGCTGCTCGACTCGGTGGGCAAATACACTCGGATCGGCGACGCAAACCGCATCCGGCAGTGGCTCGAGCCGGGCTTCACCCCGCCGGTGGCCGCGGTGAAGGCGCCGGTGCGCGCGAAGCCGCCCGCGATCAAGTCCCGCCCGGCGGCGAACGGGCGCGTCCGCGTCCAGCTCAAGCCCGCTCTGCAGCAGTAGGCGCAGGACGGGGCCGGGGGTTATTCCCCGGTCTCCTCGCATCCCCGGTTCGACACCGACGGTGGTGGCCGTGACCTTCCGCCGGCGATCGGGCGCGGGCGTTGTCCGCCACTACACCTTCATCGGCGAGGGCCCGTCGTTCCGCGACGAGGTGCTCGCCGGCCTGGCGCTGCCGCAAAAGGCCATTCCGCCGAAGTATTTCTACGACGACCGCGGCTCGAAGCTCTTCGAGGCGATCTGCGAGCTGCCCGAGTACTACCCGACGCGCACCGAGATGGCGATCATGGAGCGGTACGCGGGCGAGATCGTGCGGCTCCTCGGGCGCGACACGCAGCTCGTCGAGTTCGGCTCCGGGGCGAGCGTCAAGACGCGGCTCCTGGTCGAGTCGCTCGAGCCCTCGCTGTACGTGCCGATCGACATCGCCGAAGGGGAGCTGCGCGAGGCCTGCGCCGGGCTCGCGCGGCGTTTTCCGTGGCTGAACATCAACGCGGTGGTCGCCGATTTCGCACGGCCGCTCAGGCTGCCGGAGTTCATGGGCGTACCGATCAAGCGCAAGGTGGTCTACTTCCCCGGTTCGACGATCGGCAACTTCACCCCGGCGGAGGCGGTCGCCTTCCTAGCGAACGTGCGCGCGATCGTCGGGAACGGCGGGATGCTGGTGATCGGGGTCGATCTCAAGAAGGACAAGGCGGTGCTGGAGGCCGCCTACGACGACGCGCAGGGCGTCACCGCAGCGTTCAACCTCAACCTGCTCGAACGGATCAACCGCGAGCTCGGCGGCGATTTCCAGCTGCCGCGCTTCCGGCACAAGGCGTTCTACGACGAGCGCCTGGGGCGGATCGAGATGCATCTCGAGAGCCTCTCCCCGCAGCACGTCCACGTCGCCGGGCAGCGCTTCGAGTTCGCGTCCGGGGAAACGATTCACACCGAGATCTCCTGCAAGTACACGATCGAGGAGTTCCGCCGCCTCGCGGCCGGCGCGCGTTTCCATGCCGAAGCGGTGTGGACCGATCCGGAGAACCTCTTCGCCGTGCACGCGATGATGGCGGCCTGACGCCCCTCGGGGAGGGCCGGCGCCCCAAGGGCTCAAGCAGCCGCGAGATAAGCGGCGACGAGAACTCCCATCGTGCAGACCGCGTACGCGCACGCGCCCGCGACGCCCGCCCGATACCCGCGCGGGATCTCGTCGGGACCGAGTTCCGCCACGAGGCGCCGATACTGCATCGACGCCAGAGCGCAGGTGACGACGCCCAGAAGCACCAGCGCAAGCCCGATCGCCAGCGCGAACGCTTCCGAGCCGGGCGCGGGCTCGTGGCCGGCGATGAGGTGCAGGTAGAGCCCGAACTTGGCGACCACGAAGCCAAAGCCCATGAGCGCGACCGCGGTCCGCACCCACGCGAGCAGGGTACGCTCGGCGGCAAAGAGAACGCGGGGATCGTTCAGGTACGGCATCCGCGGGTTCCCGCGCCCTACGCCGGGGGGCGATACCCGATCTCGCGCGAGATCTTCTCGGCGGTCTCCTTGACCATCCCGGACCATGCGGGCTTCATCCGTTCGGCGGGCGAGGACACCGACAGTCCGGCGACGAGGCCGCCGGTGTCGTCGCGGATGCCGGCCCCGATGCAGCGCACGCCGAGCTCGGCTTCCTCGTTGTCGAACGCGTAGCCCTGGCGCCGGGTCTTGTCGAGTTCCTTCTCGAGCGCCGCGAGCGCGTGAATCGAGTTTTTCGTGAACGACGGCAGCCCGGTTCGGTCGGCGTAGGTCCTGACGCCCTCGACGCCGTCCTCCAACAGAAACAGCTTGCCGACGGCGGTGATGTGGAGCGGCGCGCGGGCGCCGATGATGTTCACCACGCGCATCAGCGACCGCCCGCTGGAAGTGCGCTCGATGTAGACGATCTCGTCGTCGCGCCGGACCGAGAGGTTCACCGCCTCGCCGGTCGCCACGTGGAGCTCGCGCATGAACGGCAGCGCGTGCTCTCGCACGCTGATGCGGGATTTCACCAGATTGCCGAGCTCGAGGAGCCGCATGCCGAGCCGGTAGCTGCCCTGATCTACGCGCTCGACCATGCGGTCCCGTACGAGCGCGGTGAGGATGCGGTGCGCGGTGGACGGATGGAGCTCTGCCTGACCCGACAGGAGCTTGAGGCTCACCGCGTCGGGCGACCGGGCGAGCACGGCGACGAGCCGCATCATCCGCTCGATCACCTGGATGGAGTTCTTGGATTCCTTGTCGCTCACCGCTCGCACCCGCTGTCGGCAGGCAAAAATTCTACCTCGCCATCCGGAAGCGGAGGGCGCAAGCCTTGTGATACGCTCGCCGCGCCTCCCGCCGCTGCCACCGCCGCTGCCACGATTGCGCTGCCACGAGTGCTTCCGATCAAGGCTTCCAATAGACGCTTCCAGTCAACGCTTGCAGTCAACGCTTCCAATCACGTGGTGCGCGTCGGTCTCTTCGTCACCTGCCTCGTCGACCTGATGCGCCCGCGCATCGGCTTTGCCGCCGTCGAGCTGCTCGAGGCGGCCGGTTGCGAGGTATACGTACCGCCGGCGCAGACCTGCTGCGGTCAACCGGGCTTCAACTCGGGCGATCGGCGCTCGGCGCGCGCGCTCGCCGAGAAGCTGCTGGCCGAGTTCGAGGCGTGCGACTACGTGGTCGCGCCATCGGGCTCGTGCGCCGGGATGATCAGGACCCACTATCCGGGTCTTTTCGCCGGCGAGGCGTTCATGCTCGGCCGCGTGCGACGGCTCTGCGACCGCGTCCACGAGCTCACCGATTTCCTCGCCAGCGTCGCGCGGCTCGACGCGGTGCCGGGCACCTTCGCCGGCGCGGTCACCTATCACGATTCCTGCTCCGGCCTGCGCGAGCTCGGCGTCAAGCGCCAGCCGCGCGCGCTGCTCGCAAGAGTGCCCGGCCTCGTCCTGAAGGAGATGGACGAGTGCGAGCAATGCTGCGGGTTCGGCGGCACCTTTGCGGTCAAGTTCGGGGCGGTGTCGACGGCGATCGCCGATCGAAAGTGCGCGAACATCGAGGCGAGCGGCACCGACGCGGTGGTGCTCGGCGACCTCGGATGCATGCTGACGATCGAAGGGCGGCTCCGCCGGCGAGGGAACGAAGCGATCAAGGTGCTGCACGTGGCCGAAGTGCTGGCGGGCAAGGCCGACTGATGCAGGTCCACTCGATGGAGTTCAAGCGCCGTGCCGACGGCGCGCTCGCGGACGGTGTCCTCCAGGCGAACCTGCGCAAGTTCGGCTCGAGCGGCTTCGCGCTCACGCGCGCCAGGGTCGTCGACGCTTACGGTCCGGAGGCGTTCGAGCGGCTGCGGACGGCCGGCGCGGAGATCAGAGATCGGGCGCTGGACACGCTGGATGCCTACATCGAGCGCTTCGAGCGCGAGGCGACGCGGCGCGGCGCGACGGTGCTTTTCGCCGAAACCGGCGCCGAGGCGTGCGCGCTCGTCCTCGAGATCGCCCGGCGCCACGGCCTCACGAAAGCGATCAAGTCGAAGTCGATGCTTTCGGAGGAGGCGGGGCTGAACGACGCGCTCGCGGCTAACGGGGTGGAGCCGGTCGAGACCGATCTCGGCGAGTACATCATCCAGCTCGCCGGCGAGCCGCCGTCGCACATCATCGCCCCCGCGGTCCACAAGTCGAAGGACGAAGTAGCCGATCTCTTCGCGCGGCATCACGGCCAGCCGCGGAAGACCGACATCGGCGAGATGACGCACGAGGCGCGCGACGTCCTGCGCAAGCACTTCGTGTCGGCGGACCTCGGCATCTCCGGCGGTAATTTCTTGATCGCCGAGACCGGCTCGGGCCTCGTCGTCACCAACGAGGGCAACGGCCGGATGGTCACGACGCTGCCGAGAGTCCACGTCTGCCTCACCGGGATCGAGAAGGTGATCCCGACGCTGGAGGATTTCGCGACGTTGCTGCGACTCCTGACGCGCTCAGCCACCGGCCAGACGATCTCGAACTACGTCAGCGTCTTCACCGGACCGCGGCGCAGCGGGGACCGCGACGGGCCGGAGCACATGTACTTCATCCTCGTCGATGCCGGGCGCACCGGCCTCGTCGGCGGCGACATGCACGAGATGCTGCGCTGCATCCGCTGCGGCGCCTGCATGAACCACTGCCCGGTCTACAAGACCGTCGGCGGCCATGCGTACGGCTGGGTGTACCCGGGGCCGATGGGCGCGGTACTCACGCCGGCGTACGTGGGCCTGGAGAACGCGCTAGATCTGCCGCACGCGGCCACGCTATGCAACCAGTGCGGAGTGGTCTGCCCCGTGCGCATTCCCCTGCCCGAGCTGCTGCGCAAGCTGCGCGAGAAGCAGGTCGAGCGGCATCTGCGCCCGGCGCGCGAGATGGCGGCGCTGCGCGCGTGGGCGTGGGTGGCGCAGCGGCCGTGGGCGTACGCGTTCGCCACGCGCTGGGCGGCGCGAGCGTTGCGCCTGCTCGGCGGTCGCACCGGCCGGATCCGCAGACTTCCCGGCGCGCGCGGCTGGACGCTCGGGCGCGACTTCCCGGCGCCCCAGCGCGCAACGTTTCGCGACCAGTACAAGCGCTCCAAGAAGTAGCCGCTCTATTGCGGCGCGAGGACGCCCAGGTAGCTCCGGACGCTCTCCTGCCCCACCAGCGCCCCCCAGTCGTCGGCTTGGACGACCCGACCGCGGTTCACGAACACGAAGCGTTCGCAGGTCTCGCGCAGGATATCGAGGTGGAAGGGTTCCGTCGGATGCAGGCAGAGAAACACGAGCCGCCCGTCGCGCCGCAGGCGGCGGAAGAAATCGAGCATGAAGCCGATGTAGCCGTCCTGGGTATTGAACTGCGGCTCGTCGAAGAGATGCACCAACGGGTAGTCGCTTGCCGCCGGCTCGAGCATGAAGGACGGTACCGTGCGCTTGAAGGCGCGCACCTGATAGGACTGGTGGTAGTGGATCGCGAGGCGGTCGCGCTCGCGGTAGCGCACGCGATGCATGTCGCGGCCGGCGACCAGCACGCGGCCGGACGAGGGCAGGTTGGAGCCGGTGATCAGCTCGAAGAGCGTCGTCTTCCCCGACCCGTTCGGTCCCATCACGCCGACGATCGCCGGCTCGTCGACACGCAGATCGGCCTCGAGCGAGAACGTCACCTCGCGCCTCATGAACCCGCGGGTGTACTGCTTGCGCACGCCCTCGACGGCAAGAAGTGGTCGCGACATCAGATTCCCAGCAGGCGCGCGCGGGCGGGCGCATCCTCGAGCAGCGCCCGCGCCGGGCCGTCGTGCACGATCCGCCCGCGGTCCATGACACACGCCCGGTCGGCGACCGCGAGCGCGCTCGCCACGTTCTGCTCGACGAGCAGCACCGCGATGCCCTCGCGCTTCAGCCGCTCCACCGTCCGCATCACGTCCTGTGCGATCTTCGGCGCGAGCCCCTGCGTCGGCTCGTCGAGCAGCACGAGTCCGGGCGAGCCGAGCAGCGCGCGCGAGATCGCGACCATCTGCATCTCGCCGCCGGACAGGTTCTCGCACTCGCGGTGCATCAGGTGCTCGAGCGCGCTGAAGATCTCGCAGCACTCGTCTTCCGTCCACGCGCGGAAGCGGGAGCGCTTGCGCGCGATGGCGAGGTTGCGCGCGACGGTGAGCGACGGAAAGATGCGCCGGTCGTCGGGCACCCAGCCGACGCCGGCGCGCGCGATCTCGTGCGTCGGCGCACGGGTTGCGTCGCGGCCGTCGAACCGGATCCGGCCGCTGCGGGGCGGCGTCAGGCCGAGGATCGAGCGCAGCATGGTCGTCTTCCCGGCACCGTTCGGTCCGAGCAGCGCTACGACCTCGCCGGTGCCGACCGCGAGCGAGACGTCGAAGAGCGCCTGGGTTTCGCCGTAATAGGTGCTGATGGATTCGACGACGAGCATCGGCTCGTCCATTGGCTCGTCATCCCGGCGTACGCCGGGGTCCAGGGGTGGCCGGCGCGAGCCGGGATGCAGGAGTGGCTGGCGCGAGCCGGGATCCGGCGAACGCCCGCCTGGGTCCCGGCTTTCGTCGGGACGACCCGCCGGGATCACGCGAGCTCCCCGAGGTTCGACCGCCGGACCCACGGATTCGCGCGGAGCGCCGCCGGTGTCCCGCGCGCGATGACCTGTCCCCAGTGGATCACCGAGATCTCGTCGGCGAGCCCGAAGAGGAACCGCATGTCGTGCTCGATGATCACGATGGTGAGGTCGCGCTTGATCTCGCGCACCAGGTCAGCGAGGCGGGCGGTCCCCTCGGCGCCGAGACCCGCAGTGGGCTCGTCGAGGAAGAGCAACCGCGGCCGCGCGGCGAGCGCGACCGCGATCTCGAGCGCGCGGCGCTCGCCGTAGGAGAGACTCTTGGCGCGGGCGAGCTCCTTCCCGCGCAGGCCGACGCGGGCGAGCATGGCTGCCGCCTCGTCGACGAGGGACGTCGCCCGCGCCGCATCGCGCGCCATATCGAACCCGCGCGCCCTGAGGCCCGGCACCGCGACGAGCACGTTCTCGAGCGCGCTCGTCTCGTCGAAGAGGTTCATGACCTGGAACGAGCGCGCGACGCCCCGGCGCGCGATCTCGCGCGGCGCGAGGCCGGTGATGTTCTCGCCGGCGAACCACACCTCGCCGCGGTCGGGTCGGTAGCGGCCGGTGAGGCAGTTGAAGCAGGTCGTCTTGCCGGCGCCGTTCGGCCCCATGATCCCGGCGAGCCGCCCGGCCTCGAATGCGAGGTCGATGTTCTCCAGCACCACCGCATCGCCGAAGCGCTTGGAGAGCTTGCGGGCCTCGAAGAGCGCGGTCATTTCGCCCGCCGGGCGAGGCTCTGCCACATGCCGGCGATGCCGTCGGGCTTGAAGAGCACCATCGCCATGAAGGCGAGCCCGTACCAGAGGAGCCAGGTCTCCGTGTAAGCGCCGAGCAGATCCCGCGCGAGGATGAAGAATGCCGCGCCGATCACCGGCCCCCAGAAGCTGACGAGCCCGCCGCCGATCAGCACCATCATCACGACGAACCCGGAGTTGTGCAGGCTCATCACGTTGGGGTAGGCGGACTGCTGCGCCATCGCGAAGAGCGCGCCGGCGAGCCCTGCCACCGCCGCCGAGATCACGAAGGCGAGCCACTTGTAGAGCCACACGTTGTGCCCCACGAACGCGGCGCGCATCTCGTTCTGCTTCACCGCGTGGAGGATGCGTCCGAACGGCGAGTGCACGAGGCGCCAAAGCCCGACGACTACCAGGACGAACACCACGAACGCGAAGTAGAACAGCGCCTCGTTCGAGGCGAGACCCACGCGCGCAAACCCGAAGTCGGCAGGCAGCCGCTTCAGGTTGAGCAGGCCGTCCTCGCCGCCGGTGACGCTGTGCCACTTGATCGCGACGAACCAGAACACCTGCCCGAACGCGATCGTGAGGAGCGCGTAATAGATCCCGCGGCGGTGCGAGATGAACGCGGCGACGATCGCGCCGGCGGCCGCGGCCGCGAGCACGGCCAGCCCGAGATCGAGCCACAGGTTGGCGACGACGCCCTTCTGCGCGAGCCCGAAGGCGTACGCGCCGACGCCGAAGTACGCGCCGTGCCCGAACGACGGCAGGCCGGCGTGGCCGAGCAGGAGGTTGTAGCCGAGCGCGAAGATCATCCAGATCAGGACTTCGAGCGCGAGATACTGGTAGAGCCCGACGGCGCTCAGCCAGAGCGGCGTCGTGGCGAGCGCCCCGAAGACGACCGCCATCGGCCAGGTGAACAGCCCGGCCGGTGCAAGACGCGCAACCGGCGCCGGTGGCGACGCCGGCCGGGTCTGCAGGAACAGCTCCTCCGCCGCCCGGGCCACGGGTACTCCTTCGGACTGGACAACGGAAAATATACGTTCTATTCTTGGAACACGCAAGAACGTTTGTTCTGAAATCCCCGGCTCTTGGCGCCGGCGTGGAGGAGAGCGGCCGATGGGCGCCCGCCCGGCGACCTACGACGACCTGAAGGACGCGATCTCGCGCGAGTACCCGCGGCTCTCCAAGCAGCTGCAGGCGATCGCGCGATTCGCGCTCGAGCGGCCGCATGATCTCGCCCTGAGCACGGTGGCGGCGATCGCCGACGACCTCGCGGTGCAACCGTCCAGCCTGATCCGCTTCGCGAACGCCCTCGGGTTCGCCGGGTTCTCCGAGATGCAGCGGCTCTTCCGGTCGCATCTCGTCGCGCGGTCGAGCAACTCGTATCGCGACCGGATCGCCGGCTTGCGCGCGCGCACGCGGAACGGCGGTACGACGCCGCCGGAAGTGCTGCACGGCTTCGTCGCCGACTCGATCCACGGCCTCGAGCGATTGGAGGAAGCGATCCGGGCGGCCGATCTACGGGCCGCGGTCAGGCTGATCGCCGCCGCACAGTCGATTCAGGTCATCGGGTTGCGCCGCTCGTTCCCGGTTGCGTCCTATCTCGCGTACGCCCTCAGCCAGCTCGAACTCCGCACGCAACTCCTCGACGGCGCCGGCGGGATGAACCGCGAGTTCGCGCGGATGGTCGGCCGCAAGGATCTCCTTCTGGCGGTGAGCTTCCGCAACTACACGCCCGAGGCGGTGGAGATCGCGCACGAATGTTACGGGCGCGGCGTGCCGGTGATCGCGATCACCGACAGTCCGCTCTCGCCGCTCGTGCGCGCCGCAAGCGTGGCCTTCCAGCTGGGGGATGACTCCAACCGCCCCTTCCGCTCGCTGGTCGAGCCGCTGTGCCTCGCGCAGTCGCTGGTGGTGAGCGTCGGCCATCACCTCGCCGAGCGGAACGGCGAGCGCAACCGGAGCAAGGCCGAGAGCGCGGCCGCGGGAGCGGCAGGATGAGCGCCTCCGCAGCTCGGCGGTTCGATGTGATCGGCGTCGGTCGGGCTGCCGTCGATCTGTACGGCGAGCAGGTCGGCGGCCGGCTCGAAGACATGCTGAGCTTTGCCAAGTACCTCGGTGGATCGCCGGCGAACACCTCGGTCGGGTGCGCGCGGCTCGGGCTGAAAGCGGCGATGCTCACCCGCGTCGGCGACGAGCACAACGGCCGCTTCGTCCGCGAGACGCTCGCCGCCGAGGGCGTCGACGTGAGCCACGTCGTGACCGACCCGCGGCGGCTCACCGCGCTCGCCATCCTCGGCATCCGCGACCGCGAGACGTTTCCGCTGCTGTTCTACCGCGACAACTGCGCCGACATGGCGGTCTCGCCGGAGGATTTCGACCGGGCGTTCATCGCTTCGGCCGGTGCGCTGCTCGTCTCGGGCACGCATCTCTCGACGCGATCGACCTACGACACGTGCCGCATCGCGATGCGCTACGCGCGCGAGGCCGGGACGCGGGTGGTCCTCGACATCGACTACCGCCCGGTGCTGTGGGGTCTCACCGGGCTCGGCCTCGGCGAGCAGCGCTTCATCGCCTCCGACCGGGTGAGCGCGCATCTGCAGGCGGTGGTCGGTGAGTGCGATCTCATCGTCGGCACCGAGGAAGAGATCCACATCGCGGGTGGTGCGACCGACACGATCGCGGCGCTGCGCGCCCTGCGCCGCCTGACCGCAGCGACGCTCGTTGTCAAGCGCGGGCCGATGGGCTGCACCGTCTTCCCCGACGCGATCCCCGACTCGGTCGACGACGGCATCGTCGGTCCCGGGTTCCCGGTCGAGGTCTTCAACGTGCTCGGCGCCGGCGATGCGTTCATGGCCGGGTTCCTCCGCGGCTGGCTGCGCGGCGAGCCGCCGGCGGTCAGCGCCGCGTATGCGAACGCCTGCGGCGCGCTGGTCGTGTCGCGCCACGGGTGTGCGCCGGCGATCCCGAGCTGGGAGGAGCTCGCGTACTTCCTCGAGCACGGCAGCGCGACCGAGCGCCTGCGCGAGGACCGCGAGCTCGAGCACCTTCATCGCGTGACCACGCGGACCGCGCACTGGCCTTCGCTCGCGGTGCTCGCGTTCGACCACCGCGCGCAACTCGAGGCGCTGGCTGACGAGCACGGCGCGCCGCGGGAGCGCATCGGCGCGCTCAAGCGCCTCATCGGGCAGGGAGCGCTGCGCGGCGCCGGGGATACGCGCGGCGCGGGCGTGATTGTCGACGATCGCTACGGCGAGGACGTGCTGCCCGCCATGACCGGGCGCGGGTGGTGGATCGCGCGGCCGGTCGAGCTACCGGGGTCGCGGCCGCTCGCGTTCGAAGCCGGCGACAACGTCGCGCTCGCGCTCCGCACCTGGCCGCGCGAGCACGTCGCGAAATGCCTGGTGTTCTACCATCCCGACGACGAGCCCGTGCTGCGCCAGAGGCAGATCGCACGGCTCGTCGCGCTGCAGGCGGCATGCGTGGCGACGTTCCACGAGCTGCTGGTGGAGGTGCTGCCGCCGCGCGAGCGCGCGGCCGACGCCGCGACCGCGCGCGCGCTTGCGCAGCTCTATGAGGCCGGCATCCGGCCAGACTGGTGGAAGCTTCCGCCGGCCAGCGACGCGCGCGCCTGGGCGGAGACAAGCGCGGTGATCGCGCGGCAGGACCGCCACTGCCGCGGGGTCGTGATGCTCGGACTCGAGGCGGACGAGGCGACGCTGGAGGCGAGTTTCGAGGTCGCTGCGCAGTTCGGGATCTGCAAGGGGTTCGCCGTCGGGCGTTCGATCTTCGCCGAGCCGGCGCGCCGCTGGTTCGCCGGGCGCGCCTCGGACGAGGAGGTGATCGGCGAGATCGCCGCGCGGTATGCGCGGCTGATTGCGCTCTGGCAGCGGGCGCGGTCGAGCGCGCGCGGCATCGGGACGAATTCGACAACGGAGACGACATGAAGCAACGGATCGGTTTCATCGGCATCGGCCTCATGGGCCACGGCATGGCGAAGAACCTCGTGGCGAAGGATCACCCGCTCACCTTCCTCGTGCACCGCAACCGCTCGAACATCCAGGACCTGCTCGATGCCGGCGCGCGGGAAACGCATTCGATCAAGGCCCTCGCGGAGGCCTCCGACATCGTGTTCCTGACGGTGACCGGCACACCGCAGGTGGAGGCGAACGTATACGGCGAGGGCGGTCTGCTCGCCTCGTGCCGGAGCGGAACGATGGTGGTCGACTGCTCGACCGCCGAACCGGAGTCGACGCTGAGGATCCGTGCGGACTTCGCGGCGAAGGGCGTGGAATTCGTCGATGCGCCGCTCGCGCGCACGCCGCGCGAGGCGGAGGCCGGCAAGCTGAACACCATGGTCGGGGCGAGCGACGAGGTGTTCGCAAGACTGAGGCCGGTGCTCGAATGCTTCGCCGAGAACGTCATCCATGCCGGAGCACCGGGTGCCGGGCACAAGATCAAGCTGGTCAACAACTTCATCGCGCTCGGCTCCGCGTGCCTCATCGCCGAGGCGCTCGCGGCGGCGGCGAAGGTCGGCATCGATCTCCAGGTGCTCTACAAGCTGATCTCGGCCGGGGGCGCGAACTCGAACATGTTCCAGATGCTGGTGCCGAAGGCCCTCGCCGGCGACTTCACCGGCTTGCTCTTCGCCCTCGACAACGCGCGCAAGGACCTGCGGTACTACACCCACATGACCGAGACCGCGCCGGTGGCGAGCCCGATCGCCGACGCGATGCACGCCACGCTGCTCACCGCGACCCAGCTCGGGTTCGGGGAAAAGTACGTGCCTTCACTCATCGAAGCCCACGAGAAGCTGAACGGATTCCAGATCATCAAGCGCTGACAACCATCATCCCGGCGAAAGCCGGGATCCATGCGGCGCGGACCCATGCTGGACACCGGCTTTCGCCGGAGTGACGAACCACTGACGGAGGAGACCATGAACGATCGAGTGAAGAAACCGAACCCGCAGCGCCGCAGGATCCTGAAAGCCTCTGCCATGGCGGCAGCGACCGCCGGCGCGTGGGGGGTGGCGCCATTCTTCGGGCCGTGGAAGCACAACCACGTGTGGTCGCAGGCGGGCCAGAAGAAGCCGCTCGTGATCGGCCTCACGATGGACGCGAGCGGGCAGTACGCCGCCAGCGGCAACGAGGAGCGGCTCGGCGCGATGATGGCGATCAAGGAGTTCAACGCCAAAGGCGGCGTCCTCGGCCGCCAGATCGAGGCGCTCCACATCGACACCGAGACGACGCCGGCCACCGGCTCGCGTGTGGCGGAGCGGATGATCACGCGGAACGAAGCGGCGTTCCTCATCGGCGCGGTGCACTCCGGTGTCGCCAACGCGATCAGCCAGGTCGCGCAGAAGTACGGCTGCGTCTACCTCAACACGAACTCCTCGTCGCCGACCGAGTCGGGCAAGGACTGCCACCGGGTGAAGTTCGTCTGGGACGGCAACGGCACCAACTTCGCCCACGCGATCGTCAAGAACGCGCTCAAGGTGAACGGGAACCGCTGGCTGCTCCTCACCAACGACTACGTCTGGGGTCACAACACCGCGAAGGCGATGCGCACGCTGGTGGAAGCGAACGGCGGCAAGATCGTCGACGAGCTGCTGGTGCCGCAGAACACGCGCGACTTCGCGTCCTATCTCCTCAAGGTCCAGCAGGTGAAGCCCGACGTAGTGGCGACCGCGGTCGGCGGCGACGACATCAAGGCGCTGCGCCAGCAGGTGGTGCAGCTCAAGATGAACCAGCGGCCGGCGTGGATCAACAACCAGCAGGACTGGCCGGACGTCTACGGCCTCGGCCCGGACGCGATCTTCGGCGTGTTCGGCACCACCTGGTATTACCGGCTCGACCTGCCGGGGGTGAAAGAGTTCGTCGCCGCCTATCAGAAGGCGTACCCGGGCGTGCAGATCCAGGTGCCCGGCAACGTCTACTACAACGGTTACGTGGCGACCCGCGAGCTCCTGCGTTGCGTCGAGGAGGCGGGGTCGACCAACAACATCGCGGTGATCAAGAAGCTCGAGGGCCGCAAGATGCCCGCGCACGACCGGATGCAGGCGTTCGATGCGTGGATCAGTCCCAGCACCCACCAGGTCCAGCAGACGATCTACATGGCGAGCTACAACGACAAGCCGGCGGAGAAGGACGACATCTTCAAGATCCTGGCGCAGGTGCCGCCGCAGGAGGTGGAGGATCGCGACGCGCCGGCGGCGTGCAAGCTGGAGAGCTACGAGTCGACGCCGAGCTACGAGCAGTGAGCGGAGAGGGGGAAGGGTAGGGCGGCGGAGTTTCACCCTTTTCCCATCCCCTTCTCGTCGGACCGGTCGCATGGATTTCCTGATCAACCTGCTGCCGCACCTCGTCAACGGTGTCACGCTGGGGCTTCTCTTCGCCCTCATCGCCCTCGGGTTCATGCTGATCGTCGGCGTGATGGAGACGATCAATCTCGCACACGGGTCGCTGTTCGCGCTCGGGATGTACTTCGCGCTCTTCTTCGTGACCCCGCAGCTCGGGCTGTTCCCCGACCTGCAGGCGTGGTACCTCGCGCTCCCGATCGGCACCCGGTATCTCGTTGCGCTCTTCCTCGCGCCGGTCTTCGTCGGGCTGTTCGGCATGCTGCTCGAGCTCTGCATGCGGCGCACCTACGGGCGCGATCCGCTCTACGGCCTGCTCCTCACCTTCGGCGCGGCGCTGGTGATCGAGGAGCTGATCCGGCTCGTGTGGGGCTCGACCGAGAAGCAGCTCCCGCTGCCCGAAGCGATCTCGGGCGCGTTTCTCGTCGGCGACCTCATCTACTCGAAATACCGGTTCTACGCGAGCGGCTTCGCGGTGATCGCGATCGTTGCGCTGTGGCTCTTCATCGAGAAGACGCCCTACGGCGCGATGATCAAAGCCGGCGCTCACGACAGCGAGATGGTCCGGGCGCTCGGCATCAATCTTTCGCGGTTGCGGCTCTTCGTGTTCAGCCTCGGCACGGCGCTCGCGGCGGTGGCGGGGGTCATCATGGCGCCGATCTGGGGCATCCGGCCGCACGTCGGCGTCGACGCCGTCGTCCCGGCGTTCCTGATCATCGTGCTCGGCGGCGTCGGCAGCCTGTGGGGTGCGGTGCTGGCGGGACTGCTGGTCGGGCTGGTCGTCGGGCTCACCGGCGCCTATGCTTCGGAGTGGTCGCTGATGTCGATGTACCTCCTGTTCATCGCCGTGGTGACGTTCCGCGCCCGAGGGCTGTTCGGCAAGAAGAGCGTGCTGGACGTTTGAGTCTTGACCGCGTGAGGCCCGATCGTGAAGCCGCTTGAAGGGAAGATCGCGCTCGTTACCGGTGCTGCCGGCACGATGGGCCTCGCCACTGTGAAGTTCCTGCTCGAGGACGGCTGCCGCGTCGCGATGGTCGACGTGAATCGAGCCGCCAACGAGGCGCGCGCGCGCGAGCTTGGCGGGGCGACGTTCCCGGTGGCGTTCGACATCGCCGACTCCGCAGCGGTGCGCGCCGGCCATGCGCGCATCGTCGAGCGGCTCGGCGCGGTGGACATACTGGTGAACAACGCCGGCATCCTGTCGAACAACAAGGTCGAGGCGACCGACGACGCGGAGTGGCGGCGCGTGCTCGCGGCCAACCTCGACGGCGCGTTCTACCTTGCGCGCGCCGTCGTCCCGGCGATGAAGCAGCGGCGCTGGGGCCGGATCATCAACACCTGCTCGCTCGCCGCGAAGACCGGCGGACTGACAGCCGGGACGACCTACTCGGTCTCGAAGGGCGCGCTCACCTCGCTCACGTTCTCGCTGGCCCGCGAGCTGGCGCTGCATGGAGTCACCGCGAACGGCATCTCGCCGGCTTACGTGAACACTCCGATGGTCACCGAGCAGCTCACCGAGGCGCAGCGGCAGGCACTTCTCGCGCAGGTGCCGGTCGGCCGTTTCTGCGAGCCGGAGGAGTTCGCGCACGTCGTGCGGTTCCTCGCCTCACCGCTCGCCGGGTTCATCACCGGCGAGATCGTGGATTTGAACGGCGGTCTGGTGATGGACTGAGATTGCCGATGAGCGCGATCACACCGCAGCTCGATTTCAGGACCGATCTCGCGGGGCTGTTCGATCTCCGCGGCATGGTCGCGTTCCTGCCTGGCGGCTATGGCGGGATCGGCGAGGCGATCGCCTGGAGCCTCGCGATGCACGGCGCCGCGGTCGCCGTCGCGGGACGTAGCGCCGAGAAGGCGGACGCGGCCGCGGCGCGCCTCGGCGGCGCGGGGTACCGGGCGTCCGGCCACTCCTTCGACGCGCATTCGGTCGCGAGCATCCGCGCGGCGGTGGAGGCGGTCGTGCGCGAGCACGGCCGGCTCGACATCCTGGTCAACTCCATCGGCCTCAACCGCGAGCAGCCGCTGCTCGAGGTGACCGAGGATGCGTTCGACGAGGTCTATCAGCTCAACCTGAAGGCGGCGATGTTTCTCGCGCAGGCCGCCGCGCGGCACCAGATAGCCCATGGCCGCGGCGGGCGCCAGGTGCACTTCGGGTCTGTGCGCTCCGCCCTTGGGATTCGCGGACGCGGCTACTCGGCCTATTGCGCCAGCAAGGGCGGGCTCGCGCTGCTGGTGAAGCAGCACGCGATGGAGCTCGCGCCGCATGCCATCACGGTGAACGGGATCGCGCCGACCTACGTCCGCACCGAGATGATCGCGCACCATCTCGCACGTCCCGACTTCCTCGCCCAGACCCTGCCACGCATCCCGCTCGGCCGGCTCGGCGAGCCGCGCGACGTCGCGGGCGCGGCGCTGCTCTTCTGCTCGCCGGCGGGCGCGTTCATCACCGGCCAGACCCTGTACATCGACGGCGGGATCACCGCGAGCCAGTAGGATCTGGCGCGCTTGGCGGAACCCGAGCACAATGCGAGCCTTCCCGGCGGTGCGGTTCTTCCTCTGGTGGTGCGCTCCTTCCTCGCAGTGGTCCTTCGAACGCAAGGCAACGCGTTGATCCTGCTCGCCGCGGCGAGCGTATTCTCGGTGGCCGCGTCCGCGCGAGAACGCGGGCACCCGGCCCGAATAGCAGGAGATCGGTCATGAACAAACCCGTCGATGCCGCGCTGACCGTTCCGCTCTGGATCGGCGGCAAGCCGGTCGCATCGCTCTCCGGCCGGTCGGGCGAAGTCACCAACCCCGCGACCGGCAGCGTCGTGAGGCGCGTGCCGTTCTGCAACGCGGCCGACATCGATGCGGCGGTGACGGCCGCGCAGGCCGCGTATCCGGGGTGGCGCGACGCGCCGGCGCTCCGCCGCGCTCGCGTCATGCAGCGCTTCCTCCAACTGCTGCAGCAAGACCAGCAGACGCTCGCCCGGCTCGTTACCGAGGAGCACGGGAAGACCTTGCCCGACGCGATGGGGTCGGTGCAGCGGGGGATCGAGGTGGTCGAGTTCGCCTGCGGCGTCCCGCACCTCCTCAAGGGCGAGCACTCGGAGAACGTCGGCACTGGCGTCGACTGCCACACCATCCGTCAGCCGGTCGGCGTCTGCGCCGGCATCACGCCATTCAACTTTCCGGTGATGGTGCCGCTCTGGATGTTCCCGGTCGCGATCGCCTGCGGCAACACCTTCATCCTCAAGCCGTCGGAGAAGGTGCCCTCCGCTTCCATGCGGATGGCGGAACTCTTCAGGGAAGCGGGCCTGCCCGACGGCGTGTTCAACGTGGTGCACGGCGACAAGGAAGCGGTGGATGCGATCCTCGCCCACCCCGGTATCGGTGCGGTGTCGTTCGTCGGCTCGACGCCGATCGCCAAGTACATCTACGAAACCGGCGCCCGCAACGGCAAGCGCGTGCAGGCGCTCGGCGGGGCGAAGAACCACGCCGTGGTGCTGCCCGATGCCGATCTCGAGTTCGCCGCCGACGCGCTGATCGGCGCGGCGTACGGCTCCGCCGGCGAGCGCTGCATGGCGATCTCGGCGGTCGTGGCGGTCGGTGCGGCCGCCGATCCCCTGGTCGCGCTGATCGCCAAGAAGGCCGGGGCGATCAAGGTCGGCGCCGGCGATGCGGACGGTGTGGACATGGGGCCGCTCGTCACCCGGGCGCATCGCGACAAGGTGAAGGGCTACGTCGATCTCGGCGCGAAGGAGGGCGCGAAGCTGGTGGTCGACGGACGGGGGCTCGTCGTGAAGGGCCACGAAGACGGCTTCTTCCTCGGCACCACGCTCTTCGACCACGTGACGCCGCAGATGACGATCTACCAGGACGAGATCTTCGGGCCGGTGCTGATCGTGCTGCGCGTCGCGACCCTGGAAGACGCGATCGCGCTGGTGAACGCGAACCCGTACGCGAACGGCACCGCGATCTTCACCGAGTCGGGCGGTGCCGCCCGCCGGTTCGAGAACGAAATCCAGGTCGGGATGGTGGGCGTCAATGTGCCGATCCCGGTGCCGGTCGCGTTCTACTCGTTCGGCGGGTGGAAGGGCTCGCTCTTCGGCGACCTCCATGTGCACGGCGTCGACGGCGTCAAGTTCTACACCCGCACCAAAGCGGTGACCACCCGGTGGCCGCACCAGGACACCCCGGCGCCCGGCCTAAACATGCCGACGCTGGGTTGAATCGACCAGAAGGAGAGAACAATGAACACCAATCGGCGCCTTGCCGCCGTCGCCGCTGCCGCGCTCGTCGCCGGCTGCGCGCCCGACGAGTTCAGGCCGTCGCCGGGCTACGACGGATTTCTCGACCTGATCGGGCAGGTGTGCTACCCGGATACGATCGGTCCCACGCTCGTGAAGCAATGGGCGCAGGGCTACGGGCCGGGCGGCGGCGGAGCCGGTTTCATGGATGCGACGTCGAAGCTCTACTACGGGAAGATGGACCCGACCACCTATCGCGGGTTCATCACTGCCTTCTCCGACAACGGCGCGGCGACGAACAAGGCGATCGACTGCATCGTGAAGAACCTGCCCGCCAACCGGCCGGGCGCGCCCGGCGGCGGGATGCCGGGCGGGGGCGGCCCGGGCTCGGTCCCGCCGCCGCCGCCCGCGAGATGAGCGCTGCCGCGCCGCGGCCGGCATGCGAGCGATGCCCGGGCCGCGGCTGATCGCCTGCCACGAGTGCGATCTTCTCCAGCGGGAGGCGGTGGCGCTCCCGCCTCGGGGCAAGGCACTCTGCCGGCGCTGCGGCGCGGTGCTCTACCGGAACAACCCCGACGGGCTCGATCGCACGCTCGCGTACGCCCTGACTGCGGCGGTCGTCTTCGTGGTGGCCAACAGCTTCCCGATCGTCGGCCTCGATGCGCAGGGCAACCGCACGTCGACCACGCTCCTCCACATGGTCCGGGTGCTCCACGACGACGGGATGACGAGCGTGGCGATGCTCGTGTTCGTGACGACGTTCCTGATGCCGGCGCTCGAGATCGCGGCGCTCGTGTACCTCCTCGCGCCGCTCCGGCTCGGGCGCGTGCCGGCGCACTTCGCCGCGGTGTACCGGCTCATCCACGCGGTGCGGCCGTGGGGCATGGTCGAGGTGTTCCTGCTCGGCACGCTGGTCTCGCTCGCGAAGCTCGCCCATCTCGCGCACGTCCAGCCGGGGATCGCCCTGTGGTCGTTCGCCGCGCTGATGGTGCTGCTCGCGGCCGCGGCGGCGGCGTTCGACCCGCACGCGCTGTGGGAGCGGGCCGAAACCGCAGGATCGGCAGCTTGATCGCCGCCGAAGCCGGGCTACTCTCGTGCCACGCGTGCGAACAGCTCAACCGCGCACCCGCCGGCGGCCACGGCGCCTGCGCGCGCTGCGGCGCAAGCCTGCATTTCCGCAAGCCGGGCAGCCTCGCGCGCACCTGGGCGCTGCTCGTCGCCGCCGCCATCCTCTACGTTCCGGCGAACGTCCTGCCGGTCATGGAGACCGGATCGCTCTTCGGCTCGCAGAGCGACACCATCATGAGCGGCGTCGTCTACCTCTGGGTCACCGGCTCGTGGCCGCTCGCGGCGCTGATCTTCTTCGCGAGCATCATGGTGCCGGGGGCGAAGCTCGCGGGGCTCCTGCTGCTCGCCGCGACCGCGCAGGCGCGCTCCGCCTGGCGCCCGCGCGAGCGGACGCGCCTCTACCGCGCGGTCGAGTTCGTCGGCCGCTGGTCGATGGTGGACATCTTCGTCGCCGCGCTCCTTGCCGCGCTGGTGCAGTTCCAGGCGCTCGCGACGATCAAGGTCGGCGCCGGGGCGATCGCGTTCGGCGCGGTGGTGGTACTCACGATGTTCGCCGCCGAGGCGTTCGATCCACGTCTGATCTGGGATCCGGTGAAGGGCGAGGGCGATGACTGACGCGCGCGAGCTCCCCGACGCCGTCGTGGCGCCGCGCAAGCACTGGTCGGTGCAGCTCGTCTGGGTGATCCCGATCGTCGCGGCGCTCATCGGCGGGTGGCTGGCGTTCAAGGCGATCACCGAGCGCGGACCGACCATCACGATCACGTTCCGCACCGCCGAGGGCCTCGAGGCGGGCAAGACCAAGATCAAGTACAAGGACGTCGAGATCGGCCAAGTCACCGCGATCACGCTCGCGGAGGATCGGAAGAACGTCGTCGTCACCGCGGAACTCACCAAGCAGGCCGAGAGCTTCCTGGTCGAAGACACGCGCTTCTGGGTGGTGCGGGCGCGGATCGCCGGCGGCCAGGTCTCCGGCCTCGGCACGCTGCTCTCCGGCTCCTATATCGGCGTCGACATCGGAAGGTCGAAGGAGGAGCGTCGCGCGTTCACGGGGCTCGATGTGCAGCCGATCGTCACCGGCGATCTGCCCGGACGGCGGTTCCTGCTCAAGGCCGACGATCACGGCTCGCTCGACGTCGGGGCGCCGGTGTACTTCCGCCGGCTGCAGGTCGGCGAGGTGGTGGCCGGGGAGCTCGACAAGGACGGGAAGGGCGTGTCGTTCACGATCTTCGTCCACGCGCCCTACGACGAGTACGTGACACAGAACACGCGCTTCTGGAACGCGAGCGGCATCGACGTGTCGTTCGATGCAACCGGGCTCAACATCCGGACGCAGTCGCTCGTGTCCATCCTCGTCGGCGGCGTCGCCTTCCAGGCGCCGCCCGACGGCGGCGTCGTCGCCCGCGGCCGACCCGAACGCGGTCTTCGCCCTGTTCCCGACCCGCGACGTGGCGATGAAGCAGCCGGACACGGTGGTGGAGAACTACGTGCTTGTTTTCGAGCAGTCGGTGCGCGGCCTCTCGGTCGGTGCCCCGGTCGATTTCCGCGGCGTGACGGTCGGCGAGGTGACGCGCATCGGGGTGGAGTTCGACTCGGCCAAGACCCGTTTCGTGCAGCCGGTGGAGATCCGCTTCTATCCCGACCGCCTGCGGGCGCGCTTCCGCGATCCCACCCAGAGGCCGGCCGGGGATGATCCCAAGAAAGCCATGCAACGCCTCGTCGACCGTGGCCTGCGGGCACAGCTCCGCACCGGGAATCTGCTGACCGGCCAGCTCTACGTCGCGCTCGATTTCTTCCCCGGGACAAGAAAGGTGGTTGTCGATACGTCGAGAACGCCGCTCGAAGTCCCCACCATCCCCGGTGCCCTCGAGGAGCTGCAGACCCAGCTCGCGAGCATCGCGACGAAGCTCGACCGGATCCCGTTCGACCAGATTGCGGCCGACGCCCGGCGCGCGTTTGCATCGCTCGACGAGACACTGCGAAGCGCCGACGTGCTGGTGAAGCGCCTCGACACCGAGGTCGCACCCGAGGCGCGCCGGACGCTCGAGGAGGCCCGACGCACCCTCTCGAACGCCGAGCGCACGCTCGCGGCCGATGCGCCGCTGCAGACCGATCTGCGCGACACCTTGCGCGAGCTCGGGCGCGCTGCGCAGTCGCTCCGCACCCTCACCGAGTCGCTCGAGCGCAATCCCGAGTCGCTGATCCGGGGCAAACCCGCGGAGTCCGCCACCGTGACCGCAGCGCGCGCCGTCCTTGTTCCTTGCCGCCGCCCTCGCCGCGGGCTGCGGCTCCTCCCCGAAAACGAGCTACTACACGCTCGACGCGGGCGGCACGCCGGCGGCGGCTCAGCCTGCCGGCGTCAGCGTGGTAGTGGGCCCGGTCACGCTGCCCGAGACGGTCGACCGGCCGCAACTGGTCGTGCGCACCAGCGCGAACCGCGTCGACATCGCGGAGCTTCACCGCTGGGCGGAGCCGCTGAAGAGCGAGATCCCGCGCGTCGTCGCCGCGAACCTCGCGCGCGAGCTCGGATCGGCGCGCGTGTCGGGCTATCCGCAGTACGCGCTGTCGGCGCCGGATTTCACCGTGCTCATCGACGTGCAGCGCTTCGACTCGGTGCCCGGCGACGCGGTGACGATCGAAGCGCTGTGGACGATCCGCCGCGCCGCGGGGGGCGAGCCGCGCAGCGGCCGCTCGGCCGTGCGCGAGCCGGTGGCGACGGCGGGATACGATGCGCTCGTCGCGGCGCACGCCCGCGCGCTGGCGCGGATCAGCGGCGAGATCGCGGCAGCGTTGCGTGGACCCGCTGGGCCGGGCTGATCTACGCGCGGCCGGTGCTTGGAGCGCCGTTCTCGCCGAGCCACGCGGCGAGCACCCGGCCGAACCCTTCCGACCCGTGCGGCAGGCGCGCGAGAACGCGCAGCCGCGGCGCGATCGAGGCGGTGAATTCCGCCAGCGGCACGTCGCGCGTCGCGCCGTTGCCGCCCGGCCGCCGGCTGCGCAGCACGACCGGCTCGACCATCGCCTCGCGCTGCACCGCGAGCGCGCGCGCGGCCTGGTCGAACACCCTTGCCACGCCGGGCAGGTCACCGGCGAGCGACTCGAGCCAATGCAGCCAGAACTCGACCGTGGCGGCGAGCACGTAGCCGGTAGGCGCGCTCGCCATCGCGCCGAGTGCGCGGTCCGCCCACTTCAACGCGAGCGCCGAGCGGAACGCGACGAGCTTCGCGTTGACGGCCTCGTCGCCAAGGCGCGAGCAGGCCGCCGAGCGCCGCACCCGGGATTGGCGACGGCACCGGTGATCACCAGCTTCAGGACGTAGTCCGGACCGCGGGCGCCGCTGGCGGCCTCGATGAGGTCCGAGGAGGCGATGTCGCGGGCCGCCGTCGATGCGATGCTCGGCGTCGGGGTCGTGGCAGAGGAAGCAGGGCAGCACCGAACCCACGACGACGGCCTCGTGGACGAGGCTGCGCACCCGAGCGAAGATCTGCTGGCGGCGCTCGGCGGCGACGCGCTTCACGTACTCCGGATAGAACGCGCCGAGCAGGTTGTCGACCGCCGCGTGACCGCGGCCGGCGAAGAAGAGCGCGTGATGGGCGAGGCGGGCGATCCCGGCGTCGTCGAGGCGGTCCCAGCCCGCGGTATCCTCGAGCGCGGCCCGGACGCTGTCCGGGGTGAGAGGTGCATCCATTTCGATGGCGATGTCGGCGCAGCGAACAACTCGCGACGATACGATCCGCGGCGCAACCTGCAACTGACTTTGCCCGCCAGATCCTTGTCTCCAACGGTCACCGACTAGATGGAAAGCTCCAATCCCGGCGCGGGCGGCACCGCGCTCGCCTCGCCCGCGATCAACCTGTGGCGCGCGCTCCAGGCGCGTGGCATCGACCCGGAGAGCATCTTCCGCGCTGCCGGCGTCGATCCGGCCGTGCTCTCGATTCCCGGGAAGCGGGTGCCGGTGCGAGCGGCGGTGCGGCTCTGGCGAGTGACCGAGGAGATGGTCGGCGATCCGGCGCTCGGGATCGACGTCGCGCGCCAGATGCACGGGACGGCGCTGCACGCGCTCGGCTACGCGTGGCTCGCGAGCTCCACGCTCGGCGAGGGCTTCCGGCGGATGAGCCGCTACGCGCGTGTGCTGACCGAGCAGTGGTCGCTGCGCGTCGACGACGTCGCGGCCGGCGTGCGCATCACGTACGTCTTCGGGCCGGATGCGTCCCGCCCGGCGGACTGGCTTCACGACTGGCTCGTCGCGGGCGCGGTGCGGCTTTGCCGGCTGACCTACGGCGAGGCGTTCGCGCCGCTCGAGGTCGCGCTGGTGCGCAAGCGGCCGGCCGACACCGCGCCGTTCGAGGCGTGGTTCCGGTCGCCGATCGTGTGGGAAGCGCCCGGCCGCGGGCATGGTGTGCCGGCGCGAGGACGTGACCCGGGCGCTGCCGACGGCCAACCCCGAGGTCGCGGTCGCCACCGAGCGCCTCGCGCTCGAGTACCTCGCGCGGCTCGATCGCGGCGACATCGTCGCGCAGGTGCGCAGCCGCATCCGCGACAGCCTGCCCGCCGGCACCCCCACGCAGGCCGAGGTCGCGCGCGTGCTCGCCTTGAGCGCGCGCACGCTGCACCGGCGGCTCGAGGAGGCGGGGACGAGCTTCACCGCGTTGCTCGACGAGACGCGGCGCGCGCTCGCCGAGGAGTACCTTCGCCGCCGCGAGTTCTCGGTCGCGGAGGTGGCCTATCTCCTGGGTTTCGCCGAGGCGTCGAGCTTCAACCGCGCCTTTCGCCGCTGGACGGGGCGCGCGCCCGGCGATGCGCGGGGACGCGAGGAAGCGAAAGCGGTCGCCGAGTAGCCCCTCGCATCGGGACGGGTCGCTACAGCCAGCCCGCCTTGCCGGAAGCGTAGAAGAGATAGAGCGTCGATCGCGACCATCGCGCCGATCGCGAGCGGATAGCCGAAGGTCCACTTGAGCTCGGGCATGTGCTCGAAGTTCATGCCGTAGACGCCGGCGATCATCGTCGGCATCGCGACGAGCGCGGCGTAGGCCGCGAGCCGCTTCGTCATCTCGTTTTCCTGCAGCTGGATAAGCGACAGGCTCACCGCCATCGCGGTGGTCACCGAGTCGCGAATGCCGTCGATCGTCTGGTTGATCCGGCCGAGGTGGTCGTAGACGTCGCGGAAGTACTCCTGCGTCCCGTGGCACACCTGTGGCACGCGGCCGCCGTAGAGCTTGCCCACGCCTTCGGACGAGCGGACCGGAGGCGTGCCGCAGCACCATCAGCTTCTGCTTGAGGGCGTACAGCGCCTCGATGTTCCGGCGCGCGAGCCCGCCGGCGAAGATCTGCTCCTCGAGGTTCTCGAACTCGGTCTCCAGCGCTTCGAGCACCGGGAAGTAGCGATCGACGATGGAGTCCATCGAGCGCGTACAGCACGAATCCCGAGCCGTGGCGCAGCAGCTCCGGCTCGGTCTCGCAGCGCGCGCGGACGTCGGCGAACCCGCGCTTGGTGCGGTTTCGGACCGACAGCACGTAGTTCGGGCCGACGAAGATATCCACCTCGCCGACGCGCAGGTTCTTCCCTTCCAGCTCGACGGTGTGCAGCACCGACGAACAGCGAGTTCCCGTACTCCTCGATCTTCGGCCGCTGGTGCCCGGTCTGCGCGTCCTCCACCGCCAGCTCGTGCAGGCCGAATTCCTCTCTGCATCGCCTCGAGCTCGCCGGTGTCGGGCTCGAACAGCGCCACCCAGACGAAGCAGTCGGGGCGCTTGACGTATTCGCTGATGTCGTCGCGGCCGATGTCCGCTAGCTTCCGGCCGTTCTGATAGGCGACGCAGTTGACGAGCATGGCGATCCTCCCTCCGCTGGAGGCAAGGATATCTCGCCCGGCCGGGGCGCTTCAGGCGCTGCGCGCCGGCAATACCGGTGCCAACTCGTCGCGCGCCCGCAGCAGAGTCTCCTCGGTCGCCTCCCACCCGACGCACGCATCGGTCACCGACACGCCGTACTTCAGCTGGGCGAGATCGTCGGGGATCGCCTGATTGCCGGCGTAGAGGTTCGACTCCATCATCAATCCGACGATCGAGCGGTTGCCCTCGCGGATCTGGTGCGCGCAGTCGCGGAAGACGAGCGGCTGCAGCGCTGTGGTCCTTGAGCGAGTTGGCATGCGAGCAGTCGACGACGATGTTCGCGGGCAGCTTCGCGCCGGCGAGCGCTGTTTCGGCGAGCCGTACGCTGACCGTGTCGTAATTCGGGCGGCCACCGCCGCCGCGGAGCACGAGATGGCCGTAGCGGTTGCCGGTGGTGCGGACGATCGCGGTGCGGCCGTGACGGTTGATGCCCAGGAAACTGTGCGGCTGCAGGGCCGAGCGGATGGCGTTTACCGCCACCTCTAGCCCACCGTCGGTGCCGTTCTTGAACCCGACCGGCGCCGACAGCCCGCTCGCCATCTCGCGGTGGGTCTGCGACTCGGTGGTGCGCGCGCCGATCGCGTACCAGGTGATGAGATCGCCGAGATACTGCGGCGAGAGCGGATCGAGCGCCTCCGAACCGGCGGGCAGCCCGAGCGCCGCGAACTCGGCGAGGAGCTTCCGCGCGCGCACGATACCCTCGTCGATGCGGAAGGAATCGTCCATGTGCGGATCGTTGATGTAGCCCTTCCAGCCGGCGACGGTGCGCGGCTTTTCGAAGTAGACGCGCATCACGACGTAGAAGACGTCGCGGACGCGCTCGGCGAGCCGTGCGAGCCGGCCGGCGTACTCCAGGGCGGCGGCCGGCTCGTGGATCGAGCACGGGCCGACGACGACGAACAACCGCGGATCGGTGCGGTCGAGGATCGCGCGCACCGTCGCGCGGCCGCGCGTGACCGTATCGCCCGCGGCCGGCGAGAGCGGCACCGCCGTCTGCACCGCTTCCGGCGTCGGCATGTCCTCCATGCCGGAAACGTTGACGTTGTCGAGCGGTTCGGTGGTCATGCGCGTGCGGTCCCCGGTGCCGGCAGCCCGCGATTATGCGCGCCGGGCCTGTAGAATCGCGAGCTTCCCACGAGGACATCGTCATGACCGCAACGCCAGCGCTCGAGCTCGACGCCTACTGGATGCCGCTCACTCCGAACCGCGCGTTCAAGCAGGCGCCGCGGCTGGTGGTGTCCGCGAAGGACATGTACTACACGACGGCCGACGGCAAGCAGGTGCTCGACGGTCTCGCGACCCTGTGGTGCGTGAACGCCGGGCATTGCCGGCCGAAGATCGTGGCCGCGATACAGAATCAGGCGGGGATGCTCGACTACGCGTCGTCGTACTCGCTCGGCCACCCGCTCGCATTCGAGGCCGCGCGCCGGCTCGTCGCGCTCGCGCCCGAGGGCATCGGCCATGCCTTCTTCACCAACTCCGGGTCCGAGGCGGTAGAGACCGCGCTCAAGATCGCGCTCGCTTATCACCGTCTGCGCGGCGAGGCGACGCGCACCCGGTTCGTCGGCCGCGAGCGCGGGTTCCACGGTGCCAACTTCGGCGGGATCTCGGTCGGCGGCGTGCCGGCGTACCGCAAGGCCTTCGCGGCCGGATTGCTGCCGGGAGTCGATCACTTGCGCCACACGCAGGATCTCGACGCGCGCGCCTTCGTGCGCGGCGAACCGGCAGCGGGTGGGGAGGCGCTCGCCGACGAGCTCGAGAGCCGCATCATCCCGCTCCACGACGCCTCCAACATCGCCGCCGTGATCGTCGAGCCGGTCGCGGGCGCGGGCGGCGTCCTCGTCCCGCCGCGCCGCTATCTGCAGCGGCTGCGGGAGATCTGCGATCGGCACGGCATCCTCCTCATCTTCGACGAGGTGATCACCGGCTTCGGGCGCATGGGCAAGCCGTTCGCGAGCCACTTCTTCGGTGTGACCCCCGACCTGATTACGTTCGCGAAGGGGATCACGAGCGGGACGGTGCCGATGGGCGGGGTGCTGGCGAAGCGGGAGATCTACCGCACCTTCATGGAGGCCTCGGCCGCCGGAGTGGAGCTTTTCCACGGCTACACCTATTCCGGGCATCCGCTCGCGGCGGCCGCGGCGCTGGCGACGCTCGATACGTATGCCGAGGAGGGGCTCTTCGAGCGGGCGAACGAGCTCGCAAGCTATTTCGAGGACGGCGTGCATTCGTTCCGCGGGTTGCCGCACGTCGTCGACTGCCGCAATCTGCAGCTGATCGGCGCGGTCGAGCTCGCCCCTCGTTCCGGCGCGGCGGGCGCGCGCGCGCTCGAAGTGCACGCGCGCGCCTGGGACCGCGGCGTGTTCGTGCGCGCGATCGGCGACGCGATCGCGTTCTGCCCCCCGCTCATCGCGGAGAAGAAGCACCTCGACGAGATGTTCGGCGTGGTCGCCGAGATCGTCCGCGAGGTTGCCTGAATACAGCGCGCGTGCAATATTCGGGCGTCATGCTGGCTCCGGCGATACGCATCAACGAGGCGCGTTTCTGGCCGGGCGTGAACGTGCTCCCGCACGCCGTGGTGGCGAGGGCAGGCTGCGCATGAGGATCTTCTTCTGCCGCGACCAGCTCGCGCACCGGCCCGAGTCGTTCATGATGGCGGGCGTGTTCGTCCCGCACCTCGAGTCCCCCGAGCGGTGCGAGCGGGTCGTCGCGGCGCTCGGCCGCGCGAGCTACAACGTCGAGCAGCCGCGCCGGGACTTCCCGCTCGACCGAATCGCGCGCGTGCACGCGCCGGGGTATGTCGAGTTCCTGCAGACCGCCTGGCCGCGCTGGTCGGGGCTGAAGAACGCGGGCCCGGCGATCCTGCCGAGCAGCCACCCGTACTGCGGCGCGGGCGACGATCTCGCGCCGCGTCGAGGTCCGCGCGCGTCGTCGCTCGTCGGACAGGCCGGGCACTACATCGGCGACCTCTCATGCGCCATGGGACCGGACACGTGGACCTCGGCGCTCGCCGCGGCGCATACCGCGCTCGCGGCGGCCGAGTGCGTGCTCGCCGGCGAGCACGCGGCCTACGCGCTGTGCCGGCCGCCGGGGCACCACGCCGCCGTCGATCGGGCGAGCGGGTTCTGCTTCCTGAATAACGCCGCGATCGCGGCCGAGTTCATGCTGCAGCACTTCAGGCGCGTTGCAATCCTCGATGTGGACACCCATCACGGCGACGGTACGCAGTCGATCTTCTACCGCCGCGCGGAAGTCCAGTTCGTGTCGATCCACGTCGATCCGACCGACTACTATCCGTTCTTCTCCGGCTATGCCGACGAGTACGGCGCCGGCGAGGGCGAGGGCTGCAACCTCAACATCCCGCTGCAGCCGGGCAGCGGCGATGCCGATTTCCTCGATGCGCTCGACGAGGCGGTCGAGGCGATCCGCGCCCACCGCTCCGAGGCGCTGCTCGTGTCGGTGGGGTTCGATGCGCACGAGCGCGATCCGCTGTCGGTTCTCAAGGTCACCAATGACGGCTACCGCCGGATCGGCGATGCGGTCGCGGCGCTTAAGCTGCCGACCGTGCTGGTCCAGGAGGGCGGCTATAACCTCGAGCTCCTTGGCGCGAACGTGGTCGCGTTTCTCGGCGGCTTCAACCTCGCGAGCCGGATGTAGGTGGGTTTCAAAGGGGCGCATACCGCTCGTGCTCCCGAGCTCGATCTACGGAACGGTGTCGAGCGCACGTTCGCGAGAGGCTTGCGCAGCGGTTCTTCGTCGCGATGAAGCGCGTGGTGTTGCTACAATGCCCGCCTTTGAGAACAACAACTTAGACCGCCGCCCCTATGCTCGCGATCAGCCGCCGCACCGCCGACCTCGGCACCGAGAATGCGTTCGTCGTCCTCGCCGAGGTGAACGACCTCGTCCGGCAAGGCAAGGACATCGTCTCGTTCTGCATCGGCCAGCCCGATTTTCCCACCCCGGCCAACGTCCAAGAGGCCGCGATCAAGGCGATCCGCGATGGACGTCACGGCTACACGCCGTCGGCCGGGATCGCGGAGCTGCGCGAGGCCGCTGCGCGCTACATGAGCACGATGCGCGGTCTCGCGATCCGTCCCGAGGACGTCGTCGTCGGCGCCGGCGCGAAGCCGTTCATCGCCTACGCGATCCTCGCGACTACCGATTACGGCGCGGGCGACGAGGTGATCTATCCCAATCCGGGCTTCCCGATCTACGAATCGCAGATCAAGGCGCACGGCGCGGTGGCGGTGCCGCTGCACTTGCGCGAATCGCGCAACTTCGCTTTCGACCCCGCGGAGCTCGAGGCGAAGCTCGGGCCGCGGACGAAGCTCGTGATCCTGAACTCGCCACACAATCCCACCGGCGGCATTCTCGTGCGACGCGACCTCGAGGAAATCGCTGCGATTCTGCGGCAGCACCCGGACGTCTGGGTATATGCGGACGAGATCTACTCGCGGCTCTGCTACGAGGGCGAGTTCGCATCCATAGCGTCGCTCCCCGGCATGTACGAGCGCTCGATCATCTCCGACGGGGCGTCGAAGACCTGGGCGATGACCGGCTGGCGGCTCGGCTTCGCGTCCAACCCGGTGCTCGCGCCGGAGTTCACCCGCTGGGTGACGAACACCGACTCCTGCGCTTCGCAGATCAGCCAGTGGGCGGCGGTCGAGGCGATCACCGGACCGCAAGAGGATGCGGCGAAGATGCGCGCGTCGTTTCTCGAGCGCCGCGACCTGATCGTGGCCTTGCTCAACCAGGTGCCCGGCGTGACATGCAAGACGCCGGGCGGCGCGTTCTACGCCTGGCCCAACGTGACCGAGGCCTGCCGGATGGTCGGCGCCGCCGACTCGGAGGAGCTACGCAAGCGCCTGCTCGTCGAGGCCGGCGTCGCAGTCCTCGCCGACATCCACTTTGGGGCGCGCGTGCCCGGGGAAGGACAGCACGTGCGGTTCAGCTACGCCGCCTCGCGGGCGGCGATCGAGCAGGGGGTGGCGCGGATGGCCGACTACATCCGGGGCGCGTCCCGTCGCGTCGCTTAGGAGGGTCCGAAAAAGGAAGAGGGAGCGCCGCTCGAAAGACGTATCAAGATCATGCTCACGACGCGTTTCTCAAGAGCCTGTCACTAGCGTGCCCGAGGTCTGGAAGCCGAGCGTGACGGTCGCGGCGGTCATGGAGCGCGCCGGGCGCTTCTGCCTGGTCGAGGAGGAAGCGGACGGGCGGCTCGTCTACAACCAGCCGGCCGGTCACTGGGAGCCGGGCGAGACGCTTGCCGAAGCGTGCGCGCGCGAGGCGCTCGAGGAAACCGCGCACTCTTTCCGGCCGACGCATCTCCTCGGCGTCTATCGGTGGCACCATACTCCGCAAGCCGTCACCTTTCTTCGCTTCACGTTTCTCGGCGAAGTGACGGGGATGGTGGACCGCGCGCTCGACCCGGAGATCCGGCGGGTCGTCTGGCTGACGCCCGACGAGATCCGCGCTGTGAGCGACCGGCACCGCAGCCCGCTCGTAATGGCCTGTGTCGACGACGCGCTCGGCGGGCGGCGCTATTCCCTCGACCTGCTCCGGCACTACGAATGAGCCGGCTTGTCGCCCTGTCGCTTGCGCTCGTCCTCGGGGCGGGCGCCGCCGCGGCGGAAGAGGTGGCGATCTGCTTCGACTACGGCTGCAGCGGGCGTTCGATCGTGCGCTATTCGCCGCTGCAGCTCGGCCAGATCCAGGGCCAGTTCCTCGACGCCGACTCGCCGGCGGCCGAGCGTGCGGCGATCGCCCGCGCGGTCGCGTGGCTGTACTTCTACGCCGGCATGCAGTCGCCGATCTGGCGCGACCGCGGGGAGAACTTCGACGACGACCCGAGCCAGCCCGGGCGCATGGACTGCATCGACCATTCCACCAATACGACCACCTACCTCGCGCTCATCGAGCGCCGCGGCTGGCTCAGGTTCCACCGCGTGAGCACCCCCGTGCTGCGTGGCGGGATGCTCGACGAGCACTGGGCGGCGCGGGTCGAGGAGCGCGCGTCGCACGACGAGTGGGTCGTCGACACCTGGTTCCTCGATCCCGGGCTGCCCGCCGCGGTGTTCCCGCTGAAGGCGTGGCTCGATGGCGCGCGCCCCCCGGGGCCCAAACGCGCGCGCGCCGCGCAGTGACGGAGCGCATCGTCGTCGGGATGTCCGGAGGCGTCGACTCCTCGGTCGCGGCGCTGCTTGTCAAGCGTGCGGGCTACGAGGTCGTCGGCCTTTTCATGAAGAACTGGGAGGACGACGACGACGAACAGCATTGTTCGACGCGCCAGGATCTGGTCGACGTCGCCGCGGTCGCCGATGTCCTCGAGATCGAGCTCGAAGCGGTCAACTTCGCCGCCGAGTACAAGGACCGCGTGTTCG
The DNA here is from genome assembly GCA_963754305.1 of uncultured beta proteobacterium. Lineage (GTDB taxonomy): Bacteria > Pseudomonadota > Gammaproteobacteria > Burkholderiales > SG8-39 > DATEDA01. The sequence continues at coordinate 146,685 of CAVWFR010000034.1, read as the reverse complement.
CGAGCTTTCTCGCCGAGTATGCCGCCGGTCGGACGCCCAACCCGGACGTGCTCTGCAACGCCGAGATCAAGTTCAAAGCCTTCCTCGATCACGCGCTCGCGATGGGCGCCGCGGCGATCGCGACCGGCCACTACGCCGGCGTGCGCCGGACGGCGCACGGCTTCGAGCTCCTGAAAGGCGCCGACCCGGCGAAGGATCAGAGCTACTTCCTCCACCGCCTCACGCAGGCGCAGCTCGCCCGGGTCCGCTTTCCGCTCGCCGGACTGAGAAAGACGGAGGTGCGCCGGATCGCCCGCGAGGCGGGGCTCGGCGTGCATGCCAAGAAGGACTCGACCGGGATCTGCTTCATCGGCGAGCGGCCGTTCCGCGAGTTCCTGAACCGCTATCTGCCGCGGAACGCCGGCGCCATGCGCACACCCGAAGGCCGCGTGGTCGGCGAGCACATCGGGCTCGCGTTCTATACGCTCGGCCAGCGGTCGGGTCTGGGGATCGGCGGGAAGCGGGGCGGGGAAGCCGCGCCGTGGTACGTCGCCGGCAAGGACCGCGAGCGCAACGAACTCGTCGTCGTGCAGGGTCGCGATCACCCGCTGCTCCGGAGCCGCGCGCTCGCGGCGGCGGATCTGGCGTGGGTAGGCGGCGAGCCACCCGAACCGGCCGTCACCTATGGCGGTAAGACGCGCTATCGTCAGGCGGACGCGCCTTGCCACATCGCGGAGTTGGACGCCGGGGAATGCCGGATCGACTTCCACGACCCGCAATGGGCCGTCACGCCCGGGCAGTCGGTGGTGTTGTACCGGGGCGAGGTGTGCCTCGGCGGGGGCGTGATCCGGTAGTTGTCTGAGCAAGGGAATCGCCGTGGGGCGGCGATTCTCCCTAGCTCGGGGAGTGCGAGGCGGGGTGGCCCCTCGTGCCGAGCGCTACGCTGGCGCCGTTTCGGCGAACGACGGCCGCTCGGCGAGCTTGGCCGCGAGCCGCGCCAGGTTGGGCCGGTCGGCGCGCCAGCCGAGCGTGGGGTAGCGGAAGTCGAGCCAGCCGAGCAAGGCGCCGACGGCCACGTCGGCCAGCGTGAAGTTGTTGCCGCAGCAAAACGCCCGCGCGCCGAGCTGGCTCTCGAGAGCGTCGAGCCCGCGCTCCATCTTCTTCGTCTGGCGCTCGATCCAGCCGGCGCTCCGCTCGTTCTCGGCCCGCGCGCTCTCGAGCCGGGCGAGCACGCCGGCGTCGAGCACGCCGTCGGCGAGCGCCTCCCAGCGGCGCACCTCGATGCGCTCCCGGTTATCGGTGGGCAACAGCTTGCCGATCGGCGAGACGGCATCGAGAAACTCGCAGATCACGCGCGAGTCGTAGAGCGCCGTCCCGTCCTCGAGGATGAGCACCGGGACCTTGCCGAGCGGATTCAGATCGGCCACCGCGGTGTCGGCCGCCCAGGGATTCTGCATCTCCCATGCGAACTCGATGCGCTTCTCCGCAGCGACGATGCGCGCTTTGCGTGCGAACGGGCTGGCGGGCGAGCCGACGAGCTTGAGGCGCGGAGCGGGCATGACCGGGGACGATCCCTCGAAAGCGGGGATCATACCATCGGCATTTCGGCGTCCCGACGCTCGGTTGCGCGATGCTAAACTCGACCGCGTCCCATGTCAGGGGTCGCCCGGGCTCGCGATGCCGCTCTCGCTGCTTACCGCACTCTCGCCGCTCGACGGCCGGTACGCCCGGACGGTGGAGGGACTGCGACCCTGGTTCAGCGAGCTTGCGCTCATCAGGCACCGGGTCAGCGTCGAGATCGAATGGCTCGTCGCGCTCGGCGATGAGCCCGGCATTCCCGAGGTCGTGCCGTTCGCACCCGATGCCGCGGCGAAATTGCGCGCGCTCGCTTCCGGCTTCACCGACGCCGACGGCGAGCGCGTCAAGGCGATCGAGCGCGAGACCAGCCACGACGTCAAGGCGATCGAGTATTGGATCCGGGAGCGCGTCGCCGACGACCCCCGGCTCCTGCCGGCCGCGGCATTCATCCACTTCGCGTGCACCTCGGAGGACATCAACAACCTCGCCTATGCGCTGATGGTGCGCGGCGCGCGGGACGAGGTGCTGTTGCCCGCGATCGATGCGCTGATCGCGAAGCTCGTCGCGCTCGCGCACCTGCACGCCGGCGATGCGATGCTCGCGCGTACGCATGGCCAGGCGGCTACGCCGACCACGCTCGGGAAGGAGCTCGCGAACGTGGTGCATCGCCTGCGGCGCGCCCGCGGCACGCTCGCCGCCGTGAAGCTTGCGGGCAAGGCGAACGGCGCGGTCGGGAACTACAACGCCCATCTCGCCGCCTATCCGGAGCTCGACTGGGAGGCGTTCTCGCGGCGCTTCGTCGAAGCGCTCGGGCTCGACTTCAATCCCTACACCGTACAGATCGAGCCGCACGACACGCTCGCGGAGTGCTTCGACGCGCTGGCGCGGCTCAACACCGTGCTCGTCGATCTCGACCGCGACCTCTGGGGCTACGTGTCGCTCGGGTATTTCCGGCAGAAGACGGTCGCCGGCGAAGTCGGCTCCTCCACGATGCCGCACAAGGTGAACCCGATCGACTTCGAGAACTCCGAGGGCAACCTGGGGCTCGCCAACGCGCTGCTGCGGCATCTCTCGGAGAAACTACCGGTCTCGCGCTGGCAGCGCGATCTGACCGACTCCACCGTGCTGCGCAACGTCGGCGTGGCGTTCGGGCACAGCCTGCTCGGGTTCGTTGCGGCGGGCCGCGGGCTCGACCGGCTCGAGGCCGACCGCACGCGGCTCGCGGCCGATCTCGATGCGAACTGGGAAGTGCTCGCCGAGGCGGTGCAGACCGTCATGCGCCGCTACGGCGTCGAGGACGCGTACGAGCAGCTGAAAGCGCTGACTCGTGGCGCGCGCGTGACGCCGGAGGCGCTGCGCGCCTTCATCGGCTCGGCTGCGATCCCGGACGATGCCAAGCAGCGCCTGCTCGCGCTGACGCCGGCGGGCTACACCGGCGCCGCCGCGGCGCTCGCCGGGAAGATCTAGCGCCGACGAAGCAAGAGCTCCGCGCGGGAGCCCTTTCTCGTCCGGTTGCGATCAGTCCTTGAAAGCCTCGACCGCCACGTAGAGCTTCAGCTCGTCGCTCACCCCCGGGATGCCGAACTTCATCCCGAAGTCGGCGCGCTTCACCGTGCCGGTCGCGTTGCCGCCGCACATGAAGCGCTTGCCCTGGGTGCGCGGGTCGGGACCGCATTTCCAGCTCTCGAGTGTGAGCGTCACCGGCTTGGTGACGCCGAGGAGTGTGAGCTCGCCTTCGATGGCGCCCGGTGCATCGCCGGTCCATTTGGTCGCGGTGCCCTTGAACGTCATGCGCGGGAACTCGGCGACGTTGAAGAAATCCGGCGAGCGCAGGTGCTCGTCGCGCGAGCGCGGGCGCGAGCCCTTGTCGTTGTCACCGGTGTTCAGCGATGCGGTCTCCACCACCAGCTCGATCGAGCCGGTCTTCGCGGCGGTGTCGAGCACGATCTTGCCGCTCGACCGGTCGAACCGGCCCATCATGTTCGAGAAGCCGAGGTGATTGACGGTGAAGTACGGGTAGGTGTGATACGGATCGAGCGTGTAGGACTCGGGGGCGGCAGATGCCGTAAAGGCGAGCGTGGCTGCGGCGATGCCGATTGCGATGCGTGACACGGCTGCTCCTCCTGGTTGGTGGCGACGCGGACTAAAGGAATTCGCACGCCGTTACTCGACACCGAACTTCCAGGCGAGGAGCCAGGAAACGGCGCCGGTGGCGAGCGCATAGGCGGACAGCACGATCGCCTGGAGCCAGACCGGCTGGCGTTCGGGCGCGGGCAGGCGGACGACGGCCGGGACGAGTACGAGCGGTATCAGCGCGTACCACGCGAGCTTCGCGAGCAGCACCGCGCCGGCGGCAACGAGCGATGCGGCGACCGCGGCGGGCAGCGTCAGGGTCGCGCCGCCGGCGGTCTTGCGATTCGCGAGCATCTGTGCGAGCAGAAAGGCGCCGGCGCCGGCGCCGAGCGCGATGCCATACAAGCCGTAGGTCGCCGAGGCGCCGAGAATCGCGGCGATCCCGGCGCCGAAGCCCAGTCCGAGTGCCGCGGCCCCCGCGCGCACCGGCGCGTCGCGCAGCGCATGCGCGAGACCGACGGTGAGGGCGACCGCGAGCGCGGCGATCGTGCCGAACATCACCGCCTCCCGGGGCGGCTTCTGCGACAACACCGACCAGAACACCCAGACCGACACGGCGGCCGCGCCCAGCGCGAGCGCAAGCCCCGCAGCCCGCGCACTGCGCGCGATCCCGTCGATCAGGATGCCGACGATCGCCGCCGCCACGGCGACGAGGATGATCTTGCGGGTCACGGTGAGCGGCTCGAAAGCGAGACCGTTGAGCAGATACGCTGCCGTGCAGAAACCGGCCGCAGCTGCGAGGCCGGCGAGATTGAAACGCCAGAGGACGACCGTCGCGACGAGACCCGCGACGAACGGTGCGATGCCGCCCTGAACGGCTGGATGGCTGAAGAATTCTTCCATGCGAGTCTGGATGCGGGAGCTGGATGCGGGCTGGCGGGAATGAGCGCGGCGGCGGCCCCTGCGGACGCGTCTCAGCGCGGCTCGTCGGGAAGCGCCGGCAGGGTTCGCAGGTAAGCGATGATCGCCGCGAGGTCGGCCGGCGTGAGCTTGCTCGTAGTGTTCGTGATGACTTCGCCCATCGTTTCGCCGACGACATCGCCGTCCGGGGTCATCCCGGTGGTGAGGAAGTCCTTGAGCTCCCCGTCGCTCTGCTTCTTGAGCTTGGTCGGGGTCAGGTTGGGCACGGTCTTGTCATCGGGGCCCTTCCCGCCGGCGAGGTAGCGTTCCTTGACCGGCCCGCCGAGCGCGTTGCGCGGCGTGTGGCACTCGCCGCAATGCCCCAGCGCCTGCACGAGGTAAGCGCCGCGGTTGACCTCCGGCGTCGCCTTGGGGTCGGGTGTGAACGGGCCGGGCGCGAAATAGAGCCACTTCCAGCCGCTGACCGGAAAACGCCAGCCGTACGGAAAACGCAGCTCGTGCGGCGGGTTGGCGCGGTCGCTCGGGGGCAGCGTCCGCAGGTACGCCCAGAGGTCGCGCAGGTCCGCGTCGGTGGCCTTCGTATAGGAGGGGTACGGGAAGGCGGGAAAGTAGTTGGCGCCGTCCGGGCGCACGCCCTCGCGCATGGCCTTGAGAAAATCGGCTTCGGTCCAGCGCCCGAGCCCCGCCTCGGGGTGGGGCGTGAGGTTCGGCCCGTGGAAGGTGCCGAACGGGGTCTTGAGCGCGTGCCCGCCGGCGAAGGGAACGGCGTCTTTTCCCGCCGCCGTATGGCAGCCGACGCAGCCGCCCGCTTTTGCGAGGTATTCACCCCGCTTCGCGTCGCCCTGTGCGGACGCGGTGCCGATCGCTGCCGCGACGAGCAGGGGAAGCACGGCGAAGGCGCCTGCCCGCGGGCGCGGTGGGAACTTGGCTCGCATCATCTCGACGCTCCGGCAGAAAAACGACGACCCCGCCGCGGCGGGGTCGTTTGCGTGCGACCGGTCGGAATACTACTTCGAGCGGAAATCGTCGTGACAGCCGCCGCAGGTCTTGCCGACGTCGCCGATGGCCGACTTGACGGCGCCTTCGTTGCCGCTCTTCGACGCTGCGACCAGCGCGGTCACAGCGGTCTGGAACTGGTCCTGCGCCTGTTTGAACTTCGCGCCGTCGGTGAAGACCGCCGGCAGCGCCGCGCTCTTCTCGCCCTTGGTGCTCTCGGCGAAACCGTCCCATGGCATCCTCGAGAGCGCGTCGAGATAGCCCGCGTTCCGCGCGACCACGTCGGCGTTGTACGGAACGCTGCCTTTCAGCATTCCGCCCAGCGGGCCGAAGTACTTGCCCTGCAATGTCATCGCCGCCTGGCGCTGCTTCACCAGGACCTCGGGCTTGACCTGCGAGTGAGCGGCGAGCGAATACCCACCGCCCACGGCCACGACGATACAGGCCGACAGAAGCTTCATGCGCATGCGGTTCTCCTCCGGTGACGTTGCGATACGGACGTGGCGCCATACGACGCGTCGGATGCTATAACACCCCCGCCTTCGGGTCTATTCCGGGGCCCGGGAACCGCCTCGCCGGAGCGAATCGGGAGCGGTCAAACGACCGCCTCCTGCTTGCGGTCCTTGACCGGCTTCACGAGGTCCTCGCGCCGCACGCCGAGCCACATCACGATCGGCGCCATGACGAGCACCGACGAGTAGATGCCGAAGAGGATGCCGATCGTGAGCGCGACCGCGAAGTAGTGCAGCGCCGCGCCGCCGAAGATCAGCATCGACAGCACCATCATCTGGGTGCTGCCGTGGGTAATGATGGTGCGCGACATCGTGCGCGTGATCGCGTTGTCGATGATTTCGGTGATCGGGCTCTTCCGCATCTTGCGGAAGTTCTCGCGGATCCGATCGGCGATCACGACCGATTCGTTCACGGAGTAACCGAGCACCGCCAGCACCGCGGCCAGGACGGCGAGCGAGAATTCCCACTGGAAGAACGCGAAGAAGCCGAGGATGATCACGACGTCGTGCAGATTGGCGATGATCGCCGCGACGCCGAACTTCCACTCGAACCGGAGTGCGAGGTAGGCGACGATTCCGAGCGAGGTCACGAGCAACGCGAGCGCACCGTTCTCCGCCAGCTCGCGCCCGACCTGCGGCCCTACGAACTCGACGCGGCGGAGCTCCGCCGCCGGATTGTCGGCCTTGAGCAGCGCCTCGACCTGCTTCGAGAGCTCGGCGCTCGACTGCCCGGTCTTGAGCGGAAGACGGATCAGCACGTCGCGCGAGCTGCCGAAGTTCTGCACCTGCGGGTCGGCGAAGCCGGCCTTCTCCAGCGCCGCCCGGACGCGGTCGATCTCGGCCGACTTGTCGTAGCTCACCTCGATCACCGTGCCGCCGGTGAATTCGATCGAGAAGTTGAGGCCTCGCGTGGCGAGGAAGAACACCGCGGCGAGGAACGTGGCGAGCGAGATGAGGTTGAAGACGAGCGCATACCGCATGAACGGTATGTCTTTGCGGATCTTGAAGAACTCCATTGCGCTGGTACCTTTCCGCCCCTAACGCGCTACTTCCACGACGTGTTCCCGATCGCGATGCGCTCCAGCCGCCGGCGCGAGCCGTAGAAGAGGTTCACGAGCGTGCGGCTCACGACGACCGCGGAAAACATCGAGGTCAGGATGCCGAGGCAGTGCACGACGGCGAAGCCGCGTACCGGCCCCGAGCCGAAGACGAGGAGCGCGAGGCCCGCGATGAGCGTGGTCACGTTCGAGTCGACGATCGTCCCGAAAGCGCGCTCGTAGCCGGCGTGGATCGCGGCCTGCGGCGTCGCGCCGCCGCGCAGCTCCTCCCGGATGCGCTCGTTGATCAGCACGTTCGCGTCGATCGCCATGCCGAGCGCGAGCGCGATCGCCGCGATGCCGGGCAAGGTCAGCGTCGCCTGCAGGAGCGACAGCAGGGCGATGAGGAAGAGCAGGTTCGCGGCCAGCGCGATCGACGAGAACAGCCCGAAGATCAGGTAGTACACGATCATGAACGCGGCGATCGCAACGAAGCCCCAGACCGTCGAGTTGAAGCCCTTCTCGATGTTCTCGCGGCCGAGGCTCGGGCCCACGGTGCGCTCCTCGACGATCTCCATCGGCGCCGCTAGCGCCCCCGAGCGCAGGAGCAGCGCGATGTCGTTCGCCTCGACGGTCGACATCCGCCCGCCGCTGATCTGGACCCGCCCGCCGCCGATCTCGCTGCGGATCACCGGCGCGGTGACCACCTCGCCCTTGCCTTTCTCGAAGAGCAGGATCGCCATCCGGTTGCCGATGTTCTCGCGCGTGACGTCGCGAAAGATCCGTGCGCCGGTCGCATCCAGGGTGAGATGGACCGCGGGCTCCTGTGTCTGGTTATCGAATCCGGCCTGCGCGTCGGTCAGGCGGTCCCCGGTGAGCACGACCTGCCGCTTGACGAGGATCGGCGAGCCCTGGCGCTCGACGTAGAACTCGGTGCCGAAGGGCACCTGACCCTTCTGCGCCTCCGCGAGCGTCTGCATGTTCTTCGAGCTCTCCTCGTCGACCATGCGGATCTCGAGGGTCGCGGTGCGCCCGAGGAGATCCCTCGCCCGCACGATGTCCTGCACGCCGGGAAGCTGCACCACGATGCGATCGGCGCCCTGCTGCTGGATCACCGGCTCGGCGACGCCGAGCTCGTTCACCCGCTTGCTGAGCGTAGCGATGTTTTGCTTGAGCGCCGCGTCCTGGATGCGCTTCTCGGCTTCGGGCCGGATGGTGGCGTTCAGGCGCGGCTCCGCCGCGTCGCCGGCGTCCAGGAACTGGAGATCGGGCAGCGCCTCGGCGAGTGCCCGCTTCGCCTTCTCGCGCGTTTCGGCGTCGCGGAACCTGACGACGATCGTGCTGCCCTCGCGGGAGACGCCCGAGTGGCGAATGTTCTTGTCGCGCAAGGTCGTGCGCATGTCGCCGGTGAACGCGTCGAGCCGTTTGGTGAGCGCGCCCTTCATGTCGACCTGCAGCAGGAAGTGCACGCCGCCGCGCAGATCCAACCCGAGATACATCGGCAGGGCGCCGATCCGGGTCAGCCAGTTCGGCGACGCGGTGATGAGGTTGAGGGCGACGCTGTACGCAGGGTCCTTCGGATCGGGGTTGAGCGCCTGACCGAGGATGTCGCGCGCCTTGAGTTGGGTGTCGGGGTCCGTGAATCGCACCTTTACGCCGACCGGGTCGACGTAGATTCCGGTGTAGGGGATCGCGGCGGCCTTCAACACCTCCTCGACGCGGGCGAGCGTGGCGGTGTCGACCTTGAGCGTCGAGCGCGCGCTCGACACCTGCACCGCCGGCGATTCGCCGAAAAAATTGGGCAGCGTGTAGAGGAAGCCGAAGACGACCGCGGCGGCGACCGTGACGTAGACCCAGACCGGATACCGATTCATGCTAGAGCGACTTCATCGTGCCCTTCGGCAACAACGTCTGCACGGCCTGCCGCTGGACGACGATCTCGGTGTTCGGCGCGATCTCGAGGGTGACGTAGCCGTCGGCGATCTTCGTGATCCGGCCGACCACGCCGCCGGCGGTGACGACCTCGGTGCCCTTCTCGAGCGCCTCGATCATCGCCTTGTGCTCCTTCGCGCGCTTCATCTGCGGCCGGATGAGGATGAACCAGAACACGACGAGCATCAGGACCAGCATCCCGATGTTCATGATGCCGGCGTCGGCGGGGGAGCCGGTGGCTTGGGCGTAGGCGGAGCTGATCGGCACGGGCGGCTCCAGGCGGTTGAAGGGAGGTGGCGTGGAAGGGGCCGAATTATACCCGAGGGCCTGCGCCGGACCCTCCGTTTTTCGCCTCCGAAAGACGGCCGCGGTCGGCGGCGAAGCGGGCGGCGTACGCCTCCAGGCTGCCGGTCGCGATCGCCTCGCGGAGCTCGCCCATCAGCGCGAGATAGTAGAAGAGGTTGTGGATCGTGGCGAGCCGCGCGCCGAGGATCTCGTTGGCGCGCTGGAGGTGATGAATATATGCGAGTGTGAAGTGCCCGCACGCGTAGCAGCCGCAGGTCTCGTCGATCGGTCCGGTGTCGTTGCGGTAGCGGGCGTTGCGCAGGCGAATGTCGCCCCAGCGGGTGAAGAGAAAGCCGTTGCGCGCATTGCGCGTGGGCAACACGCAGTCGAACATGTCGATGCCGGCGCCAACGCCGGCGACGATGTCCTCGGGGGTGCCGACGCCCATCAGGTAGCGCGGCCGCGCGGCGGGGAGCAGCGGCGCGGTGTGCCCGAGCACGCCCAGCATCGTTTCCTTCGGCTCGCCGACCGCGAGCCCGCCGATGGCGTAGCCGTCGAACCCGATGTCGACGAGCCCCGCGAGCGACTCCTCGCGCAGGCGCTCGTAGACGCCGCCCTGCACGATGCCGAACAGCGCGTTCGACGCGTTCGTCCCGCGCTCCGGTTTGCGCTCCGGCTCGCGCTCCCAGTGGCGCTTCGAGCGCTCGGCCCAGCGCAGGCTGAGGCGCATCGAAGCGGCGGCATCGTCCTCCGCCGCGGGGAACGGCGTGCACTCGTCGAACACCATCGCGATGTCCGCATCGAGCGCGCGCTGGATGCGGATCGACTCCTCGGGCGTGAGGAGCAGCCGGTCGCCGTTGAGCGGCGAGGCGAACCGCACGCCGTCCTCGCCGATCTTGCGCAAGGCGCCGAGGCTGAACACCTGAAAGCCGCCCGAGTCGGTGAGGATCGGCCGCCGCCAGCCCATGAACCGGTGCAGCCCGTCGTGCGCATCGATCACCTCGAGGCCGGGCCGCAGCCAGAGGTGGAACGTGTTGCCGAGGACGATGGCGGCGCTGATCCCCTCGAGCTCGGCGGGGCTCATCGCCTTTACCGAGCCATAGGTGCCGACCGGCATGAAGACCGGCGTTTCGACCGTTCCGTGGGCGAGCTCGAGACGGCCGCGGCGGGCCGCGCCGTCGGTGGCGAGGACGGTGAAGCGCATACGGCGATTTTAGCGAGACGCTAGCCGCGGTCGATCAGCATGGCGTCGCCGTAGCTGAAGAACCGATAGCGCTGCGCGATCGCGTGCCGGTAGGCTCGCCGAATCGGCTCCATGCCCGCGAATGCCGACACGAGCATGAGTAGCGTCGACCGCGGCAGATGGAAGTTCGTGAGCAGGCGGTCCACCACCTGGAAGCGGTATCCGGGCGTGATGAACAGATCGGTCTCGCTGCTGCCGGCGGCGAGACCGCCTTCGCGTGCCGACGCCTCGAGCGCGCGCAGGCTGGTGGTGCCGACGGCGATCACGTTCCGCGCCGCCGCGCGCGCGCGGCGGATGGCCGCGACGGTCGCGGGCGGGATCTCGTATCGTTCGCTGTGCATGCGATGGTCGGCGAGAGTGCGGGTGCGTACCGGCTGGAAGGTTCCGGCGCCGACGTGCAGCGTGACGAAAGCGATCTCGACGCCCCGCGCCTCGATCGCCCGCAGCAGCGCCTGATCGAAGTGCAGCCCGGCGGTCGGCGCGGCGACCGCACCGGGAACACGCGCGAAAACGGTCTGATAGCGTGCCTCGTCGTCGGGCCCGGCAGCATGAGCGATGTAAGGCGGAAGCGGCACTGTGCCGTGGCGCTCGAGCAGCTCGTGCACCGGCGCGTCTCCCGCGAAGCCGAGCCGGAAGAGATCGTCGTCGCGCGCGATCACCACGGCTTCGATTGCGTCCGCGAGCCGGAGCCGGGTGCCATGGCGCGGCGCGTGGCTCGCCTTGATCTGCGCCAACGCTTCGTGCCGGTCGCCGCTCTCTCCGAGCACTCGTTCGATCAACACCTCGACCTTGCCGCCCGAGTCCTTCACGCCTGCGAGGCGGGCCTTTACGACGCGGGTGTCGTTGAGCACCAGCACGTCGCCGACGGACAGCAACCGCGGCAGCGCGGAGACGACGTGATCCGACAGCCCGTCCGGCCCGAGCCGCAGCAGGCGACTCGCGGTGCGCTCCGCGGGCGGATGCTGCGCGATGAGCTCCGGCGGAAGGAGGTAGTCGAAGTCGTCGACCGCGAGCGGGGTTTCTTGCTGGGTCCCGGTCATTCCCCGATAATCCTCGCGCAGGCTGTTCGCGGCCGGGATGGCGAAACTGGTAGACGCAGCGGACTCAAAATCCGCCGGTGGCAACACCATGAGAGTTCGATTCTCTCTCCCGGCACCACCGCGGCGCTTCCGGCCGCTAGCCCGCACCGTCTAGCTCGTTCAGCCCGTGGCGCGCGGCGCGCACAGCTGCCACGCTCGCGGATGTTACCTTCGGGCCGTACCTTTAACCCGCGAGTGCGCTATGTCGCTTCCGACTTTCGGCGAAATGTTCCGCCGCCTGCTCGCCGCCGAGGGCCAGGGCCGCGCCGCGTGGACCGTCGAGCTTTTTGGCTGGCTGTGCCTCGCCGAGGGCGCGACGATGCTGCTCGCGCCGCATTTTGTCGCGGCGGTGCTGCACCTGCCTCCGCTCGCGGACCAGGCCGCGAACTACTTCCGTCTCGCGGGCCTGCTGGTCGGTGGCCTCGGGATGCTCTACGTCGTCTCGGGACGCCTCAATGCGACCGGGTTCGTCTTCGCGTCGCTCCTCGACCGGCCGCTCGTCCCGCCGGTGATGCTCGCGCTCTGGCTGGCCGGGATCGTCCCCGGCGCGCTCGCGCTGGCGTTCGCGGTAGTGGACGGCGCTAGCTTTCTCTGGACGCTCGCCGCGTGGCGGGCGGAGTCCCGCCCGCAGGTGCAGGTGGCGCGCCGGGTCGAACGGGGCTAGGCGGTCTCCGGCGCCGCCACCGTTTCGAGGCGGTAGCCGTGCTGGTAGACGGCGCTGAGCCGCCAGCCGTTCTCGGGCACGAGGCCAAGCTTCGCCCGCAGGCGGCTAACGTGGGTATCGACCGTGCGGGTGTTGAGGTCGGGGCTGCGGCCCCAGACCGACTCCAGGATGTGACCGCGCGACACGAGATTGCCGATGTTGCGGAACAGGAACACCGCCAGGTCGAAGTCCTTCTGCGTCAGCTCCACCGCCTTGCCCGCGCGCAGCACGCTGCGCCGGTCGAGGTCGATTTGGAACTCGCCGACGCGCACTGCTTCGGTCGCGCGCGGCTGCGGCCGCGCCCTGCGCCCGAGGGCTTCGACGCGCGCGAGCAGCTCTTGCTTGCGCAGGGGCTTGACGAGGTAGTCGTCGGCGCCGCTTTTCAGCGCGCGCACGATGTCCTGCTCGCTGTCGCGCGCGGTGGCGAAGAGCACCGGCACGTTGTCGCGGACGTTCGCGCGCACCCAGGTGAGCACCGCGTCGCCGTTCACGTCCGGCAGCTCCCAGTCGAGGATCAGGAGATCGAAGCTGTCGCGCGTCATGACGCGCTGGAACTCGCGGCCGCGGTGAAAGACGTGGCAGCTGTGGCCGACGCCCGCCAGCCAGACGCGGACGAGGTCGGCTTGCGAGGGATCGTCCTCGAGGATCGCGATGCGCATGGATGGGAATCCGGGGGGTGAAGGCGCGCGGTGCTGCAGCGCCTCAATCGAACGTGACGACGACGAGCTCGAGGTACTCGGCAAGCTCCTCGACCAGGCCGCGGACGTCTTCACCGCGGGCGGCATGGCGCTCGAGCTCGGCGCCGATGCGGGTGATCTCGTCGAACCCGTAGCCGCCACCGGCGCCCTTGAGCACGTGGCCGATCCGGCGTACCTCCTTGAAGTCGCCGCGCTCGACCGCTTCGTGCAGCCCGCCGAGCTCGCTCTTGCGGTTCTCCAGGAACCGCGGGATCAGATCACGGAGCTCGCCGGAGATACGGACGCTGTGACGCACGGGGGCCATGCCCGGGATTCTAGGGTTCCAGACCCACGGGGGACACGGAAATAAGTCCGATCGCGGCGAGGAACACCTGCGCGCGGGGAGTCTCGCACCACGTTTTCATGCGCGCGCGCCGCTCTCGGATGCACGCGTTCCGGCGTCGGCGTTCTTCCGCGGCTCGCGCAGGTGCGGCCGCAGCGCATTGCGCAGGCCCTCGAGCGAGACGGGTTTCGCGACGGTCCCGTCGCAGCCGGCGGCGAGGGCGCGGTCGGCCTCCAGGCCGTCGTGGTGTGCCGTGAAAGCGAGGATCGGGCCGGTGTAGTTGCGCTCACGGAGCACGTGCACCGCCTCGTAGCCGTTCATGATCGGCATCTCCATGTCGAGCAGGACGGCGTCGAAGCGCTCGGACAGTGCCGACTCGACGGCCGAGAACCCGTTCGCGACCGTGCGCGTCTCCACCCCGAGCTTGGTGAGGAAGACCTCGACCAGCAGGCGGATGTCGTCGTTGTCTTCCGCCACGAGCACCCGGCCGGCGAGCGGCTCGCGGGCGACCAGCGCCTCGCTGATCGGCCGAACCGTCTCGGGCCGAACCGCCGCCTCGGTCGGGATGCGCACGCGAAAGATCGAGCCGAGCCCGCGCTTCGACTCGACCTCGATCGTCCCGTTCATGAGCGAGACCAGGTTGCGGGTGATCGCGAGGCCGAGGCCGGTGCCGCCGAAGCGCTGCGCGATGCTCGCATCGGCCTGCTCGAAGGGCTCGAAGATGCGGGTCAGCGCCTCCTCGGCGATGCCCGGCCCGCTGTCGTGGACCTCGATCTGGAGCGCGGCGAGATGCCAGGAGGCGGCCAGCTCGACGGTGCCGCTCTGAGTGAACTTGAGGGCGTTCGACAGCAGGTTGATCAGGATCTGGCGCACGCGGAACGCATCGAGCGCGAGCGCGGGCGGCAGCGGGGTCGAGCGCGTGAACCGCAATCGCAGCCGCTTGTCGTCGGCGAAAGGTTGCATCGTCGCGATGACGCCGCGCAGGAGCTGCTCGGGGTCCTCTGGCGCGGGGGCGATCACCAGTGTACCGGCCTCGAGCTTCGCGAGGTCGAGGTTGTTGTTGATCAGCGCGAGAAGGTGCTCGCAGTTGCGACCGATGATCCCGCTGTTGTTGATCCGCGCGTCGCGCCCGAGATCGTCGGTGAACTGGTTCAGCTTGTTGAAACCCATGATCGCCGTCAGCGGCGTCCGGAGCTCGTGCGTGAGGTGATTCAGGAACTCGCTCTTCAGGCGGTTCGCCTGGCGCTCGGCGAGCGTCTCGTACTGCAGCCGCCGCCGGTCGTCCGAGACCGCGTAGAGCCACAGCGAGAACACGACGACGAGCGAGCCCAGCCCGGCAACCAGTCCGAACAGCCACGTCGACTGGATCCCGAACGTGTAGAGACCCGCGCCCGTCCCCGCGAGCGCGAGCGGCGTCGCGACGAACGCGAGCAGGAACGCGCGTCCGGACGCATCGACCCCGCGCCGCATCAGGAAGAGCGGCACGGCGAGTGCGCCGAGAAGCAACAGGCCGTCGAGGCCGAGCCCCGCCTGCCTGGCGACCTGTCCGGCGGCGAGGCTGGCGTAGGAGAGCGCCGCAATCTGCACCCCGGAGAACCGGCCGACGGGCGTGAACGCGTAGTCGGCGGCGAGCGCGCTCGCGCTGCCGATGAAGATCACCTTCCCGGCAACGTCGCGTGCGAGCCAGCGGCTGCCGGGCGTGCCGCTCGCGGCGGCGGCCGCCTCGTAGAACGGAATCACGCGCAGATCGGTCACGTTGACCGGGAACCGCAGTGCCACCTCGCCGTAGGTGCCGAGCGGGATGGCGGCGCGGCGGAGATGCAGTGTGCCGTCGACCACACGAAGCGACGCCAGGGTCGGGTCGGCGGCCGCTAGAGCCGCGAGCGACAGGCTGGGCAGGACGTAGCCCTGGGTGCCGTGGAACAGCGCGATCCGTCGCAGCACCCCGTCCTCGTCTGGCGTCAGGTTGATGACCCCGACCGCCGCGCGCCCGCCGCCGAGCGACGGGGCGGGCAGCTTGAGGTACGCCCAGCTCGCATAGGGCAGACGCTGCTCGTCGGCCCGCCATGGGGCGCCGGTCCAGGGGGGGTTCCGCGCGTAGGCCGTCACTGCGAGCTGGCGCTGATAGGTCGGCGCCGCCTCGAACGCCACCGGCAGGCCGGCGGCCGCGAGCACGGTGTTGCGGCCCAGGGCCGCCGCGAGCGCCTCGTCGCCCGCGCGCTCCTCCGCGATGAGCAGGTGGAACGCGATGGCGCGCGCGCCATGGCCCTCGAGGTAGCGCACGACGCCGGCGTAGACCTCGCGGTCCGTGCGCCAGGAACCCACCGGCTGCGACATTCGCCGCAGCGATTCCTCGTCGACGTCGAGGACGAGTACGTTGTCGAGATCCGTGGTGCGACCGATCGACCGCTGCAGCGAGTCGTAGAGCCAGCTCGACAGGCGGTCGAAGAGCGTCGTCTGGGCAAACAGCACCGCGAGCGCGATGCCCACCGCGCACGCGCCCAGCCCCTTCGCCACTCGCAGGGCGGCGTCGCGGTTGAGCTCGTTGCGGATGAAGGCCAGCATGGGAACGACGATTGTAACGGAAGGATATGTCGCTGATCTCACGCCCGAACCGGATCAGGAACCCCAGGCGGCCAGACCGGTGCCGCAGTGACGTAAATGCGCCACACTCGGTACACTTCGCGCGGTCGGCCCAACGCAGCTCAAGCATCGCATCTCACCCGAGCCAGCTCAGATGTCCGGCCCGCACCCGCTGCCCGTCGAGGTGTCCATGACCGAACCCGTCCCGATCCACGGCCTCCATCATTTCGCCTGGCGCTGCCGCGATGCGGAAGAGACCCGTCGATTTTACGAGGATATCCTCGGGCTGCCGCTCACGCACGTCATTCGCGCCGACCACGTGCCCTCGACCGGGGAGTACTGCCCCTACGTGCACATCTTCTTCCGGATGACCGACGGGGCCTATCTCGCGTTCTTCGACCTCGGGGACGACACGGCCGCCGCGCCGAGCCCCAACACGCCGGCATGGGTCAACCACATCGCGCTCCGCGTGGGCTCCCTGGCCGCGGTCGAGGCGGCCAAGCGCCGTCTCGAGGCGCACGGGATCGAGGTGGTCGGCGTCACCGATCACGATTTTCTCAAGTCGATCTACTTCTTCGATCCGAACGGCTTTCGACTCGAGCTCACCGCCTTCGTCGGCACCGCGGACTACATGGCGGACCACGAGCGCTCGGCGCGGGCGGAGTGCGCGGCGTGGACGCGCGAGAAAGCGGCGCGGCGACGCTCCGGCGTAACGACCTGAAACGGCGCGGGTCGGAGACTCGCTTGCGATGAAGGTCTGCATCATCGGCGCCGGATCGATCGGGGGGATCCTCGGCGCGAGGCTTGCAGCCGCGGGACACGCGGTCACCCTCGTCGCGCGCGGTGAGCACTTGGCCGCGATCCGCGCCGACGGCCTAGGGCTGAAGGACGCCGACGGCGAGCGGCGGTTCGATATCCCGGCCGCCGAGGATCCGGGCGGCTTCGGGCCCCAGGATGCGGTGTTCATCGCGCTCAAGGCGTACTCGATCGGACCGATGCTCCCGCGGCTCGCGCCGCTTCTCATGCCCGAGACCGCGGTGATCACCGCGATCAACGGCATCCCGTGGTGGTACTTCTCGCGGGCGGGCGGGCGGTTCGACGGCGCGCGCGTCGCGTGCCTCGATCCCGACGGCGGCATGCTCCGCGCGCTCGACTCGAAGCATCTCGTCGGCTGCGTGGTGCACGCCGCCGCGGAGGTGATCGCGCCGGGCCTGGTGCACCACACGAGCGGGCGCGACTTCATCCTGGGCGAGCTCGACGGCACCGTCACGGCGCGCCTGAACGCGATCGGCGCGGCGCTGGAGGGCGCGGGGCTGCGCGCGCGCCTCTCGCCGCGCATCCGCGACGACGTCTGGACGAAGCTGATCGGCAACACGTCGTTCAACCCCGTCGCGGCGCTTACCGGCGCGCTGATGAGCGAGATCAATTCCAACCCGAGCCTGATCGAGCTGATCCGGCGAATGATGCTCGAGTCCATGGCGGTTGCGGCGGCGCTCGGTGCCCGCATCACCGTCACGATCGATGAACGCCTGGGCCTTGCGCGCAAGCTCGGCGCGGCAAAGATCTCGATGCTGCAGGACATCGAGAAAGGCCGCCCGCTAGAGATCGACGCCATCGTCACCGCGGTGAGCGAGCTCGGCCGCAAGAGCGGCGTCGCGACGCCGACGATCGACGGCGTCGAGGCACTCATCCGGGAGCGCGTGCGGCACCGCTAGGCCCGCGTCCGCGCTTCAACATCACCACCACCGGAGCGAACCATGGGAACCTCGGACGCACAAGCACTCGGTAAACCCGCCCACATCGGCGACGCGGAATGGCGCCTGCGCGTCGAGCTCGCTGCGTGCTACCGCGTCTTCGACTGGCTCGGCTGGACCGAGAGCATCTTCAACCACATCACCGTGCGCGTGCCCGGTCCGGAGCGGCATTTCCTCATCAATCCGTTCGGCCTCTGGTACGACGAGGTCACCGCGTCGAACCTCGTCAAGGTGGATCTCGCGGGCGAGCCGGTCGGTCCGGCGCAGCACCCCATCAACCTCGCGGGCTACATCATCCACAGCGCGCTCCACGCCGTGCGCGAGGATGCGCACTGCATCATGCACACGCACACCACCGCGGGCCTCGCGATCGCGTGCCGCCGCGAGGGACTGCGCCACGACGATTTCTACGGGGCGATGCTCGCGGGCCGGGTCGCATACCACGACTTCGAGGGCATCTCGGTTCACCCGGAGGAGCAGCCGCGCCTGGTCGCGAGCATGGGCGCGAAGCACATCCTGATCCTGCGCAACCATGGCCTGCTGGTCGGCGAGCACGATGTCGCGCATGCCTTCGCGCTGATGTGGACGCTGCAGCGCGCCTGCGAGGTGCAATGCACCGCCGCGGCGATCGGCGGCTACGACCTTCCGCTAACCGATGCCGTGCGCGAGTCCTGCAAGCGCGATGCGCTGCACTTCGAGGCGGACGGCGGCACCTGCCAGCGGATGTTCGACGCGACGGTGCGGCGGATGGAGCGCGCGCGGCGCGGCTCCGGCTGGATCGACTACCGCGCGTAGCCCGACGCGCCGTGGCGAGCGCCGAGCAGGCCGTCTGGACCGGCGGCTACGACCTGCCAACCTATCCCTTCGTGCCGCCGCCCGAGCTCGCGGACGGCAAACCCCGGCGTTACCCGATCGTGATCGTCGGCGGCGGTCTCTCCGGTCTCACGCTCGGTTGCGACCTCGCCAACCGCGGCATCGACTGCGTCCTCCTCGACGAGGACGACACGATCGGCGTGCGCGGCGCCTCCTCGCGCGGAATCGTGTACGCCCAGAAAACGCTGGAGGTGTTCGCGCATCTCGGCACCTATCCGCGGATCCGGGAGAAGGGCATCACCTGGTCGGAGGGCAAGACGCTCGCCGGCGAGGATGTCGTCTACTCGTTCAGTCTCCACTCGGCGAGCTTGTCCGAGCAGCCGCCGTTCATCAACCTTCAGCAGTTCTATATCGAGTGGTTCCTCGCCGACCGGATCGCCGAGCTGGGCAAATGCGAGCTCCGCTGGAAGAACCGCGTCGCGGGCGTCGCGCTGACCCCCACCCACGCGACGGTGGCGGTCGAGACGCCCGCGGGGCCGTACACGCTCGAGGCCGAGTGGCTGATCGACGCCACCGGCGTGAACAGCCCGATCCGCCAGGGCTTCGGGCTCGAGACTCACACCGCCCGGATCGCCGATCGCTGGTGCATCACCGATGTGCGCTTCAAGGAGCGGTTTCCGACCGAGCGCTGGACCTGGGTCGAGGCGCCGTTCAACGAGAACCGGGCAGTGTGGCAGCACCTCATGGGCGATGACGTGTGGCGCCTCGACTATCAGATGGCCCCCGACTGCGATCCGGAATACGTGAGCCGCCGCGAGGTCGCCGAGGAACGCCTGCGCGCCCATCTCGGCGACATCGAATTCGATCTCGTATGGGTGGGACCGTATGCGTACCGCGACCATCTGCTCGACGATTTCCGGCTCGGCCGCGTGTTCTTCATGGGCGACGCGGCGCACGTCGTGAGCCCGTTCGGGGCGCGCGGCGGCAACTCGGGCATCCAGGATGCGTACAACCTCGGGTGGAAGCTCGCGCTGGTGCGTAGCCGGCAGGCCCCGGAGTCCCTGCTCGACACCTACAACGCCGAGCGACAGCCGGCGGCGAAGCAAAACCTCGAGGTGACCAGCCGCACCTCGCGCTTCCTCGCCCCGCAGTCGCACGCGGAGCGGACGCTGCGCGACGCTGCGATCGGGCTCGCCCGCGAGTATGCGTTCGCGCGCGCGCTGGTGAACACCGGGCGGATGTCGATCGGCAATCCGTACCCGGACTCGCCGGCCGTGACCGCTGCCGGCTGGGCGGTGCAGAACGTGCCGCTCACGCTCCCCGACGGCTCGCGATCGACGCTGGTCGATCTCGCACGCGCGCTCGGCACGGTGTTCATCGGCATCCTCTACGCGCCGACGCGCGGGCACGAGATCGCGGAGCTCGCGCGTCTCGAGGCGAGCGGGCTGCCGTTCCGGTTTTTCGTGTGCGGGCCGGGTGGGCTCGGCGATCCCGAAGGCAAGCTGAAAGCAGTGCTGCAGGCGGACGCCGATACCTTCGCGCTGATCCGCCCCGATCTCTACCTCGCCGCGCGCGTGCCGCAGGCGACTGCGGCCGAAAGCGAGTTCGCGCTGCGCAAGGCGCTCTGCCGGTGAAGACCGACCCCAACATCCCCGATCCCGACGGCTTCTACGCCGCGTTGACCGCCGCGCACGAAGGGCTCACCGAGGCCGAGAGCGCGGAGCTAAACGCGCGGCTCGTGTTCCTGCTCGCGAACCAGGTCGGCGACCAGCGCGTCCTGCTCGCGTGCGTCGGGGCGGCGCGGGCCCGGAAAGCGGCGCGTCGCGAACGCTGAAGCATCGCCGCTCGCGGCGAGCGATTTGCGCCCGCTGCGGCAGGCCGCTAGAGTGCCGGCTTGTCCACGAGGAGGAGCACCATGACCAAAATGCTCATGACCAGAAGACCCGGGGGCCGCCTGGCGCTCGCGTGTGCCGGTCTGTTCGCTGTCACGGCGCCGGCCGCCGCCCAGGTCACGCTCAACGCGAGCTCCTGGGTGCCGCCGGGTCACCCGATCGCCGCAACCATGCTCGTGCCCCTGTGCGCCGATTTCGAGAAAGCCACCTCTGGCCGCGTGAAGTGCAACGTCCTGCCCAAGGCACCGGTTGGTGCGGTGCAGACCTTCGATGGCGTCAAAGACGGCCTAATGGACCTGTCGTTCATCGTGAACGGCTACACGCCGGGACGGTTCGCGCTGAGCGACGCTCCGGAGTTTCCGTTCATGGGCGACACCTCCGCGGTGACTTCGGTCGCCTATCAGCGCATCTACGATCGCATGCTCGCCCAGGCGAACGAGTACAAGGACGTCGCCCTGCTCGGCGTATTCACCCATGGCCCGGGCCAGATGTACAACACCAAGCGCCCGATCAACTCGCTCAAGGATCTCGAAGGGCTCAAGATCCGCATCGGCGGCGGGCTGGTGAACGACATCGCCAAGGCGCTCGGCACGGTGCCGATGCTGAAGCCCGCGCCGGAGAGCTACGAGATCCTGTCGACGGGGGTGGCCGACGGCGTGTTCTTTCCCAAGGAGTCGCCGGCGTCGTTCAAGCTCGTGCCGCTCATCAAGCACATCACCTACGTCCCGGGCGGCCTCTACAACGTCGCCTTCGCCTGGATCGCGAACCCGGCGAAGTGGAATTCGATACCGGAGGCCGACCGCAAGGCACTGCAGCCGCTGCTCGGCGAGGCGCTCGCGCGCCGCTCGGGACTGGCCTGGGACGCCGCCGACGCCAAGGGCGAGGCCGCAGTGCGCGAGGCGAAGATCCCGATCATCGTGGCGAGCCCGCAGCTCGTGGCCGAGATCAAGGCGAAGACCGATCCGCTCGAGCGCGAGTGGGTGGAGAAGAAGGCGAAACCGAAGGGCGTCGACGGCGAGGCGGTGCTGAAGGCGCTGCGCGCCGAGATCGCCACGTTGCAGAAGAAGTAAGACGGTCGCGATACCTCCGGCGTCGCGGTCGTCCCGCGGCGCTGCGGATCCTCGCCCGAGCCGCGCATGACCGAGCCTCGCCAGCCGCTCGACTGGTTCGACCGCGCGATCGTGCCCGCGCTCGGCTACGTCGCCGCGGTGGTGATGTTCTGCCTGATGCTCCTCACCTGCGTCGACGTCGTCGGGCGCTACTTCTTCAACAAACCGCTTCCTGGCGGGTTCGAGCTCACCGAGATCCTCCTCGCCGCGCTGATTTTCGCCGGGTTGCCGCTCGTTTCGCTCCGCAACGACCACGTCACCGTCGATCTATTCGATCCGGTGACGCCCGACTGGCTCTTCCGCATCCAGCACGTGGTCGCGTGCGCGACCGGCTTCGTGTGCACCGGCTACCTCGCCTGGCGGCTGTGGCTGCGTGCCGAGCACATGGACCGCGCGGGCGAGACCACCGCCCAGCTCAAGATCAAGCTCGCGTACCTGACCTACTCGATGAGCCTGCTGATGGCGTTCACCGCGGTCGCGCTCCTTGTGCTCGCTTTCCGCCGGCCCCAACGGCACTTCGTCGAGGGTGGCGGTCCGTGACCGAGGCGCTCGTCGGGTTCGCGGCCTTCCTCGCGCTCGCATTCCTGAGGGTGCCGATGGCGTTCGCGATGGGCATCGTCGGATTTCTCGGTTTCGCTTACAAGGTGAACTTCAACGCCGCCGCGGCGATGATCGGGCAGACGACCTACGAGACCGGTCTGAACTATACGCTGTCGGTCATTCCGCTCTTCATACTCATGGGCAGCTTCGTGGTGCGGGCGCGCATGTCCGAGGAGCTCTACCGTGCGGCCTACGTGTTCCTCGGGCATCTGCGCGGCGGGCTAGCGATCTCCACCGTGGTCGCGTGCGCGGGGTTCGGGGCGATCTGCGGCTCCTCGATCGCGACCGCCGCGACCTTCACCAAGGTCGCCTACCCGTCGATGCGGAAGTTCGGCTACAGCGATGCGCTCGCGGCGGGCTCGATCGCCGCCGGCGGCACGCTGGGGATCCTGATCCCGCCGTCCACGATCATGGTGATCTTCGGCATCATGACCGAGACCAACATCGGCAAGCTGTTCGTCGCCGGGATCCTCCCCGGCCTGATCGCCACGGGGCTGCTGTGCCTCGCGGTCGTCTGGATCACCTGGCGCGATCCTCGCGCCGGCCCGCCGGGCGAGCGGTCCTCCGGCGCGGAGCGGATCGATTCCGTGAAGCACGTGTGGCCGGTCGTGGCGTTGTTCGTGCTGGTCATCGGCGGCATCTACGCCGGCGTGTTCACCGCCACCGAAGGCGCCGGCATCGGCGCCGGCGGCGCGTTCCTGTTCGCGCTGGCGCGGCGCGCGCTCACGTGGAAGGTGCTGTTGGAGGTCCTGATCGAGAGCGCGCGCACCACCTCGATGCTGTTCATGATCCTGATCGGTGCGCTGATCTTCGCCAACTTCATCAACTACACCTCGATGCCGGCCGACCTGAAGGGTTTCGCGAGCCAGTTCCAGGCTACCCCGTGGCTGGTGATCGCGGCAATCTGCGTGATCTACGTCGTGCTCGGCACGGCGATGGAGGAGCTGTCGATGATCCTCCTCACGGTGCCGCTCTTCTTTCCGGTCGTTACCGCGCTCGGCTACGATCCGGTCTGGTTCGGGATCGTGGTCGTGATCGTCGTCCAGATCGGCCTCATCAGTCCGCCGGTCGGGATGAACATCTTCGTGGTCAAGAACTTGATCCGGCATCTCTCCATCTCCACCGTATTCCGCGGCGTGACGCCCTTCACCGTCGCCCTCGTGGCCCTGCTCGCGATCATCGTCGCGCTCCCCGGCCTCGCCACCTATCTGCCGACGTTCATGAAGTGAGTGCGAGGCCGAGTGCCCCGCTGTCCAGGGCGCGGCCGATCGAGCGCTGTTCTCCGGCAGCGCAGGGTCCCATCGACCTCTAGGCCCTACGGACTAGCCGTCCGGACATAGTGCGTTAGCGCGCTGGTGGCGTCGGTGCGGTTCCCCTACGATGCGTCAGGGTCGCGGCGGCGCGCCCGCTCGCGTCGAGACGTACGAGATATGAAGCGCAAAACGCCCCCGCCCGCGAAGCTCACCCGGCCCTCGGCGGGCGAGCTGCTCAAGCGCGAGCGCCTGTTCGCGATGCTCGACGCGGCGCGCGCCGGCAAGGTGGTCTGGATCACGGCGCCGCCCGGCGCCGGCAAGACCTCGCTCCTCGCGACCTGGATCGAGGCCCGCGGTCTGCCCTGTCTCTGGTATGCCATCGATCCGGGGGACGCCGATCCTGCGTCGCTCTTTTATCGGTTCGCGACCGCCGCGCGGGACGGATTCGGCGCAGTCGATATTCCGCCGTTCGGCGAGGGCGGCGGCGTTCCGATCGGCGTGTTCGCCCGACGGTTCTTCGAGGCCGTGCTTGCGGGCATCGAACCGCCGCTCGTCATCGTTCTGGACAACTACGAGGAGCTCGAGCCGGCGTCGCTCGTCCACGACGCGGTCGATGCCTTGTTCGCATCGGCGCCGCCGGGAGTGCTCGTCGCGGTCACCTGCCGGTCCGAGCCGCCGCCCAAGCTCGCACGCTGGCTCGCCGGCTCGGAGCTCACCGCGATCGGCTTTCCGGACCTGCGCTTCACGCGCGCCGAGACCGGCGCGCTCGCCGCGGCGCGCGGGATCGCCCCGGATGGGCTGGATGCGCTGCACGAGCTCGCGCGCGGCTGGGCCGCCGGGGTCGTGCTGCTCGCACGCGCGCACGCGCAGGGCCTCCCGCTCCCGGGGCCGGGCGGCGTGCCGCCGGCGGCGGTGTTCGACTACTTCGCGGTCGAGGCCTTTGGCCGCGCCGCGCCGGCGCTGCGCGCCTTTCTCCTCCGCACCGCGTTCCTGACCGACATGACGCCGGCGATGGCCGAATCCGCCTCTGGGGAGCCGCGAGCGGGGGCGCTGCTCGAAGAGCTCCACCGCGCGCATCTCTTCGTCGAGCGCAAGGACAGCGGCGGAACGCTGTACGAGTACCATCCCCTGTTCCGCGAGTTCCTCCAGACGCGCGCGCGTGGGGAGTTCGATGCGCGCGCGCTGGCCGCGATCCGCGACCTATCGGCGCGGCTTGCGGTTGAACGCGGCGAGATCGAGGTTGCAGCGCGGCTCGTCGCCGCGAACGAGGATTGGGGCGCACTCGCGGAGCTCGTGCGCCGCCACGCACCCCGGCTCGCGGTGCACGGGCGCTACGCTGCGCTCCGCGGGCTGATCGAGCTCGCGCCGCCGACCGCGCGCGATGCGCACCCGTGGCTGCTCTTCTGGCATGCCTGGTGCCGCATGGGCCAGCAGCAGGACGGCTGGCGGACGCCGCTCGAGCGGGCCTTCGCGCGTTTCGACGCGGCGGCCGACGCGGAGGGTGCGTTCACTGCCTGCGCGTGGCTGCTGCGGGCGAGCAGGGCCGCAGCGGATGCGGCCCGCTGGATCGCGCAAACGGAGCAGCTCGCGGCGCGCCACCCGGTCCTCGCGGACCCGGAAGTCGAGGCGCGCGTGATCTGGCAGTTCCACCAGGTGCGGCAGTTCCCGGCGCACCATCCGCTCGTCATGCGCTGGGCGGCCCGCGCGATAGAGCTCGCGCGGACCCTCGACCACTCGGCGCTCAAGATGCGCATGGCCGCGTTCGCGCTGAGTGTCGACTTCGTGCATGGCGACTTAAGGAGGATGGCCGCGCTGGTGGCGGATACCGAGGGAATGCTCGGCCGCGAGCAGACGGCGCCAAGCGACGAGCTCGCCCTGGCGATCTTCCGGGGTTATCACCAGCTCAACGTCGGCGATCTCGACGGGGCGGCCGCCACGCTCGCGCGACTCGAGCAGCTCGCCGCGGAGACCGGGAGCGGGCGCGACCTCGCCGGGGCCTGGCATCTCGGGGCGCGGATCGCGATCTGCGCGGGCGACGCGGCGCGCGCGCGCGCGTACCACGATCGGCTGGCGGCGCTCGGCGACACCCTCCCGCCGTATCCGAGCCACACTCGGACGACCGCAGTCTACGTACATCTGCTCGCGCGCGACCTCGACGGAGCGTTCGCAGCCGCGACCGCGGCGATCGCGTCGGAGGACGTTTTCCCGGTCTTCCGCCCGATGTGGCGCGCGAACCTGGCGCAGGTCCTGCTGGAGCGCGGGGAGGCGGTCCGCGCACGCGAGGAGCTCGAGAAGGTCATCGCCGACGCGCGCGACGCGGCGCTACCGGCGAGCCATTGCGTGGCGCTGCTGCTCCACGCCGCGGCGTGCCTCCGCCTCGGCGAGACGGAGGCGGCCTGCGCGAGTCTGCGGGAGGGGTTCGGGCTCGCGCGCGCGCTCGGCTGCGTGCCGCATCTGCCCTTCATCCTGCGCCCGACGCTCGCGCGGCTTGCCGCGCTCGCCCTCGAGAGCGGCATCGAGCGCGCGTTCGTGACCGACCTCGTTGCGCGCTGGCGGCTCGCGCCGCCTTCGCTCGACGAGGAGCGTTGGCCGTGGGGGATACGGGTGCGCGCGCTCGGCGCGTTCGACCTCGCGATCGAGGGCGCGGCGCTGAACGGCGCGGGGAAAGCCCAACGGAAGCCCGTCGAGCTGCTCAAGTGCCTGCTCGCGTTCGGCGGGCGCGACGTCAGCGCGGGAGCGCTGATGCAGGCGCTGTGGCCCGAGGCCGATGGCGACGCGGCCAAGCGGTCGTTCGACGTCACGCTCCACCGCCTGCGGCGACTCCTGGGGCGCGACGATGCC
Source organism: uncultured beta proteobacterium (assembly GCA_963754305.1). Lineage (GTDB taxonomy): Bacteria > Pseudomonadota > Gammaproteobacteria > Burkholderiales > SG8-39 > DATEDA01. Next base: position 120,482 of record CAVWFR010000034.1, on the reverse strand, counting down.
GTCGTCCTCGAGGCCGGCAAGCTCGCTTTGAACCAGGCGGTGGTGTGGGCGGATGCGCTCGCCTTCGAGCGGCTCGCGGCTCGTGCCGAGGAGTCGCTGCGCGGGGGCGCCCGCACGCCCGGCATGCCGCTCGCCGAGCTCGTCGACCGCGCGCTGCGGCTCTATCGCGGGGCACTGCTCGCCTCCGACGACGACGGCTGGGCGCAGCCGGCGCGCGAGCGGCTCCGCCACCGCTATCTCGCGCTGGTCGAGCGCGCGGGTGAGTTTCTCGAGCGCGCCGAGCGGGCCGACGCCGCACTTGCCTGCTACCAGCGCGCGGTCGACCTCGACCCGCCCGCCGAGCGGATCTACCAGCGGATCATCCGGTTCCTGCACGCGCGCGGACGGCGCGCCGAGGCGCTCGAGGTCTACCGGCGGTGCCGGGCGATCCTCGCGGCGACGGTGGACGCGCAGCCTTCGTCCGAGACCGAAGCGCTGCATCGGCAGCTCCGCGGAGGTTGATTGCCGGCCGGGCAGCTGGGCGCCTCGGCGGAACGGATGACTCCGGTCCGGGTTCGTTAATTGGCTCCAGATTCTACGTCCCATTCACAATCCCACTCCCATCGTGGGATCAAAGTTGGTTGACAGTCGCCGCGACCCGAGCCGACACTCGTGTCGGAAACCGTCCGTCGAGGTGAAACGATGGAACCGGCAACGCTCCTCCGCGACATCACCGACTACTGTCGGCGGACCGGGGTGGCCGAATCCACCTTTGGCCGGCTGGCGGTCAATGACGGCAAGTTCGTCAACCGGCTGCGCGACGGCGGCCGGATCACCACCACCACCTTCGAGCGGGTGCGCGCGTTCATCGCCGCCGCCCCGCCCGCGGAACCCTCCGTCGAGCGCTCGGTACTGGTTCCGCGGCCGGCTACAACACCTCCGCCCGCGCCCGCCACCCCACGCGGACCCGCGGGATCGCAAGGCAGCCAGGCGCGCAACTTCCGCTTCTTCGACAATCGCCAGAAGTATCTGCTCTTCGTCAGCACCTGCTCCGAGAAGGCGGTCATTTCGCAGCGCGTGGGGATGGAGCTCGCGAACCTCCATCCGCATCCGCCGGCCGTCCGTGTGTTCGATGCCGGCGTCGGCGACGGCTCGGTGCTCACGCGCACGATGCGCGCGATGCACAGCCGATTCCCGACGATGCCGTTCTACATCGTCGGCAAGGAGATCAGCCTGGAGGACGTGCGGCTCGCGCTAGAGAAGATGCCCGACCGGTTCTTCGAGCACCCCGCCTCGGTGCTGGTCATGACGAACCTGTACTACCGCGAGGCACCGTGGCTGGTCCCGAGCTCGGTCACCGCGGCCACCAGCCTCGTCTGGCACGAGGTCGCGCTCACGGGCGCCACCGGGCACGAGTTCGAGGAGCAGGTCACCGCGCTCGGGCCGTTTCTCGCGGAGCACTGGCGCGCCCACGTCAGCCCGACGACCGGCAACCCGGTGTACGAGCGGCCGGCGGTGCTCGTGATCTACCGCGACGACCATCGCTTCCTGCTCGACCCGATCATCCCGCGCCGGGGCGGCGCCGCCGCCAATTACGACCTCGTCATCGCATCGCAGCCCTACCGGGCGCGGGCGCCGCTCGACTTCAAGGCGGCGAAAGTGATCGCGCCGCTCGCGAAGAGCCTTGGCGCGGGCGGGCGGCTGCTCGGCATCCACTCCCACGGCAACGACCCGGGTCTCGAGATCCTGCAGGGCATCTGGCCGGGCGAGAACCCGTTCCAGCACGACCGGCACCAGATGCTGAAGGCGGTGAAAGAGGCGCTCGGCGGGTCGGCGCGCAACCTGAACTTCAATGCCTATGCCGACGCGCGGTCGCTGTTTCGCTATCACATGCACACGCTGCCGACCGAGATCTCGGACTCGATCGGCACCTCGACGCTGTTCGCCGCCTGGAACGCGGCAATTTACGTCGGGCAGATCGAGGATGCGCGCCTGGAGGAAGTGATCGGCCGCATGCGCTACCTCGAGGTCACCGCCGAGGTGCTGCAGCGGCACGGCGGGCTCTGGTTCTGGGACGAGTCGTACGTGATCTCGCGGCGGCGCGACTAACCTGACGAAGCCGATGCCGCAGGCATCGCTTCCCTCGTTTGGGGGAGCACGAGGGGGGCCGCGAAGCGGTTTTGCCCCCTCGTGTCGTGACGACTGACGTGGCGGTGATCGAGACCCGCGCACCGGCCGCCGCGACTGCGGTCCGCTACGACGCAATCGTCGCGCTCGCGCGCAGCGCGTGGATCGACACGTCGACCAAGAACCTCGCTGAGATCGACGGCTAGGAGATCGTGCACCGCATCGCGGATCCGGCGCTCGACGTCGCGGGCGTCCACTTCTTCCCGTTCGGCGGTTTCGCGGCGACCGCGCGCTGGGTGCAAGCGGCCGCCGCCGGGCGGTTGCGGCTCGACGAGTCCGGCTTCGCCGTTCAGGGGTAACGCCCACGAGCAGGCAGCGGCGCGATCCCCCGATACTGCTTACCATAACGCCCCTGCCAAACCAGGAGTGCCGCCATGCCGCAACGCACTAGCCCACCGTTTCGCGCCGATCACGTCGGCAGCTTTCTCCGGCCTAAGGAACTGCTGGACGCACGCGAGAAGGCGCAGGGCGGCACGATCACGCGCGCGGAGCTGCGCGCGGTGGAAGACGCCGCGATTCGCGACGTCGTGAAGTTCCAGGAAGACCTCGGGCTGAGCGGTATCACGGACGGCGAGTTCCGCCGCACCTACTTCCACATCGACTTCCTCGAGCAGCTCGGCGGGGTCGAGACGCGCGGCGGCATCGCCGCGAAGTTCCACGGCGCCGCCGGCGACGTTAGCTTCGCGCCGCCGGTCATGCACGTCACCGGCAAGCTCCGCCATGAACGGCCGATCCAGACCGCCGATTTCGAGTTCCTCAAGTCGGCGACGACGCGTCTCCCGAAAGTCACGATTCCGTCGCCGACGATGCTGCACTTTCGCGGCGGGCGGGCGGCGATCAGCAAGGAAGCCTATCCGGACCTCGAGGCGTTCTACGACGACGTCGCGGCGTGCTATCGCGAGGAGCTCAAGCAGCTCGGCGACGCCGGCTGCCGGTACGTCCAGCTCGACGACACGAACCTCGCCTATCTCTGCGACCCGAAGCTGCGCGAAGGCGCGCGTGGCCGCGGCGACGATCCCGACGAGCTGCCGCGCCGCTATGCGAAGCTGATCAACGCTGCGATCGCCGGCCGCCCGGACGGGATGACGGTGTGCGTCCACCTTTGCCGCGGCAACTTCAAGAGCGCCTGGGTGGCCGAGGGCGGCTACGAGCCGGTCGCCGAAGCGCTGTTCCGCGAGCTCGAGGTCGACGGCTATTTCCTCGAGTACGACGACGCGCGCTCGGGCGACTTCGCGCCACTCAGGTTCGTGCCGAAGGGCAAGTACGTCGTGCTCGGCCTGGTCACGACCAAGCTCGGCGAGCTCGAGTCGAAGGACGGTCTGAAGCGACGCATCGACGAGGCCGCCCGCCACGTGCCGCTCGAACAGCTCTGCCTTTCGCCGCAATGCGGCTTCTCGAGCACGGTGCACGGGAACGAGATCATGCGCGAGGCGCAAGCGGCGAAGATGCGGCTCGTCGTGGAGACCGCGCGCGAGGTCTGGGGCGCGAGCTGAAGCGCCGGGCCCGGGTGCACTTTTCGCGCACCGCGCGCGCTAAGTGCTGGTCAAGCGGGTGACGGTACCCGAGTGGTGGTTCGAGGCAATCGTCGCGCCTTCACGACGGACTTGGGACGGGGTCCGGATCCTGCTCCGCGCCTGACGAACCGCTCACGCCGGGAGGACGACGGGCGCGGCGGGGGTTGCAGGAGAGTTCGCCGGCCCCGCGAGCACTCTGCCGAACATCTCCGCCGGCATGGGCTTCGCGAACAAGAACCCTTGCAGCTCGTCGCAACCTTTGCTGCGGAGGAATGCCCGCTGCGCCTCGGTCTCGACGCCCTCCGCCACCACCGTGAGGCCGAGGCCGTGCGCCATGGCAATGATCGCGATGACGATTGCCGCGTCGTCCGGGTCGGCGTCGACACCGGCGACGAACGATCGATCGATTTTCAGCTCGTCGAGCGGAAAACGCTTGAGGTAGCTCAAGCTGGAATAGCCGGTCCCGAAATCGTCGATCGACAGCATTAGCCCACGCTCCTTCAACTCGTGCAGCGTACGCACGTGACGCTCGGCGTTATCCATGATCGCGCTTTCGGTGAGCTCCAGCCCGAGATATCGGGATTCGAGCCCGCTGTCCGCGAGGGCGCTCAGCACCGTTTCGGTGATACCCGGCGCCGCGAACTGCCGGCCCGAAACGTTTACCGTGACGCGCGGCACGCGTAAGCCCGACTTCTGCCACGCCTTGCTCTGGGCACAGGCCGCGCGCAACACCCACTCGCCGAGCGGCACGATCAGGCCGGTCTCTTCGGCTACGGGGATGAACTCCCCAGGGGCGACGAGCCCGCGCTCCGGGTGCTGCCATCGGACGAGGACCTCCGCGCCGCTCCCCCGGCCGTTGTAGGCGCGGACTTTCGGTTGATAGAAGAGCCGCAGCTCGTCTCGCTCGAGCGCGCGGCGCAGCTCGCTCTCGATGCTCAGCCGATGCAGCGACTTGGCGTTCAGGTCTTTGGCATAGAACTGGAAGCTGGCTTGATGCTGAGACGCGTGCCGCGCGGCGACGCTGCAATGACTTAGGAGCGCGTTGGCTTCCATGTCGTCGTCAGGGAACACCGAGATGCCGATACCCGCTTTGATCGCCAGCTCTTGACCGGCGGAGCGAAACGGCGCGGCCAACGCAGCGAGCAAGCCTTGGGCGATCGGGGCCGCTTCCTCCCCGCGGGCGATCCCCGTCAGCAACAAGCCGAACTCGCTGTCCCCGATCCGGTAGATCGTCGGTAGGCCGCGTCGCTCGCCGCTTTCGCGCATGGGAGCGCTCGCGCGTAGGCCGAGATCGAGCCGCAGCGCGACACTCTTCAATAGCGAATCGGCGATTCCCTGCCCGAGCGCCTCGGTGATCTCCTCGAAGCGCTCGAGCTGCACGTGCATCAACGCGCCGGTAGTGCCTGAGCGCGCGGTCTCCCCGAGCGACCGCTGAAGGCGGTCGATCAACAGCCTGCGGTTGGGCAGAGCGGTCACGGCGTCGTAGTTTGCGAGCCGGTCGCGATAGGCCTTCGCCGACAGCGTGTTCCGCAACCGCAGCGCGAGCTCGCTCGGGTCGGTCGGCTTGGCAAGAAAGTCCGTCGCCCCGAGCTCGAGCGCCTTGAGCTTCGTCTCGGCGTCGGTGGAGGAAGTAAGAACGATGACCGGTATGTGGCGCAGCGCAACGTCGGCGCGCATTCGCTCCAGGATCTCGAAGCCGCTCATTCCCGGCATCATCAGATCGAGCAGCAGGACGTCCGGCCGCCGCTCGGTGAGGAGCCCAAGCGCCTTCACCGACTCGCTGAGCGCGATGAACTCGCGATAGCCCGCTTCTTCGAGGAAGGTCTGCAGCACTTCGAGATTGAGCGGTTCGTCGTCGACCATCATCACGACCGGGTCGTCGGCCCGCTCGGCGTCCCAGCCCGTATTCGGCGCGGCGGCCTCGATCGGGAACCGCGACCCTTTCGCCGCGAGCGCGGTCTGGCCCGCCGGCACCGGCCGGGGGTTCGTCGGTGGGTCGAATGTCAGCACGGTGGCCATGGATCCCCGATGCTGGAGCGGGTTCCGTGCCAGCGCGCGTGAAGCCTGCACCGGGACGCGGAAAGCTGCCCGTTGCGGCTGTGCACGATGCCGCAGTTCACGCCGCTCGCGCGTCGTGCTCCGGCGGCACTTCGAGCCGCGCCGCCAGATCGCGCAGCTCGGCGAGGACCGCGGTGGTGCCTGGGGCGTCGCCGGCCTTGGCGAGGGTCTCGAGGTTGCGCGCGGGCGCTGTGAAGTCGTCGTAACCGACGGTTCCTCCGGCACCTTTGAGCCAGTGGGCCAGGGCCGTCAGCTCGACGAAGTTCGACTCGGCGTGGGCCCGCTCCATCGCGTGGAGTTGCTCGTCCAGGCGCGCGGCGAACCGTCGTGCGGCTGTTTTCAGCCGCGGGTGCTTGGCGTAGCGGGAAACCACGGGCGAACCAGCGGGGGAACCAATGGGCGGGCGGTCCACCGCCGGGGTTGCACGCGACGTGCCGCCGGTGGCCGCGGCCACCGGCACCCGTTCGTCCAGTACCGGGATCGCTGTCGGCGTGGCCGCAGGCGGGGTCGCTGCCGCCGGAACCTGCGCGCGCCGCCCGCCCAGCTTCTCCGCGAGCATCCCGAGCAGGACGTCGATGTCGATCGGCTTGGTCACGTAGCCCGTGCAGCCGGCCGCAAGGATCTCCTGCTCGAAGCCCTTCATCGCATGCGCGGTGAGGGCGATGATCGGCGTCTCGAGCCCGCGGCCGCGCAGGAGCCGGGTTGCCGTCTGGCCGTCCATCACCGGCATCGACATATCCATGAGGATCGCGTCGTAGGCGGTGCGCGCGGCCATGTCGACCGCGATCTGGCCATTCTCCGCCGCTTCGGTGGTGAGCCCGGCCTCGGCGAGCACGAGGCACACCAGCTCACGATTCTCCGGCCCGTCGTCGACAACGAGGATCCGCTTCGCCGGGAACTCCCAGCGGATATCTGCGCCGGCTGCGACGTCTTCCGCCACCCGCGTCGCCTCGGCCGGATCGAGCATCCGCACGCCAGCGAGCGCACCGGTGTCGATCATGGCGGTGAACGTACTGCCTTTGCCGAGCACGCTCGTCACGGTGATGTCGCCGCCGAGCGCGCGGGCGAAGTTCCGGCTGAGAACGAGACCGAGCCCCGTGCCGCCGAATTTCCGCGTGACCGAGGTGTCGGCCTGTACGAACGCCTGGAAGAGCTTGCCGACCTTGTCCTCGGGAATGCCGACGCCGGTGTCGATGACGTCGATCGCGAGCTGCGGGGCGGCGCGCGTGCCCTGCATCCGCGCGACGACGCGCACGCCGCCGCGCTCGGTGAACTTGAGCGCGTTGCCGACGAGGTTGGTGACGATCTGCCGGAGGCGGCCGGGATCGGACCGGATGCGCTCGGGAAGCGGGCCTGCAGCCTCGAACTCGAGGGTGACGCCTTTCTCGCGCGCCCTCGCGCCGAGCACCCTGACCACCTCGCGGATCGTCTCGTGGGGCGCGCAATCGATCCGCTCCACCTCCATGCGGCCGGCCTCGACCTTCGAGAGATCGAGAATGTCGTTGATCAGCTCGATCAGGTGCTTGCCGCTCGAGTGGATCGTATCGAGATGGCGCCGGGCTTCGCGTTCGTTCCTGCCCCAGCCGCGCTTCAGCACCTCGGTGAAGCCGAGGATCGCGTTCATCGGGGTGCGGATCTCGTGGCTCATGTTGGCGAGGAAGTCGCTCTTCGCGCGGTTGGCGGCGTCGGCCTCGTCCTTCGCCACCCGCAGCTCGGCCTTGTTCTGCTCGAGTTCGGTGACATCATCGAGACTGATCAGCACGCCGCCGGTGTTGCCGTCCGGTCCCATAACCGGCGAACAGTTGGCGCTGAACGTGTGGACCTTCCCCGCGCTGTCCGTGAAGTGGAGGATGCTGTCGCGCTGCACCGCGCCCTCCCGGAGCGCCGCTGCCCACGGGCACTGGTCCTTCGCGAGGGGCGCGCCGTCGGGTCCGAGCCAGCCGAGCTCGGAGACCTGGCGCGCGACTAGGACTTCGGGTGCTGCGCCGGTGAGCATCGCGAAGGCCTGATTGGCAAGCACGATGTTCTCCTTCTTGTCGATCACCAGCAAACCCTCGGCGAGCGTGTCGAGCGCCGAGCGCACGCGCGCCGGGACGGCGTGCGAGACGTCCAAATGGCGCAGCATCCGGCCGAGATAGAAGTAGAACGAGCCGAAGCACGAGAAAAGCATGAAGCCGGCGAGATAGAGCCAGGGCACCTCCATCCCGAAGAGGTGCGGCACGCCGGTCGGCCCGAACGCGAGCTCGAGCTGTCCCCAGCGCTCGCCCTTCGCGAGGATCGGCACCTGCAGCTGCCGGTCGGTCGAATGATCGTTCACGAGCGGCTTCCAGCTCGCCGCGTGCTCGCCGGAGGCAGCGACCAGCGTGCCGTCGGCGCGGCGCACGCCGGCCGAGACGAGGTCCTTGTTGCGCTCGGTCATGAACTTGAGCATCGCCTCCACGCGCGGCGCGCCCTCCGGCACGATCGCGGCGGTGCTGTTGACCGCGGCGAGCTCGGCGAGAGCGCTGCGCCCCTCGCGGATCGCGGAGGCCCGATCGGGCATCACGCCGATGAAAGCGCCGGCCATCAAGATGCTCGCGACCAGGAAGGAGAGGCCGACCGCCAGATAGGCCTTGGTGCTGAATCCCTTCATGTCTGCATGCTCCCAGCGTTGTCGGTGTGTGGCATGACCTCTTCGCCCGGCTCGCTCGGCGGTCCGTTCTCCGCGACCAGGTCCTCGAGCGAGTCATCGTCCTCATCGCCGGCGCGGCCGCCCATGCTTCCGAGCACCGGCAGCGGGTCGACGAGGCGCCACGCCGGCAGCGACGAGAGCAGGCTCGCGATCAGCGCGCCGCCGCGCAGCAGCCACACGACGTAGCCCACCGACAGGCCGGTGCTCACCACGAACACCGAGCCGGCGACTCTCGCCTCGAGCTTGACTTCCTCTCGCGCCTGCTCGCGCAGCTTGTCGAGCTCTTTGCGCACTTCGGGCGCCGCCATTGCCGCCACGGCTTCCATCGCGGCATTGACTTCGCCCACCGATGGGTCGCCGCGGCTGTCCGAGGGCGGCGTCGGCCCTGCCGCCCGCGGATCGGTCGGCAGGCCGCCCGACTGGAAGGCCATCAGGGCCGCCGCGACCGACGGCGCCGGCGGGACGGTGGTCGCGACGACCGCGGCGACCGGCGTCTGCGTCCCCGATTCGGCTGCGGGCGCGGGCGGCGCGCCGGCGTCGCTCGTCGGCCCGCCGGCTGCACCGCCGCCACCACCGCGACCGCCGCCCGAAGGCGCGGTTCCGCCGCCGCCGGAAGCGCCCGTACCGCCGCCGCCCGCAGCCGGGCCGGCCGGCGGACCGGGACGCCGGCGGCGGCGTGACCTGATCCGGGGCGGGCGGCGGCGGGGGCGGCGTGGTCGGCAGGGCCGACGCAAAGCCGATCGTCATCGCGTGGCTTCCCGACTCGTAGACGAGCCCGTCGCTCACCCGGAAGCCGAAGCTCGTCGCGATGGCGCTCCCGGTCGTCGGCGGGACGTAGCCGAGACGTCCGGCGGCGATCGCGGCGGCGGTGATCTCCTGGTTCAGCGCCACCGCGACGCCGTCGAAGAGGAGCTGGCCGACGGCCGGGAGCGCGGTGATGGTGAGCCGGTCGAGAGGATTGCCGTCGACGTCGCCGTAGCCGAAGTCGCGCACGCTGAAGACGTACGCGAGCGCGAGCGCGGTGACGTTGCTGTCGGCGCCCACCGGCGCGTCGTTGATCGGGTTCACGGTGATCGTCACCGACGCATCGGCGGAGTCGAGAGCGCCGTCGTGCGCGCGGTAGATGAAGCTGTCGGCGCCGTAAAAGTTCGCATTCGGCGTGTAGACGAAGCTGCCGTCGGCGTTGAAGGCGACGGTCCCGTTCGTCGGTCCGGCGACCAGGGTCGCGGCGATCGGGTTCAGGTCCTCGTCGGCGTCGTTTGCGAGGAGTGCCGAGCGCCGCCGTGACGGGGAGCGCGGTGTCTTCGTCGGTCACATAGGTGTCGGCGCCGGCGGTCGGGCGCGTCGTTCACGTTGGTGACGGTGACGCCGAGCGCCTGGATGTCGGTGCCGCCGGCGCCGTCCGACACGCGGACGACGACGTCGTAAACGTTGTTCGCCCCGGCATCGGCCGGCGCCTCGAAGTTCGGCGCCGACGTTGAAGCGTCAGCACGCCGGTCAGCGGGTCGATCGAGAAGTGCGCCGCGTCGGCCCCGCCCGCGATCGAGTAAGTGAGCGGCTGGAGGTCGATGTCGGTCGCGGTGACCGTGGTCACCGCGATCGTGTTCTCCGGCATGAACAGCGCAGCGGTAGCGAGACCGCTGTCGGAGGTGATGACGGGTACATCGTTGACCGGGGTGACGTTGATCGTCATCCGATTGGGCGCCAAGTCGAAGAGCGGTCCGGGCGGAACTCCGGTGTCGCGCACGCTGAACGTGAAGCCCGCGTGACCGGCGCCGTTCGCCTCCGCGACCGGCGTGAAGACCAGTTTGCCGGCGGCGATGTCGGCCACCGTGATCGCGAGTCCGGGCGTCACGTTCGCGCCGGAGAGCTGCAGGGTCGCGCCGGCGGGGAGCGCGATCGTGTCGATCCGCACCTCGGTCATCGCGTCGCCGCCGTCCACGTCGGTGAACCCGAAGTCGCCAGGGGTGAAGGCGTGGGTCGAGTCTTCGTTCACCGTGACGATCGTGTCGGTCCCGTCGGGCGCGTCGTTCACCGGGAGGACGTTGATCGTGGCGAGGTCGGTGTCCGAGAGCGGACCGCCGGTTCCGCTCGCGCCCAGGTCGTTCGTGGTGAGCGTGATGAACGCGAGGCCGTGGTAGTTCGCGGTCGGCGTGAACGCGAGGCCGTTCAGCGCCGCGTTGATCGCTGCGACCGTGCCGGTGAAGGTCATGTTCGCGTCGGCGGTGCCATCGCCGGACGTGAAGCCGAGCCCGCCGGTGCCGCCGAGCGTGACGACGCCGTTCGCGACTGCGAGGGTGACCTGGACCGGGGCGCCGCCTGCGTCCACGTCGGTGATCGAGATCTGGTTGCCGGTGCCGGCGCTGAAGAGCACTGCGGTGTCCTCGAGCGTCGTCGAGCTGCCCGGTAGCGTGTTCACCGGTGCGTCGTTCGACGCTCCGATAGCGATCGTCGCGACCGCAGAAGCGCTGCGCGGGCCGCCGGCGCCGGTTGCGCCGCCGTCGTTTATCGAGAGCGTGAGGGTGTCGGTTGCCGGCGGCGAGTCGGAGGTGACGAGGTAGGTGACCGTCGCGCCGCTGCCGCCGGCGAGGAGCGTATTGATCGAGGCGACGTCACCGCTGAGCGTGACGAGCGGCGTACCGGAGCCGGACACGGCGACGGTGCTCCCGCCGGGGTTGACGGAGATCGCGCCGGTGATCGCGGACAGCGTCGCCGTCACGGTCGTGCCGCCGGCGTCGATGTCGGCGACCGCGAGCCCGGTCCCATGGAGCGTGAGCAGCACCTGCTCGGCGGCAGCGTAAGTCGGCGGTGCCACCGCGATCGGCGCGTCGTTGATCGGGGCGACCGTGATGTCGACCGTGTCAACGTCCTGGAGCGCAGCCACGTCGGTCGACGTGATCGTGAGCACGTCGGCGCCGGCGAAGTCCGGGTTGCCCTGGTAGCTCACGGTGGCGAGCGCGGCATTGATCTGGCCCGCCGTGCCGACGAGCGTCAGCGTCGGACTGCCGTTCGCACCGGAGCTGATCCCCGCGCCGCCGGCAAGGCTGACGGTGATCGTGCCGTTGAGAACGCCGATCTGCACGGAGGCGAGGTCGGCGTTCGGGTCGCTGACAGAGATTCCGGCGATCGTAACTGCGGTGTCCTCGTTCACGACTCGCGGACCCGGCACGGTGTTGACCGGCGCGTTGGTCGCCGCGACGACGCTCACCGTGAGCGTGTTCGGTACGGGATCGAAGTCCGGGCCGTTGGAGTCGAACACGGTGAAGGTGAAGCTCGCGTACGGGCTCCCGATCGTGGCCGGTACCGGGGTGAAGACGAGATTCCCGGCCGTAATGTCGGCGACTGCGATCACCTGGCTGGCGATGACGGGGACGGCCGAGAGCGTGAGCAGGCCCGTCACGGGCAGCGTGTTGATCTGCACCGCGCTCAAGCTGTCGCCGGCGTCCGCGTCGATGAAGCCGAAATCGCCGACGGCAAAAACGCGGGCGGTGCTCTCGACGGTCGTGACCGTCGCGTCGGTCCCGGCGGGTGGATTGTTAACCGGGGTCACGACGTTCAGCGTCAGCGCGTTCGGGGCTGCGTCGAACGCACCGCCCGCGTCGCGAACGCTGAAGGTGAAGCTCGCGTACGACAGGCCGCTCGCTCCGAGCGCGGGCGTGAACACGAGGTTGCCGGCGGTGATGTCGGCGACCAGGACAACCTGGCCGGCGATGACGTTCGTCCCGGAGACCTGCAGCGTCGCACCCGGCGGGAGCGACAGGGTGTCGACGCGCACGGCGCTCAGGTTGTCGCCCGCGTCCGGATCGGTGAAGCCGAAGTCGGCGACGATAAAGACGCGCTGGGTATCCCGGGGCAACGACAGGGTGTTGTTGGTGCCGGCTGGGAGATCGTTGACGGCGCCGACGGTGATCGTGCAGAAGTCGGCATCGGAGAGTGCCCCGCCGGCGCCGCTGTTGCCCTGATCGTCGACGCTCACCGAGAGGAATGCCGAACCGCTGTAGTTCGCGGCTGGCGTGAACGCGAGGCCGTCGAGCGCGGCGTTGATCGCGGCGATGGTGCCGGTGAAGGTCATGCTCGCGTCGGCGGTGCCGTCGCCGGCGGTGAACGTCAGCCCGGCCGTGCCGGAGAGCGTGAGGACGCCGGTCGAGACATTGAGCGTGACCGCGACCGGCGCGCCGCCGGCGTCCACGTCGGTGATCGAGATCCGGTTGCCGCCGCCGGCGCTGAATACGGCCGGCGTGTCCTCGGGCGTCGCGGCGAGACCGGGGATCGTGATGAGCGGCGCGTCGTTGACCGCGGTCAGATTCACCGTGGCCGAGTCGGAGGCCCACAGCGCGCCGCCCGCGCCGGTCGCTCCGTTGTCGCTGATCGAGAGCGTGAGCGAGTCGGTCGGGGCCGGCGAGTCGGAGCCGACGAGATAGGTGACCGTCCCGCCGCCGGCGCCCGCGAGCAGCGCGTTCACTCGCGCGAGCGTGCCGGTGAGCGTCAGGAGCGGCGAGCCCGAGCCGGCGACGGTGACGCCGGTCGATCCCGCCGCCGCGCTGATCAGGCCCGATATCGATCTGAGCTGGACCGTGACGATCGAGCTCGGCAGCGCGTCGATGTCGGCGACCGAGAGCCCGGTGCCGTGGAGCGCGAGTGGCACGTTCTCGGTCGCAGCGTAGGCGGCCGGCACGATGTCGGCGCTCGGGCCGTCGTTGACCGCAGCGATCGTTACCGTCGCGGTGCCGACGTTGCTCGCGCTGCCGCCGTCGCTCGCGACGAAAGTGATCGTCCGTGCGGCAAGGCTGGGCGCGTCCGCGAGGTTCTCGTAGCGGATCGTGCGCAGCACCGTCTGGTAGTTCGCGAGCGTGTCGGCGCCGTTCAGGGTGAGCACTCCGCCGGCGTAGGTCGCGGTGATGGCGGTAGCGCCGGTGTTGGCGGTCAGCACTTCGTTCACGCCGTCGAGAAAATTGGTGATCGTGACAGTGAGCGAGGCGAGGCTCGGGCTGTCGATGTCGCCGAGCGCGGCGTCGACGTCGGTGATCCGGACCGATCCGAGGCCCTCGGTGAACGTGCGCACGTAGTTCGCGCCGACCGCGCCGGAGCTGTCGTTCGCGTCGAGATCGAGCGTCGGCGCGTCGTTCACCACGTTCACCGTGACGTCGACCGTGTCGGTGTCGGAGAGGGGTCCGCCCCCGCCGGTCGCCCCCATGTCGTCGGTCGTGATCGTCACGCTCGCCGGGCCGGTGTAGTTCAACGGCGGCAGCAGGCTCATGCCGTCGAGTGCCGCGTTGATCGCGGCCTGCGTGCCGCTGAACGTCATCGTGGCGTCGCCGGTGCCGCCCCCGACAATGAACGTAAGACCCGCGGTGCCAGCGAGCGTAAGCGTTCCCTGGTTCGCGGTGAGTGTGACCTGGAGCGGGCTCGCGCCTGCGTCCGGGTCGCTCACCGAGATCGCGTTGCCGTTGCCGGTGGAGAAAACGAGGGCCACGTCCTCCGCCGAGATCTGCGCGCCCGGCACGCGGTTGACCGGCGCGTCGTTGGCGACGTTCGCCACTGTGACGGTGACAGTGCCGGTGGCGCTGTCGCCGTCGGCGTCCTGGATGGTGTAGGTGAACGTGTCGGTGCCGCTGAAGCTCGCGGCCGGCGTGTAGGTGAAGGTGTTGCCGGCGTTGAGCACCACGGTGCCGCCCCGGGCGCTCAGCGCGTCGAAGGCGGTGATGGTGGTCGGGGTGTCGCCGAGCGAATCGTTGGCGAGCACGTCACCGGTGGTGACCGGGGTATTCTCGTTGGTCGCGGCGGCATCGGCGACCGCGGCGGGGACGTCGTTGACCGGGGTCACGGTGATCGCCGCGTTGGCCGGGGTGGCGTCGGTGAGCCCGCCGCCATCGACCGCGGTGAACTGGAAGCCGGTCGTGCCGTTCCAGTTCGCCGGCCGGCACGAAGTAGAACGTGCGCGCGTTGCCGGTGGCCGCGTAATCGGTGGCCACGGCGGCGAGCGAGGTCAGGCCGGGGTCGATGTAGAGCACGCCGTTGCCCGGGAGCCCGATCAATCGGAAGCCCGCGATCGGGCCCTCGGTGTCGGCGCCGGTGAGGGTGATGGCGATCTGCGCATCGTCCTCGTTGCCCGAGGTGCTCGCGTTGTTCGCGACCGGCGCATCGTTGACCGGCAGGACGTTGATCGTGGCGTTGGCCGGGGTGGGATCGGAGAGCCCGCCCGCGTCGTTGGCGGTGAACTGGAAGGTGGTCGTGCCGTTCCAGTTGCCGGCCGGCACGAAGTAGAACGTGCGCGCGTTGCCGGTGGCGGCGTAATCGGTGGCCACGGCGGCGAGGGTCGTCAAGCCGGGGTCGATGTAGAGGACGCCATTGGTCGGGAGCCCAATCAACCGGAAGCTCGCGATCGAGCCCTCGACATCGGTGCCCGTCACCGTGATGGCGATCTGCGGATCGTCCTCATTGCCCGAGGCGCTCGCATTGTTAGCGACCGGCGCGTCGTTGACCGCAGTGACGTTGATCGTCAAGCTGTTGGGCGCCGGGTCAAAAGCGGGGCCGCCCGAGTCGCGCACCGAGAAAGTGAAGGTGGTGTAGGGCACGCCGCTCGCATCGGGCGCCGGGTTGAACCGGAGCAGCCCGGTGTTGATGTCGGCCACCAAGATCACCTGCCCGGCGGTGAGCGCCACCGCGTTGAGGGTGAGGGTGCCGGCGGCGGGGATCGTATCGATGCGCACCGCGCTCATGGTGTCGAGGGCGTCCACATCGGTGAAGCCGAAGTTGGCGACCGTGAAGACGTGGGCGACATCCTCGTTGGTGGTGACGGTGGCGTCGGTTCCGGCCGGAGCGTCGTTGACCGGGGTGACGGTAACGGCAACCGACTCGGTGTCCTGTAGGCCGCCGGCGTCCGTGGCAGTGACCGTCAACTGCTCGGGGCCGCTGTAATTCAACGCTCCTTGGTAGGAAACGCTGGCGAGCGTTGCGGCGATCGCCGACTGGATGCCGTTTATGGTGACGAGCGAAGTGCCGCTGCCGCTAACCACTGCGCCCCCTGCGGCAGCCGCCGTGAGCGTGCCGTTCAGTACCGTAAGCGTGACCTGGGCCAGGTTGTTTTCGCCGTCCGCCACCGTTATCTGGTTCGCACCGGTGAACGCGAGCGGCGCGTCTTCCGGAACGGTCGGCGACACCGGCAAGCTCACCACCGGCGCGGTATTCCCGGTCGCGGAAATGCTGAACGCGAACTCGGAGGTGTCGCCCGTCGCAAGGTTGGTGGCGGTCGCGCTCACGAACTCGCCGGGGGTGACCGCCGAGAGCAGTGTCGCGTTGATCGTCGCGTTGCCAAGCAGGGTGCTGACCGTCGACGAGCCGAGATAGCGCTGGCCTTCGCCGTGCGCGCTGGGATCTGCCGCGAAGCTGGCGAAGAACTCGATCCGGAAGCTGCCGGTCAGGCTGCTCGACAGCGTCCCGGTGATGGAGATCTGGCCGCCGTTGACCGTCGCCGAGGTCAGCACGGGGAAGTTTTGCTGGTTGTTGGCGCCACCGTCGAGATCTCCCGGCAGGAGATCGTTGGGAGTTACCGCGTCGTTGCCGATGTCGATTCCGAGTCCGCCATTCGAATGGATCGAGTTGCCAGAGATCGTGTGGCCAGTGCCGGAGGTGATCGAGACGCCGTCCCACGTGTTGTGCGCGATGACGTTCGCCTGTCCTGCGGCGAGCCCGCCGACCGTCGTGCCGGAAGATCCTGCGATGTCGATCCCGTGGTGTCCGTTCGAGAGCGGGCCGGTGCCCGCAGCATTCACGCCGATCAGGTTGCCCTGGACGATGTTCCCCGAGCCGCCGCTCAGGAACGCGACCCCAGACCACCCGTTGCCGGAGATCACGTTGCCCGCTCCGGAAACCGATCCGCCGACCGTCGTGTTCGAGGCGTTGTCGAGCCAGATCCCGTCCTCGCTGTTGCCGACCGCGATCATCCCCGTCCGGTCGGTGCCGATGTAGTTGCCTCGTATGAAGTTGCCGCTCGAACCGACGACATAGATGCCGTCGACGTTGTTGCCGGAGATCACATTGCGATCGGCACCGGCGGTCCCGCCGACCAGGTTGTTCCCGGAGGCGACCCGGATCCCGTAACGGGCGTTGCCCGCGTCGGCCGTGCCCCCCGCATTGGTACCGATGTAATTCCCGGCGATCGTGTTGCCGCCGCCGCCCGTCAACACGATGCCGTCGCGCCCAAAGCGGTTGATCACGAACCCGCGCACGGTGCTGCCGCCGGAATTGATCGTGAGGGCGTCGACGCCGCCGCCGGAGCCGAGGCCGTTCAGCTCGATGATCGGCGTTCCGGAAAAACCCTCCTGGCTAGTCGCGTCGAGGATGACTGCGTCGGTGATCGCCGGCAGCGCGGCGGTGATGGAGATTGACTGCGGCCCGCCGCCGCCGATCGAGAAGTTCGCGGTCTGGACGCCGACGATCGCGTTCGAGTTGAGGATGAACTGCCGGAACGTTCCTTGCTGCAGCCGCGCGCTCGCGATGTCGTCGTCGATCGCATCGCCGCGGGCATTGACGATCGCGGTAAAGCTGAAGCCGGAGTCGACGTTCGCGACGTTGCCACCCGCCACCGATACTCTGGTGACGTGTTCGGCACCGGTCAGCGTGATGGCGTTGTCCGATGTGCCGGCGCCGGTGCGCTCTCGTCCGCCGTAAAGCGCGCCGCCTAGGAGCGTAAAGGCGGCGCCTTGTGCGGCGCCGGCGACGCCATAGGTCTGCTCGGCCCAGACGTTCGCCGCGCCGAGCGACTTCGAGTCGACCACGACGTAGTAAGTGCCGTCGGCGAGTCCGGTGAAGGTGTAAGCGCCACCGGCGTTGGCGTTGGCGCTGCTCACGAAGACATCGCCGATGCCGATCACGCCGTCGCCGTCGTCGCGGTAGAGACTCACCGTCGCGCCGGCAAACGCGAGGGTGCCGACCTCGGCTATATCGGCATCGCCGTCGACGTCGTGGAAGATCGCGCCCGAGATCGTCGATGTGGATGCGGCATAGAGCCGCGCGAACACTCCATCGCCATCGCCGATACCCTCGCCGGTCCAGGCGACGACGAAGTGACCGGGTCCCTGCGTGTTCATCGCGACAGCCGGGAGTTCCTGATGCTCGCTCGTATAGGTGTTGACTAGGAACTCCGGGCCTTGCGCGGTGCCTCCGGCATCGTAGCTCCGGGCGTAAACGCCCCATTTGTTGCCGTCCTGGTCCATGCTTTGCCAAGCGACGACGAAGTTGCCGTCGGCGTCCATGGCGACGGACGGGGCCTGTTGTTCCTTGCTCGTCGCAGTATTGACGCGGAACTCGCCACCTTGCGGTGCGCCACTCGCGTTGAAGCGCTGGGCATAGATGCCCCACTTGTCGCCGTCCTGGTCCATGCTTTGCCACGCGACGACGAAGTTGCCGCTGTCATCCATAGCGACGACGGGGGCTTCCTGCTCCCTGCCCGTGTTCGTATTGACGCGGAACTCGCCACCCTGCGGAGCGCCGCTCGCATTGAACCGCTGGGCATAGATGCCCCAGTTGTCGCCGTCCTGATCCTTGCTTTGCCACGCGACGACGAAGTTGCCGCTGTCATCCATGGCGACGACGGGGGCTTCCTGCTCCCTGCTCGTGTTCGTATTGACGCGGAACTCGCCACCCTGCGGAGCGCCGCTCGCATTGAACCGCTGGGCATAGATGCCCCAGTTGTCGCCGTCCTGGTCCTTGCTTTGCCACGCGACGACGAAGTCGCCGTCGGCGTCCATGGCGACGGACGGGGCCTGTTGTTCCTTGCTCGTCGCCGTATTGACGCGGAACTCGCCACCCTGCGGTGCGCCGCTCGCATTGAACCGCTGGGCATAGATGCCCCAGTTGTCGCCGTCCTGGTCCATGCTTTGCCACGCGACGACGAAGTTGCCGCTGTCATCCATGGCGACGACGGGGGCTTCCTGCTCCCTGCTCGTGTTCGTATTGACGCGGAACTCGCCGCCCTGCGGTGCGCCGCTCGCATTGAACCGCTGGGCATAGATGCCCCAGTTGTCGCCGTCCTGGTCCATGCTTTGCCACGCGACGACGAAATTGCCGGTCGCGTCGCGAGCGACTGCCGATTCGGTCTGCACACTGGGGGACGGGCTGTTGACCGGGAAGTCGAGTCCCACCGCCACGGCGCCGAGCCGATGCGACCAGGTCTCGCGCGCCAACGGATCTATCACAAGTGCGGTCTCGACGACGCCGACCGTCGCTTCGAGGTCCCAGTCGCCGCCGAGCCGCAGCGCCTCCCGGTCGCGTCCGTGCTCGCGGCCAGGTCGGCCTTGCGTCAGCTCGGCGATCCATTCCACGAGCGCCCGCCCACGCGCGCTCGCGGCGAGATCGCAGCCGTAGAAGAGGAGATCCGCGTCATGCTTGAGCGACTCGCCCCAGCTCGCCACCGTATCCGCGTTTGCGCCCAGCGTCTTCGCGTCGAGCCAGGTGCGCCCGAGCTGCACCGCGCCCTCGGTGCCGTGGCTGATGAAGTGGATGGCGTCGATCTGTATGCGGCCCGCCAGCGCCTCCGTCACCTGCGCGATGCCGTCGCGGTGGACGTCGAGCGTGACGATCTCGAAATGGCGGCCCTCGGCGGACGGTGAGATCAACTCGGCGAGCAACCGCTCGCGATCCGGCACTCGCGGGTCGATAAAGACGAGCTCGGTACTGCGTTGAATCGGTGGGGCCGCCGCGGCGGTGACCGCGGTCGAGTCGGCGACGAGCGACCGGAACTCGGCACCACCGGGTGCGGGCAGAGCAAACAGCGCTTCAGCGGTGATCGGCGCGATGTCCGCCGACATCAGAAGCCGGCGCTCGAGCTCCTCGAACACGGGCTTGCGGATAAACGGCGCGCCGGAACGCACGCGTGAGGGCGCTGCTCCGGGCATGACGGCCCGCGCCTTCCTCGCAACGCGCTTGGCTGTCGGTCGCATAGACTTCCCGGCCACCCTGAGCGCGACCGTTTCTCCTTCCGTTGCTCGCCTCACGAAAAGCAAGTTGCAAGCCGATGGCTCCGCGGCGCTTGGGCGCTCAAGTCGTTCTTTTGATTGATCAAGCTATGTTTTCACCTGGGCAAATCGCACATCCAGCCGCATCGGGTCCGTGGGGAGCATGCAGGCGTCGGGCGCGCGCGAAGCATCGGCGGGCAAAAGTCGCACACCGACACGGGAGTAGCACCGCACTCCGGTCGCGAACACGCTGGACGCGCACCCGCATTGCGTCATTTCTTGACGCTAGGCGGAGTGGGGCCGGCCTTCGCCCGGATCGGTGCGAACGGTGTCGATACGCCGACGCGCTAATGGAGCGAACCGAATTGTTCGCGGCCGACGCGGCGTTTGCGGCGGGGGCGAACGCGTCCCGTCTACGACACTGCGGTTTCCATCAACACCGCCACGGCGTCCTCACTTTCGAGGTAGCGCCAGCCGCGCTAGCGCCGGCACGAGGATCTGCGTCACCGGTCCAGTTCCTTGAGGAGCGGCATGATCCGCTTCTCGACCGTCTCGCGGGTGACGGGTCCGATGTGCTTCAGGCGGATCACGCCCTCGCGGTCGATGACGTAGGTTTCCGGGACGCCGTAGACCCCGTAGTCGATGCCGATGCGACCGTCGGCATCGACCGCGCTCGCGACGTACGGATTTCCGAGCTGCCGCAGCAGCGCCTGCGCGTCGTCGCCCCGGTCCTTGTAGTTGAGGCCGTAGATCGGCGCCGCTTTGGTACGTGCGAACGCCATCAGCACCGGGATCTCGTCCCGGCAGGGCGCGCACCACGACGCCCACACGTTCAGCACCCAGACCTTCCCGCGCAGCGCTTCGGGAGAGAGTTTCTCGGCCGGCTGGCCGAGGCGCGGCAGCGAGAACGCCGGTGCGGGCTTGCCGATGAGCGGCGAGGGCACTTCGCGCGGATTGAGCGACAGGCCGACCGCGAGCAGGGCGACGAGCAACCCGAACGCGCCGAGCGCGAGGAGGAGTCGCGTCATCGGCGCCCCGGCGCGTGTGCCAGAAACGCGGCATCGCGCCGACGGTCGGGGGGCCCGGGGACCACGGGTTGCGTTGCGGCGCGGCTCACTGCTTGAGGCTCTTCTGCGCTTTCTTCGCCTGCTCGACGGCGTGGGCGGCCTCCGGCGGCATGTAGTTCTCGTCGTGCTTCGCGAGCACTTCTTCGGCGCGAAACACGCCGTCGGCGCCGAGCCGGCCCTGCGCGACGACGCCCTTACCTTCCTTGAAGAGATCCGGCAGGATGCCCTTATAGATCACCGGGATTGTCCGGGCAGTGTCGGTGACGAGGAACTCGACGGTCAGACCGTCGCCCGCACGCTTGATGCTCCCGGTCTGAACCATGCCGCCGATGCGGAAGGCGCGGTCCTTGGGCGCCTCGCCGGCCGCGATCTGCGACGGGCTGAAGAAGAAGACGAGGTTCGACTGGAACGCGTTCAGCACCAGCGCCGCCGCGATCGCCAACGCCGCGACGCCGCCGGCGATAGCGACGAGCCGCCTATACCGTGGCTTCATGCTGCACGCTTCGCGTCCGCTCGTGCATCCGCTTCAACCGTTCAAGCGCCGCGCGCCGGCGCGCACGCACCGCGAGCGGCTCGACCATCATCGCGAGCGCGGTCACCGCGAAGCTGCCCCAGACGTACGGCCCGTACCCGCCCATCGCGAAGAACTCGGCGGCGCTCCCCCAGCTCATGCCGCCGCCTCCGATGGTCCTCTGATGTCTCGACCGCCGCACCGTCGGCGGCGGATCGCATTCGCCTTGCTCGCATCCCCACGCAGGCGTGGGGCCCCTGCTCGGTGGCTCATGCGCTCGCCTCCCGCAGATCGCTAACCCAGCCAGCATGCCGCTCGCGCTCGAGGATGATCGCGCGCACGCGCCCGAGCGCGACCGCGATCGAGTACATCCAGAAGGCGAGCACCATGACGATCATCCCGGTGAACATGATCGCCGCCATCGACGGGGCGCGCGTGATGCTCACCGAGGCGCCTTGGTGCAGCGTGTTCCACCATTTCACCGAGAAATAGATGATCGGAATGTTGACCACGCCGACCAGCGCGAGCACCGCGCCGGCTTTATCGGCCCGGCGCGGATCGTCGATCGCCGCCTGCAGCGCCATGAAGCCGAGATAGAGAAAGAGCAGCACCAGCTCCGAGGTGAGCCGCGCGTCCCACACCCAGTACGTGCCCCAGGTCGGCTTGCCCCACAGCGCGCCGGTCCACAGCGAGAGGAACGCAAACAGCGCGCCAGTGGGCGCGAGCGCGCTCGCCATCATGCCCGAGAGCCGGGTGTTGAACGCGAGCCCGATTCCCGCCCAGCCCGCCATCACCAGGTAGAGGAACATCGACATCCACGACACCGGCACGTGCACGAAAATGATCCGGTACGCATCGCCCTGCGTCGCGTCGGTCGGGGCGACGAAGAACCCGATGTACAGCCCGATCGCCGCGAGGATCGCCGCCGCTGCGGCGAACCAGGGCAGCATCCGACCCGCAAGCGGGTAGAAGGTCTGCGGCGAGGAGAAGCGGAACCAGTTGTTCATGCCGTCGAGCTTATCCGATCGTGCT
This sequence comes from uncultured beta proteobacterium, assembly GCA_963754305.1. Taxonomy (GTDB): domain Bacteria; phylum Pseudomonadota; class Gammaproteobacteria; order Burkholderiales; family SG8-39; genus DATEDA01. The sequence continues at coordinate 98,508 of CAVWFR010000034.1, read as the reverse complement.
TCACCGCCGTCCATTCATTCCAGGGCGATCCGGAGCGCCGCGGCAATGGCCCACGGCGCGAAGAACGCGGCGATCGCGAGGCACGCCCCAAGCAGCGACAAGTGCGCCGCGGCGCCGGTTCCCGCCAGGTTCGCGTCGACCGCGCCCGCACCGAACACCAGCGCCGGCACGTAGAGCGGCAGCACTAGAAGCGCCACCAGCAGCCCGCCGCCGCGGACCCCCAGCACCAGCGCCGCGCCGATCGCGCCGACCAGGCTGAGCACCGGGGTGCCGAGGAGGAGCGACGCCACCAACACCGCGATCGTGTCGCCGGGCAAGCCGTATTGTAAGGCGAGCACCGGCGCCGCGGCGACGAGCGGCAATCCCGACACCAGCCAGTGCGCTGCGATCTTGGCGAGCACCAGGACGACGAACGGCTCCGGGGAAAGCGCCATCTGCTCGAGCGTGCCGTCCTCGTAATCGGCGGCGAAAAGGCGCGCGAGCGAGAGCATGCTGGCGAGCAGCGCGCCCACCCACAGCACGCCGGGACCGATCCGCCGCAGGAGCTCCGGCTCCGGCCCGACCCCGAGCGGGAAGAGGCTCGCGACGACGACGAAGAAGAACACCGGTGCCAGTGCGTCCGACTTGCGGCGCAGCGCGAGGGCGAGATCGCGCCGCAGGAGGCCGAGCGCCGCGGCGAGCGCACCGGTCTCGTTCATTCGCCGAGCGGGAGAGAGTCGAGCCGCATCCGGGTCGGCAGCGGCTGGTGGCTCGTTACCACCGCGACGCCGCCGGACTCGAGATGCGCGTCGAGCTCGGCGGCGAGCCAGGCGATCCCGGCGGCGTCGAGCGCCGCGGCCGGCTCGTCGAGGACCCACAGCCGTGCCCGCGCGAGGACGAGCTGCGCGAGGGCGGTGCGGCGCTTCTGGCCCTGCGACAGGCTCCGCACCGGCAGGTCCGCCGCCACCGCGGCGCCGGCGCGTTCGAGTGCGGCGAACGCCGCGTCTCGTCCGACCTGTCGGCCGGCGAGACTCGCCGCGGCGCAGCAGTTCTCCACTGCGCTGAGATCGTCCTTCAGACCGTTCGCGTGCCCGCAGTAGACGAGCTCGCGGCGGTAGACGTCGCCGAGCGAGCCGATCGGCGTGCCGCCCCAGGAGACCTCGCCAGCGGCGGGCGGCGAAAGCCCGACCAGGATGCGCAGCAGGCTCGTCTTGCCCGCGCCGTTCGCACCCTGGACGAAGAGGCCCGCGCCCGCACGCAAGCCGAACGAGATCCCGGCGAAGAGCGTTCGATCCCCTCGAATGCACTCCAGCGCGGATGCGGCGAGCAACGCAGAAATCTCCTCGACCAAAAGGGCGCTATCTTACTCAAGCAGGGTCGGCGAACCCCGGGCTTGAAACCGGGAGCGTGATGCCCAACCTTTGGCTCTAGGAACCCTCATGGCCGAATCAGCTCACGTCGTCTGTCCGCACTGCAACAGCACCAACCGCGTCCCGCGGGACCGGCTCGGCGATGCGCCGACCTGCGGGCGCTGCAAGCGGCCGCTCTTCGACGGCCATCCGCCGGCGCTGGACGCCGCCGGGCTAGAGCGGCAGGTGTCCGCGAGCGACATCCCGGTAGTCGTCGATTTCTGGGCGCCATGGTGCGGGCCCTGCAAGGTGATGGCGCCGCACTTCGAGCGCGCGGCGCGCGAGCTCGAGCCGGGCGTCCGTCTCGCCAAGGTCAACACCGAAGACGAGCAGGCCGTCGCCGCGAAGTACGACATCCGCTCGATCCCGACGCTTATCGCATTCCGCAGTGGCCGCGAAGTCGCGCGCCAGTCGGGCGCGATGGACGCCAGCGCGCTCGCGCGCTGGGTCCGGTCTGCCGTCGGCTGAGCCGGCACACCCGCCACGCTTCGCCGCAAGGTCGGGCCGCACGCCGGCGCAGCTATAATCGACGCCGCGCGCGGGCCCCCTGTTCGGCATCACGTCCTCACTCGGCGCATCCCGGAACGCTCAGTTGAACAAGCCCGATCTCTCCCGACTCGCAATCGATCGCGGCGCCGCCGCCGCGGCGGCGCGCACCAGGCGCCCGCGTCTGGCCGTGGCTCGCTGGCGCAGCCGCGATCGTCGCTGCAGGCGTTGCCGCGTTCGCGCTCTTCGGCGCCGCGCAGACCGTCGAAACGGCCGCGGTGACGACCGCCTACCCGTCGCAGGCGGTGACGTTGCTGAACGCCACCGGGTACGTCGTTGCGCAGCGCAAGGCGAGCCTCGCGTCCAAGGCGACCGGCCGGCTCGAGTGGCTCGGCGTCACCGAAGGCAGCCGCGTGCGCAAGGACGAGGTGATCGCGCGACTCGAGAACCGCGACGTGTCCGCGCAGCGCGAGCAGGCCGCGGCGAACGTCAAGGTCGCGCAGGCGAACATCGAGCAGGCGCGCGCGGAGCTTCGCGACGCCGAATCGAACCTCAAGCGCTCGCGCGACCTGGCGGCGAAAAGTTTCATCAGCGGCTCCGCGCTCGACGCGGCGGTGGCGCGCTTCGACAAGGCGCAGGCCGCGGTCAGGTCGAGCGAGGCCTCGCTGGGCGTCGCGCAGGCGAACCTGAAGGTCGCCGACGTCGCCTTCGATCAGACGCTGATCCGCGCGCCGTTCGACGGCATCGTGCTGACGAAGAGCGCGAACGTCGGCGACAACATCACGCCGTTCTCGCAGGCCGCCGACACGAAAGGCGCGGTCGTCACCATCGCCGACATGGACACGCTCGAGGTCGAGGCCGACGTGGCCGAGGCGTCGCTCGGCAAGATCAAGACCGGCCAGCCGTGCGAGATCCAGCTCGACGCGGTGCCCGACCACCGCTTCCCCGGGATCGTCAACCGGATCGTGCCGACCGTCGATCGAGCGAAGGCGACGGTGCTGGTGAAGATCAAGTTCCTCGACCGCGGCGAGCGGGTGCTGCCCGACATGAGCGCGAAAGTGGCGTTCCTCGAGCGCGAAGTGAGCGCCGCGGACCGGCAGGCGGTCACGGTGGTGCCGAAGCAGGCGATCGTCGAGCGCGACGGCGAGAAGGTCGTGTTCGTCGCGCGGGACGGCCGGGCGGTGCGGACGAAGGTGGAGGCCACGCGGGCGATCGGCGACATGCTCCAGGTCGCCGGCGTCGCGCCGGGTGACCGGGTGATCGTGAAGCCGCTGGAGAAAGTGTCCGACGGCGAGCGCATCAACGTGGCGGGCAAGTGACGGCGCAGAGCGCGCCTCCGGCGCGCGTGCGCCGTCATCCCGGCGCAAGCCGGGATCCAGTGCGGCGCCTCCTGGATGCCTGCCTTCGCCGGCGTGACGAGCGGGGATCGGTGTCGTGAACGACGCCGCGCCGCAGCCGCTCATCAGCATCCGGCACGTCTTCAAGTCCTACCGCCGCGGCGGGCAGAAGGTGCCCGTGCTGCACGATGTGACCTTCGACGTCGAGAGCGGCGATTTCCTCGGGCTCATGGGGCCCTCGGGCTCGGGCAAGTCGACGCTGCTCAACCTGATCGCCGGCATCGACAAGCCCGACTCGGGCGAGGTGTTCGTCAACGGGGTGGACATCACGCAACTCTCCGAAACCGAGCTCGCCGACTGGCGCGCCGGCGCGGTCGGGTTCATCTTCCAGTTCTACAACCTGATGCCGGTGCTGACCGCGTTCGAGAACGTCGAGCTGCCGCTCACGCTGACCCATCTCCCGCGCCGCATCCGGCGCGAGCACGTCGAGGCGGCGCTCGCGCTCGTGGGCCTCGCCGACCGGATGGAGCACTATCCCTCCGAGCTTTCCGGCGGCCAACAGCAGCGCGTCGCGATCGCGCGCGCGATCATCACCGACCCCAGGCTGATCGTCGCCGACGAGCCGACGGGCGACCTCGATCGCCAGTCGGCCGAGGACGTCCTCGGCCTGATGGACCGGCTCAACGTCGAGCTCGGCAAGACGATTCTCATGGTGACGCATGACCGGCGCGCCGCCGAGCGGGCGCATGCAATCATGTATCTCGACAAGGGCGAGCTGTCGACCGCGGGCGACGTGCACGAGCGCTCGGTGAAAGAAGCCCGCGAGTGAAGACCCGATGAACTTCTTCAAGCTGATCCTCCGCAATACCCTGCGCCACAAACTGCGGACGGGGCTCACCGTGACCGGGCTCGTGGTCGCGATCCTGGCGTTCGGCCTCCTCCAGACGGTCGTCGACGCCTGGTACGCGGGCGCCGAGAGCGCGGCTCCGAACCGGCTCATCACGCGCAACGCCATCTCGCTCACCTTCCCCATGCCGCTGCACTACCGCGACAAGATCCGCGGCGTCGACGGGGTGCGCGCGGTCGGCGCGGCGAACTGGTTCGGCGGCGTGTACCAGGACCCGAAGAACTTCTTTCCGCAGTTCGCGATCGATGCGGTGCCCTATCTGCAGATGTACCCGGAGTACCGCATCGCCGAGGACGACCTGCGCGCGTTTCTCCGCGACCGCAAAGGCGCGGTGGTCGGGCGGAAGCTCGCCCAGACCCACGGCTTCAAGATCGGCGACACGATTCCGCTCCAGGGCACGATCTACGCCGGGACCTGGCCGTTCACCGTGCGGGCGATCTACGACGGCGCCGAGGCGAAGACCGACACCTCGCAGATGTTCTTTCACTGGGACTACGTCAACGAGACGGTCAAGGCGAAGCTCCCGCGCCGCGGCGACCAGGTGGGCGTGTTCGTGGTGCAGATCGAGGATGCCGGCCGTTCCGCCGAGATCGCGCAGGCGATCGACCGCCAGTTCGCGAACTCGCTAGCGGAGACCCTGACCGAGACCGAGAAGGCGTTCCAGCTCGGCTTCGTCGCGATGACCGAGGCGATCGTGGTCGCGATCCGCATCGTCTCGTTCGTCGTCATCTTCATCATCCTCGCGGTGATGGCGAACACGATGGCGATGACGGCGCGCGAGCGGCTGGCCGAGTACGCCACCCTCAAAGTGCTCGGATTCGGACCCGGCTACGTCGCACGGCTGATCTTCGGCGAGTCGATCGCGCTCGCCCTCATCGGCGCCGCGATCGGCATCGCGCTCACGTTCCCGGTCGGCGCCTGGTTCGCCGCGCAGGTGGGCACGCTCTTTCCGGTGTTCGAGGTCAGCACCGGTACCGTCGCACTCCAGGCCGCCTGCGCGATCGTGGTCGGGATCGCGGCGGCGCTTGCGCCGGGCCACCGCGCCGCACGCGTGAAGATCGTCGATGGCCTGCGCGCCATAGGGTAGACCGATCCCGGCCGATGACGGCGATCCCGCTCAGCTACAGCGTGCGCAACCTCTGGACGCGCAAGCTCACCACGGCGCTCACCGCCGGCGGCATGGCGCTGGTCGTGTTCGTCTTCGCCGCAGTGCTCATGCTCGACGCCGGCCTGCGCTCGGCGCTGGTAGCGACCGGGCAGCCGGACAACATCCTGGTGACGCGGCGCGCATCGGGCACCGAGATCCAGAGTGGCGTCGAGCGGAGCCAGGCGGCGATCGTCGAGAGCCAGCCGGAGATCGCGATCGGCGCCGGCGGCCTGTCGGTCGCGTCGAAGGAGAGCGTGGTGCTGATCGCGCTGCCGAAGCGCGACACCGGCACGGCGACCAACGTCACCGTGCGCGGCCTTGGCGACGAGGGACCGGCGCTGCGACCGCAGGTGCGCATCGTCACCGGCCGGATGTTCCGCCGCGGCAGCACCGAGATCGTTGTCGGCAAGAGCATCGCCGAGCGCTTCGGCCGCACCGGTATCGGCCAGTCCCTGCGCTTCGGCGGGCGCGAGTGGACGGTGGTCGGCGTCTTCGACGGGAGCGGCTCGGGGTTCGACTCGGAGATCTGGGGCGACGGCGAGCAGATGATGCAGTCGTTCCGGCGGAACGCCTTCTCCTCGGTGGTCGCGCGGCTCGTGGACCCGGCGCAGTTCGACCAGGTGAAGCAGCGTCTGGAGTCCGACCCGCGGCTCACGCTCGACGTGAAGCGCGAGCGGCGCTTCTACGAGGAGCAGTCGGAGGTGCTCTCCAATTTCATCCGCATCCTAGGCATCACGCTGTCGGTGATCTTCTCGATCGGCGCGATGATCGGCGCGACGATCACGATGTACGCCGCGGTCGCCAACCGCACCGCCGAGATCGGCGCGCTGCGCGCGCTCGGTTTCAGGCGCGGCTCGATTCTGGTCGCGTTCCTCGCCGAGGCATTCGCGCTCGCGCTGCTCGGCTGGGCGGTCGGGCTCGCGCTTGCCTCCCTGATGCAGCTCGTGAACATCTCGACCATGAACTGGCAGTCGTTCGCCGAGCTGGCGTTCTCGTTCCGGCTGACGCCGGAGATCGTCTGGCAATCGTTCCTGTTCGCCGCGGTCATGGGACTCGTCGGCGGCGTTGCGCCCGCGCTACGCGCGGCACGGCTGAAGATCGTGGATGCGCTACGGGCCGCCTGACGAGGCAGGAACCGGCGCCGGAGGATACGCCTACCGAACGGCGCCCCCGCTCGACCCGCGCTAGAAACTGAAGGCGCGCCCGCCGAACAGGCTCGCCGGCCAGAACGCGCGGTCGACCAGCTGTTCGAGTGTGAAGACGGGATCGGTGGGGAACATCGAGCGCGGGATGCCGGCCTCCGCGGCGGTCGCGAGCGCGGAGGAGTAGGTGCGCGGCAGCCCGACCTCGACCACCGCGCGCAGCGACGGGCTCGAGCGGAGCAGGTTGTCGACCGTGCTGCGCTGGTCGAGGATCGCCGACTGGAAGGCCTCGGTCCGCACCACCGGCTGGACGCTCCACATCAGGAGCTGCACGGTGAGCGCCTCGAGCCGGGTGTTGATCTCGCTGCGCTCCCGGGACACCATCCGCTCCAGCTCGTTCGCCAGGATCGCGCGGTCGACGTCGTCGAAGCGCCCTTCGCGAAGTGCCTTCGCCTGGCCCTGCGCCCACTCGGCGAAATCGCGATCGTGCAGGTGCCGGAAGGGATCGGACATGACGCGAGCATACCGGCGCCGGGCGCGGCGCGCCAACCCCGGGTCGCCCCGGGACTGCGACGCGTGTCACACCGCGGCGCGGCGCAGGCGGACCGCGGCCGCCTCGAGGAGTCCGGCTTCGACCTCTCGAGACGCGGCCGCAGCGGCGAACACTTCTCCGACGAGCAGCACCACGGGGCCGCCGAAGGATTCCGCGGCGAGCGCCGGCAACTCGCCAAGGGTCGTGACCCATCGGCGCGACCCGGGGAGCGACGCGTTCTCGACGGCGACCACCGGCAGGCCGGGCCGCTTCCCGCGCGCCAGCAGCGTGGCGGTGATTGCCGCCGCCTCGCCGGCGCCCATGTAGATCGCCGCGGTATCGGCGGTCGCGAGCGGCGCCGCCCAGTCGCTCGCGGCCTCGCGCTCGCCTACGCGGGGGGTGACGAAGACGGCGTTCCGACTGACGCCGCGGCGGGTGAGCGAGATGCCGAGATCCGCGGCGGCGGCAAGCGCCGCCGTGATGCCCGGCACGACCTCGCACGGGATGGCCGCCGCTCGCAGCGCGTCGATCTCTTCCTGCGCGCGACCGAACAGCATCGGATCGCCGCCCTTGAGCCGCACCACCACGCGATGCTTCCGCGCGGCATCGACCAGCCGCTTGTTGATGAACGCTTGCACCGTCGAATGCCGGCCGCAGCGCTTGCCGACGGCGACCTTCTCGGCGCGGGTGGCGAGCGCGAGCGTGTCCGGATGCACGAGCGCGTCGTGAAAGACGATGTCGGCCTCGGCGAGCAGGCGCGCAGCGCGGACCGTCAGCAGGTCGGGCGCGCCGGGGCCGGCGCCCACGAGATAGACGGTGCCCTGCGCCATCGCGCGCCTCAGGCGTCCGCCCGCGCGGCGCCGGGTTTCCGACCCGCCGCGGCGACGAGCAGCTCGAGCAGCGATTGCTCCGCCACCCAATCGAGCGCGTCGCCGCGGCTGGCGACGTTGAAACCGAACCATGCCGACACCGGCGCGACGAACACGCGGCCCTTACCGAGTCCGCCGGCGTGACTCGCGACCGCGGTCCGCACCGCCCGGAACGCCTCGTAGTCGAAACCGACCTTGTCGATTTTGTTGACGGCGACGATGACCGTCGGTACGCGCAGCTCGGCCGTGGCGAGTAGCACCGCCGCGTCGTCGTCGGTGAACCCGGCCGTCGCGTCGACGACGAGGATCGCGCCGTGGGCCAGGCAGGCCGCGGCCAGCAGCTCGGCATCGTCGGCCGCCGTGCGCTCGTCGAGCAGGAACGCGTGGGTGCCGTGCGCGAACGCCGCGCGGCGCGGCTCGCCGACCGCCTCCGGCACGAGCCTCCGCACGGCATCCGCCAGCGACGCACCACTCGCGAACTGCCGCTCCCCGCCGTCGGCGCGCACCAGGTCGAAGACCAGGCGGTTCGTGAGCGCGGATTTACCCGAGCGCGCGCCGCCGGTGACCAGGAACCGTGTTGGGAACCGTACTGCCGGCCGGCCGAGATCTGCGGCGGCGATCACGCGGGCGCTCCCGCGAGACGCCGCCGGAACAGGGGCAGCGGCTCGTCGACCGCGCTCTGGTAGCCGGGCGGCAGATCGTCGAACGCGCCCAGCGCGGCTTCGGCATCCTGGTCTTCGCGCAGAGCGAAGGCGTCGAAGCCGCACCGGCGGAGGTAGAGGAGCTGATCGCGCAGCACGTCGCCGATCGCGCGAATCTCGCCGCGGTAGCCGTAGCGACTGCGGAGAAGGCTCGCCGTCGAGAAGCCACGCCCGTCGGTGAACTTCGGGAACTCCACCGCCACGAGCGGCAGGCGGGCGAGATCGGCGGCGATCGTCTCCGGGCCTTCGTTCGGTTCCAGCCATACGCCAACTCTGCCCGGGCGCGCGGCGAGCTCGTCGCTCGCGGCTCGCCATAGCGTGAGCGGCACGATAACGTCGGCCGCGCACGGTGAGTTCACCGTCGTGGCATCCGCGCTAAGCAGCCGCCAGCTGTCGGGGACGATCCGTCGGTCCTTGATGAGCGTTGGCATAGACGAACTCCTTGAACGGGGCGATCCCGATACGCCCCACGGTGTCGATGAAGCGTTCCTCTTCGCTATCCCGGTGCTCGAGATAGCAGCGGATCAGTCGCTCGATCGCATCTGGCACCTGCTCGCGCGAGAACGACGGGCCGATGACCTTGCCGAGCGCGGCCGCGGCGCCCGGCCGCGTCTCGCCTTGATTTCCGCCGATCTCGATCTGGTAGAACTCCTCGCTGTTCTTGTCGACGCCGAGGATGCCGATGTGGCCGACGTGGTGATGGCCGCAGGCGTTGATGCAGCCCGAGATGTTGAGATCGAGCTCGCCGATGTCGAACAGGTAGTCGAGATCGTCGAAACGCCGCTGGATCGCCTCTGCGACGGGGATCGAGCGCGCGTTCGCGAGCGAGCAGAAGTCGCCGCCGGGGCAGGCGACGATGTTCGTCAGCAGGCCGATGTTCGGCGTCGCGAGGCCGAGCGACCGGAGCTCGCCCCACAGGGCGTGCAGATCGCCCCTAGCGACGTCGGCGAGGATCAGATTCTGCTCGTGCGAGACGCGCAGCTCGCCGAAGCTGTAGCGGTCGGCGAGCGCGGCGAGCGCGTCCATCTGGTCGGCCGTCACGTCGCCGGGCGGCACGCCCGTCTTCTTGAGCGAGACGGACACCGCGGCATATCCGGGCCGCTGGTGCGGGTGGACGTTGCGCTTCGTCCACGCCGCGAACCCACGTTCGGCGGCGAGCGCGGACGCGAACGTGAGGTCGACCTCGGGCAAGCGCTCGTACGCCGGCCGGGTGAAGCGCGACTCGACGCGCGCGACCTCCTCGGGCACCAGCGTCGCCGGTCCGTCCTTCAAGTGCGCCCATTCGGCTTCGACTTCGCGCTGGAACGCTTCCGGCCCGCGATCCTTCACCAGGATCTTGATTCGCGCCTTGTAGATGTTGTCGCGTCGGCCGTACCGGTTGTAGACGCGCAGGATCGCGTCGAGATAGGTGAGTAGATGCGGCCACGCCAGGAACTCCCGGACGACGTGGCCGATCATGGGCGTGCGTCCGAGCCCGCCGCCGACGATCACGCGGAACCCCACTTCGCCCGCTTCGTTTCGGACCGCGTGCAGGCCGATGTCGTGCACCCAGGTCGCGGCGCGATCGGCGGCGGCGCCGTTCACCGCGATCTTGAACTTGCGCGGCAGGAACGAGAACTCGGGGCTGAACGTCGACCACTGCCGCACCAGCTCGCACCAGACGAACGAGTCGACGATCTCGTCCGCCGCGACGCCGGCGAAGTGGTCGGTGGTGACGTTGCGGACGCAGTTGCCGCTCGTCTGGATCGCGTGCATCTCGACGGACGCGAGCTCAGCGAGGATCTCCGGGGTGTCCGCCAGCCGCGGCCAGTTGAACTGGATGTTCTGGCGGGTGGTGAAGTGACCGTAGCCGCGGTCGTAGGTGCGCGCGATGTGCGCCAGCTTGCGGAGCTGTGCCGACGAGAGGAGGCCGTACGGAATCGCGACGCGGAGCATCGGCGCGTGGCGCTGGATGTACAGGCCGTTCCGGAGCCGCAGATGCTTGAACTCTTCCTCCGACAGCTCCCCGTCGAGGAAGCGGCGCGTCTGGTCGCGGAACTGCCGGACGCGCTCGTCCACGAGGTGCTGATCGATTTCGTCGTAGCGATACATGAAGGATGGTGGGCTGAGCGAAGGCAGCCGCGATTCCCGCACCGGCGCCCGAATCGGGGCTTCCCTAAGAGAACAGAGGCTAATAGACTGCCGTTATGTTCAAAACGAATTAATCGTCATGAATAAACAACCAATGGTTATTAGGGCTCGTAGTCGATGAACTTCCAGCAGCTCCGATACATCCGCGAGACCGTCAGACGGGGTCTGAATCTCACCGAGGCGGCTCGCGCTCTGCACACCTCTCAGCCTGGAGTATCCAAACAAATCAAGGAGTTGGAGGACGAACTGGGGGTTCGCGTCTTCGATCGGCGGGGCAAGCGGTTCACCGGATTGACCGAGCCGGGGAAGCGCATCGTCGAGATCGCGGAGCGGGTCCTGGGGGAGCTGGACAACCTCCGGCGCGTAGGCAAGGAGTTCGCGGCGGAGGACGCCGGGAGCTTCACGATAGCGACGACTCACACCCAAGCGCGCTATGCGCTCCCGCAAGTGGTCACGGAGTTCCGGGCGCAGTATCCGAAGGTTCGCCTGCATCTCCTGCAGGGGAGTCCGACCGCGATCGCCCGCATGGTGATCGCGGGGGAGGCGGACGTCGCGATCGCGACCGAGGCGCTCGACCACTTCCCCGACCTGATCGCGCTCCCCGGCTATCAGTGGCAGCACTCGGTCGTCGTCCCGCCGGGCCACCCCCTGCTCGACGCCGGCCGGCTCCGGCTCGAGGAGCTCGCGCAGCACCCGGTGATCACCTACAGCCCGGAGTTCGCCGGCCGGTCGCACATCAATGAGGCGTTCGCCGCGCGCGGGCTCGAGGTCGACGTAGTGCTCGCCGCAATCGACTCGGACGTGATCAAGAGCTACGTCGAGCTCGGCATGGGCGTGGGCATCATCGCCGCGATGGCGTTCGACCCGGCGCGCGACCGCGGCTTGCGCGCGATCGACGCCGGTCACCTGTTTCGCACCAACACCACGCGTATCGCCGTGCGGCGCGGCGCATACCTGCGCAGCTACGTGTACGACTTCATCGAGCGGTTCGCGCCGACGCTCGACCGCAAGGCGGTCGATCGTGCGATGGCGGGGGCGGGGGAGAGCTACGAGCTGTAGCGGGCGTCGCAGACCGCTGCCAGGAGGCAAAAAAAAGACCGGCCCGAAGACCGGTCAGGGCAGGCTCCCCTCCCCGAAAGAAGTGCCAGTCCCCAGGTAAGCCTTTGAGCTGCGCTACGTGCTGCGCAGCCGATCGACGAACGCGACCACGCGCGGCTCGGGCGCGGCCTCGATCAGCGCGAAATAGATCGCCTCGCCCTCCTTGAGAGCGCGGCCGTGGAAGAGCACCTGCATCATGTCCGAGCCCACCGCGCCACCGCGCTGGTACAGGTCCCGGAGCAGGGCGACGATCGCGGACGGGAAATTCTCGACCGCGCCGAAGTGCGCGTAGACGCGGATGTCCTTCACGGCCTGCGGGTTCATCCCGAACCCCTTGACGAATCCGGTGCTGCGCAGATAGGGCCGCTGGGTGCCTTCGATCGAGAGCCGCAAGCTGGGCCGCTGCGTCTCGTCCGATTGCGGCTGGTCCGGGGTCGTGCGCAAGCCCGCCTGCGAGGTCGCCTGCTCGAAATGCTGCCGGTCGAGCTTCGACACCAGGTAGACCACGACGGCCAGGATGAGCAGCAACTCGAGCATGACGGACTCCCCCTTAGTGGTTGTTTCGTCAGGCGGTCTCGATGCAACAACTGCGCCAACGGCGCGCCCGGGAGATGAAGCCACACGCGGGACGTGACCGAATGCGCCGGCGGCCGGAGGTGCCCTGCGGCGAACTTCACATCCCGCACCGGATGCCGGAAGGATTGCGGGGCCGGGGGGACTGCCGGCGCGAGTGGCCGGCGCCTGGCGTCGGACCCGCGACGCCCGCTGTCGCGCGCCGGGCAGTCTTGACGCGCTCTTGATGCGCCTGACGTCAACCTTGACACGCGTGTTGCGCCGCCTTTCTTAAGCTCGCGGATCGAAACTGCAAGCCAATGGAGCGACGCATGGACATCGTGTTTCTCGCCCTCATCGCGGCGCTCGCCGCCGGTACGTTCGGCTTGATCGCCGGGTGCGCTGCGCTGCTCGATCCCTGGGGCGGCGGCAAATGAGCTGGGTCTACCTGCTCTCGGGCGCGGCCGCCGCCGCGCTCTTCGTCTATCTCCTCGTCGCCCTCTTCAAACCGGAGTGGTTCGAATGACCGCGAACGGCTATCTCCAGCTCGCCACCTTCGTCGTCGTGCTCGTCGCGCTGGCGAAGCCGCTCGGAACGTACATGGCGCGGATCTACGAGGGCGAGCCCGCCGTCCTCAATCGCATCGGGGCGCCGCTCGAGCGCCTGATCTACCGCCTGTGCGGCGTCGATCCGGCGCGCGAGATGGGATGGACCGAGTACGCCGTCGCGACGCTCGCCTTCAACGTGCTCGGGCTGCTCGCCGTATATGCGCTCGCCCGGCTGCAGGGCGGGTTGCCGCTCAACCCTCAGGACTTCGGCGGGACGACGCCGGACCTCGCGTTCAACACGGCGGTGAGCTTCGCCAGCAACACCAACTGGCAGAGCTACGGCGGCGAGACGACCATGAGCTACCTCACGCAGATGCTCGGGCTCACGGTGCAGAACTTTGTCTCGGCGGCGACCGGGATGGCGGTGCTCGTCGCGTTCGTGCGCGGCTTCCAGCGCCAGTCGGTGGGCACGATCGGCAACTTCTGGGTCGACCTGGTGCGAACCACCCTGTACATCCTGCTGCCGCTGTCCCTCGTGCTTGCACTCGCCCTCGTCTCGCAGGGCGTGGTGCAGACGTTCTCGCCGTACAAGACGGTCGAGCTCGTTCAGCCGGTCGAGTACGACAACCCCAAGATCGACGCCGCGGGCCAGCCGGTGAAGGACGAGAAGGGCGCGCCGGTGACCGAGCCGGCGCAGGCGAAGGAGCAGACGATCGCCGTCGGGCCGGCGGCCTCGCAGGTCGCGATCAAGCAGCTCGGCACGAACGGCGGTGGGTTCTTCAACGTGAACTCGGCGCATCCGCTCGAGAACGCGACGCCGCTGTCCAACTTTCTGGAGATGCTGGCAATCCTCGTCATTTCTGCGGCGCTTTGCTACACCTTCGGGAAGCTCGTGCGGGACACGCGCCAGGGCTGGGCGGTGCTCGCGGCGATGACCGTGGTGTTCGTCGCACTGCTTGCCCTCGCGGTCGGGGCGGAGCAGGCCGGCAACCCGCGGCTCGCGGCGCTCGGCGCCGACCAGGCCGCGAGCGGCACGCAGGCGGGCGGCAACATGGAAGGCAAGGAGGTGCGCTTCGGCGTCGTCAACTCGGCGCTGTGGGCCACCGCGACGACCGCGGCTTCCAACGGCTCGGTCAACGCGATGCACGATTCATTCACGCCGCTCGGCGGGCTCGTGCCGATGTGGTTGATGCAGCTCGGCGAGGTGATCTACGGCGGCGTCGGCTCCGGGCTCTACGGGATGCTCGTGCTCGCCATCATCGCGGTGTTCATCGCCGGGCTGATGATCGGCCGCACCCCCGAGTATCTCGGCAAGAAGATCGAGGCGTTCGAGGTGAAGATGGCGGCGCTCACCATCATGGTGCCGCACTTCGTGCTGCTCGCGGGCGCTGCCGCGGCCGTGCTGCTCCCGGCGGGGTTGGCGGGCCTCGCCAACCCGGGCGCGCACGGCTTCTCCGAGATCTTGTATGCGTACTCGTCGGCCGGGAACAACAACGGCAGCGCGTTCGCCGGGCTGAGCGCGAACACGCCGTTCTACAACACGACGCTCGGACTCGCGATGTGGTTCTCGCGCTACTGGCTGGTCGTGCCGGTGCTCGCGATCGCCGGCTCGCTCGCGGCGAAGAAGAAGGTGCCCACCGGCCCCGGGACGCTGCCGACGGATACGCCGCTCTTCGTGTGCCTTCTGATCGCCACCGTGGTCGTCGTCGGCGCGCTCACCTTCCTCCCGGCGCTCGCCCTCGGCCCGATCGTCGAGCACCTGATGCTCTACGGCGCGAAGTAGCAGACCCACTGGAACCATCATGACGACCAAGACGCTCACCAACCCGAGGATGATGACCGCCGAGCTCTTTCGGGGCGCGGCCCTGCGCGAGGCGCTCGTCGACTCGTTCCGCAAGCTCGCGCCGGGGACGCAGCTCCGCAATCCGGTCATGTTCGTCGTCTACGTCGGCAGCATCCTCACGACGATCCTCTATTTCCAGGCGGTGTTCGGTAACGGCGAGGCGCCGACGGGATTCATCCTCGCCGTGACGGTCTGGCTGTGGTTCACGGTGCTGTTCGCGAACTTCGCCGAATCGGTCGCCGAGGGACGCGCGAAGGCCCAGGCGGCTACCCTGCGGTCGGCTCGGCGCGACGTGGTCGCGAAGAAGCTCGACGCCCCGCGCCGCGACGCGAAAGTCGCGAACGTGCCCGGGTCGGCGCTCCGGCGCGGCGATCTCGTGCTCGTCGCGGCGGGGGAGTTCATACCGGCCGACGGCGAGGTGCTGGAAGGCGTCGCGTCGGTCGACGAGAGCGCCATCACCGGCGAGTCCGCGCCGGTGATCCGCGAGTCCGGCGGCGACTTCAGCTCGGTCACCGGCGGCACGCGGGTGCTGTCCGACTGGCTGGTGGTGAAAGTCACGGCGAACCCGGGCGAGACGTTCCTCGACCGGATGATCTCCATGGTCGAGGCGGCGCGCCGCCAGAAGACGCCGAACGAGATCGCGCTCGGTATCTTCCTCGCCGCCCTGACGATCATCTTTCTGTACGTCACGGTGACGCTGCTCCCGTTCTCGATCTACAGCGTCAACGCGGCCGAAGCGGGCGAGCCGGTGTCGGTGACAGTGCTCGTCGCGCTGCTCGTTTGCCTCATCCCCACCACGATCGGCGCGCTCCTCACCGCGATCGGCGTCGCCGGCATCGGCCGTCTGATCGGGAAGAACGTCATCGCGATGTCGGGCCGCGCGGTCGAGGCGGCGGGCGACGTCGACGTCCTGCTGCTCGACAAGACCGGCACCATCACGCTCGGCAACCGCCAGGCGTCGGCGTTCCATCCCGCGCCGGGGATCGCGCCGCGCGACCTCGGCGATGCCGCGCAGCTCTCGTCGCTCGCCGACGAGACGCCGGAAGGCCGGAGCGTCGTAGTGCTGGCGAAGACGGCGTTCGGCCTGCGCGAGCGGGACGTCCAGGCGCTGAGCGCGACCTTCGTGCCGTTCTCCGCGCAGACGCGAATGAGCGGGGTGGACCTGCCGGGCCGGTCGATCCGCAAGGGCGCGGCGGACGCGATTGCCGCCTGGATAGGGACGAAGGGCATCGTCTTTCCGCCGGACGTGCGGACGCTGGTGGATACGGTCGCCCGCCGCGGCGCGACGCCGCTCGTGGTCGCCGAGGCGGCGGCGGCGGGTGCGCGCGTGCTCGGGGTGATCGAGTTGAAGGACATCGTGAAGGGCGGCATCAAGGAGCGGTTCGCGGAGCTTCGCCGAATGGGAATCAAGACGGTGATGATTACCGGCGACAACCGGCTGACAGCGGCCACGATCGCGGCCGAAGCGGGTGTCGACGACTTCCTCGCCGAGGCGACGCCCGAGGCCAAGCTCGCGCTGATCCGTGCGCAGCAGGCGGAAGGCCGGCTGGTGGCGATGACCGGTGACGGCACGAACGATGCTCCGGCGCTTGCGCAGGCCGACGTCGCGGTGGCGATGAACACCGGCACCCAGGCGGCGAAGGAAGCCGGGAACATGGTCGATCTCGACTCCAACCCGACCAAGCTGATCGAGATCGTCGAGACCGGCAAGCAGATGCTGATGACGCGCGGCGCGCTCACGACGTTCTCGATCGCGAACGACGTCGCCAAGTACTTCGCGATCATCCCGGCGGCGTTCGCCTCGACCTATCCCCAGCTCGAGGCGCTCAACGTCATGGGGCTCGCCACGCCGCAGAGCGCGATCCTGTCGGCGGTGATCTTCAACGCGTTGATCATCGTCGCGCTGATCCCGCTCGCGGTGGCGGGCGTGAAGTACCGCCCGATCGGCGCCTCCCCGCTCCTGCGACGGTTCCTGCTCGTCTATGGGCTCGGTGGGATCGTCGCGCCATTCATCGGCATCAAGCTGATCGACCTGGTGCTGGTCGGTTTGCGTCTCGCCTGACATCGAGGAAGCCATGCTCCGTGCATTCAAGGAAGCGTTCGTGATGCTGGTGGTGCTCACGCTGATCACCGGCGTCGTCTATCCGCTGGTGGTCACCGGGATCGCGCACGTCAGTCTTCCCCGCGCAGGCGGCCGGCAGCCTGATCGAGCGCGGCGGCAAGCCCGTCGGATCGGCGCTCGTCGGCCAGCCGTTCAGCGACCCGAAGTATTTCTGGGGCCGCCCGTCGGCGACCGCGCCGATGCCGTACAACGCCGGGGCGTCCTCCGGGTCGAACCAGGGACCGCTCAACCCGGCGCTCGCCGATGCAGTCAAGGGGCGCATCGAGGCGCTGCGGACCGCCGATCCCGACAACAAGGCCGCCGTGCCCGTGGATCTCGTCACCGCGTCGGGTAGCGGCCTCGACCCGCATATCAGCCCGGCCGCGGCCGACTATCAGGTCGCGCGAGTGGCGAAAACGCGCGCTATGGACGCCGCCCAGGTGCGCTCGCTCGTTGCCGAGCACACCGAAGGGCGGCAGTTCGGCTTTCTCGGCGAGCCGCGGGTGAACGTTCTCAGGCTGAATCTCGCGCTCGACGCGCGCAAGCCCTGATTCGCTCGGCCGATCGCGGCCGGTCTGTCGTACGCCGTCAGCGGCGTGGTGTCGTGAACTACGGCGGAAGGCGGGTTTTCGGCGAGCCGCGCGTGAACGTCTTGCGGCTGAACGTCGCGCTGGACGCCGTCAAGGGCTGTTCGTGAGCGTTCTCTTGATGCGTGCTTGATGCGCTTCCTCGGAATCCTTGTGCGCTCCTGACGCACGGGCGCCTACATTGGAAGCATCGTCGGCAGCAGCCGTCGTCCCGATACGGGACGCGGCGACAGAGGACCTTCGTGAACACCACTCAGTTTCGTGTCGACCGGCGCGCCGATCGAAGCCGAGCGAGCCGGCGGCGGCCGCAGGTCGCTTCGGGGACGCGGCCCGAGTGGCGCGAGTTCGCCGAGGCCGCCATCCTGTACTTCGGCGTCACGCTCTTGCCGCTCCTCCTCGCGATCGTGTTCTACCAGTTGGGCGTGATCGGTTGAAGCCGTCCCGCCTACCGGCGTCGGCGTCTTGACGCGAGCTTGATCCGGACGCGCACCACCTTGCCGCGCGCTTGTCGCCGGCACGGCTAGATTGACGGCGTAGATCCCGAAGCGCGGTCGATACTCGGAGGACATATGAGTGAGACTTGCTCGCCGGAGTCCGAATCGGTGCGTCGCCGGCGAATGCGCGCGCTGCATGTAGAGGCGCCATCGGAGTCTCGCACGGGATTCGCTGCCTGGACGCCGCGTTCGTCCGAAGTCACACGCTCGCCCTGGTGCGCTTGGCAGAGCGGGCGACATGAGCGGCGCATCTTCTGTTCACCGCTGTCCGGTCTGCGAGCGACTGCATTCCGTCAACGCGGTGCGGGCCCTGTCCGCCTGATTGCCCGCGCAACGTCCGCCGCGCGGACGCGCCTTGTTCCGGGTGCGGCGCTGAGCTAACCTCCCGACGTCCCGCGGCCAGTGTCGCGGGACGCCGCGAGAATGCCACAGGCCCGCCCCGACCCCGATCAGCTGCTCGCCCGGGTCCAGCGCGACCAGCGCGCGGAGAGGCGCGGCAAGCTCAAGATCTTCTTCGGCGCCTGCGCCGGCGTCGGCAAGACCTACGCGATGCTGCTCGGCGCGCGCGAGCAGCACGCTGACGGCGTCGACGTGGCAGTCGGCCTGGTGGAGACCCATGGGCGCAAGGAAACCGCCGCACTGGTCGAGGGGCTCGAAGTCGTGCCTCGCCGCAGCGTCCCTTATCGCGGCGTCGAGCTGCTGGAGTTCGACCTGGACGCGGCGATCGCCCGCAAGCCGCGGCTGATCGTTCTCGACGAGCTCGCCCACACCAACGCTCCGGGTTCGCGTCACGCCAAGCGCTGGCAGGACGTCGACGAGCTGCTTGACGCCGGCATCGACGTGTACACGGCGATGAACGTCCAGCATCTCGAGAGCCTGAACGACGTCGTCGGCAAGATCACCAATGTCCGCGTCTGGGAGACCGTCCCCGACCGCGTGTTCGACGACGCGCACGAGGTGGAGCTGGTCGACCTGCCCCCGGACGAGCTGATCGAGCGGCTCGAAGAGGGCAAGGTCTACATGCCGGAGGCGGCCGAGAACGCGGTCCGCAACTTCTTCCGCAAGGGCAACCTGATCGCCCTGCGCGAGATGGCGTTGCGGCGGACCGCCGAGCGCGTCGACCGGCAGATGCGCGAGTACCGCACCGACGAGGGCATCGACTCGCTGTGGCCGGTGGCCGAGCGCATCGTCGTCTGCGTCGGGCCGGGCCCGAACGCCGAGCGCACGGTGCGCGCGGGCGCGCGCATCGCGGCGCGTCTCAATGCCGGCTGGACGGCGGTGTACGTCGAGACGCCGCGCCTCCAGCGTCTGCCCGATGCGGAGCGCGACCGGATCCTGCGCAACCTGCGGCTCGCCGAGCGGCTCGGCGGCATCGCGATCACGCTCGGCGGTGGCAACGTCGCCGCGGAAATTCTCGCGTACGCGCGCTCGGGCAACGCCACCCGCATCGTCGTCGGCCGCGCGGCGCGCACCGGCCTCGGCGCCTGGCTGCCGCTCTCCGCCGCGGACCGGATCGTTGCGGGCGCCGCGGATCTGGAGGTGGTGGTCGTCGGCGGGGAGCTGGACGAGGCCGCCGACGCGCCCGCTAAGGCGCTCATCGCACGGAGCCGCGAGCACCTCGAGGTCAAGTCGCGGGGGAAACGGCGCTGGCCGGGCTATGCGTGGGCCGCGGCCGCAGTGGCGGCGGCGACCGGGGTCGCCGAGCTAGTCGACCCGTTCTTGGAGCCGGCGAACCAGGTGATGATCTACCTGCTCGCGGTCACGCTGGTCGCGATGCGGCTGGGGCGCGGCCCGTCGGTCCTCGCCGCCGTGCTGGCGGTGGTGGCGTTCGATTTCTTCTTTGTGGCGCCCCGCTGGTCGTTCGCGGTTTCCGACACGCAGTATCTCGTCACGTTCGGGGTGATGCTCGCGGTCGGCCTGATCATCAGCAACCTCGCCGCGAACATCCGGGCGCGGGCCCGGATCGCCGGCTACCGCGAGCAGCGCACCGCCGCGCTGTACTCGATGAGCCGCGAGCTCGGCGCCGCCGCCGACGCGGAGGAGATGATGCGAATCGCCGTCAAGCACGTCGCGCAGGTCTTCGAGTCGCAGGCGGTGATCCTGCTGCCCGATCGGGACGGGCGCGTTCGCCAGCCGCGAAGCGAGGCGACCAACGCCTCGCTCCGCGGCGCCGACGTGTCGGTCGCCCAGTGGGTCTTCGACCACGACGAACCGGCGGGTCTGGGCACGGACACGCTACCCGCGGCGCATGCGCACTACCTGCCGCTCGCCGGGAGCAAGGCCGCGGTCGGCGTGCTCGCCATGCTGCCGGCGAACCCGCGGCGACTGTTCATCCCGGAGCAGAGCCGGCTCCTCGAGACCTTCGCGAGCCAGATCGCGCTCGCGCTCGAGCGCGCGCAGCTCGGCGCCGCGGCGAAGGAGAGCGAGCTGAGCGCGGAGTCCGAGCGGTTGCGCAACGCGCTGCTGGCCGCCATCTCGCACGACCTGCGCACGCCGCTCGCGTCGATCGTCGGCGCCTCCTCGAGCCTGATCGAGCGCGGCGAGCGCATCGGCGCGCCGGCACGCGCGGAGCTCGCGAGGGCGATCCAGGAGGAGGCCGAGCGCATGTCGAGCGTCATCGACAACGTCCTCGACATGGCGCGGCTGCAGGCGGGCGCCGCCAGCCTGAATCGGCAGTGGCATCCGCTCGAGGAGATCGTCGGCGCGACGCTCAAGCGGCTCGAGCGCCCGCTCGCCGGCCACCGGGTGCAGACGCACATCCCCGAGCACCTGCCGGCGGTGAGCGTCGACGGCGTGCTGATCGGTCAGGTGCTCGGCAACCTGCTCGAGAACGCCGCCAAGTACACGCCGGCCGGCACGACCATCTCCATCTCCGCCGAGCTCGGGCAGGACGAGCTCGTCGTCTCCGTCGCCGACGAGGGCCCCGGCCTCCCGGCGGGCGAGGAAGAGCGGATCTTCGACAAGTTCCACCGCGCGGCGCCCGAGGGACCGCAGAGCGGCGTCGGGCTCGGCCTCTCGATCTGCAAGGCGATCGTGCAGGCGCACGGCGGCTCGATCGCGGCGGAGAACCTGCCCGCGGGCGGCGCCGTGTTCCGCTTTACGCTGCCGCTCACCGGCTCGCCGCCCGAGATCGCCGGCGACGCCGAACTGCGCCGCGCCGCGTGACCGGACCGAAGCACAACGCGGTCGTCATCGAGGACGACCCTCAGATTCGCAGGTTTCTCCGCACCGTGCTGCCGAGCGAAGGCTTCGAGGTGTTCGAAGCCGACACCGGGGAGCGGGGACTCGTCGAGGCGGCGACGCGCAAGCCCGATGTGGTCATCGTCGATCTCGGCCTGCCCGACATGGACGGCGCGAGGCTGATCGCGCGCCTGCGCGAGTGGTCGCAGGTGCCGATCGTGGTGCTCTCGGCGCGCACCCGCGAACAGGACAAGATCGCGGCCCTCGACGCCGGCGCCGACGACTACCTCGTCAAGCCGTTCGGGGTCGGCGAGCTGATGGCGCGCCTGCGCGTGGCGCTGCGGCACGGCGCGGCGCGTGCCGGCGGCGCGGCCGAACCCGCCTTCACGATCGGCGAGCTCACGGTCGATCTCGCCGCGCGCCGCGTCGCCGTTGCCGGCCGCGAGATCAAGCCGACGCCGATCGAGTACCGCCTGCTCGCCGCGCTCGTGAAGCACGCCGGCATGGTCGTGACCCACCGCCAGCTGCTGCGCGAGGTGTGGGGACCGTCGTACGTGGAGCACACTCACACGCTGCGCGTGCACATGGCATCGCTCCGGCGCAAACTCGAGACCGATCCCGCGCGCCCGCGATATCTGCTCACCGAGATCGGCGTGGGCTACCGGCTCGCCGCGGAGTGAGCGCCGCTACGCGGCCGTTACTTCGAGATTGTCGATGAGGCGCGTCGTCCCCAGCTTCGCCGCCGCCAGGATCACGAGCTCGCGATCTCCGGGCGCGGGACCCTGCAGGTCGGCTCGGCGCCGGACCGCGACGTAGTCGGGCTGCCAGCGGTGGGCCCTCAACTCCGCCATCGCCTCGCGTTCGATCCGCGGGTAGTCGCGTTCCCCCGCGGCGATCGAGCGGGCGAGCTTCCTGATAATGCGATACAGACGCGGCGCTTCCATGCGCTCGGCCGCGGAGAGGTAGCCGTTGCGCGAGGAGAGCGCGAGCCCGTCGTCGGCGCGCCCCGTCTCGCCCGCCAGAATCGCGATCGGAAGCCCGAGCTGCCGCACCATGCCGCGCACGATCATGAGCTGCTGGTAGTCCTTCTTGCCGAACACGGCCGCACGCGGCTGAACGATGTTGAAGAGCTTGAGCACCACGGTGCAGACGCCGCGGAAGAACCCCGGCCGAAACTCGCCCTCGAGCAGGTCGGCGAGCACTGGCGGCGGATCGACGTGATAGCCCTGCGGTTCCGGATACATCTCGCGCTCGTCCGGAGCGAACAGCACGTCGACCGCCTCGCGGTCGAGCTTCTCGCGGTCTTCGGCGAAGGTCCGCGGATAGGTGTCGAAATCGTCGGTCGGGGCGAACTGGAGGCGGTTGACGAAGATCGTCGCCACCACGCACGGTGCACTCCGCCGCGCGAGCCGCATCAGGGATAGATGGCCCTCGTGCAGGTTGCCCATCGTCGGGACGCACGCCACCTCGGCGCCCGCGAGTGCCGAGCGCAGCTCTGCCACCGTGTGCACGATCCGCATGGAGGCCGTTAGTCCGCGACGTTGAAATACTCGCGCCGCCCGCGCATCGACGCGATGTGGCCTACGAGCAGCTCGAGGTCGCCGTCCCGCGAGACGAAGTCGAGCCGCTCCGAATTGACGACCAGCAGCGGCGCTTCTGCATAATGGTAGAAGAACCGCCCGTAAACGTCGGCGAGCGCGGCGAGATAGGTCTCGCTGATCGGATACTCGTAGTCGATCCCGCGGCGCTCGACTCTCTCGCGGAGCGTGGCGGTCGCCGCGTGCAGGTAGATCACGAGATCCGGGACCGGCGCCTGCGGCCGCAGCGAATCGTAGATCCGCTGGTAGAGCGCGAGCTCGTCGCCGGCGAGGGTGAGCCCGGCGAACAGCGGGTCCTTCTCGAGGAGGAAATCGGCGACCGTCAGCCGCGCGAACAGATCGGGCTGCGCCGCGCTGCGAAGCTGGTCGACTCTCTGGAAGAGGAAGAAGAGCTGCGTCGGCAGCGCGTACCGCGCGCGATCGAGGTAGAAGCGCCGCAGGAACGGGTTCGCATCTGGCCGCTCGAGCAGCGTCGCGCCGCCGAGCCGCGCGGCGAGTCGCTTCGCGAGGCTCGTCTTGCCGGCGCCGATCGGGCCTTCGATGGCGATGTAGCGGTACTTCTCGAGGTGTGGGGCGCTCATAGCCTAGTTGGCGTTTGATCGAGCGCGAGCGCGAGCCACTCGAGCGCGTGGCCGCGTCCGGGGATGACCACATCGGGGTCTAGCTCCACCACCGGCGCGAGCGCGAACGCACGCTCGTGCAGCCGCGGGTGCGGCACGACGAGCCCGGGCTCGTCGAGCACGAGGTCGTCGTAGAGCAGGAGATCGAGATCGAGCGTCCGCGGCGCGTCCTTGAACGAGCGCTCGCGCCCGGCGGCCGCCTCGATCGCATGCAGGCGCTCGAGGAGCGCGCGCGGCGCGAGCGCGGTGTCGAGAAGCGCGGCGGCGTTCACGAAGTCGGGCTGCCCAGAGTAGCCCACCGGCGCGGTACGGTAGAGCGAAGACGCCGCGAGCAGTCGCGTCTCAGGCAGGTGCCCGAGCGCCGCGATCGCACTGCGGACCTGCGCTTGCGGGTCACCGAGGTTGGCGCCAATGCCTACGAACGCGCGGGCGAAGGACACCTGCGCCGCGACCGGCCGCGTCACGGGCTCAGGCCTGGGGCGTTGCCGCCGGCGTCCCCGCCGGGCCCTTCCGCCGGCCGCGCCGCCGACGGCGCTTGCGCTCTTCCTCGCCCGCGGGCAGCAGCAGCTCGCGGCGCTCGTCGGGTCCGGCTTCGAGGAACCGCCGCCACCAGTCGAGAAGCTCCATCGGCGTCTCGCCGCTCTCGGCACGCAACGCGAGGAAGTCGTAGCCCGCCCGCAGCCGCGGGTGGGTGAGGAGCGCGAACGGGCGCTTCCCCGTGCGCTGGTCGAAGCGCGGCTGCAGCGACCAGATCTCCTTCATCGTCGCCGTCAGGCGGCGCGGGATCGAGAGCTTCCCGGTCTGCAACTCGAGCACGTCGTCCATCGCGGCGTAGAGCGCGGGGATGTCGTGCTCGTCCCGCGCCGTTCGCGAGCGCCACGCGGCGAGCACCTCGTGCCACAGCAGCGCCGCGAAGAGGAACGCCGGCGACACCGGCTTGTCCGCGCGCACGCGGGCATCGGTCTGCGCGAGCGCGAGACTCACGAACTTCTCGCCGAGCGGCTGCTCGAGGATCACGTCGAGCAGCGGCAGTAGGCCGTGGTGCAGGCCTTCGGCACGCAGCCGCTTCACGGAGGCGCTCGCGGCGCCGGAGAGCAGCAGCTTCAGCATCTCGTCGAAGAGCCGGGCCGGCGGCACGTTCGCCATCAGTTCGGCCAGCTCGCCGATCGGCGCGCGCGTCCTGGGGTCGAGCTGGAAGTCGAGCTTTGCGGCGAAGCGCACGGCGCGCAGCATCCGCACCGGGTCTTCGCGGTAGCGGGTGCGGGCGTCGCCGATGACGCGCAGGCGCCGCTTCTTCAGGTCGCGCACGCCCTCGTGGTAATCGAGCACGGTCTCGGTCGCCGGATCGTAGTAGAGCGCGTTCACCGTGAAGTCGCGCCGCGCGGCGTCCTGCTCGCGGTTGCCCCAGACGTTGTCGCGCACGACGCGCCCGTGCTCGTCGACGACGCGGGTACCCTCGTTGAGGCCGTGGCGCCCACGCTCGGCGATGACGGGCTCGGGCGCCTCCCCGGCTTCCGGCGGGCTCGGCGCCCGGTAGGTCGACACCTCCACCGTCTCGTCGTGGAAGAGCGCGTGGACGATGCGGAACCGGCGGCCGATCAGCCGCGAGCGGCGGATCGCCTTGTGGATCTGCTCGGGCGTCGCGTTGGTCGCGACGTCGAAATCCTTCGGTGCGAGGCCGAGCATCAGGTCGCGCACCGCACCGCCGACGATGAAGGCCTCGTAGCTCTGCGCGGCGAGCAGCTCGCAGGTCCTGCGCGCGCCGTGGCTGATCGACTCGGGGCGGATCGCGTGCTCCGCGACGGGGATCCGCTCGGGCTCGCGGCCCGAGCCCATGCGCAGCACGCGGCGGATGAAACGCTTGATCAACTGCTGGGGAGAAAGAGGGGGATTCCGGCCCCGGTGACCGCCTCGAGCCGGCACCCGTAGAGGGACTCGAGGTTTTCCTGCGTCAGCATCTGTTGCACCGGCCCCTCGCGAAAGCGGCCCGAATCATACAGCAACACCGCCCGCGAGCAGACGCGCGCCGCCCACAGCGGCTCGTGGAGCGCCATGACCACCGTGCGGCCGCGCAAACGCGGCGAGCGCGCGGGGCGCGCGCAGACCCCAGACGATCTCGCGCGCGGTCTCCCCGCCGCCGCCCGAAATCGCGGCCAGCCAGTCGTGGGGCGGAAGATCGACCGAGCCGAACCACAGCGCCGCCACCAGGACGAGCGGACCTGCGACGAGCACCGCGGTCGCGGTCAGTCGGCGCACGCGGGCTAACGGGTTGATGCAAAAGGGGCCACAGCCCCCTTTGAATCCCCAAGTCCAGTGACGCAAAACGCGGCGCTCGCTGTAGCGAGGGCCGCGCGCTTGTCGAGCTTGGGGGCTGGTGCTGCGTTTTGCATCACGCGGCTAACGGAGCGAGATCACGTCCCACCCGCGCGACGCGGCGACCGCGCGCAAGGTGTCGTCGGGATCGACGGCGATCGGGCGCGTCACCCGCTCGAGCAGCGGCAGGTCGTTGTGCGAGTCGCTGTAGAACGCGCTCGAGCGGAAGCTCGCGAGCGGGCGCTGGCGCGCGGCGAGCCACTGCTCGACCCGCGCGACCTTGCCTTCGCGGAAGCACGGGATTCCGAACGGCCGCCCGGTGAATGCGCCGTCGCGCGTCTCGGTCTCGGTGGCGATGAGATGCGCGACCCCGAGCTCACGCGCGATCGGGGTGGTCACGAACGAGTTGGTCGCGGTGACGACGGCGCAGAGCGAGCCGTCAGCGAGATGCCGGGATACCAGAGCGCGCGCTGGGCGCCCGATCAGCGGCCGGATCCTCGCGTTCATGAAGGCCGCGTGCCAGCGGTCGAGCTGCGCCCGGGGATAGCGCGCGAGCGGGGCGAGCTGGAAGTCGAGGAACTCGCCGATATCGAGCGTGCCGGCCTTGTACTGCGCGAAGAATTCGTCGTTCTTCGCCTCGTAGACGCCACGGTCGAGCACGCCCTGCTCGATCAGGAACTGCGCCCACTCGTAGTCGCTGTCGCCGGCGAGGAGGGTGTTGTCGAGGTCGAAGAGAACGAGATCCACGGGGCGCTGGAGCTTCACGCTATGCGGGGGCAAAGCCGTTTCCCGCGGCGTCCCCTCGTGCTCCCGGAGTCGGCATCGATCCGTCGCTAGCGCAAATCGAGCCCGGCGAGCGCGGCGCGCACGAGCGGCAGCGTGACCGGACGCTTCAGCGCGAGCGAATAGCGGTCGATCGCCTCGAGCACGGCGAACTGCGTCGCGAGGTCGCGCGGCAGCCGGTGCAGGAGGTAGGTGACGACGTCTCGCGGGAGCCGCATCCCGCGCTCCTCGGCGTGCGCGGCGAGCGCGGCGGCCTTCTCGTCGTCCGAGAGCGGCTGGAGCTGGAATGCGAGCCCGCAGAGGAGCCGCGTACGCAGGTCCTCGCGCAGCCCGAGCCGCGCGGGCGCCGAGGTTCCGGCGGCGACGATCGCCCCGCCCGCGGCCCGGACGCGATTGAAGATGTCGAAGAGCTTCGCCTGCGCGCCTTCCGGCAGGGTGTCGACGTCGTCGATCGCGACCACCCCGGTCTCGTCGAAGCTCGCATCGACATCCGCCACGTAGTCGACCAGATGCGCGGGACGCTGCCGCGCGAACGCGCCGTGGTAGGCGGCGACGACGAGGTGGCTCTTGCCGCTCGCGGACTCGCCCCAAAGGTAGACCGGCTCGCGGCTCTGCCCGGCGACGAGCGCGCACAGCGCCTCGACCGCCGCGCGGTTGCGCCCGGGAACGAAGTTCTCGAGCGTCGGCGTCGGCGGCGGCGCGAGCTCGAGGAGGAGCTGGGTCGTCACGCGTGAGCTTTCCGCATAAAATAGGCTGTGAACAAATAGGCTGTGAACAACGGGGTCGCGAAAAAAGGCGCCCGATTCTACCGTCTACCGCCCGCCGCACCCGAGCCGCGCCGTTTTGCCCACTCCGCCCGACCCGCTTTCCTACCGCGACGCCGGCGTCGACATCGACGCGGGCGACGCGCTGGTCGAGCGCATCAAGCCGTTTGCCAAGCGCACGATGCGGCCCGAGGTGCTCGCGGGCATCGGCGGCTTCGGCGCGCTCGTGGAGCTCCCGAAGCGTTACCGGGAACCGGTGCTCGTCTCCGGCACCGACGGCGTAGGCACGAAGCTCAAGCTCGCCTTTCTCCTCGATCGACACGACACGATCGGCATCGATCTCGTCGCGATGAGCGTCAACGACGTGCTCGTCCAGGGCGCCGAGCCGCTCTTCTTTCTCGACTATTTCGCCTGCGGCAAGCTGGACGTCGAGCGGGCGACCGCGGTGGTCAAGGGGATTGCCGACGGCTGCGAGCAGGCGGGCTGCGCGCTGATCGGCGGCGAGACCGCCGAGATGCCGGGCATGTACCCGGCCGGCGAATACGATCTCGCCGGGTTCTGCGTCGGGGTGGTGGAGAAGACGCGGATCATCGACGGCCGCGCGATCGCGCCGGGGGACGCGGTGCTCGGTCTCGCTTCCAGCGGCGCGCATTCGAACGGCTACTCGCTCATCCGGCGGATCCTCGAACGTGCCAAGCCCGATCTCGCCGCCGATTTCCATGGCCGACCGCTCGCCGACGTGCTGCTCGCGCCGACCCGGATCTATGTCAAGCCCTTGCTCGCATTGCTCGAGCAAGTGCCGGTGAAGGGGCTTGCGCACATCACCGGCGGCGGGCTCGTCGAGAATATCCCGCGGGTCTTGCCCGACGGCGTGTGCGCCGCGGTCGACCAACGCAAGTGGCCGCTGCCGCCGCTGTTCCGGTGGCTTCAGGAGCACGGGGGCGTGGCGGACGGCGAGATGCACCGCGTCTTCAACTGCGGCATCGGGATGGTCGTCGTCGTCGCCGATCGGGACGCCGAGCGCGCGCTGCGGCTGCTGCGGGAGGCCGGCGAGACCGTCCATCGCATCGGCGTGATCGAGCGGCGCGCGGACGGCTCTCCCGCGGCGGTCGTCGGCGCCTGACCCTCCGCTTGTCGGTCCCTGCCCGCCGCCTGGAGGTTGCGGCGGGATTTCCCCCGAGGATCGTGACAAATTCCCGACACCGGGGCGCACCGCCACCCACAATCGTCGTCATAAGCCGTTGAAGGGGCAGCAGCTTCCGTTGGCGAGCCGTCCCTGCTGGGGTGAAGGACGAACGAACCGATGACGACACGAGCTTTCCGGCGCCGGCTGATCACGATCGCGGTGGCGTCCTGCTTCGCCTCCGCCGCGGATGCCAACCCCGTCGGGCCGTCGGTCGTGAGCGGCGCGGCAAGCTTCAGCGCCGTCGGCAAGAACCTGACGGTCACGAACGCGCCCGGCACGATCATCAACTGGCAGGGCTTCTCGATCCGCGCCGACGAAGTCGCGCGCTTCGTGCAGTCGGGCGCGGCGAGCGCGGTGCTCAACCGCGTCACCGGGCCCGAGCACTCGGCGCTGCTCGGCCAGCTGCTCTCGAATGGTCGCGTGTTCTTGATCAATCCCAACGGCGTGACGGTCGGCGCGGGCGCGCTGATCGACACCGCCGGCTTCGTCGCTTCGAGCCTGAACATGTCGAACGAGGATTTCCTCGCCGGCAAGTTCCGTTTCACCGACCCCGGCAACGCCGGCAAGGTGGTGAACGCGGGCACGATCAACGCCCACTCGGGCGGGCCGGTCTATCTCATCGCGCCGACGGTCGAGAACCACGGCGTGATCACCGCGCCCGGCGGCGAGGTCATGCTCGCGGCGGGGAAGCACGTCGAGCTCGTCTCGGCAGCGAGCCCGCATCTCCGGGTGCAAGTTCAGGCGGGCGGCGAAGCGCTGAACGTCGGCCGGCTCGTCGCCGAGAGCGGGCGCGTCGGCCTCTACGGCGCAGCGGTCCGCAATAGCGGTCTCGTGAGTGCGGACGGGGCGCAGACGACCGCGGCCGGGACGGTGGTGCTGAAAGCCTCGAGGGACGTCACGCTCGATGCTGCCAGCACCGTCACCGCCAGCGGTTCGCAGGGCGGCGCGGTCATCGTGCAGGCCGAAGCCGGCACCCTGCTCGCCGACGGCAGGATCGACGCGAAGGGCGCGCAGGCGTCCGGGGGCGAGGTCAAGCTGCTCGGCACGCAGGTCGGGCTCGTGGGCGCGGCGAGCGTGGATGCCTCGGGTGCGCAGGGCGGGGGGATCTGTTCTCGCGGGCGGCGACTACCAGGGCAGGAATCCCGAGGTGCAGAACGCGCAGGCGACCTTCGTCGGGTCCGGCGCGACGATCCGCGCCGACGCCGTGCAGGCGGGCGATGGCGGCAAGGTGGTGGTGTGGTCGGATGACACGACCCGCTACCACGGCGCGATCAGTGCGCGCGGCGGCGCGCTCGGCGGGAACGGGGGGCTCGTCGAAGTCTCCGGCAAGGAGACGCTCGCCTTCCGCGGCGGCGTCGACACCTCCGCCCCGATGGGCCAGGCGGGCTCGCTCCTGCTCGATCCGACGAACATCAACATCGTCGCCGGCAACGCCTATACCGGCAGCCCGGCCAGCCTGCAAGCCTGGGTGCCGAGCAATCCGACCGGCACCGGCAACAATGTCTGGGCGGCGGCGGAGGATCCGGGGAACCAGAGCATCGGCGCGGCCGACATCCAGACGCTGCTCGGGACCACCTCGCTCACGCTCCAGGCGACCAACAACATCACCGTCGGGGCCGCGATCGGCTACGCGGGGGCGCCGGCGAGGGCGCTGACGTTGACCGCCAACGGGTCGCTCAACGTCAACGCGGCGATAGCCAGCACCGGTGGCGCGCTGACCACGAATCTAACGGGTGGCGCGGGGGGCGTGGTGTTCGGCCCCGCCGGTAGCGTGACGACGAACGGCGGCGCGGCGACGATCGCCTCGACCGGCATCACGACCCTCGGCAGCGTCACGACCGGCGCGGGCGCGCTGTCGGTGACCGGCGTAGGCGCGGTCACTCAGAACGCCGGTACGAGCCTCGCGATCGGGGGCACCTCGAGCTTCAACGCTGGCGCTGGGTCGATCACGCTGACCAATGCGGCGAACAACTTCGTCGGCGCGGTGAGGCTCACCAATACCGGTGCGAACAATGTTGCGGTGACCGACGCGAACGCGATCGTTCTCGGCGCGTCGAGCGTGGGCAGCGGGACGCTCGCGGTGACGGCGAGCGGTGCGAACTCGATCACCCAGACCGGGGCGATCGTGCAGGCGGCGGGGGCGGGTGCGGCGAGCTTCACCACCGGTGCGGGCGCGATCACGCTCAACACGGCGACGAACAACTTCATCGGGCCGGTAAGCCTGACCAACAGCGGGGCGAACAACGTGTCGCTGCGCGACACCAATGCGCTTGCGCTCGGGACGGTGAACGTGGGCAGCGGGACGCTCGCGATCCAGTCGAACGGTGCGCTGACGCAGACCGGGGCGATCACGCAGGCGGCGGGGGCGGGGGCGGTGACGGTGAACGCCGGGGCGGGGGCGATCACGCTCAACAACGTCGCGAACGACTTCGTCGGTGCGGTGAGCCTTGCCAACACCGGGGCGAACGCGGTGTCGCTGCGCGATGCGAACGCGCTTGCGCTGGGGACCGTCACGGTCGGCACCGGGACCCTTGCGCTGCAGTCGAACGGTGCGCTGACGCAGACCGGGGCGCTCACGCAGGCGGCCGGGGCGGGGGCGGTGACGGTGAACGCCGGGGCGGGGGCGATCACGCTCACCAATCGCGGCGAACAACTTCGTCGGCGCGGTGAGCTTGACCAACACCGGGGCGAACAACGTTGCGGTGACCGACGCCAACGCCATCATCCTGGGAACTTCGAACGTAGGCACCGGGACGCTCGCGGTGACATGCGACCGGCGCGAACGCGATCACCCAGACGGGGCGATCGTGCAGGCGGCCGCGGCGGGCGCGGCGAGCTTCACGACCGGCGGGGCGGCCATCACGCTCGCCAATGCCGGGAACGACTTCACCGGGCCGGTGTCGCTGACCAACACCGGGGCGAACGCGTGTCGGTGCGCGATGCCAATGCGCTGACCCTTGCCGGGGGCGCCTTCGGCGGGACACTGACCGCGCAGTCGAACGGCGCGCTCGGGCAGACCGGTGCGCTCAGCGTGACCGGGCTGTCGAGCTTCAACGCCGGGGCGGGGTCGATCACGCTCACCAATGCGGCGAACAACTTCGTCGGTGCGGTGAGTCTTGCCAACAGCGGAGCGAACAATGTGGCGGTGACCGACGCGAACGCGATCGTTCTCGGCGCGTCGAGCGTGGGCAGCGGGACGCTCGCGGTGACGGCGAGCGGTGCGAACTCGATCACCCAGACGGGCGCGATCGTGCAGGCGGCGGGGGCGGGCGCGGCGAGCTTCACCACCGGTGCGGGCGCGATCACGCTCAACACGGCGACGAACAACTTCACCGGGCCGGTGTCGCTCGACCAACACCGGGGCGAACAACGTGTCGCTGCGCGACACGAATGCGCTTGCGCTGGGGACGGTCAACGTGGGCAGCGGGACGCTTGCGATCCAGTCGAACGGTGCGCTGACGCAGACCGGGGCGATCACGCAGGCGGCCGGGGCGGGGGCGGTGACGGTGAACGCCGGGGCGGGGGCGATCACGCTCAACAACGTCGCGAACAACTTCGTCGGCGCGGTGAGCGCTCACCAACAGCGGTGCGAACAATGTGGCGGTGACCGACGCGAACGCGATCGTTCTCGGCGCGTCGAGCGTGGGCAGCGGGACGCTCGCGGTGACGGCGACCGGTGCGAACACGATCACCCAGACGGGCGCGATCGTGCAGGCGGCGGGGGCGGGCGCGGCGAGCTTCACCACCGGTGCGGGCGCGATCACGCTCAACACGGCGACGAACAACTTCATCGGGCCGGTAAGCCTGACCAACAGCGGGGCGAACAACGTGTCGCTGCGCGACACCAATGCGCTGGCGCTCGGGACGGTGAACGTGGGCAGCGGGACGCTCGCGATTCAGTCGAACGGTGCGCTGACGCAGACCGGGGCGATCACGCAGGCGGCGGGGGCGGGGGCGGTGACGGTGAACGCCGGGGCGGGGGCGATCACGCTCAACAACGTCGCGAACGACTTCGTCGGTGCGGTGAGCCTTGCCAACACCGGGGCGAACGCGGTGTCGCTGCGCGATGCGAACGCGCTTGCGCTGGGGACCGTCACGGTCGGCACCGGGACCCTTGCGCTGCAGTCGAACGGTGCGCTGACGCAGACCGGGGCGCTCACGCAGGCGGCCGGGGCGGGGGCGGTGACGGTGAACGCGGGGGCGGGGGCGATCACGCTCACCAATCCGGCGAACAACTTCGTGGGCGCGGTGAGCTTGAACAACACCGGGGCGAACAACGTTGCGGTGACCGACGCCAACGCCATCATCCTGGGAACTTCAAACGTAGGCACCGGGACGCTCACGGTGAATGCGACCGGCGCGAACGCGATCACCCAGACCGGGGCGATCGTGCAGGCGGCCGCGGCGGGCGCGGCGAGCTTCACGACCGGCGGGGCGGCCATCACGCTCGCCAATGCCGGGAACGACTTCACCGGGCCGGTGTCGCTGACCAACACCGGGGCGAACGCGGTGTCGGTGCGCGATGCCAATGCGCTGACCCTTGCCGGGGGCGCCTTCGGCGGGACACTGACCGCGCAGTCGAACGGCGCGCTCGGGCAGACCGGTGCGCTCAGCGTGACCGGGCTGTCGAGCTTCAACGCCGGGGCCGGGTCGATCACGCTCACCAATCCGGCGAACAACTTCGTCGGCGCGGTGAGTCTTGCCAATACCGGAGCGAACAATGTGGCGGTGACCGACGCGAACGCGATCGTTCTCGGCGCGTCGAGCGTGGGCAGCGGGACGCTCGCGGTGACGGCGAGCGGTGCGAACTCGATCACCCAGACGGGCGCGATCGTGCAGGCGGCGGGGGCGGGTGCGGCGAGCTTCACCACCGGTGCCGGCGCGATCACGCTCAACACGGCGACGAACAACTTCACCGGGCCGGTAAGCCTGACCAACACCGGGCTCAACAACGTTTCGATCACCGACACCAATGCGCTCGCGCTGGGGACGGTCAACGTCGGCAGCGGGACGCTGGCGGTGACCGCCGGCGGCGCGATCACCCAGACCGGCGCGATCACCGCGGCCGGACCGAGCACCTACACCGTCACGGCCCCCGGGAGCGACATCCTCCTCGCCTCGGCAGCGAATGCCCTGACCGGCGCGGTCACTGTCACCAACAACGGCAACGTGCGCGACCTCGCGCTGCGCAACACGCTCGCCTCGGCGACGCTGCCGACGCTCCCGACGGGGATGCGCAACCTCACGCTGCAGTTCGACAATGCCGCGATCGCGCTTCCCGCCACGACGTTGACCGGCAGCCTGGGCCTGAACGTCGGCGGACCTCTCACCCAGACCGGGCCGCTGAACGTCGCCGCGGGGACCACCAGCCTCGCCGCCGGCGCGAACAACATCACCCTGAACAATCCAGCCAACAACTTCGGAACCGTGTCGGTCGCGAGCGCGAACGCGGTCTCGATCGTCGATGCGAACGCGCTCAGCGTCGGCCCTGTCAGCGCCGCCGGGAACGTCACCATCCGGACCGCCGCCGGCGCCGGCGCCGACCTCACGCTTACCGGCAACATCGCTTCGACCGGCGGCGACGTCACGCTCGCGAGCGGTGAAGACATCCACTACGGCGGCGAGCACGCTGTCGGCGGGCGGCCGATGGCTCGTCTACTCGCAGAATCCGGCCAACGACACGGGTGCGATCCCGGTGCCCGGCAACCCGAAGCCGAACCTGTACAACTGCAACTTCGGTGGGCCCTGCGGGGCGACGATCCCGCCGACCGGCAACCATCGCATCTACAGCTACCAGCCGACGCTGACCTACGCCGCCGACCCGGCTAGCCGCCTCTATGGCGATGCGAACCCGGCGTTCACGGGGACGGTGAACGGCCTCGTAAACGGCGATACGGCGGCCGACGCGTACACCGGCACGCTCGCGTTCACTTCCCCGGCAATCGCCACCTCGAACGTCGGCAGCTACGCGATCAACGGCTCGGGCCTTACCTCCGATATCGGCTACGCGTTCGCGCAGGCCCCGGCCAACGCCGCCGCGCTCACGATCAACGCGTCGACGCTCACCTATCTTGCAGACCCGCAGTCGCGGATCTATGGCGATCCGAACCCCGCGCTCACCGGCACCGTCACCGGCTTCAAGAACGGCGAATCGATCCCGACCGCGACGACCGGTGCCCTGGCCTTTGCGACCCCCGCGGTTCCCGCCTCGAACGTCGGCACGTACGCGATCAACGGCAGCGGCCTCACCGCCAACAACGGCAACTACGCTTTCGTCCAGGCCGGGACCAACGGCACCGCCCTGATCGTCACGCAGCGACCGATCACGCTGACCGCCGGCAGTGCGGCGCGCGAGTACGGCGATCCGAACCCGGCAGTTGCCGTAACGGCGAACCCGACCGCCCCGGGAACCGGCGTCGCCCCCCACGAGACGCTCGCCGCGGCGTTTCCGTCGCTGGGCGCCGCGAGCGGCGCAATCGGCACCACGCCGGTCGGCAACTACGCGGCCGGGCCGAATGCCTACAGCGTCACGGGCGCGACCAACGCGAACTACCTGGTGACGCCGGTCCAGGGCGCGCTCGCCATCACCCCGGCGACGCTGACCTACGTGGCCAACGCCGCCGCGCGCGAGTACGGCGATCCGAACCCGGTGCTGTCCGGTGCCGTGACCGGCTTCAAGAACGGCGAGACGATCGGGACGGCGACGACGGGCGCGCTCGCGTTCACGACGGCCGCGATCGGCACGACGCCGGTCGGGGCGTATGCGATCGACGGCGGCGGACTCGCTGCCGCGAACTACGCGTTCGTGCAGGCGCCCGGCAACGCGACGGCGCTGACGATCTCGCCGCGCCTGATCACGCTCACCGCCGGGAGCGCTGCGCGGGCCTACGGCGACGCCAACCCGGTGCCGGCGCCGCTCTACACCGTCGGTGGGGGCGGCATGGCGAACGCCGAGAACGCCCAGACGCTCTTCGGCTTCAGCGTCACGAGCGGTGCGGTGGCCAACACCGCGGTGGGAACGTACTCGACCGGCGCGAATGCCTACAACGTCGCCGGCGTGGTCGTCGGCGTCAACGGCAACTACAACATCACCGCGATCAACCCGGGCACGCTCACGATCGGCCAGCGCGCGATCCAGGTCACCGCGGATCCGAATCAGACGAAGATCTACGGCGAGCCGAACCCGGCCGCCTACACCTACGCCCTCACTAGCGGGTCGTTGGTTGGCACCGACGGCTTCTCGGGCGCGACGACGCGCGTGGCCGGGGAGAACGTGGGCGCGTACCCGATCCAGCAAGGGACCCTGACGGCGGGACCAAACTACGCCCTGACCTTCGTCCCAGACAACTTCGGAATCACTGTACGCCCGGTCACGATCGCCGCGACGCCCGGTCAGAACAAGGTGTACGGCAGCGTCGACCCGGTGTTCGGCTACGCAGTTGCCGGCGGCACCGGCACCACCGGCCCGGCGATCGTCGCCGGTGACATGCTCGTCGGCGCGCTCGGCCGCGCCCCGGGCGAGAACGTCGCCGCGTATGCGCTCAACCAGGGCACCCTGACGACGACCGCCCCGGCGAACTACACGATCACTTTCGTGCCGGCGAACTTCGCCATCACGCCGGCGGCCCTCAGCGTGATCGCCAACGCGCAGACCAAGGTCTACGGCACGCCCGACCCGACGCTGACATACAACGCGACCGGCTTTCAGTTCGCCGACACGCCGGCCACGGTGCTCTCGGGCGCGCTCGCGCGCGCGCCCGGCGAAACCGTGCCGGGCAGTCCGTACGCGATCGCCCAGGGCACGCTCGCGCCCAACGCGAACTACACGATCGCCTATACCGGCGCCAACCTTGCGATCACGCCCGCCGCGCTGTCCATCGCCGCGGACAACAAGACACGGTCCTACGGCGATCCGAACCCTGCCCTGACCGCGACGTTCACCGGGCTCGCGAACGGCGACTCGCCGGCGGCGATCCCCGGGGTCGCGCTGACCACGCCGGCGACGAGCGCATCGAACACCGGCAACTTCGTCATCAACGTGGCGAGCGGCGCCAATCCGAACTACATCATCAGCTCCGTGAACGGCCAGCTCGTGATCACGCCGGCCCCGCTCGGGCTCGTCGCCGACGACAAGGCGCGCGCCTTCGGTGCTCCGAATCCGCCGTTCACTGCGACCGCGACGGGCTTCAAGCTCGGCCAAACCGTGAACGATCTGAGCGGCGCTCTGGTGTTCGCGACGCCGGCGACGACGACCTCGCCGCCGGGGATCTACGCCATCGCGCCGGGCGGCGTGAGCTCGACGAACTATGCGATCACGTTCGTCGACGGGCTGCTCGTGGTGGGAGGCGGCGCGCCGTCCTCCGATCAGGCGCTCGTCAGCGCGACGGCGCGGAGCGCGCTCGGTGCGCTTGGCGAGACCACGCCCGGCGCGACCACTAACGTGGACGCGTGCCGGCTCGCCGCGCCCGAGACTGAGGGGCCGCTGGCGGCGGCACAGCGCGCGCTTGATCGCGCCGGACGCGTTCGGCCGCTGACCGCGCCGATCTGCGACGCGCCATCGCGGTAGCGCCGCCGAGCGCGAACGGCTAGCGGACCGAGTTCCGCTCCTGCACCGCGCGATCGAGACGGGCCTGGGCTCTCGCCACGGCCTGCTCGTTGTCTGCCTGGCGCGCCCAGTACGATTCGTTCAGGCGACTGCCGCCGCCGACGGTGCCGGTACGCTCACCCGGCAGCGGCTCTTTGCCGCTGGCGAGCTGCGCTTGTGCCGTACCGAGCGCCTGTGTCGCGGCGTTCACCTCAGCGTCGGCTGCGCGTAACCGTGCGAAGCGATCCGGCGCGGCTTTGTCGGCGGCCGCCGGTTCGCGGCTCTCGACCGGCGCCGGCGCCGGTGGCGCCGAGACGGGCGCCGGCGGCGCGATGGTGCGCTCGAGCCTCGCCCCGGGGACGGGCGAGTCGGAGAAGATCACCCGGCCATCGGGCGTCACATAGCGATAGACGGTTTGGGCCGCCGCGGGAAGGGCTGCGACCAGCGCCGCCAGAACAAGCGAAATGCGCATCGTGGTTACCTGCAAGTTGCTGATACGGTTCCCTTTCTACACTACTGGTCGAGTGCGAGGCAACTGTCGCGCACGATTTCGCGAGACCGGGTTGGCAGCGCTCTGAACGCGCTGATTCTGCGTCGATCGCGCGTTGATAGAATCCACGCGCGGTTTCCTCGCGCTCTGCCATGCCCCAACCGGCCTTCGTCCATCTCCGTCTACACAGCGAGCTCTCGATCGTCGACGGCATCGTGCGCATCGACGATGCGATCGCGCGCGCCGCCGCCGACGGGATGGGCGCGCTCGCGCTGACCGACCTCGGCAACGTGTTCGGCATGGTCGACTTCTACAAGAGCGCCCGCAAGCGCGGGGTCAAGCCGATCATCGGGTGCGATGTCTGGATCACCAACCAGGCCGACCGCGACAAGCCGCATCGACTGCTGCTCCTCGTGCGCTCGCGCGCGGGCTACCTGCGGCTCTGCGAGTGCCTTAGCCGCGCCTACCTCGAAAACCAGCATCGCGGCCGCGCCGAGCTCCGTCAGGAATGGTTTGCCGGCGGCGGCTCGGCCGGGCTGATCGCGCTGTCGGGCGCCATGGCGGGCGACGTCGGTGCGGCGCTGCTTGCGGGGAACGCGCCGGCCGCGCGCAAGCACGCGACCGAGTGGGCGAAGCTCTTCCCGGGCGCCTTCTACGTGGAGCTGCAGCGCGCAGGCCACGCGCAGACCGAGCGCTACGTGGACGCCGCCGTCCGGCTCGCCGGAGCGCTCGGCCTGCCGGCGGTGGCGACCCACCCGGTGCAGTTCCTGCGGCCGGAAGACTACAAGGCGCACGAAGCCCGGGTCTGCATCGCCGAGGGCTACGTCCTCGCCGACAAGCGCCGCCCGCGCACGTTCACCGCGGAGAGCTATTTCAAGAGTGCGGCGGAGATGGCGGCGGCGTTCGCCGACTTGCCCGAGGCGCTCGCGAACTCGGTGGAGATCGCCAAGCGTTGCAATCTCTCGCTCGAGCTCGGGCGCTCGCGGCTGCCCGACTTTCCGACACCGCCCGGCGTCACGCTGGAGGGGCATCTCACTGCGAGCGCGGAGGTTGGGCTAGCGCGTCGGCTCGCGCAGCTCTATCCCGACGCCGAGCAGCGCGAGCGTGCGTCGCCGCGCTACCGCGAGCGCCTCGCATTCGAGACGAAGACCATCGTGCAGATGGGCTTCGCCGGGTACTTCCTGATCGTCGCCGACTTCATCAACTGGGCGAAATCGAACGGCGTGCCGGTCGGCCCGGGACGCGGCTCGGGCGCCGGGTCGCTCGCCGCCTACGCGCTCGGCATCACCGATCTCGACCCGCTGCGCTACGACCTCCTGTTCGAGCGCTTCCTCAACCCCGAGCGTGTGTCGA
This sequence comes from uncultured beta proteobacterium, assembly GCA_963754305.1. Taxonomy (GTDB): domain Bacteria; phylum Pseudomonadota; class Gammaproteobacteria; order Burkholderiales; family SG8-39; genus DATEDA01. The sequence continues at coordinate 59,775 of CAVWFR010000034.1, read as the reverse complement.
TGCCGGATTTCGACATCGACTTCTGCCAGGACGGCCGCGACCGGGTCATCGACTACGTGAAGAAGAAGTACGGCGCCGAGGCCGTGTCGCAGATCGCGACCTTCGGCACGATGGCTGCGAAAGCGGTCGTGCGCGACGTCGGCCGGGTGATGGAGTGGACCTACACCCGCGCCGACGAGTTGGCGAAGCTGATCCCGTTCCAGCCCGGCAAGCTGATCACGCTCGCCATGGCCCGCGAGATGGAGCCACGCCTGAAGGAGCGCGAGGAGACCGAGGAGGACACGCGCGAGCTGCTCGCGCTGGCCGGGGAGCTCGAGGGCCTGGCACGCAACGTCGGCATGCACGCCGGGGGCGTGCTCATCGCGCCCGGCAAGCTGACCGATTTCTGCCCGCTCTACGCGGCCCACGGCTCGGAGGCGGTGATCTCGCAGCTCGACATGAAAGGCGTCGAGGCGGTGGGGCTCGTCAAATTCGACTTCCTGGGGCTGACGACGCTCACCATCCTCGACTGGACGATCCGCTACGCGAAGCGGCTCGATCCCGCCTCCACGCTCGCACTCGAAAGTTTGCCGCTCGACGACAAGGAGACCTACCGCATCGTCGCCGCCGCCAACGCGACCGCGGTGTTCCAGTTCGAATCGCGCGGCATGCGCGATCTGCTCAAGCGCGCGCGGCCCGACCGCTTCGAGGACCTGATCGCCCTGGTGGCGCTGTACCGGCCGGGTCCGATGGACCTCATCCCCGATTTCATCGAGCGCAAGCACGGCCGGCAGCGGGTCGAGTATCTCGACCGGCGACTCGAGCCGATCCTCGGGCCGACCTACGGGGTGATGGTGTACCAGGAGCAGGTGATGCAGATCGCCCAGGTGATCGGCGGCTACTCGCTCGGGAGCGCGGATCTCCTGCGCCGCGCGATGGGCAAGAAGCTGCCCGAGGAGATGGCGACGCACCGCGACGCGTTCGTCGCGGGCGCGATGAAGAACGGCCTCGCCGAGCGCAAGGCGCACGAGCTCTTCGACCTGATGGAGAAGTTCGCGGGGTACGGCTTCAACAAGTCGCACGCGGCCGCCTACGCGCTGGTCGCGTACCAGACGGCGTACATGAAGGCGCATCACGCTAGCGCGTTCCTGGCGGCGAACATGTCGGCGCTGATGGACGACACCGACAAGGTTCACCAGTTCCACCAGGACGCCGTGGCGAACGGGCTCAAGGTGCTGCCGCCCGACATCAACGCGGGCGAATACCGCTTCGTGCCGGTCGATACGAAGACGATCCGCTACGGACTGGGCGCGGTGAAGGGCACCGGCGAGTCGGCGATCGGCGCGATCCTCGCGGCGCGGGGCGAGGGCGGGTCTTTCGCCGATCTCTTCGACTTCTGCGAGCGCATCGACCGCCGCATCGTCAACCGCCGCTCGGTCGAGGCGCTGGTGCGCGCTGGCGCGTTCGATGCGCTCGACCCGAACCGCGCACGGCTCCTCGCGACGGTCGGCATCGCCCTCGAAGCGGCCGAGCAGCGCCTGCGCGATGCGCAGCAGGCGAACCTGTTCGGCGAGGCGGCGGCGAAGCACCGGCCCGCGTATATCGCCACGCACCCGTGGAGCGACGAGCAGCGCCTCGCCGAGGAGAAGGCCGCGCTCGGCTTTTACCTCTCGGGGCATCCGTTCGCCGCGTACCGGCGCGAGCTCGCGCCGTTCGTACGCGCCAGCCTCGCGGATCTCGTGCCGAAGAACGAGCCACAGCTCATCTCGGGGATGGTCGTTTCCGCGCGTACCGCGATGACCCGGCGCGGAAAGATGTCGATCGTGACGCTCGACGACGGCACCGCGCAGCTCGAGGTCTCGGTCTACAACGAGCTGTGGGAGGCGAGCCGCGGCCTGATCAAGGAGGACCGCCCGCTGGTCGTGCAGGGCAGAGTGTCGAAAGACGAGTTCACCGGCGGGTTCCGCGTGGTCGCGGAGAAGCTGCACGATCTCGCCGGCGCGCGGGCCAGGTTCGCGCGCGCGATTCGCCTCTCGATGAACGGCGCGGCCTCGGTGGCTGGGGGGGCGGCGACGAGGAAGCTGAAGGAGCTCCTCGGGCCGTACCGGAACGGCAGCTGCGCCGTGCGCGTCTGCTATCGACACGGCGAGGCGGTAGCCGAGCTGCGGCTGGGCGACGAGTGGCGTGTCAGTCCGGACGACACGCTCATCGCCTCGCTCAGGGACTGGCTCCAGCCGGAGAACGTCGAGGTCGTGTACGCCTGACGAACGCCGTCGCCACGCGCGCGACGGGCCGCTGCGCTGAGAACCTCACTCGCCGACGCGGAACGGCAGATTCGCCGTCGCTGCGGCGCCCTTGCCGTCGCGCACCGTGGCGAACACGCGATAGTCTCCCGGCGCCAAACCGCCGATGGCGACGCGCTGTGCATCGACACGCCGCACTGCACGCGGAAACTCGGCGGGACGCGCTTCTGCGTCGCCGCCCTTCTTGAGCTCGGTGCTCTCCGCCATCACGGTCCACTCGACCGCGATCGCATCGCCATCGGGATCATGCGCATCGAGGATTGCACGCCCGGATTGGGATCGCCGCCACGCCGCCGCAGGATCCAGGACGATGCGCGTGATGCGCGGCGCGCGATTGCCCCCCGGCGTCTGCCCGTTCCACGCTTGCGCCATCGCCTCGGCGGCTTCGGTCCATTCCCCGCTCGGCAGCAGCAAGCTGTGCCAGGTCGGCGTCACTTCCTGCTTGTAACCCCATAGGAAAACCAAGTGTCCCGCTGTCTTGGGCGCGACCGCCGGAAAGTAACGGCGCAGCGCGGCGGCTTTCGCTGTGCTGGAGGGTTCCAGGAGCGCGCCCCAGGCCGTCTTGCCCGCCTGCCACTGGCCGAGCGCGCCCAGCTCGCTCACCACGATCGGTCCGGTCCACCCTTGTGCGCGCACGCGGTCGGGCACGGTGAGCAACGCATCGCCGTAGGCATTGACACCGAGCACGTCGATGCTCGGGGCCCGCTCCCTGAGCTTCCGCACCTTGTCGCCGCCGGTCTCGGCCAACACCGCCATCGTCGGATGCGCCCGGTCGAGCGATTTCACCAGACGCGCCGCTTCCCCGATCGCAGGCCAGACGAGCGCATCGTCGGTCAGCTCGGCTTCGACTTCGTTTCCGATGCCCCACATGAGCAGGGCCGGATGACTCCTGTGACGCTCGACGAGCGCGGCGATCGCTTTGAGCTGCGCTTCGACCGCGATGCGATTCCGATAGTCGAAACCGCGCCGCGGCGGCTCGAGCCACAAGCCGGCGATCACCTTCAGGTCGAGCCGCGCGGCCTCGCGCAGCACCTGCTCGGTCTCGTCGCCGTAGGTGCGAACGGTGTTCGCACCGAGCGCCTTCAGCATATCGAGCTGCGTTCGGCCCGATGCACCTTGAATGCGGAACGGGCGGCCTTCGACCAATATGGCTTCACCACGGATCGCGACCTCAGCGCTGCATGCCCATGGCGCAGCGAGCAGCAACGCGAAGCAGGCAAGGCGCCAGGCGCTATGCATAGTGCCGATGATGACAAGCGCTCGTCTGGGCATGGGGGCGCGCCTGACTGGCCGGGAAGACTCTGACGGCGCGGTGTGGCGCTAACATAGCGCCGATCGGCGTCGCCGGCGACCTCGCAGCCCAAACCGGCGGTCGAGCGCTGTCGCTGGCGCAAGCATCTCATCGAGTGGAGGTCGGAATGGAAGAAACGCCGGCAGGTCGGGCACCGGTCGAGATCTACAGGCGCACGGCGCGCCTCCTTCACTGGCTCACTGTGGCGTTGGTCGCCGTTCAGCTCCCGGTCGGGCTGTACATGACGTATCGGGGCAACACGTTGAACGTGTTTGACAAGCTGACCGGTGCGCTCTACAACGGCCACAAGGTCGTCGGCGTGACGATCCTGCTCGTCGTCCTCTGGCGGCTCGCCTACCGGCTGACCCGCGGCGCGCCGGCCGACGAGCCGACCATCGCGCCCTGGCAGCGGCTCGCGAGCCGCCTGAACCATTGGGGCATGTACGTCCTGCTGATCTGCGTGCCGGTCGCTGGCTACGTGGGTATCTCGCTCTTTCCGGCGCTCGACATCTTCGGGTTGTTCTCGCTGCCGGGCGTCGTTGCGCCGGACAAGGAGGCCGCCAAGACCGCCTTCTTCGTGCACGGCCTGCTGGCGCGACTGCTCGTGCTGCTCATTGTGGTGCACGTGGCCGCGGCGCTGTTCCACTACTTCGTCCGGAAGGACAACGTGCTCGGACGGATGATTCCGCGGCTACGGCGGTAGTGACCGGCGCGGACGACCGGCTCAACGCGAATCGAGTCGAAGGCTACACGAGAAACGCCTCGGGGCGCCCTCAAGCCGTCGGAAGCCAGTCGAAGCCGTCGAAGGTCCCGTCGGTGTCCGCTGCTGCGACATTCATCACACCGGCTCCCGACGGCCCGCGCCGCGCCCACTCGACGATCGCCGCGACCGCCGCGGCATCGCCGTCCACCACTGCTTCGACGGAGCCGTCGCGGCGGTTGCGCACCCAGCCGCCGACGCCGAGGCGTCGCGCCTCGTCGACCATCGACGCGCGGTAGCCGACGCCCTGCACTCGCCCCGAGATGATGAGATGCTTTGCCACCCGCGGATTTGGACGCCGCCGCGCAGAATTGTCAATCGGAGCCCGACCATGAGAATGCTCGAGATGCTCGCCGCCGTTGCCGCGCTCGCGGTTGTCGGCGTCGCCGCCGCGCAGGACAAGGTGATCTACCACTTCGACGCCGGCCTTGCGCAGGCGACCAAGGGCCTGCGCAACGTCCGTAACCACCTCGAGGTGGATCCGAAGGCAAAGATCGTCGTCGTCGCCCACGCCGAAGGCGTGGATTTCCTGATGAACGGCGCGCAAGATCCCAACAAGAACCCGTACAGCGTGATCGTCGAGGACCTGAAGGCTCAAGGCGTGAGCTTCGAGGTCTGCCGCATCACGTTGCGCAACCGCAAGCTCGAGGAGAACCAGTTCATCCCCGAGGTGCAGTATGTGCCCTCAGGGGTGGCCCGGATCGCGCAGCTCCAGCAGAAAGAGGGCTACGCGTACATCAAGCCGTAGCCGAACGGGCCCGGCTAGCCGCCAAACGCCGCACGCGTCCCTTCGCTCCGCAAGGTGACGATGGTCGCGCCGCAGATCGCCAGCACCGGGATCAGCACCAGCGCGACGCCCGAGATCGCGCCGATCCAGCTCACGCGCTCCTCCGCCGGCAGCCGCTTGTACGCCTGGAGCCGTGTCGCCGCGGACAGCAACACGAGCGCCATCAGCGTCCAGCAGAAGAACTCGAGCAGATGCCGCCCCCACGGCCGGAGCTGCAGCACGCCGATGCCGCCGGCGAGGCCGAGGAACCAGATCCCGAAGAGCGCCATGTCGTTCCACGCCGTCCGTGCCAGGACGCCGCGCGAGCGCTCGTCGCCTCGGTGCAGCGCGATGATCAGCATCGCGCCGACCGCGAGCGCGAGTACGCTCCCCATTGTGAAGAACCAGCCGATGAACGGCAGCGGGAGCTCCAGGGCCATGCGTTCTCCAGCGGTCAGACTTCGTTGCCGCTCGGTGGCACATCGGCCGCTACGCTCTCGAGCAGCGCGAGCAGTCCCCTGAGCAGGACGATCGGGGACGGGGGACACCCGCGGACGTGGAGGTCGACCGGGATGACGTCCGAGACGCCGCCGACGCAGGCATAGCTACCGGCGAATACCCCGCCGTCGCGCGCACAGTCTCCCACTGCCACCACCCACTTCGGACCGGGCGTCGCCCGGTAGGTGCGTTCGAGCGCTTCGCGCATGTTCGTCGTGACCGGACCGGTCACCAGCAACACGTCGGCATGGCGCGGAGAAGCCACGAAGCGCAGACCGAATCGCTCCAGGTCATAGAGGACGTTGTTGAGCGCATGGATCTCGAGCTCGCAGCCGTTGCAGGATCCCGCGTCGACCTCGCGGATGGCTAGCGTGCGCCCCAGCCGCTTGCGCGAGACCTGATTCACGCGCGCCGCCAGCTCCGCGACTGCGGCCTCGTCGCTGGCGGGCGCGGCCTCCGTCAGCGGCCCGTGCACAAGACTCTTCAACAGCAATCTACGCATCGTCGCTCACCCTAGAGGTCGTGGCCCGCATACGAGCAGTTGAAGGACTTATTGCAGAGCGGGAAATCGGCGACGATGTTGCCTTCGACCGCCGCCTCGAGCAGCGGCCACTGGAACCACGACGGGTCGCGGATGTGGCAACGCTCGACGTTGCCGTCGCCGCCGATCCGCACCCACGCGAGGACGTCGCCGCGAAAACCCTCGACCAGCGCCACGCCCTCGCGGGCGCCGGCGGCTGCAGGCGTCGGCGGCGGGGCGAAAATCGATCCCGACGGGAGCCGGCGGAGGATCTCGCCGAGCAGCGCCAGGCTCTGCTCGACCTCGCGGATGCGGATCCAGACGCGCGCATTCACGTCGCCCTCTTCGAGGACCGGCACGTCGAACCGCAGCTCGTGGTACGGCGCATAGCCCGGCGTGCGTCGCGCATCGAAGTCGCGCCCCGACGCGCGGCCGACGTAGCCGCCAGCCGCAAACTGCCTGGCGAGCGCCGGCGCGAGGATTCCCGTGCCGACGGTGCGGTCCTGGAGCGACGCGGTATTGTCGTACAGCTCGACGAGCTCCGGAAAACTCCCGCGCACGAGCGCGACGAGCGCGAGCACCCGTCGCTCGCCGTCGCCCGGCAGGTCGGACCGGATCCCGCCGGGAATCACGCAGTCCATCATGAGCCGGTGGCCGAAACAGGCGGCCGCCGTCCGCAGCACGTGCTCGCGGAGGAGCCCGCACTGCGCATGCATCATCGCGAACGCCGCGTCGTTGCAGATGGCGCCGATGTCGCCGAAGTGATTCGCGAGCCGCTCGAGCTCGGCCATCAGCGCGCGCAGCCATGCCGCCCGTGGCGGAACCTCCACCCCGATCGCCGTCTCGACCGCCCGGGCGAAGGCCAGGCTGCCGGCGACCGTGCTGTCGCCGGAGACGCGCCCGGCCAGCACTGCCGCCCGCGCGATGGAAGCACCGGCCATGAGCGATTCGATTCCCTTGTGCACGTACCCGAGCCGCTCCTCGAGGCGCACGATGGTCTCGCCGCTCGCCGCGAAGCGGAAGTGGCCGGGCTCGATGATCCCGGCGTGCACCGGACCGACCGGGATCTGGTGCAGGCTCTCGCCTTCCGCCGGCAGGAACCGATAGGCTTCCGGCGCGGCGGCAGCGTCGCGAGCGCCGAGCGGATGTCGGAGGTTCCACTTGCCGTGGTCGAGCCACGTTCGCGTGTCCGGGAGACCCTCGGGCTCCAACCCCACGAGGTCGCGCAGGGCCCGCTCCGGGCGAATGGCCGGCGGATGCGACCGGCCGACCGACGGGAACCGATTTCCCTCGCACGCCAGGCTGAGAACGCCGCACTCGGTCGTCTCGCCCTCGATCACGGCCATGTGCACGAGCTCGCGCTCGCCCCAGAGCCCGAGCAACGCCCATTCGCCGGACTGCAGGCGATGCGCCGCCTCCTGCCAGCGCTCGCGGCTCAGGACCACGCGCGGCCAAGGCCGATGTTCCTCGACCAGCTGACCGGCACGAATGGTTTCGCCGAGCGTTCTCATTCCGGTCAGCTCAACATGCTCGCGACGTGCTGGAACCACGCCACGACCGCGGGCGGAAGCCATATGCCGGCCGCGAGAACGAGGGCGAGGTGGGCGAACACCGGCACGAACGAAGCCTGCGACGGCGCGTCGGTCCCGTGCGGAGCGCCGAACGCGAGTCCGTTCAGGCGCGCGAGGAGCGCGCCCAGCGCCACGAGCAGGCTCAAGCCCAGCACCACGGCGAGCACCGGCGCGCGCGCGAAAGTGGAAGTCACGATCAGGAACTCGCTCATGAAGATCCCCATGGGCGGAAGACCGACGATGGCGACAACGCCGAGCGCGAGGCCCCAGCCGAGCACGGGGTGGGACACCGTGAGCCCGCGGATCTCGGACATCTGCTGCGTTCCCTTGATCTGCGAGATGTGGCCCACGCAGAAGAAGATGGCCGATTTGGTGAGGCTGTGCAGGGTCATGTGCAGCAGGCCGGCGAAGTTCGCCAGCGGACCGCCCATGCCGAACGCGAACGTGATGATCCCCATGTGCTCGATCGACGAGTACGCGAACATGCGCTTGATGTCGTGGCGGCGGTACAGCATGAACGACGCAAACACCACCGAGAGCAATCCGAGCGATACCATCAGCGGCCCGGGCGCCAGCGCGCCGGGGTTCGCCGACATGATGGTCTTGAAGCGCAGCACCGCGAAGAGCGCGACGTTCAGCAGCAGGCCCGACAGCACGGCCGAGATCGGCGTCGGCCCCTCCGCGTGCGCATCGGGCAGCCACGCGTGCAGCGGCACGAGCCCGACCTTTGTCCCGTAGCCGAGCAGGAGGAACACGAACGCGAGGTTGAGAATCGCCGGATCGAACGCGGGGGCCCGCTCCACGAGCACGTTCCAGGCCATCGCATCCAGCCCTTCGCCGACCACCGAGCGCGCCGCGAGGTAGACCAGGATTGTTCCGAACAGGGCGAGCGCGATGCCGACGCTGCCGAGCAGGAAGTACTTCCACGCCGCCTCGAGCGCCGCCGGCGTGCGGTAGATCCCGACCATCAGCACCGTCGTCAGCGTCGCGAGCTCGACCGCGACCCACATCAGCCCCACGTTGTTGGACAGCAGCGCCAGGTTCATTGCGAACATGAGCGTCTGGTACATCGCGTGGTAGAAGCGCAGATAAGCCGGGGAAAGCCGCCCCGTCTCGAGCTCGTGCGCGATGTAACTGGCGCTGAACACGCTGGTCGTGAACCCGACGAAGGTGTTCAGCACGATGAACACGACGTTGAGGTCGTCCACGATCAGGAACGGCCCCGGAGACGGACGCTCGATGAAGAGCCCGGCCGCCGAGAGAAGGGTCAGCGACGTCGCCAGGACGTTGAGGCGTCCGGCCGTCCGGTCATCGGGCAGCACGGCGAGCAGCACCGCGCTCAGTGCGGGGATGGTCAGGATGGCGCCGACGAGAACCGTGCCCGGCTCGGTCACGGGCGCTCCCCGCGGACCTGGTCGAGGGCGTGAACGTCGATGGTGTCGAACCGCTCGCGGATGCGGAACAGGAAGATGCCGATCACGATGAGGGCGACGAGGATCGAGAACGCGACGCTGATCTCCACGACGAGCGGCATCCCCTTGGCGCCGGTGGCGGCGAGGATCAGCCCGTTCTCGATCGACATGAAGCCGATCACCTGGCTCAGGGCGTTGCGCCGGGAGACCATCATCAGCAGGCCGAGCAGGATGACCGACAGCGCGAACGCCAGGTCTTCCCGGGCGAGCGTTCCGGCCTCGGCCGTGATCGGCAGCATGACCATGATGGACAGCGCGACCAGCCCGATCCCCGCGAGCATCGTCTGTCCGATGCCGACCACCTGCTCGATGCTTCGATGGATCCCGAGCCGCACGATGATGCGATGGAGCACCACGGGGATCACGAGCGCCTTGACGACGAGCGCGATCCCGGCGGTGATGTAGAGATGGGGCGCCTGCTGGATGTACGCCTGCCACGCGACCGAAAGCGAGACGACCAGCGCATGCAGGGCGAATATGTTCAGCAGCGAGAACATGCGGTCCTGGTAGAGCAGCATGAAGCTCACCAGGACCAGCCCGCCGGCGAAGAGATGTGCAACGTCCAGCGCGAGGCGATCCATCACGTGACCCGTGACACGAAGAGGAGCAGCGCTGCGAGCAGGCCGAGCATCAATGCCGCCCCCAGGAACTCGGGGACGCGGAAGACGCGCATCTTCGCGATCGCGGTCTCGAACACGGCGAGCAGGAACCCCGCGGCGAGGAGTTTCGCGACGTATGTCGCGATCCCGATGAGATAGGCGGCGAAACCCTCCCCGGACACCGCGACCCCCCAGGGAATGAAAACGCAGGCGACGACGGACAGGTAAAGGAGCAGCTTCAGGAATGAGGCCGCTTCGATCAACGCCAGGTGGCGACCGGAGTACTCGAGGATCATGGCTTCGTGCACCATCGTCAGCTCGAGATGGGTCGCCGGGTTGTCGACCGGGATCCGCGCATTCTCGGCGATGGCGACCATGACGAGCCCGACCAGCGCCAGTGCGAGCGACACCCGCAGGCCGACCTGCGGGCCCTGCATGAATGCCGCGATCGACGACAGCTGCGTGGAGCCGGCCAGCAGCGACAGCGTGAACACGACCATCAGCATCGCCGGCTCGGCGAGCGAGGCGATCATCATCTCGCGGCTCGAACCGATCCCGCCGAAGCTCGTGCCGACGTCGAGCCCCGCCAGCGCGAGCATGAAGCGCGCGCTGCCGAGCAGCGCCACGATGGCGATCATGTCGGCGGCGTAACTCACCACCAGCCCCGACGCGAAGGTCGGCACCAGTGCTGCGGCCACCCAGGTCGTGGCGAAGACGAGGTAAGGCGTGGCGCGGAACACCCAGGAGGCGTTGTCCGCCAGCACGACCTCCTTGCGGATCAGTCGCGCGAGATCGCGGTACGGCTGGACGACGGGCGGTCCCTGCCGGCGAAGCAGGCGGGCCTTGACCTTGCGTACGTAGCCGGCGAGGAGCGGCGCGAGCGCCAGCACGAGCGCGACCTCGCCGAGCTGAACGAGGAGATCGAGGATCAGTTCCATACCGCGAGGATCGTGAGCAGCACGACGAGCGCGCCGAACACCAGGGTCAGGTACGCGCGAATCGTCAGGAACTGCACCTTGTTGAGATTGTCGGCGGCGAAGTTCACTAGGTTCGCCGTCGGCGTGTAGAAGACATCCCACAGCACATCGCGCAGCTGCACGTGAAACCGTGCGGCGCGGAGGTCTCCGGGAAGGGGGATATGGACTTCTTCGCGTGCGCGGAACAGCACGGTCCCGAACACCCGGCGGATCGGCTGCGTGAAGCTGCCGGCGGTGTACTGGGTGACCGGGCTGGCATCGGGAAACCCGCAATCCCACGGCGCGGATCGGCGCGTCGCGGCCGATGCCCAGCGGTGAATGACATAGGTCGCCAGCCAGGCCGACATCGCGATGAACGCGAACAGGATCAGGCCGTTATAGGAGCTGCGGCTCTCCGCGATGGGAACGATCGTGAGCCAGCTCAGCTCCTCCTGCCGCGGCAGATTCGCACCCACCAGCATCTGGGTGACGGGCGCCAGCGCGTCAATGAAGTAGCCCGGCAGGATCCCCGCCAGCAGGCACAGCCCGGCGAGCGCGAACATCGCCGCCAGGGACAGCGCATCGGTTTCGGCTGCGTCCCGTGCGACCTGCGAGCGCGGCCGTCCGAGGAATGTGATGCCGAAGGCCTTGACGAAGCAGGCGGCCGCGAGCGCTGCCGACAGCGCGAGCATCGCGCCGATCGCGGGGACGAGGAACTTGAGCAGCCACTGCGGCAGCCCGGGGCTCAGGAGGATCGCCTGGAAAGTGAGCCACTCGGACACGAAGCCGTTGAACGGCGGCAGCGCGGAGATCGCCGCGGAGCCCACGAGGAAGGCGAAGGCCGTGAGCGGCATCCGGTGGACGAGCCCGCCGAGGTGCTCCATGTTGCGCTCGCCGGTGGCCGTGAGGACCGCCCCCGCGCCGTAGAAGAGCAGGCTCTTGAACACCGAGTGATTGAAGACGTGGAAGAGCGCCGCGGTGAGCGCGAGTGCGGCTGCGGCGTGCATCTCGCTCGCCTGGAAAGCGAGCGCGAGCCCGAGCCCGATGAAGATGATGCCGATGTTCTCCACCGTGTGATACGCGAGCAGGCGCTTGAGATCGTGCTCCATGAGCGCATAGAGCACCCCCATGACCGCCGTCACGCCGCCCAGGAGCGGCACCAGCGCGCCCCACCACCAGCTCGGCGGACCGAGCAGGTCGAACACGATGCGCACGAAGCCGTAGACCGCCACCTTCGTCATGACGCCGCTCATCAGGGCCGAAACGTGGCTCGGAGCGGCCGGATGGGCGAGCGGCAGCCACACGTGCAGCGGCACCAGGCCCGCTTTGGAGCCAGCGCCGATCAGCGCCAGCGCGAGCACGACCCCGGACACGCCGGGCGACGGCGCCCCGGTGCGAATGGCGGCGAAGGCATAGCCGCCGGTCGAGCCGGCGAGCAGACCGAACGCGAGCAGCAGCGCGAGCGTCCCCAGACTCGCCATGAGCAGATAGATGTAGCCTGCCGCGGCGTTGCCGGGCCGGCGATGGTGCGCCATCACCAGCGCCCAGGAGGCGAGGGACATGAACTCCCACGTGAACAGGAACGTGAAGGCGTCGTCGGCGAGTACGACGAGGTTCATCCCCGCCAGGAATGTCGGAAAGAAGGGCAGGACGCGCGCCGGCGTCTCTTCGTGCTTGCCGTACCCGAGGCCGTACAGGCTTGCCGTCGCGCCGCCCAGATTGACGACCACGAGAAAAAACGCGGTCAGGGCGTCGAGCCGGAAGTGGGCGCCCAGCCAGGGCAGCCCGACCGGAAGATTCAGCCCGCTAGGCGACCCCGGGGTCAGGAGTGACCACACCGCGATGACCAGCGCGATCCCCGTAACGGCTAGGGCAATCCCGTAGACGAGCGCGGTCGCCGCGCGCTGGCGTGCGACCGCGACCGCCGCCACGCTCGTGCCGAGCAGGGTCGCGATGCACCACAAGAGCCCTTCCAGCGCCATGGCGTGCCTACTCGTTCCCCGCTAGCCGCGTGCCCGGCCGGTGATTGCGGTGAAGATGCCCTGCATCAGCGCGGCGGGCGTCGGCGGGCAGCCGGGGACGGTGATGTCGACCGGAATCACGTTCGACACCCGGCCGCAGCTCGCGTAGCTTTCGCCGAACACGCCGCCCGAGCACCCGCAGTCGCCGACCGCGACGACGAGCTTCGGGTCGGGGACCGCGTCGTAGGTGCGCCGGAGCGCCGTCTCCATGTTGCGCGACACTGGGCCGGTCACGAGCAGCATGTCGGCGTGGCGCGGGCTCGCGACGAACCGCACGCCGAGCCCCTCAAGGTTGTAGTGCGGCGTCGTCAGCATGTGGATCTCGAGCTCGCAGCCGTTGCACGAGCCGGCGTCGACGTGGCGGATCGCGAGCGCGCCGCCGAAGAGTTCGAGCACCTCGCTCTTCAGCCGCTGCTCGACGAGCCGCAGCGCGGGGTCGGGCCGCGGCGCCGGCTCGGTCACGATGCCCGTTACCGCGATCTGCCTGAGGAGCTTCAGCATGTCAGAGATCGTGTCCGCTGTACGACAGGTTGAACGACTTGTTGATCAGCGGGAAGTCGGGGACGATGTTCCCGATCACCGCGTGCTCGAGGGCCGGCCAGTTCTGCCACGACGGGTCGTGCGCGTGACAGCGACGGATCGTGCCGTCTTCTGCCTCGAGCGCGATCACTACCTCCCCGCGCCAGCCCTCGGCCCGGCCCAGGCCGCGCCCGCGAGCGCCGACGCTGGTGAAGGGGGTGCTGATCTCGCCGAGCGGCATGCCCTCGACGATCGCCTGCAGGAGCCGCAGCGACTCGAAGATCTCGTCGAACCGCACCGCGACGCGCGCGGCCACGTCGCCCGCGCCGTGCGTCTTCATAGCGACCTCGAGGCGGTCGTATGGCTCGAACCCGGGCGCGACGCGCGCGTCGAGAGCGAGGCCGCTCGCGCGTGCCGCGAGGCCGACCACGCCGAGCTGCCGCGCGAGCTCCGGGGCGAGGCGGCCGCAGGTGAGGAAGCGGTCCTGCAGCCCGGCGTGGTCGTCGTAGATGTCGCGCAGCGTCTGCACTTCGAGCGCGAGTCCGACGCACTGCGCGGCGACCTCGTCGCAGCCGTGCCGGCCGATGTTGCGCTCGACGCCGCCCGGGACCACGAAATCCATGAGATAGCGGTGGCCGAAGAGCGCGGCGTTCAGCCGCAGCCACTCTTCCTTGAGGCGCATGAACTGGGCGAGGCCGAACGCGAGCCCGCCGTCGTTGCCGAGATAGCCGAGGTCGCCGAGGTGGTTGGCGACGCGCTCGCGCTCGAGCGCGAGCGCGCGCAGCCACAGCGCGCGCGGCGGCGGCGCGACGCCGGCGAGCCCCTCGACGGCCATCGCGTACGCCCAGGTGTACGCGACCGTGCTGTCGCCGGAGATGCGCCCCGCGAGCGTGCTGCCCCCGACGAGATCGCGACGCTCGAACAGCTTGTCGACCGCTTTGTGAGCGTAGCCGAGGCGCTCCTCGAGCCGCAGCACTTTCTCGCCGACGACCGAGAACCGGAAGTGCCCCGGCTCGATCGTCCCCGCGTGCACCGGCCCGACCGGAATCTCGTGCACCCCCGCGCCGGCGACCGGCACGAAGGGGTACTGCTCGACGTCGTTGCCGAACCAGTTCTCGAGCCCGAAGTCGCGCCGCAGCGGGTAGACGTCCGCGGGCCAGGCGGCATGGCGCAGCCAGGGACGCTGGTCGGCCGCGGTCGAGCGGAGGCCGAGGAGGTCGTACACGGCGCGCTGCATGCGGCTCGCGCCGGCGAAGACGTCGCCCAGGTCCGGGTACTCCGGCCGCTCGGCGGGCAGCGGCACGGCGAGCCAGAGCGTCGCGTCGTCCACCACCAGGGCGAGGTGCAGCGCGAACCCCTCGCCGCGGTCGCGTTCGTCCGCGCCCCACAGCGCGGCGAGCCGCCCGGCTTTTGCGGCGACGCCGATCGCGATCTCGCGCAACCGCTGGACGCCCGCGCGCGCGTACCAGGCCGGCATCGCCGCGCGGAGCGGCGTGGCCTGGAGGTGGAGCGACTCGAACGCGCTCGGGGGACTCATGCTTTTCCCGTCACTCAAGACTCATCGTCGGTCACCCGATCAGCTTTGCCGCCTCGCGATACCAGTCGGCGAGGTAAGGCGGCACATAGACCCCGAGCACCAGCACCAGCGCGTAGTGCGTGAACACCGGCAGCAGCGCCGGCGGGTACGGGAGGCTGATCGGGGCGAACTTCTCGCCGGGGTCGCCGAACACCATCGGCTGGATCTTCCTGAACACCGCGGCGAACGCGACGCCGAGGGCGAGCAGCAGGCAGGGCGTGGCCCACGGCTGCTGGCGCATCGCGGTGGTGAGGATCAGGAACTCGCTCGCGAACACGCCGAACGGCGGCAGCCCGAGGATCGCGAGCGTGCCGATCATCAGCCCCCAGCCGATGGTCGGGCTCACCCGTATCAGGCCGCGGATGTCCTCGATGACCTGGGTGCCCGACTTCTGCACCGCGTGGCCGACGGCGAAGAAGATCGCGCTCTTGGTGAGCGAGTGCACCGTCATGTGCAGGAGCCCCGCGAAGCTCGCGACCGGGCCGCCCATGCCGAACGCGAAGGTGACGAGGCCCATGTGCTCGATCGAGGAGTAGGCGAAGAGACGCTTGATGTCGCGCTGGCGCGAGAGGAAGAACGCCGCGACCAGGACTGAGGCGATGCCGAAGCCCATCATCAGCTGACCGGCGTACGGCGTGCCGAGCGCGCCGTCGGCGAGCACCTTGCAGCGGACGAGCGCGTAGAGCGCGACGTTGAGGAGCAACCCCGAGAGCACCGCCGACACCGGCGTCGGGCCTTCGGCGTGCGCGTCGGGCAGCCAGTTATGCAGCGGCACCAGCCCGACCTTCGTGCCGTAGCCGACGAGCAGGAACACGAACGCGATCGACAGCACCGTCGGCTCGAGTTGCGAGCGGACGCCCGCGAGATGCGTCCAGAGCAGCGCCTCGATGCCGCTGCCGAGGATCCTCTGCGAGGCCATGTAGAGCAGGATCGTGCCGAAGAGCGCCTGCGCGATGCCGACGCCGCACAGGATGAAGTACTTCCATGCCGCCTCCAGGCTCGCCGGCGTGCGGTAGAGGCTGACGAGCAGCACCGTCGCCAGCGTGGCCGCCTCCAGCGCAACCCACACGATGCCCATGTTGTTCGTGAGGAGCGCGAGCAGCATCGTGAAGATGAACAGCTGGTACATGCTGTGGTAGAGGCGCAGCCGTGCGGCGCTGAGGCGCCCGTGGTCCTCCTCGATGCGCATGTACGGCCGCGAGAACATCGCGGTCGTCATCGCGACGAACGCGGTGAGCGCAACCAGGAACACGTTCAGCGAGTCGACGAAGAACTGTTCCTGGAAAGCGAGGATCGGGCCGGCGCGGACGACGCTGGCGGTGAGGCCCGTCGCTCCGGCGAACGTCGCCGTGGAGAGCGCCACGTTCACCTCCGCCGCCCAGCGCATGTGGCCGACGAGCGCGAGCAGGCCCGCGCCCGCGAGCGGGATGCCGAGGACGAAGAGGATCTCGAGGTTCATGGCTCAAGAGCTCGAGGCGCAGACCCCGCGCCCCGATGGTTACATGAGGGCTTCATTCCTCTTTCAGTTTCTCGAGATGGTGGATGTCGAGCGAGTCGAACCGCTCCCGGATCTGGAAGAAGAACACACCGAGGATGATGACCCCGACCAGCACGTCGAGCGCGATCCCCAGCTCGACCACCATCGGCATGCCGTAGGTGGCCGCGGTGGCGGCGAAGAAGAGGCTGTTCTCCATCGCGAGGAACCCGATCACCTGCGGCACCGCCTTCGAGCGGGTGATCATCATCAGGAACGCGAGCAGCACCGTCGCGAGCGCTATCCCCAGCGTGCCCCGCGTCACCGTGCCGGCGAGCTCGGACACCGGCTGCGCGAGGTTGAACGCGAGGATCACGAGCACGAGGCCGACGAGCATGGTGGTCGGAATATTGATCAGCGTCTCGACGTCCCACTTGACGTTGAGCCGGCGGATGAGCCGGTGCAGGATCCACGGCAGCAGGAGCACCTTGAGGACGAGCGTCAGCCCGGCCGACCAGTACAGGTGCGTCTGCCCGGTCGCCCAGGCGACGAACGCGGTCGAGAGGCACAGCACGACCCCCTGCGCGGCGAAGAGGTCGATCAGCGAGAGGATCCGGCGCTGGCCGAGCATCGCGAACGAGACGAGCAGCAGCGCTGCCGCAAAGACGTTGATGATCTGACCGATGAGGGCCGGCGTGGGGAGCTCGGTCACGAGGTCTCCAGAAAAGTGTGCAGCAGCAGCGCGAGCACCGCGAGCATGAACGCGGTGCCGAGGAACTCCGGGGCACGGAAGATGCGCATCTTCGCCGACAGCGTTTCGATCAGCGCCAGCAGGAATCCGCCGATGGCGAGCTTGAGGACGAGCGCGGGCAGCGCGAGCAGCATCCCCGTAGCATCGCCGCCCTCGGCGATGCCGAACGGGAAGAAGAGCGCGATGCCGATGCAGGAGTAGACGAAGAGCTTGAGGCTCGCGGCCCACTCGACGAGCGCGAGATGGCGCCCGGAGTACTCGAGGATCATCGCCTCGTGGATCATCGTCAGCTCGAGGTGCGTCGCCGGGTTGTCGACCGGGATGCGCGCGTTCTCGGCGAGCGACACCATGGTGAACGCGACGCCGGCGAAGGCGAGGCTCGGGTAGATCGCGAGCTCGCGGTGCGAGAGCGTCTCGACCGTGGTCGCGAGCGAGGTCGTCTGGCTGATGAGGGAGGCGGTGAAGAGCACAATCAGCAGCGCCGGCTCGGCGAGGAAGCCGACCATCATCTCGCGCCGCGCGCCGAGCGAGCCGAACGCGGTGCCGATGTCCATCGCGGCGAGCGCGAGCGCGACCCGCGCGAGCGCGAGGATGCCGACCAGCGCGATCGCGTCCGCCGCCGGCGCGTAGGGGAGGTCGGTGCCGAGCGTCGGCACGATCGCCGCCGCCATGCACATCGCACCGAAGAGCACGTACGGCACGACACGAAAGAGCGGGGATGCGCCGTGCGCGACGATCGCGTCCTTGGCGACGAGCTTGCGCAGCACGAGGTACGGCCGCAGCACTCCGGGTCCGCTCTTGTTCTGCAGCCAGGCGCGGCACTGGTTCACCCACCCGAGGAGGAGCGGCGCGAGGAGTATCGCGAGCACCAGCTCGGTGAGCTGTGCGGCGGCGCCGGACCATGAGAAACTCATACGCGCCTCACCGCACGAGGAACAGCAGCACCAGGAGCGTGGCGAAGCTGTACATGAGGTAGACCGAGATCCGGCCGCGCTGGAGCACGGTGACGAAGCGTGTGATGCGCTCGACGATGCGCACGACCGGCACGTACACCCAGTACCAGAGCGGGTCTTCCACCACGACCCGGTAACGCGGCGCGGCGTCCGCAGGGGCGGGCAGCTCGCGCTCCGTGCGGAAGAACGGCTCGAACACCACCCGCACCGGCTGGCCGAAGCCTTCGGCGGTGTCCTGCATCCGGGCGTTCAGCAGCGGGAACCCGCAGTCCCAGGGCGGCGCCCGCCGCACGCGGCCGTGGTAGAAGCGGCGCACCGCGAGCCAGGCGGCGAGCGTCACCACCGCGAGGCCGACCACGAAGAGCAGCGGCGAGTAGCTCGCGCGCTGGGGATCCATCGGCGCGAGGAAGATCCAGTGGCTGCGGGCGGTCGCCGCGGAGAGCGTCGTTCCGGTCAGCGGGCCGGTGACGAAGTCGATCAGGCCGATGACCTGGACCGGGAAGATGCCGAGACCGACGCAGCCGGCCGCGAGCCAGGTGAGGCCGATCCGCTGCCAGATGCCGGCGTCGTGTGCCTCGGCGAGCTTCGCCTCGCGCGGCTGGCCGAGGAACACGATGCCGAAGAACTTCACCATGACGTACGCGGAGAGCGCGGCGGCGAGCACGACCGCCGCGGCTGCGAGCGGGACCAGCATGTTGAGATAGCTGTCGGGCAGCCCCGGCGTGAAGAGGAACGCCTGCAGCAGCAGCCATTCCGAGACGAAGCCGTTGAGCGGCGGCAGCCCGGCGGTGGCGAGCGCGCCCACGAGCGCGAGCCAGGCGACCCAGGGCATGCGATGGATGAGCCCGCCGAGCCGGCCGAGCGCGCGCTCGCGCGTCGCGTGCAGCACCGATCCGGTCGCGAGAAAGAGGAGGCTCTTGAAGTAGGCGTGGTTCAAGCAGTGGTAGAGCGTCGCGGTCAGCGCGAGCGCGGCGAGCGAGCCCATGCCGTAGGCAGCGAAGGTGACGGTGAGACCGAACCCGACGACGACGAAGCCGATGTTCTCGATCGACGAATAGGCGAGCAGGCGCTTCATGTCGCTCTGCACGGCGCTGAACACCACGCCGAAGATCGCAGTCGCGAGCCCGATCGCAAGCGCGAGGACGCCCCACCACCAGACCTGGGTGTGGAGGAGGTCGAAGGTGACGCGCAGCAGCCCGTAGATCGCGGTCTTGAGCATCACCGCGCTCATCAGCGCCGACACCGGGGAGGGCGCGGCCGGGTGGGCCTCGGGCAGCCAGACGTGCAGCGGCAGGATGCCGGCTTTGGCGCCGAAACCGAAGAGCGCGAGCAGGAACGCGACCGTCGCCCAGAAGGGCGCGAGCTGGACGGCGCGCATCGCGCCGAACGTGTAGTCGTGGGTTCCGCCCTGGAGCACGCCGAAACAGAGCAGGATCGCGATCGCACCGACGTGCGCGATCAGGAGGTAGAGATAGCCCGCGCGGCGGATCTCCGCCTGGCGGTGGTCGCTCGTCACGAGGAAGAACGACGACACCGCCATCGACTCCCACGCGACCATGAAGCCGTAGGCATCGTCGGCGACCAGCACCAACGCCATGCTGGCAAGAAAGAGGTGGTACCAGAGGCACTGGAGGCCCGGCGCGGTGCCCTCGCCCGCGCGCATGTAGCCGGCCGCGAACACCGACACCCCGGCGGCGACCGCGCCGAGGAGGAAGAGGAAGAACGCCGACAGCGCGTCCATCCGGAAGTGGAACGGCAGGTCGGGCAGCCCCAGGGGCGCGACGTAGATGTGCGGCGGCGCGGTGATCCCCGCGAGCGCCACGCCGGCGAGCGCGAGCCCGAGCACGGCGCCGAGCGGGAACAGCACGCGGGCGACGTAGCGCAAGGCGCGCGGCGCCGCCAGGCCGAGCGCGGCGACTGCGAGCCAGGCGAGCGCGATCGCGAGCGTGAGGCCGAGGGGCGAGGTGATCACGTCAGGGGAGCGCGCCCGCGGCGGACAACGGGGATCAGAGCGGGGACCGGAGCGAGGATCGGAGCGATCGACGTTCGAGCTTCCTGCTCCGGGATCGCTGTGTCCGCTGTGGCCATCTTGTTTTGTTCTGGCGTCCTCAGCCGAGCGCGATGACGAGCGCGACGAGCGCCGCGATGGTAACACTCGCCCATAGGCCAAACCGCTCGCGCCCGCCGCGCTCCTGCGTTGCGGGCGGCGCCGCGGATGATCCGGACAGCGGCGCGGCCGGCTGCGGCCCCCCGAGCGCCGGCGGCTCGCTCGACGCACCGAGCGCCGCGAAGTCCAGCTTCACCGTGCGCTCGAACGCGTCGCCGGAGCTTGCGGCAAGCCGCCGCATCGCCTCGGTCGAGTCGAAGCGTCGCGAGATGCGGAGCCGGGCGCCCGGCTCGGCCCGCTCCGGCTTGGGCGGCGGCCCGGTCTGCGGTTTGGGCTGAGGATCGGGCCGCGCAGGGATCTGCTCAGGGGCCAGCGCTCGGGCCGGGGTCTTCTCTTCGCGTGGCGGCAGCGAGAGCGAGCCGATCGGGAGGGTCTGGCTCGCGTCGTCCTCTTCGTCCGTCTTGTCCTCTTGCCCGCGCGGCGGCATGGCCGCGAGGAGCTGCACGCGGGCGGCGCGCAGATCCGCGGCGAGCTCGGCGGCGCTCTGGTAGCGCGCGTCCGGATCTTTCGCCAACGCGCGCGCGAGGACGAGGTCGAGGATCGCGGGCAGCCGCGCGTTGACCGCGCTCGGCGCCGGCGGGTTCGAGTGGACGATCCGGTACATGATCTGCGTGATGTCGTCGCCGGAGAAGGGCGGGACGCCCGCCGCCATCTCGTAGAGCACCACGCCGAGCGCGAAGATGTCGCACCGATGATCGACACCGCGGCCGAGCAGTTGCTCCGGCGCCATGTACTTCGGCGAGCCGAGCAGGATCCCGGTCTGCGTCTTCACGTCCGACGAACGCATCCGCGCGATGCCGAAGTCCATGATCTTCGCCCGGCCGCCGCGCTCGACCATGATGTTGGCCGGCTTCACGTCGCGATGCACGACGCCGCGCTCGTGGGCATACGCGAGGCCATCGGCGATCTGCGCGCCGATGTCGAGCGCCTGCGCGGGGTCGACGACGCGGCCGTCGAGCAGGCTCGTCAGCTCGCTCCCCTGGACGAACTCCATCGCCATGTAGACGACGTCCCCGGCGTTGCCGATGTCGTAGATGGTGACGATGTTCGGATGGCTGAGGCCGCCGGCCGCCCTCGCCTCCTGGTAGAAGCGCTTCTCGTACTCTTCGCGCTCGGCGGGATCGGCCGCGACGTTGATCGTCTTGATCGCCACCGTGCGGTTCAGCATCGCATCCGAGGCGCGGTAGACGATGCCCATCGCGCCGCGCCCGAGCTCGCCCTGCAGCGTGTACCGGCCGAGGCGCTCGGGCTCGCTCACGGCTTAGTCACGACACGAGGGGCCACATCCCCTGGTGCTCCCCGAAGTCGGGAAAGGCGCTGCCTTCGACATCGGTTCTCGCGTTCGACTAGAACCCGGCCTGCTTGCGGAAGTCGTTCCACATCCGGCGCGCGCGGGAGGGCTGCGGCTCGCGGGGTTGCGACTGCGCGGGCGGCGCGGCGACCGGCGCGAAGGTGTGCCGCACGTTCAGCTCCTCGCCCGCGTCGAGCGCCACCTTGAGCGCAACCGGCGGATGGGCGGGATGACGAATCTCGATCGTGTGCTTGCCGGGCGGAACCTCGAGCCGCTTCAGCGGTGGGGTCCTCCCTTTGGAGACCCCATCGATCATGACCTCGCCCCACGGCAGGATCGCCAGCTCGACCACGGCCGGGCGCTTTGCCTCCTGCACGGCGCGCCGCGCGACGCGCGCGACGATGCCGGCGGCTAGAATGCCGGCGACGCTCGCTCCCCCGACGAGCAGCAAGCGGCGGCGAGGCGCCGGCGGCGCGGCACTCTCTGCCTGCGCGAATGCGCTTGTTCCCGTGGTGGCCGCGCCCGGGTCGCTGCCCGTAGTCTCGAACGAGTAAAGCTCGTAGGACCGCAAGCTCGCGTCGGTCTGCGTGCCGGCAGCCCGCAGGCGCGCAGCGCGCTCGGGATCCGCCGGCTCGAGCGCATCGCGGAACGACCGCGAGACGAGAATGCGATCGGGCGCGGAGAATCCCGCGACCGCGGCGCCCGCGACCACACCGTCGCCGACGAGGCAGGGCTCCCCGTGATCGTCGGCGCCGAGCCGGATCGGGCCGTGGTTGACGCCGATCCTGATCGGGAAAGGCTCGCCGCCCTCGCCGCGCGCGAGGCGCCGCATCCGCCGCGCAAGGAGAAGGGCGTCGGCCGGTACGCCGAGAACGGCGACCGCGACGCCGTCGGACGCATCGGCCACGATGCGGTCGGCGGGGGCGAGGGCCGCGAGCGCGCGCACGACCGCCGCATCGAGGCGCTCCCGCAGCCCGGCCTGTTCGGCGACCGGCTTCCGCGCGAAATCGGCGACGCCCAAGAACACCAGGCTCGCGTAGGCGGCGCTCCCGTTCGCGTCAGACATCGCTGGACCGTCGGCCCGCGCTACTTCACGCGCATGCCGGGCTGGGCGCCCGAATCGGGCGCGAGCAGGAAAATGCCGGGACCTTCGCCGGCGGCGGCAAGCACCATTCCCTCGGAGGTGCCGAAGCGCATCTTGCGCGGCGCGAGGTTCGCGACGACGACGGTGAGCCGGCCGACGAGCTGCGACGGCTGGTAGGCGGACTTGATGCCGGCGAAGAGCGTCCGCATCTCGCCGCCGAGGTCGACCGTCAGCTTCACGAGCTTGTCCGCACCGTCGACGTGGTCGGCGGCGACGACCTTCGCCACGCGCAGGTCGATCTTCGCGAAATCGTCGATCGAGATCTCGCTTCCGTCGACCTTCGCGGGTGCCGCGCCGGGCGGGGAGGCGGGGGGCGGCGCCGCGACCGTCGGCTCCCCGCTCAGTCCGACCAGCGCCTGTACCTGCTTGGGATCGATCCGGGTCATGAGGTGCTGATACGCGTTGATACGGTGGCCCGCGGGCAGATGCTTCCACGCATCCTGCCACCGCAGCGGGGGGATGTTCAGGAACTGCTCCACGGTCGCCGCCACGCTCGGCATCACCGGCTTGAGGTAGAGCGTCAAATCGCGGAAGAGGGCGAGCGCCGTCGAGCAGACCGAGTGCAGCGCCGCGGCCTCGCCCGGCTGTCTGGCGAGCTCCCACGGCTTGCGCTGATCGACGTACTGGTTGGCGAGATCGGCGAGCTGCATGATCTTCCGCAGCGCCTTGCCGAACTCGCGTGCTTCGTAGTCGTCTCGGATGCCATCCGCCGCCGACGCGAATGCGGCTTCGAGGTCCGGCGTGAAGTCGGGCCGCGCCAGCGCGCCGTCGAAGCGCTTCACGATGAACGCGGCGCACCGACTGGCGATGTTCACGTACTTGCCGACGAGATCCGAGTTCACACGCGCCACGAAGTCGTCCGGATTGAAATCCACGTCCTCGACGTTGGCGCTCAGCTTGGCGCCGATGTAGTAGCGCAGCCACTCCGGGTTCATCCCGAGCTCGAGGTACCGGAGCGGGCTGACGCCCGTGCCGCGGGATTTCGACATCTTCTCGCCCGTGAACGTGATGAAGCCGTGCACGTAGACGTTGTCCGGCACGCGATAGGGCGCGCCCGCGAACTTCAGCATGGCCGGCCAGAAGAGCGTGTGGAAGTAGATGATGTCCTTGCCGATGAAATGGATCTGCTCGGTGTCCGGGGCGGAGAGGAATTCCTCGAAGCTCCGGCGTTCGCCGTTGGCGGCCGCCTTGCCGGACTCGAAGTAGTTCTTGAGCGACGCGAGATAGCCGATCGGCGCGTCGAGCCAGACATAGAAGTACTTGCCCGGCGCATCGGGGATCGGAATCCCGAAGTACGGCGCATCGCGCGAGATGTCCCAGTCGGCGAGCGCCTTGTCGCCTTCGCCCTCGAGCCACTCCCGGGCCTTGTTCGCGACCTGCGATTGCAGCCGCCCGTCTTGCGTCCACGCCTTCAGGAAAGCGACGCACTTCGGATCGGACAGGCGGAAGAAGTAATGCTCGGACGACTTCAGCACCGGCGTCGCGCCGGAGAGCGTCGAGTACGGGTTCTTCAAGTCGGTCGGCGCGTAAACGCTGCTGCAGTTCTCGCAGGCGTCGCCGTATTGATCCTTGGTGCCGCAGACGGGACACTCCCCCTTGATGTAGCGGTCGGCGAGGAACATCCCTTTCACCGGGTCATAGAGCTGCTCGATCGTGCGCGTGTACACCAAGCCGGCCTGCTGGAGCCGGCGGTAGATGTCCTGCGACAGCGCAACGTTCTCGGGCGAGTCCGTCGAGTGCCAGTTGTCGAAGGAGATGTGAAAGCCCTCGAGGTAGCGCGGGCGCTCGGCGGCGATCCGCGCGACGAGCGCCTGCGGCGAAATCCCCTCGGCCTCGGCCTTCAGCATGATCGGCGCGCCGTGCGCGTCGTCCGCGCCCACGAAGTGCACCGCGTGGCCCCGCATGCGCTGGAATCGCACCCAGATGTCGGCCTGGATGTACTCCATGATATGGCCGATGTGGAACGAGCCGTTCGCGTACGGCAGGGCGGTGGTGACGAACAGGCGGCGGGACGGGAGGCGGGACATCGGGCGCGGCGTCGGCAGTTAACCCCTGAGTTTAGCGTGGATAACCCACCAAATCGACTCTGCTAGACTGCTTTCACCCTCAGGAGTCGCAACATGCCCCTCACAGAACAGGACGTCCAGTCCGCGCTACAGACGATCGTCGACCCTAATACCGCCAAGGATCTCGTCGCGACGCGCTCGGTGAAGAGCATCAGGCTCGCCGGCCAGGACGTCACGGTCGAGGTGGAGCTCGCCTACCCGGCGAAAACGCAGGTCGAGCCGATGCGCAAGCTCGTGCTGCAGAAGCTGCGCTCGCTCGCGGACGTCGGCGCGGTCAACGTGAACGTCACCACCCGCATCGCCGCCCACGTCGTCCAGCGCGGCGTGAAGCTCGTCCCGGGGGTGAAGAACATCATCGCCGTGGCCTCCGGCAAGGGCGGCGTGGGCAAGTCGACCACCGCGGTCAATCTCGCGCTCGGGCTCGCGGCCGAAGGCGCAACTGTGGGCGTGCTCGACGCGGACATCTACGGCCCCTCGCAACCGACGATGCTCGGCATCACCGGCCGGCCCGAGTCGAAGGACGGCAAGTCGCTCGAGCCGATGAACGGCCACGGCCTGCAGGCGATCTCGATCGGTTTCCTGATCGACGTCGATACGCCGATGGTGTGGCGTGGCCCGATGGTGACGCAGGCGCTCGAGCAGCTCCTCAAGGACACCCGCTGGCGCGACGTCGACTACCTCGTCGTCGACCTGCCGCCGGGCACCGGCGACATCCAGCTCACGCTCGCGCAGAAGGTGCCGGTGACCGGCGCGGTGATCGTGACGACGCCGCAGGACATCGCGCTCATCGACGCGCGCAAGGGCCTCAAGATGTTCGAGAAGGTGGGGATTCCGATCCTCGGCATCGTGGAGAACATGTCGCTACACGTCTGTTCGAATTGCGGCCACGAGGAGCACATCTTCGGCTCTGGCGGCGCCGCGGCGATGAGCAGGGATTACGGCGTCGAGCTCCTCGGCGCGCTTCCGCTCGACATCCGTATCCGCGAGCAAGCCGACTCGGGCACACCGACGGTGGTCGCCGACCCGGACGGGCGGACCGCGGAGATCTACCGCGCGATTGCGCGGCGGGTGGCGGTGAAGATCGGCGAGCTGCAGAAGGACATGACCGGGAAGTTCCCGAACATCGTCGTTCAGAACACTTAGAACCGATTGACTGGCCGGCCGCCTCCGGATTGGACGGAGCGGTCGGCGTCCCGCGCCGCCGTTCGACCCTGCCTCCCATGACACCTTGCCCCGCACGCGTCGGGGTGGCGTAACGCGCTCGCAGGTGCGTTGCCAAACGGTGTTGACCCCTCCGTGGGTGGGGGGTATAGTCGCGCGCGAATCGTTGGGCCGAACGGCTTTTTCGAAGGAGGCCGCTTGGCCTTTTTTCTTTTTGCGGCACGCGTTCGACGCGGGCACTGGGGCAGGAGGTCATCATGACAGGCGAGAGGAACCGCTAGAGCGTCGCGTCGCATTGTGATCAAGCGCTAGTCGAGGCCCTGCCCCCCGGAGAGAGTTGCATGCCTGTCCCTGTTGCCTCACCCACGAAGACCGCTGCCGCCCGCGCCCACCCGCCACAACGGCCCGAACAGTACTTCGACACCCACCCCGAGACGAGCCTTGACTTCGAGGCGGTTCGGGCCGCCGCCAGGAACGGGTACACGCGGCCGTTTCTCCTCGTCGACAACGACATCGTCCGCGAGAAGACGCGACGATTCCTCGACGCGATGCCGCGGGTGCGGCCGCACTACGCGGTGAAGGCGAATCCCGATCCGCGGGTCTTGCGCGTGCTGATCGAGGAGGGGGCCGGGTTCGAGATCGCTTCGGTCGCCGAGCTCGATCTTCTCGTCGGGTTGGGCGTGCCGCCGGCCCAGGTTTTCTATTCCAACCCCATGAAAGCGCGCGAGTGGATCGCGTACGCCGCCGGTAAGGGCGTCGAGTGGTTCGTGGTCGACGCGGTCGAGGAGCTCCGGAAGGTCCACGCCGTCGCGCCGCACGCGAAGCTCTACCTCCGCATCGACACGCCGAACATCGGCGCCGACTGGCCGCTCGCGGGCAAGTTCGGGGCGCATACCGCCGAGGTCCCCGAGATGGTCGCGGCCGCGGCCGCGCTGAGCGCGGATCTCGCAGGCGTCACCTTCCACGTCGGGTCGCAGTGCCGCAACCCCGAGAACTGGCGCGTCGGTATCGAGAAGGCGCGCGCGGTGTTCGACCAGATGATCGCCGCGGGCTTGCAGCCGCGGCTGCTCAACATCGGCGGCGGCTATCCGGTGCGGCACGTGAAGCCGATTCCCTCGATCGAGGTGATCGGCGAGGTGGTCAACCGGGCGCTCGAGGCCTTCCCGCCCGAGGTGCGGGTGATCGCCGAGCCGGGCCGCTATCTCGTCTCCGACGCCGGCTACTTCGTGTGCCGGGTCGTCGGTACCGCCACGCGCAACGGCACCCGCTGGATGTACTGGGATGCCGGGCTCTTTGGCGGGATCATCGAGACCGCGGAGGGTCTGAAGTACAAGATCCGCACCGACCGCGCCGGCCACGACGTGAAGTGGACGATCGCCGGTCCCACCTGCGACTCGGTCGACGTCATCATGCGCGACGAGGAGCTGCCCGTCGACCTGCAGGACGGCGACTTCATCTACATCCGCAACGCGGGCGCGTACACCACTGCATACGCGTCGTGCTTCAACGGATTTCCGCTCCCCGAGGTCAGGATCCGGTAGCGCGCCGCCGCGCGTCGCGGCGCCTGCGCGGCGGCGACCTTCAGAGCGGCTGATTCGGGCTTCGAGTCGCGCCTCCGCGCGAGCTTTGGCCGCCGGGCGCCGATGCGCCTGATCGCACGCGTTCGAAGGTAACGAACGCGAACCGCAGGCCGTTCGCGGCCACACCAGGCTCCCGCGCGACCTCGCGCCAATCGTCCGCATCGAACGCCGGAAACCAGGCGTCGCCCGCGTACTCGGCATCGATCAGGGTGAGGTAGAGGCGATCGGCGCGCGCGAGGGCGTGCCCGTACAGCTCTCCCCCGCCGATCACGAACACCTCGGGCGCCGGCCGGGCGAGCCGCACCGCGTCGTCGAGCGAGCGGGCGACTTCGCAGCCGTCCCAGCTCGCGCCGGGCGCGCGCGTGACGATGATGTTCCGCCGGCCCGGGAGCGGCTTGCCGATCGATTCATGGGTCCTTCTTCCCATGATGATCGGCGCACCCAGCGTCAGCCGCTTGAACCGCCGCAGATCCTCTGGCAGATGCCACGGCAGGCGGTTCGCCGCGCCGATCACGCGGTTGCGCGCCAGCGCGGCAACGAGCGATATGATCGGCATTCTGTTGGCGGCAGCGTTGTCACCCGGCGTTGTCAGCAGCGCGGAACGCGCGGCACCGCGGCCGCGCCTGTATCATGGGGCGCTCCGATTATAGGTTCGGCCGCGACCCGCATTGAAGCTCGCAAATTTCTACTACCCGAAGTCGTTCCTGAAGCTGCTTCTGATCGGCTTCGTCGTCGTCGCGGCGCCGCTCGTCGTCGCGCTGGTGAACGCCGCGCTCTCGATGCAGCGGCTCGCGAGCATGAGCGAGAGCGCGGTAGACCAGGCGGTGCAGGCGGCGCGCGGCTCGCGGCTCCTGATGGAGCAGGCCCAGTCGATGGAAAGAGTCGTGCGCCAGTACGTGATCCTCGACGATCCGGGGCTCCTCGAAGACTATTCCAAGATCCGCGCCAACTTCAAGCGCACCACGAGCGAGCTGTCGCTGCTGCCGCTCGACGAGCTGCAGCTCTCGGAGCTGAACCGCACGATCGACAAGGAGCAGGCGCTCTACGACGAGCTGGTCGTCGAGCCCACGCCGGCGCCCGAGCGGCGCAAGCTGATCGAAGGTTACGTCGAGCTTTCTGGGCTCGCGCGGAGCGTGCTGAACGAGTCGAGCCTGCTGATCGACCGCGAGGTCGAGCGCATGCGCGAGATCGCATCGGCGACGCAGTCTGCGCTCTTCGTCCAGCTCGCCGCCGCGTTCCCGCTCGGGCTCGCGATCGCGGTGCTGTTCGCGTTCCTCATCGCGCGGCCGATCCGCCAGCTCGACCGCGCGATCCGCCGGCTCGGCGCCGCCGAGTTCGGCGCGGCGGTGGACGTGCAGGGGCCGGCCGATCTCGAGTTTCTCGGCGAGCGTCTCGACTGGCTCCGCCTGCGGCTGGGGGCGCTCGAGGAGCAGAAGGCGCGGTTTCTGCGGCACGTCTCGCACGAGCTGAAGACGCCGCTCACCGCGCTCCGCGAGGGCTCGGAGCTCCTCGCCGACGGCGCTTGCGGGCCGGTGACGCCGCAGCAGCGCGAAATCGTCGCAATCCTGCAGTCGAACAGCGTGCAGCTCCAGCGCCTGATCGAGGACCTCTTGCACTACCAGAGCGCGGTAGCAGGCGTGGAGCAGCTGAAGCTCGCGAAGGTCGATCTCGCCGCGGTCGCCAATGCCGCGATCGACGGGCACAAGCTCAACGCGGCCGGCCGCGCGGTCGCATTCGCGCTCGATGCGAAACCCTCCCCGCTGCTTGGCGACGCGGAGAAGCTGCGGGTGGTCGCCGACAACCTGGTGTCGAACGCGGTGAAGTATTCGCCCGAGGGCGGCACCGTCCGCGTCACCGTCGTGCCGGGCGAGCGCGACGTGTGCCTGGAGATCGCCGACGAGGGTCCCGGCGTGCCGGACGCCGATCGCGAGAAGGTGTTCGACTGGTTCTTTCACGGCGAGCGGCCATCCGGTGCGCGCGTCAAGGGCAGCGGACTCGGGCTCGCGATCGCGCGCGAGTTCGCGGTCGCGCACGGGGGCAGGATCGAGGCGCTCGAGGGACCCGGCGGCCGGTTCCGGCTGACGCTGCCCCAGGTCGCTTCGCGGCGGGAGGTGGCGTGAAGCGCGGGCCGCACGCGGTGTACTACCGAGTTTCCACGACACCAGGGGACGGGGTCTCGCGTGCTTCCCGGTCTGAGGAGAATCGCCGCGCCACGGCGTCGATTCGCTTCCTGGCGCGTTCGCTCGCGTCAACGCTCGTCGCGCTCGCGCTCGCCGGCTGCGTCCCGATGCAGCCGCCCGCGCCGGTGGTGGAGCCGCGCGCGCCCGCGGTGGTGGAGCCGCCCCAGCCGGTGGTGGAGCCGCCCGCGCCCGCGGTGGTGGAGCCGCCCGCGCCCGCAGTGCAGCCGCCTCTAGTGCAGCCGTCGGCGGAAGCGGAAGAGGCGCGTCAAGTAATCGACCTCCTGGGTTACACTCAGCGCGTCGCAGGCCTCGGTCCGGACGAGCAGAAGCGCGAGCTCGCGGCCGCGACGCAGAGCTTCAATCGCGAACGGTCGGGAGCGAGCCGAGTGCGGCTAGCACTGCTGTATGCGTTGCCGGGCACCGCGTTCCAGGACGACGCGCGCGCGATCCAGCTCCTCGAGCCGGTCGCTTCCGGCAGCGGCGCGCTCCGCCAGCTCGCGAGCCTGGTGCATGCGCAGCTCGCCGAGCGGCTGAAGACCCAGAAGCGCGCCGACCAACTGAAGGAGCAGGTCGAGCAGCTGCGCGCAATCGACAAGCAACTCATCGAGCGGGGGCAGCAGTCCCCGCCCCCTAGGAAGCCATGACCCAATCCACGATCCTGGTCGTCGACGACGATCCCGACATTCTGAAGCTCCTTGCGCTCCGCCTGGGCGCCGCAGGGCACGCCGCACAAACCGCGGAAAGCGGCGCGCGCGCGCTCGCGGCGATCGCCGTCTCGCGACCCGACGTGGTCGTGACGGACCTGCGGATGGACGGAATGGACGGCCTCGCGCTGTTCGAGGCCATCCGCCGCACCGCGCCGACGCTGCCGGTCATCATCCTCACCGCGCACGGCACCATTCCGGAGGCGGTCGACGCCACCAAGCGCGGCGTGTTCGGCTTTCTGCCGAAGCCGTTCGAGGCGCGGGACTTGCTCGCCCAGGTCGCCCAGGCGTTGAAGCTGTCCTCCTCGGCCCGCGCGCCGGCCGAAGGCGAGGATTGGCGGGCCGGGATCGTCTCGGCGAGCCCGCAGATCGAAGATCTCCTGCGCCGGGCTCGGCTCGTGGCGCAGTCGGATGCGAGCGTGCTCATCGCCGGCGCGAGCGGCACGGGCAAGGAGCTGCTCGCCCGTGCGATCCATCGGGCCGGCAAGCGCTCCGGCTCGCCGTTCGTCGCGGTGAACTGCGCGGCGATCCCGGAGGCGCTGCTCGAGAGCGAGCTCTTCGGCCATCGCAAGGGCGCCTTCACCGGCGCGGCTTACGACCACAAGGGCCTGTTCCAGTCCGCCGAGGGTGGGACCGTGTTCCTCGACGAGATCGGCGACATGCCGATCGCGCTGCAGGTCAAGCTCCTGCGCGCGCTCCAGGAGCGCGAGGTGCGGCCGGTCGGCGCGACGCAGTCGATGCCGATCGACGTCCGCATCATGTCGGCGACGCATCGCGATCTCGAGGGGCGGGTCGCGTCCGGCGAGTTCCGGGAGGATCTCTACTATCGCCTGAACGTGGTGTCGTTCGCGGTTCCCGCCCTCGCCGAGCGGCGCGAGGACATCGTGCCGCTCGCTACCCACTTTCTGGGGGCGACCGCCGGGCGCTACGGCAAGGACGTGCGGGCGTTCGCGCCCGAGGCGCTCGAGCTGCTGATCGGTGCGCCGTGGCCCGGAAACGTCCGGCAGCTCGCGAATGTCGTCGAGCAGGCGGTCGCGCTCGCAACCTCGCCCATCGTGCCGGCGGCGCTCGTCGCGGCGGCGCTCAAGAGCGAGCCTGCC
Organism: uncultured beta proteobacterium; assembly: GCA_963754305.1. Lineage (GTDB taxonomy): Bacteria > Pseudomonadota > Gammaproteobacteria > Burkholderiales > SG8-39 > DATEDA01. Next base: position 28,373 of record CAVWFR010000034.1, on the reverse strand, counting down.
GGCCTCACGCCGCTCGACGAGGCGAAACGCGCCTTCGAGCGCGACTATCTCGTTCGGATCCTGCGGCTCACCCGCGGCAACGTGTCGCGCGCGGCGCGTCTCGCGCAGCGCAACCGCACGGAGTTCTACAAGCTGCTCGAGCGCCACCGGCTCCAGCCGGGGATGTTCAAAGTCGAGCGCGGTGCGCAGACCGCGGGCCGCTGACGCACCCAGGCGCGCGTCGCAGGTTCACCACCGCCCGGTGCAAGCGATGCACCGCCGCCTCGCCGGATACGCCTTGATCGTGCTCATCGGCGTCGCCGGTTGTGCGAGCGACGAGAGCCTGCGGCCCGGGGCACAGAACCCGGGCACTGTGACGCGCTCGATCAATCTCTCCGGCTACCCGCCCGAGTTTCGCCGCGGGTTTGGGGACGGCTGCGCGGTGGCGCGCACGGGTCAAAACGCGCTGCGTCCCAAGGGTGAAGCGCAATACGTCGCTGGATGGCAGGACGGCTTCGACTACTGCCAGCCGAAGAAGTAGTCCTTGTCGTCCCGCGGCGACAGCAATCCTTATTGCGCGATCAAACCGGCTCGCTTCATCCGTGTCGGGCAGCACCGACAGCGTTTCCTCTCGTCGTTCCAACAAACTATTGATTGAGCGGGTAATTTTTGTGTTGGCACGGCGGTTGCAAAGGATCACTAAAGCGTCTTCGACGCAGCGCATCATCGTGTGCTCTTCAGACCGCAATACCCGTTACAGGGAGCCACCGACCTGGATAAGGCAATGCCCACCCGGCCGCAACTCGTCGCTCTAGGCGCTGCCGCATCGGCGACGGTGGTTGGCCTCGTCGCCCTCTCCGCCATGAGCGGTCGCACGCCGCCGTTGCGAGCCGACACGAGCGAGCCGATCGCGGCGCGGGTGCCGGTCGCCCCGGCGGGGGCGGTGTCCTGCGCGAACTGCGGTGCGGTGGAAGCGATCCGGACTGTGGTCGTGCCCGAGGGCGCGGACGCCGGGCGGGACAGCGGCAGGCGCGTGGTCTACCGGATCACCGTGCGGATGGACGACGGGTTGTACCGGACGCTGTCCCAGGCCGCTCCGCCCGCGGTTGCGGTCGGCGAGAAGGTGAGAGTCGTCGACGGTGCGGTCGTGAGCCGGCCGTCGCGGCAGGAGAAGGAATAGTTCAGGCGCAGCGACAACAACAACTTCACCACGTCCTCCCCGGGAGAGCTCGTCCGAGCAAGATCGCATCAGTGAGCTCTCCGCTTCAGGCCCGCTCCCCTCCCCGCGGGCCTTCTTTTTTCGGGCGCGCGTAGCGCGCCGCGAAAAAGAAGGTCCGGGCGGGCACACTCGTATGAACAAGGGGGGTAACCCGGGGCGTGCCGCCGAGTCAGACGGCGATCGGGGCTTTGATTGCGGGGTGGGGCTCGTAGCCTTCGAGCGAGAAGTCTTGGTAGGCGAACCCGAAGATGTCGGCGACGCGCGGGTCGAGCTTCATACGCGGGAAGGGGCGCGGTGTGCGGGAGAGCTGCTCGCGCGCCTGGTCGAGGTGGTTCAGGTAGAGGTGTGCATCGCCGAGCGTCAGCACGAACTCGCCGGGCGCGAGGCCCGTCACCTGCGCCATCATGAGCGTGAGCAGCGCGTACGATGCGATGTTGAACGGCACGCCGAGGAAGATGTCGGCGCTGCGCTGATAGAGCTGGCACGAGAGGCGGCCGTCCGCGACGTAGAACTGGAACAGCGCGTGACACGGCGGGAGCGCCATCCGGTCCACGTCCGCGGGGTTCCACGCGGTGACGATATGGCGGCGCGATTCGGGTCTGGCGCGTATCGAATCGACCACGCCTGCGATCTGGTCGATGGTGCCCCCCGTGCGGTCGGGCCACTTGCGCCACTGGTAGCCGTACACCGGGCCGAGTTCCCCCGTTGCATCCGCCCACTCGTCCCAGATCGTCACGCCACGCTCCTGCAGCCAGCGGACGTTGGTGTCGCCGCGCAGGAACCAGAGCAGCTCGTAGACGATCGACTTGAAATGCAGCTTCTTGGTCGTGAGCAGCGGGAAGCGCTCGGTGAGATCGAACCGCATCTGAGCGCCGAACACCGACAGCGTGCCGGTGCCGGTGCGGTCGGCCTTGCGGCTGCCGCGGTCGAGGACGTGCTTCATCAGGTCCAGATACGCGGTCTCGGACATGACCCTCGCGGCCCTAGTGCGCGATGAAGTTGAACAGCTCGCGCGCCGACTGGAACCGCTCGTCGGGACGCTTGGCGAGCAGCCGGTCGACGATCGGCTGATACCCCGACAACCGCCGGGGCAGGCGCGGGGCCTCGCCGTGGACGTGCTGATAGGCGAGCGCGGAGGCGTTCTCGCCCTCGAACGGCTGCGTTCCGGTGAGCATCTCGTACAGGATCACGCCGGTCGAGTAGAGATCGCCGCGCTCGTCGTGCGGATGGCCGAGGCACTGCTCGGGGCTCATGTAGAGCGGGGTGGCCATCACCATCCCCTTCTGCGTCAGCGTCGTCGTTGCGTCGAGCTCGCGCGCGAGGCCGAAGTCGAGGATCGCGAGCCGGTGGTTGGCGCGGAACATGATGTTCTGCGGCTTGAGGTCGCGGTGGACGACGCCCGCGGTGTGCACCGCGTCGAGCGCCTCGGCCATCTGCACCAGGATCTTGAGCGCGCCCATCGAGCTGATGCCCTTCTGGATGCGCTCGCTGAGATCCCCGCCCGGGAAATATTCCATCGCGAGCCACGGGTTCTCGGCGGTGAAGCCGTGGTCGAAGATCATCACCACGTGCGCGTTCTGGATGCGCTGGATGATCTTGTACTCGCGCACGAAGCGCGCCTGCGACTGGGGATCGCGGGCGAGCCGCGTGTCGAGCATCTTCAGGACGAGCTGCAGCCCGTCGGATTCGCGCTCGGCGAGGTAGACGCGCGACATCCCGCCTTCGCCGATCTTGCGCAGCACGCGGTAGCCGGAGACCCCGGCCTGGTCGGCCGCCGCCGGCTGGCCGATCGCGCCGATCTCGAGGCTCTGGGTCATGCGCAACGTGTCGACGTCGCGTGAGATCTCGACCGCCTCGATCATCGCTTCCTTGATCGCCATCGCCAGCCGGATCGGCGTCAGGTCGGGCTTCTTGAGGTAGTCAGCGGCCCCGGCCTTGATCGCCTTGACCGCCATGTCCTCGCCGCCGGTGTCGGACAGCATCAGGGTCGGCGGGACCCGCGCCTCGGCGCGAAACGCCTCCAGCCAGGCGAGGCCGTCCTGCCCCGGGCCGGGCGAGTCGTCGAGGAGCATCGCGTCGTAACGGCGCCAGTCGAACCCGACGCCGGGTTTTCCCTGCGCCGCGGGATCCCACAGCGTGAGCTCGGCATCGGGCATCGCCGCGGCGAGATACTGCGCGACGCGGCTGCGGAACTCGGGAGAGTCGTCGATGACGAGGACGCGCATCCAATTGACCGGGGCGTTGGCAGGGGTCGAAAAAGGGGGCAGGCCCCGTTTCAGATCCCCCAAGTCAGAGGCTGTTGAGAGGAAGCGCTGTTCGACAGGGGCAACGAGATCATGCTCACGACGCGTTTCAACAGCCCGTGTTTTTCGGTGTCTCGCGCGATCATAGCCCCTTACGGGGGCCCGATTCACGGGGCGGGATGAGCCGGAATGTGACGGCTACCGCAATCGCGAAGAGGACGTACGCGACTGTGAACACCCACTCGGGGAAGTCGTAGTAGAGCAGCCGCCGCGCCCAACGCCCGACGAAGCTCGGCGCGACGGGGCCTGTGCGCCGCAGCGCATCCTCCCAGAGCGTGAGCGGGCAGGCGACCCCGGCGAGCGCCTCGAGCGCGACGAACGCGATCGCGGCGAGGTGCGCGTACCGGAAGGCGCGGTTGCGGATCCAGCGCCAGCCGAGGGCGCCGCCTGCGAGCACGAGCGCAAAGCCGCCGACGACGAACAGGACAAACGCTAAGTGGACGATGAGGACGAAGTCGGCGAGCACCGACGGGCGCTACGACGCGGCGGTGGCCGACCCGAAGCGCGTCACGGCTGCCCGCCCGTGGCCCGGGGGCGCGCCGGGTCGGCGATCCATTCGCTCCAAGACCCGGGGTACAGCCTGCTCCCCGCGAGCCCGGCGACCTCCATCGCGAGCAGGTTGTGGCAGGCGGCCACGCCCGAACCGCACGAGTGCACCGTCGCCTCCGGCGGGAGCCCGTCGAGCAGGGTCTGCCACTCGGCGCGCAGGCGCTCCGCCGGCTTGAACACGCCGCCGTCCAGATTGTCGCGGACGAAGCGGTTGAGCGACCCGGGGATGTGGCCGGCGACCGGATCGATCGGCTCGGACTCCCCGCGGTAGCGCTCGCCCGAGCGCGCGTCGACGAGCGTCACGCCCCGGTCCTGGAGATGCGCAAGCACGAAAGCGGCATCGACGGCGAGCGGTCGCAAGCGCGCCTCGAACCGCGCGGGCACGACCGGCGGCAACGCGGCGGTTACGGGATGCTCCTCGCGCTGCCACTTGATGAATCCGCCGTCGAGCACGGCGGCCGCATCGTGCCCCAGCCAGCGGAGCATCCACCACAGGCGCGCCGCGTTCACGCCCCCTTGCGCGTCATACGCGACGACTTGCGTGTCCGCGCCGACACCGGCGGCGCCGAGTCGCGCTGCGAATCGAACGGGGTCCGGCAGCGGATGCCGGCCGTTCGTCCCGGTGACCGGGCCCGCGAGGTCCTCGTCCATATGCATGAACCGGGCGCCGGGGATGTGCGACTGCAGATACTCGGTCCGGCCCAGTCCGGGCTGTGCGAGGTCGTGGCGGCAGTCGAAGACGATCCAGCGCGGATCGTCGACGTGAGCGGCCAGCGTTTCGGTGCTGACGAGCGTCGTGAACATCGCCTGCCGACTATAGCAGGACCGGGCGATAATCCGACCCTCGCCGAGAGCGAGCCAAGTCTGAAATCGGGAGGTCTGCAAGGGGGTTCGCGCGCCCTTGTTTCCTCCCTCGTACGAAGGACCGTACCGATGAACGAGATCGTGCCGCCGAAGGTGCCAGCCGCTCTTGCCCCTGCTCTTGCCCCTGCTCTTGCCCCTCGTGTCGAGGACCTCGCCGTCGACCTCGACGCTTACTGGATGCCGTTCTCGCACAACCGCTACTTCAAGCGGCATCACGAGCGCAGGCTGCTCGCCTCCGCGAAAGGCGCCTACTACACCACCGTCGAGGGCGATCGGCTCTTCGACTGCCTCTCGGGCCTGTGGTGCGTCGGGCTCGGCCACGGTCATCCGCGCATCGCGCAAGCGCTCAAGGTGCAGTTCGAGACGATGGACTACAGCCCGGCGTTCCAGATGGGCTACCCCGAGACGTTCCGTCTCGCCGCGCGGGTCGCGGCGCTGGCCCCGGCCGGGCTCGAGCACGTCTTCTTCGTCAACTCCGGCTCGGAGGCGGTCGATACCTCGCTCAAGATCGCGCTCGCCTACCATCGCGTGCGCGGCGAGGCGGCGCGGATGCGCTTCATCGGCCGCGAGCGCGGCTATCACGGCGTCGGCTTCGGCGGGATCTCCGTCGGCGGGATGGCCGCGAACCGCAAGACCTTTCCGTCCGCGCAGCTGCCCGGCGTCGATCATCTGCCGCATACGCACAATCTCGCCGAGATGGCGTTCTCGCGCGGCCAGCCGAAGTGGGGCGCGCATCTCGCCGACGAGCTGTCGCGGATCGTCGCGCTGCACGATGCGTCCACGATCGCGGCCGTGATCGTCGAGCCGATGCAGGGGTCGGCGGGGGTGATCGTGCCCCCGGTCGGCTATCTCGAGCGGCTGCGCGAACTGTGCACACAGCACGGGATCCTCCTGATCTTCGACGAGGTGATCACCGGCTTCGGCCGCATGGGCGCGGCGTTCGCCGCCGAGCGCTTCGGCGTGGTGCCGGACATGATCGTCTTCGCCAAGGGGGTGAACAACGCCGCGGTCCCGCTCGGCGGGGTGATCGTCCGCAAGGAGATCTACGACGCTTTCATGACCGGCCCGGAGCACCTGGTCGAGTTCTTCCACGGGTACACGTACTCCGGGCATCCGATGGCGGTGGCCGCAGGACACGCGACGCTCGACATCCTCGAGGAAGAGGGCACGTTCGCGCGCGTACGCGTGCTCGAACGCGTGCTGCAGGACGCGATCCACTCGCTCGCGGGCGAGCCGGGCGTCCTCGACATCCGCAACCTCGGGCTTGCGGCCGCGGTCGATCTCGAGCCGATCCCCGGCCAGCCGGGTCTGCGTGCGCTCAAGGTGTTCGAGCAGGGCCTGCGCGAGGGGCAGTGCCTCCGCTTCACCGGCGACACTATCGCCGTCGGCCCGCCGTTCATCTCGACCGAGCAGGAGCTCGCGCGGATGGTGGACGGGATCCGCGCCGCGATCCGGGCCGCGCGGTAGGCTTGCGGATGAGCGAAGTCGCGAGCAGCGATTCGCGGATCGCCGAGCTCCGGATCGACGCCGATCGGCTGTGGCGGTCGCTGCTGGACCTGGCGAAGATCGGCGCGACGCCGCTCGGGGGCGTGCGGCGCATCGCGCTCACCGATCTCGACCGCGCCGGCCGCGACCGGGTCGTCGAATGGTTCCGAGACGCCGGGCTGGCGGTGTGCGTCGACCCGATCGGCAACATCTTCGGGCGCCGCGCCGGGTGCGATCCGGCACGGCCGCCGGTCGTCGCCGGCAGCCACATCGACACGCAGCCCTCCGGCGGCAAGTTCGACGGCACCTACGGCGTGCTCGCCGGGCTCGAGGTCGTGCGCACGCTGAACGATCGCGGGCTGCGGACCGCGGCGCCGATGGAAGTGGCGGTGTGGACGAACGAGGAGGGCACGCGATTCACGCCGGTGATGATGGGCTCGGGCGTGTTCGCCGGCGTCTTCCCGCTTGCCGAGGTTCTGCGGCGCACCGACCTGGAGGGCCGCTCGGTCGGGGACGAGCTCGCGCGGATCGGCTATGCCGGCACTGCGCCCGCGGGCACGCCGGTCGGCGCCTATTTCGAAGCGCACATCGAGCAGGGCCCGGTGCTCGAAGACAGCGGCAACACGATTGGGGTCGTCACCGGCGCGCTGGGTCAGCGCTGGTACGACGTGACGGTGACGGGCATGAACGCGCACGCCGGCCCAACACCGATGCGGTTGCGGAAGGATGCGTTGCTGGCAGCCGCGCGGCTGGTCGGTGAGGTGAACCGAATTGCGCTGGCGTTCGCGCCCGACGGGCGCGGCACCGTAGGCTTCATGCAGGTCGGCCCCAACTCGCGGAACGTCGTTCCCGGCGAAGTGAAATTCTCGGTCGATTTCCGCCATGCGACCGACGACGGGCTGCTCGGGATGGACGCGGCGCTGCGCACCGCCTGCGAGCGGGTGGCCGGTGAGACGAACGTCGCCATCGCGGTCGAGCAGGTGGTGTACTTCCCACCATGCCACTTCGATGCCGCTTGCGTTGCCGCCGTGCGGGGCGCGACGCGCCGCCTTGGCTTCCGGCACCTCGACATCGTGAGCGGCGCCGGCCACGACGCGGTCTACGTCGCGCGCGTCGCCCCGGCCGCGATGATCTTCGTCCCCTGTGCGGGCGGCATCAGTCACAACGAGATCGAGGATGCGACCCCTTCCGACCTCGCCGCCGGCTGCAACGTGCTCGCACAGGCGATGCTCGCGCGCGCCGGCGTAGTCGACGCGACTTGAGGCACCCGATGGCAAAGACCACTGCCGATGCCCCCGCCGACGACGCGCCCAAGAGCTTCGAGGCGGCGCTCGCCGAGCTGGAGAAGATCGTGCAATCGATGGAGGCCGGTACGCTCCCGCTCGAGCAGTCGCTCGCTGCGCACCAGCGCGGGATCGAGCTGGCGAAATACTGCCAGGGACGGCTCGCACAGGCGCAAGCGCAAGTGCGGATACTCGAGGACGAGGCGCTGAAGGCCCTGCCCGGTGACGACGCCGAAGGTTGACCTCCGCGACTGGATGGTGCACATCCAGTCGCGCGTCGAGCGCGCGCTCGAGCGCGTGCTCCCCGGCGGCGACCACGTTCCGCAGCGACTGCACGAGGCGATGCGCTATGCCGTCCTCGGGCGCGGCAAGCGGGTGCGGCCGATGCTCGCGTTCGCCGCCGGCGAGCTGGCAGGTGCCGCGCCGGAGCGGCTCGACGCGGTCGCGTGCTCGCTCGAGCTGATCCACGCGTACTCGCTCGTCCACGACGATCTGCCCTGCATGGACGACGATGTCTTGCGCCGTGGGAAACCTACCGTGCACCTCGAATTCGACGAGGCCACCGCACTGCTGGTCGGGGACGGCCTGCAGTCGCTCGCCTTCGAGCTGCTGGCCGCCACCCGGCTCGCGGACGAGCCGGCGGCGCAGCTCGAGATGCTCCACCTGCTCGCGGTTGCGAGCGGGACGCGCGGCATGGCGGGCGGCCAGGCGATCGATCTCGCGGCGGTAGGGAAGCCGCTGACCTTGCCGGAGCTCGAGTTCATGCACATCCTCAAGACCGGCGCGCTGATCCGCGCCTCCGTCGTGCTCGGGGCGCGGTGCGGAACGCCGTTGGAGCCCGCGGCAGCGGCGGCGCTCGATCGCTACGCGAAGTGCGTGGGGCTCGCATTTCAGGTCGTCGACGACGTACTCGACGCGGCGGCGCCGACGGCGACGCTCGGCAAGACCGCCGGCAAGGATGCAGCGCAGGGCAAGCCGACGTACGTAACGCTCCTCGGGCTCGCGCGTGCCCGCGATCTCGCGCAGACGCTCCGCCGCGACGCGCATGCCGCGCTGGAGGCGTTCGGGTCGCGCGCGGCGCGCCTCGGCGATCTCGTCGACTTCATCGTGACCCGGGAGTTCTAGCGAGAAAGCGCCTTTTCTCTGGCCTCGGGGAGCCCGAAGGTGTCTGCCCCCTCGCGTTGCGATGACTTGCGAGAGATTCTCGGGGAGCGAGAGGGTGTGCGCCCTCGCAGCATGAAGCCTGGCGTTACAATCCGCCCAGACTAGCTTCCGGTTTCTCAGCCCGTGGCCTACGAGCTTCTCCAGACGATCAACGAGCCGGCCGACCTGCGCAAGCTCGATCGCAAAGCGCTGCGCGACCTCGCCGTCGAGCTGCGCGCCTTCGTGCTCGAGTCGGTGAGCAAGACCGGCGGACACCTGTCGTCGAATCTCGGCACCGTCGAGCTGACGATTGCGCTGCACTACGTGTTCAACACGCCGGAAGACCGGATCGTGTGGGACGTGGGCCACCAGACCTATCCGCACAAGATCCTCACCGGCCGGCGCGAAGCGATGTCGCGACTGCGGATGCTCGGCGGCATCTCGGGCTTCCCCCGGCGCAGCGAATCCGTGTACGACACCTTCGGCACCGCGCACTCCAGCACCTCGATCAGTGCCGCGCTCGGCATGGCGGTCGCCGCGCGGCGCAAGGGCGAGAGCCGCCGCGCGATCGCGGTGATCGGCGACGGCGCGATGTCGGCCGGAATGGCCTTCGAGGCGATGAACAACGCCGGCGGCGCGGACGCCGATTTCCTGGTGATCCTGAACGACAACGACATGTCGATCTCGCCGTCGCTCGGCGGGATGAACCGCTACCTCGCGCGGCTGGTGTCGGGCCGGTTCTACGCCGCGGCGCGCAAGGCCGCGGAGCGGATGCTCTCGCCGATGCCGCCGCTGTGGGAGCTCGCGAAACGGGTCGAGGAGCACGCCAAGGGCATGGTCGTCCCCTCGACCATGTTCGAGGAGTTCGGCTTCAACTACATCGGCCCCATCGACGGCCACGACCTCGACTCGCTGATCCCGACGCTGAAGAACATCAAGGAGCTGAAGGGCCCGCAGTTCCTGCACATCGTCACGACCAAGGGCCAGGGCTACAAGCTCGCCGAGGCCGATCCGGTCCTCTACCACGGCGTCTCGAAATTCGAGCCCGATGCCGGCATCACCGGCGGGAAGTCGGGCGGGAAGCCGTCCTTCACTCAGGTCTTCGGCGACTGGCTGTGCGACATGGCCGAGCGCGATCCGCGGGTGATCGGCATCACGCCGGCGATGCGCGAGGGATCCGGGCTCGTCGCTTTCGCCGAGCGCTTTCCGGACCGGTACTTCGACGTCGGCATCGCCGAACAGCACGCCGTCACCTTTGCCGCCGGGATCGCCTGCGAGGGCATGAAGCCGGTGGTCGCGATCTACTCCACGTTCCTGCAGCGCGCCTACGACCAGTTCATCCACGACGTGGAGATCCAGAGCCTCCCGGTGCTCTTCGCGCTCGACCGGGCGGGACTCGTCGGTGCCGACGGCCAGACCCATCACGGCGCGTACGATCTCTCGTACCTGCGCTGTATCCCGGGGATCACGGTGATGGCGCCCGCGGACGAGAACGAGTGCCGGCAGATGCTCTACACCGGGTATCTCCTCGATACGCCGGCGGCGGTGCGCTACCCACGCGGTGGTGGACCGGGCGTGGCGGTCGAGAAAGACATGCGGGCGCTCCCGGTCGGCAAGGGCGAGCTGCGCCGCGAGGGCCGGCGGGTCGCGATCCTCGCGTTCGGCACCGTGCTCAAGCCCGCGCTCGAGGCGGGCGAGGAGCTCGACGCGACCGTCGTCAACATGCGGTTCGTGAAGCCGCTCGACGACGAGCTCGTGGTCGAGCTGGCGCGCTCCCATGCGCTCGTCGTGACCGTGGAGGACAACGTGGTCATGGGCGGGGCGGGAAGCGCGGTGGCCGAGAGCCTCGCCGCGCAGGGCATCGCGGCCCCGATGCTGCATCTCGGGCTCCCCGATCGCTTCATCGATCACGGCGATCAAAACCAGCTGCTGGCGGCCGCCGGCCTCAATAAGGACGGCATCCTCGCCGCGATTCGCAAGCGTCTCGCGGAGGCCGCGCCCGGGCCGTCGATCCGCGCCGCCTGAGCCGGTCGCGGCGGACCGCCGTGCTAAACTCGCCGCATTCGATGCAAGCAAGTCGTCGTACACCCCTGCGCCGTACTCCGCCCTGCACACGACGAAGAAGATCCTCCGCATGAACACGCGCGACCCGCTCGCACCCATCCCCGACGTCCAGGCCAGCGCGGACAGCCGCCGACTCGCAATCGACAAGGTCGGGATCAAGGCGATCCGGCATCCGATCCAGGTCGCGGTGAAGGGCGGCGGCGTGCAGCACACCATCGCGACGTTCAACATGTATGTCGGGCTGCCCCACCACTTCAAGGGCACCCATATGTCGCGCTTCGTCGAGATCCTGAATGCGCACGAGCGCGAGATCTCGGTCGAGAGCTTCAAGGCGATGCTCCTCGAGATGGTCGGGCGGCTCGAAGCCGACTCGGGGCACGTCGAGATGAACTTCCCGTACTTCGTCAACAAGGCCGCGCCGATCTCCGGCGTCCAGAGCCTCATGGACTACGACGTCTCGTTCGTCGGCGCGATCGAGAGCGGCCGCCAGAGCTTCACCATGAAGGTCGTCGTGCCGGTGACGAGCCTCTGCCCGTGCTCCAAGGGGATCTCCGACTACGGCGCGCACAACCAGCGCTCGCACGTGACGGTTACCGCCCGCACGAAGAGCTTCGTCTGGATCGAGGATCTCGTCGCCTGCGCCGAAGCCGAGGCCTCGTCCGAGCTCTACGGTCTGCTCAAGCGCCCGGACGAGAAGCACGTCACGGAGCGCGCCTACGACAACCCGAAGTTCGTCGAGGACATGGTGCGCGATGTCGCCGCGCGGCTGAACGCCGACGCCCGCATCGACTGGTATCGGGTCGAGTCCGAGAACTTCGAGTCGATCCACAATCACTCCGCCTACGCGCTGATCGAGCGCGACAAGACCCGGGACGTCTGACCGGCCTCCGCGCGGGGCGTGCGCCCGAGCGCTTCCGGGGCGACGAACACGTCACGCCGCGCTGCACGCGGGGCTTCCTGACGCACCGGCCTTTTGACACCATGCGGGGATGTCTCCCCGCTCGTCTCCTGCGGCCATCTGCGCGGCCTTCGCCTTTGGCGCTCTCGCGGCGCGGCCGCGCGCCGCGCTGGCGGCGTTGGCGCTCGCGGTTGTCGTCGATGCCGGGGCCGCCACCAATCGAGCTCGAGCGACAGGGGCAACCGGCTGACGTTGATCCCAACCCGATGACGGAGGGAACCAGGATGGAATGCACGCCCGGAATCACCGGCCGCCGCGGCATCGGCGCTGCCGTATCGCTCGCCGCCGTCCTCTGGGCGAGCAGCGCGTCCGCGACGACCGTGCTCGTCATGTCGCTCGAGCGCGACCGCGCGCAACTCCTCGTCAACGGCACCGCCGTGCGGGCCTTGCGTGCCGGCCAGAGCTCCCCGGAGGGCGTGCGCCTGGTGAGCGCCGACCGCGACAAGGCGGTCATCGAGATCGAGGGCCGGGTGCTGAGCCTGGGGCTCGGCCAGTCGACGATCGCGAGCGCCGAGCTGAAGGCCGACCGGGCCGGGCACTTCATCACCACCGCCCACGTCAACGGCGTCGCAACCCAGGCGGTGATCGACACCGGTGCGACGGCGGTCGCGTTGTCCGGGGACGAGGCCCGGCGGATGTCTATCGCCTACGCCGGGGCGCCGCAGATCAAGATCGCCACCGCCGCCGGTACCAAGACCGCCTACCGGATCAACCTGGCGACCGTGCGCGTCGGCGACATCACGCTGCACAACGTCGACGGGGTGGTGATGGAGGGCGGGAAGGAGCAGCTCTCGATCACGCTGATCGGGATGAGCTTCCTGAACGGCGTGGAGATGCGGCGGATCGGCGACACGCTGACCCTCACCCGCCGGAATTTCTGAGCGCCGGGCGGGCGAGCGTGACTCGCGCTTGCCGATCCAGCTCGGTCGTCACTCCGGCTTGATGTTGAAGTCGCGGATGACCTGGCCCCATTTCACCCGGTCGGACTTCATCTGATCGACGAACTGCCCCGTCGTGCCGCCGAGGATCTGCAGGCCGTTGTCCCTGAACCGCTGAACGAGGTCGGGTGCGGCGAGCGCCCTGTTCAGTTCCTCGTTCCAGCGCCGCTGCAGGTCCGGCGACATGCCGCCCGGCCCCACCAGCCCGAACCAGTTGTGGATGACGAAATCCGTGAGGCCCGTCTTCGAGATAACCGGCACGTCGGCCAGCAGCGGCGAAGCCTCGGACGCGCCGAAGGCCACCGCGCGCAGGTTGCCGCCGCGGATCTGGCCCATGAACTCGGGCATGTTGCCGAACATCATCTCCACCCGCCCGCCGACGATGTCGATGATCGCCGGCGCGCCGCCCCGATACGGCACCTGCGTGAGCCGCGCGCCGGTGAGCGACATGAAGAGCGCGCAGGAGAGCTGCTGGCTCGACCCGGAGCCGACTGTCGCGCAGGTGTGCTTGCCGGGATTGTTGCGCGCGGCCTCGGCGACGTCCTGCCACGTCCTGAACGGCGAGTCGCTCTTCACCACCAGCAGGTTGTACACGCTCGCGACGTTGCCGATCGGCGTGAGATCGCGCTCCACGTCGTAGGCGAGCTGCACCATCTGCGGCGTGACCGTCATCATGCTCATCGACGCGAGCAGGAGGGTATGGCCGTCTGGTGTGGACTTGGCGACCTCCGCCGCGGCGATCGCGCCGTTCGCGCCGGTGCGGTTCTCGACGACCACCTGCCGCCCGATCTGCTTCGAGAACTGCTCGCCGAGGAAGCGGCCGATCATGTCCGAGGTGCCGCCGGGCGGGAACGCGTTCACGAAGCGGACGTCCTTCGCCGGAAAGCCCTGTGCGTGCGCCAAGGTCGCGGCCGCGAGCGCGAGGGCTCCGGCCAGCGCCGCAGCGACTGAAGTCACGTATCGAGTCATTGCTCTCTCTCCTCCGCTATCGGTCACCCGCGTGCGTGGCGACGGATGAATTCCTCGTTCACCGTGATCCCGAGCCCCGGCCGATCCGGAATCTCGACCTGCCCGTCGACCACCGGGAAGTTCTCTTCGACGAGCTCGTGCAGCATCGGATTGTGCCCGAGCGAGTATTCGAGGATGAAGCCGGAGGAGGCGGCGGCAGCGACGGCGAGCCCGGCCGCGAACGCCGGCGCGCCCGACCAGAGATGCGGCGCGAGGCGCAGGTTGAAGGCCGACGCGATCGCCGCGATGCGCATCGCCTCGGTCACGCCGCCGGCGATCGCGAGATCGGGTTGCAGGATGTCCGCGGCACGCAGCTCCGCCAGGTCGCGAAAGTCGTGGCGTGTGAACTCGCTCTCGCCCGCGCTGATCGGCACCGCGGAGCTGCGCCGCACTTCCGCCATGCCCGCCTTGTCGTCGGCGGAGACCGGCTCCTCGAACCACATGAGATCGCAGTCCTCAACCATGCGGGCGAATGCCTTCGCTTCGGCGACCGTCCAGGTGCCGTGCGCGTCGCACGCGAGGCCGACGTCGCCGCCGAGCGCCTGGCGCGCGGCTTTCACGCGCGCCGCCGAGCGGGCGACGGTCCCATCCATGACGCCGACTCGCATCTTCACCGCGCGGAAGCCGCTCTTCTCGACGTAGCCCGCGAGCTGCGCGCCGATCCCGTTGACGTCGGCCCAGCCGCCCGACGCGTACGCGGGCATCCGCTCCGCCCGCCGCCCTCCGAGCAGCTGCCAGACGGGCGCGCCTAGCGATTTGCCGAGGATGTCCCACAGCGCGATATCGACCGCGGCGATCGCGCAGATCGTGAGGCCGCGCCGGCCGAGCTGCGGCAAACCGTGGCCGCGTGCGATCGCGTAGCCTTCGCGCAGGCGGTTGTAGAGGACATCCCACAGGCGGGAAATGTCGCCCGCCGGCTGGCCGACGAGATGCGGGGCGAAGTCCTGGTTGACGATCGCGGCGAGCCCTGCGCATTCCGCGGCGCTCCCGACGCCGGCCTTCGCCTCGCCCCAGCCCGTGATGCCGTCGTCGGTCACGATCTTCACGATCACGGAATCGAACGAGGCGGTCCGCCCGAAATCGCTCGTGTGCTGCCGCTCGGGAGGAATCGGCACGTGCACCCAGGTCGCGTTCACCTTCGAGATCTTCAATGGGTCGCTCCTTCCGCGGGCCAGCCGAGCGCGCGGCGACGCTCGAGAAACCGCGGCCAGACATCGGCGTTGAAGAGATGCTGCGGACGCTCGCCCCGCAGGATGCGCAGGGTGTCGGTCGCCGCGCTTTCGCTCATCGCGCGCACCGACTCCGCCGAGAGGCCGGCGGTGTGCGGGGTGAGAATCGCGTTCGGGAGCGCGCGGAGCCGGTGATCCTCCGCCAGCGGCTGCGCCGCGAACACGTCGAGCACTGCGCCCGCGATGCGCCGCGCAGCCAGTGCCTCGACGAGCGCGGGCTCGTCGACCACGGCCCCGCGCGAGACGTTCAGCAGCCACGCGGTTGGCCGCATGCGCGCGAGGAGCCGCGCGGACGCGAGGCCCCGCGTGTCCGGCGTGAGCGGGCACGCGAGCACGATGTAGTCGCTGTCGGCGAAGAGTCGGTCCGGCTCGGCGTGAGCGACGAACGGCGGCAGCTTCGTCCGGTCGCGGCGAAACCCGAGCACCCGCATGCGGAAGCCGTGATGCGCGATCTCGGCGAGCCGCGTCCCGATCGACCCTACGCCCACGACGCCGAGCGTCTTGCCGCCGAGCTCGGACGCGCCGTCGGCGAGCGCGCGGGCGCGGCTCCAGCCGTCGGCGTGCAGCACCTGGTCCATGCGCTGGACGTTGCGCGCGGCGGCGAGCATCTGTGCCACCACGAACTCCGCGACGGCGTTGCCGTTGACGCCGGGGACGAAGCCGACGCACACGCCGAGGGCGGTCGCGCGATCGACCGGGATGAGGTCGACGCCGGCGCCGTGACGCACGGCCGCGAGCAGCCGCGGGCTGCGGTCGATCAGGTCGGGCGGCAGCAGCGCGCGCACGATGACCGCGTCGGCGTCGGCGCAAGTCGCGAGCAGCGTCTCCGGCGCGAGGTCCGGCGCGACGCGAAGCTCGCAACCACCCTCGCGCAGGATCCGCTCGCCGACCGGATGGATGGCGCTGGTCAGCGCGACAGTAGGGCGGCGCACGCTATCCGACCTTGTAGCGCTCGAGCACCGCGCGGTCGATCTCGATGCCGAGCCCCGGCCCGCGCGGCACCGCGACCACCCCCTCCCGCTGGACGATCGGCTCGCGCGCGAGCTGGTCGCGCAGGGGATTGGGCGTCTGCTCGAACTCGAGCATCGGCGGCATCGGCCGGAACGCGGGCGGCTGATCGGGCAGCGCCGCCAGGAACTGGATGGTCGCCGCCAGTCCGATCGCCGAGCCCCAGGCATGGGGCACGCACTCGACGCCGAAGGCGGAGGCGAGCGCCGCGATCTTGCGGCATTCGGAGAAGCCGCCGGCCGCGCACAGGTCCGGCTGCACGATGTCCATCGCCTTGCGCGCGATGAGGTCGCGAAAGCCCCAGCGGGTGAAATCGTTCTCGCCGCCGGCGACGGCCATGTCGAGCGCGCGCGTCACTTCCACGTAGCCGTCGTGGTCCTCGGGGCTGATCGGCTCCTCGAACCAGAGGATGTCGTGCTCCTCCAGCATCCGGCCGAGCCGGATGGCATTGGGGACCGAGAAGCAGTGGTTCGCGTCGACGGCGAGGCGGATGTCCGGGCCGATCGCCCGGCGCACCGCCGCCACGCGCTCGAGGTCCTTCTTCAGGTCGCCCAGGCCGATCTTCATCTTGATCGCGCGAAATCCCTGCGCGACATACCCCTGCGCTTCCTCGACGGCCTCCTCGGTGAGCCGTGCCATGTCGATGAAGTAGAGACCGGTCGCGTACGGGACGAGCCGGTCGCGACAGGCGCCGCCGATCAGCTTGTGAACCGGTTTGCCGGTCGCGCGGCCCATGATGTCCCAGAGCGCGATGTCGATGCCGGAGATCGCGGCGATCGTGATCCCGGTGAGGCCGTAGTCCTTCACGCGGTTGTACAGATCGTCCCAGATCACCTCGACATCGAACGGGTCGCGGCCCTTGACGCGCGAGGCGAGCTGCGTGTCGATCGCCGCTTTGGCGACGGCGGCCGGGCCGTAGCACTCGCCCCAGCCGGTGACGCCATCGTCGGTGCGGATCTCGACCACGCACGACGACCGGGTCGCGTACGTCCAGCCGCGCGCCGAGGTGAACGGCTTGTCCACCTTGCTTTGCAGGAGATGGCAGACGACGTCGGTCACCTTCATCGAACGCTCCTCCTTCGGTCCCCCGCGGCGCGGCCGATCGTAGCACGGGCCTCCGGCACGGCCGGCGGCGACGCGCTTTCTGCCGGTGGACGCGCTTTCGCCCGGACCCTTCTTGCGAGCGCGGGACCGGGCGACCAACCCGGCACGAAGATCGCCTTGGTCGGCCCGGAGGACGTCGGTTACGGGTTCACCATCGGCGGGTCCCGGCGCGCTTCAACGCGCCTGGATTCGGCACCGGGGAGCGAGGGATTACGAGGGTATGCGCCCTCGCAGCGTGAAGATCAGAAGCGCTTGGTGAGCACCATCGTCTCGCCGTCGCGCCGCATCTCGGTACGGTTCAGGAACGTCATCCCCAGGAGCGGCGTCGTCAGCCCGCCTTCGAGCACCATCGCGTCGATGTTGTTCATCGAGATGTCGCCGACGCGGACGGTGTCGAGCTTGACCTTGTAGGCCGGCGCTGCGCCGTTCGCCGTCTGTACCAAGCCGCGCTCGCCGTTGAGATAGCTGATGCCGAGCCGCTTGGCGTCGGCCGCCGGGAGCGCGACCATGGTCGCACCGGTGTCGACCATGAACCGCACGACCCCACCGTTGACCTGCGCGTCGGCGCTGAAATGCCCGCGACCGTCGGCCTTGAGGGTCACCGAGCCCCCGCCGCCGCCGTTACCCGCGGAGGCGTAAGCCTGGCCCATCTTGAGCGCGCGGCGCTTGCCGTCGACCTCGAAAGTCGCCGTCTCGCGATCGACCGCGACCAGCACCACCCCCTCGGGCGAGCGCTGACCTGCGGCGAGCGTGCGCGGCTGGCCTCCGTTGATCGAGATCACCGCTTTGGTGCTGGAGAGGCCCACGACGTTGACGTCGGTTGCGGCGCCCGGGGTCGCGAACGCTAGGACCACGACCCCCGCTGAAATAGAATGCTGGAGCTTCATCTTCTTGGTCGGACAGGGAAAAGTGAAACCAATCGCGATCTTCCGTCACAGCCCCACCGAGGGTCCAGGGTATTTTGCCGCTTACCTCCACCGTAAAGACCTCCCCTGGCAGGTCGTGCGCGTCGATGCCGGGGAGGCGGTGCCGGCCGACCCCGGCACCTACTCCGGCCTGGTGTTCATGGGCGGGCCGATGAGCGTGAACGACCATCTGCCTTGGATCGACCCTGAACTCGAGCTGATTCGGCGCGCCGTCGACACCGGGGTGCCGTGCCTCGGCCACTGCCTTGGCGGCCAGCTCATGGCGAAAGCACTGGGCGGCGTCGTCACCCGTAACACGGTCAAGGAGATCGGCTGGGGGCCGGTGCAGGCGGTCGAGGGGCCGGAAGCGCGCGAGTGGCTCGGCGACCTGCGCGAATTCCTGTCCTTCCACTGGCACGGCGAGACCTTCACCATCCCGGCGGGCGCGACGCGGATTCTGGCGAGCCCGTATTGCCCCAACCAGGCGTTCGTGCTGGACGGGCATCTCGGCATGCAATGCCACGTCGAGATGACCCCGGAGCTGATTCGCGGTTGGTACGCCGACGCGGGCGAGGAAGTCCGCCCGCACGCCGGGCCTTCGGTTCAGACCGCGGAGCAGGCGGAAGAAAGTCTCGAGCAACGGGTCGGCGATCTGAACGCGGTCGCCGCGCGGCTCTACGACCGGTGGATCGAGGGTCTCGGCGCGTGACTTAAGCCCAAGCCGAACGGGGGCTTAATCCCAGGGGCGTATTCGCACGCCGTAAGTCGGTCGGTAACATCGGCGACGAATCCAGACCAATGCCGCTCACGTAGAGACCGACATGGAACGCATCAAGCACGAGATCACGAAGTGGGTCCAAGGCCGCGAGCTGGTGGAGCTCGCCGCGTGGGCCGCGGGCGTCGTAGTGATCGCCGTCGTTCCGGGTGCGCTCGCGGCGGTGCTGGCCTACCGGTTCATCCGCGCCCGCGCCGGCTGAGCTCGGGTCGGACGGCTGCACCCGGCGCGCGGGAATTGCTCGACCCCGAGCTGCATCCCTCAGAGTCGAGCCCGAACGGCCAGGACGGGAAGCGGATGGTGCGCCCCCGTCGGCCCGCGAGGCCTTTGCCTAGTCCCTGAAATTCCCGAACTGCAGCGGGACGTCCGCCACCGACTTCTTCACGAGCTGGATCGCCGCCTGCAGGTCGTCCTTTTTCGCCCCGGTGACTCTCACCGCCGCACCCTGGATGGAGGCCTGCACCTTGAGCTTGGCCTCCTTCATGAGCTTGACGATCTGCTTTGCCTTCTCCTGGTCGATCCCGTTCTTGACCTCGACCGCCTGCTTGACCTTGTTCCCGCCGATCTTCTCGATCGCAAGCGGCGCGAGCGAGCGAGTATCGACGCCGCGCTTGGCGCACTTGCCGGCGAGAACGTCCATGACCTGCTTCAGCTTGAAGTCGTCGTCGGCGTAGACGACGAGCTCGAGCTCGCCGAGCTCGATGCGCGCGTCCGAGCCCTTGAAGTCGAACCGGTTCTGGATCTCCTTGTTCGCCTGCTCGACGGCGTTCCGGAGCTCCATCTTGTTGACTTCCGAAGTGATGTCGAACGACGGCACGGCGGGCTCCCGACGAGGCGCGAAACGGCAGCGATTATAGGACGCGGCGTGCGCCCCGCAGCGCGAGCGTCCCGATGAAGGTCCCGGCGGCGAGGAAGACGTAGCCGGCGCCCAGCCCGGCGGCGGCCGCCGCGGCGCTGAATGCGACCGGTCCGAGGATGAGGCCGGCATAGGCGGTGATCATCACGCCGCCCGTCACGCGCGCGATCTCGCCCGCGGGCGCGTGCCGCGCGACCTCGGCGAGGAACACGCCGTTCCAGCCCGCCGCGGTCAGCCCGAAGCAGAAGCAGAGGACCGCGAGCGCGCCAGGATGCAGCGCTCCCGCGGCGAGCCCGATCACGAGCGCCGCGGCGGTCATGCCGAAGCCGATGGCGGCGAGCAGCCGCATCACCGGCAGGCGTGGTCCGATCAGGAAACCGAAGCCGAGCCGGCCGACGAACCCGCCGAACTGGGCGATGGCGAGCAACAGGCCGGCCGCGGCGAGCGAGTAGCCGTGCTCGCCGACCAGGTAGGCGACGAGGAAGGTGTTGAGGCAGACCTGCATCGCGTGGAAGACGAACGACGCGCTGGCGAGATCGCGCAAGCCCCGGTGCCGCCAGACGAACGCGAACCCGATCGGCCCGCTGCCGGTCGCCCGCGGCGACGGGTGATCGTGCAAGGCGCGACGCATCGGCTCGAGCGCGCAGGCGCCGGCGACCATCAGCGCCGCGAGCGCGACCATCGCGCCGCGCCAGCCGAGCGCCGGGAGCGCCGCGGGATACGCGATGCCGGCGAGCATTCCTCCGATTTGCACGCCGGTCTGCTTGAGCGAAAAGATGAAGGTCCGATGGGTCGCCGGCGTCACCCGCGCGAGGATCTCGGAGCTCGCCGGCGTCTCGATCGCGCAGGCGATGCCGATCAGGAGCGGGACGGCGAGGAGGGCCGGTGTCCAGCCGCCTGCACCGAGCGCGAGGGCGAACGCGGAGAGACCGAGCGCCGTCTGTACGACGCGCACCGCCCCCAGTCGTCCGATCAGGCCGCCGACACCGGTCGACGCGAGGATCGCGGCGCCCCACATCAGGAACGAGTAGACGCCGAGCAGCGATGGCCGGAGGCCGGTGTCGGCCGCGATCGCGGGCGCCATCACCGGCACCGCCAGCACCGCCGCCATCATGAGCACCATGACGGCGTTGAGCGCCGCCGAGGCGAGGAGGGCGGCCCTTATTTCGAGCCCCTCCCTGTCCGGCCTCCGGTCAGCCGGGATCGCAAGCTACGCGCCGCCGCGGAAGCACGAGTAGCCCCACGGCGTCACCTTCATCGGGAGGTGGTAGTGGCTCTCGGGATCGTCGATGCCGAACCGGAACGTCACCACGTCCAGGAACGGCACCTTGGGCAGCGGCAGCCCGACGGCCCGATAGAACGCGGCGACGTGGAACACCGCTTCGTACGGGCCCGGCGCGAACCGCTGCGCGAGCGGCGCCTCCTCCACCAGCCCCTTGGCGCTCACGATGCCGCTCGCCACGAGCTTGCGCACCGGGTCGAGCGCATACAGCTCGACTCTCATCCAGGCGGCGACGACGCCGCGCGACACGTCGACGACGTGGATCGAGACTCCTCCGCTCATCTGCCGGCCTCCCTCACGCCGTGACAAATTCGGGTCCCGCGTACTCCTCGGGAATCTTGATGGTCCCCGCCGTCATCTCCTGGGTGAGGACGGCGATCCGCGCCTGCACCGGGTCGGGCACGGTCGAGGCGAGCGCGAGGCGCACTGCGGCCGGATTGCGCATACCGATGCGCCGCACCAGTTCGCCCTTCCAGACGGCGTCGCGGAGGTCGCGCGCGGATTCGAACACCGCCACGCCCCCGTCGGCGACCGCGCTGGCGACGAACACTTCGGGCATGATCTCGACCCAGTCGAACACGTTCCCGATCTGCTTCACCCCGCGTTCGCGGCACGCGTCGATGGCGCCGGCGCGCCCGGCGTTGAGCATCGTGAAGATGATGTCGGCGCCCGCGTCGATCTGGGCGAGCGCGACGCGCTTCGCGAGCGCCGGATCGTCCTGCGAGCCGGAGAAGTTGGTGAGCAGCCGCGCGCGCGAGTTCGTCGACGCGAGCCCGGCGGCGAAAGCCGCGCGCGACTTGAGGCCGGGCCGCACGCGCAGCCCCGACATGTGGCCCACGACGTTCGACTTCGTGAGCAGGCCCGCGGCCGCGCCGGCGAGCCATGCCGACTGTTCCTGCAGCACCTCGTAGACGGCGAGGTTCGGGCGCGTGTGAAAGCCCTGGATCACCGTGAAGCGCTGCTCGGGAAACTCCCACGCCACGCGCTGCGCCGCCGCGCTCGTCTGGCCGCCGTACGCGATCACCATCTTCGCGTCGGACTCGGCAAGACCGCGCAGTGCGGTTTTCATCGCGTCCTCCTCGGGGGCGACGTTGTCGACGTAGCGCACCGGAATCCTGAGCGCCTCGGTCACGCGCATCAGGCCGCGATAGCCGGCCTCGATGAAGCCCCGATCGTCGATGCGCCCCGGGAACATCGCGACGATCGGCCCGTGCTCGGGCGCGGGCGAGGTCCATCGGCCGCAGGCGGCGAGCGCGCCGGCGGATGCGCCGGCGAGGAGCAGGCGTCGGCGCGGCGGTGCGCGGCTCAACCGCCGGCCCCCATCAACTTCCCCGGTAGGTGCTGTAGCTCCACGGGGTGCACAGGAGCGGGACGTGATAGTGCGCGTCCCGATCCGCGATCCCGAAGCTGAGCGGCACGCGATCCAGGAACGGCGGTTCGGCCAGCGCGACCCCCTGGGCGCGGAAGTGGTCCGCGACGTAGAACAGCAGGCGGAACTCGCCGGTGCGCATCGCGTCGGCGGCCATCACCGGCTCGTCCGTCCGTCCGTCGGCGTTGGTGCGCAGCGTCTTCACGAGCTTCCATTCCCCGCCCTCGAGGACGGAGAAATCGATGCGCATGCCGACGGCCGGCTTGCCGGTCACGGTGTCGAGAACGTGGGTGGAAAGCCGGCCCATGGCCTCGCGCCTTTCAGGTGCCGAGGAGCCCGTCGAGACGCAGGCGCGTGATGACGAACACCTGCTCCAGCCCGGCCGCGAGCTCGGCGTCCGGGTCGTTGCGGAGCCGGCGCTCGAACTCGCGGAGGATGCTTTCCTTCGAGTGCTCGCGCACTGCGATGATGAACGGGAACCCGAACTTCTCGCCGTAGGCGCGGTTGAGCGCGGCGATGCGCTGCGAGTCCTCGCGCGAGAGCGCGCTCAACCCGGCGGCGCCCTGCTCGGCGGTGGAGTCGCCGGTCATTTGTCCCGGCCTGCGCCTCCTTCCCGGCGAGCTCCGGGTGCGCGCGCAGCAGCGCGAGCTGCCGGTCGCGGGGCGCGCGCTTCACCGCCTCGGTCATGGCCGCGTGCAACGCGGCGGCGCTGGCGAACGGGCGCGCGCCGGCCGCGTGCTCGGCGACCCAGGGGGAGTGCTCGAACACCCCGCCGAATGCCGCGCGAAACGCGGGCAGCGACATTGCGTTGACGGCGGTGAGGGTGGGCATGGGATTTCGGTCAGGACGCTGTTGAAAGACGCGCAGTGAGCATGATCCGGGAGCCTTTCGAACAGCGCTACCTCTCGACGGCCTCTGATTTGGGGGACTCGACGGTGCATCCCCTTTTTCGACACCCTGCTAGGATCCGCGCCGCGACAGCCGTGCGGCAGAGGATACCGAAATCACGGGCGGCGCGCGAAAAGGGGGGCGGCATGAAGATCACTGCGGTCGAGACGATCCACGTCGGCGCCTATCCGAACATCACCTGGGTCGAGGTGCACACCGACCTAGGCTTGAGCGGGCTCGGCGAGACGTTCCGCGGTCCGCGGGCGGTCGCCGCGCACGTGCACGAGGCGATCGCGCCGCAGCTCCTCGGCAAGGACCCGCTCGCGATCGAGGCCCACAGCCACCGGATGCTGAACCCGTATCTCGGCTTCGGCGCGAGCGGCGCGGAGATGCGCGCGGCGAGCGCCGTCGACATCGCGCTGTGGGATCTGTGGGGCAAGCGGACGCACCAGCCGGTGTGGCAGCTCCTCGGCGGGCTGACACGCGAGCGCGTGCGGGTCTACAACACCTGCGCCGGCTACACCTACAACCAGTCCGGCGGCCGCCGCCTGGTGACCGCTGGCAGCCCGCCCTCCGCCGCGGGACCCTACGACGATCAGGTCGCGTTCATGCAGCGGCCCGTCGAGCTCGCGGAGAGCCTGCTGGAGATGGGCATCACCGCGATGAAGATCTGGCCGTTCGACCCGGCGGCCGAGGCCACTGGCGGCGCGTACATCTCCGCGGCCGATCTCAAGACCGGGCTCGAGCCCTTCCGCCGGATCCGCGAAGCGTTCGGCGATCGCATGGATCTCCTGTGCGAGCTGCACTCGATCTGGAACTTCACCGCCGCGGTCGAGATCGGCCGCGCGCTGGCCGAGTACCGGCCGCTGTGGGCGGAAGACCCGGTGAAGATGACCAACCTCGACGTCCTGGCCGAGTATCGCGAACGCGTCCCGATCCCGGTGTGCGCCAGCGAAACGCTCGCGACGCGCAGCGCCTTCCGGACGCTGCTCGAGCGGCGCGCGGTCGACTACGTGATGCTCGACCTGAGCTGGGTCGGCGGGCTGTCGGAAGCGAAGAAGATCGCCACGCTCGCCGAGATCCATCACCGGCCGATCGCGCCGCACGACTGCACCGGTCCGATCGTGCTGATCGCCTCGCTGCATCTCGCGCTCAACGCGCCGAACGCGATCTTCCAGGAGGTGGTGCGCGCGTACTATACCGGCTGGTATCGCGAGCTCGTCACCGAGCTGCCGCGGATAGAAGGCGGTTTCGCTTACGCCATGACCGGTCCGGGTCTCGGAACCGCACTCGTGCCCGGGCTCAAAGCGCGTCCGGACGCAGTGGTGCAACGCTCTGCGCTCGATTGAAGGAGGGGTCGATGTCGCGCCTGCTCGCAGTGCTGCTCGGATCGTGCATGGCCGCCGCGGCCATCGCCCAGACCTTTCCCGATCGCCCGGTGCGGATCGTCGTGCCGTTTCCGCCCGGCGGCTCGTCCGACATCGTCGCCCGGGCCATGGCCGACGGCGTGACCGAGGAGCTGGGCGTCGCGGTCGTCGTCGAGAACCGCCCGGGCGCGGGCGGCAACATCGGCACCGCGGCGGTGGCGAAGGCACCCGCCGACGGCTACACGCTCGCGCAATGCACGATCGGCACGTGCGCGATCAATCCGAGCCTCTATGCGAACACCGGCTACGACCTCGCCCGCGATTTCGCGCCCGTGTTTCTCGTCGGCGGCACGATGAACGTCGTCACCGTCCACCCGGCAGTCCCCGCGAATACGATCCAGGAGTTGATCGCGCTCGCGCGCGCGAAGCCGGGCGCGCTGTCGTACGCATCCTCGGGCATCGGGAGCTCGAACCACCTGACGCCGGAGTGGCTGAAGCTCGTGGCGAAGATCGACATGGTCCACGTGCCCTACAAGGGCTCCGGTCCGGCGATCGTCGACCTGGTCGGCGGCCAGGTGCAGGTGTTCGTCGACAACGAGCCGTCGATCCTGCCGCAGGTCAAGGCCGGGAAAGTGCGCGCGCTCGCGGTCACCGGACCGCAGCGGTCGAAGAGTTTGCCGGACGTGCCGACGATGGAGGAGGCCGGCTTCCAGGGCTTCGTCGTCGAGCCCTGGTTCGGCTACATGGCGCCCGCGAAGACGCCCCGGGCGGCGATCGACCGGCTCAACGCGGCCTTCAACGCGGCGGCCGTCAAACCGCGCGTCCGCCAGCGTCTCGAGGAGGCGGGGATGCGCGTGATCGGCGGGCCGCCGGAGCGTCTGGGCGAGCAGATCCGCACCGAGACTGAGAAGTGGGGCGGGGTGGTCAAGGCAAACAACATACGGGCCGACTAGGGCGGAGCTGACTAGGGCGGCGGCAGTGTATAGAATGGCTCGCGCAATACTTTCAGGAGGAGGAGCCATGACAATTCACAACTCGCTGCGTAGCCGCCGTCTCGGCCGGCGCACTCGCGCTCGCCGCGGGTCCCGCGCTCTCGCAGACGGTGCGTATCGGGCTGATCAATACCTACTCGGGGCCGATGGCGTCGAACGGCGACCAGATCGAGAAGGCGATCAATCTGTTCATGAAGCTCGGCGAGTGCAAGCTGCCGGCCGGCGTCAACCTCGAGATCATCAAGCGCGACGACACCGGCATCAACCCGGAGACCGCGAAGCGCCTCGCGCAGGAGCTGATCGTGCGCGACAAGGTGCAGATCCTGACCGGCGTGGTGTGGACGCCGAACGCGATGGCGATGGCGCCGCTCGCGACCGAGGCGAAGGTGCCGTTCGTGATCATGAACGCCGGCACGGCGATGATCACGACGCTCTCGCCGTACATCGCGCGCACCTCGTTCACGCTGTGGCAGTCGAGCTACCCGATGGGGCAGTGGGCGGCGAAGAAGTACAAGCGCGCCTACGTCGCGGTAGCCGATTTCGGTCCCGGCCACGACGCGCAGGAGGCGTTCACGCGCGCGTTCACCGCGGGCGGCGGCGAGGTCGTCGGCAGCGTGCGCATGCCGCCCCCGACGATGGACTTCGCGCCGTTCCTGCAGCGGGTGAAGGACGCGAAGCCCGACGCGCTCTTCGTGTTCGTGCCGGCGGGCAAGTCCGCCACGGCGCTGATGAAGGGCTTCGGCGATCTCGGGCTCGACAAGGCCGGCATCAAGCTGATCGGCCCGGGCGACATCACCACCGACGAGGAGCTGCCCAACATGGGCGACGTGCCGCTCGGCGTCATCACCATGTTCCACTACTCCGCGG
Source organism: uncultured beta proteobacterium (assembly GCA_963754305.1). Lineage (GTDB taxonomy): Bacteria > Pseudomonadota > Gammaproteobacteria > Burkholderiales > SG8-39 > DATEDA01. Next base: position 1,938 of record CAVWFR010000034.1, on the reverse strand, counting down.
CCGGCGATCGCCCCGCCAACAAGCGGTTCGTCGAGGCGTACCAGAAAGAGTACGGCCCGAAGGCGTGGCCGAACTTCATCTCGGTCGGCGCGTGGGACGGCATGCAGGCGATCTGCGACGTGGTGCGCGCCCAGGGCGGCAAGGTCGATCCGGACAAGACGATGGAGCTGCTGAAGGGCTGGAAGAACCCGAACAGCCCGCGCGGGCCGATCGAGATCGACGCCAACACGCGCGACATCATCCAGAACGAGTACGTGCGCGAGGTCAAGAGGGTCGGCGGTAACCTGGCGAACGTCGAGCTGGAGACGATCACCGCGGTGAAGGATCCGTGGAAGGAGATCAACAAGAAGCAGTAGCGCCGGCGCGGCAGCGCCCGCCCGCTGAAGCCCCCGCCCCGGCGGGGGTTTTGTTTTATGCTGCCTCCCGTCCTCCGGGGGGAGGGAACAAGAAGGGCGCCCGTTGGAAGCGTTCCTCGCCAGCGTCGTCAGCATCGCTTTCCACGGCCTCGCGTACGGGATGATCCTGTACGCGATCTCGGTCGGCCTGTCGGTCACGATGGGCCTGATGGGGTTCGTCAACCTCGCCCACGGCGTGTTCGCGATGGCCGGGGGCTACCTGATGATCACCGCGATGACGAAGTTCGGGATGACCTGGCTCCCGGCGCTCGTCCTCGCCTGCGTCGTGGTGGCGCTGGGGAGCATGGTCCTCGAGCGGCTGCTCTATTCGCGGCTCTACACCGCCGGCGAGCTCGAGCAGGTGCTGTTCACGATCGGCCTGATCTTCGTCGCGGTCGCGGTTGCGCGGCTCGCGTACGGCCCGAATCCGCTCGCCGCGCCGCTGCCGGACTTCATGAAGGGCCAGACCGAGCTCCTCGGGCGCTCGTTCCCGAGCTATCGCGTGGTCGTGATCGTCTCGAGCGCGGTGCTCATCGCCGTGCTGTGGATCGGCCTCGAGCGCACGCGCTGGGGCGCGATGGTCCGCGCCGCGGTGGACAACCGCGCCATGGCGCAGTCGGTCGGGATCAACACCGGGCGGCTCTTCACGTTCACGTTCGCGCTCGGCAGCGGGCTCGCCGCGCTCGGCGGCGCGCTTGGCGCGGACCTGATCGCGATGACGCCGACCTATCCGTTCGAGCAGCTCGTCTACTTCCTGATCGTGGTGTCGATCGGGGGGCTGGGCACCTTGCGCGGGCCGTTCCTCGGCGCGCTGCTGATCGGGATCGGCGACACCGCGTGCAAGTACTGGGTGCCGCAGTTCGGCGCGTTCTTCGTGTACGCCGCGACCATGGTCATCCTGCTGTGGCGGCCGCAGGGCCTGCTCGGGAAGAAGACCTGATGTTCGACTCCGCCAGCATCGGCTACTCGGGCGCGGCGCGGCTGCGGCCGATCGAGCTCGCGCCGTGGGTGCTGGCGGCGCTCGTCTACTTCTTCGCGCCGAACTACCTGCCGCTCGGCGCGTACATCGTGATCATCATCCTGTTCGCGCTGTCGCTCGACCTCATCCTCGGCTACGGCGGGATCGTGACGCTCGGGCACGCGGCGTACTTCGGGTTCGGCGCGTACGCGGCCGGCGTCTTCGCGATCCGCGTCACCGGCGATCCGCTGCTCGGCCTCGTCGTGGCGGCGGTCGCGGCGGGGCTCCTGGGGCTCGCGACCGGCGCGGTGATCCTGCGCACGCACGGCCTTGCGCTGCTGATGCTGACGCTCGCGATCAACTCGATCGTGTTCGAGGTCGCCAACAAGTGGACCGACGTGACCGGCGGCGCCGACGGGCTGCACAGCGTGCCGATCCAGCCGATCCTCGGGATGTTCCGGTTCGACATGTTCGGGAAGACGGCCTTTCTCTACTGCCTGATCGTGCTCGCGGCCGGGTGGTGGCTGGTGCGGACGATCGTCCATTCGCCGTTCGGGGTGGCGCTCGCCGGGACGCGCGAGAACG
>CAVWFR010000033.1:0-149025 GCA_963754305.1 uncultured beta proteobacterium | reverse complement strand
CCCTGATCCCCAGCTGCTTGATGATTGCGCCATAGCGGTCGTAGTCGGCCTTCATCGCCGCGGTGAGCGCCGCGGGCGTGCTGCCGACCGGCTCCGCGCCGAGGCCCTGCAGCCGTTCGCGGATCTCCGGCAGCTGGATGACCCGCGCGACATCGGTCTGGATCTTCGTGACGACCGCGGGCGGCATTCCCGCAGGACCCACGAGCGCGTACCACGACACCGCCTGAAACTCCGGCAGCCCGCCCGCTTCGGCGATCGTCGGCACGTTCGGCAGCACCGGCGATCGCGTCAGGCTCGCGACGCCGAGCGCGCGCAGCTTGCCGCTGTCGATGTGCGCCTTCACCGCCGGGATCTGCGCGAAGATCATGTCGATCTGGCCGCCGAGCAGATCGCGGACCGAATCGCCCACGCCCTTGTACGCCACGTGCACCATGTGCACGCCGGCCATCGACTCGAAGATTTCCCCGCCGATGTGCGCCTGCGTGCCGACGCCGCCCGAGCCGTAGGTGAGCTTGCCGGGCCGGGTCTTCGCGTACGCGATCAGCTCCTTCAGGTCGTTCGCCGGCACCGCCGGATTGAGGACGAGCACGTTCTGCACCGATGCAATCAGCGTGATCAGCGTGAAGTCCTTCAGGACGTCGAACGAGAGCTTCGAGTAAAGATGCGGGTTGATTGCGAGATTGCCGACCGGCGCCGAGGTCAGCGTGTAGCCGTCGGGCGCCGCCTTGGCGCCCATCTCCATGCCGATGTTGCCGGCTGCGCCGGTCCGATTCTCGACCACGACCGGCTGACCCCAGATGTCGGAGAGCTTCTGGCCCACGAGTCGCGGCAGCGTGTCGGCCGCCCCGCCGGGACCGAACGGCACGATGATGCGGACCGGCTTCGACGGGTAGTCGCCTTGCGCCGGGACGGCGAGCGGGACGGCGGTCAGCGCGACCAGGAGCAGGATTCGAGTCAGGGCGCGGAACATGAAGGTCTCCTGAGGGGAAAGGAAGATCAGGTATCGCCGTCCCGATAGCACGCGGGACAGAACGACCACGGGGCGGCTTCCTCGTGCGTCCGTCCCAGCGGATCGGACCGGTGCCAGTTCGCCCAGACGCGCTCGCCCGCGGCCTGCGCCCGCGCGCGAATCGCTTCGAGGTCGACGCCGGGAATTCGTCCGCCCTGCATGCGCACCTCGCCCGCGACGATCACCGTGTCCACGTCGTCGCCGACGCCGCATTCGACGACGGTCTTCACCGGGTCGCGCACCGGCCCCATCCGCAGCGTGCCGCGGCCCGACAGGTCGATGAGGATGATGTCGGCGCGAGCGCCGGGCGCGAGCCGGCCGAGATCGTCGCGACCGAGCGACCGCGCGCCGTTCAGCGTCGCCGCGGCGAACACCTCCGCCGCCGTCGCCGCCTTGTAGTCGTGGCTCATCGTCTTGCCGTGGTACGAGGCGGCGCGCATGTTCTGGATCATGTCGCGCGGATAGGTGTCCGAGCCCAGCGCGATGTTGATTCCCAGGGCCGAGTAGGACTTCCAGTTGTCGAGCACGCGGGCACGCCGGATGATGTTGATCGGGCAGTGCGAGATCGAGACCTTCGCGGCGCCCATCAGCGCGAGGTCGCGCGCGCCGGGGTAGTTGAGCCGCACGCTGTCCGACGGTAGGTTGCCGTGACCGATGTTGAGGGTCGGGCGCAGCATCCCGAGCTCGTCGAGCAGCTCGATCGGCGTGCGGCGGTGCTCGCGCACGGTCTCGTAGAACTCGACGATGCTGTACGCGGCGTGCGTCGCCATCGGCAGCCCGAGCTCGTCGGCGTTCTCGCGCGTCGCGCGCAAGAGCTCGAGGCTGCACGTCTCCAGCTCGCGGGGCACGAGGATGCCATTGACGAGCCCGGCGCCCGCGCCGTCGTTCCGCGCGATCCACTCGAGCGCCCCGGCGAGCTCGCGCCAGCCGTTTTCCTCGTTCACGACGCGCTTCAGGCGCCCGTGCTCGTCGCCGACCCAGCGGCCCGAGTCGTAACCGGGCCCGAGATAGCCGCGAACCCCGAGTTTCAGGCACTGCTCCTTGAGCGCCTCCTGGATCAGGAGCTGGCTGCCGTACTCGACGAAGGTCGTGATGCCGTTGCGCAAGCATTCCGCGACGGTGAAGAGCGCGTGGAACTCCCGCTCGCCCTCCGCGCCGGTCTCGTCGGGCCGGAGATAGCGCACGTCGCCGTCGATCCGCGTGCCTTCCTTCGGCACGCTGATCTCGAGGAACGGCTGCCCGAAGTAGTCGCCGCGGCCCGCGTCGCTGATCAGCCGGTGCGAAGCGCGGTGACCGGAGTGGACGTGCGTGTCGATGAAGCCCGGTGCGACGAGCTTGCCGGCGGCGTCGATCTCGCGGTCGACCCGGCCCTCGAACGCCGGCCCGACGTACAGGATCCCGTCGCCCTCGAACACGACCTCGTGGTTCCGATCGAGGGTGTGGGCGCCCCGCTCGTGGCCGACGACCCAGTCGCCGCGAATTCTCGTGCGCACCGCGCGTTCCTCAGGGCCAGCCGGGCGCGCCGGTCTCGACGGCATGCGCGCGCTGCTTCTGGAGATCGTAGACCGCCGGATTCGGCACCTCGAAGCGCTCGAGCAGCAGCGTAGTGCGCGCTCGCGCGAGCGAGCTCTCGCCGGCGACGGCGAGGAATGCCGCGCGCAACCGCTCGACGGATCGCCCGGCGAGCGCTGCCGTCGCGACGATCGGCGGCATCGGCGTGGGGTCGGTGGATTCGAGGATCCGGACCTGCCCCGCGAACCCGGGATCGCCGTCGCGGATCAGGTCGTGGCAGTAGCTGTCGAGCGGCCCGACGTCGATGCGCCCCTCCGCGAGCGCCTTGATCACGCCGCGCGGGTTCATCAGCCCGCCGACGATCTCGCGGTACGGAGCGGGCGCATCCGCGTGCCGCGTCATGAGGTGATGCCGGAATGCGAAGTAGCCGGACTGCGAGTCCTTCAGCGTGTAGCCGGCCCTTCCGCCGAAGGTGTGGCGAAGTGTCCGGGCCGGCGCGTCGGCGCGCACCGCGATGTCGCTCCAGTACATCGCGCGGCCGCCGTACCGGGACAGGCTCGGCACCGGCACCGCCAGGATCGTCGGCCGCTGCGGCCGGAGCGAGAACGGCAGCCCGCACATCATCACCGCGCCCAGATCGTCGCGCGCCCACAGCTCCGACAGGAGCTTCGGCGGGTCGTGGTCGACGAACTCGGCCGCGACGCCGGCGTGCTCGAGCACCCACGCGAGCACCTCGCGCCACGCGGCCTTCGCCGCCGGCGTCACCGAGTACATCCGCGCATTGGCAAGCGGTGTCATCGCATCCCTCTCCGTTCCGCCAGGACGCGCATGACCGCGCGCACGATCCCGACGTAGCCGGTGCACCGGCACAGGTTGCCGGCGAGCTCCTCGCGCACGCGGGGTTCATCGGCGTCCGGGAGCCGGGTGACGATGTCGCGAGCGGTCACGAGCATCCCGGGCGTGCAGTAGCCGCACTGGAGCGCATGCTCGGCCGCAAACGCCTCGCGGAGCGCCGCAGCCACCGGATCGTCGTCGAGCCCCTCGATCGTGCGCACGTCCGCGCCGTCGCAGGCGACCGCGAACGTGATGCACGAGCGGGCCGGAGCGTCGTCGATCAGTACGGTGCAGGCGCCGCAGACGCCGTGCTCGCAGCCGACGTTCGTCCCGGTGAGCATCAGCTGCTCGCGCAGGAAGTCGGCGAGACTGGTGCGCGGCTCGACCTGCGTCGCGGTGGGCGCGCCGTTGACCGTTAGGGAGAGAGCTGCCGTCAAGCGCCCGGCCTCGTGCTGCAGGCCACCGCGCGCTTGAGCGCCACGAAGTGGACCTGGCGCTCGTAACCCCCCGCGGGCAGTCCGGCGGCATCGAGGGCGGCTTCCGCCGCGGCGGGATCGAAGCCCTTCACGAACGGCCGTGCATCCGCGACGACATGCGGCGCGTCACCGATGGCGCCGATCAAGGCGCGCGCAACACCGCGCTCCGGATCGTGGACGATCGCCGCGATCGCCTCGGCGAACTCGCCCGGCTTGCGGTTGAACTTGTAGTGACCCCAGCGCGCTCGGGCCGAGAGCCTGGGAACTCGGACACCGGTGATGATCTCGTCCGCAGCCAGCGCTGTGGTGAGCGGGCCACGCACGAATTCGGACGCGCGGATCCGCCGCTCGCCTCGCGGGCCCCGCGCGACGATCTCGGCGTCGAGCAGCGCCATGAGGTTCACCCAGTCGGCGGCCGGATCGGCGTGCGCGAGGCTGCCGCCGAGCGTTCCGCGGTTGCGCACCGCGCGATACGCGATCGTCCGTGCCACCGCAGGCAGCAACCCGCGCGTCGGGTCCGGCACACGCCCGTCCTCGATCGCGGCGTGGGTCGTGCACGCCCCGAGAAACACGGCATCGCCTTCGTCGCGGACCACCGCGAGTTCCGCCAGGCCGCGCACGTCGACCAGCAGCTCCGGCTGCGCGAGCCGGAAGTTGAGGATCGGCCCGAGCGACTGGCCGCCGGCGATCAGCTTTGCGCCATCGCCGCCATCCGCCAGCCGGCGGATCGCCGCGTCGAGCGATCGCGGTTTCGCGTAGTCGAACCTGGGCGCCTTCATGCGTTGCCCGTTGACGCCCGCGCCGCCGCGATCGCCGCGAGCACGCGGCGCGGGGTGATCGGGCTCTCGAGCATTTCGACACCGAGGTCTCGCAGCGCGTCGTTCACCGCGTTCGCGATCGCGGCGGGCGGTGCGATTGCCCCGCCCTCGCCGATGCCCTTCTGGCCGAAATACGACAGCGGCGACGGCGTCTCCATGTGCTCGATGCGGATCGCGGGGACCTCGGTCGCGCCGGGCAGCATGTAGTCGGCGAGCGTCGAGGCGAGCGGCTGCCCCTGCGCGTCGAACGGCATCTCCTCGTAGAGCGCGGTGCCGATACCCTGCGCCGCGCCGCCGAACACCTGCCCGTCGACGATCATCGGGTTCACCATCGTCCCGCCGTCCTCGACCACGACGTAGTCGAGGATCTCGACCGTGCCGAGCTCGGTATCGACCGCGACCGCGCAGGCGTGGCAGGCGTAGCTGAACGTGCCGGTGTCCTTCGCCGCCTTGTAGCCCGCGGTGGCTTCGAGCCCGGCCGGGTCGACGTCGGCGGGCAGCAGCTGCGGCGCCCGGTACCACACGTGCGCGACCTCGGCGAGCGACATCGAGCGGTCGGTGCCGGCGACGCGCACCCTGCCCGCATCGAGCACCAGGTCGTCGCCGGCCACCTCCATCAGCTTGCCGGCGATGGCGCGGACGCGTTTCTCGATCTCCTTGCACGCCGTCGCCACCGCGCCGCCCGACATCACCATGCAGCGCGAGCCCCACGTGCCGGTGGAGTACGGCGTGAGCGCCGTGTCGCCGTGGACGAGGCGTACGTTCTCGGGGTCGACGCCGAGGATCTCGTGCGCGACCTGGGCGAGCGTCGTCTCGAGCCCCTGGCCGTGCGAGTGCGCGCCGATCCGCAGCTCGAGCACGCCGTCGGGCGACAGGCGCGCGGTGCACTGCTCGTGCCCCGGCACCATCGGTATGCCCCAGCCGTGATAGACGCTGGTGCCGTGCGCGGCCTGCTCGCAGAAGATCGCGAGCCCGACGCCGACGCGCCGGCCGTCCGGCTCGCCGCGTCGCTGGCGGGCGCGCCACTTGGGGATGTCGAGGCCCGCGACCGCCCGGCGCAGCGCCTCGGGATAGTTGCCGCTGTCGAAGTACTTCCTGGTGATGTTCACGAACGGCATCGCGTCCGGCGGCACGAGGTTCGCCAGGCGGACTTCGTAGGGTTCCTTCCCCGCTTCGCGCGCAATCGCGTCGAGCACCAGCTCGAGCGCGAAGCACACGCCGGTGCGCGCGACGCCGCGGTACGGCAGGATCGGAGGCTTGTTGGTCGCCGCCGACCAGGTGCGGCACCGGTAGCCGTCCATGCGATACGGCCCCGGCAGAATCGAGCCGATCTGCGCCGCCTCGAGACACGCCGAGAACGGATAGGACGAGTAGGCGCCCGAGTCGACGATCGCCTCGCAGTCGATCGCGAGCAATCGCCCGTCGGCATCGGCATGACCGGTGATGTCGTAGTAGTGCTCGCGGCAGTTGGCGTTGGCGGTGAGCTGCTCGAAGCGGTCCTCGAGCCACCGCACCGGGCGCCCGAGCTTCATCGCGAGCCAGCCGAGGCACACCTCCTCGGGGAGGAGGATCCCCTTGTAGCCGAAGCCGCCGCCCACGTCCGGCGCGACGACGCGGATGCGCCCCTGATCGATGCCGAGGCACTCCGCGAGCCCGGCGCGGTTGATGTGCGGCATCTGCGCCGCCGTGTGGACCGTGAGCTGGTCCAGCCGGTGATCGTAGTGCGCCACGACGCCGCGCCCTTCGATCGGCGACATGCACTGCCGCGCCGTGCGGATACGCCGCCGCACGCTGATCGCGGCGCGCGCGTGGATCTCGCCGAGATCATCGTCGACGAGCGTCTCGAGCACGATGTTGTCGGCCCAATGCTCGTGGACGAGCGGCCCGCCCGGCTTGATCGCCTCCACCATATCGACGACGGCGGGCAGCTCCTCGAAGTCGAACTCGACCAGCGCTGCAACGTCCTCCGCCTCGGCACGAGTCGGCGCGACGCACATCGCCACGAGCTCGCCGACCTGGCGTACTTTGTCTTTCGCGAGGACGTGCTGCGGCGCCGACTTGAAGCCCTTGAGCGCCGAATCGGCGACGATCGGCCTCACGCCGGCGAGATCGTCGATGGTGAAGACCGCGCGCTCGTGGTCCGCGGGCTTGCGCACCCTTCGGATGCGCGCGTGCGCGACCGGCGAGCGCACGAAAGCGACGTCTAGCATCCCGACCATGCGGATGTTGCCGACGTACTCGCCGCGGCCGCGCAGAAATCGCGCGTCCTCCTTGCGGCGGAGGCGAGCGCCGACGCCCATGCCGGTCGTGGCGTCGGCGCCTCGCGGGCCGGCGCGCTCGGTCACGCCGCCTCGCTCGTCGGGTGCGCGCGGCTGGACTGCGACTCGCCGAATAACACGTCTTCTCCCGGTCCGGGCACGATCGTGCATACCGCCGCACGATTAGTACCCTAATCAAATGTTACGCCACGCGATCGGTCTCCGTCCACAGCGCGGCGGCGGCGCGAGTGAAGCCCCTACCTGATGCGCAGCTTAGTCCGCCCGCGGTCGTTGTTGGCCTCGACCAGGCGCACGAGGCTCGCGAGGAACGCGACGCGCTCCCGCGGCGGGAGGGCCGAGATGGTCCACCGGTGCACCTGCTCGACCGCGGGCCGCATGCGCGCCGCGAGCCGCCGGCCGGCCGGCGTGAGCGAGCAGATCTTCAGCCGGCTGTCGGACGCGCCCGCTTCGCGGCGCAGCACGCCGCGGCCTTCGAGCCGGCGGATCACGTCGGTCGCATTCGCCCGGTCGATGCCGACCTCGGCGGCGAGCGACATCTGGTCGAGCGAGCCCTCGCGCTCGAGCGCGGTCATCACGCTGTACTGCACCGGTGTGATCGCGAACCGCGCACAGACCTCGGCGAACAGCGCGACGTGGATCTGATGCAGCCTGCGGATGAGGAAGCCGGGACGATCGGCGAGCGGCAAGCGCTGCGCGGCGCGCGCCGGGAGTCGCCTCCGCGCGCTCATCGGGCGATGCCCGCGAACGCCTGGCGCAGCCCCTGCGCGCAGCGATACAGCGCGTGATGCGCCGCCGCCACCACGCCGCCCATCGTCACGAACCCGTGGATCATGCCCTCGAAGCACTCGTAGGTGACCTCGACGCCGGCAGCCCGGAGCCGATCGGCGTAGGCGCGCCCCTCGTCGACGAGCGGATCGAAGCCCGGCGGTGACGATGTAGGCCGGCGGCAGCCGCGAGAGGTCGGCCGCCTTCAGCGGCGAGGCGCGCCAGTCGGATTCGTCTGCCACGTCGCGGAGGTAGTTCGACCGGAACCAGAGGATCGCCTCGCGGGTGAGAAGATGCCCTTCCGCGAAACGCAGATGCGAGGGCGCGTCGGCCGCCATGTCGGTCGCGGGATAGAAGAGCGCCTGCATCGCGAGCGCAGGTCCCCCTTCGTCGCGTGCGATCAATGCCACCACCGTCGCGAGGTTGCCGCCGGCCGAATCGCCGCCGACGGCGATGCGTTGCGGGTCGAGCGCCAGCCGGCCGGCCTCGCTGGCCACCCAGCGTGTCGCGGCCATCGCGTCCTCGACCGCCGCGGGAAACTTGTGCTCCGGGCCGAGACGGTAGTCGACCGAGGCGACCGCGCAGCGCGCGAGATTCGCGAGCTCGCGGCAGACGACGTCGTGGGTGTCGAGATCGCCGATCGTCCAGCCGCCGCCGTGAAAGTAGACGAGTACCGGGAGCGCTTCCGTAACCGTCGACCCCAGCGGCCGGTAGAGCCGCACCGGAATCTCGCCGCCAGGCCCCGCCGCGCGCAGCGCCACGACGCTCGCCACCTCCTCCGCCGGAGCGGCGAGCGCCCCGCGTGTTTCCCGATAGAGCTTGCGCGCGCCCTCGGCGCCGAGTTGCGGATACGGCGGCAGGTTCGCGCGCGCGACCCGCTCGAGGACGGCTTTCGCTTGCGGGTCGAGAGGCATGCGAGGGTTTGCTACCGCCGATCGGGCAGCACCGCGATCACCTCGACCTCCACCAGGAGATCGGGGTTGACCAGGCTCGTCACCCCGACCAGCGTGCTCGCCGGTCGGTGACCCTCGGGCAGGAACTGCGCGCGCACCTCGCGCATCACGACCGCCTTCTCCGGGGTGAGGGCGACCACGAAGGTGGTCATCTTGACCACGTCGCCGAACGCCGCGTCGGCGGCCGCGAGCGCGGCGTACAGGTTTTCGTACACCCGCATCGCCTGCGCGCGGAGATCGCCCTTGCCGACCAGGCTTCCCGTGCCGTCGTAGGCAATCTGGCCCGAGACGTAGATCGTACGGCCCGCCGGCGCGACGGCGACGTGCGAGTAGCCGGTCGGGACCGACAGTTCCAGGGGGTTGATCAGCCGAGTTTCCATTGCCGCTCCGGTCTATGCCGCGGCCACCGCGTGGCGCCGCCTGCTCATGAGCCACATCACCGCGACACCCGTCACCAGCACGAACGGGGTCGCGGCGTAGTTGAGGGTCTGCCACCCGTTCGACTCCAGGATCATGCCCGAGGAGAACGAGGACGTCGCCATCGTCAGGAAGATGAAGAGATCGTTCGCGCCCTGCGCCTTGGCTTTCTCGGCCGGCCGGTACGTCTCGGTGAGGAGCGCCGTGCCGCCGATGTAGAGGAAGTTCCAACCGACGCCGAGCAGCACGAGCGACCACCAGAAGTTCGCGATCTCGACCCCGCCGAGGGCGATCGCGATGCAGACGAGGTTGAGCGCGACACCCGCGAGCATCACGTTGAGCACCCCGAACCGCCGGATCAGGCTGCCGGTGAAAAACGACGGCCCGAACATACCGACGACGTGCGAGGAGATGACGGTCGCGGTCGCGCTGAATGGATGCCCGCACACGCCCATCGCCAGCGGCGTCGCGGTCATCAGCAGGTTCATGACGCCGTAGCCGAATGCAGCGGCCAGAACCGCGACGATGAACGTCGGCTGCGCGGCGATCTGCGCGAGGGGCCGTCCGCTGTCCTTCGCCTCGGCCTCGGTCGGACGCGGAATGTCGAGGAACCGGAGCACGACGATCACCAGCACGAGGAAGCCGATCAGCGACAGGTACGCCGCGAGATAGGTGGTGGGCAGCAAACCGATGGTGACGCGGCTCAAAGAGGGGCCGATGATCCCGCCCACCAGCCCGCCCGCGAGCACGTACGAAATCGCCTTCGCCTTGAAGTCGTGCGTCGCCACATCCGCGGCCGCGAAGCGGTAGTACTGGCCGAAGGCGTTGTAGACGCCGAACACCGCCGTGCCCAGGCAGAACACCCAGAAGTTTCCGGCCGCGATCGCCGCCGAGCAGATGCCCGCCCCGACGATGCCCACGCATGCGCCGAACGTGAAGCCGGCGCGCCGGCCGATGCGTTTCATGAGGAGCGACGCGAAGAACGTCGTGAGCGCGGCGCCGATCACCCAGCAGGTGACCGGCACCGTGGCGAGATGCTTGTCCGGCGCGAGCGCGTAGCCGGCGAGCCCGTTCAGGGCGATGACGGTCGAGTTGTTGGTGAAGAGGAGTGCCTGGCAGGCGGCGAGCAGGGCGACGTTCTTCTTCTGCGAGGCGGCGGCGTCCAAGGTCATTTCGTGTGTCGCAGCCCCCCTCGCCCGCCTGTGAAGCGGGGCGCGACCGGAAGCGAAGCGTGCGAATGCGGGAAGTTGCGCCGACTCTAGCGGTAGAACCGCGACCAGATCACGAGCAGCACGATCGCGCCGACGACCGCGCCGACGAACCCGGCCGGCTCGCCCATCTTGTACCACCCGATCGCCTGACCGACGAAACCCGCGAGCACGGCACCGCCGATGCCGACGAGCGTGGTGCCGATGACGCCCATGATCTGCTTCCCCGGGAGGATCGCGCGCGCAGCGAGTCCGGCCAGGAACCCGACCACGGCGGTCATCAGCAGGCCCACGGCCTCCTCCCCCGCGCGGGCGGCGCTCAATCCATCGGAATGCGGATCTTCTGCCCCGGATAAATCAGGTTCGCATCCTTGATCACCTCGCGGTTCGCGTCGAAGATCCGCGGATACTTGTTTGCATCGCCATAGTACTGCTTGGCGATCTTCGACAGCGTGTCGCCCTTGGCGATGATGTAGTACTCGACCTTCTCTTTCGGCGGCGGCACCTTGAGACCGGAGATGCCCACCTCCGAGACGCCCTGCACGTTGCCCGCGATCAGCACCGCCTTCTGCATCGCCTCGGCGCTCGGGCAATCGCCGGCGAGCGTGCACTTGCCGGCCGCGAATGCGACCTCCAGGTTGGTGATGCCGAGACCCGCGCCCTCGATCTCGTGCCGGATCTTGGTGGCGGCGTCCTCGGGTTTCGCCTCGGGTGGGAAGAGTTTCTTGCCGATGTCTTTCACGAAGTCGAACAGGCCCATCGTGATGTCTCCTTCAGTCGTGGCGGAAAAGGGAGCGCGCGGCATGACTGCCGCACGCGAAGATGGTAGCACGCTGGGTTTGCGATCGTCGGAACGGCGACGGCCGCGATCCCGCGCATCGACCCGATAGAATTCCCGCAAGAATACGCTGCTGCCATGCGCCGCCTGCTCCTGACCCTACTCTCGACCTTCGCCTTCGTCGCGGCGGGTCCGTTGCGGGCGCAGCAAACTCCGGTTTCGGCGATGCACGGGTTCGCGGACCAGACGAGCATGAGACTCTGGTTACAGACCGAGCGCGCGAGCCGCGTTGCGGTCGAGCTGCGTCCCGCGAGCGACGCTGCGAAGCCGCGCCGGGTGGAAAGCGCAACGCGCGCCGAGGACGATTTCGTCGCGCAGGTGCGGCTCACGGGCCTCGAGCCCGGCACTCGTTATCACTACCAGCTACTCGTCGACGGGCGCGCGAGCGGCCCGCCGGGCAGCTTCGCCACGCAGCCGCTGTGGCAGTACCGTACCGACCCGCCGGAGCTCGTGGTGGCGTTCGGCTCGTGCGCGTACCTGAACGACCGCTTCAGCCGGCCCGGTGCGCCCTGGGGCGGCGACTATGCGATCTTCGACGCGATCGCGGCGCGCTCGCCCGATCTCATGCTCTGGCTCGGCGACAACGTCTACTTCCGCGAGCCCGAGTGGACATCGCCCGAGGGGATGAGCGCGCGCTACCGCGCTTATCGCGCGGCGCCCGAGCTGCGCAAGCTCCTCCGCGCGACCGCACATCTCGCGGTCTGGGACGATCACGACTTCGGTCCGAACGACGCCGACGGCTCGTTCACGCTAAAGGGGGCGGCGCTGCAGGCGTTCAAGCGCTACTGGGCGAACCCGTCCTATGGGCTGCCCGGCGTGCCCGGCGTGTTCGGCGCGGCAAGCGTCGGCGACATCGACTTCTTTCTGCTCGACAACCGCTTCCATCGGCACCCGAACCGTTATCCGCAGACCACGGACAAGGCGATGTTCGGCAAGGCGCAGCTCGAATGGCTGAAGCAGGCGCTGGTCGCCTCGCGCGCCACCTTCAAAGTCATCGCGGCGGGCGGCCAATTCTGGAACCGGGCGAACCGCTACGAGGCGTTCCACAACTATCCGGTGGAGCAGAAGGCGCTCGCCGACTGGCTGCTCGAGCAGAAGATCAACGGCGTGCTGTTCCTGTCGGGCGACCGGCATCTCGCCGGGCTGTGGCGGATCGAGCGGCCCGGCGCTTACCCACTGCACGAGTTCACTTCGTCGCCCCTCACCGCGGGCCCGTTCACGAACCCGCCCCAGGAAGAGCGCGACAACCCGGAGCTCGTGCCCGGCACGCTCGTCACCCAGCGCAACTTCGGGGTGCTCCGCGTGAGCGGGCCGCGCCAGGAGCGCGTGCTTGCGCTCGAGGCTTACGCTGCCGACGGCCAGCTGCTTTGGCAACGGCGGATCGCGGCCGCCGAGCTGCGGTAGAAACCCCCGCTTCGCGTCACTTCGCCGCTCCCGTTCACGGGTGACGGATCCTCGCGCTGCCGCTCAATTCGCTGCCCCGTTCACAGGGGACGGTGTCCCGGCATCGGGACGCCCTGCTCCTCCAGCACGTGCTCGATGACGCGCCGGCAATCGCGGATGTGAGACTCGCCCACGAACCGCATCGCGGTGAAGCTCAGCCCGCCGACACCGCCTGACCGGCGAGCGGCACGAGCCGCGCCGCGGTCTTCGTCGTGACGCGCATGCCGATCTTCGCGAGCGCCTGCATGATGAGATCGCGCGTGATCGCCCGGCCGACCATCGCCCCACCGAACGCCACAACCGCTTTGTACACCAGCACCTTGGCATACGGGCTCAATTGCTCGATCTGCTCCGGCGTCAGCCCGAACTCGCGGTTGACCGCGGGGATCAGCTGCGTGAGCAACGCCACGTCGGCGGCGATATCGGCGCCCGGCAGCGGCACGAAGACTGCGCCGGCCGAGACGAGCGCGCGCCGCTTCACCATCTTCCGGCAGCGCACCACGACCGCGTCCAGCTCGGCGGCGGTGCGCGGCAGGCGGATGAGCTCGCTTGCGGCCATCATCGGCCGGCCGGGGAATACCCGCGCCGGGGTGGCTGTTCACTTCTGAGCGGCGCGCGCCCGGTCACGCTCTGGCGCCGGCGCTCGGGGTTCTCCCCGTCTCGACCGTCGTCCGGCCCTCCCCTAGTGCCGGCGCCGGGTATCGTTGCGGCCGCGATCGCGGCCGCCTTTTTTTGCCTGGTCACTTGCGGCTCTGCTCGTAGGCCGCGATCGCCTTCTTGAGATCGGCGAGCTCCCCGCAGCCGAAGAAGCAGATGCGGTCGAGCTGCGCCATGTGCTCCTTGGCCTTGGCGAGGTCCCCCTTCATCAGGTAAGCCTCGCCGATGTACTCGTGCGCGCCGCGGTGCCGCGGATCGATCCGCAGCGCGTCGGCGTAATGGCGGAACGCGGCATCGAGGTTGCCCGACATCCGGTAGGCGTAGCCGAGCCAGTTCTGGGCGTCGGCGTCGCGCGGATCCTTGGCGGCGACCTTGCCGAACGCGGCGATCGCCGCGCTCCACTCCTTGGCCCTGATAGCGGCCTTGCCGGCCTCGACGTCGCCGTCCGCGCGGGCAGCGGGCGGTGCAGCCGTGTCGTCGCCGACCGCGTTCGCGACCGGGGCTGCAAGCATGGCCGCCATCGCGATGACGGCGGCGGAAAGAATGCGGTTCATCGGCACCTCCACGTGTTGCAGAAACCACTCTGGCGAAAAACCACTCTGGCGAAAAACACCTGGCAGATTATAGTGACGGCGTCCGCCGCGTTCTCCAACAGCGTTCTACGCTACCCCCGCCACCGTGGATGCCGCCATGCGCTTCGCCGCCGCCCTGCTCGCCGCGCTTGCGGCATCGCTCGCCGCGCCGGCGCTCGGGCAGAGCGAGGGGCGCGAGGCCGCGCTGGACGCCCTCAAGTCGCCCGAGGCGAGCGCGCGGCGGCGCGGTGCCGTCGCGCTCGCGCGAGAGGGCCGGATGGAGGACGCACCGGCGCTGCTGGCCGCACTGCGCGATCCCGACGAGGAGGTGCGCGGCATCGCGGAGCAGGCGCTGTGGATCGTGTGGAGCCGCTCGGGCGACCCGCGCACCGACAAGCTCTTCGCCGAGGGGCTGGACGAGATGAACGGCGGGCGCTTCGGCGCCGGCATTGCGATCTTCACCCGCGTCATCGAGATCGCGCCCGGCTTCGCGGAAGCCTGGAACAAGCGCGCCACCCTCTATTTCGTCACCGGCGAGTTCGCGAAATCGCTCGCCGACTGCGACGAGGTCATCAAGCGGAACCCGAGCCATTTCGGTGCGCTCGCGGGCTACGGCCAGATCTACGTGCAGCTCGGCGAGCACGAGAAAGCACTCGCCTACTTCCGGCGCGCCCTCGCGGTCAACCCGAACATGGAGGGCGTCGAGACGAGCATCAAGCTGCTCGAGCGCGCCCTCGACAAGCAGAAGAAGACGATCTGACCGGGGGTTGAAGTTCCGGGCCGCGCCCTCACGGGCGCCGGGCGTACGCGGCATCGAATAGCGCCTCGAGCCCCGGGTGCACCCCGCGGAGGCGATCGATCACCGCTTTCGCCCACTCGAAATATTCGCGCCGGCGCGCGAGATCCCACTTCGCCGGCGGGTGGTCCGACATGTCGCGCAGGTTGCAGATCTTGTCGGCGAGCTTGACGAGCTTCGCCTCTGTCGTCATGGCGGCGGCGTGCGCGATCTGCAGGCGCTTCCGCTCGGCCTTCGGCAGCGACTTGTCGTCGGTGACTTCCTCGACGATCGCCGCGATCGCGGGCCCGAACGCAGCGCGGAGCTCGGAGGGTGTGGTCTGCGTGTCCTCGACCGTGTCGTGCAGCAGCGCGGCGGCGAGCACCGCCGGATCGGTCACCCCACCCTCGCGCACCAACACGTTCGCCAGCGCGATCGGGTGGTTGATATAGGGCGACGCCAGGGCATCCTTGCGCCGCTGGTCGCGATGCTTGTCGGCGGCGAAGGCGAGCGCCTGGAGCACGACCGGCAGGCTCGCACTATCGGTCAAGCGGCGGCTTCCCGCTTCCGTTTCGCCTCATAGGCCTGCAGGTGCGCGTACGCGATGCGAAGCGGCCCCGGATCGACCCCCGCCGCGCGGGCGCGCTTCAGCATGTCGCCGACGATGTGGTCCGCCTCGACCGGCCGGCCGCCTTCGATGTCGCGCAGCATCGACGCGGCGAAGTCCGAGCCGCGCGCGAAGAGGAGCTTGCGGTAGGCGGCCATCTGCTTCTCGCGCACCGTGTACCCGGCGCGGGCGGCGGTCTGCGCGCAGGCGGCGAGCGTCTCGTCGACGAGCGCCTCGCCCTCGTCGGCGGCGAGTGCGTCGCCGATCGGACCGCGCATCAGCGTCGTCATCGCCGCCATCGTCGTGAGCAGGACGAACTTCTCCCATAGCTCGAGGAGGATGTCCTCGGCGAGCACCGCCTCGATCGGCGTGCGCTTGTAGAATCCGTGCAACGTATCGAGCTTGGCGCGGGCGTCCGCGCTCGTGCCGGGGAGCGTGCCGTAGGCGATGCGATGGAGCGGGCCGAGCTGGCGCACCTCGCCCTCGGGCGTCAAGGTCGCCGGGATGCCGCACGTTCCGCCGACCACGCGCGCCGCGCCGAACTCGGCCGCTAGGCGGTCGACCTGCGCGAGTCCGTTCAGAAGCGGCAGCACGTGGGTGGACGGGCCGACGGCCGGACGGATAGCCTCGATCCCGGACTCGAGATCGTAGGCCTTGCACGTCACGATCACGAGTTCGTACCCGGGCTTCAGGTCGGACTGCTTGACGAACTGCGCGGGCAGCGTGAAATCGCCGTGCGGGCTGCGCACCACCAGCCCGTTCGCCGCGAGCTGCGCCGCGCGCCGCTCGCGCACGAGGAAGGTGACGTCGGCACCGACCTGGGCGATCCGGCCGGCGAAGTAGCCGCCGGTTGCACCGGCGCCGAGCACCAGGATTTTCACTCGCCGGATTCTCATCGCGTCAGGAGGCGAGGGTGCGCGCCGCGATCGTGTACTTGAAGTTGTCCGGATCGAGGCTGTCCGCGCGGCCGGCCGCGGTCTCGAGCTGGGGGTACATGAAGAAGGCGATCGTCGCCCCCTGCGAGCCGGGCAAGCGGATGTCGTGAGCGGTGTTGTACCCGAGCCAGTTCATCTCCCAGGCGCCGAAGAGCTTCTGCCGCACCGGCGGCACCAACGGATCGGCGAGAGTAGTGGGCTGCGGCTTCTCCTCGAGCACCACCTTGCGCACGTCGGCCGGATCCACCGGCACCCAGCCGAAGCCGGCGAGAAATACCTCTGCGCGGCAGTGCTGCGCGCGCGTCACGTTGTCGGTACCGGCGCCGAGGCTCCGGTAGCCGAACTGGCTCCGCGCCACGCGCAGGCCGTAGACATCGCGGGCCGGCAGGCCGACCGACCGGGCGAGGCCGACGTAGAGCGCATTCAGGTCGGCGCACTTGCCGCCGAGATTGCCGGTCTCGAGCATCGCCTTGATGTCGCCGACGCCGCAGCCGCGCGTCTTCGGATCGCGGAAGGTGTTGTCCACGATCCACTCGTAGATCGCCTTGGCCTTCTGCACGTCGGTCCGCGTACCGCGGGTGATCTCGAGCGCGGTCTTCCGGACGATGCCGTCGGTAGGCATGAGCTCGGTGGCCGCGGTGTAGAACTTCAGCTCGGGTCGCGTCGAGCCGGAGCGCGGGATTCGGTTTCGTAAGGTCGACGGCGCGGTCGCGGGTCATGAACCGGCTCGCGATCTCCACCACCGGCTTCTGTCTCGCCGGCCGGCCACTCGGCGAAGAAGATCCCGGCGCCGTACTTGCCGTCGGCGACGATGCGCATCGTCTGCGCATTGCCCGTCCAGCTGTTGTCGAGCGGCTTCTGCCAGGTTTCCTCGAGCGAGGGCACCGGGACCCATACTCGGGTGACGCCCGCGGGCTTGAGGACTTCGACGCGCGTCGTGATCTCGTAGGTGCGCCACGCACCGGGCTGCGGGTTGAAGGTCGATTGCTGCGCGGACGCGGCACGCGGCAGGGCGGCGGCGAGCGGGATAACGGCGGCGGTCTTGAGAAAGCGGCGTCGGTGCATGGGTCTCTCCAGCGCGGAGGTTTCGGAAGTACCGGCAATTATGACGGCAACCGACGGCGTGCGAGCGCCCGCCGGTGACGCCGGGCTCAGCGCGGCGGCAACAGCTTCCGCACCGCCGCTTCGATCTCCGGGGCGCCCCAGTCGAGCGCGCCGAGGGTCGTGTAGCGGATCCGGAGCGCTGGGTCGAGCACCACGGTGTAAGGCAGCAGCCGCGCCCGCCACGCCTTCGACACCGCGCCGTCGCGATCGAGCAGCACCGGCAAGTCGACCGGCACCTGCTGCAGGAACGCGTCGATTCGCCCCTCGCCCTCCGACATGTTCACCGCGAGGATGACGAACGGCGCATCCGCGAGCCGCTGCTTCAAGCGGTTGAACGCGGGCATCTCCTCGCGGCAGGGCTCGCACCACGTCGCCCAGAAATTGATGATCACCACTTTGCCGCGATAAGCGTCCAACCGGTGCTCCTGGCCGTCGCGGTCCTTCAGCACGAGCGGAGGCGTCGCGCCGCCCTTCCAGGCCTGCAGTGCCTCGGCGGATGCGGCAACCGGGAAGACCGCGAGGAGGATGGCGACGAGCGCCATCCACCGCACCGGCATCAACGCCCGCCTTCCGCCGCCGGGCTCGGCCCCCCGATCGCCGCGCGCGTCTCGCCCGCGGGGCGTCCCTGCCGCGCGAGCACGCGGCAATCCTCCGCGAGCGACTCGAGCCGCGCGACGAACCGCGCGCGCTGCTCGGGGGTGAGGGTGCGGTCGATGTCGACGACGAGCTGCACCAGCCGGTCTTCCCACTCGCGCGCGAGCTGCGCGTGCTCGGCGCCGCGGTTGCGCTCCCAGTCGACGAAGAACGCGCGCAGCTGCGGAGCGAGATCGGGGCTCGCCTGGCGCTCGCGGACGAGCGCGACGAACTCCTGCTGGCGGCGCTTCCGATCGGCGAGGCGCACCTCGTTCATCCGCGGCTGCGTCTGCACGAAGCGCGCGACGAGCGCGGACTGCTGCTCGGTCAGGTCGCCGATGAAGAACTCGAAGCGCTCCTCGAACCACTTCGTGCGGGCCTTATCGCGCTTCGCCTGGTCGCCGGCGAGATACTCTTTCGCGAACTTGGCGTTCACGTCGGCGAACTTCTTCTCCATCGCGGCGAAGTTGTCGGGCTTGAACCCGGCCACCAGCGGCGCGCTATCCTCCGCGGCCTGCGACACGACCGCGCGGTAGCGCTCGCGCACCGCCACGATCGCCCAGCTCACGTCCGCGGGCGAGAGCCCGCGAGCGACGCGGTCGGCCGCGCCCTGGAAGATGCCGGCGTACACCGGCAGCTCCTCGCGCCGGTGCCACTCGTGGAAGCGGGCGAGCTGTGCCTTGAGGACCTCTTGCTGCTCGCCCTGCGGATCGATGTAGTCGTTCGCCATCATCCGCAGCGCGAAGTCGCCGTTGTTGTAGGCGACCCGCATGACCGCGCCGCAGCCGGCGAGCGCAATGGCGGCAACGATCGCCAGCGCGGCGCGCAGATCCAGCGGTAGGTTCAACCGCAGTTTCAGCGGCAGCTTCACCGGCAGGTTCACCAATACGCCTCGACGGAAACATGGCCCGGCTCGCGTCGGCGGTGCCGCTTCATGCCCCGCGTCTTGAGAACGTCGACGACGTCGCTGACCATCTCGGGGTTGCCGCACAACATGACCTGGGACGATCCGGGCGACAGGTCGACCCCGGCCGCACGCTCGAGCCGCTCGGTCGCGATCGCCTGCGGGATACGCCCGGTGAGCGAGCCCGCGCGCTTTTCCCGGCTCACGAACGACACCGCCCGGAAAGAGTCCGGGTGCCGGGTGCGGATCGCACCGATCGTCTCGCTGTAGATCAGCTCGTTGGCATGTCGCACGGCGTGGACCAATATCACGTTGCGAAAACGCTTCCAGGGCGCTTCGGACTTGAGCATGGACAGCAAGGGGCCTATCCCGGTTCCCGTCGCGATCAGCCAGAGATTGTCGGCGTCGGGGATCTCGCCGAGCACGAAGTTGCCGGCGGCGGCGGGGGCGAAGAACACGACGTCCCTCGGCTCGAGCTTCGCGAGGCGCGGGCTGAGCGGCCCGTCGGTCACGAGGTTGTAGCAGAACTCGTGCGGCTTCTCGCGCGGTGCATTCACGAACGAGTACGGGCGCGCCACCCATTCGCCCGCCACCGGCAGGGCCATCCGGGCGAACTGCCCGGCCTCGAACGAGCCGATGTCGGCCTCGACTCGCAGCGAGAAGAGCCGCTCGGTCCAGGCCTGCTGCGCAACCACCGTGCCTTCCACCCACTTCGCCATAAGCGCTATCGGTTCGCTGCCCAGCACAGACGTCACATGAGGAACGGGTCGAGCTCGAGCGTCTCGAGTTCATCGCCGAGGAGCACGAGGCGGCCGGCGCGCCGGTGCATGCCGTCGTCGCTGAACTCGAAACGGTACATGCGTCGGAGTCTAACGCGGCCGTCCGCGTCCCGCGCCGGCCGCGTCCGGGTGCAGAGCACGGTCTCGTCGAGGAACTGCAGATGATCGCGCTCGCAGGCCTGCCGGCCGAGGCCGATCGCGCGCTCGCGTGCGCGCATCGAGTCGTACCAGAACCAGCCTGCCGCCGCGCCGCCGGCGAGCACGAGCGCCTCGCCCATCACCCTCGTCAGAGCCCCGCCGACGGGCTCGGAAAGCGCGCATTCACGGCCTCGATCGCCTTGACGACGTCGTCGCCGAGCGGGGTCGTCGCGGCCGCGATGTTCTCTTGGAGCTGCGCGACGCTGGTGGCGCCGAGGATGGTCGACGCGACGAACGGCCGGCTCCGGACGAAGGCGAGCGCCATTCGCGCCGGCGCGAGCCCGGCCTCTCGCGCGACGCGCACGTATTCCTCGACCGCCTTGCCCACGAGCTCGCGCTGATAGCGATCGCCGAACGTGGGGAATTTCGCGAGCCGCGCACCCGCGGGCTTCGCGCCGCCGAGATACTTGCCGGCGAGCACTCCCATGCCGAGGGGACTGTAGGCGAGTAGCCCTACCTGCTCGCGGTAGCACGCCTCCGCAAGGTCCCACTCGAAAGTGCGGTTCACCAGGCTGTACGCATTCTGGATGGTGGCGGGCCGCGCGAGCCCGTGGAGCCTCGCGAGGCGCGCGAACTCGCACACGCCCCAGGCGGTCTCGTTCGACAGGCCGTAGTGGCGGATCTTCCCTTCGCGCACGAGCTCGTCCAGCGCCTCGATCTGGTCGAGGATGGGCGTGGCGTCCTTCTCCTTCGCCGCGTCGAACCGCGCCGTGCCGAACATCGGCACGTTCCGCTCCGGCCAGTGGATCTGGTAGAGATCGATGTAGTCGGTGCGCAAGCGCTTGAGCGAGTCCTCGACCCCCCAGCGGATGTTCTTGCGGTTGAGCTTCGTCTCCCCGCCTCGCACCCACTCGCGCCGGCCCGGTCCAGCCACCTTGCTCGCGACGACGAGCCGGTCGCGCGGCTGCCTGGCGAGCCAGGTGCCGACGATCGCTTCGGTGCGCGCGTAGGTCTGCGGACCCGGCGGCACCGGGTACATCTCGGCGGTGTCGATGAAGTCGATGCCGCGCGCGACCGCGCAGTCGAGCTGGGCGTGCGCCTCGCTTTCGGTGTTCTGCTCGCCGAAGGTCATCGTGCCGAGGCAGAGCTCGGACACGCGGAGCGCGCCGCCGGCGATCGCGTTGTATCTCATGGTGCGCCGGAGGATAGCAACAAAGACCCGACGCCGTTATGACAGGACGCGATCGGTCAACGATAGTGACGCGTGAGCCACTCCGCGACGAGCGCTGGTTTGTCGCCCCCTTCGAGGTCCACGGTCACGTTCCACGTCGTCTGCACGCCGCCCTCGACGGGATCGAGCGCGGCGAGAGCGAAGCGCGCGCGCACGCGCGACCCCGAAGGCACCGGGCTCGTGAAGCGGAGGCGGTTCAGGCCGTAGTTGATGCCCATCCGCTTGCCGGCGATCTCGATCGAGTCGGAGAGGAGTTGCGACAGCACCGACAGCGTGAGGAAGCCGTGCGCGATCGTCCGGCCGAACGGCGACTCGCGCGCCGCGCGCCCGGGATCGACGTGGATCCACTGGAAGTCGCCGCCCGCCTCTGCGAACTTGTCGATGCGCTCCTGCGTGATCTCGAGCCAGTCGCTCGTCGCGACCTCGCGGCCGACCCAGTGCGCGAGCTGGTCGAGATGGATCGTAGTCTTTGGCATAGCGGCGGATTCTGCCACGAGCACGTGGACTAGAATCCGCATCATGCTGCCCACGGCAAAGCTCTTCATCGGTGCCGGCGCCCTCGCCGCGGCGCTGGGCGTGGCGCTCGGGGCCTTCGGAGCGCATGCGCTCAAGGCGCGCCTGTCGGCCGACATGCTCGCGGTGTGGCATACCGCGGTCCAGTATCACCTCTGGCACGCGCTCGGAACGGTCGCGATCGGGACCCTCGCGCAGCAACTGCCGACATCGGTGCCGCTCAAGCTCGCAGGCTGGCTGATGCTCGCCGGGATCGTGCTGTTCTCGGGCAGCCTCTACGCACTCGCCGCCACCGGCACGCGCTGGCTGGGCGCGGTCGCGCCGTTCGGCGGGGCGTGCTTCATCGTCGCCTGGCTCGCGCTCGGCTACGCGGTGCTGCGTGCCTGACGTCACCCCGGTCCAGGAGGCACGCAGCACTAGGTCCTCGGGTCCGCGGGACGGACGGCGTCCCTACCGCTCCTCCGGCGGCCGTACCTTCCGGAACTGCACCCAAAGCAGCCAGTCGTAGGCGATCTTCATGACCGCCGCTGCGACGAGCGGCGTCCAGAGCGCGACCGCGGTGATCGCCCCGCCCGCGATCAGCGGCGCCGCCGCCCGCGCCGCCATGCGCGCGAGATTGGTCACGCCGCCGGCGAAGGTCCGTTCCTCCGGCCGCACCACCGCCATGAGATAGCTCTGGCGCGTCGGCACGTCCATCTCCGAGAGCCCCTCGCGCAGGAGAAACAGCACCGCCGCGAGCGCAAAGCTGTCGGTGAACGGGATCGTGAGCAGCAGCAGGCTCGACGGCGTGTGCGTGAAAACCATCGTGTTGATGAGCCCGATCCGCCGCGCGA
Source organism: uncultured beta proteobacterium (assembly GCA_963754305.1). Lineage (GTDB taxonomy): Bacteria > Pseudomonadota > Gammaproteobacteria > Burkholderiales > SG8-39 > DATEDA01. The sequence goes on along the minus strand of CAVWFR010000033.1, from coordinate 126,792 downwards.
GCCAGGCCGCGGCGAGATGCGAGAGCGCATTCATGATGCGCGCGCCGACGAACAGCGCTGCGATCGCGGCTTCGCCGACGCCGAACCGGGCGTAGAAGAAGTACGCGAACAGCGCCGAGCCGAGAAACCCGCCGGCAAAGCTGTCGAGCGCGAAGAGCGCGCAGAGCCGCCACAGAATGCGGCGGCTCTGCGGCGAGATCGCCGGCGCGCGCTCCTCGCGGCGCACCTCGGCGGCCGGGCTCAGGCGCGCGTATGCGAACGCCGACGCCACGAGCAGCGCGGCGTAGATGCACACGGCGAAGCGCAGCGACCCGACCTCGGCTGCGAGCCCGGCCGCGCGCGCGAGCTCGGGCGCCGCGGCGAGCGCCGCGCCGAGCGCGTGGCCGATGTCCTGGGTCACGTTGTACCAGGCGAACACGCGCGTCCTGCCCGCGTCGTCGACCGTGCCGGGAAGGATGGCCTGCTCGAGCGCCGCGGCCGCGGCGCGATCCTTGCCGAGCGAGTTCATCATCCCGAGGAACGCGGCGGCCGCGAGCACGACGAGATCAGAAGCAGCGGCGATCATCGCGCCGCCCGCCGCCGATGCGAGCGCGAGGAGAACGAGCCCGCGCCTGCGACCGACGCGATCGCCCCAGAGCGTGACCGCCGCCGCGGCGACCGCGGCACCGGCGATTCCCGCGGCGAGGACCACGCCGAACGCAGCCGGCGAGAACCCGAGCTGCGCGAGATAGATGCCGGCGACCACGCCGATCAGGCCGTTCGCGGTCGCGCGCAGGAAGCCCGCCGCGAACACGGCGCGGCGATCGGCCGGCATCGCCGCGAACACGGCGCTCATTCCGCGTAAATCATCTTCCGCACCATCCCGCCGTCGCACACGAAGTTCTGGCCGGTGATGAAGCCCGCCTCGGGCGAAAGCAGGAACGCGACGAGCGCGGCGATGTCTTCGGGCACGCCCACGCGCCCGACCGGATGCTGAGCATGATCGGCGCGGCTGAGCACCGCCTGCTTGCGAGTGCGCTTCTTGCGGCGCGCGCTGACGTCGATCCAGCCCGGGCTCACGCAGTTGACGCGCACCGCCGGCCCGAGGCTGATCGCGAGAGCGTGCGTGAGGGCGACGATGCCGCCCTTGGTCGCCGAGTACGCCTCGGTGTTCGGCTCCGACTGGAGCGCACGGGTCGAAGCGATGTTCACGATCGCGCCGCCCGCTCGCCGCAGATGCCGCGCCGCGTGCTTCGCCAGCAGAAACGCGCCGGTCAGATTCACGGCGAGGGTCCGGTTCCAGGTCTCGAGCGCGAGCTTCTCGATCGGTACTCGCTTCGGACGAGCGAGCGCCGCGTTGTTGACGAGCGCGTCGAGCCGTCCGCCGCTCGCGACTGCGGTCGCAACGCACGCCGCGACCTCGGCCTCGTCGGCGACGTCGCATGCGACGAAAGATGCGCTGCCGCCGAGCGCGGCCTGCGCCGCCTTGCCGGCCTCGACATCGGCATCGGCGACGATCACGTCGTAGCCGCCGACGATCAGCCGCGCGGCGATCGCCTGACCGATTCCCTGCGCGCCGCCGGTGACGATCGCGATCCTGCGCGCTTCGCTCATCGCGCTTGGCTCATCATCTTGCGAGCAGCTTCACGATCTCGTCGTAGCCACGCTCGCGCGCGAGATCGGCCGCAGTCGTCCCGGCGGCGTTCTTCACCGCCGGATCCGCGCGGGCTCCAAGGAGCAGCACCACGACCTCGGGATGCCCGCCATCGGCGGCGCCATGCAACGCGGTGTTTCCCTGCTTGTCCCGGGCATTCACATTGGCCCCTCTCTCCACCAGCAGCCGTGCGGCGTCGACGGTACCGGTCGCGGCCGACCAGAAAAGCGGCGCTTCGCCGTCGTTGTTCGCGACATTGACCGTCGCCTTGCGCTCGACGAGCAGCGCGATCACCTGGCCCGAGCCGGTCATCGCGGCAGCATGCAACGGCGTCTCGCCGTTCTTCGTTCGCGCGTCCGGGTCGGCGCGGCGGTCGAGGAGCGCACGCGCGGTGGCGGCGCGGGCGTTCTCCGCCGCGAGATGGAGCGGCGTCTCGCCGGCCTCGTTCCGCGGCTCGAGCTGCGCACCGCGCTCGAGGAGGAGCTCGACCGTCTCGGCGTCGGCGCCGGCGGCTGCATGATGGAGCGGCGTATTGCCCTCGCCATCGCGCGCCTCGATGTCCGCCTTGCGGTCGATCAGGAGCTTCATGATCCCGTCGCGCCCGCGCGCCGCGGCGACGTGGAGCGGCGTCGCGCCGGACTCGTTCTTCGCGTTCGGGTTGGCGCCACGCCGCAGCGCGAGCCACGCCGACTGCTGGTTCCCCGCGTCGATCGCCTCGAACAGCGCCTTCGCATCCTGCGCTGTGGCCGGAAAGGCGAAGCCGAGCGCGAGCAGGGCGAGCGTCCTCATCGCCGCGGCGCCGATCGCAGCTGCTCATGCCGGCGGCCGAGGAAGATCGCGGTCGCCAGCCACAGCGCGGCGACCGGCACGCCGGCGAGGGCCGTGCCGGCCAACCCGAGACCGCTGCCGAGGAGCGCAGCCGCGATCCAGCCCGAGGCGGCGTCGCCACCGCGGTGGACGACGGTATCGATCACGTTCTTGGCCTGGTATTTCTCTTCCCTGGGCACCACGGTAAAGAGGGTCTCGCGCGTCGGCTTGGAGATCGCGAACTCCCCGGCCCGGCGCAGCACGCCGAACGCGAGGAGCACCGGCAGCACCGTCGCGAACCCGAGCGCGAGGAAGCCGAAGATCGACAGCGCCGGAAGCGCCACCAGCATGACCGTGACGCCGAACCTGGACAAGAGCCGCCCGGTGAGGAAGAGCTGCAGCGAGAGCGTCAGCGCGTTGACCGCGAGGTCGACCGAGGCGAAGAGCTGCGTGCGGCGCTCCGGGGTGGGCACGACCTCGGGCACGAGCTTCGTCTGCATGAAGTAGAGCAGCGTGCCGAGCAGCGTGTAGCAAACCAGGAACAAGCAGATCCCGATGAGGTAGGGCGAGCGCGCGATCCGGATCACGCCCTCCAGGAGGCGCGGCCGCTCGCCGCAAGCGTCGGCCGGGCTCAAGGATCGGCTGTCCCCGCCGCGCAACCGCAACAGCATCACGATGCAGCCGATCGCCGCAGCGAGCAGCGCCGCCGAGACGAGCAGGAGATTCGGGATGCCGATCGCCGGGGCGAGCCAGGCGGTAAGCGCCGGTCCGGCGATCGCGCCCAGGCTCCCGCCGGCGGAGATGAACCCGAAGAGCCGGCGTGCCGCCTCCGTGGCGAAGAGATCGGCCATAAAGCTCCAAAACACCGACACGACGAACAGGTTGAACACGCTGACCCAGACGAAGAACGCGGGTGCGACCGCTCCGAGCGGCACGCCCGACTCGAGCGCGGCGTAGAAGCCCAGGAGATTGAGCGCGAAGAAGCCGTAGATCGCCGGCAAGAGGCGCTCGACCGGCAGCCGCGAGACGAGCCAACCGAACACCGGGACGAGGGCGAGCATGGTCGCGAACACGGCCGAGAAGAGCCACTGCAGGCGGTCGGCGCCGAACTGAACCGCCATCTCGTCGCGCACCGGCCGGATGACGTAGTAGGCGGCGAGCAGGCAGAAGAAGTAGGCGAACGACCAAAGGAGCGCCGCGACCTCCTCCCGGCGTACCTGGACGACTCTCCCGAGGAGCGGTGCGTAGTCCCCCATGGCCGCGCTTCTCGTCGTGGTCATGGCAGCCTCGACGACATCGCGCGCGCGAACTGCACGAGGAGGAGCGGCACCATCACCCACATGAACCCGCGGAGCCAGCGGATATAGGTCTCGGCGCTCGCGCGATCATGCAACCGCCAGCCGGCGGCGAGCGTCAGGCAGGCGAGCACCGCCCACGGCAATGTCGACAACCATTCGGCGACGCCGATTCCGCCGTACACCGTCCAGGTCGCCGCCTGCGCGCCCTTGCCGAGGATGAAGCTGAAGTTGAGCGCCTGCACCAGCGTGCGCGGGCTGATGCCCGCGAGCATGAAGAACACCAACAGGCTGGGTCCGGCGATGTTCACCGTCGCCTCGAACACGCCGGCCGCCACCCCGAACGCCACCGCGAACGGCGTCGGATGCCGCCGCACGACGCCGGACGACCGGGTTCCAGCGAGGCGCTCCAGGTTGAGGAACACGAGGATGAGCAGCACCAGCACGAGCAGGAACGGTTCGCTGGGGGCGACGATCAACAGCCGCGAGCCGGCGTAGCTGCCCGCCGCGAGACAGAGCGGCAGGTACCAGAAGCGGCCGATGCTCTCGCGCAGCCGCCCGCCACGGAACGCGTTGAGGACCGTGAGCACGAGCGACGGGAGGACGGAGAGCAGGATGGCCGACTTGAGATCGAGCGCTAGCGCGAGGAGCGGCGTCGCGACCAGCGGAAACCCGAACCCGATCACGCCGTGCGCGAAGCCGGAGAGCAGCATGACCCCCGCGATCCAGGCGAGCATCCACGCGGAAAGATCGGCGAGACCAGGCATTTACGCGCGCGCGGCGAGAGGGGCGCGAGGGGGCTCGAGCGCGAACACGGCCGGGAGTTTACCCGGCGGGACGCGCGCCTCCCGCTTTAGAAGGCGACGCTAGTCACGATACGAGGGGGTAGGCCCCCTCGTGCTCCCCCGGTATCGGAGAGATCGCGACCGCGCGCGGCCGCGATCTTTCCGGTCTAGCGGATCGCCTTCAGCCGCCTAATCACCCCGGTCACTTCCTCGGACGAGAAACCGTGCGAGAAGAGCGTCGGGTCGCCGGTGGCGAGCCCCGGGCGGCCGCCGACCCGCGCGAGCGCCTCGATGACAGTCGGCAGATGCGCCGCGAGCAGCGCCATCTTCGTGCCGGTGCGGATACTCAGGCGCTCGTCGCCGACGAAATCGAATCCGAGCGAGGAATAGAAAAAGTCGGCGTGGCGCGCGTCCGCGACCAGCACGCAGTAGTCGCACGCGCGCACCGGGCCGGCGAAGAGGTACGCGGCGTGGAACAGCCCGGCGAGCACGCGACGCGGGACCGAGTTCATGTCGACCGAGACCTGCACCAGCTCGGCGAGCTTCTGCGCGGCGCCGCGCAACTGATCGAGCTCATCGCGGTAGAGGTCGTCGGCGGCGAGCCCGCGCCGCGAGTCGAGCCGCACGCCCATGCTGCCGGCGAGCCTGCCCTCGTTGTGCGCCAGGAAGCTGAAGAGAAACGGATCGCGCGCCGCGCCGGGAAAGCTCGCTTCCGCATCGCTGCGCCGGGCGGGCTCGGAGCGCCTGCCCGCCGGGCCCTGCGCGAGCCGGATCCGGAACTTCTCGCGCGGCTCCACCTCGCGAAACGATCCCGAGTCGGCGCCGACCGGTGTGAGTGCGCGAAACCTCGCGCTCTGAGTCGCCGGCTCGCTGAAGACGGTGTTGCCGCCCATCCATTCCTGCGGGGCGCTCGGCCGCTCGGCCGTGGCGGAGACGGCGTTGCCGGAACGTATGACGCGGGCTTGGCTCACGTGGGCGGCAAACGACAAGACGGTTGACCGCATGGTAGCGAGAGCCATGCTGGTCACCGGTAAGCGCCGGACACGGTCCGTGAAGGAGTTTCCGTGCGGCCCCGGGAACTTGCCCGCGGGCGTGACTTAGTGCCGCCGGACAACGGCCGCTAAAGCTTGATGGAGAGCTTCGCGCTCGGATTCTGCTCGTGCGGCGCGCCGCCGCAAGGGAGGCTATCCGTTCCCGCTCAGGGCGAGCGAAGCGAGCCGGCGCACGACGCCCACCGACTCCTCGGGCGAGAAACCGTAGGGGAAGAGCGTCGCGTCCTGCGCCGCAGTATCGGGCCGCCCGCCGGCACGCGTCAGCCGGTCCAGCACCGATTTGAGGGGGACGCAAAGCAACCGCTCCGTAGCCGACACCCGCGGGTTGTACCGCTCGTCGCCGACCGACTCGAAGCCGAGCATCTGGTGAAAGAAATCGGCATGGCGCGACGGCGCCTCGATGACGCCGTATTCGCACGACCACACCGCCCCGGCGAAGAGATAGGCGGCGTGGAAGAGACACGCGACCGCGCGCTTCGGCGCCGAGTTCATGTCCACCGTGAGGTTGACGAACTCGCAGATGCGGCAGCCGTGGTCGCGCAGCTCCCGGGTCTCGTCCCGGTAGAGCTCGTCGGTCGCCAGCCCCCGCGGCGAGTCGAGACGCACGCTCAACGAACCGACGAACTGGCCCGCGTCGTGCGCGAGAAAAGTGAAGAGATGCGGATCCTGCTGCGCACCGGGCACACTCCGTTCGGACTGGTGCGCCCGGGCGCGCAGCCCGTCCGCGCGCCGCTCCTCGAACATCCGCGCCAGGCGGATCTTGAGCGTACCGCGCGGTTCGGCCTCGCCGAAGCGTGCCGGCGTCGCGCCGACGAGCGTGAGGCTCCGGAACCGGGCCACGCGCCGCGAGGCTGGCGCGGCGTCGAAGATCGTCCGGCCGTCGAGCGGCGAGGTCTCGATCAGCGGGAAGCCGCGCTTGTCCTCCATATTCTTGTCGGCCAACCTGCCCCCGGCAATCGGCATACGGACTGACCCCAAATGCTAGCCGTCGCAGCGCCAGAAATTAAGGCCTACGTGCGCGATTTCACGTTGCGAGCGTGACGCGGTTCCCCCGCCGGAGAAGCGAATCGGGCGCACTCGTCCCGGGGCCCGCTTGCGGCGCTGCCGCCCCTCCTCTACGCTTCGCCTCGCGCCGGATCGGTCGGCGTCCCGCGTCCGCCCTCTCGCCCGAGGTCCGTCGCCGGGCCTGTACTACCGGGGGCGCCGCCCCATCGACCCGATATTCCAGCGAACCCAATGGCCACTGATCCGTATGCCGCGCCGAGGGCGCGCGTTGCCGACCTGCCGGCCGCCGGGACCGACGGCGAGTTCCTCGGCGGCGCTCGGGCCGTCGCCGCGGGCAACGGCTGGAGATGGCTAGCCGACGGCTGGAAGATGTTCCGCCGGCAACCCGGGACCTGGATCTTGCTGATCGTCGCATTCGCCGCGATCTCGATCGCCATCGCTATCATCCCGGTCCTCGGCAATATCGGCGGCTACGTGCTCGGCCCGGTCTTCGCCGGCGGACTGATGCTCGGCTGCCGCGAGCTCGCCCGGGGCGGGGACCTCCGCATCGGCCATCTGTTCGACGGCTTCCGCGCCCGCTTCGGACCGCTCGCGCTCCTCGGGGTGGCGTATTTCGTCATGGTCCTCGTCGCCGTGCTCGTCGCAATGGCGGTCACCGGCGCCGGTGCCGCGATCGGCGTCCTGTTCGGGATGGCCGGGAGCGAGGCCGCCGCGCACATCGGCACCATGACGATCCTCCTCGCGGCGCTGGTCGCGGCGGGGCTGCTGGTGCCGGTGGGGATGGCGATCTGGTTCGCGCCGGCGCTGGTCGTGTTGAACGGCTTCGGCGTCGCCGATGCGCTCAAGACCAGCTTCGCGGCGTGCCTGCGGAACATCGTGCCGTTCCTGGTATACGGCGTGATCTTTCTCGGGTTGGCGATCGTCGTCTCGGTGCCGTTCATGCTCGGCTGGCTCGCGTTCGGGCCGGTGGTCGTGGCGTCGGTCTACACCGCTTACCGCGACCTCTTCTACGCCGACTGATCGGCTTGTCTCGCGTTGCCGTCGCCCTTGAGCCGCCAGGACGAGACGACCGCGGGGAACGCCCTGCCGGTCGGCGCTCCCGGCGCGCCGGCGGCCCATCCCCCCACGCGTGGAAGCCGGGCTCGATGCTAGACACCGCACGCCGCATCGCCACGCCCGAAGGCATCGAGCTCGAGCTCAGGCTCGCCGGACCCGTGCCGCGCGCGGCCGCCTGGGCGCTCGACATCGTGCTGCGGCTTGCCATTCTCGGCGTGCTCGCGATCGCGCTCGGCGCGCTCGGCGGCTTCGGCGGCGGGATCTTCCTGATCATCTGGTTCGTCCTCGAGTGGCTGTTCCCGGCGTGGTGCGAGGTGAACTGGGGCGGAGCGACCCCCGGCAAGAAGGCGCTCGGGCTGGTGGTGCTCCACGACGACGGGACGCCGATCCTGTGGCCGGCGGCGCTCGCCCGCAATCTCCTCCGCGCGATCGACTTCCTGCCGTTCCTCTACGGCTTCGGGTTCCTCGCGATGCTGATGAACCGCGACTTCAAGCGCCTTGGCGATCTCGCGGCCGGAACGATCGTGACCTACCGCGAGGAACCCCCGCACGGCTTCCAGGTGCCCGAGGGCGCGCCGCTCGCGCCCTCGGTCGCCCTGACGCTGCCGGAGCAGCGGGCGATCCTCGACTTCGCGGAGCGCACGCCGGGCCTGACGGCGGAGCGGGCGGCGGAGCTCGCGGCGATCCCGCGCGAGCTGGTCGGAAGCGCGAGCGGGCCGGGCGCCACGGAGCGGCTGATCCGGATCGCAAACTATCTCGTCGGGCGGCGCTAGAAGCGACGCATGCGCCAGGCCGTTTTTCAAGCGCGCTACGGGCCCGACTGGGAGCAATTCGAGCGCTGGCTCGACCGCCACGACGCGCTCCGCACGCGCACCGTGAACCCGGCCCCTAGGACTGCCCACGTGCCGGCCCACGCCCTCGCCGACACCGACGTGCCGCAGGTCTACCGGCGGGTGTGCCAGCACCTTGCGCTCGCGCGCGACCGTCAGTACAGCCCGGAGCTCGTCGACCGCCTGAACCGGCTTGCGCTGCGCGGGCATCACCTGCTCTACGGCGCGCGCGCCCGGCGCGGCGCCGCGCGCGGGATCGCCTTTCTTCTCGGCGGCTTCCCGCGCCTCGTGCGCGCGGAGCGCACCGTCGTGATCGCCGCGGCGGTGCTCTTCTTCGCACCGGTGGGGCTGCTGATCGCCGTGCTGCAGTGGTACCCGGACTTCATCTACTACCTGGTCGACCCGCAGCAGCTGGCGAAATACCAGGAGATGTACGACCCGGGCAACAAGCGCCTGGGGATGCGGGACGCCGACGACAACGTGAAGATGTTCGGCTTCTACATCTGGAACAACGTCAAGATCGGCTTCCAGACCTTCGCCACCGGGCTCGCGTTCGGGGTCGGGACGGTCTTCTATCTCGTCTTCAACGGCGTGATGATCGGGGCGATCGCGGGCTACCTGACCGAGATCGGTCTCGCGACACCGTTCTGGTCGTTCGTGAGCGGCCACAGCGCGCTGGAGCTGACCGCGATCGCGATCTCGGGCGCCGGGGGGCTCAAGCTGGGCGGCGCGGTGATCGCGCCGGGGCTGCAATCGCGCAAGGCCGCGCTCGTGGCTGCGGCGCGGCCCGCCGTACAGCTGATGTACGGCGCGGCGGCGATGTTCCTCGCCGCCGCCTTCGTCGAGGCGTTCTGGTCGCCGCTGACCCTGTTCCCGGCCGCCATCAAGCACGCCGTAGGGGGGATGATGTGGGCGGGCGTGCTCGGGTGGCTCGTATTCGGCGGTCGCGCCGCGAACGCGGGGGATCAATCAGGGGGCCATGCGCCCTCGCACGAGCGGGGCCGGCCGCGTGCAGCTTGAAAGCTTGAGCGTGCAGCTTCGTCCGCGCGGCGGCTGGGAGGCGCTCGATCTCGGGTTCCAGATGGCCCGCACCTGGTGGCGGCCGATCTGGGGCGCCTGGCTCGCCGTGTACCTGCCCGCGGCGCTGGTCCTGCACGCGATGTTCTACGACAAGCTGTGGGTGGCCGCCCTGCTGCTGTGGTGGCTGAAGCCGCTCTTCGACCGTTTCGTCCTCCACGTCGTGAGCCGCGCGGTGTTCGGCGACACGCCGACGGTGAGGGACTCGCTCGCCGCGTGGCGCGACATCCTGCGCCCCGGGCTCCTCGCCGGCCTCACGCTGTTCCGCCTCGATCCGGCACGCTCGTTCACCCTGCCGGTGTGGCAGCTCGAGAAGCAGACCGGCCGCGAGGCCGCCTTGCGGCGCAGCGCCCTCGGCCGGCGCATGCGCGGCTACGCGGTGTGGCTCACCGTGATCGCGCTGCATTTCGAGGCGCTCGTCTTCCTGTCGACCGGCCTGCTGCTGGCATTGCTCGCCCCCGCGGGCGGGGATGCCGGGTTCGAGTTCTCCGAGCTGTTCAAGGGCGGCGGCGTCGATACCGCCGGCTGGGATCTCTACGACGGCGTTTGCTACGTCATCTCGGTGTCGGTCGTCGAGCCGATCTTCGTCGCCGCCGGCTTCTCCCTCTATCTGAACCGCCGCGCGATCCTCGAGGGCTGGGACATCGAGCTTGCACTGCGCCGGCTGGACGAGCGGTTGCGCGCGCTGAAGATCGCCGCGATCGCCGCGATCGCGATCGCCTGCTGCGCCGTCTCCCCGCCGCCGGCGGACGCAGCGGAGAAATCGGCGAAGGAGGAGATCCGGGAGGTGCTCAAGGCGCCCGAATTCCAGCAACAGAAGGACGCCATGCGCTGGCGTTATCGCGGCGAGGGCAAGGACGCTCCCGACCGGACGCCCGCGGACTTCTGGGCGAACCTCGGGGCGTTCCTCGCCCAGATCTCGCAGGCGGTGCTGTGGATCGGGGTCGCCGTCGGCGTCGTCGCGCTGGTCCTGCTTCTCCGCCGCCTCATGCCGCAGTTCTTCGAGCGGGACCGCGATCACTACCGGCCGCCGGATGCGCTCTTCGGGCTCGCGCTCGCACCCGAATCGCTGCCCGACGACGTCGCCGGCACGGCCGCGCGGCTCGCGCGCGAGGGCAAGCCGCGGGAGGCGCTCTCGCTTCTCTATCGTGGCGCGCTCTCGGTGCTCGTGCACCGCGACCACGTGCCGCTCGCCGAAGGGGACACCGAGGGCGATGCGTTACGCGCGGCGCGCAAGGCGCTCGCGGCACCCGGTGCCGACTACTTCGGCCGGCTGGTGCGCGCGTGGCAGAGCGCAGCTTACGCGGGCCGGCTTCCGGGCGCGGGCGAGACCGAAGCGCTGGCGCACGACTGGGCGCCGCATTTCGCGCCGCGTGCCGGGACGGCGGCGTGAGGCGTCCGGTCGTCTGGGCGATCGTCGCCGTCGCCGCCATCTGCGCCGGCGCGGTGTGGTTCTTCGACAACTTCGAGCAGGTGCCCGTCCGGGACTGGACCGGTTACCAGGGCGAAGCGCGCCGCAACGCGTTCCTAGCCGCCGAGCGTCTGCTCGCGCGAATGGGGATGCGCGTGCGGCACCTGAAGACCCCGCCCGAGCTGCGCGAGCTGCCGGTGAACGGCACCCTGATCCTGCCCGAGCGGCGCAACGCGCTCGCCCCGGCGGAGCGCGAGCGGCTGCTCGCCTGGGTCGAGGGCGGCGGGCACTTGATCGTCGAGGACGAGAACCATCGCGTGCCCGACCCGATCCTCGATGCGCTCGGCGTGAAGCGGGAGCCGGTGAAGAACCCGGACAAGAGCCGGGTGATCGAGGTGCGCCTGCCGCACGCGGGCGAAGCGTTGAAGGTCGAGATGCACTCTCTGCAGAGCCTGGTCGCGCCGCAGGCGATCTTCCGCATACAGGGGAAGAGTGCGGTCCATCTCGTGCACTTCAAGCACGGCCGCGGGCAGGTGACGGTGCTGAACGACATCGCCTTCATGCGGAACGGCCCGATCGGCCGCAACGATCACGCCGAGTTCCTCTGGCAGCTCGTCCGCTTCCAGCCCGATACGCCCGCGGTGTTCGTGTTCGACAACCCGCAGAAGCTCTCGCTCGTCGCCTGGCTGCGGGACAACGTTTGGGCGCCGATGGCGGCGGGCGCGGTGCTCCTCGCGCTCTGGCTGTGGCACATCGCCCCGCGGTTCGGTCCGATGACGAGCGATCCCGAGCCGGCGCGGCGGCGACTGCTCGACCATCTGCGCGCAAGCGGACGGTTCCAGTGGTCGGCCGGCGGCGCCGCGACGCTCGCCGAAGCCGCGCGCGAGGCGGCGCTGCGGCGGGTCGCGCGCACGCAGGCCGACTTCGCCGGGCTCACGGTGCCGGAGCGGCGCGAGCGTCTCGCGGCGAGCTTCGACCTCGCGCCCGACGAGGCAGGCCGGCTGCTCCGGCCGGCGCAGAACCTGCAGCCCGGGGAGTTCGTCGCCGCGATGCGCGTGTTCCAGCGCATTCACGAGCGGTTGTCGCGGAGATGAACGCGTTCCAGCCCTGTCGATTCCGGGAGCCAAGATGACGACAACGAGAATTCCGCCCGAGGAGCTCGAGCAGGCGGTAAAAGTGGTCGGCGCGATGCGTACGCAGATTGCGCGCGCGATGGTCGGCCAGGCGGAGGTCGTCGAGCAGACGCTCGCCGCGCTCCTCGCCGGCGGCCACGTGCTGATCGAAGGCGTGCCCGGCCTCGGCAAGACGCTGCTCGTGCGCGCGCTGGCGAAGACCTTCGACGGGCGCTTCGCGCGGATCCAGTTCACGCCCGACCTGATGCCCGCCGATGTCACCGGCCACACGCTCTACGATCAGTCGGCCGGCCAGTTCACCACCCGCCGCGGGCCGGTGTTCACCAACCTGCTGCTCGCCGACGAGATCAACCGCGCGCCGGCCAAGACGCAAGCCGCGCTCCTCGAGGTGATGCAGGAAGGCCAGGTGACGATCGAGGGCACGCCGCATCCGCTCGACCCGCCGTTCATGGTGCTCGCGACGCAGAACCCGATCGAGCAGGAAGGCACGTATGCGCTGCCCGAGGCGCAGCTCGACCGGTTCCTGCTGAAGGTGCGCATCGACTATCCGGGGGCGGCGGAAGAGACCGACATGGTGAAGAGAGTCACCAACGGCCAGGTCGGCGACAAGCTGAACGTGGAAGCGGTGGCGACGCTCGTCAAGCCCGCGACGGTGATCGCGCTGCAGACGATCACCGCCAACGTCGCGGTCGACGACGCGGTGCTGGACTACGCGGTGCGCATCGCACGCGCGACGCGCACCTGGAACGGGGTCGCGGCAGGCGCCGGGCCACGCGGCGGCATCGCGATCGCGCGCGCGGCCCGCGCGGCGGCGCTGATCGGCGGCCGCGATTTCGTGACGCCGGACGACGTGAAGCGAATCGCGCTGCCGGCACTGCGTCATCGCGTCACGCCGGCGCCGGAGCTGGAGATCGAGGGGCATTCAAGCGATACCATCCTAAAAGCGCTGCTCGACAAGGTCGAGGCACCACGCACTTGACCGTCATCCCGGCGGAAGCGTGCTGATCCCCACCCGACGGCTGCTCTGGTCGGCCGCGGCAATCGTGGCGCTCGGCATCGTCGTCTCGATCTTTTCCGAGTTCGCGGCAGTCTGGGTGGTCGCGGCCGTGATCTTCGTCGCGTTTGCGGCGCTCGATGCGCTCGCGGCGCGCCAGATCCGCCCACCAGCGGTGCGCCGCGTGCTGCCCGGCTCGCTGCCGCTCGGCGTCGCGCACGATGTCGTGCTGCGGCTCGCCAATCCGGGCGCAGCGGCGGTGGCGTGCGAAGTCCACGACCACTATCCCGAGGGTGCGGAAGCGCGCGGGCTGCCACAGCGCGTGACCGTGCCCGGGCGCGGGTGGGCGGAAATCCGCTATAGCCTGCGGCCGGTGCGCCGCGGCGCCGCCGAGTTCGGTCGCGTCGAGTCGCGCCTCGCATCACGTGCCGGGTTGTGGCACGTAAGGCGAATGCTCGGCGATCCGTCGTCCACGCGCATCTACCCCAACTTCGCCGCGCTCGCCAAGTTCGCGCTGCTCGCGACCGATAACCGCCTGTCGCAGATCGGCGTGCTGCAGCGGCGTCGGCGCGGCGAGGGGCTCGACTTCCACCAGCTGCGCGAGTACCGCGAAGGCGACAGCCAGCGGCAGGTCGACTGGAAGGCGACGGCGCGCATGCGCAAGCTCGTCTCCCGCGAGTACCAGGACGAGCGCGACCAGCAGATCGTGCTGCTGATCGACTGCGGGCGGCGGATGAACGCGCAGGACGCCGAGCTATCGCACTTCGACCACGTGCTCAACGCGGCGCTGCTGCTCGCCTACGTGTCGCTGCGCCAGGGCGACGCGGTCGGATTTCTGGCGATGGCGGCCGAGCCGCGCTGGTTCGCGCCGCGAAAATCCGCCGCCACGGTAAGCCTGATCCTGAACCGCGTCTACGATCTGCACCCGACCCTCAAGACTACCGACTATTACACCGGCGCCCTCGAGCTGATGAAGCGGCTGCGAAAGCGCGCCTTGGTGGTGGTGCTCTCGAACCTGAGGGACGAGGACGACGACACGCTCGCACCCGCGCTGAATCTGCTTCAGTCGCGGCATCTCGTGCTCTTCGCGAGCCTGCGCGAGAGCATCCTCTCGCGCGCGCTCGCGGCGCGCATCGACACTTTCGACCGGGCGCTCACGCACGCGGCCACTGCGGAGTATCTGCAGCGGCGCGAGGTCGCGTTCCGGCGCCTCGAGCGCGGCGGCGCAGTGTGCCTCGACGTCGAGCCGGCCGAGTTGCCGATCGCGCTCGTCAACCGCTATATCGATATCAAGCGGAGCGGGCGGCTGTAGCTTCCGCGCGCTGACAAGAGGCGTGGCCGGGAGGGCCGGGGGTTGGGGCACGCGCGGCCCGTCCCCCGCCTAGTCGAGATACGCCGGCGGCCGGGGCACCTTCGCGCTCTGCACCTTGTCGTGGTTGATCCAGAATTGCGCCCTCTCGGTGACGATCAGTGCCGCCACCTTGTCCATGCTCGCCGCGCTCTGATCGCGGTTGAAGTTCATCCCAGGCACGCGGCGGTTCTCCCAGTTCGACTGGAAATGCACGAGATCCCCGGAGAGGATGACCACGCCCGTCTTCGGCAGGCGAACGAGCAGCGACTGGTGGCCGGGTGTATGGCCCGGCGTCTGCCCGGCGTCGACAGGATCACGACCGACCCGTCGCCGTAGACGTCCCGATCGCCCTTCAGCTTCACGACCGGGTTGGCGCGCAGCTTGTCGTAGAACTGCGGGTTGAACCCGAACTTCTGCGGCTCGGGGCCGAACGCGGCGTCGTACTCGACCTCCTGGATGTAGAGCGTCGCCGAAGTGAACAGGTTCGCGTTGCCGGAGTGATCCGGATGGAAGTGCGAGAACGCGAGCTGCGTGACGTCGGCGGGTTTCACGCCGACCTCGGCGAGCTGCGCCGCGAGCGGCTTCGCGAGCTTCGCGCGCAGCGCGCCGCCGGCGGCGACCAGGCCGTCAGGCATCGCGGCGACGGAGTCGTTGTAGCCCGAATCCCAGATCATCAGGCCCTTGGGATGCCGGATCAGGTAGCAGTTGTTGCTGAAATCCCAGGGCTGGCCGACGTTGACGCCGGGCGACCAGCGCGAGACGTCGGTCGTTCGCGCCTCGCCGCAGTTGAAGACGTACATGCGCTGCGCGGTCCCCGCGCGTTCGCCACCGGTATGGGTACAGCCGGCGGCGATCGCGGCTGCGGCAAGCGCGACGGCGACACGGCAGATCGAGCTGCTGGCGAAGCGCTTCACGGCATCCTCCTCCGGTTGATCGGGCAGCGACGAGTCAGTCTATCATCGGCGCATTCCGCGTCTCCTGCGCCCGCCGTGCCTCGCTACACACATACCTTCGGCAGCCGGACCTACGGCTTCGAGGGCTTGCGCGATCTACTCGCGAAGGCGACCCCCGCTCGCACCGGGGACGCGCTCGCCGGGATCGCGGCGGAGAGCGCGGAGGAGCGCGTAGCCGCGCAGATGGCGCTCGCGGACCTCCCGCTCGAGACGTTCCTCGAAGAGCACGTCGTCGCCTACGAAGACGACGAGGTCACGCGCCTGATCGTGGATCGTCACGACGCCGCGGCCTTCGCGCCGGTCGCCCGGCTCACCGTCGGCGATTTCCGCGACTGGCTGCTCGATTACGGCACCACTGGCGAGCCGCTCGCACGGCTCGCACCCGGCCTCGTGCCCGAGATGGCGGCGGCGGTGTCGAAGATCATGCGCATCCAGGACATGGTCGCCGTTGCGCGCAAGATTCGGGTGGTCACCCGGTTCCGCAACACGCTCGGCCTCGAAGCCCGCCTCTCGACCCGGCTCCAGCCGAACCACCCGACCGACGATCCGAAGGGCATCGCCGCCAGCATCCTCGACGGGCTGATGTACGGCGCCGGCGACGCGGTGATCGGCATCAATCCGGCGACCGACAGCCTCGAGCGGGTGTCGATGCTCGTCGCGATGCTCGACGACATCATCGCCCGCCATGCCATCCCGACCCAGTCCTGCGTCCTCACGCACGTGACCACGACGCTCGCGGCGATCGAGCGCGGCGCCCCGGTGGATCTCGTGTTCCAGTCGATCGGGGGTACCGAGGCGACGAATGCGAGCTTCGGCGTGAGCGCCGGGCTGCTCGCCGAAGCGAATGACGCCGCGCGCGCGCTCGGCCGCGGCGCGCTCGGCAACAACGTCATGTATTTCGAGACCGGCCAGGGAAGCTCGCTGTCGGCCAACGCGCACCAGGGCGTCGACCAGCAGACCCTCGAGGCGCGCGCGTACGGCCTCGCCCGTGCCTACGAGCCGCTCCTCGTCAACAGCGTGGTCGGGTTCATCGGCCCGGAGTACCTGAACGGCCGCGAGATCCTTCGCGCCGGCGTCGAGGATCATTTCTGCGGCAAGCTCCTCGGCCTGCCGATGGGCGTGGACGTCTGCTACACGAATCATGCCGACGCCGATCAGGACGACATGGACACGCTGCTCACGCTGCTCGGCGCGGCGGGGGTCAACTACATCATGGGCGTGCCGGGCGCCGACGACATCATGCTCAACTACCAGAGCACGTCGTTTCACGACGCGCTGTACCTGCGGCAGGCATTCGGCCTGCGCCCGGCCCCGGAATTCGAGGAATGGCTGCTCCGAATAGGCGTGTTCGAGCCCTCGGGTCGCGCGCTGAAGCCCGCCGACCCGCGGCATCCGCTGCTGGCGCTCGCGGATCGCTGAAGCCGATGTCCAGCGAGCCCGTACGGGCCGATCCGTGGCGCGTCCTCGAGCGCTACACCGCGGCTCGAATCGGCCTCGGTCGCGCGGGCGGCAGCGTTCCGACCGCGCCGCTCCTCGAGTTCCAGCTCGCGCACGCGCGAGCACGCGATGCGGTCCACCGCGAGCTCGATGCGGCCGCGCTCGAGCGCGATCTCCGAAGCCGCGGCTGGGAAGCGCTCCGGCTGCGCAGCGCCGCGACGGATCGGCGCGCGTTCGTGCAGCGGCCGGATCTCGGCCGCATCTTGAGCGACGAGTCGAAAGCGCTGCTCGAAGCGCGCACGCCGCCCGCCGAACCCTTCGACTGCGCGTTCGTGATCGCCGACGGCCTGTCGGCCCTCGCCGTCGAGCGACACGCGGCAAAACTGCTCGAGCACCTCGTCCCGGCGCTCGAGCGCGGCGGCTGGCGGATCGCGCCGCTCGTCATCGTCGAGCGCGGCCGGGTAGCGAGCGCAGACGAGGTCGGCGCGCTGCTGCCGGCGCGCCTCGCGGCAATTCTCATCGGGGAGCGTCCGGGCCTGAGCGCCGCGGACAGCCTCGGCGTCTACGTCACCTGGGAGCCGCTGCCGGGCCGCAGCAACGCCGAGCGGAACTGCATCTCGAACATCCGCCCCGAGGGGCTGGCCTACGCGCCTGCGGCGCACAAGCTCGGGTATCTCATGTCCGCAGCGCGGCGGCGAAAGCTCAGCGGCGTCGCGCTGAAGGACGACGCACCCCCGCTCGAAGCCATCGCACCCTTGTCCATCCCGAAAGGACCCGCATGATCCGCGGCATCGACGTCCACACCCACATCGTCCCCGAACAGTTTCCGCCGTACGCGGGCAAGGGGAAAGACGTGCCCTGGCCCAGCATGGCCGACGCCGGCTGCGGACATGCACACGTCATGATCTCCGGCAAGAACTACCGCACCGTCCCGCACACGTCCTGGAACGCCGCCGAGCGTGCGCAGGAGATGGACGGCATGCAGATCGCGCGCCAGGTCCTGTCGCCGATGCCCGAGCTCCTCTCCTACTGGCTGCCGGCCGAGGACGGCAAGGCGATGTGCCGCCATCTGAACGAGACGATCGCAGGGATGATCGCCGCCGCGCCGGACCGATTCTACGGCCTGGGCGCGGTGCCGCTGCAGGATCTCGAGGCGGCGATCGCGGAGCTCGAGTTCGTGCGCAAACAACTCGGTCTCGCCGGCGTCGAGCTCGCGAGCCACGTCAACGGGGTGTCGATCGGCGACCCGCGCTTCGCACCGTTCTTCGCCGCTGCCGCGGCGATGGATGCCTCGATCTTCGTGCACGCGCTGCGGCCTGCGGGCAAGGATCGGCTGGTGGGGCCGCCACAGCTCGAACAGGTCGTCGCGTTTCCTGGCGACATCGGGCTCGCGGCGGCGTCGCTGGTGACCGGCGGGACGCTCGAGCGCAATCCCGGGCTGCGCATCGCGCTGTCGCACGGCGGCGGCGCGTTCGCGATGATGCTCCCGCGCCTCGAGCACGGCTGGAACTCGGTCGCCGCGATCAAGGAGACGATGCCGCTCGCGCCGTCGGCGTACGCGCGGCGGCTGTATTGCGACACGCTGACCTACGCCGCGCGAACCCTGCAACTCGTGCTCGAAACGTTCGGCAACGACAAGGTGATGATCGGCACCGACTATCCGTACGCCATCAGGGACAAGGATCCGCATGCGAGCGTCGATCGGCTTGCGCTCGATGCCGTAGTCGACGCTGGGTTGCGGGAGGGGAACGCACGCCGTTTCCTGGGACTCGCCTGACCGTCGTCACTGGGAAGCGCTTCGTCATCCCGGCGCAAGCCGGGATCCAGGACGATGCTCGCTCAGTCCCGGAACTCCGGCGTTCGCCGGAGTGACGAGTCACAGCGTTTTCAGATACTCGATGAGCGCGTCCTTCTCGCCCTGCGTCAGCGCGGTGCCGAACGCGTGGCCCTGGCTCGAGCCGGCGCGCGCAGAGGTCTCGTGCTTGGTGCCGATGCGCTGCGCCTCGGCGCCCTGCGATACGAAGCCCACGTTCACCGGATCGTAGAGGTCGTACCCGCGCCAGAACACCTTCGGCCGCTTCTCCGGCGGTAAGAGCAGATCGCGGAGCGTCGGCACCGAGCCGTTGTGGAGATACGGCGCCCGGAGCCAGAGCCCGTCGAGGAACGGCGGGTTGTAGCCATCGAGCGGCGCCTCGACCAGCCCCTTGCGCTGCACGCCGAAGCCGCTCACGACCTTGTTCGCGGCGATCGCATTCTCCTTGTTCCAGGTGCCGATGCGCTCGGCGTCGGTGCCGACCGCGGCAAGCGGCATCCGCTTGCCGGTGCGCTCGCTCGCGTGGCAGCCCGCGCAGTTGCCGTCGAAAACCGTCTTGCCCATAGCGGCGAGCTTCGCGTCGACCGGGAACGGATACTTCGGCGGCTGTTTCGCCGACAGGTACTCCTGCAGCCATTTCACCTCGCCGAGGAACTCCTCGTTCGACTTGGGCCGCGCGCCGAGCAGCCCGAGCGCCGAGTCGATGATCACCGAGTAAGCGTCGTGGCTGTCGCCGGCCCAGTTCATCGTGGTGCCGTCGACGGCGTACTTCTTCAAGTTCCAGATCGGCGGAATGTCGGTGGGACCGACGCTCTCGTCCATCGGCAGCTCGAGCATGAAGTACTTGGTGAGGTTCATCGCGTCGTCGCGCCCACGGCCCCAGTCGGGGAAGTCCTTGCGGTAGATCCACGCGAACTGCTGCTCGCGCTCCGACAGGCGCTTCTTGGTGATCGGGATGAGGATAAAACGGTAGATCATGCTGTCGAGCCACGAGAGCTCGGTGACGAGCCCGATCTCGCGCATGATGTTGTCGGCGTTGAACCGCGGATCCTTGGCGCAGTCGACGAGGAAGCGGAAGAACCCGACGAGGTAGAGCGTGTGGCCCGGGCCGGCATTGACGAACGTCGGATTTTCGTTCTCGCTCTTCCGGTAGTTCGTCGTATGGCAGGACGCGCAGTTGTTCCCGACCCGCGCGAAGCCGACCACTTTCTTCGTGAACCCGATCGGCAGCTCCTGGCCCTGCTCCCACGACACCCCGAGCGACGCGTAGCCGCCGGGACCGGGCAGCTTCTCCGGGAAGAGGCGCGGCATGACGTAGAAGATCCAGTACGGAATGCCGGCGTCGCGCTCGGCGCCGATCGAGCCGTACTTGAATCGCATGTCGGGGTCTTTGAGGATCCAGTCGGGCTGCGGCTCCTCGCGGAAGAACTTGTACCAGCCGACGAACGCGAGCCCCACCGCGAGCACGGCGAGGATCGAGAGCACGGTCCAGAGTACGCGCCACTTGCGCCGGCTGGCCGCGACCTTGGTCGCGTCGAGTGTGATGTCCATGGCGGGTCCCTAGAAGGTTTTCAGATACTCGACCAGCGCGTCCTTGTCCTCGGGCGAAAGCTCGGTGCCGTAGGCCTTGCCCTCGTGGCCGGCATTGCCGTTGCCCGCTCTTGCGGTCTCGTAGGGGGCGAACGTTCGCCCGCCCTGCGCGGGCAGCTCGGAGACGAAGCCGACCTTCTTCGGGTCGTAGACGTCGTTGCCGCGGTAGAACGTCTTCGGACGCTTCGGCCCCGGCTCGAGTAGATCGCGCAGCGTGGGCACCGAGCCGTTGTGCAGATACGGGGCACGCAACCATATGCCGTCGAGCGGCATGTTGGCGTAGCCGAAGGTCTTGCGGTAGCGGCAGTAGCGGTGCGGATAGCCAGCGTAGACGGTGCCCATGTGCGCCGCCAGGTCGTAGGAGAACGAATCGAGGCGATGCCGATCGGTGCCAACGTGCTCGATGCGGGTGATCTTGCCGACCTGCGGGCCGTAGAGATCGTTCTCGTCCTCCTTCGTGCCCACGCACTCGCGCGACTGCGTGCCCGCCGGCGCGGTGAAGTTGCGTCCGCTCGCGCCATGGCAGCCGGCGCAGTACTGCGCGTAGAGCGTGTCGCCGCGCTGCGCCTTCGCGGAATCGATCGGGTAGGGATACTTCGGCGGCTCCGCGGTCAGGAGCCACTGCTCGAGCCGTGCAATCGCGGCGAGATCGATCGTCGGCGGGGTCGTGCCGGTCCCGAACGCGGCGTTCTTGTTCCGCTCCTCGGACATCACGTTGTTGCCGTCCCAGTGGAGCTGCATGCCCTGGCGCGGCTTCTGCAGCCAGATGGACGGGAAGTCGACGGCGGCGTTCCGCTCGTGCGCGGGCAGCTTGTCCAGGGGAAAGTTGAACAGGATCTTGTTCGGGTTGAACGTGTCGGTCCGGCCGGGGCCCCATGGCGTGTCGCTCAGCAACGGCCCGAGGCGCCCGTGCAGCATCAGCAGCCGCTCGCGCATCAGTGCGACGGCGATCGGATAGATGACGTAGCGATCGAGGAGCCCGAGCCGCTCGCCCTTCGCGCGCATCAGCCGGCCGATCTCCGGCACGAAGTACTCGGTCGCGAACCGCGGGTCGTGCGCGCAATCGAAGACGAACTTCTGGAAGGCGAAGATGTTGAAGGTGTTCGCCGGCATACCGAGCACGACGCGCGGCTTCGACTGCGGCGTGTCGCGCACCGTACTGACGTGGCAGACGGCGCAATTCAGGAACGTGCGGTCCACGCCCTGAACGCTGCGCTTGGACATGCCGACGGGCAGCTCCTTGCCCTCCTCGAAGATGAGCCCGAGCGAGGCCCAGCCTTCGCCCGGCGGCAGGTGCTTGGCGCAGACGCGCGGCATCGCCTGGAAGATCCAGTAGGGAAATCCCGACTCGCGTTCGCCCCCGGTGGAGCCGTACTTGAAATGCTCCTCGATGTCGGCGTAGACGACCGGCGTATCGTCGGCGAGCCGGATTGCGCCGTAGATCGCGATCGCGATCAACACGAACGCCGGCAGCACGAGGAGGACGGTGAGCCAGCGCGCCCAGCGCTTGCGCCACAGCCGCTGGAGCCAGGTGTCGGCGCGCTGCACGCTTCCGTCGAGGTCAGTCATGTCGCCCCTCCTTCGCTACTTTTCACGGCAAGCACGGCCGGAGCGATTCGTAGCCGTCGGCGAGCATCGTCGCAAGCCGCGGCGCGGCGCCGCTCTCCGCGCGCACCAGCTCGGCGGCGGCGCGTTCGAGCCCGCCGAGCGACGCCGGCGCTTCGTACGCCTCCCGGCGCGTCGCGGCGATCGGCGGCGGCATCGGACTCTTCTCGCGCGCGGCCGGCGCCACCTGCCACAGGGCGAGGCGGGCGTAGATACGCGGTGCACAGTGCTTGACGCTCGCGGCGACCCTGTCCGGCGATCCGGCGAGGAAGTTCGGGGGGAAGCGCTCCGCCGTCGCGTGGCAGCTCGCGCACAGCGGATAGAACGCCGCGAACGGTTGCGCCGCGCCGTCGGCCCGCATGGCCGGTTCCGGCGCCTCCACCACGGGCGGCGGCAGGCGCGAATCGTCCTCGCAGCACCAGTCGGGGATCGAGATGCCGAGCTTCGCGAAGAGCCGCGGCAGCACGCGCGCACGGCCGAACGCCCGGGGCGCGAACGGCGCATCCGCCGCGGCCTCGCGACCTTTCGTGTCCTCCGGCGTCTCGGCGGCGAGCGCCGCGACCGCATCGCGCACCGGGGCGAAGTCGTCGATCGCGACGAGCGCAGCGGTTGCCGAGGCTTCCCGGACGTCCGCACGGAGCCGCGTTCCCGCGGGGTTCCAGGCGAGCGCGATCGCGCCGATCGCCGCGCCGTCGGCGAGGCGTGCGCGCAGCGCACCACCGGTCGGCGCGATCGTGGCGCGTCCAGTCGCGGAGTCGAAGGTGCCGGCCGCAACCGCGAGGTACTCGAGCGGCGCTGCGCCGCCGGCTTCGAGCGCGCCGATCTCGCCGCCGACGATACGTGCGCCGGCCAGCTCCAAGCGTCCCGTCACGCGCAGGGGCGCATCGCCACTACCGACGCACTTGAAGCGCACGGTCGATCCCGACCAGGCCATCTCGCAGGGCGCCTCGTAGCGTCGCGCCGACGGCCGCTCGCGCGCCGCGCGCGCGGTGAGCTGCTCGTCGAGCGCGCGGATGTCCGCGGCCGCGATCATCCCGGCCAGCGCGGCGATGAACGCACGGGCGCTCTGCGGATCCTCCCCGGTCCAGACCGCGAGCGGCCCACGCGGCGCGAGCGGCTCGAACGCGGCCGGCACGTGGCTGGCCGCGAGCCCGCGCGGCTGCGGCACGCCGTCGGGCGGCAGCGGATCGCGGTTGGGAATGTCGGGGTTGGGGATCGCGAGCCCGGCCGGCCACTGCGCACGCCACTCCCGCGTCAACGACGGCAAAAAGGCCTCGCGCCACGCCGGCGCAAGCTCGTCGAAGGCGCGCTCGTCGGTGAGGCGGTACTGAAGCGCGGCGAGGAACGCCGCCGCACGACAGCGCGCGCCCGCCGCACCGTCGCCGCAGCCGGTACGCCAAAGGAGCTGCGCGACCGCCAGCAGATTCGCGCGGTCGGTCGCCGCGTCGATCGCGTTGGGGATGTCGACCCCGCGGCGGATGGGAACGCCCTGGTAGTCCTGGCGGGCGTCGATCTGTAGCCGCGCCGCGATGCGCGGGTTGGCGTTGGTCTCCTCCCACACCTGGCGCGAGAAGATCGGCGCGAGATTCTGATGGCACGTCGCGCACACCGCGCGGCGCGCGTACACGACCTGCCGCGCGCCGCCGGCACGATAGTCGCGCACGACCTGGAACTCGAAGCGGCCGGCCGCCTCGTTGTAGCTGATCACCTCGACGAGGTCGTTCTTCTCCTGGTAGCCGAGATAGACGCGGTCCTTGAGCAGCGCCGCGCCGGCGAATGCGGGTTCGACGTCGATCGCCGTCACCACGCGCGGAAACTCGAAGAACGCGGGCGCGGCGGCGGTGCGCTGGAGGGAGCGCCCGAGCGGCACCAGCACTTGTTTCGCGCACGGCTTCGCGCAACCGGCGCGCGTCTCGATGCGCTTCACGAGCGCCGCGAACGGGAACGGAACATCGTGGAGCGGATGACCTTCGATCTCGCGGGTGACGGCGAAATCGAACAGCGAGCGCCCGGCCGGCGGCAGATCGGGTCCCGCGCGGGCGGGATCAACCGCCCAAATCGGCGCAGCGGCCCGCGCTACCGGACGCTGCACCGGCGACGCCACCGGTTGCGCCGGCGCCGCGAATGGGGCGGCGGCGGCGAACAGGCAGAGCGTGGTCACCGGCCATCCTCCCCGCGTCACCCATGCGCCCCGCCATCGCATCACTTGGCTGCGATCGCCGCACGCGCCTGCGTGCCGGTCCAGCAATCCTCGGTCGCACGTCCGCTCGCGGCGAATGCCGGGCCGTCGCGCTCGGCGATCGCCTTGTTGTAGAGGGTGAAATTGAGCAGGAACACCTTGCCGGCGTAGGCGCGTCCGAGGTAGAAGCCGGGCCGCACCATGCGGATCTCGTCGCGCACCGCAAGCCCGTCGCGGCCGGCGAGAAAATCCGGCTTGCGGCGGTAGCCGGGAATCTCGTCGGTGAAGAAGTAGTCGATGATCACCGACTCCCGGCGGCTGTCGAGCAGGCTCTGCCCGCAGTAGAGCTTCGCCGGAAAGAGCAACCACTGGTCCTTGCCGCCGACCGAGATCTTCTGGATCGTCGAGGTATCGCCGTCGATGATCGGGTTGAGGAGCGCGAGATCCTCGATGCGGTTGCGCAGCACGCGCTCGTTGCGATAGAAGACCTTGCCCTTCCACAGCGTGCGGCCGAGATCTTCCACCCGGTGCAGCTTGAGCTCGACCGCGAGCCCGGGCAACCCGCCGACGATCTCGGCGAGCCGGCGGTCGCCGCTCTCCCCTTTCGGGAAGACGAGATCGCCTTCGAACGCCCCGTCGGGGATCGGCCCCGCGGTGAGGCGCGCGTAGATCTGGTCGAGCTGCTCCTGGGTGAAGTTCTTGATGTTGCCGGGTGTGAGCTTCTGCAGCTCGTCGAGTGTGAGCGGCATGCTCGCCTCGACCAGCGCGAGATCGGGCTTCTTCAGCCAGGTATCGCCCGCCGCGGCGAAACGGATCGCCGGCGTCGGGTGGCGCCACTCGTTCATCGTGTCGCAGCCGGGGAGCGGCAGCGCAAGGGCGGTCGCCGCCAGCAGCGCCGGGCGGAGACGGGTGAAGGCGGGAGCGTGGGTCATGATTCGCGTCCGTCAGAGGGTGGCGAGGAAAGCGATCAGCGCCTGCTTGTCGGCCGCGGGCAGGTCTTCGCCGAAGCGGTGCCCGTCGTTCTCGGTCTCCGCACCGCACGACGTGTACGCCTCGAGGAGCTTCGGATGCTTGCGCAGCGTCTCCACCAGCTTCTCCGGCGAGCGCATCAGCTCCAGCGCGACTGCGCGCAGATCGGTGGCGATCACCTTGGCCTCGTCCGGGCCGAACTGCTTCGCGAGCTTCTGGTCGAGCGCGTCGGGCTTGAGCTTGAGCGCGACGAGATCGCCGATGAACGCCTTGTGCTGGAAGTTCACCAGCCGCGCGGCGCTGGCGCCCTTCGGCACGACGATGGTGAGGCCGACCACCTGCTTCTCCTTGCCGTCCTCCACCGCCCGCAATCCCATCGCGAGCGGCACGTCGACGTCGAACTTCGTGAGCTTGGGGATGCGGCGCGCCGGGTTGAGCAGGTCTTCCATCGAGGCGACATAGAGCTTGAAGCGGCCCTCGACGCTCGGGTCGTAAGCCCAGCACGCGGGCGCCTTGTCGGCCGGCAGCGACTGGCCGGTCCCGCGGTCGACATAGCTCGAGCGATAGAAGAAGTTGTCGCGATTCTGCGGCTGGCCGCAGAGCTCCGGCCCGAGCGCGTTGTTGTGCATGAACGGCGCATGCGCCCAAACGCTGACGAGCGACACGTTGCGGAGGTAGCTCCGCCCGCCGTCGTGCGGCTCGCGGATGTTCGGATCGGGCGCTCGCGCGCGCAGCGTCTCCGAGCCGTACTCCTGCCAGACATGGTCCGCCATGTGGTTCGAGTGCAGCGCGCGGCAGCGCGAGGTGCCGATCTCGGTGGCGAGCGTCGCCTGATCGTTGCCGAGCCAGTCGCGGCGGACCCCGGTCTTGTCGTCGAGCGCGCGGAAGTCGCGGTTGCGGAACGCCCCGCCCTGCGCCTCGGGGATACTCGAATGACAGCGCGCGCAATTCGCCGCGAACACCTCGCGGCCGCGCGCGACCGCGCCCTTGCCGAACGTCTGGTCGAGATCGGCGACGAGGCTGTCGTGCGTGTAGCTCGTCTTGACACCCTTGGCTTTCAGGGCGTTCGCGCGCGCCTCGGCCAGGTCGGTCGCGTGCGTCTCCTTCGAGAACAGGAACGCGGCGATGTCGGGGAGGCGATCCTCGATCGCGCGGAAGTTCGCGCAGTCGCGCCGGCACTGGCCGATATCGAACGGCGTCTGGCCGAAGTTGCGCGCCTGCGGGTCGAGCTGGCGCATGTCGGTCAGGTGGTTGAGCCAGCACTGCTCGGAGCACGAGCCGATGTTGAAATACACGCGCTGGATCGCCTCGAGCGCGCCGATCGAGTCCTCGCCGCCCTTGAGGATGTGGTGCACCGTCTCGCGCGCGCGCGATTGCAGCCAGCACTTGCCGTCGCGGCCGGGCTCGCACCAGCACTTCTCGCCGGCGGCCGGCGTCGCGGGGCACGCTGCGGCCTTGCGCCACTTGACGACGTCTTCGTCGCGAAAGGTCGGCCGCTGGCTGAAGTTGTGAATGGCGTTGATCGTGCCCGGGTTCGACACCTGGTCGGTCGGGATCGCGGAAGTGTCGGACGTGCCGGGCCGCGCGTGCGAGTACATCTGGTACTCGAGCGAGTCGTAGGGCATCCCCGACCCGAGCAGCTCGGAGATGCGCAGGTACTGGTTGCCGATCGCGCCCTTGATGTTCTCCCACTTCGGCCGCGCCGGATCGGCCGGGGGATTCAGCGGATCGAACGCGATGTGGCACGAGCCGCAGGACGTGCCGATCAGGAACGGCGGCTCGATCGAGCCGTCGGCGAGCCGGCGCACGCGCGCATCGGCCGACTTGGGATCGGCGGACACTCGCCTGCTGAAGCCCTCCCAGCTCGCGAGGCCGCCATTCAGCTTCTCCCAGCGGGCACGGTCGAAGCGCGGGTTGGGAAACTTGCGATAGCCCAACGCGCCGGTCGAGGTGCCGAACGCGAGATCGCACGACGACTGGCGCTGGTCTTTCTTGGCGCTGTGCGGATCGCCCGGGTCGACCGCCGCGTCGCGGAAGTCGCACGCCGGGTCGCGGTAACCTTCGCGGCCGACGAACTTGAGGAGGTCCTCGTCGCCGGGACACCAGTCGAAACCGTACGTTTCTTCGAGGCCCTTGGCCGGGCAGCCCTCGGCGCCCGGTTTGCAGCAGCCGGGATCGTTGATCAGGCCGTACGCGGCGAACCGGTCGTCGCGCTGGTCGGCACGCAGCACGCGGAACCAGTCGACCAGGACGCCGACCCGCTGCTGGAAGACGTAGGTGTGGAAGCGGGCGTTGCCGCCGGTCGCCTTGTACCAGATCTCCCGCCCGGCGATCTCGGACGACGAGAGGCCTGCCTCGCCGGCGTAGAACCCGGGGTTGTCCGGTAGCGGCTTGGCCGCGGCAGACGGTGCGGCAGCGGCCCCGGGGGCCTGCGCCAGGACGAACGCCGCCGCCTGGTCACCCACCTGTTGGTCCTTCGACACCCCGCCGGGAAGCGCCGTGGCTACGGCCACCGCCCCCACAACCAGCATTGCTACGGCGATTGCAGCTCGTTTCATGGCTCCTTCCCGGGCGGTCGCTCTATGCCAACGGCATCGTGCGGCGATGCGCCTCCAGCCGCGAACGATAGACGCTGCGGCGGCAGAATCGAATATGCCCGATGGGCTAAGTCCGGGCCGTCGTTCGGCGGGAGTGTGGACTGCTGCACGCACTCGTGTTAACGATACAGCGAGCACACCGCGTCGTGCTCCGATCTCAAGGGAGTACGTTCCGGTGCGCGGCTTGCGCGAGCCCGCAGGCGCTGGCCGACCTGGTCCTCGCATCCTCGTGCACGCCGCCGTTCACTCCGCTGCTGGCCCAGGGGGGCCGCCCGGCGCTCGACGGCGGGCTGACCGACAACGTCCCCGTCGCCGCGGTCGAGCGCGCCGATGGCCCGACGCTCGTGCTTCTCGCCCGCCGCTACGCCCGGCTGCCGCCGCACGCCGGGCGGCGGTACGTACAGCCCTCCGCGCCCGTTCCGGTCGCCGCGTGGGACTACACCGACGCGCGCGGCATCCAGGCCGCGTTCGACCTCGGGCGCCGGGACGGCGAGAAATTCGGCCGCGACCCCGTCATGCTGCCCTGCATCGGTGCCTAGACCGCAGCGGAAGCACAGTGTCAGAGTGGGATTCGCGGTGAGCGGGCACTCAAGCCGCGCGGGCACTCCCCATGGCGAACTTGGTCATGGCTTTTCGGGGGCTTCAGCGCCTAAAATGCAGGCACACAAAGAATAACCGGGGATTGTTCGGGTCGCGGCGCCACGGCGCCCCCGGATCAAGCGACAAAACGTTGAGGAGGGGCATCATGCGTTGTCTCGTCGTCACCGCCCTCGCGGCGGGCGTAGTCGCCGTCCATCCCGCGTTCGCGCAGCTCAAGGTCAGCATCTCCGGTGAAGCGCGCGAGGAGATCAGTACCGCCGCGTTCGTCGACCGCTATAGCACGCTCGCTCATTACGTCGGCGCGACTACCGGGAACGACATCCGCTTGAGCTTCGGCCGCGACCTTACGCGCGAGCTCCAGCGCACGCGCTCGCGCGGCTACGACCTCATGATCGGGCCGGCCCACGTGATCGGCAGCGCGATCCGCTACGGCTACGAGCCGGTGGCGCGCTTCCCCGGCGAGGAGCGGGCGGTGTTCATCGCCTCCGAGACGAGCGGCATTACGACCATGGCCGAAGCGCGCGGGGCGCGCCTCGCACTGCCGCCCACCGATTCGCTCGCGACTTACCTCGCCCGCGGCGAGCTGAACGCGATGAACATGCCGACCAAGACCTATTTCAAGGACGTCCGGGAGTTCCGGTACCACGAGGCGGCGCTGCTGGCGCTCGAGCTCGGCCTTGCCGACGTGGCGGTCGCGGACCGGCGGCTCGCCGAAGAGTGGCTCGCCCGCAACAAGGGCCGGATTCTGCTCGAGACCAAAGACGCGCCGATGACCGGCATCGCCGTCCTCGGGTCGCTCGACCGCCCGGTGAAGGAGCGCATCCGCGCCGCGTTCCTCGCGCCCAACGCGAAGACCGTCGCGACCATGGATCTCGCCGGGCT
Source organism: uncultured beta proteobacterium (assembly GCA_963754305.1). Lineage (GTDB taxonomy): Bacteria > Pseudomonadota > Gammaproteobacteria > Burkholderiales > SG8-39 > DATEDA01. The sequence goes on along the minus strand of CAVWFR010000033.1, from coordinate 97,738 downwards.
CGACGTTCGCAAGCTGCAACCGATCACGGTGAAGGAGTACGACTACGTGTCGACCCTCGGCTACTTCACTCCGCGCGTGCTCGAGAACGTCAAGATCGTCAGCGCCGACGAAGTGGCCGAGCTGATGCGCAAGGGCGTGCCATTGTTCGACACCCGCTCCGAGGAGGAGTACCGCGACAAGCACGTGAAGGGCGCGAAATGGCTGCCCTACAACGAGAAGAGCGCGAAAGAGGTGGGATTCGACGCGAAGAAGGATCTCTTCGAGCTCGCCGGCCTCGCCGACAAGAACGCGCCGGTGATCTTCGCCTGCAACGGCGCCGAGTGCTGGAAGAGCTACAAGTCCGCGGTGACCGCCGTCAACGCCGGCTTCAACCGGGTGTATTGGTTCCGCGGCGGCTTCCCCGAGTGGGTGGCGAAGGGCTACCCGATCGACACCGTCGCGTCGAGCGTCGTGCTGACGCGCTAGGCGGGCGCGCGACACCGCCCCCGCGGGCGCTAGCCGCGATCGCAGCCCGCGCTCAGATACTGGCCAATCCGGTTGCCGGCCGCGGCCGCGGCCAGTACCCTTCCGGGACCATCCCCGGACAGGAGGAGGTCATGGGCCACCTGCTGCGCTGCCTCGCCTTTCTGTTCGCCGCGTCGATCCTGGCGCCCGCGCACGCCCAGGGCGATCCCTACCCGAACCGGACGATCCGCATCGTCGTCGGCTTCTCGCCCGGCGGCTTCACCGACGTGCTCGGGCGCGTCATCGCGCAAAAGCTGCAAGAACGGCTCGGCCAGCCGGTGATCGTGGAAAACAAGCCCGGGGCCACCGGCGTCATCGCCGCCGACCTGATCGCGAAATCCAAACCCGACGGCTACAACCTGCTGATGGGCCATTCGAACTCGAACTCGGTCGCGCCCGGGCTGTTCCCGAAGCTGCCCTACGACGTGATCAGGGACTTCACGCCGATCGTTCGCGTCGCGTCGACGCCGCTCGTGCTGACGGTGCATCCATCGATCCAGGCAAACGATGTGCAGGGGTTCGTCGCGCTCGCCAGGAAGAATCCCAACCTGCGCTTCGCCTCCTCCGGCAACGGCAGCGCCCAGCATCTCGCGGCCGAGCAGTTCATGCTGATGACGAAGACGCAGATGATTCACATCCCTTACAAGGGCAGCGGCCAGGCGATAGTCGATCTGCTGTCCGGACAGGTCGAGCTGAATTTCGATTCGCCTCCGAACACGCTCCAGCACATCCGCTCCGGCAAGCTGAAAGGGCTGGCGATCACCAGCACCAAGCGTTCGCCGCTGCTGCCGGACGTCCCGACCATCGCCGAGTCGGGAGTGCCGGGGTACGAGATGTCGCAGTGGTTCGGCGTCTTCGGGCCCGCGGGGCTCCCGCCGGCCATCATCAACAAGCTCGCGGCCGAGATCAACGCGATGCTGAGATCGCCCGACGTGGCCGAGAAGATCGCCTCCCAGGGCGGCGACATCATCGGCGGCTCCCCGGAAGAGTTCGCGGCATTCCTGAAGACCGATACGGTTCGCTGGGCCAAGCTGATCAAGGACGCCAACATCAAGGCGGAGTGACGGCCTATGTTCGAAGGTTTCAAGGTGTCGATGATCGACACCGGCGAGACGGTGATCCGGACCCGGCATGGCGGCAGCGGACCGCCGCTGCTCCTGCTCCACGGCAATCCGCAAACGTCCGCGATGTGGCACAAGGTCGCGCCGCGCCTCGCGGAGCGCTTCAGCGTCGTCGCCACCGACCTGCGCGGCTACGGCGAGAGCGGCAAGCCGCCCTCGACGCCCGACCATACGCCCTACTCGAAGCGCGCGATGGCGCTCGACCAGGCCGCGGTCATGCAGCGACTCGGGCATGAGCGCTTCTTCGTCGCCGGCCACGACCGCGGCGCGCGCGTCGCCTACCGCATGGCGCTCGACAGCCCTGAGCGCGTCCTGCGGCTCGCCGTCCTCGACATCATCCCGACGAGCGAAGCGTTCCGCCGCGCCGACATGAAGTTCGGCCTCGGCTACTGGCACTGGTTCTTTCTCGCGCAGCCCGCGGACCTGCCCGAGCTGCTGATCGGCGCCGACCCCGACGAGTACTGGTTCCGCCACACCTCCCGCGAGCCGAAGTCGCGCGACTTCTTCGGCGCGGAGCCGCTCGCGGAGTATCTCCGTTGCTTCCGCGACCCGCAGACCCGGCACGCGATCTGCGAGGACTACCGCGCCGCCCCGACGGTGGATTGCGCGCACGACGAGGCGGACCGGGCGGCCGGGCGGCGCATTCGCTGCCCGGTCCTCGCGCTCTGGGGCGGCAAAGGCAAGCTCGAGGCCTGGTACGACGTGCTCGCGGTCTGGCGCGACTGGGCCGACGATGTGCGCGGCCGGGCGATCCCCTCCGGGCACTACCTCGCCGAGGAGGCGCCCGACGAAACCTGCGCGGAGCTCCGCGCCTTCTTCGGCGCGTGAGCGCTGCCGTCCGCTGCCCGGCCGGGTGCTGCTCGGAACGCGCTGACGCGCCTCACTTCAGGATCGCGTACAGATCGCTGTAGTCGTCGGTCCACAGCCGGATCGACCGGTCGGAGGCGAGCAGCTCGGCGGCGCCCGCAAGCGGCGGCGGCTCGAATACCTGCGGCGAATCGGCGAACAGCACCCAGGTCGTGCCATAGGTGCCCTTCTCGCCGTTCGAGTCGTCCTCGACGATGCGCACCTCGCGGCCGAATTTCGCCGCCGCCTCCTTGAGCACCGGCTTCAGATCGACGTACCGGTTCGAGATGTGCACCGCCAGGATCCCGCCGGGCTTGAGGTGGCGGAAGTACGCTTGGAACGCCTCGGCGGTCAGCAGGTGCACCGGGATCGAGTCGCTCGAGAACGCGTCTACCGCCAGCACGTCGAAGGCCTGCGGCGGCTCCCCCTCCAGCGAGAGACGCGCATCGCCGAGCACGACGTCGAGCTGCGCCTTGGTGTCGCCGAGATAGCTGAACTCCTTCAGCGCAAGATCGATCACCTGCGGATTGATCTCGTACACCCGCACCGAGTCGCCCGGCCGGCCGTAGGCGACGAGCGTTCCCGCGCCGAGGCCGATCACGCCGATCTTGACCGGGCCGCGGGCGCGCATCGCCTCGATCGCCCGCCCGACGCCGGACGAGTCGCCGTAGTAGGTCGTCGGCCAGTCGCGCCGCGCCGGGTCGATGTACTGCTTGCCGTGCGTGATCGTGCCGTGCGTCAGGACGCGCATCGCGTCCGTGCCTTCGCCGCTGTCGTAGGTGCGGAGTACGGCGTAGAAGTTGCGCGACACGACGCGCATCCCGGCGCCGTGTTCCGCATAGATCCACGCGAGGGCCGCGGTGAGCCCCGCGGCGAACAGGCTGGTGCCTGCGACCGCCGCGCGCCACGCGCGCTCATCCGGGAAGGCGCCCCGGTCGCGCCGCAGCACGATCGCGACGAGCGCCGCGGTGAACGCGATGCCGGCGGGCAGCTCCCACAGCGCGGGAAAGACGCGAGGCGCGATCAGGCCGACGAACACGCCGCCGAGCGCGCCGCCGACCGAAATGGCGAGAAAGAAAGCGGTGAGATGGCGCGGGTGCGGCTTGAGGCGGGCGAGCTCCCCGTGGCAGACCATGCACGCGACGAAGAGCGTCACGCAGTACAGCGGGATCATCACCGACAGCGGCGTGTTGTAGTAATCCTTGTGCAGCGTGATGCACACACCGACGAACCCGGCGGCGGCGAGCGGCAGGAAGTGCTTGCGCTGGTACCAGTTGCGCCCCTCGAAGCACAGGATGAACGAGAGGAGATACAGCGCGAGCGGCAGCACCCACAGGAACGGGATCGGAGCGACGTTCTGCGACAGGTGGCTGGTGAACGCGAGCAGCAGGATCGACGCGGCGGCGGCGAGCGCGGCCCACAGCGCATAGTCGCCGAAGCGCGGAGGCGCCGCCGACTCGCCGGCTTCGTCCGGCGGCATCTCCGCCGGCAACGTGCGGCTCCGCCAGGCGAGGAGGCCGCAGGCGATAGCGAACGCGACGAAGGCGCCCGACCACCCGAGCGCCTGCCAGCGCGTCGGGAGCCAAGGCTCGACCACGAACGGATAGCTCACCAGCGCGAGCATCGAGCCGAGGTTGGAAAGGGCGTACAACCGGTAGGGCATCGCGCCGACCTTGGCTCGCGCGTACCACGCCTGCACCAGCGGGCTCGTGGTCGCGAGCAGGAAGTACGGGAGGCCCACGCTCGCCGCGAGCAGCCCGAGGATGCGCAAGCTGGGATCGGCTTCGCCGGCGGGCTTCCAGCTCGCATCGGGCAGGATCGGCAGCGCGGCGATCCCCGCCGCCAGCAGCACGATGTGGACGACGGTCTGCGCGCGCGGCTTCAACGCGCGGATCGACCAGTGGGAGTAGAGATAGCCGACGACGAGCAGCAGCTGGAAGAACAGCATGCACACCGTCCACACCGCGGCCGAGCCGCCGAACCAGGGCAGGATCATCTTGGCGATGATCGGCTGCACCTGGAACAGCAGGAACGCCGAGAGAAGGATGGTTACCGCGTAGAGCATCGCAAGCGGAACGACCGCCAGGCGCGCCTTGGCGTCCCGGCGGAGGAGCGGTTCAGGACTTGATGCCGGGCATGTCGAAGCCGGCCGAGCTGAGCTCGGCAACGAGCTTCGCGCGCTGCTCGAGCGTGAGCTCGACGAGCGGCGGCCGGACGGTCTCCCAGTCGGCGTCGTCGGCGTAGTGCGCGATCGTGCTCTTGAGCGCCGGGATCATCGAGATCTGCGACTGCAGGATGCCGCGCGCCTTGTCGGCGGCGGCCTGAAGCGCGTCGGCGTCCGCAGACTGCCAGCCGCGATAGATCTTGTCGATCCCGTGCGGGTTCACGTTCGCGCCGGCGGTGATGCAGCCGACGCCGCCCGCGCGCATCGCACGGAGGAGGAACACCTCGCTCCCGGCGAAGACGTCGAAGCCCTGCTTCGCGAAGGCGTCGATCATCGCCTTGGTGTTGTTCCAGTCACCCGAGCTGTCCTTCACGCCGGCGATCGCCTTCGGATAGACCTTGAGCAGCCGTTCGATCAGCGCCAGCGTGATCGGCACCTGCGCGACCGGCGGGATGTGATACAGGTAAACCTGCAGCCGCTCGTCGCCCACTCTCTGGATCACTTCGCTGAAGTTGCGGAAGAGCCCCTCGTCGGGCACCCCCTTGTAGTAGAACGGCGGCAGCATCAGCGCACCCGCGCAGCCGAGCTTCACCGCGTGGGCGGTGAGGCGCACCGAATCGGTGAGCGCGCTGCAGCCGGTACCCGGCATCAGCGCGGACGCCGGCACGCCGTTCTCGACGAGCTGCTCGAGCAGCGTCATCCGCTCCTCGAGCGAGAGCGAGTTGGCCTCCGAGTTGGTGCCGAACACCGCGAGGCCGGAGCAGCCGTGGGCCAGCAGCCACTTGCAATGGCGTACGAAGCGGTGCGCGTCGGGCGAGTAGTCGCGCTTGAACGGGGTGACGACCGGCGAGAGCACGCCGCGGAGTCGTTGGGTCATGAGCGTCCTTGCGGTACGGCTGGCGAGGGCGCGATTCTAGCGGATCGGTCGTCCGGCGGGCGCGCGCGCTTGACCCTGCGCGCGGCCGACTGCCACACTCCACCGCTCGAGGAGGGTTCCATGCGCCGTCACCGATCGACGCTCGCCGCCGTCGCGCTCCTGGCCCTCGCCGCCGCGGCGGCGGCGCAAACCTACCCCGACCGCCCGGTGCGCCTCATCGCGCCGTGGCCGCCCGGCGGCAGCGTCGACACCACCGCGCGCTACATCAACGAGCAGCTCGGCAAGGAGCTCGGGCAGCCGGTCATCATCGAGAACCGCACCGGCGCGACCGGCAACATCGGCTCGGAGGCGGTCGCGCGGGCGAAGCCGGACGGCCACACCCTGCTGATCAACACGATCACGATCGCGACCGCGCCGGCTCTGTTCCCGAACCTGCCCTTCGATGTCCTCAAGGACTTCGCCCCGATCTCGCTCGTAGCCGAAGCGCCGCACCTCTTGATCGTCAGCAACAAGGTGCAGGCGACGAGCGTGGGCGAGCTCGTGGCGCTGATGCGGGCGAATCCCGGCAAGCTGAGCTACTCGTCGGCGGGCAATGGCAGCAACTTCCACATGGCGGGCGAGCTCTTCAAGGAGCTGTCGAAGACCTACGCGCTGCACGTGCCGTACCGCGGCGGCGGGCCGGCGCTGCTCGACACGATCTCGGGGCAGGTGGACTTCAGCTTCCCGAGCCTTACGGCCGCGCTGCCGCAGGCGACGGCCGGCCGCGTGCGCGGCCTCGCCGTGACGAGCGGGACGAGGTCGCCCGCGAGCCCCGACATCCCGACGATCGCGGAAGCCGGGCTCCCGGGCTACGAGTTCACGAGCTGGCAGCTCTTGCTCGCGCCCGCCGGGACGCCGCCGGAGACCCTCGCCCGCATCCACCGTGCGATCGTCGAGACGATGAAAGCGCCACCGGTGCGCGAGCGCTACGCGCGCGAGGGGACGATCCAGCGCAGCACGTCGCCCGAGGAGGCGAGCGCATTCCTGAAGGACGAGGTCGCGCGCTGGACGAAGATCATCCGCGAGCGCGGCATCAAGGCGGACTGAGCTCGCGCCAGAACCCGAGCGCCTCCTGCGCCGCGCGGTCGGAGTAGCTGAAGAGCACGCAATCGCCCTGGGCGTCCAGCCGGTACGGCTCCCACGAGGGGACGACGAACACGTCGTGCGGCGCGAAGTCGAAGCGCGTCTCGCCGATCGCGACGCTCCCCCGCCCCTCGACCACGCAGAAGACCGTGCTCTCGGTGCTGCGGTAGGTGCGGCCCGCGAACCCCTTCGGCAGCACATTGCATGAACGCGGCCATCGTCGGGAACGGGTGACCGCCGTTCGCCGGGTTCGCGTAGCGCAGCTTGTAACCCGTGCGACGGGTGCGGCGGCCCGCTTCGCGCGAGCTGCGCCAGCGCCTCGCGCGTGCGCTCGTAGGGGTAGGAGAAGATCGGCGACGCGTGACCCGTGGCGCGGTAATCGACCGGGAGCAGGTTCGCGCCGTAGCGCGCTGCTGCATCGCCCTCTGGCCGCGTCACCGGCTGAGTCTCTTCCGGATAGTCCTCGCGAAAGGTCGCACCCATCATGTTCGCGAACGGCGTATCGAGCCCGTCGAGCCACACCACCGGCGCGGATCCGAGATTGCCGTGGTCGTGCCAGGTCCAGCCGGGCGTCATCACGAAATCCCCGGGCCGCATCGTGACTGCGCTCGCCGTCGACCGCGGTGTAGGCGCCCTCGCCTTCGATGATGAAGCGCAGCGCGTTCGGCGTGTGCCGGTGCGTCGGCGCGATCTCGCCGGGCAGGATCGTCTGCAAGCCGGCGAACAGCGTCGGGGCGATGAAGGTCGTCCCCGGCAGCGCCGGGTTCTCGAGCATGAGCACGCGCCGCTCGGCCTCGCGCGCGGTGATCAGCTCGGTGCCGCGCATCAGCAGCGGCCGCACGTCGGCCCAGCGCCAGATCGCCGGCACAGCGGCCGTCCCGGGCTCGAGGCGAATCACCCGCTCCCAGAGCGGCGTCAGGTTGACCGCGGCGACCTCGCGCGAGAATTGCGACCGAGCAGGAGTCACGATGGCGGCCGACGACGTCGCTGGACTCCTCAATCGAGCTGCAGCTTCGCGTCCCGGATGAGCTTGCCCCACTTCGCCCGCTCGGCGCGGATGAACGCGTCGAATTCCTCCGGGCTGCTGCCCACCGGCTCACCGCCGAAACGCAGCATCCGCTCTTTCACCTCCGGCGAATGAACCGCCTTCGCCGCCGCGGCGTTCAGCTGCGTCACGATCGCGGCGGGCGTACCGCGCGGTGCGAGGAGGCCGTTCCACGCCGCGGCGTCGTAGGCGGGCACCCCGGCCTCGATGAAGGTCGGCACGTCGCGGATGACCCCGACGCGCTCCCTGGACGACACCGCGAGTATCTTGAGCTTGCCGGCGTTGACGTTGCCGATCACCGGCGCGATGCCGCTGAACATCGCCATGACGTGGCCGCCCGCCAGATCGCTGAACGGGCTCTGCGCGCCGTAGGGCACGTGCTTGAGATCCGCCCCGGTCACCGACTTGAAGAACTCACCCGCCAGGTGCACCCAGCTGCCGTTCCCCTGCGATGCGAAGGTGATCGCTCCGGGGCGGGCCTTCGCCATCGCGATCAGCTCCGGCACCGAGCTCGCACCGACCGAGGGGTGCACCGTCAGGACCATGGGCAGTCGCTGCGTCAGGCTGATCGGAACGAAGTCGCGATCGGGATCGTAGGGGAGCTTCCGGTGCAGGGACGGCAGCAGCGCGAACGACACTCCGATGACGACCAGCGTGTAGCCGTCGGGGGCGGCCTTGGCGGCCGCCTCGAGGGCGACAATGCCGCCCGCCCCGGGCCGGTTCTCGATCACGATCGGCTGGCGCAGCAGCTCCGCCATCTTCTGCGCGATCGGCCGGCGTCGAGATCGAGCCCGGTCCCCGCGCGCGACGGGCACGATGAGCCGGATCGGCTGATTGGGGTAGTCGGCCGACGCGAAGGCGGCACAGGCGAAGGCGGCGACGGCGACCGCCATCGTCCAGCGGGTCGCGCCGCGCGCGACCCGCTCTACCCAAGGCAAGGACCGGTTCAGCAGCGTGTTCATCTCGCGCCTCCTATAGCGTGGCGTCTCGATCAGGTGTCGCGTTCGACCGGGAGTGCCGCATGAGCCCGCGTTCCGGCACACGCACTGTATGCCCGGCGGCGATGCCAAAGGAATATCCCGCCGAGCAACCCTCGCGTTAACCGTTGGTTCACGCATACTGACAGCCCCGATCCGGGCGGAGGGTGCGCCATGGACAAGCTTCGCGCCCTGCAGTACTTCGCGGCTGCCGCCGAGGACCGCAGCATGTCGGCCGCGGCGCGCCGGCTGGGGGTGAGCACCCCCGCGATAGCGAAGCTGCTCACGGCGCTCGAGCGCAGCCTCGGCACCATCCTGTTCGACCGCACGGTGCGCGGCCTCGCGCTCACCGCCGACGGCGAGAGCTACCTCGAGGCGTGCCAGCCGGCGCTCGCGCAGCTCGCCGCGGCCGACGAGGGAATCGCGGGCTCGGCGACCCGCCACCGCGGGACCGTGGTGGTCGGCACGCAGCCGTACTTGGGCCAGCACTGCATCCTGCCCGCGCTGTCGAGGTTTCACGCGCGCTATCCGGACATCCAGGTCGAGATCCGCGTTGTGCACCGGCTCACCGAGGAGCTGGCGAGCGCCGTCGACGTATTCGTTCTGGCCGGCTGGCAGGAGGACGTCGATCTCGTGCGGCGGCACCTGGCGCAAAATCGATTCGTCGTATGCGCATCGCCCGCCTATTGGGCCGCGCACGGCATCCCCCGGCGGCCAAGCGACCTCGAGCGCCATGTGTGCGTGCTCTGGCGAAGCTTACGACGGCACGGTCCTCGATCTCTGGAAGTTCGAGCGGAAGGGCGAGGCGGAATCGGCGAAGATCACGGGCTGGCTCGTGACCGACCACCGCGACATCATGCTCGACGCCGCGCTCGCCGGCGATGGCGTTGCGCGTCTCGCCGATCTCACCAGCCGGGCGCCGCTGCGCAGCGGGCGTCTGGTGCCCGTACTGCTCGACTGGGAGGGGATGGAAGCGCCGCGGCTTGACCTCCTGGTACCGGCCCGCGCATCGGCGAATTCCGCGCGTGCGGCTCGTCATCGATTTTCTCACCGGGCTCTTCCGCGAGCTCGAAGCCGAGCGCGCGGGCGAGTCTGCACAGCCGCCGCTCTCGGAGCGGCCGCGCTGGATGGGGCGGCACTACCTGCGCACCTCCTCTGCGGGGGCGCGCGGGCGGGAGTGAGAGCTCGACCCGGCGTGCTCGCCGTCCGCGCACCGCGCTCGAGGAGCGATCAGCGGGATCACATCGCGGCCGTTGCGCCGATACGCAAAGATCGGCGTGCGCCCGCTACGCCCGCGGGTCCCGGCCCCGTGCCCGATCGTACTGCGCCGCATAACCCGGGTCGATCGTCCCCATCAGGCGGTCCCAGAACAGGAAGTACAGCCCGTAGTTGTGGCGCGCCATGGCGTGATGGGCATTGTGGGCGACCGACGTGTTCAGCCATCGCCCGAGCGGGTGGGTGGCCCAGCCGCGCGGGTAAAGCTCGTGGCCGGAATGCCCGTACACGTTCACCGCGGTCGAGATCGTCTGGAAGACGAGGACCGCGAGCGGATGCACCGGAAGGATGAAGAGGATCGCCACGATCCCGAGCGCCTGGACCGTCGATTCGAGCGGATGAAACGCGTACGCCGTCCACGGCGTGGGATTGGTGGACCGGTGATGGACACGGTGGAAGTACCGGAACAGGGCCCGATGGTGCATCAGCCGGTGCGTCCAGTAGAACCAGGTGTCGTGGAGCGCGATGAGCAGCGGGATGCTGAGCCAGAAGTACGCCCAGCCGAACTCCGCGATCTCGCCATAGAGCCGGGTGTTGGGCACCAGTCCCGACCCGGAGAGGAGACCCGCGACCGTACCGAAGATGAGGACGGTCACGGCGGACCAGCCGATCTCGCGGGTGATCTGGCCGCGCGAGGGCAGGACGGGCTGCAGCTTGCCGGGACGGACCTGCATCCTGCCGAGCCCGTACCAGCCCGCGAAGGCGAGGCTCGCGAGCACCAGGTAGCGGACGGCGAAAACCGCTGCGAGGACGAGGGCAGGCGCGAGGAACTGTCCCTGGTAAACCAGAAGCGGCGTGAGCAGCGGCGTGTCCATCGCGGGAGAGTGTACCGGCTTCGTGGTCGCCCCTTTCAAGGCACCGGCGCGGCCTGCCGATGCGCCAGTGGGTGCTATCGTTGCTGGCACCTCCCGACCTAGAATGCGTGCAGCTGCCGGAGGGGGGAGCCGCCATGACCGACAAATCCGCGAGCTTCACGGGCTCGATCCCCGAGCACTACGACACCTACTCCGGGCCGGCGATCTTCGAGCGCTGGGCAGAGGCCTTCGTGCGGCGCCTTCCGGCGCGGATCGACGGCGACGTCCTCGAAACCGCGTGCGGGACCGGCATCCTTACGCGGCGGCTTCGGGATCATCTCGCCCCGGGCGTCCGCCTGGTGGCCACCGATCTCAACGGCGCAATGCTCGAGTACGCGCGCCGGCGGCTCGGCGAACCGCTCGGCGTCGAATGGCGGACGGCCGATGCCGTCGCGCTGCCGTTCCCCGACAGGTCCTTCGGCGCAGTCGTCTGCCAGCTCGGGATCATGTTCGTCCCGGACAAGGCCGCGGCGATGCGCGAGGCGCGCCGCGTGCTCGCGCCCGGGGGCCTCCTCGCTTTTCTTGTCTGGGACAGACTCGACTCGAACCCGCACGCGAAGGCGACGAACGACGCCATTGCCGCGCTCCTCCCGGGCGATCCGGTCGCGTCGTTCGCCGAGGTGCCGTACGGCTTCAACGACGAAGCCCTGATCCGGCAGCTCCTCGCCGGCAGCGGGTTCACCGACATCCGGATCGAACGGGCCGCGATCGAGATCGTCAGCCCCGCCGCGCGGTCGATCGCGATCGGAACCGTCCGCGGGACGCCGCGGGCGTTGATGCTGGAGGAGCGCGGGATATCGCTCGACGCGGTCATCGACGCGGTAACGGCGGCGCTGGTGGCGGTGGGCGGGAACAATCCGTACCGTTCACCTGGACGCGCACTGGTCGTGACGGCGCGCGCGGGCTAGCCTCGCGCGAGTTTGTGCTACCCGATTGCCGCGGGGTGCCGACTCGCGGGAACGCGGGGACCGGGATCAGCCGGTTCGCGGCGTGAGGAGCGGGATCGCCTGTCTGCCGAGGCGACGGTAGATCCGAAAGTCGCTGTCCAAGGTCAACACGGAAGCATCGTCGGAGAGCTCGCTCATCCTGACCAGGCAGGCGTCGGCGAGCGACATCGGCACGTCGGCGTAGCGACGCATCAGCGCACGCAGCGCGCGATGCTCCGCTCCCAGTCTGAACTCGACCTTGAGCACGCTGCGCTCGAGCAGCCCGAACAACCCCTCGATCGTCCGGCTGCCGCCCCCCAACAAGTAGCCCGCCTCGGCTAGAACGGATTCGCACGTTGCGAGCGGCGCGCGCAGCGCCCCGAACTGCTCCTTCGCCCAGCCGTGCCAGCGGTCCGAATCGCTGAGGAGCGCAACGATCGGACCCGTGTCGACGATCGTCGTGCCGCTCACCGGCCGAAGCCGCGGAGATGCTTCGGGTTGGTCGACAAGTCCCTCGGCTTGCGCTTGACCGAGCCGACGATGTCGCCGGCGCGAGCGAGCGCCGACTCGGGCGCGGGCTCGGACGCGACCAGGTGGCGCTCCAGGATCTCCCGCACCAGCCGGGACCGGGTGGTGCGACGCCGGGCGACCGCGGCCGCAAGGCGCGCTTCGAGGCGGGGCGGCAGTTTGATGGAGACCGTTTTCATGGCTCGATATGACACGCGTGGCAAAAGTGTATTACAGGATGCGCTGCTCGACAAGCGGCACTTGCGCGTTGGAGAGTCTCACTCGGCGTACAGCTCGACGATCAGCTCGCGCAACCACCGGTTCGCGACGTCCTTGTCGTAGCGCTCGTGCCAGTGCACGCGAACGTCGGCGGGCGAGATCCTCACCGGCGGCTTCAGCGACTTGAACCGCCCCATCTTCTCGAAGAGCCGCGCGACCTGCGACGGGACGGTGACGACGAGGTCGGTGCGCTCGAGGATCATCGGCACCACCATGAAGTGCGGCACGCGGAGCGCGATCCGCTGGCTCAAGCCCTGCGCGAGCAGCGTCTCCTCGATCACCCGGTGCCCCGCGCCGATCGACGCCACGAGCGCGTGCGACGCTTCGAGGAAGAGCTTGCGAGTGAGCGCGTCCCCGATCCGGGGATGGCCGGCGCGCATCATGCACACGTAGGGATCGACGAAGAGCCGCGCGTTCCGCAGTGGCGGGCGCAAGCCGGGGAGGAAACCCACCGCGAGGTCGAGCTCGCCGGCGGCAAGCGCCGCCTCGATCTCCTCCTGCAGCGTCGAGCGCGTCTCTACGCGCGCGCCCGGCGCTATCCGGTGCAGCCGCTCGAGGAGCGGCGGCAGGAACACCATCTCGCCGATGTCCGACATGTGCAGGCGGAACACCCGGTCGGTGGTCGCCGGCTCGAACGCGGCGCGGCCGGCGAGCGTCGCCTCGATCAGGCCGAGGGCCTGGCGGACGCCCTCGGCGATCGAGCTCGCGTACCGCGTAGGGTCCATGCCGCGGGGCGTCCGCGCAAACAGCGGGTCGCCGAGCAGGTTCCGCAGCCGCGCGAGCGCGTTCGACACCCCGGCCTGCGTCAACCCGAGCTCCTCGCCGGCGGCGGTGACGCTGCGCAACCGCAGGATGGAGTCGAACACCCGCAGCAGGTTGAGGTCCAGGTCCTTCGGATTCGCCATCGCAATCCGGCCCATCCGCCCCATCAATTTGACAAATGGAGTATGCCTGCCTAGGCTGGCTCGCTCAATCCCGGAGGAGGACGCCATGAAAAGACTCGTACTAGCCGCCGCGCTCTGCCTGCCGCTCGCCGCGGCGGCCCAGGTCACGACCCTCAAGATCGTGAGCGCGTTCCCGGAGAACTCGTTCTACGTCACCCGCCTCCTCACCTGGATCGAGGGCGTGAACGCCGAGGGCAAGGGGCTGCTGCAGCTCAACTTCATCGGCGGGCCGAAGGCGATCCCGACCTTCGAGGTCGGCAAGGCGGTCTCTACCGGCGTGGTCGAGATGGCGCTGACGACCGGCGCGTTCTACACCAACGTCTTCGCCGAGTCCGACGCCCTCAAGCTCACTCAAATGCCGGCCGCCGACCAGCGCCGCAACGGCGCCTTCGACTACATCCAGAAGGTGTGGGCCGAGAAAGGCAACATGGTCTACCTCGCCCGCGTCGTCGAGTACCAGCCGTTCCACCTGTACCTCAACAAGCCGATCGACAAGCCCGACCTGAAGGGCCTCAAGATCCGCATCACGCCGGTCTACCGCGACTTCTTCAGCGCCCTCGGCGCGACCGTGATGCAGACCGCCCCGGGCGAGGTCTACACCGCGCTCGAGCGCGGCGTCGTCGACGGCTACGGCTGGCCGATCGGCGGCATCTTCGACAACAACTGGCAGGAGCGCACCAAGTTCCGCGTCGATCCCGGCTTCTACGACGCCGAGGTGTCGCTCATCGTCAACCAGGACGCCTGGAAGAAGCTCTCGCCCGCGCAGCGCGAGTTTCTCTCGAGCCGGGCGCTTTCGCTCGAGAGCCGCAACGAATACTGGAAGGTCTACGGGCAGCAGGAGACCGAGCGCCAGGAGAAGGCCGGCATCAAGGTGATCAAGCTCGACGGGGCGCAAGCGAAGCAGTACGTCGACCAGGCCTACGAGACCGGCTGGGCGGGGATCATCAAGGTGAGCCCGGTGCACGGGCCGAAGATGCGCCAGCTCTTCACCAAGAAATGATGGACCGGCTCGCGCTCGCCTACGGCCGGCTGCTCGAGGCCTGCGCGCTCGCCGCGTGCGCGGTGCTGTTCCTGCTCATGGTGATGATCTGCGCCGACGTCCTGCTCCGCAACGTCGCGATCATCCCGGGTCTCGACGGCCTGTCGTGGTCGAACGAGCTGTCGGAGAGCATGCTCTACCTCCTCACCATGCTCGCCGCGCCGTGGCTGCTCCGCCGGGGGCAGCACGTCCGCGTGGACATTCTGCTGCGCGCGATCCCCAAGCGGGCGGCGTGGACCTGCGAGTGGATCGCCGACACGATCGCGTTCGTCTGCTGCGTCGTGATGGTCGTCTACGGGACGCGCTCCGCGATCGCCAGCTTCGCGAGCGACGCGCTCTCGATCAAGACGCTGATCATGCCCGAGTGGTGGCTGCTCGCCCCGCTGCCCGTGGCCTTCGCGCTGCTCGGCGTCGAGTGCCTGTTCCGCATGCGCCGGCTCTACCTGGGCGAGCGGGGTGCGCGCGATGACGCCGTCTCGGCCGCCTGAGGAGGCCGCGCGTGGCCTGGCAGACGGCGGCATGGCTGCTGCTCGGCGGCTCGACGGTGCTGCTCTTCCTCGGGCTGCCGGTGGCGTTCACGTTCCTCGCGGTGAACATCGTCGGCGCCGCGGTCTACATGGGCGGCGAGGTGGGGCTGGTGCAGCTCGCGCGGAACAGCGTGCAGTCGGTGTCGAGCTTCGCGCTCACCCCGATCCCGCTCTTCGTGCTGATGGGCGAGGTGCTGTTCCATACCGGCCTCGCGGTGAAGGTGATCGACGGCATCGAGCGGCTGATCCGGCAGGTGCCGGGGCGCCTCGCCGTGATCGCCGTGGTCGCGGGCACGGTGTTCTCCGCGATCTCGGGCTCGACGATCGCCACGACCGCGATGCTCGGCAGCCTGATGCTGCCGGTGATGCTCGCGCGCGGCTATCACCCCGCGATGGCGACCGGGCCGATCATGGCGATCGGCGCGGTCGACATGCTGATCCCGCCCTCGGCGCTGACGGTGCTGCTCGGCAGCCTGTCCGGGATCTCGATCTCCAAGCTGCTGATCGGCGGCGTCATGCCGGGGTTGATCCTGTCGGCGCTCTTCGTCGCCTACATCGTCGTGCGTGTGAAGCTCGATCCGAGGCTCGCGCCGCCGAGCGCGCTCGTCGAGTACCGCGGCTGGGAGAAGCTGCGCCCGCTGTTCCAGTACGTCGTGCCGCTCGTCTCGATCTTCCTGGTCGTCGTGGCGTCGATGTCGGCCGGGTGGGCGACACCGACCGAATCGGCCGCGATCGGCGCGGCTGCGACGGTGGTGCTCGCGCTCGTCTACCGTGCCCTGAGCTTCGCGAACCTGCTGCAGGCGCTGCGCGGCGCCGTGGCGGTGTCGGGGATGATCCTCTTCATCATCGTCGGCGCCACGACCTTCGCCCAGATCCTCTCGTTCTCGGGCGCGAGCAGCGGGCTGGTGCGGTTCATCACCGACCAGGGACTCGCGCCGATGGTGGTCATCGCCGCGATGATGCTGTTCCTCATCTTCCTCGGCATCTTCGTGGACCAGGTCAGCATGATGCTGATCACGCTGCCGATCTTCATGCCGGTGGTGCAGGCGCTGCAGATCGACCTGGTGTGGTTCGGCGTGATGTTCCTCATCTGCATGCAGCTCGGCCTGCTGCTGCCTCCGCACGGCTTGCTGCTGATGACCATGAAGGGCGTCGCCCCGCCGGAGGTGAAGATGGTGCACATCTTCCAGGGGGTGGTGCCGTACCTGGCGCTGAGCA
This sequence comes from uncultured beta proteobacterium, assembly GCA_963754305.1. Lineage (GTDB taxonomy): Bacteria > Pseudomonadota > Gammaproteobacteria > Burkholderiales > SG8-39 > DATEDA01. The sequence continues at coordinate 81,512 of CAVWFR010000033.1, read as the reverse complement.
TCGCGGTGCTCGCGCTCGTGTTCTTCGTGCCGGCGGTCGCGGTCTGGCTGCCGAAGCTGCTCGGGTGAATCGGGGACAGGCATGGAACGATCGTTCACCGAGGAAGTGAAGCTCCTCGCGCTCGGCGCCGGCGACACCTTCCACGGCGAGGGCATCCTCGCGGTGACGAAGGCGCTGCTCCAGTCGGGCGTCTCGTACGTCGGCGGCTACCAGGGCGCGCCGGTGTCGCACATGATGGACGTGCTGAACGACTCTCGCGACATCCTCGCCGAGCTCGGCATCCACGTCGAGACCAACGCGTCCGAGGCCGGCGCGGCAGCCATGCTCGGCGCCTCGATCAACTATCCGGTGCGTGGCGCGGTCACGTGGAAGTCGACCGTCGGCACCAACGTCGCCTCGGACGCGCTCTCGAACCTCGCCTCGGCCGGCGTCCGCGGCGGCGCGCTGATCGTGATCGGCGAGGACTACGGCGAAGGCGCGTCGATCATCCAGGAGCGCACCCACGCGTTCGCGATGAAGTCGCAGATCTGGCTGCTCGACCCGCGCCCGGACCTGCCGACGATCGTCAACATGGTCGAGAAGGGCTTCGAGCTCTCCGAGGCCTCGAGCACGCCGGTGTTTCTCGAGCTCCGCATCCGTGCCTGCCACGTGCACGGCGCGTTCGAAGCGAAGGACAACCGCAAGGCGTTGGTCTCGAAGCGGGACCTCCTCGAGCGCCCGGATTTCGACTTCGGGCGCATCTGCCTGCCGCCGTCGACGTATGCCCAAGAGAAGCAGAAGGTGGATGTGCGCTGGCCGGCGGCGGTGGCGTACGTCCGCAGCCAGCGTCTGAACGAGATCTTCCCGGGCCAGCGCACCGATGTCGGCATCGTCTGCCAGGGCGGGATGTACAACGTCGTCGTCCGTGCGCTGCAGCAACTCGGGCTCGCGAACGCTTTTGGCGACGGCGAGATCCCGATCTACTGCCTGAACGTCGCCTATCCCCTCGTTCCCGAGGAGATCGTCGATTTCTGCGCCGGCAAGGATGCGGTGCTAGTGGTGGAGGAAGGGCAGCCGGCGTACATCGAGGAGGCGATCCTCGCCGTGCTGCGCCGGCACGAGCCGAAAGGGACGGTGCACGCGACGAAGGTGCACGGGAAGGACTGTCTGCCGATGGCCGGGGAGTACACCGGCGAGACGGTGCTCACCGGCATGGCGAACTTCATCGAGGCGGCGGCGCCGCAGGGCGTCGACACCGGGAGCATCCGCCGGACCTACCAGGCCCTCGTAGCGTCGAAGAGGAAGGCGGCCGAGATCCTCGGCGCGCCGGTCCCGGCGCGCCCGCCGGGATTCTGCGTCGGCTGCCCGGAGCGGCCGGTGTTCTCGGCCATGAAGCTCCTCGAGCGCGAGTCGGGCGCCTTCCACATCTCGGCCGACATCGGCTGCCACACGTTCTCGACCTTGCCGCCGTTCAACATCGGCAACACGGTGCTCGGCTACGGACTGGGGCTGGCATCGAACTCCGGCATCAATCCGATGTTCGCCAACCGCACCGTCACGATCATGGGCGACGGCGGGTTCTGGCACAACGGCCTCACCTCCGGCATCGCGAACGCCGTGTTCAACCGCGACGACGGGATCCTCGTCGTCATGGAGAACGGCTATACCTCCGCCACCGGCACCCAGAACATCCCCTCCTCGCGGCACCAGGCGGCGGAGAAGATGAGCGGCATGTCGATCGAGCGCGCGCTGAGGGGCGTCGGCGTGGAGTGGGTCAAGCGGGTCACGACCTACAAGGTCGCGGAGGTGGCGCGGACGCTCAAGGAGGCGATGACGACGCCGTTCGCGGGCCTCAAGGTCATCATCGCCGACAGCGAATGCCAGCTCGAGCGCCAGCGCCGCATCCGCCCGCTCATCGCCGCCTCGCTCAGGGCGGGCGAGCGTGTCGTGCGCACCCGGTTCGGGGTCGACGAAGACGTCTGCTCGGGCGATCACTCCTGCATCCGCCTATCCGGCTGTCCGTCGCTCACGATCAAGCAATCGTCCGATCCGCTGAAAGTCGACCCGGTCGCGCACGTGAACAACGGGTGCGTCGGCTGCGGGCTGTGCGGGGAAGTCGCGCATGCCGCGATCCTGTGCCCGAGCTTCTTCCGGGCGGAAATCGTGCAGAACCCGGGTTGGCGGGACCGCGCGCTCGCGCGCGTGCGGTCGGCGTTCATCTCCTGGCTCGCACCGGCCTGAACTGGAATCCACCATGAACACCATCACCGACACCATCACGTATGCCGCCGTCGACGGACTGCCGGCGCGGCCGATCACGGTGCTCGTCGCTGCGCTCGGCGGCGAGGGCGGCGGCGTGCTCGCCGACTGGCTGGTCGCCGCAGCGACCGCGGCCGGCTACCCGGTGCAAAGCACCTCGATCCCCGGCGTAGCGCAGCGCACCGGCGCAACCACGTACTACGTCGAGCTCTTCCCGGCCAAGCGGGATGCACTCGGGTCGCGGCGCCCGGTACTCGCGCTGACGCCCTCGCCCGGCAATGTCGACCTCATGGTCGCTTCCGAGCTGCTCGAGGCCGGCCGCGCGATGCAGAACGGCTTCGTCAGCCCCGACCGCACGACGCTCGTCGCCTCGACCCACCGCGTCTACACCGTGGCCGAGAAGATGGCGATGGGCGACGGCCGCGCCGACACCGACCGCATCGTCAAGGCCGCCGGCGAGCTCGCGAAGCGCGCGGTGCTCTTCGACATGGCCGAGCTGACGGCGCGCTCCGGCACCGTCATCAGCGCGGTGATGTTCGGCGCGATGGCCGGCGCGGGCGTGCTGCCGCTGTCGCGCGCCGAGTGCGAGGCCGCGATCCGCCACGCGGGCAAGGGCGTCGAGGGCAGCCTCAAGGGCTTCGCGCTCGGCTACGCGCACGCGACGGGCGAAGCGAATGCGCCCTCCCCGGCCGACCTCAAGGCATGGCGCACGAACCCGGTCGAGCGCGTCCGCGCCGCGTTTCGCGGCGAGACGCACCGGATCCTCGAGGAGGGCGTGGCGCGGACGACCGACTACCAAGACGCGGCGTACGCAACGCTGTACCTCGACCGGCTCGAGCCGATCGCCAAGCTCGACCGAGACGGAGGCGGCGGCGCACACGCCGGGGGTGGAGACCCCGGCGCCTCCATCGGGCGCTTCAAGCTGACGAACGAGACCGGGAGATTCCTCGCCCTGTGGATGTGCTACGAGGACGTCATCCGGGTCGCCGACCTGAAATCCCGCAAATCGCGCTTCGAGCGCGTGCGGAACGAGGTGCAGGCGAAGCCGGGCGAGCCGGTGCACATCGTCGAGTACCTGAAGCCCGGCGTCGAGGAAGTCGCCGCCGTGCTGCCGCCTCGGGCTTCGAAGTGGCTCGCCGGCTGGGCGGCGCGCAGGGGGCTCACCGACAAGCTGAACGTCGGTATGTACGTGAAGACGACGAGCGTCTTCGGCTTCCTGCAGCTGCGCACGCTCGCCGCGATGCGGCGCGTGCGCCGCATGACGGCGCGTTACCACGACGAGCAGCCGCTCATCGACCGCTGGTTGGCCGCGATTCAGACCGCAGGTGCCCGCGACCTCGGCCTCGCGCTCGAGATCGCGCTCTGCGGGCGCCTGATCAAGGGCTACGGCGATACGCACCGCCGCGCCAAAGCGAACTTCCTGCGCATCCTCGATACGCTTGTGGAGAATGAGGTCGCTGGCGGGTCGTTCGCGAACGACGCCGAGCGCGCTGCGGCGATCCGCAAGGCGCGCGAAGCGGCGCTCGCCGATCCCGAGGGGCGCAAGCTCGAGCAGTCGCTGGAAGCGGTCGGCATCGTGCCGCAGCCGCCGCGGGCGAAGCCGCTCACGTTTTTCCGCCGGCCGCCGGGCGGCGAGAAGCGGGCCGCCTGACGCATGGAGATTTCCTTCAAGGACGAAATCGAGCACCTGAAGCTCGGTGCCGGCGAGGTCTTCCACGGCGAGGGCATCCTCGCGGTGACGAAGGCACTGCTGCAGTCGGGGGTCGCGTACGTCGGCGGCTACCAGGGCGCGCCGGTGTCGCACCTGCTGGACGTAATGGTGCAGGCGCGTGACTACCTCGACGAGCTCGGCGTGCACGTCGAGGCGTGCACCAACGAGGCTTCCGCCGCAGCAATGCTCGGCGCGTCGATCAACTACCCGATGCGCGGCGCGGTGACCTGGAAGTCGATCGTCGGCACCAACGTCGCCTCCGACGCGCTCTCGAACCTCGCCTCGGCCGGCGTGATCGGCGGCGCGCTGATCGTCGTCGGCGAGGACTACGGCGAGGGCGCGAGCGTGATCCAGGAGCGCACCCACGCGGTCGCGCTCAAGTCGTCGATGTGGCTGCTCGACCCGCGGCCCGAGCTCGCGAGCATCGTCCATCTGGTGGAGCGCGGGTTCGAGCTGTCGGAGGTCTCGAACACGCCGGTCATCATGGAGCTGCGGATCCGCGCCTGCCACGTGCGCGGCAGCTTCGCCGCGAGCGCGAACCGCGCGCCCGCCATCTCGCGTAGCCGGCTCCTCGAAAACCCGGCGACGTTCATCTACGAGCGGCTGTCGCATCCGCCGGCGACTTTCCGGCAGGAGAAGCTCAAGTTCGACGTACGGATGCCTGCGGCCCGCAAGTTCATCGTCGATCAGGGCCTGAACGAGATCTTCGACGGCCCGGAGCAGGACATCGGGATCATCGTCCAGGGCGGGCTCCACAACAACCTGATACGTGCGCTCGAGCACGCGGGCCTCGCGGATGCGTTCGGTACCGCGCGCATCCCGATCCTCGCGCTGAACGTCGTCTACCCGCTGGTGCCCGAGCAGATCCGCGAGTTCTGCGCCGGCAAGCGGGCAGTGCTCGTCGTCGAGGAAGGTAGCCCGGAGTTCATCGAGCAGGAGATCGCGATCACGCTGCGGCGTGGCGATCTGCAGACGAAGCTCTACGGCAAGGACGTGCTGCCGATGGCGGGCGAGTACACGTCCGACACGATCGTGCGCGGGCTCGAGCGGTTCCTTGCCGCCGAGGCGCCGCGCCTCGCGGGCGGCATCGGTGCTGCGTGGATCGAGCGGGTCGACGCGCTGCGCGAGCGTGCCGCCCGCGCGCTCGGCACCGGCCTCCCGCCCCGCCCGCCGACCTTCTGCGTCGGCTGCCCCGAGCGGCCGGTGTTCGCCGCGATGAAGCTTGTCGAGCGGGAGGTCGGCAAGCCGCACGTCTCCGCCGACATCGGCTGTCACGCGTTCGCGACCTTCGAGCCGTTCTCGCAGGGCAATTCGATCCTCGGCTATGGCATGAGCCTGGCGAGCGCCGCGGGCGTCGGGCCAATGATGGCGCGCCGGACGATGTCGATCATGGGCGACGGCGGGTTCTGGCACAACGGGTTCCTGTCGGGCGTGTCATCCGCGCTGCTGAACGGCAGCGACTCGATCCTGCTCATCATGCAGAACGGGTACTCGTCGGCCACGGGCACGCAGGAGCTCCTGTCCTCGCCGCTGCCGGAAGCGAAGCGCACTGCGCGCGGCGGGAGCGCGTCCGCGGCCGACCGGCATATCGAGAACACCCTGAAGGGCGCCGGCGTGAAGTGGCTGCGCACCGTCCACACCTACCGCGTTTCGGAGATGGCGAAGACGCTCAAGGAAGCGTTCACGACGGACGAGCCGGGCCTCAAGGTGATCGTCGCCGAGGGTGAATGCCAGCTCGAGCGTCAGCGCCGCATCCGGCCGCTCGTCGCCTCCGCGCTCAAGTCGGGCGAGCGCGTCGTGCGCACCCGCTTCGGCGTCGACGAGGACGTCTGCTCGGGCGATCACTCCTGCATCCGTCTGTCCGGCTGTCCGTCGCTGACGGTCAAGGACTCGTCCGATCCACTGAAAGTGGACCCGGTGGCGCACGTCAACAACGGTTGCGTCGGCTGCGGTCTGTGCGGCGAGGTCGCGCACGCAGCCATTCTGTGCCCGAGCTTCTTCCGGGCGGAGATCGTGCAGAACCCGGGCTGGCTCGACCGGGCGCTCGCGCACGTGCGGTCGACGGTGATCGGCTGGCTGCAGCCGGCGTGAACGCGGGCGCTGCCCGCATTGGATCTTTCGTGCACCTGAGAGCAAGCAGTGCGGGCAGCTCGCTCGTCGGGGTCTAGCGGTTACAATCCCCGCCCTTCCCCTCCCGAAGCGGCCCCACCGGGTGTGTGCTCTGCGCCCCCAGTGAAAAAGACTAAAGGCCGCTTCGCTCACTAGCGCGCCTTTCGGCAGCGGTTTCAGAAGGTTGTCGGATGCACGACCTGGCCGTCATTCTTACGTTGACTGGTGCGCTGGCCGCTGCCTTGGTTTTCGGCGCCATCACGCGACGTCTCGGGCTCTCGAGCCTCGTCGGGTACATGCTGGCCGGGATTGCCGTAGGGCCGCATACGCCCGGATTTGTAGCCGATGGCCGCATCGCCTCTCAGATGGCCGACATCGGCGTGATCTTGCTCATGTTCAGCGTGGGTTTGCATTTTCACCCGGCAGAGCTACTGCGCGTCTGGCGTGTGGCGCTGCCGGGCGCAGCGGTACAAAGCGCGCTTGCGGCGGCGGCGGGTTGGGGGTGCGCCAGACTGTTCGGGTGGAGTCAAGCCGCGGCGGCGGTATTTGGCCTGGCACTCGCCGTAGCGAGCACTGTTGTTTTGACCCGAATGCTAGTCGAGCGTGATCGGTTGACGACGCATGAGGGCCACGTCGCCGTCGGCTGGCTGATCGTCCAGGATCTGTTTGCAGTATTGGCGCTCGTCCTATTGCCTGTGGTGGCGAGCGATCAGGCGGACGCAACGGCTGCCGTCGGCGAACTGGTCGAGGCGATTGCAAAGGTCGCGGCATTTGCCGGCTTGGTCTGGGCGTTGGGGACCAGGCTTTTCGCGCCGCTGATGGAACGCATCGCGCGGATGCGCTCCACGGAGCTGTTCACACTCACGGTCGTCGTGGTTGCTCTCGGGGTCGCTGTCATTGCTGCAGAGATCTTCAATGTCTCCCTGGCACTGGGAGCGTTCTTCGGAGGATTGGTCGTCGGCGAATCGCGATTCGGTCACCAGGCCGCAGCCGACCTGGCCCCGTTCCGTGACGTGTTCTCGGCGCTTTTCTTCGTCTCGGTGGGCATGCTCTTCGATCCGGCGCTATTCCACACCAGCCCGCAACTGCTGCTCTCTACATTGGGTGTCGTACTGGTTGTGACGCCACTTGCCGTTCTGACGATCGCCTTGCTCTTGGGCGAGACGATTCGCACCAGCCTCACCCTAGCTGTAGGCATGGCTCAAATCGGTGAGTTTTCCTTCATCCTGGCGGTTCTCGGGCGCTCCCTTGGGGTTCTGCCGTCGGAAGGAATGGACACCCTGGTAGCGGCCGCGATTGCTTCGATAGCGGTAAACCCGCTGCTGTTCCGCCTCATCGGCCGCCTCGAAGCCCGCCTCGATCGAACCCGGACAGCCGTTCCCTTTTCAGAACCTGAAGCGACCGCGTCCGGTGCTCGACCCGTTGTGGCAATCGCGGGCCTGGGCGAGCTTGGGAGACGGCTCGCACGTCGGTGTGCCGAGAACGGTATGTCGGTGTGCGCAATCGACAGCCGGCTCGAGTGGATCGAGGAGCTACGAGCCCTGGGCCTCGCAGCGACCTTTGGCGACCCATCGAGACAGGAGGTCCTGAAGGGAGCTGGTGTCGATAAGGCGAGGATCATCGTGGTGACAGGCGCTTCTCTCGCGGAGAAGATGGGCGTTTGCATTGCGGCCCGGCAAATCAATCCTCGGATCTCGATCATTGGCATCGCGTCGAGTGCCGCCGAGCGGGCCTGGCTCGAGGAATTCGGCGCAGCGCTCGTCTATGACGCGCTTGGCGAAGTCTCTGAAGCCTTGTTAGCGGCCATTCGAAGGACCATCTAGCTGTCTCCGAGGAGCTTTCGCAGGCTCGGCGCCGCGCCGGCACGAGATCGAACGGCAGCGGCGGGTCGATTGGACATCGTCACCCAGCAGAACCTCCTCCGCGCCGGTTCATCGATAAAGCAACACGGCTTCCCGCTCTTCGCGCCACGCATCCTCATCGGGCTGCGCCAGCGCGTCGAGATCGGCTGGCGTAGCGGCGGGATCGTCCACCCAAGCCCGCAACAGCTCGCTTCCGTTGATCACATCGATCGCGAGACGACCGTGTTCGTACTCGTACGGGAAGTCGCGCCACAATCCGTACTCGGGCCGCAGCGCGCGGAGCGCTTTGAAGGCGAGAGCGAGCAGTCGCCACGGGCGAAATGCGTCGTGATCGTAAGCCGGATCGTCGACGTGGATCTGCAGGCCTGCGCAGAGCTTGCCGACGTGCTTGTGAAATGTCGGCTCGAACCAGCAAGCCCGCAGCCGGCAGCCGCGCATCCATCGAGGCGCGAGCGATTCCATCATCGCCATCAGCGAAAGCGGCTCGAGATCGGGTGCTCCGAACAGCTCGAGCGGCCGGGTTGTGCCGCGCCCTTCCGACAACGTGGTGCCTTCCAGCATCACGGTTCCGGCGTAGCAGCGGGCCATCCAGGGATTGGGCGCATTGGGGCTCGGGTTGACCCACGTCCGTTCGCCGAGCGGCCAACCGTGTCCCGCTGCGCCGTTCGGATTCCAGCCCTCCATGGTCACGACCTCGCACTCCACGTCGAGGCGCAGCGTGCGCAGGAACCACTTCGCGAGCTCGCCGAGCGTCAGGCCGTGGCGCATCGGCAGCGGCCCCGGGCCGACGAAGCTCTCCCACCCGGCACGCAGCAGCAGTCCCTCGATCGGACGCCCCGCCGGGTTGGGTCGATCGAGCACCCAAACCCGCTTGCCCCGCTCGACGGCCGCTTCGAGAACGTAACGCAGCGTCGCGACAAAGGTGTAGATCCGGCAACCCACGTCCTGCAGATCGACGAGCAGCACGTCGAAGCTGTCCATCATTGCCGTTGTCGGGCGGCGCACCTCGCCATAGAGGCTGAAGACCGGGATCCCGTGCACCGGGTCGGTGAAGTGCGGCGATTCGATCATGTTGTCCTGCTTGTCGCCGCGCAGTCCGTGCTGGGGCCCAAAGGCTGCGACCAGCTCGATGTCTTCAACCGCGGCGAGCGCGTCAAGCGAGTGAACGAGATCGCGCGTCACCGACGCCGGATGCGCAAGCAGCGCCACTCGCTTGCCTACCAGCGGTTTTCGTAACGCTGGATCCTCAAGCAAGCGATCAATTCCGAACTTCATCGAATTCCAGAGCGAAGGAGTCGGGATGGTGGAAATCGGGCTTGCCCGGCGGATGTCTGAGCGCCCAATACGAAAGCTTGCCGGCGTCGTCCTCGACGACCGCCGACAGCGCGAGGGAAAGGCCTGCGCTGAGGTGCATCGGCGACAGGTGGCCGAGCTGCACTCGGGCGTCGAGCTCGAACCGTCCCGCCGTGTGGCGCACAGTCACTCCCGGATTCAGCTGCTCGTCGGCGAGAACTCCCCCGTTGCGATAGCGCGCGAATGCGTACGCCGCCCACTCGCCGGAGGGTCCGAGGTTGAACTCATGGTAACCGGACGATCGCTTGCTCGCCACGAATAGCTCGCAACACGTATGCTGCCAAAGCCGCTCGGCGATGCGCGGTGCCTGCGGGCGCGGAACCCGCAGGCGATCGAGGTCTCCCTCCAGCGAATAGTGGACGGCTAGAATTCCGTCGGCGGTCCTGGTTACACGCGCTCGGATGGCGCGTACCGCATTGCTGCGCGTTTCGGGATGGCAGACAAGCGCGACCGCGCGGACCGGTGTGGATGGCATTTCGCGCGAAGCCTAGCATTGCTTCACGTCCGCCCGGCCCTCTTCGGTCAACGCACCGCGGGCATCGCGATCCATCACCTGAGTCGCGGTGAGACCTTCTTCCAGGCGGCGAGCAATAGAACCGCAAGCATCAAGAGCGTCGGAACCGGCGCGTCGGCCGATCGCATCGCAAGCAGGGTTGCCCCGCTGATCGCACACCACAGCAGCGGGATGATTAGGAGTTCCCAGAACACGCGACCGGACGCGGCCAAGAGAACCCCAAGCGTCGCAATCGCCGTGGGATCGGGTGCGACCCCGAAGACTTCCCCCTGAACCCAGTTCCGGCCGACTAGAAACCCGATGAGCGGGACGACAAACACCCCGAACAGGACGACAGCGAACCCGGTCCGTCGAACGGTCTGGTTTGCACGATCGAAGACCAACTGCCCGCGTATGACGCCGATCCAGAGCAGAAGCAGGGCTTGGACTGCAAAGAACCCGGCGAAGTAGCTCGCGGCCCAGTTGATCGTGGCATAGCGGTGAAGATGAAAGGCAACCGCCACCCATAGCCAACAACCCGCGAGGATCGCTGCGGCCACACGTCCATGCCGATGTCCGCGCCCCTGCATCAGTGCGAGCAGCGCAATGCCGAGGCCAAGGCAGAGGAGCTGCAACGGCCAGATCTCGCGGTTGTAGAGTTCGAAGAGCCGATAGTAGGTTGCCGGCGAGAACATGAGGAAATCCGACAGCGTGTACGTCCACCACTCGGACATCAGAGCTTTTCGACGTGTCCGATCATGCGCCGGCGCAAGGCTTCGTCGGGCAAACGGCCGTAGGCGGCCCCCATGTTCTCCCGAACGTGTGCCACGCGCGTTGTCGCAGGGATGGCGCAGGTGACGGCGGGGTGGGACACGATGAACTTGAGTATGAACTGCGCCCAGTTCGCGCAGTCGATCTCCGCCGCCCATGAGGGAAGCGGATAGCGCTTCAGGGACTGGATCAACGCACCCTCCCGAAACGGCCGGTTGACGATGACCCCGATGCCCCGCTCGCGCGCCAACGGGAGAATTCGGTTTTCGACGTCACGGTCCAGGGCGTTGTAGGTGACCTGGACGAAATCGATGGGCTGGCTGCGCATGATCCCTTCGATCTCGCGGTGCCGGCGGCCTTCGGAGGTGGTAATGCCGACATAGCGCACCTCGCGCGCGGCCTTCATCTTGAAGAGGGTTTCGAGATGCGCCTCCCAGGCAAGCAGGTTGTGGACCTGGAGGAGGTCGAAACGTGGCACCTTCCAGTGCCGGCGCGACTCCTCGATCTGGTTTCCTCCCCGTGCGCCTGAGCCGATCCAGACTTTGTCGGCTGAGAACAGCTGCGACGGCATGCCCAGCTTCTCGAGGCCATAGCCGATGACCTCCTGCGAGGATCCGTACATAGGGGAGGAGTCGATCATGCGCCCGCCGGCCTCGAAGAAGCTGCGCATGACGTCCGAGCACGCGTCCCGCGCCACCCGGTCATTGCCGACGTTGAAAGTGATCCAGCTGCCGAGCCCCACGACGGGCATGGCTTCGCCGCTCGAGGGGATGGGCCGGGTGAGGACCGGCCCAGGCCGTGTCGACCCGCTCACAGGCCATGCGAGGAGGCTCGCCCCGATCGCGGCAAGCGATCGCAGCACAGTCCGCCGAGGTTGATGCGGCGTGTCCTTCATGGAGTCAATTTATGGGGACCAGCTCAAGGTGAGATCGAACAGATGGCGTTCCTCGCTCTACCGGATCCGCGCCCGAGAGGATAGCGCCAAGCGCGCGAAGGGCTGTGAACCAGGAGGAGATTCCACGACTTCTTCCGTTGCCGGACCCTGAACTGACGTTCGCGGCACAGACGATGCGTGTCCTCGACCCTGACAGCGCTCTGCTGGACGAGCCTCGACCGCGCGATGGGAACCCCGCCCCGACAGGATGAAACCTCCAGTTGGCGACGCGGCCCGTTGCTGTGATGCCGCAGGCTATCGGTTTGTCGCTCTAGTTTCCTGATTTCGACTTTATTTTGCGCGACGGCAGCGCCGTGCGCTCACCTTCTAGCATCCTTAGGACACGCGTGTTGTGGGTGCAAGAGTGCGCCGCCGCGGATCCATCCCTGCTGGCCAGCCTCCACCGCAGCCGGACAGGCTGGGACGGAGGGCGTGCTCCTTGTTGGTTAGACAAAGGAGGAGGCGGAAATCGGCGTCGCTGGCGCTTGCTGCGCGGCTTGTAAGGCGGCCCTGATTGCCGTGTTTCTGCCCGCGATTGGGCATACCGCGCTGGTGCGCGGCAATTGTTGGGATCGCGAGGGCGATCCCCCATCACGATCCTTATTCCACGCGCTGCGACCGATCGCCCGATCTCCCGCTAGTCGACTGGAAGAGCCTGCCGAGCAGAACACCCCCATCTGGACGGTCCTCATCAGGACCGGCCGGTTCACCACCCGGAGACAACCATGAGCAAGCGCATCAAGGGCGGCATACGCCTGTCGCGTCGCGACCTGTTGAAAGCCGGCGTTCTGGCCGGTGTTGCCGCGGTCACGGGCGGCGGGCTCACCGCAGGAGTCGCGCACGCAACTGAGGCCCGGGCGCGCGGGCGCGCGAAGGAGAAAGACAGAGAACTGGTGCTGGTGAATGGCAGGATCCACACGATGGACGACCGCAATCGGGTCGCCTCCTCGGTGACCATTCGCAACGGACGCTTCGCCGAGGTGGGTCGCGGCGACCGCGGCGGCCACGCGCGTGTCATCGATCTAAGGGGCCGCACGGTGGTGCCGGGGCTGCTCGAAAGCCACACGCACTTCGTGAGCCTCGCCAATCGCCCCGGCTATCACGTCGCGCAGTGGGAGCTTGCATCGAGCGTCGCCGAAGTCCTGGCGCTGCTCGCCGCGCGCCGGCGCGACGTGCCCCCGGGCCAGTTCATCACGGCGATGGGAGCCGGCACCCCCCGGATGTTCGCCGAACTGCGCCTGCCGACGCTCGTCGAGCTCGACGCCGCGGTGCCCGACCGGCCGGTGTTCCTGTATCAGGGCGGTGGCGGCCCGGCGCGCACGAACACACTGGGCAAGCAATTCTTCGAGAGTGCGACGGCGCCTCTCGCTGGCCCGGTGACCGTCGGCGCCGACGGCTCGATAGTCACCATTGCTGGTGTCAATCACGCGAACCGCGCGCTGTACCACCTGCGCATCCGGCAGACGTTCGACGACAAGAAGCGCAGCGCGCTCGACGCGATGGCGTTCACGGCGCAGGTGGGCGTCACCACGCTGCTCGACCAGACGCTGGTTGCGGTCGCGACCGGGACGCTCGATCCGGCTTCACTCGATCCGCTACCGACCCACGCGCTCTTCAACCTCAATCACTATCGCATGTACGACGCGTGGCTCGCGCTGCACGCGGAGGGCAAGGCGTTCGTCCGGCTGCAGATGAACTTCCTGCACAACCAGGGCTTCATCCCGGAGCTCGGCGGACTCGATAAGCAGCTGCCCGAGCTCAGGGAACGCCTCAAGAACCAATTTCAGTTCTTCGGCGACGACATGCTGCGCACCGGCGCCATCGGCGAATGGGCGGCGCCGTTTGCCGCGCCGACCAATCTCGACGGGTACGCGGTCTGGCTGGAGGCGCAGCGCCTCGTCGCCCAAGCGCGCTGGCGCAATGAGAACAGCCAGGCCGGCAGCCCGACGAGCACCGAAAACATCGAGCAGGTGGTCGCGACCTACGAGGCAATGGACGCGGAGTTCGGCATCAAGGAATTGCGCTGGGGCCTGCAGCACGCCGATTTCGCAACGCCCGACCAGCTCCAGCGGCTAAAGGCGCTCAACTGCGGGGTGTCGATGTCCGGGTTCCGCTGGCTGAACGGGGTCCCCCGCGCCGATGGACTCCCGGTCGGCCCGCGCTTCCCGCAGATCATCGCGAGCGGCATCCCGGCCGGCCTGCACGAAGACGGCGTGCACATCGCACCGCACAACCCCTGGTTCGCGCTGCACTACGCCACGACCGGCCTCAACGTACTCGGCGAGCAGATCAATCCCGGCCAGCAGATCACCCGCCAGCAGGCGCTCCACGCCTATACGCGCGGCAACTCCTGGTACCTGAACCGGGAGGACGATCTCGGCTCGATCGAGGAGGGCAAGTTCGGCGACCTCGTCGTGCTCGACCGCGACTACTTCACGGTGAGCGACGCCGAGATGCGCAGGATCCGCCCGATCCTCACCGTGGTGGCAGGCAAGGTGGTCCACGACGCGGGCGTCCTCGGGCGGGGACACAGAGATCGCGATGATTGATCCCCGTCGCAGATTTCCTCGACGGCACGCGGTCGTACTCCGAGTCCCTTGCCGCAATTGAAAGGGGCGGAAAGGGCTTGAACACCAGCTAACCCGACTACGAACCCTGGCAGTTGCCAGAAGCGAAGCCCGAGCCGATCGAGCGTTGTTTGCTGGCTCCCCTGACTCTCGATCATCAAGGATGAAGTGTGGGGGGAGCGAACGACCCTCTCGACAAAGTGCCGCCCCGGTACGCATCAATGGAGACATGAAATGAGACATCAGCTCGTTCGGAGGACCCTCGTCGCGGCGCTTGCCGCTGCGGGGATTGGAAGTGCATTCGCCGATGGCAAGCGGTCGCATCATCACGCGAACCAGGCTTTGATCGATGCGAGAACGAAGATCTTCGGCATCGAAAACGTCGATCCAAGGTCCGGCGCGCTGCCGAAGGACAAAGTGCTCTTCTCGTGGCTGGGCCACAACACCGGCGCAGTCTCGCTGCGGGGCCGCGTCATCATGCTCGACACATACATCGCTCGTCTCGAAGTGACGCCGGGCCGAACGCCCATCGTCATAAAGGATCTGGTCGACATGAAGCCGGAGGCAGTCTTCATCGGGCATGGCCACGGTGACCACGCCGACAATGCGGCATTCCTCGCAGCGAAAACCGGTGCCACCATCTACATGTCGCCGGAGGCTTGCGGGACGGCGCAAACCGCGCTGACTCGCATGAAGAACGATCCGTTCATGCAAGCCGACCCGTTCTTCGCCATCGCTCAAGACACCATCATCAGGTGCGCGCCGATAACCACTGCGGGTTCCGTGCCGGGGACGGAAGTCGTCCGCATCAGGCAGCTCGAGCCGCTGGTCTGCATCAACGCCTTCCGGAGTCTGCATTCAGTCGCAGTTCCCGTCGACCCGGATTGGGGTCCGATCATCGTCGTCGACACGCCGGATCCGCGCGATCCCGAACTGTTTCCCCCAGGCGTGCCGCTCACACCCAGCAATCCGCGCCGGCCGGGGCAGCAGGACATTCGTCAGGGTGCCGGTCCCGGCGGGCCGGATCAGATCAACTATCAGTTCGTCGTGCGCGCGGGCACCAACTTCTCGATCTTCTTCAACGCCTCGGTGGGTGCGATGAAGGAAGGCAAGGGCAGCAACTGGCTCGACGGAACGCCTGCCGACGGGGAGCGCATCCTCAACCTGCTCCGCAAGCTTCCTCCGACCGACCTCGCCTTCTCGACGGTTTCATCGGGCAACACCGATGAGAACGGCTGGCGTGACCACGTCTATTGGGCGCAGGCGCTGCAGGCGAAGATCATGACGACCGGACACGCGCCGGTCGGTGCGGCGCTGCAGTACTACTCGGGCTTGCTGAGTCAACTGGAGCTGATGAAAGACCCGCGCGGCACGTGGCCCGGCTTCCCGAAAGACGAGTGGCCGATCGTTCGCAACCACACCGATCCGACCGACATACTGAAGCCCCAGGTGTACGAGATCGACAATCCGGCGTGGGCTGACCCGAAGAAAGAGAACAAGCGCGCGATGCGCGAGTTCTGCAACTGACGTGTTTCGCCGTGCCCGGCCCCCTAGGCCGGGCACGCGACCGCGCAGGAAAAGTGATGATGCGCCAGTTACTACCGAACCGGGGTGCTCGCCCGGCAAGCTAGTCACGACGTGCCAGCCGTGACCGAAGGAGTCCTCCGCCATGAGCAAGCTTTCGATCCGAGTCATTTTTGCGCTGTTCGTAAGCTCGTGCCCGCTTTCAGCTGCTCTCGCCTCCAAGAACGCGCGCATCGATGCCGACACGATCTACTACAACGGCAAGGTCATCACGATGGACACTGTGGCTGGCCGAGACCACGGCGCCGACGATGGCGACCGCGGCCGGAACCGCGGGCACAGACATAAGGACAAGGACGGCCATGAGCGGCATGGCGATACACACAAGAGCAAGTCCAAGATCGCCCAAGCGTTCGCGGTGAAGGATGGCCGGTTCATCGGGGTTGGCTCGAACGGCGACGCCATGAAGTACAAGGGCCGGGACACGCGGCTGGTCAACCTCAGGGGCCGCACGGTGCTTCCGGGACTTTCGGACGGGCATTTCCACGGGATCGGAGGCGGTCCCGGCGTTGACCTTTCGAAGGCGCGCACGCTGGCCGACGTGTTCGCCGCGGTGTCGCAGCGCGTGGCGATCACGCCCGCCGGCGAGCTGATTCGTAGCAACAGCGACTGGCACGAAGCGCAGCTCCAGGAGCAGCGGCTCCGCTCGCGACCGAGCTCGACATTGCGGCGCCGAACCACCCTGTCGTCCTGATCCGCGGCGGCCACAGCTTCATCCTGAACGGGGTCGCCCTCCGGATGTTCAACATCACCCCGCAGACCCCGGTTCCTCCGGGCGGCGCGATTCCGCAGACACCCGAAGGTACGCTGACGGGCGAGCTGATCGACACGGCGAGAAACTTGGTGCAACTGCCCCCGACCCCGCCGCAGACGCCTGAGCAAATCCGGCAGGGGCTGCTCGACACGCAGGCCCACATGAACGCCCATGGCGTGACGCAACTGCGCTTCGCCGGTAACTCCGTCAACGATTATCGCGGCTGGCAGGCGCTGCGCGACGAAGGCGCGATCACCCTGCGCGTGGCCCTTCTCATCCGGCCCGGAAGCACCGCCACCGCGGTCAACAACTTCGTTGCGACCTCGGGCGTGATGCAGGACGAGAGCGACGACTGGGTCAAGATCGTGGGCTTCAAGTTCGGGGTCGACGGCGGCTTCGAGGGCGGGTTGATGCGCGATCCCTACCTCGAGCCCTACGGCCAGGGAGGGACCTACCGCGGGCTGCAGACCACCCCCACCCAGACCTACGTCGACGCGGTGAAGGCCGCGGCGACGCACGGCTGGCGGGTGGCGACTCACGCTGTAGGCGACGCCGGCATCGACCTGGTGCTCGACGCGTATAAGCAAGCCCACGCCGTCGCGCCGTTTCCCAAGGGGCAGTGGATCATCGAGCACGCCTTCGTCGCGAAGCCCGACCACTTCCCGAAAATCCGCGAGCTCGGGTTGGTCCTTTCGGTGCAGGATCACCTGTACGTTGCCGCGCCCTCCCTGAAGCGGATGTGGGGCGAGGAGCGCGCGTCCAACGTGACACCGGTGCGCACTTACCTCGACCAGGGATTCCTGCTGGCGGGTGGCACCGACGCGCCGGTCATCCCGACCAGCCCGTGGTTCGCGATGTACCACTTCATCACGCGTGACACCATCTCCGACGGTGTTTATGGACCGCGCGAGCGCGTACTCAACCGTCGGGACGTACTGCGCATGTTTACGCTGAACTTTGCGCGCCTGATCCACGAGGAAGACAACAAGGGCTCGATCACGCCCGGCAAGCTGGCCGACTTCGTGATCGCCTCCGGCGACTTCCTCTCGGTCCCGATGCGCAGGCTCGAGGACCTGACCGCGCTCGCTACGTATGTGGGCGGAAAGCGGGTCTACCTCGCACCATCGATGCAGTCCGGCGATTTCTAGCATCGAGCGCTGCCGCGGCAGGACCGCCGCGGCGCTCGTCGCCGCCGCGCTCACGGTCGCGGCGGCCTCCGGCAATGCTTCGGAAAAGATTGCGCTCGTCGCCGCGCTGTCCGGCCCGCACGCCGCGCTCGGCCGGGACCAGCGCGACGGTTTTCAGCTCGCGGTAGCGCAGCAGAAAGGCCGCCTGGGCGGCGTCGCCGTTCGAATTGTTGCGCTCGACGACCGCGGCGAGGCCGGCCGCGCGTCGAAGATGGCCGGCCGCATCCTCGCCGAGGGCGTGCGCATCGCCACCGGCTTCACCACGAGCGAGAGCGCGCTCGCCATACATGCGCGGCTACAGGGGAAGAACGTCGTGATGGTTTCCTCCGGCGCTGTGCCCACAGCGCTGGCGCGAGACGAGTGTCCGGGCGATTTCTTCTCCACGGCGCCGACCGAGGACGCGGTGCACGAGAACGCAGGCGCGATCGCCCGCGCGCGCGGCTACGAGTCGGTCTATCTCGCCGCGGCCGCCGCGTCACGAGGCCCGGTGGAAGCCGCGTTCCGCCGCCAGTTCGCCGGACGCGTCTTCGGCGCAGACCACGATGCCGGCGCGATCCAGCGGGTCCGGCAGTCAGGGGCCGACGCCGTTTATGCCGCGATCCCGCCGACGGCGTTGAGGTCCTTCCTTCAGGCCTACGACGACGCAGGGCTCTTCCACCGCGTCCCGGTGATTGTGCCGGACAGCCAGGGGCTCCTGCTGCGCACACTGGGCGCCGACTTCGCCGGGCTGACGGTTTCCACGCGCTGGTCTTCCACCCTGGAGTCCTCCGCCGATTTCGTTGCCGCCTTTGAGCGGCGCTACGGCCGGCGCCCGTCGGTCTACGCGTTGCAAGGCTACGACGCCGCGCTACTGCTCGGCGACGCGTTTCGCGCATTCAAGAGAGAGCGGATTTCGGCCCGCGCGCTTTCCGCTGCCCTCGCGAAGCAGCGGCCGGTCGTGCAATGGCACGCCTGGGAGGTGTTCACCGACGCCGGCGGAGCTCCTTTCCTGGCGCCGCGCGAGCCGACTCTCTATCTGCCGGACGGGGACGCCCCCATTTGTCCACCAGCCGAAGCGGGCCCGCCACCGATTTCGCATCGTTGATCTGGTCGCTGACGATGCACGAGAAGGACTATTGATGCAGGCGACGTCACCCAACGGCCGCTTCTACATCGCACCGTGGACCCGACGCCAACGAACTGCAGGTCGCCGTCGACGGCTCGCTCATGCCGATCAAGTGGAGGCGGAAAAACGATGAAGAGCGGACCGCAAAGGCCTCAGCTCTCGCGAAGATCTCGATACTCTGGCGCGCCCGGCGGGATTCGAACCCACGTTCGCTTCACCGCAGCGCCTGCCACGCCTCGCTGGTCAACGCGCGCCCGCGGGACGACACCAGCCGCTGAGCCCATGTGGCAGTCCAGCGCCCGCGCGGGCGAACCGGTTGACCGGGATGACGCGCGTGCGGCCGATCGTCCCCGGGACGCTGGCGTTCCTTGCGCCGATGGTGCGTGGCGCTCGATCCCCTAAGCCGCAAGCTTCGCGGCCGCGGGCGAGACGTTCATGTTCATCCGGAACAGGTTGTCGGGGTCGTACCGCTGCTTGATCCGTTGCAGCCGCGCGTAGTTGGCGCCGTACGCCTGCTCCACCCGCTCACCTTCGTCCTCGGTGAAGAAGTTCACGTACCCGCCGCCGGTGCTGAACGGCGCGGCGTTCCGGTACAGGCGCCGCGTCCACTCGCGGCACCGATCGTCGTCGGCCGCGCTCTGCCAACGGCCGTGGACGTTCATGACGTAGCTCGCGTCGCGCCCTGCGTAGGCCGTATCCGTGGGCGCGACTTGCGCCATGGCCCCGCCGAGCTGGGCGATGAATACTTCGCACTCGGGTCCCGGCGCTGCCGCGGCGGAGGCCATCACGACTTCGAGCAGGCCGTCGTCGAGTCGGCCGAAGTTGTGAGACTTCCAATAGTTGCGCGCGCCGGGCTGGAGCAACGGGTCGAACGCCGCCTGGAAACCGGCGTACGCATTGGCCATCAGCGCGCTTCCGACCGGGCTGCCGAACTTGAGCACCGGCGCGGCGGCACGTTCGCCGGCGGCGGGATCGCCGGCATAGACGATCGCGAACACCACCACGTCCCGGCCGTGAACCGATTCGGCCAGGAACGGCAGCGGGGGCGCCTTTCGCAGCACCGCCCATACGCTGAGGTCCGTGGGCGCGTCGATCGTGAAGTCGCGCCACGCCTGGAGCACCTGCCGCGCCTGGTCGAACGGATAGACGACAAGGCCCGAATAAACCTCCGGTCCGACGGGATGCAACTTGAACTCGAACGAAGTCACCACGCCGAAGTTGCCGCCCCCGCCACGAATCGCCCAGAAGAGGTCGGGTTCCTGGCTCGCCGAAACCACGCGCTGCCTACCGTCCGCGGTCACGATGTCCGCGGAGATCAGGTTGTCGATGGTCATGCCGTGCTTGCGGGACAGCCAACCGAAGCCGCCGCCGAGGCACAAACCCGCGACGCCGGTGGTCGAATTGATGCCGAGCGGCGTCGCCAGGCCGAAGGCCTGCGCCTCGCGGTCGAAATCGCCCAGCAGCGCACCTGGGGCAACCCGCGCGGTACGCCGTTCGGGGTCCACGCGGACCGTCCGCAAGGCGGATTGATCGATGACCAGGCCGCCGTCGGCGACGGAGTTGCCGGCGATATGGTGGCCGCCGCCGCGTACGCTGACCAGCATACGACGCTCGCGAGCGAAATCGACCGCATGCCGCACGTCCTGCGCGTTGCTGCAGCGGACGATGACGGCGGGGCGGCGGTCCACCATGCCGTTCCAGATCTTCCGCGCTGCGTCGTACGCGCCGTCGCGCGGCGTCGACACCTCACCGCGGATCCCGGCGGCGAGCGCTTC
Source organism: uncultured beta proteobacterium (assembly GCA_963754305.1). GTDB lineage: Bacteria > Pseudomonadota > Gammaproteobacteria > Burkholderiales > SG8-39 > DATEDA01. The sequence continues at coordinate 61,069 of CAVWFR010000033.1, read as the reverse complement.
CACATCGGAAGCGTTCAGGCGTCCGGCGGTCTTCTCCAGGGTCGTGTAACGGATGTCTTCCACTTGAACCTCCAATGTGACTCGAGCGAGCGATGAGGGGTAGACGGTACGCACTCCCGGTAACGCGTCGATGTCCGCGCAAAGCGTTTTGTTTCTGCCTTGTAACGACCGCGTGAGATCCCAGCCTCACGGCTGAGGCAACGCAACTCAGTTCGCGGTGAAGAAATAATAGTCCGCCGTGTAATGGACCCGCCCCATCGCCCCCGTCGTGTTTCGGGAACAACCATCCTTGGGCGCCAAGCCGCCGACAGTATTGACGCGCTGAATGCTCGTGACCCGGCCGAACGAACCTGGGGCGCCCACGGACTTCGTGGTAAGCAGCAACCAGGGTATGGCGTCGGCCTGTCGCGCATCGGCGCGCTCCTTCACCGTACCCACGATCTTGCTGCCGTCGTTCGACTCCCAATGCGGGCCGGCATAGTGTCGGCCGATCCTGCTTCCTCGCACATCGAAGAGGTCGGCTTCGGGTGCAACGAATACCCACTCGTATTGGTCGGCTTGATCCTTTCTCGCGCGACACTCGTAGATCTGGACACCCTTTGCCGGAACGATCACCGCGAGCGATTCGTTTGCGCTGGGCCTGAGCTTGGCCGGCACGTCGACGGCAGCGGTAGGTGTTTCCAAGCTCGCGCAGGAGGCCAGGAGAAGTAGCGAGAAAAGCGTCGAGCGCCCGAAAGACATCCTGTTCTCCTTGCACTGTGTGGTCATTGAAGAGCCATGCGCCGTCGCGGGCGCATGGGCCGGCCGATAACCTCGAACCTACGTGAAGGGGACTTGCAGATGGCTGACGGATGATGAGATCGCTGCACCGCGGCCGAACGCCGGCGTTTGGCCTCAACGCGGTCGACATAGGTGCCGATAAGCGCGAAGACCGGCCGGTTACAGCCTAGCGTTTGCCTTCCTGGCTCCCATCACTCCAGCCGGACGCCCGTATCGAAGCGCCAGGTTCGGCGGATTTCGACCACATCGTACTCGCGGGCCAGCGCAGGCGGAAACGCTACGTAGGGCTTCTGGTCCTCCACGATCCGTCGTATCGCGTCATCGACCTCCGCCACGCCGCTGGAGAACTCGAAAGTCACTGACTCCACGGAACCGTCGCTTCGAATGGCGACCGTCACCAGCGGCTCCCTGTGAGGCCGCTTCGCCACCTCGCGGACCGTTTCGACCCTGGTGTTGAATTGGATCTTCAGGGCCCACGCCTCCGCGTACTGGATGAGCTCGACGTTGGGGTGGGCGCGTCCGAACAGCTTAATTCGACGCGCGGTGCTCAACGACCGGGGTAGCAGGTTGGGCTGGCGATCGGCAGTCGAGGCGGCTTCACGTCGGGCGGCTTCTTCATCGAGTTGACGTCCGATGGCCCGAAGCCTCTCTTCCCGTCTCGCCTCCTCTTGTTCGGCCGGGACACGCGCGGCCTCTTGGCGTGCTGTTGCCTGTCGCGCGGCTTCCTGTCGCGCGGCTTCCTGTCGTGCAGCTTCCTGTCGCGCGGCTTCCTGTCGTGCAGCTTCCTGTCGTGCAGCTTCCTGTCGTGCAGCTTCCTGTCGCGCGGCTTCCTGTCGCGCGGCTTCCTGTCGCGCGGCTTCCTGTCGCGCGGCTTCCTGTCGTGCAGCTTCCTGTCGCGCTGCTTCCTGTCGCGCTGCTTCCTGCCGCGCGACTTCCTGGCGTTCGGCCTCCTGCCGCGCGGATTCGATGCGGGCCGCCTCCTGACGAGCGGCTTCTTGCCGCTGCGCCTCCAGCTCGGCTGCCGCCTGTCGCGCGGCTTCCTGGCGTTCGGCCTCCTGCCGCGCGGCTTCGATACGGGCCGCCTCTTGACGAGCGGCTTCTTGCCGCTGCGCCTCCAGCTGGGCTCCCTCCTGTCGCACGGCTTCCTGGCGTTCGGCCTCGCGCGCGGCTTGGATGCGAGCCGCCTCCTGACGAGCAGCCTCTTGCTGCGCCGCCTCTTGCGCCGCAGCCGCTTGCTCAACGGCTCGCTCCTGCGCCTTCGTGACGATTCGCTCCTGCGCTGCATCGCCGGCATCGCGAGGCGCGGGCACGACGGGCTCCGCGCTGGATACGCTTGGCGCTGCGGTGACGTCAGACGTTGGCGCCGATGGAGCAGGGGGCACGACCAACTCGGCCTCGTTGGAGGGCTCCACGTCGATGACGGGCGGTTCAGGGATCTGAGTGGGCGTCGCGTCGGCGGGCCCTTCGGCGCGCGGGGGCGCTTTCGGAGTGTCCGCATCGGCCGCGGCGTTTTGCTTTGGCCTGGCTTCTGCCGTGGGCCTGGCAGAGGGAACGATCGCTAGTCCGTGCGGCGCCGGTGACGCGGAAGGAGTCGGAACCGGTCGACTGGCAGCAGGCTGCTCGACCGGTGCTTGCTGCAAGGGCTCTGCGACCGACGGGATCGCCGGCTCCGCGGGTGTGACCTGTGGCGGAACGAGCGCGACGCTCAAACCGGGCGCCTCGATCCGTCGATCTCGCCAGGGGAAGCCGAAGCCCGGAAGCCCAAGCCCCTCGCCACCGAAAGTCAGGCTCAACAGCAGCGCATGAATCAGCAGCGAGAGCAGCAGCGCAAACGCTAGTCGCCTGTGTTCAATCAAGCGTGCTCCGTCATCGCTGCGCACGCGCCCCACGCTTTGCGCGTCAGGCGGCCGGACTCCCCACGGTGATTAGGATACGCGAGCCGACAAACGAGTGCCGAATTGACTACCGGATCACTTCATCGGCGCGCAGCAGGAGCGACTCCGAATCGCGATTTCGAGAGCCTTCGCCGTTTTCAGGTTTACAGCCAGCTCGAGCTTGCTGGGCCGCTCGATCGGCAGGTCGCCCGGCTTGTCGCAGCCCCAGGTGCTCGAGAATGCGCCGGATGACGCGCGGGTCGTCGATTAAGGTGATGATTCGCATGGGCCCCTTGCACTTCGGACACTCCAGGGGATCTACCTCGTAGACTTTGCGGATGAGCCGTCCCCAGGCGGCTTTGGCGCGGCTTGTGAAATCGCTCGTGGGTTCGAGCCTCACCGCGCTCGGGTCGGTGGCGTTGCGCTCATTGCGGAGGGCTGCTTTCGGCAGCCGCCGCCACTCCGCAGCGAAGCTCGAGCGACAGCAGCCAGTCTGAAGCGATAGTAGCGTCGGGCATCTCAACTGACAGCTCATGGCCCGGCAGCCGACGTCCGCGACGATCAGCTAACGACCCCGGAGCGGACGTGTCGGGTGAACAAAAGCGGACGCTCGGGTGAGGGCCAATACTGGACGGAAACGGCGCCTGCTATGCGTCAGTCACCGCGGGATGCAGCGAGCGATCGAGCGCTGCGGCGGCGCGGAGCTTCGGCAACCCGCGGCGAGGCGCAGACGGCGCGAGGCCGCGCCGGCCCCTCACGACACCTGGGCGAAGGCCGGCAGGGCGCGCGCGACCATTTCGTCGGAGGCGGTCAGGCTGATCCGGAAGTGATCCCGGGCGTTCATGATGCTGCCCGGCATGACAAAGACGCCGCGATCGGCGAGCGCATTCCATTGCCGCTCGGGGTCGTCGCTCGACCATTTGACCCACAGATAGAACGTCCCCTCCGGTGGCAGCACGGCGTGGCCGGCCTTCGTCAGCACCTCGCTCAGCGCGTCGCGGCGGCGAGCGAGCGCTTGGACATCGATCGACAGTCGGTCGAGTTGCGGAACGGCTTACTGCATGACGGCGTTGGGGAAGCACCAGCCCAGGGCCATCTGAGTCGCGAACATCGCTTCGCGCAGCGCCTGCCGGTCGGCGGCGGGCATCAGCGGCGAGATCGCCAGATAGCCCAGGCGCTGCCCCGGCGCAAGCAGCACCTTGCCGTAGCTGTACGAGATGAGTGTCCAGGGGTACAGGGCCGCCGGACTGACGAAGCCGCGCCCGTCGAAGCGGAGGCGCCGATAGGGCTCGTCCGACAACAGGAAGATGCGGCGGCCGATCCGGTTCGACGCGCGTTCGAGCCGGTCGGCGAGCGCAGCCAGGACCTCACGCCCGTAGATCCGGCCGGTCGGGTTGTGCGGCGTGTTGACGATGACCAGTCGCGTCCGCGGTCCGATCGCCGCGTCGATCGCGTCGAGGTCGAGATCGAAGCGCGGCTTCTTCAGGGACACCTTTCGCGGTACGGCGTCGGCGGCGAGCAGCATCGGCTCGTAGCAGAACCAGCCCGGCTCAGAATAGATCGCCTCGTCGCCGGCGTCGAGCACGAGCCGGATGGCGACCGAGATCGCCGCGAAGGCGCCGGCGGTGAGCGCGATGTCCGGCGGTTCGAAACGGAGGTCGAGCTCCCGGCCGACCACTTCCGCGAGAAAGGCCTGCGGCGCCTCCTCGCTCGTCTTGTAGGCGAACCAGTCCTTATTCCGCGGCAGCGCCCCCTCGCGGATCGCGGCGACGAGTCCCGCGAGGGGCATCTCCTGCGGATTGCCGAAGGTGAAGTCCGCGATGTCCGGGTCGGTGCGCCGCTCGCCGTAACGCGAGTTGAAAATGAACTGCTTTACGGCGTCGAACGCGCGGTCCGCCGCCGCGGCGCGGTGCGAGACGACGGTCACGAGCCGCCCCGCGTCAGGTCTTGAGCTGGCCGCTCGGCGTCGAGCGCGAGATCGCCAGCTCCTCGTCGTTCATGTCCGCCGCGACGTCGGCGAAGAGCGGCGTGCTGAGGTAGCGCTCGCCGGTGTCCGGCAGCATGCACAGGATGTTCGCGCCCTTCGGCGCCTCGGCGGCGATCTTGAGCCCCCCGGCGAAGGTTCCGCCGGAGGTGATGCCGACGAAGATGCCTTCCTTTGCGGCGAGGTCCTTGCTGCACTGGATCGCCTCCGCGTTCGAGATCGTCAGGATGCGGTCGATGACCTTCATGTCGACGGCGTCGCCGGTCAGCTTCGGAATGAAGTCCGGCGTCCAGCCCTGCATCGGATGCGACTTGAAGCTCGGGTGCGGCGCGGCGGGCGTGCCGTCGGGCTTGCGCTTCTGGTCGATTCCGCTGCCGAGCAGCGGCGCGTCTGCCGGCTCGCAGACGATGATCTTGGTCTCCGGCCGCTCCTTCTCGAGCACCCGCGCCACGCCCTTCAGCGTCCCGCCCGTGCCATAGCCGGTCACCCAGTAGTCGAGCCTATCGCCGGCGAAGTCGTCGAGGATCTCGCGCGCGGTGGTGCGCGAGTGGTAGTCGGGATTGGCCTCGTTCTCGAACTGGCGGGTCATGAACCAGCCGTGCTTCTCGGCCAGCTCTTCCATCTTCGTGATCATGCCGACGGCCCGATCGGCGGCCGGGGTGATTACCACCTTGGCGCCGAGGAACCGCATCAGCTTGCGGCGCTCGACGCTGAACGGCTCAGCCTGAATGAGCACCAGCGGATAGCCCTTCGCGGCGCACACCATCGCCAGGCCGATACCGGTGTTTCCGCTGGTTGCCTCGATGACGGTCTGGCCCCGCTTCAGCGCCCCCGATTTCTCGCCCGCCTCGATGACGGCGATGGCGAGGCGATCCTTGACCGAGCCGAGCGGATTGAAGGCCTCGTTCTTGACGAACAGGTTCACCCCGGGCGGCGCCAGTCGGTTGACGCGCACCACCGGCGTGTTGCCGATCGTTTCCAGGATATTCGAGTATCGTCTTGCCATAGGTCACCCCGAACGATACGGAAGGATAGGCACCTACAACGGCGCAGTCGCGGAGTATTCAGCGCTTGACGGCAGGAGTCAATCCGGCTGCCGCGTGACGCCGTGGGTCTTGGCGCAGGGCGGGCATACGCCGATGCGCCCGCCGTTTTCGCTGAAGGTCTTGAGCAGCTCCGCGACAGGCGGGAAACTCTTCGGGATGAGCCCCGTGGCAGCGCCCTGCTTTGCGAGCTTCACGCCCTCGAGCGAGGCCCAACTCAGGACATCGCCGCCGGCGGCGAGCGCATTGTTCGCCAGCACGAGCGGTATATCCCGGCTGTGGGCGGCTTGCATCGGCGGCGCCATGCAAACCGACGACAGTCCGCTTCTTTCAAGTCGGACCGGCAGCAACGGGTCGAAAGCACCGCCGACGGTCCGCTTTGCGACAAGCGGGTCAACTTTCGATTGTGGCCGAATCCTGCGGTCCGCGTGAGCGCCAACGGCGGAATGCGCCCGACCCCGAGTCCCGCGAGGACGACGCGGTCACAGCCAGGTCACAGGGGCGCTGCTGACGATTGATCGCGTCGAGAAGCACTTCGGTTCGTAGCCAGGTAATCTACTAGGCATCATGAAAATCGTCTCCTTCAAGTCGCGCCTCGTCCGTCTCCCGGCGGAAGAGCCGCTCGCCGGCGGCACCGTTCCGCCGGGCCTCACGCGGGACTTCGTCACGCTCGTCGTCCGCACCGACGACGGCATCGAAGGCATCGGCTACACGTTCATGGGCTGGGCGATCGCCGGCGCGCTGAAGACCGCGGTCGACGAGCTCGCGGCGCTCGTCGTCGGCGACGATCCGCTCGCGATCGAGGCGATCCACGAGAAGCTGCGCGCCGCGGCGGGCACCGCGGGGCCGGGCGGGATCTTCACGCTCGCCGTTGCGGCGATCGACATCGCGCTGTGGGACATCAAGGGCAAGGCGCTCGGCTTGCCGGTGGCGACGCTCGCCGGCGGGTTCCGCAGGCAGGCGCCGGTGTACGCGTCCGGCGCACTGGGCCGCGACGCGACGCTCGATCACGTCGTCCGCGCCGCCGTGCGCCTGGTCGAGAGCGGCTACCGGCAGATGAAGATGAATCTCGCGCTGCCGGGCGCGGCCACGGTCGGCATGGAGATCGAGCGCGTACGGGCGATCCGCAAGGCGATCGGCCCCGACATCGAGCTGATGGCCGACGTCAACCAGCGCTGGGACGTGCGCCAGGCGCTGTCGATCGGGAGCCGGATCGAGGAGTTCGGCCTCCACTGGCTCGAGGACCCGGTCGCGCACGACGACTACCCGGGGCTCGCCGCGGTGGCGGAGGGGCTTGCGACGCCGATCGCGGCGGGCGAGTATGTCTATGGCAGCGTTCCCTTCCGCCACATGCTGGAGGCGCGTTCGGTCGATATCGTCATGGCCGACGTGATGCGCACCGGCGGCATCACGCAGTGGCTCAAGATCGCCGGCATGGCGGAGGCGTTCAACCTGCCGATCGTCAGTCATCTCTATCCGGAGGTGTCGGTGCATCTGGTCTGCGCGGTGCCGAACGGGCTCGTCGTCGAGAACATGCCGTGGTCGACGCGGCTGTTCGAGGAGATCCCGCGGCCCGCCGGCGGGCAGCTCGCGGTGCCGCAGAAACCCGGGCTCGGCCTCGCGTTCGACGAAGGCAATTGCGCGCGCTACGCGGCGTAGGAGACGGCTACATGGCGGAAGGACTTCCGAATCGCGATCCGGATCTCGTCCGGTTCCTCGACTGCACGCCGCTCGAGCGGCGCGGCACGCGACACTGGTTCAGTCGGTCGCAGAACGCGGTGATCGAGTGGGTCGAGGCCGGCGCCGATCCCGCCCCGTTCGAGGTCGCGAGCGATGAGGAGATCATGGTGCTCGCGCTCACCGCTGGGGCAGCCATCCAGGGCGCCGGCCAGAACGCCCGTGCCGGTGCGCGTTCGCTCTTCATCCTCCCGCCCGGCCGCTTCTCGATCGGGCTCGACCGCGCGGGAAGCTGCGCCGTGTTCGCGTCGGCGCGCAGCGACGTCACCGCCGGATCGGTCATCAACTCGGCGACTTACGCGCAGCCGGATGCGCGCGTCGCCGCGATCGGCGCACCCTTTCGCCGCAAGCAGGGCGCGGACCGGATTCACGTCATCGCACTCGACGCGGTCGCGGCGCCCCCGGACAACCCGCGGCTCAAGATGTTTCAGAGCGCGACGCTCAGCATCAACTGGGTGGAGTATGCCGGCCCCCGCGACCGCACCACGCTGAGTCCCCACAGCCATGCCGACCTCGAGCAATGCTCGCTCGCCGCCGCCGGGGATTTCATCCATCACCTGCGCGTGCCGTGGGCGAAAGACGCGAACCTCTGGCGCGACGACCGACACGTGAACGTCCCGTCGCCGTCGGTGCTCGTCATTCCGGTGCACCTGGTGCATACCACCGAGGGGATCGGCGCGGGGCAGCATCTGCTGATCGACGTGTTCTCGCCGCCCCGCCGCGACTTCATCGCGAAGGGCTGGGTGGCGAACGCGCCGGACTACGAGAGTCCCGGCTGAGGCGGCGACCGAAGCCCGGCGGCGCGCAGCCGGGCTTACAGTAAAGTAGCGCGAGCGCAAAGCCGGCACGCGCCTCATTCCCGATTCAACTCAGACAGACCTCCGACGCTCCCGCTATGGGATTGCTCGCTCTCATCATTCTTGCCCTCTCGTCCGCAGCATTCGCCGATGAGCTCACCATCGACAGGTGCCGCATTCGGCCGGGGACGGTCTGCCTGGCCGCCAACTTGCGCGCTGCGCCGTTGTCCAAAGCGGATCTCGCGAGGGCGGACCTGTCCCGGTCCAATCTGAGCGGGGCGAATCTGACCGAGGCGCGGCTCGAGCGCGCAAAGCTCCTCAGGGTGGATTTCCAGCGGGCGAACCTCAGCCAGGCCTCGCTCGAGCGCGCCAACCTGCAAGGTTCGAACCTGCGCGGTGCAACGCTCGCGCGGGCGAACCTGAGCGCGGCAGATCTGAAAGGCGCGAATCTGGGCGAAGCGGACCTGAGCGAAGCGACCCTGACCGGCACCAATCTCTGGGGCGCCCGGATGGGGTCGGCCAAGCTTCGCGGCGCCAATCTGGAACGAGCGGACTTGCGCGCGGCCGACCTGCGCGGCGCCGACCTGGAGGGGGCCGACCTGCGCGGCGCCCGTTTCGAGAAAGCCAACCTCGAGGGCGCCAATCTCACTGGCGCAAAGCTCGAGAAAACGGAGTTCCGGCGCGCGAACCTGCAGGGTTGCAACGGCTGTCCCAAGCCGGGTGCGCCCTAGCCCGGCCGAATCGGGTCGTGGCCGGGACCGCATCCCTTCCCGATCTGATCGACGCGCATGCCGCGCGCGCACCCGATGCGCGCGCCATCGTGTGCGAGGGACGCGCACTGACGTGGCGCGAGCTAAGCGCCCGGATCGACCGGGTCGGCGCCGCGCTCGCGACGCTCGGGGTCGGCGCCGGCGACAAGGTCGCCATCCTGGCGCCCGCGTCCATCGAATACGTCGAGCTCTTCCTGGGGGCGACCGGCGCCGGCGCCTGCGCCGTACCGTTGCCGGCGTCGGCGACTCCCGATGTGCTCCGCTCGATGATCGACGACAGTGACGCGGGGACGCTCGTGTCAAGCGGCGCGCTGCGCGCCTCGATCGAGCCGCTCGAGGCGGAGCTCGCGGAGCGACTGCGCGGCCGGCTCGTCGCGCTCGACTTCGCGGCGCCGGGCTGGCTCACCTATGCCGGGTGGCTGGAGGGGGCATCGCGCGACTGGCGGCGAGCGCCGGTGCGGGACGACCTGGCCTTCAACATGATCTACAGCTCGGGGACGACCGGCCGGCCGAAGGGCATCGTGCACGACCACGGGATGCGGCGCCGGCAGGCGGCGCGCCCGGGTTCGATTACGGTCCCGAGAGTGTCACCCTGCTCGCGACGCCGCCGTACTCGAACACGACGATCCTGCCGTTGCTCGCGGCGATCGCGGGCGGGGGCACGGCGATCCTGATGAGCAAGTTCGATGCGGGGCGCTACCTGGCGATCGCCGAAGCCGAGCGGGTGACGCACACGATGCTCGTGCCGGTCCAGTATCAGCGCATCCTCGCGCATCCCGACTTCCCGCGGTGCGACCTGAGCGCCTTCGCGGTCAAGCAGTCGACCGGCGCGCCCTTCGGCGCCGCGCTGAAGCGCGAGCTCCTGGATCGGTGGCCGGGGCGCCTGGTCGAAGTCTACGGCCTGACCGAAGGCGGCTGCACCTGCATCCTCGATGCGGGCCGCCATCCGGACAAGCTCGTCACCGTCGGCAGGCCGGCGCCGGACAACGACGTCCGGATCATCGACGAGCAGGGCCGCGAGCTTCCCCCCGGCGAGACCGGCGAAGTGGTCGGGCGATCGCCGTTCATGATGTCCGGCTACTACAAGGCACCCGAGAAGACCGCGGAGCTCTACTGGCGGGACGGCGAAGGCCGCGTGTTCCACCGCACCGGCGACATCGGGCGGTTCGACGCCGACGGGTTTCTCCACCTGCTCGACCGGAAGAAGGACGTCATCATCTCGGGCGGGCAGAATGTCTACGCGGCCGACCTCGAAGCGGTGCTTGCCGGGCATCCGGACGTCGCGGATGCGGCGGTGATCGGCGTCCCGAGCGATACCTGGGGCGAGACGCCGCTCGCACTGATCGTACGCAGGCCCGGCAGCCGCGTCGACGGCGGCGCGCTCCGCGACTGGGCAAACGCCCGGGTCGGCAAGATGCAGCGGCTGAGCGCGGTGGAGCTGCGGGACGCGCTGCCCCGGTCGCCGCTCGGCAAAGTGCTCAAGCGCGAGCTGCGCGCCCCTTACTGGAAACCCGCTGGAGAAGGCCCGATAACCGAATGACCCGCCGTTACCTCGAGGATTTCCACGTCGGCGAACGCTGGGAGAGCCGGCCGACGACGCTGACCGCCGAGGAGATCATCGCTTTCGGCCGCGCGAACGATCCGCAGCCGATGCACATCGATCCGGAGCGCGCCGCGCAGGGGCCGTTCGGCTCACTCATCGCGAGCGGGTGGCAGGTCGCATCGCTCGCGATGCGCGTGTTCGTGCAGGCCGGCGGATATGGCGATACGCCGATGATAGGGATGGGGATCGACGAGCTGCGATGGCTGAAGCCGGTGCGCCCCGGCGACCGGCTGGTCGTCGAACGGGAGGTGGTCGAGGTGCGGCGATCGGAGTCGCGTCCCGACCGCGGCGTGATCCGCACCCGAGTCACCGTGCGCAATCAGGACGGCGAGCCGGTGCTGTCGCTCTATTCGCTCGGCCGCGTCCCCGCCCGTCCGGCGGCCGCGGAAGGAGCGCCACTGATGCTGACGATCGAGCATCCCGGCGCGATGGCAGCGCACGTCGGCCGGACGCTGGGGGCGAGCGAATGGTTCACGGTCGACCAAGCGATGATCGACGCCTTCGCCGCGACCACCGGCGACGATCACTGGATTCACGTCGACGTGGAGCGCGCGCGGCGCGAGATGCCCGAGGGCAAGACCATCGCGCACGGGCTGCTCACGCTCGCGCTCGTCCCGAAGCTGCAGCGCTCGATCTGGACCATCGCAAAGCGCGGGCGCGGTCTGAATTACGGCTACAACCGCGTCCGGTTCACCGGCCCGGTGCCGGTCGGATCCCGGGTCCGCCTCCATCAGGCTCTCAAAGCCGCCGAGCCGGCCGACGGCGCGATGCGCATGACGTTCGAATCCACCATCGAGGTGGAAGGCGCGCGCCGCCCGGCGCTCGTCGCCGAGACGATCGTCCTCATCTACGACGCCTAGGAGGAAACCAATTCCGAAGGCATTGCCTTCACTGACTTCGCGGAGTACGAGGGGGCGCCGCGAAGCGGCTTTGCCCCCTCGTGTCGTGGAGAGTTGAGAAGGAGCAACCGACCAAGACCAATGCAGCAGCAGTCGAGGCTCCCGCAAGATCCTCAATCAAGTTCCACGCGCGCTCGGCCGTCACGCCGTCGCGGTGCCGCAGATCGGCTTAGCACCAGCCAGACCAGGACCCCGAGCGCCGCCGCCAGCAAGAGCCACAGGCCGAGCGCCGCGGCATCGATCTCCGGCCACTCGACCTTGGCAAGCGTGTCCCATCGCTCGACCAGCCAGTGCCACGCGGTGTGGGCGACGAAAGCCGAGATCACCACGGTCACCGCCCTTTCGCTCAGGGGGGTCTTTGCGAACACCAGGGTGAGCAACGGGATGGCGACGGCGAGGAACACGAGCTGTCCCACCTCGATGCCGACATTGAAAGCGAGGAGCGAGAGCAGCAGATGGTCACCGGCGAACTGGAACTGGTTCTGCAGCATGAACGAGAAGCCGAAGCCGTGGACCAGCCCGAACAGCCCGGTCACGACCCAGCGCCAGCCCAGGTTCGGCCGCAGCACGTTCTCGAGCGCCATGTAGATGATCGACGCGGCGATCAGCGTTTCCACGAGCGGCGGAAACCACGCGCCCCGGGGAACCACGCCGTACGCGGCGGCGATCAGCGTGATCGAATGGGCCACGGTGAACGACGTGATCACCCCGACCAGGGTCCAGCTGACGCGGCGGAACGGCATGACGAGGCACAGCAGGAACAGCAGGTGGTCCAAGCCGTCGAGAATGTGCGAGAACCCGAACTTGACGAACGTCCACGCGGCTTGGTGCCAGCGCGGATCGAGCATCACATGGCCGGCGCCCCCGTGTAGCTCGTAGGCGCGCACGGACCCGTCGGGCGGCAGGAACCGCACGACCAGCTTGAGCCGGCCCTTCAGCCCCGGCGCGAGCCGCATGTCGAGCGACAAATCGGAGCGCTCCGAGCGGATCGGATACTCGAGTGCACGTCGAAGTACCCCTGGTTCCAGAACACGTCGGTCGTGTCCGGCAGCTTCGGTCCGGCGATGTTGGCGCGCGCTTTCTCGTAGCTCTCGAAGGACTCGTCGGAGGCCTGCGATATGCGCGCGACCACGCGGCCGGGTGTCAGCGGCTCCCCGTTCTCGTAGAGCTGGATCTCCTTTGCCGCGGCCGCCGCCGAAGCGAGGAGCTTGTCGTCCATCTGCGGCAGGTCGAGATAGCCCAGGCCCCGCTTCGGGAGGTTCATGCTAGCCAGCATGACGAGCGGCACCCGCACGAGAAAATGGAGCCGGTCCCCCTCGGGCTTGATGAACCCGCGCAGGAGGATCTCGTCCGGGATGTCGTGGGCCCTCGCTGGCGTCGAGAGCAGGACGCCGAGGACGACGGCCAGGAGGAACACAAACGAACGGCCGGCGCCCTGCGGCGCCGGCCGCGTTCGAAGCATGGGCTTCCTGATGCCTATCTGCTCGGCCTATCTCCGGCCGTGATCGTCCTTGTCCTTGTCGCGGCCGTGATCGTCCTTGTCCTTGTCCTTGTCGCGGCCGCGGTCATCGTCCTTGAGCGAGAACTTCTGCACCCGCTTCCCGGTGTCGACTTCGGCGGTGTAGAGGTTGCCCTTCGAATCCACCGCCAGGTTGTGCACCCAGTGGAACTGCCCGGCGTTGCGGCCGTTGCGGCCGAACCGATCGAGGATCTCGCCACTCTTGCGCAGCAGCGTCCAGACGTACTGTTCGTCCCGTCGGGGTCGAAGAGGTACTTCTGCGCCGGTCGTGCGAGACGTCGACGTCCCAGGTGGACCCGTGATCCCAGCGTGTCCCTCTCGACGAAGAACTCGCCTACGAAGCCGCAGGTCCCTACGCCCGCCGGAACGCACGGCGCGCCGACCTTCGTCTTATCGAACACCTGGACGCGGTCGTTGGTGCGGTCAGCCACGTACACGAGCCCGTCTTTCGTGATCCGCACCGCGTGGACCGGGTTGCGGAAGTGAGGCGCAGGCTGGCTGGTTCTTGATGTACGGCCCCACATTCCCGGTGTCGTTCGACCGGGTTCTGGCCGTACGCGCCCCAGTGGCGCTTGTACAAGCCCGGTTTCGGCGTCGACCACGATGACGCGGAGGTTCGTGTACCCGTCGGCGATGTACAGCTCGTTCGTCTCGCGGATCCACCTCCAGGTCAGCCGGCTGCGCGAGCAGCGGCGTGCCGTTGATGCCGCCGTTCGTGTCGTTGCTGTTGCGCACCGGGGGCTGGCGCCGGCCGATCTGCAGGAGGAAGTCTGCCATTCGCGGTGAACTTCAGGACCGCGCCGCCGGCCTGCCCGCCGAGCCAGACGTTCATGTTGTGGTCGACATAGATGCCGTGTTCGGTGTTCGGCCACTGGCAATCGGGCTGGTCGCACTTGCTGGGCGGAGTCCCGTCACCGAATTCCGGATCCGCCGGACCGCCCCACGCGCGAAGCAGGCGGCCTTTCGGATCGAACTGCATCACCGAGGGCGCCGGCAGGCAGCAGTCCGCGAGCGCCCCTTGGGGTCGAGCGGAGCCCATTCAGATCGGTGGCGGGTTGGGGGGCGACGGGGACATTGAAATCAGACGCCCCGCGCTCGTCGTTGGTCAGCGTCCGCGGACGCTGCACGATCCACATGTTGTCATCCTTGTCGACAGCGATGCCGGGCACCTGTCCGATCTGCCACTTGTGCGGCAGCGCTCTCGGCCAGGAAGGATCGACGGCGTATTTCGGCGTGTCGCCGCGGTCGGCCTGCGCGTCGCCCATTTGGAACTGCCAGAGGCCAAAACCCGCGCCAAGCGCGCTGAGTCCCGCCGCCAATGCGATCAATTTGCGTTTCATAGTCGGTCCTCCAAGAAAAACAACAACAAGAACAACAATACGGCGACGATGATGGTCCGCCGCGCACAGATTCTTGTCAAAGATGCGGGCATTCCTTTCTCGACATTTCGTTCGGGAAATACGCTTTCTTTTTGCTGCTCCGCAGGACTCGTAGACGGCGACCCCGGATCGGGACAGAGAGGGCGCGTGCGGTCGACCGCGCCGTTGGTGATATTCGAGCGGTGGACGGACGATGAGCTGACGGCGATGATCACCGCCGCAGGCGGCATCGCGCAGGGCTACGACGACGACCAGATTCGCGATCTCGTCGGCGGGAACGCCGCCCGGCTCCTCGGGCTGGACGAGCCGCGCAACGACCCCGCTTCCCTGACCGGAACTGGAGCGAGCCGCGGGGTTCCGCCTCTGACAAGCGCAGCAGCGGCGCGGTGCGGAGCGGGCGGCGGCGAAGAAAAGGAATCGGATCAACGGAATCCGATTTACTTCCTCGAGCGTGGCGACGCGACCGGCAGCGAAGCGACCGGGAGCAGGAGAGTTTGCAGAAACCCCGCCCGACGCTATCCCCTCACTTCACCTGGATCTTCGACCCGCCCTCGATCTGGTCGAGCGCATCGGCGAGCGGCACGGTGATCGTCACCGGCGCACCCTTGGCGATCCCGTCTTTCCAGAACCGGTAGCCCTCGGCGAAGTCGGGGATCTGATCGGTGTTGCCGAGCAGCTCGTTGACGCTCTGATCGAGCGCCGACTTCGAGATCGCGAGCGGCGAGAACTGGTCGCCGCACTGCCCGTTCGGCAGGCAGATCCGGACGCCCTTGATCTGGATCAGCACCACGTCGCCGACCGGCGTGCGGGGCTCGAGCTTGAGGACCAGCAGTTGTGGCGCGTGGTCCTTGGCGCGGCCCTTCGCCGACCAGACCTGGCCGGCTTCGAAGTCCGCCGCGGCGGCGTGGGCGCTCAGCACGAGCGCGGTCGGGATTGCTGCGAACAGGCGGTGAAGTGTTCTCATGGCGGTCGCATTATCCGCCTCGCCGCGCCGAGGCGCTCCCGGCCGCGCGATTCGGTACCATCGCGCCCATGGCAAAGACCTTCACCCGCGAGCGCCGCATCCGTTTCTCCCACTGCGACCCGGCGGGGATCGTGTACTTCGTGAACTTCTTCGACATGATCAGCGGCGTGGTCGAGGACTGGTTCGGCGAGGCGGTCGGACTACCCTTCCACGAGATGCACATCGTCCGCCGGCTCGGCTTCCCGATCGTCAACACCGGCTGCGAATTCTTCCGGCCCTGCCATCTCGGCGACAACCTCGTGCTCGAGCTCGCGATCGGGCGCCTCGGCCGCAGCTCGATCGAGTTCCACGTCCGCGGTCGCGTCGCCGACGAGGAGAAGCTGCGCGCGAAGCACAAGGTCGCGCTGATGAATCTCGACACGCTGCGCGCGATGCCGATCCCGGACGATCTGCGGGCGAAGATGGTCGACTACGTCGCGGCGAAGGCCGCTTAGGCCGCGCAAGCTGGTGCTCGGCCGGCGGCGGAATGCCGCAACGCTGTGCACGCTGTGACGACCAGACCGCAATATGGCCTTTGACACCATACACACTGTGTGGTCTACTACGCCATATGCCGAAGGCGACGCTGCTCCTCCGGTACAGGGCCAAGCAAGGCGATCTGACCGTCGAGATGGTCCTGTCAGCTCCCTGCTCGGGCCGCCAATAGTCCGGGGGGAGTCAAGTTCAGGCTATACCTTGGCCGGAACGCCACGACAGTCGTTCGATACGACAACGAGACAGGCAAGGGGCCGCACCGACATGTGGGCGCGGCGGAAGCGGAAGAGGCGTACGAGTTCGAAGCGGTCGAGAAACTGATCGAGGATTTCCGGGCCGACTGCGAGCAACACGGATGGAGGTGGGAAGAATGAAGCGGATCCATGTGGAAGTGATGAGCCCTGCGGATGCGCTGCGCCGGTTCGGGGCGGCGTGGCGCTCAGCAGCGTTTGGCGCGGGGGTCGAGCCCACGATCGGGGTCGGATCAATCGAGGAGTTGAGTTCCCTGCTCTCGCCAAAGCGTATGGAGCTGCTGCGGTACGTCGCCGAACACTCCGGACTCTCAGTGCGGGCGCTGGCCATGGCGTTAGGGCGGGACTACAAGAACATCCACACCGACGTGACGGCCCTTGAGGAACAGCAATTGCTCGAACGCGACGAAGACGGCAAGCTCACCGCGCCTTACGACGAGATCGTCATCCGGGCGCCGCTGACACGCGCGAGCCGGCTTCGCCGGGTGCGCGTTCCCGGTTGAACGCGCATATCCGCTGGGCCGCGGCACGCCACCGTGCTTCCGGCGGCGGCCTCGCTCGAGCTGTCAGCCCTCGAGCGCGGCGAGGACGCACGCAAAGCGCGGCGCCCGCCTACCGGTTTGCCGGCCGCCCGCGGGGCAGGTAACCTTCCGCGCACGCGAAGTCGCTCCTGGCACCGTTCTTCAGTCGCGAGACCGCCCCATGTCCAAGCCCGATTCGCCCGACGCCGCATCGGCCTCCACCCCGCCAGCCGACTCTCCCGCCGGCTTCGAGAAAGGCTTGACGAGCTACGGCGACCGCGGCTTCTCGCTCTTCCTGCGCAAGGCCTTCATCAAGGGCGCGGGCTATAGCGACAAGGCGCTCGACCGGCCCGTGATCGGCATCGCCAACAGCGGCAGCGCGTACAACCCCTGTCACGGCAACGCGCCGCAGCTGATCGAGGCGGTCAAGCGCGGCGTCATGCTGGCGGGCGGCCTGCCGATGGACTTCCCCACGATCTCTATCCACGAGAGCTTCGCGGCGCCGACGAGCATGTATCTTCGCAACCTCATGTCGATCGACACCGAGGAGATGATCCGCGCCCAGCCGATGGACGCGGTGGTGCTGATCGGCGGCTGCGACAAGACGGTGCCGGCGCAGCTAATGGGCGCGGCCTCTGCGGGTCTCCCGGCGGTCGAGCTCGTCACCGGATCGATGCTCACCGGCTCGCATCGCTCGGAGAGAGTCGGCGCGTGCACCGACTGCCGCCGCTACTGGGGCCGCTACCGCGCCGAGGAGATCGACGCCGAGGAGATCGCCGACGTCAACAACCAGCTCGTCGCGAGCGTCGGCACCTGCTCGGTCATGGGCACGGCGAGCACGATGGCGTGCATCGCCGAAGCGCTCGGCATGACGGTACCCGGCGGCGCATCGCCGCCCGCCACCACCGCCGACCGCATCCGCATCGCCGAGCTGACCGGCACGACCGCGGTTCAGATCGCCCGCGACCGCCTCACCATCGACAAGGTGTTGACGCCCGCTGCCTTCGAGAACGCCATGCGCGTGCTGCTCGCCATCGGCGGCTCCACCAACGGCATCGTCCATCTCACCGCGATCGCCGGGCGGATGGGGTTCGACATCGACCTGAAGGCGCTCGACCACATCGGGCGCGAGACGCCGGTGCTGGTGGACCTCAAGCCCTCGGGCCAGCATTACATGGAAGACTTCCACCACGCCGGGGGCATGCAGACGCTCCTGCGCGAGCTCAAGCCGCTGCTGCGCCTGGACGCCCTCACCGTCACCGGGCGCACGCTTGGCGAGGAGATCGAGCGCGCCGGCCCCGGCTTCGCGCAGGACGTGGTGCGTCCGCTGACAAGACCGATCTATCCGCAGGGCGGCATCGCGGTGCTGCAGGGCAATCTCGCCCCGGGCGGCGCGATCATCAAGCAGTCGGCTGCCAGTCCCGCGCTCATGGAACACGAAGGGCGCGTGGTGGTCTTCGAGGACGCCGAGGATCTCGCCGCCCGCCTCGACGACCCCGACCTCGACGTCGAGGCCGACGACATCCTGGTGCTGAAGAACATCGGTCCGAAGGGCGCGCCGGGCATGCCCGAAGCCGGCTATCTCCCGATCCCGAAGAAGCTCGCGCGCGCCGGGGTCAAGGACATGGTCCGCATCTCCGACGGTCGGATGAGCGGCACCGCCGCCGGCACGATCGTCCTGCACGTCACGCCCGAGTCGGCGGTAGGCGGCCCGCTCGCCCACGTGAGGAGCGGCGATCGCATCCGGCTGTCGGTAGCGAAGCGCGAGCTGACGCTCCTCGTCGCGGCGGCCGAGCTCGAGCGTCGCGCGGCCGCAAACCCCGTGACACCGCCCGTCGCGGAGCGCGGTTATCGCAAGCTGTTCCTGGAGACGGTGACGCAGGCCGACAAGGGCGTGGACTTCGACTTTCTGCGCGCCGCGACCACCCGCGCGAAGATCCCGGCGCCGAAGACCTGAGTGCACGAGCCGCGTCGCCGATGGGCAAGGTCTTCAGTGTCGAATACCCGATCCTCTTCTCGCACTGCGACCCGGCGGGGATCGTCTATTTCCCGCGCTTCTTCGACCTCCTGCACCGCGCGATGGAGGACTGGTTCACGTTCGGGCTGGAGGAGCGGTTCGCGGACTTCATCATGCGCAAGCGCATGGGCATTCCGACGGTCGGAACGAAGGTCGATTTCGTGAGCCCGGCGCGCTTCGGGGACATGCTCCGGATCGAGCTGCGCGTCCTCAAGCTCGGCCGCGCATCGATCGAGCTCGGGATCGACTCGTTCGTGGACGGTGCGCCGTGCTTCAAGGCGCGGCACACGGTGTGCGTGTTCTCCCAGGACACCTACAAGGCGATCCCGGTTCCGGACGACCTGCGGGACCGGATGGCGGCTTACGTGGCGGCGGACTGACGCGCGCCCGCGGTCGTGAGGCCGCGCTGGCCCGATACGGCGAGCAGCCCGACCGCGAGGATCGCGATGCCGCTCTCGGACGTGTGAACCGCTGCGGTCTGCGCGTCGTAGTCCTTGAAGAACGCGTCGCCCGCCGCGCGATCGCCGCGGTCGCCTTTCTCCGCGCGATCGTCGGGCGCGCCCGACAGGAGCTCGACCCGTTCGCGAACAAAGGGCGGGATCTCGTGCAGGCCGCCGGGATTGCCGCTCTGGTCCGCGCTCGCCGCGAACGTCGCCAGCGCCAGCGCGAGCGCCAGCACGGCGGGGAGACGCGACAGGGGTCGAGCGATCACGATGAGCCTCCGTCTGCGAGCCGGGGTGTGCTGCCGGGGCGTCATCGCCCCGGCAGCGTTGCGCCACAGGTTACGGATTCCAGTTGAACATGCCGTCCTGCTCGCCGGCGTGGACGCTCGAGGCCGCCTGGTAGGACGTGGTCTCGGGCACGCTCATCCGGAACGACTCGCCGACCGCGAGGTCGAGCGTCGGGTCGGCGATTGCGGCGGTCCCCGAGAAGCCGAGGACGACGAGGGTGACTGCGATCAGGTTGCGTTTCATGGTCAAGTTCCTTTCATGGTTGAGTGAGTTTCCGTTTCGAGCTTTCGATCGACCCGTTGCGATCGACCAGACCGCAGCGTAAGGGAACGGGCGCGGCGAGAGTCGCGACAATTACCTTCGTCGCCGTGACCGATTCACATCGGAGGACACCGCGGCATCCGGTCGTCCGCCAGCGCGCGCGAAGACTGGCGGCTGGATGCTCGAACGCTCGGCATATACTCCCGGGCAACGGTGGCGGTGGCGCCGTCCGACGCGTCCGCTTCAGGGCGGGCCGGGACTCGCGGGCGATGGCGGCGCGCTTCGCCGGTCGCGGAACGTTCAGGAGAATCGGATGGAGAGCCGACGTGGTCCGACGGCCGCCCTGCGACCGTTGATTCTGTGTCTAGCGCTCGCTGCAAGCACGCGAGCGGCAGGGGTGCCGATGTCGCTCGCGCAAGCGGCATTCGACGCTCAGATCGGCGGCCTTGCAGTCGTGCTCGAAAACTTCGAGAGCTATCCGAGCGCGGACTTCGCGTCGCCGTTCGGCATCGCCAACGGAACCTTCACCTCCGTAGCCCCGCGCGTGCAAGGCCAACCCACGCTCTGCGGCGACGTCGATCAGTGCCTTTTCGACAGCACCTCCACCGGCGACATTCGGACCTTCTCGAGCTTGCCGCCCGGGACGCAGTTCTGGGGTGCACACCTGCATCTGGTCGACGCTACGGACACGCTCAAGCTCACCGTGACGGGAGGCGGCGGAAACCTGGACGCGCAAGCTTCAGGATCCGGCTTCCTGGGCTTCGTCGATCCGCTCGGGCTCCTGTCGATCGCGTTCGAAAATCTGGGGACGGATCTCGGCGGCGGCAACTTCGGTATCGGCAACTACAGCTTCGACAACATCAGGACCGCTCCGGCGCCAGCCGCTGTCCCTGAACCCGGTGCGCTCGCCCTGCTCGCCATCGCTCTGGCCGGAGTGTGGGCAGGGGTGCGCGGTCGCCGGGGGCGCCTAGGAATTCGAACAACAGCCGGATCCTGGCCGCCGTAGCCCGAGGCACGAGTGTCCGGGACGCATCCCTCTAGCAGCGGGCGATACGGAAGCCGCACCCCAGCACGCTCGCCGCCACGGCGGCGGGTCTCTCTTCAACTCACCTGCAGCACGAACGCAGTCTCGGTCCGCGCCTCCGGATCGAACTGTGAACGGTTGGTGTGGTTGACGTGCTTGCCGTAGACGTGGATGGAGAGCGACGTCTGCGACGACTCGTTGACCACCGCGTGGATCGCACCTGCCGGCAGCGCGAGCACCTCGCCGGGCCCGAACACCTTGTCGCCGACCTGCGTCAGCTCCGCGTACCCGGGCCGCAGCCGATCGTCGGTCCGCTCGAAGAAGCGGTTCCGTTCGGGCCCCTCGACGCCCACCACCACCGCCCAGGTGCCGTGATCGTGCGGCGGCGTCCCGCGACCGGGCAGCCAGTTCACCGCGAACACCGCGAGCGTGTGGTCCGGCTCCTCGTGCAGCACGGTCACGCCGAAGCCCTGCTCCGGGTTGCCCTCGAAGTGCCGCGGCTCCAGCCAGGTCTTCTGCAGCGCGAAGTCTCGCGCGAGCGGACGGACCTCGGCGAGAAGCTCGCGCTCGCTCGCCGACGCGCGACTGATGCGGCGGAGATCCGCGACGAAGCGCGGCAGGTCGTAGGGCGCTTCCTCCAGCTGGCGCACGAGCGAAGAGCGCTCCTCGAGGAGCGCTCCGAGATGCTCGTCGCACCGCGCGATCGGCGTGGGGTAGCGTCGGATCTCGTCCGCCAGCGCCGCGAGCCGCCGCTCGAGATCCGCTCTCGGAGCCACGCTCATTTCGGCTGCGGGACGATCCGCAGATACGGCCGCGGCGCCTTCCATCCGTCGGGAAACTTCTGCTTCGCCTCCTCGTCGGAAACGGACGCGAGGATGATCACGTCCTCGCCGTTCTTCCAGTTCACGGGCGTCGCCACCTTGTGCTTCGCGGTGAGCTGCATCGAGTCGAGGACGCGCAGCACCTCGTCGAAGTTCCGGCCGGTGCTCATCGGGTAGGTGAGCATCAGCTTGATCTTCTTGTCCGGCCCGACGACGAACACCGACCGGACCGTGGCGTTGTCCGCGGCGGTGCGCTTGGAGGCCTCGCCGCTCGCGTTCGGGTGGATCATGTCGTAAAGCTTCGCGACCGCGAGGTCGGAATCGCCGACCACCGGGTAGTTCGGCGCGGTGCCCTGGGTGTCCGCGATGTCCTTGGACCAGCGCTCGTGGTCGCCGACCGAGTCGATGCTCAAGCCCAGGATCTTGCAATTCCGCTTGTCGAACTCGGGCTTGATCCGAGCCATATAACCGAGCTCGGTGGTGCAGACCGGGGTGAAGTCCTTGGGGTGCGAGAACAGGATCGCCCATCCGTTGCCGATCCAGTCGTGGAACTTGATGGGGCCCTGCGTGGTGTTGGCCGTGAAATCCGGCGCTTCGTCGCCGATGCGTAGCGGCATGGTGTCCTCCGATCGATCGTCGTCCTGATGGGACTCCCAATTTAGGCCAGAAACGGCGATTTCGCCATCCGCTTGTGGCTCTGCCTGTCCCGCAAGCGCCGGTTGACACCCGGCGCGGCGGGCCGCTACCGTGCCTATCCATGCCGGACGATCTGGACGATGCCGCCCTCGCGAAGCGGTTCCTGGCCGCTGCCCGGCGGCTCCCCGAGTCGCAACCTGCTGCCGCGCGGCGCGGACGCTACTGCTCGGCCGACGTGCTGGTGCAGATCGGCGCGCACGCCCTGGTCGTAAGAATCCGCAACGGCCGGGTCGAGGACGCGATCGACCGGCCGCCGCCGCTCTGCCCCTGGGATTTTGCCATCCGCGGGCCCGCGGACGCCTGGCGCAGGCTCTGGGAGCCGGTCCCGACGCCGGGCTGGCACGATCTCCTGGCGCTGTACAAACGCGGCGTGGTCGAGATCGAGGGCGATCTCCACCCGCTCATGGCCAATCTGCAGTTCGTCAAAGACCTCATGACAGCCGCACGGCAGCCATGAGCGCTGCACCGCTGGGGCGCCCCATGGCCGTCGAACCCATGGACGTCGAACCCATGGACGTCGAACCCATCGTCGGCCGTTACCTCTCCTTCGATATCGCGGGCAAACGCTGCCGCGTGTACTTCGAAGAGGCGGGCGCCGGGATCCCGCTCGTCTGCCTGCATACCGCCGGCGCCGATTCGCGCCAGTATCGCCACATGCTCTGCGACGAGGCGATCACCTCGCGCTTCCGGGTGATCGCGTTCGACATGCCGTGGCACGGCAAGTCCTACCCGCCGGCGGGCTGGGGCGAGGACGAGTACCAGCTGACGACCGCCCTGTACGTGGAGACCATCCTCGCGCTCTGCGATGCGCTCGCACTCGACCGGCCGGCCGTGATCGGCTGCTCGATCGGGGGGCGGATCGTGCTCGAGCTCGCGCGTGCCCACGCAAAGCGCTTTCGGGCGCTGATCGGGCTCGAGTCGGCGGACTACCAGGCGCCCTGGTACGACACGTCGTGGCTGCACCGCGGCGACGTGCACGGCGGTGAAGTGTGCGCGGCGCTCGTGTCGGGCCTGATCGCGCCGCAATCGCCCGACGAGCACCGGCACGAGACGCTGTGGCAGTACATGCAGGGCGGACCCGGCGTGTTCAAAGGCGATCTTCACTTCTACCGCGTCGATGGCGATCTGCGCGGCCGGCTCGGCGGCATCCGCACCGACGAGTGCCCACTCTACCTGTTGACCGGGGAGTACGACTTCTCCTGCACGCCGGAGGACACGACGCGCACGGCGGCGAGTATTCCCGGAGCGCGGGTGACGATCATGCGGGAGGTCGGCCACTTCCCCATGAGCGAGAACCCGGCGCAGTTCCGCAAGTACCTGCTGCCGGTCCTGGCGGAGATCAGCGGCCGCTCGTGACGGTGCGCGACCGCCGGTCGAAGCGCCGGTGAATTCTTCACACCGCGCGCGCCAGTATTGCCGCCATGGGACCCGTGCGGCTGCCCTAATCTGACGCTTCGGATACCGTCGCAAGGAGGGTCTGCGAGATGAAACGCGTCATCCTGCTCGCCGCGCTGGCGGCTCTCAGCGCACCGGCGCTCGCCGAGCGTCAGGTCTGGGTCAACGGCAAGCGCGCGACCTCCGTGGAGATCGCGTCCCTCGACCGGCTGCAATGCACCCGGATCCCGGACGGGCGCTACTGGCTCAATACCAACACCGGCCTCTGGGGCTATTGGAACGACCCGCGGCCGCAAGGACGCCTCGGCGATTACTGCAACAGCGGCGGCGGCCAGGCGACGAACCGCCGCGGTCCGTTCGGCGATTACATGAGCGACGGCAAGTGCTCGTTCGTGAACGGGGTGCCGGTCGGGCGCTGCTGACGCACGCTCCTCGATTGCTCGCGGAAGCGCTTCGCGAGCTGCCGCTAGCCGGTGGACGGCGTCGGCCACGTAAAAACTACGCGCTGCCGGCGCGAACGCACTCCGGTTCGACTGCCTGACCGGAACGCGGCTGGATCGCGCCGGTTCGACGCGCCCCTCGGGGGCGCGATCACTTGACTCGTCGCGACTCCTGTTCTACAAATTGGGCGTTGCGCACGGCCGGCGATCGTTTTCGCGGACCGGAGCCAACACCGGGCAGGGTTCGATTCCCGGGGACCGGCCGACGCGTGGGCCACAGGATTGACGCGTGGGACCGGCGTCAACGGAAGAATAACTACAAGACGAGATCAACCGCACCCCGCGTCGAGCGGTGGGGGCGGTGTAGGGGATTGAAGATGGGTGCGGTTGAGCCGGAGGTCGTCACCTCGACTCCGGACGTGATCACGCGTGCGATCGGGGTGCGTCCGATCTACCGCGTTCAGCCTGTCGGCGGGTCGGGACTATCGGCTGCCCGCTGGCGATTCGAAAATCTCCCGCCGACGCGCGAAGCCCTGCCGCAAAGCGTGCTCGCCTACTGCGCGGCCGGATCGGCGTGCGTTACGAAGGTGATCGGCGGCCGGACGGTCCACAAGTGGCCGAAAGTCGGGTCGGTCACCTTCGAGCCGGGAGACGGCCGCGCGACGTGGTCGGTCGATGGCACCGTGGAGGCGATCCACGTCTATCTGCGTCCGACCGCGGTGCAGCATTTTGCCGAGCAGCACCTCGACACGGCAAGTGCGCCGGAAATCGATGACTTCTTCGCGATCCAGGATCCCTGGCTTGCCGGGTACTTCCAGATGCTGATCAGCGAGCTGGAGACGTTCACCGGGGTCGACGGAAGTGCCGAGTCGCTCCTGCTCGCCCAGACCGAGTACCTGCTCGTCCGGCATCTCGTGCGATGGCACTCGCACGCCCCGGCGCGCCAGCTGCGCGCCGTCGACCTCCAGAGCCGGGTGAACCCGCTGCGTCCCGCGCTGATGCGGCGAGTCGAGGCGTACGTGAAAGCCAATCTCGGCGGGGAGCTTTCCCTGCGGTCGCTCGCGGGCGTCGCCTGCATGTCCATCAATCACTTCGTCCGGTCGTTCCGGGCCGCCAGCGGACTCACGCCCCACCAGTACGTCCTGGAGCAGCGGCTCCGCAAAGCGTCCGAGATGCTGAGAGCGGGCAGCGCTCCGGTCGCAGTGATCGCCGCCGGGTGCGGGTTCGGGAACGCCCCCCACTTCTCGATGAAATTCCGCGGCCGCTTCGGCGTCAGTCCGTCGCGGTACAGGCGGTCTGTCTGAGCCGTCGCGCTCCGGGCGGCGAAGCGTGGGTGGACGCCGAGCGGTCCGGCGTCGCCGCAACTCCTGCGGGCTGCGGGCAGCGGCGAAATCGGTGCGGCGAGAACTAGCCGAGGACGACGACGGCCGCGGTCGCCAGGATGGCGAGCGAGACGGCGATGAGGGTGCTGGTCATGATGCGATCCGAGGTCGTTTGCTTGATGACCCCAGTATCCTCAGCACGACGCATGCCGTATATCAGGTCGAAGACGTAGTCCTTCCGGATAGCTACGTACCACGGCGTGATTTTCTCCACGCCGCGAGGCCTCCGCGGCGGCTTTGTCACCCCCAGATCGCCTCCGCCGCCTCGACGCAGCGCTCGAGCTTCGCGCGCATGTCGGCCTCGGTGACGGGATTCCCGGCAACGGTGCTCGCGAATCCACACTGCGGGCTGATCGCGAGCCGGTCGGGATCGATATGCTTGGAGGCGCCCTCGGCGCGGCGCTTCAAGACTTCGAGCGGCTCGAGCGCCGGCGACTTCGAGCTGATCATCCCTAGCACGACGCCCTTCCCTTTCGGCACGAATCGCAGCGGTCCGAACCCGCCGGCGCGCGGGGTGTCGTACTCGAGCAGGAAGTGGTTCACGTTCGCGCGCTGGAACAGCTTCTCGGCGACCGAGTCGTAACCGCCTTCGGCGAGATACATGCCCTTGAAGTTGCCGCGGCACATGTGCACGCCGATCACGAGGTCGGCCGGCCGGTTCGCGACCGCCTGGTTGATCGCATCGACGTAAAGGTCGACGAGCGCCTCCGGATCCTCGCCCTCGGCCTCGACCTTCGCGCGTGCCGACGGGTCGCAGAGCATCGCGAGCGCCACCTCGTCGAGCTGGACATACTGCGCGCCGGCTCGCGCGAGCGCCGCGATCTCCTCCTGGTAGACCCGCCCGAGATCGGCGAAGAACTCGCGCGCGCTCTCGTAGACGCCGGGATCGGCGTACTGCCGCCCCCGATAGAAGTGCATCGTCGAAGGCGCGGGCAAGGTCACCTTGGGCACCGCGCGCGCGACGCTGCGCACGAACTCCACCTCGTCGACCGCGATCGGTCGCGTGCGCCGCACGCGCCCGGTCACGTGCGGCGCAGTGAAATCGAGCTTGTGCCCGTGGTCGTCGTGGAACTTGAAGAGCGCGTCCTTCACTGCGAGTCCCTCGGTGAGCTCCACGAAGCGGCCCCAGTACGAGCCGCGGCGGAACTCGCCGTCGTTGACCACCTGCAACCCGACGTCCTCCTGCATCGCGATCACGTCCCGGATCGCAGCGTCCTGGATCGCCCGGAACTCGGGCTCGGCCACCTTGCGCGAGAGCACGTCGCGGAAGGCGTGGCGCAGCCGCGCGGGCCGCAGCAGACTGCCGATGTGATCGGCGCGAAACGGCGGCCGGCCGGTGGGGGCGATGCGCATTGCGGTCTCCTTTGGGCGCGGCGCGGGGTCGCGGCGCCGTCGCGAAAGCGGCTGCACCGTCTATAGTTTGATAGAATTTTGCCGGGTTTGGGTCTGCAGGACAAGCTGCCTGCGCGCCGGAGGAGAAGGATCATGTCATCGCGACCGCGCTTCGCGCCTCCCGGGGTCGAGCTCGACCGCCGCGCGGACGGCACCATCGTCCTCCGCTCGCCGCAGGCGCTCGGCCAACCCGACCGCGCCCTTGGCGAATGGCTCGTGCGCTGGGCAGGGCGCGCCCCGGATCGCGTCTTCCTCGCCGAGCGCGCCGGGGACGCCTGGCGGCGGCTCACCTACCGCGAGACGCTGGATGCGGTCCGCCGCGTCGGCCAGGCGCTGCTCGACCGCGGGCTCGACGCCGAACGGCCGGTCGCCATCCTTTCCGACAACGGCGTGGATCACGCGCTCGTCGCGCTCGGCGCGATGCACGTCGGCGTGCCGGTCGCGCCGATCTCTCCCGCCTACTCCCTGATGTCGAAGGACTTCGCGAAGCTCAAGTCGATCTTCGAGCTGCTGCGGCCGGGCCTTGTGTACTGCTCGGACCCGGCCCGCTTCGCCCCGGCGCTCGCGGCGGTCGGCGCGACGGCCACGCCGATCGCTACGCTGCTCGAGGCGGCGCCGATCGCGCGAGTCGACGAGGCGTTCGCCCGGCTCGGGCCCGACACGGTCGCGAAGATCCTCTTCACTTCCGGCTCGACCGGCACGCCCAAGGGCGTCGTCAACACCCAGCGCATGCTCTGCTCGAACCAGCAGATGGCCGCGCAGGTGTGGCCGTTCCTCGAGGACCGCCCGCCGGTCCTCGTCGACTGGCTGCCCTGGAACCACACGTTCGGCGGCAACTTCTGCTTCAACATGACGTTGCGGAATGGCGGCACCCTTCATGTCGACGGCGGCAAGCCGATGCCCGGTCTCGTCGAGACCACCGCGCGCAACCTGAAGGAGATCCCGCCGACCGCGTATTTCAACGTCCCGCGCGGCTACGACTTGCTGCTGCCGTTCCTCGAGCAGGACGCCGCGTTGCGGACGAGCTTCTTCCGCGACCTCGACATCGTGTTCTACGCCGCCGCGGCGCTGCCGCAGAACCTGTGGGAGCGGCTCGAGAGAGTCGCCGCCGCGGCGGGGGCCGCTCCGGAGATGTTCTCCGCCTGGGGTTCGACTGAGACCGCGCCCGCCGCGACGACGGTGCACTGGCACATCGATCGCGCCGGCGTCGTCGGCGTCCCGCTCCCAGGCTGCGAGCTGAAGCTCGTGCCCGCTGGCGGCAAGCTCGAGGCGCGCGTCCGTGGGCCGAACGTGACGCCGGGCTACTTCCGCCGCGACGATCTGACCCGGGCCGCATTCGACGAAGAGGGGTTCTACCGGATCGGCGACGCTCTGCGGTTCGCCGACCCGGGTGAGCCCGCACGCGGCATGGTGTTCGACGGCCGCGTGGCCGAGGACTTCAAACTCACGACCGGAACCTGGGTGAGCGCGGGCGCGGTGCGGGTGCGCCTCATCGCCGCCTGCGATCCGCTCCTGCAGGACGCGGTGATCACCGGCCACGATCGCGGCGAGATCGGCGCGCTCGTGTTCCTGAACCCGATGGCGGCGCGGAAGCTCTGTCCCGACGCGCCGGCCGACGCGAGCCCGGCGTACTTCGCCGCCCGGCCCGAGGTGCGTGCGCGGATCGCCGACGGCCTCGCCCGGCTCGCGGCCGAGTCCGCGGCCAGCTCGACGCGGCCCGGGCGCGTGCTGGTGCTCGCCGAGCCGCCGTCGATCGATGCGAACGAGATCACCGACAAGGGCTACATCAACCAGCGCGCCGTGCTCGAGCGCCGCGCGGCGGCGGTGGAACGGCTGTACGCGGCGCCGACCGCGGCCGAAGTCGTGACCGCGGCCTGAGGACCTCGGGGGCGATGCGCGCCGCCGTCGCCGTGCCGCGTCGCGCCGCCGCCGGCCCGCGCCGCCGCGCGGCCGAAATCATCGAAGCGGCGGCGCGCGTTTTCGCCGAGCGCGGCTATCACGGCGCATCGACACAGGCGATCGCCGACGTGCTCGGGATCCGGCAGGCGAGCCTGTACTATTACTTTCCGTCGAAGGAGGTCGCGCTGGAGCAAGTCTGCATGCTCGGCGTCGAGGGCTTCGTCGATCGCGCGGCGGCGGTCGCCGCGGGGCCCGGCACCGCCGCCGAGAAGGTGCGCGACATCGTGCACACGCATCTCGCGCCGCTCGGCGACCGGCGCGATTTCGTGTGGGTGTTCCTCCGCGAGCGGCACCACCTTCCCGACTCGAGCCGGCGCAGAGTCGGACGGCTTTCCCGGCGCCTCGAGCGGATCATCCACGACGTCTTCGAGGCGGGCGTGCGGGCGGGCGAGCTCCGCGACGATCTCGACTGCCGGCTCGCGACGCTCGCGCTGCTCGGCATGTGCAACGCGGCGCCGGCCTGGTACGGAAAGGAGCCCGACGCCACGCTGGAGCGCATCGCCGGCGAGTTTTCGCGTCTGGTCCTCGACGGCGCGACCGCGCGCGCCGCCCGACGACGTACGGCATGACGCGCGCCACGGATCTCCGCCGCACGACCGCGCCAGCGCTGCTCGCGGAGCACGCCCGCACGCGGCCCGGCGCCGTCGCGTTCCGCTCGAAGCGCCGGGGCATCTACCGCGAGCGGACCTGGCGCGACTATGCGGCGATGGTGGGCCGCGCGACCGCGGTGCTGGCGGGGCTCGGTGTCGCGAAGGGCGAGCGGGTCGCGATCATGGGCGACGCGAGCGAAGACTGGCTCGTCTGCGATCTCGCTGCGCAGGCGCTGGGCGCGGTCAGCTACGGCGTCTATCCCACCGCCTCGGCGGCCGAGGTCGAGTACCAGCTGCGCGACGGCGGCGCGGCAATCTTCATCGCCGAGGACCAGGAGTATGTCGACCGGGTGCTCGCGTTCGCCGACGCGGCTCCGGGGCTGCGTGCGATTCTGGTGATCGATTCGAGCGCGATGTTCGCCTACGACCATTCGAAGCTCCGGCGCTACGCCGACGCGCTCGACGCTACGTCTCTTGACGACGACGCGGCGATCGCGGCGCTTGAAGCGCTGGCCGCCAGGCTCGATCCGCGCGATCCGGCGTTCATCGTCTACACCTCGGGCACGACCGGGCATCCGAAGGGCGCGCTCGTCGCCCACGGGCGGCACCTCGCGGCGGCCTACAACCTCGTCGAGCACTACCCGGTGCTGGCGTCGCCGCAGCGCACCGTCGCCTACCTCCCGCTGTGTCACGTGCTCGGCCGCGACGTCGCCATCACCCTGCCGCTCGTCTGCGGCCTGGTGCCGCACTTCGGCGAGGACGTCGAGGACCTCGCGCAGACGCTGTTCGAAGTGGCGCCCACGGTACTCTTCACCGTGCCGCGCTATCTCCAGAAGATCGCCTCGCAGGTACTGGTCGCGGTGCAGAACTCGAGCCCGGTGAAGCGCGCGGCCTACGCCGCGGCGCTCCGCGTCGGTCGCACCTACGCGCGCGCGCGATGGGACGGCACCGTGAGCACGTCGCTCGCGGCCGGCTACGCCGCGGCGCAGACGACGGTGTTCAGGCCGATCCTCAACAAGCTCGGGTTCGACGCGCTGACGCTGGCGATCAGCGGCGGCGCACCGCTGCCGCCGGACACGATGGCGCTGTGGCAGATCTGGGGCGTCAACGTCTGCGAGATCTACGGCCAGACGGAGGAGGCCGGCGCGATCATCGCCGGACAGCGCGGCCCGTTCCCGCGGCCGGGGGACGTCGGTACGGCCGCGCCGGGATGGGAGATCCGGCTCCACGAGTCGGGCGAGATCCTGATTCGCGGCGAACACGTGTTCGAGGGATACTGGGGGAATCCTGCTGCCACCCGGGACGTGCTGGATGAGGGTGGTTGGTTGCATACCGGCGACGTCGGCGAGTGGGTTGCAACCCGCCCGGCCGCTCCGGCCGCAGATGCGGTCGCGCCGCTTGTCAAGGGCGCGCGCCACCCGGCCAGGCTGAAGCTGATCGACCGTGCGCGCGATTTCATCGTCACCGCGGGCGGCAAGACCCTCGCGCCGTCCTACATCGAGAACATCCTCCGCTCCAGCCCCTACATCGCCGAGGTCGCGGTCTTCGGTCACGCGCGCAAGTACCTCACCGCGCTGGTCGAGATCGACTACGAAACCGTGTCCGACTGGGCGCGCGGCCGGAGCGTGGCGTACACCGGCTTCACCAGTCTCGCTTCGCACCCGGAGGTGGAGCGGCTGCTCGCCGGCGAGATCGCACGCGCGAACGGCGAGCTGGCCCGCGTCGAGCAGGTCAAGGCGTTCCGCGTCCTGCCGAAGGCGCTCGATCCGGAGGACGAGGACGAGCCGATCACTCCGACGCGAAAAATCAAGCGCGGGTTGATGCTCAAGCGCTTCGGCGCACTGGTCGAGTCGATGTACGACGACAGCGAGGAACGGCTCGTCGCTGCGGACGTCGGCGACATGCTGCAACGATAATCACGAGGAGGCAATCATGAGGAAGCTCTTCTGCATCGCCCTGGCGACCGCGGCGCCGGCTGCCGCGCTCGCGCAGGACGCGTATCTGATCGGCGTGTCGGCGGCGATGACCGGCCCGGCGGCCGGCACCTACGCGCCGGTGATCGACGCGACGAAGGCCTATCTCGACCACGTCAACTCGCGCGGCGGGATCAACGGCAAACCGGTGCGCCTGATCGTGCTCGACGACCAGGCGCAGCCCTCGCGGGCGGCGGCCAACGCGAAGCAGCTCGTCGCGCAGGACAAGGTCGTGCTGCTGATGAACACCAGCCTGTCGTCGACCTACGCACCGATGGTCACGGAGTCGAAGCGCGCCGGGGTACCGCTGTACTTCGCCGGCTCGGTGTGCCCGAAGGAAACCTATCCGCCCGCCGATCCGTTGCAGTTCTGCTCGACCGCCTTCGGCGCGAATCTCGACTCGCAGGCCTCGCTCGGGTTCGTCAAGGCGCAGGCGAAGGAGCCGGTGCGGATCGGCTTCGCGGCGATGGCGATCCCCATCGCGCGCGCGGAGATCGACTACGCCGAGGGGCTGTCGAAGACGCTCGGCATGACCCCGGTCGACAAGCAGATCACGCCGCCGCCGGCGCCCGACTACACGCCGTTCGCGACCAAGCTGAAGGAGGCGAATCCCAACTGGATGTACTCCTGGTCGCCGTGGGTCTCGCAGGTGCGCACGTTCGAGGCGCTGCGGCGGCTCGGCTGGAACGGCCGCTACGTCACCTGGGCCCACCTGAACGCGGAGGACGAGCTGGGGCGCATCAAGGACCCCGGGCTCTACGTCGTCGGCACCAACGCGTTCCTCGAGGACAACCTCCCGATCCACGCCGAGATGCGCACGATCGCGCACCGCGCCAAGCTCGACCACCCGGTGTCGTATCTCACCGAGGGGTTCGTCGTCGGCATGGTGCTCGAGACGGTGCTGCGGAACACGCCCTGGCCGCCGACGCCCGAGAAAGTGACCGCGGCGATGAACAACCTGAAGGTCGACCTCCGGGGCCTGCGCGGCGGGCCGCTCGAATGGACGAAAGACAACCACTTCCGCACGCGGCAGTACTACCGGGTGTGGGCCTGGGATCCTGCGAAGGCGCAGCCGCTGCGGGTGCAGGACTGGGTGGCGATCGACGTCAAGCGCTAGCGTCACCCCGGCGTCGTCGCCCGGGACTCGATCCGGAGGCGTTCCCAGGATCGAAACGTGACTGGATTCCGGCTTGCGCCGGGATGACGGTGACCATGCAGCTCGCAGTCAACATCCTCGTCCTCGCGTCCATCTACGCGCTGATCTGCTGCGGCTACGTGCTGATCTACCGCGTCAGCCGGGTGCTGTCGCTCGCGCACGGCGAGCTGATGATGCTCGGCGCGTACGGCCTCTACGCGACCGCGTCGTTCTTCTCCGGCAACCCTGGGGTCGCGATCGCAGTCGCGGCGGTGCTCGCCCTCCTCGTCGGCGTCCTGGTGTACGTCGCACTGATGTGGCGCATGACCGGCGAGTCGGTGCTCGCCGCCGTGCTCGCGACGATCGCGCTCGGCATCCTGTTCCAGGGCGCGATGGTGCTCGTCTTCGGCACGCAGACGCAGCACCCGCTGCGGGATCTCGGCTGGCACAACGCCTCGCTCGCGGTCGGTGGCAGCGCGCGGATCTCCGGCGTCGGGCTCGCGCTGGTGCTGACGACCGCGACGGTCTACGGCGGGCTGTTCGCTTTCCTGCGTGCGACGCGCTGGGGCATCCGCATGCGCGCCGCGGGACAGAACCCGCTGCTCGCGGCGCAGCGCGGGATCGGCCTGCACGGCATCTACGCGCTCGCCTGGGGGCTCGCGACCTTCACCGGCGGTCTCGCCGGCATGCTGATCGCGTGCGACGCCGGGCTCGAGAGCACGCTCGCGGTGATCGGGCTCAAGGCATTCCCGGCGGCGCTCGTCGGCGGGCTGGACAGCCTCGCCGGCGCGCTCGTCGGCGCGCTCGTGGTCGCCGGCGCGGAGGTGCTGATGATCCACTACGTCGATCCGCTGCTCTCCGACGTGGTGCCGTTCCTCGTGCTGCTGGCGATGCTCGTCGTGCGGCCGTGGGGTCTCTTCGGCGCGCGCGAGGAGCTGGACCGCGTATGAAGCAGCCCCGCGCGAGCGGCTACTTCATCACCGGGTACGAGCAGGACCTCGCGCTGCTCGGCACGCGTACGCGCAAGCGCTGGTTCGCCGCGTTCGCGGTGGTGCTCGCCGTGTATCCGTTCCTCGCCGGCCCGCTCGCCCTCGATCTCGCGAACCAGGTGCTGCTCGCGTCGGTCGGTGCGGTCGCCCTGATGCTCCTGACCGGCTATGCCGGCCAGATCTCGCTCGGCCATGCGGGGCTGCTCGCCGCGGGCGCATTCACCGCCGGCATCCTGTTCAAGGAGCTCGCGGCGCCGTTCTGGGTCGCTCTGCCGGCCGCCGCGGCGGTCGGCGCGCTGCTCGGCGTCGTCTTCGGTCTGCCGAGCCTCAGGCTCCGCGGCCTGTACCTTGCCGTGTCGACGCTCGCGCTGCACTTCATCGTGATCCACGCCGGCGCCGAGTACGAGACGCGGCGCGGCTTCTCGACCGGCATCGTGATCGATCCGCCGCGGCTCGGCGACTGGACGCTCGCCGACCCGCGCGCGTGGTACTTCGTGCTGCTCGCCGCCGCGGCGGCGACGGTGCTCTTCGCGGTGAACCTGCTGCGCGCGCGCACCGGCCGCGCGTGGCGGGCGATCCACGGCCGCGAGGCCGTGGCGGAGGCGCTCGGGGTGAGCGTGCCGCGTGCCAAGCTGTCGGCGTTCGTGGTGTCCTCGACGATCACCGCGGTCGCCGGCTGCCTCTTCGCCTACTACCGAGGGTTCGTCTCGGTGGAGGCGTTCTCGCTCTTCCTCACCATCCAGTACGTCGCGATGGTGATCATCGGCGGCATGGGGTCGGTGCTCGGGGCGGTGCTCGGCGCTGGCTTCGTCGTGCTGTTCCCGTACGCCATCGAGGCGGCGATGCGCGCGCTCGGGCTCGCCGAGCGGCTGTCGTCGGTGGTGTTCGCGGTGAACTACGCCGCGTTCGGGCTGATGATGATTCTCTTCCTCGTGTTCGAGCCGCAGGGGCTCGTCGGCCTGTGGCGGCGGGCGCAGGAGTGGGCGCTGCTGTGGCCGTTCAAGCAGAAACCGCTGGCGGGCGGCAGGTGAGCGAGGTGCTCCTCGCGCTCGAGGGGCTGGAGGTCGTGTACCACCGCGTGGTCACCGCGGTGCAGGGCATCTCGATGACGGTGCCCAAAGGCGCGATCGTCGCGCTCCTCGGCACCAACGGCGCGGGCAAGACCACCACTCTGCGCGCGATCTCGGGCTTCATCGGTCTCGACGATGCGCGAGTCACCGCCGGCGCGATCCGCTACCGCAATACGCGCATCGAGAACCGCCCGCCCTATCGCGTGACCGCCCTCGGCATCGCGCTCGTGCCCGAGCGCAGCAAGGTGTTCGAGAACCTCACCGTCGCGGAGAACCTCGAGGCGGTGGTGCCGCGGCCCGGTGCGGACCGGCGCCGGCTCGGGGAATCGGTGTTCGAGCTCTTCCCTGCGCTCGCGCGGCTGCGCCGCCGGGAAGCCGGCTATCTCTCCGGGGGCGAGCGGCAAATGCTCGCGATCGGCTCGGCGCTCGCGTGCGCGCCGGAGCTCCTGCTCGTGGACGAGCTGTCGCAGGGCCTTGCGCCGCTCGTCGTCGAGGAGCTGATGCGCCGCCTGCAGGCGGTGCGGAAGGACTTCGGCACCACCGTCCTGCTGGTGGAGCAGAGCGCGCATGTCGCGCTCGCGATCGCCGATTACGGATACGTGATGGAGAACGGCCGCATCGTGCTCGACGGCACGCCCGAGCGGCTCGCCGGGCACCAGGACATCCGCGAGTTCTATCTGGGCGGCGGCGGCGAGCGCCGCAGCTATCGCGACGTCAAGCAGTACCGGCGGAGCCGGCGGTGGTATGGCTGAAAGCCCCGCGCTGAAGCTCGATCGCATCGCGCTGGCGTTCGGCGGCCTGCAGGTGCTCGAGGGCGTGTCGTTCGAGGCGCGCACGGGGGAGCTGCTCGCTCTGATCGGCCCGAACGGCGCCGGCAAGACCTCGGTGCTGAACTGCATCTGCGGCATCTACCGCGCGGCCGCAGGCCGGATCGAGTTCGCCGGGCGGGAGATCACCCGCGCGCGGCCGCACGTCATCGCCGCGCTCGGGATTGCGCGGACGTTCCAGCACGGCGAGCTCTTCCCGCACATGACGGTGCTCGAGAACCTGCTCGTGGCGCGCCACGCGCGGCTCGCGACCGGCGTCATCGCCGAGGGGCTGTTCCTGCCGCGGGTGCGCGCCGCCGAGGTCGAGCATCGCCGCGCGGTCGAGGAGGTGATCGAGTTCGTGGAGCTGGAACGCTACCGGCACCAGCCGGTCGACGCCCTGCCCTTCGGTCTGCAGAAGATCGTCGGCTTCGCGCGCGCGCTCGCGATGGCGCCGCAGGTGCTGCTGCTCGACGAGCCCTCCGCGGGGCTGAATCGCGAGGAGCGCGAGGACCTCGCGCGCCACATCCTGCGGATCCGGCACGAGCGCGGGCTGGCGATGATCTGGGTGGAGCACGACATGCAGATGGTCGCGGATCTCGCCGACCGGATTCACGTGCTCGACTACGGCCGGACCTTGGCCGAAGGCAACCCGGCGACGGTGCTCCAGGATCCGCGGGTGGTGGCGGCCTATCTCGGGCGGGCGGCCGGCGTTAGCGGCGTTCCCCCGGTAAGCGCGCGCACTCAGGCAGCGCGCGGTATCGACAGCTGTAACGTCGTGCCGCTGGGAGAAGGGGTGATGTCGAGCCGCGCGCCGAGGTCGTGCGCGCGACGGCGCATGCTGGCGAGCCCGCGGCCCTCGCGAACCTGAGCGAAGCCGCAACCATCGTCGCTGACGCGGATGAAGACGTGCTCGTCGCTCGCTCCGGTCTCGACGGTGATGGTACTTGCGCGGGCGTGCTTGACGATGTTGGTG
Organism: uncultured beta proteobacterium; assembly: GCA_963754305.1. Taxonomy (GTDB): domain Bacteria; phylum Pseudomonadota; class Gammaproteobacteria; order Burkholderiales; family SG8-39; genus DATEDA01. The sequence goes on along the minus strand of CAVWFR010000033.1, from coordinate 24,757 downwards.
AACGCCTCCTGCACGATGCGCAGGATGTGCAGCACGTTCTGCGGGGTGAGCGAATCGAGCTTGGGGATGTCGCGCACCTGCCAGTCCAACGCGATGCCCTGGCGCTTGAGCCTGCCCTCCAGCCGGTAGCGCAGGTTCCCCAGCACCGTGAGCAGGTCGTTGTCGGTGGGCTCCATCGAGTCGATGGTCAGGCGCACGCCGTCGAGCACTTCGCGCAGCTCGGCGGCGATCGCGGCCCTGGGCGGCTCGCCGTGCTCGACCAGATCCAGCGTGGCGATGAGCTGGGAGCCGATGCCGTCGTGCATCTCGCTCATCAGGCGCCGGCGTTCCTCGGCCACCGCGGTGCGCCGCTCCAGCTCCTGCAGGCGTGCGAAGTTCTGCGCCAGCTCCCGGTGCTTCTCGGCCACGCGCTGCTCGAGTTCGATGTTGAGGGTCTCGGCGACCTTGAGCGCCTGCACGAACCGGTTGGTCAGCGTCCAGCCGAAGACCAAGTTCGCCAGCATCATGAAGTATGGCAACAGGTAGAAGCTGTCGAACGCCAGCTTGTCGCGATGTACCAGGCCGGCTTGGATCGTTGCTCCCACGACGAGCGTGTAGGCGATCGCCGGCAAGGCGGCTTCAAGCGTGCGCTCACGCCAGGCTTGGCGGATGACGAACGCCCCGAAAAATAGGCCGACGGGGATCATAAGAACCAACCAACCGTTCGCGACCGCGTGCAACCGGGCGGGGCCCGCGAGGTACATCAGGATGGGTCCGAACGCGCCGTACAGCGCCAGGAGCCGCTCGAAGCGCGGCCAGTGCAGCCCCAGGTAGCGCATCAGGAAGACGTTGAACAGGAGCGAGCACCATCCGAACGTACTGTACACGGAGAGGTCCCAATAAAACGTCGGCACCGGAATGTCGCGAACGACCAGGTCCGCGAACGGAACCATGAAGAGCAGCGACATGACGAACAAGTAGACATAGGTCGGCTCGCCCCGGCGGCGCACCCATAGCGCAAACACGAACAAACCCACCGCAACCACCGCGACGTAGCACAACGCAGGCAGGACGGTCTGTACCAGGACCCGACGCTCGTACTCCGGGCGAAGCTCGGCTTCCGGACCGAGCCGGATCTCGTCCAGGCCGCCGCGCGAGTTGGGGTACACCCAAAGGCGCACGTGCAGGACGTTGTCACCTTGCTTCAACAAGTTCGACGGGATCCGGTAGAACTGAGGCCAGTTCCATTGACGCGCCACAGGCTCTTCGAAGCGCCCGCCGGCTCCCACCAGCGTGCCGTTCACGTAGAACGCGGCATTCATGCTGACCTTGCGCACGTACACGGCGTGGAGCTGATCGGGCTCGCGCGGCAGCGCGAACTGCACGCGATACCAGGCGTTCCCGCCTACGCCGGGACGAGAGCGATTCCAGTTATCGGGGAGCGATTGCGGCTGCCACGGCGCGGTCTCCGGCGGCGGCGACGCCGTATCGTCGAGGATGAGCTCAGCCGCGCTCAACCTCAGTATGGGATCCGCGGCCCAGCCTGGGCCCGAGATCAGGGCTATCCAGGCCAGCGCCACGCACGGCAGCCACCGCCAGCAGCATCGCATTGCTCAGGCTGGGCCTGACAAGCGCTCCACCGCACCGAGGTGGATGAGCGTGGCGTCGACCATTTCATCGAGCGAGACACGCTCGTTCGGCATGTGGCTGTCGGCGCCGTCGCCCGGGCCGGTGACCAGGATCTCGATGCCGTCGCGCGCGAAGTAGCGCGCGTCGCTCGCGCCGACGACATTCAGCCGCTCGGGGGGCTTGCCGGTCACCACGCGGATCGACTCCAGGAACGCTCTCGCCCCGGCCCCGGTCTCGGGCGCGCTGAATCCCGGCGTACCGGTCAGCAGCTCGACGGAGCTTGCGCCCGCTTTTTCGCACACCGTCTTCAAAAGCTGAAAAGCTGAGTCGAAGTCCTCGTCCGGCAGGATGCGGCGGTCGATCTCGATGGCGCAGTGATCGGGCACCACGTTGGTGTTTTCTCCGCCGCGGATCCTGCCGATGCTGAGCGTCGAGCGATGGCCGCTGTTCGAGGTTTTCTCGGCAAACCCCAGCCCAATCTCGGAAATGACCTTGTGCATCCGGAGAATCGCCGAGTCCCCAGCGTGCGGCGCCCCGGCGTGGGCCGCCTTGCCTCGCGTCACCACCTTCACCCACATGACGCCGCGTTCCTCGAGCACCAGGCGATTGCGGGTCTGCGCGGCCACTACCAGCGTATCGGGCTTGATGAAACCTCGCGCACGCAGGTACTGCAGCCCGTCGGGGCCAAGGTTTTCCTCGTCGCCGACGAAGGTGAACACCAGCTCGCCGCGCCGCGGGCCGCCGCGCTTCGCGATCTCGCGCGCCACCCAGAGCTGCACCGCGATCGCGCTCTTGCTGTTGCAGGCCCCCAGGCCGTAGACGTGGCCATCGATGAGGGTCGCCCTGAAGGGATCGGTGCTCCACGCCGCACGATCGCCGACGTCCACCGTGTCGGCATGCGCGTTGAAGACCACCGCGGGCTTGCCGCTGCCGATCCTGGCGACCAGGTTGCCCTTGCCCAGGAGCTCGCACTCGTAGCCGGGAAGCAGGTCGCGGCATCGCTCCGCAACGCGCGCGGTGTCGCCGGGCGGATAGGCAGATGGAATCGCAACCAGGTCCGCGAGGAGCGCGAAGAGCTCCTCGCCCAGCCTGCGCCGGTCCATCAGCCGACTTTTCGCATCGTCTCGCGGGCGGCGGTGACGGCGGCGGTCGTTTTCTCGAGGTTGCGCGGCGCCGGCGCGGGCATTTTCTGATTCGCCGGCTTGCCCCACCCCGGCTCGGCGAGCAGCTTGCCGCGCTCCATCACCACGCGGCCTCGAACCATGGTGAGCACCGGCCCGCCTTGCACGCGCCGGCCGTGCCACGGCGAGATCTTGCTCTTGGAAAAGAGCTGCGACTGGTCGATGGACCACTCGCGCTTGATGTCGACCAGCACGATGTCCGCGTCCGCTCCGGGCTGGATCACGCCCTTGGTCGTAAAGCCCCAGGCCCTTGCCGGATTCACGCAGGCGAGGCGCACGTAGTCGGAAATGGACAGCCGGCCGCGATTCACCTCGGTCAGCATCAGCGGCATCTGCGTCTCGACGCCCGGGAAGCCGCAGTCGCATTGCCAGACGCTGGCGCGCGTTTTCTCTTCCGGCGTGTGGGGCGCGTGATCGGTAGCGATCATGTCCACCACGCCTTCGCGCAGCGCCTGCCACAGCGGCTCCTGGTGGCCCGGCTCGCGGATCGGCGGGTTGACTCTCATCACGTTCCCGATCCGTTTCTGGTCCTCGGTGGACAGCAGCAGGTACTGGGGGCAGGTCTCGACGGTCACGTCGACGCCGCGGCGCTTAGCGTCGCGCAGCAAGTAGAGCGCGTCGGCCGAGCTCTTGTGCGCGATGTGCAGGCGCGCGCCGGTCCATTCGGCGAAGATCACCGCGCGCGACACCGCCTCGATCGCGCAGACCTCGGGCCGGGAGGCGAGGTGCGCGAGCGTATCGGTGCGCCCAGCCGCCTCGAGCCTCGCCTGGCGGCGCGCCATGATCGAGGCGTTCTCGGCGTGAACCGTGCAGCGCTTGCCGAGGCGCGCGAGGATTTCGAAGCCTTCGAGCATCGCGCCGTCGGAAGGCGCCGGGAGGTCGCCGAAGGTGTTGCCCATGAAGCACTTGAACCCGGACACGCCCGCCCCGGACAGCGCCTCGAGCTGGTCGAGGTTGTTTTCGTCGAGCAGACCGTAGATGCCGTAGTCGACGTACGCCTGCTTCGCGGCGATGCCCTGCTTGACTCTGAGCGCCTCGAGCGAGCCGGTGGGAGGATTGGTGTTCGGCATTTCGAGCACCGTGGTGACCCCGCCGCGCGCGGCGCCGCCGGTACCGGTCTCCCAGTCTTCCTTGTAGTCGTAGCCGGGGGCGCGGAAATGCACGTGGCTGTCGATCGCGCCCGGGATGACGTACTTGCCGGATGCGTCGATGATTTTCTTTCCCGCTAGGCCTTCGCCTACGGCAATGATCTTCTCGCCGGAAATCGCTACATCGGCTTGAAAAACGGAGTCGGCGGTGACGACCTGACCGCCGCGAATGACGATATCGGCTTCCATGGCCTGCCTTTCTAGATGACCCACCCGCCGTCGACTGCGAGATCCTGCCCGGTGATCTGGCGCGAGACGTCGCTCGCGCAGAACAGCACCGCGTTGGCGATGTCCTGGTCGGTCGAAACGCGTTTCAAAGCATACTCCTCGGCGTGCTTGCGCATGGCTTCCTCCATGCTGATGCCCAGCCGTTTGGCCATGCCCTCGCACACCTTGCGGAAGCGTGGCCCGTCCACCATGCCCGGGCAGACGTTGTTGACGTTGACGTTGTAGGGCCCGAGTTCCAGGGCGAAGGCCTTCGTGATGCCACGCAGGCCCCATTTGGAAGCCGAATAGCCCATGCGCAGCGCGCGGCCCCGCAAGCCGAAGGTGCCGCCGATGTTCACGATCTTGCCGGACCGCTGCTTCTGCATCGTCGGCGTGACCGCGCGCATGGTGAGAAAGCAGCCCTTCATGTTCAACTCGATCACCTCGTCGAACGCTTCGGGCGTGGTCTCCCACGCCGTGGTCTCCAGCGGTCCGCGGCCGCCGGCCACGTTGACCAGGATGTCGATGCGACCGCCGAAGGCGTCGAGGGTCTTCTTCACCATCGCTTCGACTTCGGCCGCTTCCGTGACATCACATTTCGCTTCGACGACTTTCCGACTCAATTTCTTCACTTCCTCGGTAACCGGCGCGATCGCCGCCATGTCACGCCCCGCGAGACAGAGATCGACACCCTCCTTCGCCAGCGCCAGCGTGATCGCCGCGCCCATGCCCTTGGCGGGCCCGGTAACGATCGCCACCTTTCCCTTCAGTCCCAGCTCCATCCGTTCCTCACATTGAGAATTCGTTCTTCCGCATCGCCCATCCCGTCATGCGGCTCTCGAGCAGCGCGAACACCCCGTACAGCGCGATTCCCATGAAGGCCAGGATGAACAGTCCCGCGAACACCAGCGGCACGTCGATGTTCGACGACGCGATGATCATCATGTTCCCGATGCCTCGATTCGCCGCCACCGTCTCCGAGATCACAGTGCCGACGAAGGCCAGCGTGATGGCGATCTTGAGCGAGGCGAAAAGATAAGGCATCGAGCGCGGGATGCCCACACCCCACAGGATGTCGGCCTTCGACGCCCCGAGCGCACGCAGCACGTCCTCGAGCTCGGGCTCGGTGGTGGCGAGACCCGTGGCGACGTTGACCACCACCGGGAAGATGCAGATCACCAGCGACGTGATCACCGCCGGCACCGTCCCCGAGCCGAACCAGATCACCAGAATCGGCACCACCGCGACCTTGGGCACGGAATAGAAGCCCACCAACAGCGGATACATCGCGTCGTAGACCAGGCGCGAGGAGCCGATGGCAATGCCGATCAGCGTGCCGGCGATCACGCCGCCGACAAAGCCGATGACGGTGGTCATCAGCGTCTGCATCGCGTGCGGCAGCAGCGCGTCCCAGCGCTTCACCAGCACCGTGAAGATCTGGCTGGGTAGCGGCAGCACGAACTCCTTCACGCCGAACAGCCGGCAAAGGGCTTCCCAGACCAGGAACATGCCGAGGATCACCAGCCAGGGCAGCGCTCGGCGCAGCAGCGAGCGGCGCTTCATGCCAAGGCCTCCTCGCGCGCCTCGCTGATCTCGTTTCGCAGCGCGTGGTTGAGGGCCACGAAGTCCTCGGAAAAGGTCATGTCGAGCGTGCGGGGCCGCGGAAAGCCGACGTCGTGCGCAGCGATGATGCGGCCCGGCCGCGCGCTCATGACGAAGATGCGGTCCGCGAGATAGGCCGCCTCGCGCAGGTCGTGGGTGACCAGGATGACCGTCGGCCGGCGCAGCACCCACAGCTGCTGCAGCGTCGCCCAGAGGTCCTCGCGCGTGAATGCGTCGAGCGCGCCGAAGGGCTCGTCGAGCAGCAGCAGCTCGGGCTCGTGGATCAGCGCGCGGCACAGCGACGCCCGCTGCTGCATCCCGCCGGAAAGCTGCCACGGATGCTTGGTCTCGAAGCCGGCGAGCCCCACCGTCTTGAACAGCGCGCGCGCCCGGCCCTCGTACTCGGCGCGCTTCGTCCTGAACTGGCTGCGGTAGGGCGGGACGATCTTGAGCGGCACGAGCACGTTCTCGATCGCGCTCAACCACGGCAGCAAGGTCGGGTTCTGGAAGGCCATGCCGGCCATCTTCACCGGGCCTTGCACCTCGCGCCCGCCCACCTCGACCCGACCGCGCGCCGGCCTGAGCAGGCCGGAGACGAGCTTGAGGATGGTCGACTTGCCGCAGCCCGACGGCCCGACGATCGCCGCGAAGCCGCCCCGGGGGATATCGAGGCTCGTCCCCTTCAGCGCCAGCGTGCCTTCGCTCTCTCCTGACTGGTAGACGAGGTCGACGTCGTCGAGGCCGACGAACCGCTCCGTCATTTAAGCTCGCGCTCGGCGCGCGGCGGCAGGAACTCGCGGGTGAACACCTCGTCGCTCGATGGCGTGCGCGGCAGCTTGAGATTCTCCACCAGCAGGTCGATCCCCTTCTTCAGGCGTTCCGCGTCCACGTCGCCGATGCCGATCTGCTTCATCTCCGAGGACATCACCTCGTACTCGATGGTCTGCAGCAGCCGCTCCTTCTCCACGTCGCGCTTGAGCAGCGGCTCGCGCTTCATCACCGACTCCATACCCGGCTCGGGGTTGGCACGCACCTCGTGGAAGGCCTTGTTGATGGCGCGCACGAGGGCGCGGACCGCTTCGGGCTTTTCCTTCGCCAGCTTCTTCGACACCACGACCGAGTTGGAGTACAGCGGCAGCCCGTGCTCGGCGTAGAAGATGAAGTGCAGCTCCTTGGCCGGGTCGACATTGATCGCCTTGGCCGAGAACCAGATGGTCTGCAGGAAGCCGAAGGCGGCGTCGATCTGGCCGCGCATCAGCATCTGCTCGCGCAGGTTCGCGGCCATGTTCTCGACCTTGACCTTGGAGATGTCGATCCCGGCGGTCTTCGCGAACGCCGGCCACAACCGCAGCGCGCCGTCGTTCGCCGGTCCGCCGATGGTCCGGCCTTCGAGGTCCTTGGGCTTGACGATGCCGCTCGACTTCTTCGTCGCGATCACGTACGGCGGGTTGCTGTACATCATGTATACGCCCACCGGCGCCTCCGCCGGGCGCTGCGCCGCGAGCTGGATCACCGTCGGCAGGTCGCCGAAGCCCGCGTCGTAGGCACCCTGCGCGACCTTGATCGGCGCGCCGGGCGAGCCGTCGCCCTGGTCGAACTCGACCTCGAGGCCTTCGGCCTTGAAGTAGCCTTTGTCCTGGGCGAGGAAGAACCAGGCCTGCGGGCCGTAGAACTTCCAGTTGAGGATGAACTTGATCTTGGTCGGGGCTTGCGCATTGGCGACGGTGCAGAAGGCAAGCGCCCAGGCGGCAACGAGCAGTTTGAGTTTCATGGTTTTCTCCCGGGAGATGAAGCTCAGTTCTTGAGGACCCGGTCCGCGCGCGGCGGCAGGAAAGCGCGGTTGAACACTTCACCGTTAGCGGGTACCCGCGGCAGCTCGTAGGACTCGGCCACCTGCTTGATCGCAGCGGCAAGGCGGTCATCGCGCATGTCGCCGATACCGATCTCCTTCGACTCGGGCGTGTCGATCAGCCAGCGCGCGGTGAGGATCAGCCGCTCCTTCTCGGTGGCGCGGTCGAGCAGCGGCTCGCGCTTCATCATCGCGTCCACCGCCGCGTCGGGGTTGGCGAGCGCGTCGTGCACCGCGCGGTTGATTGCCTTCAGCAGGCCGCGCACGGCGGCCGGCTGCTCCTGCGCCAGCTTCTTCGACACCATCACGCCGTTGGAATAGAGGTCGAGACCGAAGTCGGAGAAGAACAGCCAGTTCAGGTCCTTTTCGGGGTCGACGTTGACGCGCTTGAAGTTGAACCAGGAGGTGTTGATGAAGGCGAGGCTCGCCTGCACGTCGCCGCGCAGCAGCATCTGCTCCTGCAGCTGGGGCGCCATGTTGACCCACTGGATCTTCGCGTTGTCGACGCCCGCCTTCTTCGCCAGCGCAGGGAACAGCTTGAGGGCGGCGGCGCCCGGGGGCGAGCCTACGGTCCTGCCTTCCAGGTCCTTCGGCTTCGCAATGCCGCTGCCCTTCTTCGTGATGATCACGAACGGCGCCTTGTTGTAGAACATGTAGGTCATCACCGGCGCGTCCTGCGGCTTCGTGGCGGCGAGCTGGATGATGGCGTTAATGTCGCCGAACCCGGCGTTGTAGGCGCCGCCGGCGATCTTGGTGATGGTGGCGGCCGAGCCTTCTCCCTGGTCGATCTCCACGTCCAGCCCCTCGGCCTTGTAGTAGCCCTTGTCCTGGGCGAGGAAGTACCAGGCGTGGAGGCCCTGAAACTTCCAGTCGAGCACGAACTTGATCTTCACGGGGGCCTGCGCCTGTGCGGCGCCTGCCACAAGGAATACGAACGCACAGACTGCGAGTCTTCTGATCATTTGGAGTCCCTCTTTGAGGCCTGCGAGTACCGCTTTGGAATCGGTTACCAAGCCGTCGAGCAGCCTGCGCAGAAACCGTGCCGCTCCCGCACCGGGCGCTTGCGCTGGCGCGCGCACGAGGCTGGAGACGGTCACGCGGGTTAGGATAGCCTAATGACCCTTACCGCAGCGCGTTTCCTCTGGACGCTGTCGCAAAGGCGCGCGGAGCTGCACCAGGTCCTCGAACTCTCCAGCGACAGGAACGAGGCTGCGCGCTGCTCTGGCCCGTCCCGGCGTTCACGGCTGAAGCATCGCAGAGCGTGATCCTCGTGGCGAAGCGCGCCCTGCAGGACACGCTGCCGCCGCCTAGCCGAGTTTGCCCGATCGCCGCCCGTAGCGGAAAATACGGCCGACCTTCGCCCCTCTGACAAGGGGGGTGCCGAGCGCTAGCCGAGACGGGGGTTCCCCGCCACCCAGGAGCCGCTTATGTCCGCCGTGCCGAAACCCGACGTAGCCGCCGAGCGCAAGGCGTTCTACGACAAGATCGACCAGTCCAATGTGGCGCCGCTGTGGGAGGTGCTGCACTCCCTGATCACACCCACGCCGAATACGCCCTGCAAGCCGTTCCTGTGGCGATGGGACACGGTGTGGCCCTGGATCCAGGAGGCGGGCAAGCTGATCACGGCAAAGGAAGCCGAGCGGCGCGTCCTCGTGCTCGAGAATCCCGGCTTGCGCGGGCGCACGCGCGTCACGCACAGCCTGTACGCCGGCCTCCAGCTGATCCTTCCCGGCGAGGTCGCGCCCGCGCACCGCCATACGCAATCGGCGCTGCGCTTCATCGTCCACGGCAAGGGCGCCTACACCGCCGTCGACGGCGAGCGCGTCACGATGAGTCCGGGCGATTTCATCATCACGCCGTCGTGGACCTGGCACGACCACGGCAATCCGTCGAGCGAGCCGATGGTGTGGCTCGACGGGCTGGACATCGCGATCGTCGAGCTGCTGGACGCGCAATTCCTGGAGCGGCCCGCGGAAGAGTCGCAGCGCACCACTCGCACCGAGGGTGAGTCCTTCGCACGCTTCGGCAACACCATGCTGCCGGTCGACTTCAAGCCGCAGTCGAAGACCTCGCCGCTCTTCTGGTATCCGTACGCGCGCACGCGCGAGGCGCTCGCGGAGCTCGCGAAGGCGGGCGATCCGCATCCCTGCTACGGCCACAAGCTCAAGTTCACCAACCCCGCCACCGGCGGGTGGGCGATCCCGACGATCGGCAGCTTCATGCAGCTGCTGCCCAAGGGTTTCCGGGGCAAGGCGTACCGCTCGACCGACTCGACCTGCTACTCGGTGGTCGAGGGGAAGGGCCGCATCAAGGTCGGGAGCGAGACGTTCGCGTTCGGTCCGAAGGACCATTTCGTCGTGCCGTCGTGGGCGCCGAGCGAGCTCGACGGCCGACGACGAGGCGGTGCTCTTCAGCTTCTCCGACCGGCCGGTGCAGGAAGCGCTGGACCTCTTCCGCGAGCAGGCCGGCTGAGCGCCGTCGCCGGACTCGCCGGGTACGGGGACCGTCGCGCGACGCGGCAGGTCGCGCTCGTGTTGGCGGGCGTGCTCGCGCTCTACGCGCTCGCGCTCGCCGTCCTCGGGCCGCTGAAGCAGGATCCGACTTACCACCTGTTCGCCGACATGCGGACCTGCTTCGGCGTAATCCCGCGCGCCGGCGACGTGCTGACGAACCTCGCCATCCTCGTCGCCGGGGCGGTCGGGCTCGCGCTGCGGCCGCGCATGAACGTGACCCCGGACGAACGGCCGGCGGTGAACCTGCTGATCGTCGGGGCGTTCCTGACCGCGGCAGGCTCCGCCTATTACCACTGGAACCCGAGCAACGCGACGCTGGTGTGGGACCGGCTGCCGATGATGCTCGCCATCCCACCGATCCTCGCGCTGGTGCTCGCCGATCGCGTGCGTCCGGCGTTCGCGCGCCGTTCGCTCTGGCCGCTGGTCGCGTTCGGGCTGGGAAGCGTGCTGTGGTGGGCGGCATCCGAAGCGATGGGACACGAGGACGTCCGGCTGTATCTCATGGTGCGCGTGCTGATGGCCGCCGCGCTCTTCGTGCTCATCGTCTTCTGCAAGCCGCGGCATACCGGCAGCGGATGGCTGGTCGCGGCGCTCGTGGGCGAAGTGCTGATGACGACCTTCGAGCGGCTCGACCACCAGGTCTTCGCGCTGACCGGCGGCCTCGTGAGCGGCCACAACGCGAAGCACGTGTTCGTGGGGGTAGCCCTCGTTTGCGTCTTCGCCTGGTTGCGGGTACGGCGGAATCTGCCCGGCGCGCAGGCCTAGCGGTCAGCGCCCGGTCGCCTCGGCGCTGCGCCCGCGCCCGCTGTCGAGAAGAGGAGACACGCAATGCGCGAGCACGAGCTCATCCTTCACAACGGCAGCGTGATCACCCTCGACGGGGCATCCCGCATCACCGAGGCGGTCGCCGTCACCGCGGGGCTCGTGTCGGCGGCCGGAGCCTCGCCGGAGGTGCTCGCCGGACGCGGGCGGACGACGCGCGTGATCGATCTCGAAGGCCGCACGGTCTGCCCCGGCTTCTTCGACTCGCATGCCCACATGGATCGCGAAGGCCTCAAGGCGCGCGGCGGCTTCTCGCTCGCCGGCCGCCACTCGGTCGCATCGATCGTCGACGGCGTGCGCAAGGGCGTCGCGCGGACACCGCAGGGCGAGTGGGCGGTGTTCATGCCGCTCGGGACGCCGAAGCTCGCGTACATCAGCCGGCCCGACCAGCTCGCCGAGGGGCGCTTTCCGACCCGGCACGATCTCGACGCGGTGTCGCCGGAGAACCCGGTCTACATCCGCGTGCCGTGGGGCTGGTGGGTGCACCGGCCGTTCGTGTGCGTCGCCAACTCTGCCGCGCTGAAGCTCGCCGGCATCGGTCCCGAGACAAAGGCGCCGTACAACGTCGAGATCCTCCGCGAGGCGAACGGCGAGCCGACCGGCGTGTTCCTCGACCGGTCGTATGCACCGGTCATCGAGTACACGCTGTTCCGCTGCGTGCCGCGCATCACCTACGAGGACCGCGTCGCCGGCTGCCGGCTCGGCGCGGCCGCATATGCCGCGGCGGGGACAACGAGCATCTACGAAGGCCACGGCCTCACCCCGGCGATCCTCGACGCGTACCGGCGCGTGTACGAAGACGGCGATCTGCGCGTTCGGGTGCACCTCCCGCTCAGCGTGCCCGGCGCGTCGATCGACGATCGGCGTCTCGGCCAGGTCCTCGACGAGTGGGCGACGCGCGTCGGCGGCCGTGGCAGCGGCGACGACAGGTACCGGATCGAGGGGATCTGCGTCGACGTCGCGAACGAGAAGGCGGCGGCGATCATCGGCGAGGATTACCCGTACGAGGCGTGGGCCGGGCACTTCTATCACTCGCTGCCCCACGAACGCTTCGTCGAGATCGGGATCCGCGCCGCGCGCCTCGGCATCCGGCTGAACTGTCTGATCTGCTACGACCTCGAGCGCGTGCTCCGCGCCTATGAGGCAATCGACCGGGTGGTGCCGATCCGCGACCGGCGCTGGATCATGATCCACGTGATCGAGGCGAGCGCCGACCAGATCCGGCGCATGAAGACGCTCGGCGTGATCGCCACGGTCACGCCGAACTTCATGTACATGGCGAGCGACCGGTTCAAGCTGCACGAGATCGGCGCGCGGGCGATGCCGATCCGGGAGCTGCTCGACGCCGGCGTGCCGGTGGCGCTGTCCTCCGACAACGTTCCCTACTCGATGCTATGGACGATGTGGGAGGCGCTCGCGCGCTGGGATGGCGACAGCGGGCGGGCGCTCGGCGAGAGCCGGCTCTCGCGGCTGGAGGCGCTGCGGCTGATCACTCAGACCGGGCCGATGATCACCTGGGAGGAGGACCGCAAGGGCACGCTCGAGCCGGGCAAGTTCGCCGACATGGTCGTGCTCGATGACGACCCGCTCACCTGCGAGGAGGGCCGGCTGAAGGAGCTGCGGGTGCTGCGGACTTTCGTCGGCGGCAGAGAGGTCTTCGGACCGGGAATGGCGGACATCGGTCCCGTGGACGGCATCCCGCTCGACTGAGCCCCGCCTAATCGCTCTTGATGTTCGCCGCCTTCGCGACCGCCGTCCATCGCTCGATATCGCGCGCGACGATGCGTCCGAGCTCCTCGGACGTGCCGCCGACGGGGTCGATGCCGAGGCCCGCCAGGCGCTCGCGGATCTCCGGCAGGCGCACGACCCGAGCGACCTCGTCCTGAAGCCGCTTCACGATCGCCGGCGGTGTCCCGGCCGGGACGAAGAAGGCGGTCCAGATCCCGATCTCCATGTCGGGGACGCCCGCTTCGCTCATGGTCGGGACGTCCGGATAGCTCGGATGCCGCTGCGGGGAGGTGACCGCAAGCGCACGCAAGGTGCCTCCCTTCAGCCCGCCGGTGACCGGCGGCGGATCGGCGATCGTCATCGTCACCTGGCCGGCGACGACCGCGTTCGCCGAGTCGCCGCTGCCCTTGTACGGGATGTGGGCGAAGGCGGTGCCGGTCTTCTGCTTGAAGAGCTCGCTCGCCATCTGGAACGGCGCGGCGCTCGATGCGTAGTTCACGCTGTTCGGGCGCGCCTTGGCGTACTCGACCAGCTCCTTCAACGATTTGACCGGCAACGTCGCGCTCACGCACAGGAGCAGTGGGAACTGCCCGATCATCGAGACCGGCACGAAGTCGTGCGTCGGCGAGTAGGGCAGCTTCGAGTACGTCGCCGGGTTCATCGTCATTGGGCCGCTCGGGCCCATGAAGATCGTGTAGCCGTCCGCGGGCGACTTCGCGGCGAGTTCCGCCGCGATGATCGACTGCGCGCCGGGCTTGTTCTCGATGATAATCGGCTGGCCAAGGCCCTCGGACATCTTCGGCGCGAGCACGCGCACGATGAGATCGTTGCCGCCGCCGGTCGTGTAGCCGACGATGATGCGCATCGGCTTCGACGGGTAATCCTGCGCGAGGGCGGAAAGTGCGAAGAGCGTGGCTGAAGCGAGTGCCGCAAGGCGTGAGAGGAATCGAGGGTTCACCTGGGGGACCTCTGCTCGTGGTCTGTCGAGTCCGAATGATAGCGACGGGCCGGAAATGCAGACGGGCCGCGGCGGAAAAAACGCCTCGCCGGTTGACACCAGGAGAGAGCAGGGTTTAGCGTAGGTTCGCCTGCACGCCAACAACGAGGAGTCACCATGGGTATGCGCACGATCGCTGCTGTTGCTATGGTATTTGCCGCGGGATTCAGCCTTAGCGCCAACGCACAGACCAAAGCGGTGAAGGTGCAGTCGACGTGGCCGGCGAGCATCACGCTGCAGGACCATCTCCGGATCCTCGCGGATCGCGTCGACAAGCTCACTTCGGGGTCGGTGAAGATCGAGGCGCTGGCGGCAGGCCAGATCGTGCCTCCCTTCGAAGTGCTGGACGCCACCAACAAGAAGGTTCTCGACGGCTTTCACGCCATTTCGTATTACTGGGTCGGCAAGAGTCCGGCGGCCGCGTTGTTTGCGGGGCCTCCGGGAGGCCCCTTCGGCATGGACCACATGGATTTCCTGGGCTGGCTATACGTGGGCGGCGGGCTCGAGATGTGGCGCGACTTCTATCAGAACGACCTCAAGCTGAACGTCACCGTGTGGCCCGCGCATCCGTCCAGCCCGCAGGCGCTCGGCTGGTTCAAGAAGCCGCTGAAGAGCGTCGCGGACTTCAAAGGCATGAAGTGCCGGCAGACCGGCCTTAATGCGGAGGTATACGCCAAGCTCGGCCAGAGCGTAGTCAACATGGCGGGCGGCGAGATCGTCCCGGCCGCGCAGCGCGGCGTGATCGACTGCGCCGAGTGGGTGGGCGGGGTCGAGGACCTGCGACTCGGCCTGCCTGGGGTCTTCCGGTACCACTACACCCCCGGGATGCACGAGAACAACTCCATCGGCGAGTTCGGCCTAAACCTGGACGTGTGGAAGAGCTTCACGCCGCAGCAGCAGGAAGCGGTGAATTCCGCCATCAAGGATACGTTCATCACCTGGATCACCCAGTGGCAGAAGCAGAACGCCGACGCGATCGAGGAGATGATCAACAAGCACGGCGCGCAGATCCTGCGCACGCCGCCCGACATCCTGCTTGCCTCCCTCAAGGCCTGGGACGAGGTGGCCGCGGAGCACTCCGCCAAGAATGCGACGTTCAAGAAAGTGTACGATTCGCAGCGCGCGTACGCGGCGAAGGTCGTCCCGGCGAAGCGGCACATGTTCCCGCCGTACTCCTTCGCCGCGAACTACTACTGGCCCCAGACAGCCACGGCGGCGGCAAAGCAGGCGGCGAAGAATTAAGCGGAGCCGGCACTCGCGCCGCTACAGGAGTGGTCGTATGCGGCGGTTACCACGCTGCCTCCGTCGCATCGGGACCCGGCTATCGTGCAAAGCCCCGCGGGGGTTTCTGCTCGTGGTCTGGTCGAGTCCGGATGATGGCGACGGGCCGAGAATGCCGACGGGTTCGCCGCCGGCCCGTCTGTTGGCAGCGAAGCAAGCCCACGACCTGGCATGAGCCGTTCGCAGCGGTCCGGCGAGCTTCCGCGGTATCCAAATGTCATGTTCCGCACGTAAACTCCGCGATCGGGGCGAGAGCCGTCGGGGCTGCTCCACCGCGGGACTCGACGCCTTGACACTTTGGCTGGTTGCCACGCTACGAGGGGGCATACCCCCTCGTATGCCCCGGTGCCAGGAGAATCGCCGCCCCACGGTGGCGATCCTCTCTCTGCCGACGGTTGCACGCTTCCTCGCGGCGGTCGGCGCGGCCGCGGCGCTCGCGGGCTATGCCCAGCCCGCGGCAGCAACCTCTCCCGACGTCGTGATCAGTCAGGTTTACGGCGGCGGCGGCAATAGCGGCGCGACGCTCCGCAACGATTTCATCGAGTTGTTCAACCGCGGTTCCGCGCCGGTATCGATCGCCGGGTGGTCGGTTCAGTACGCCTCGGCTGGCGGGTCCACGTGGTCGAAGACGGACCTGCCCCCGCTCACGCTCAGCCCCGGCCAGGCGGTGCTTGTCCAGCAGGCGGCCGGCACCGGCGGGACGGAATCCCTTCCTACGCCGGATGCGACCGGCACGATTTCGCTGAGCGCCACCGCGGGCAAGGTCGCGCTCGTCACGAATGTCACGCTGCTGACGTGCGCCGACGCGGCGAGCTGTCTTGCCGATCCCTCGGTGCGGGACTTCGTCGGCTACGGCCCGACAGCCAACGTCTTCGAAGGCGCCGGTCCGACACCGGCGCCGTCGAACACCGCCGCGGTGCTCCGCGCCGCCAACGGGTGCACCGACACCGACGCGAACGCCGCGGACTTCGCGACGGGCGCACCGAACCCCCGCAACAGCGCAGCGTCGTTGAATGCGTGCGGCCCGATCGGCAACCTGCCGGTCGCCGCGAGCTGCCCGCCGACGCTCACCTCCATTCTCGGCGCCGGCGCGTCCGTCCAGCTTTCGGCGACCGACCCCGACGGGATCGTGACGAGCGCGGCAATCGTCGGCACCCCGTTGTCCGGTATCACGCTCGGCGCATTCGCACCCGCGCCCGCGACCGGCCGCGCCGGGGTCACCACGCTCATCGCCGCATCGAGCCTGCCGGCGGGTAGCTACGAAGTGCAAGTGAGCTTCGTCAACGGGGACGCGGTCCCGCAAAGCGCGGCCTGCACGGTGCGCGTGGCCGTCACGACCGCGATCCCGAGCGCACGGATCCGCGACCTCCAGGGCGCGGGCCATCTCTCGCCTCTCGCCGGCCAGACGGTCACGAACGTGCCGGGCATCGTGACCGCGGTGCGCACGAACGGCTTCTTCATGCAGGACCCTGCGCCCGACAGCGACCCGGCGACCTCCGAAGCCATTTTCGTGTTCACCAGCGCCACGCCCGCGGTGACCGTCGGGGATGCGGTGGTCGTCAGCGGGACGGTCACCGAGTTCCGACCCGGCGGCGCCGACGGTACCAACAACCTCACGATCACCGAGATCGTGAACCCGACGGCGCTCGTCCTCTCCACCGGCAACGCGCTGCCCGCGCCGATTGTCATCGGGGCCGGCGGAAGAGTGCCACCGACGGAAATGATCAAGGGAGGCGGCTGCGGCAGCGTCGAATCGCCGTCGTGCCCGTTCGATCCGAACGCGAACGGCATCGATTTCTACGAGAGCCTGGAGGGCATGCGGGTACAGATCAACGACGCCATCGCGACCGGTCCGACGAGCTCGTTCGGGGAGATCCCGGTGATCGGCGACTTCGGCAACAGCGCCACGTCGCGCACGTCGCGCGGGGGCGTGCGCGTGACGGCGGACGACTTCAACCCCGAGCGCGTGTTCCTGGATGACGGCATCGTGCCGCTGCCCGCGGTGAACGTCGGCGATTATTTCGCGCGGGTGGTCGGCGTAATGGACTACAGTTTCGGCAACTTCAAAGTCCAGGTCACCGAAGCGTCGGCGCCTGCGGCCGGCACGCTCGCGCCGGAGATCACCAGCCCCCAGGCGCCCTCGCAGCTCGCCATCGCATCGTTCAACGTCGAGAACCTCGCGGCGACCGATCCGGCGTCGAAGTTCGTGCGGCTCGCGACGCAGATCGTGACCAACCTACAATCTCCGGACGTCATCGCGCTGATCGAGATCCAGGACAACGACGGCGCTGCCGACAGGGGCAACGTCGATGCCAATCAGACGTTCGCGACGCTTGTCAGCGCGATCGTGGCGGCCGGCGGCCCCGCATACCAGTACCGCAGCATCAATCCCGTCAACAATTCGGACGGGGGTGAGCCGGGCGGCAACATCCGCGTCGGCTTCCTGTTCAATCCGGCGCGCGTCGGCTTCGTCGACCGGCCGGGTGGCACACCCATCGCGGCGACGACGGTCGTGAACGGCCCGAACGGTCCGGAGCTCAGCTTCAGCCCGGGGCGGATCGACCCGGCAAATCCGGCGTTCGCCACGAGCCGCAAGCCGCTCGCGGGCGAGTTCACGTTCAACGGCCACCGGCTATTCGTGATCGCCAATCATTTCAACTCGAAAGGCGGCGATCAGCCCTTGTTCGGGCGTTTCCAGCCGCCGCAACGGGGCTCCGAAGTGCAGCGTGCGCAGCAGGCGACGGCGGTGCGAGACTTCGTCCAGGGCATCCGCGCCTTAGATAGCGACGCGAAGATCGTGGTGCTCGGCGATCTCAACGATTTCGAGTTCTCGGACACCCTCACGATCGTGAAGAGCGCGGGCCTGGTGGATCTCGTCGAGCAGCTGGCGCCGGAGCGACGCTACACCTACGTCTTCGAGGGCAACTCGCAGGTGCTGGACCATATCCTCGTGACCGACAGCCTCATGGCCGCAGTCGAGTACGACATCGTCCACGTCAATTCGGAGTTCGCCGACCAGACGAGCGACCACGACCCGGAAGTGGTCCGGCTCTTCCTGCCGGCGGCGCTCACCGATGTGACTGCGGAGACCAGTGTGCAGATCTCCGGTCTGGTCTACAACCGCGCGACGCGCCGCCTTACCGGCACGATCCGGGTGACGAACACGAGCGGCGCCGCGATCGCCGCGCCGCTACAGGTCGCGCTGAACGGATTGACCCCGGATGTGGTGCTCGCGAACGCGAGCGGAACGCAGAACGGCGCGCCGTACTTGACGAGCGCGGCGCCGCTCGCCGCCGGGCAATCGATCGCGGTGCCGGTGCAGTTCGACAACCCGTCGCGGCTGCCGCTCGACTACACGGTAAAGGTGTACTCCGGAACGTTCTAAGGCCCGGCTTCAAAGGAAAACGGCATGACGCTCCGCTCGCTCCGCACTGCGCTCGCCGCCGTTGCGCTCTTCGGCATGCAATCGGTGTCCGCCTCGATCGTGTCGATCTACGACGTAAGCATCGATACCACGCCGATCGCGGGCCAGTCCGGGTTCATCGACTTGCAGTTCAACCCGGGCACCGCAGGCGCGCCGACAGCCACCGCGGAGATCTCCGGCTTCTCGACCACCGGCTTGCTCGCGGGGCCGGTCCTCACCGACGGCGACGTAAGCGGCGCGCTCCCGGGCCTTGTGGTGTTCGGCAACGGCTTGCCGCTGAACGCCCTGCTACAGCCGCTGTCGCCGTTTGGCACCGCGTTCTCATTTCGCGTGGAATTCGGCGGCGCGTTCCTGAGTGCCGCGTCGGGCAGCGGCACGACCCTGTCGATGGGCGTGCTCGGTCCCGATCCCGATTACCTGCCGTTGCTCGGCGCCAACGCCACCGGGAGCACGCTCGCATTCGAACTTGGGCCGGGCAGCATTATCTACGCGGGCTCCGATCCGGGGATAGGTGTGGCCCCGGTCCCGGAGCCGGTGACGTGCGGAATGCTGCTCGTGGGGCTCGCGTTCCTGATGCTGGCGGTGCGGCGGCGGAACTTTCGGCCAGCCTCGCCTGCTCCGGGGTCCTGTCGATATTGACCTCCCGCCGGGGCCGCTGCGGGGAGGTGACGGTCAGCGCATGCAAGGTGCCTCCCTTCAGCCCGCCCGTGACCGGCGTTCACTTGGGCCCATGCTCTTGGTCTGGTCGAGTCCGGATGATAGCGACGGGCGAAACGCAAACGGGGCCGTTGCGGCCCCGTTTGCTCGCAATGCAGCAAAACTACTTCAGGGCAGCCAGACCCGCGTTCGCGACCTGCTCGTCCTGGTCCGCGGTGACGCCGCTCACCCCGACGCCGCCCATGATGCGACCGCTGACGACGATCGGCACCCCGCCGGTGATGGGCGTCGCACCCGACAGCCCGAGCAGCGCGTTGCGGCCCTTGGCGATGCCTTCCTCGAAGGCGCGACTCGGCCGGCGGAACATGGCGGCCGTGCGCGCTTTATCGACGGCGATCGTCCCGCTGGCGGTCTGGGTGTCGTCCATTCGCTCGTAGTAGACGAGGAAACCGGAGTTGTCGACGATCGCGACTGCAACGGGCCAGTTGTTCTTCTTCGCCTCGGCGATCGACGCCGCCGCGATCTTCTTCGCGGTATCGACGTTGACCGACTGGCCGTAGGACGGGACCTGCGCGGACGCGCCGAGCGCGAGCGATGCGAAGAGTGCGATGCACAACGCCTGCGGGAACCACTTGTTGACCGACATTGCTCCTCCTTTGTTGGTGGGTGCCTCGTCCGGGGCCCATCGCCCGGATGCCGCTTCGAGGAACATCGGTTAGAGCTTGGATATTCCGTAGCTCGGGCGGCGGGCGGTAGGGATGGTAGCGGTACCGGGTGGAGATTTACAGTACCGGGCCCGCTCGATCAGGTTGCGGGCAGGTCCCGCCGATTGGCCCTTTGACATTCCGCTTCGCTGCCAACGAAACGGGCCGCCCAAATGGGGCGGCCCGTCGTCTTGCCAGCCAGAACCAGCGAGTTATTCCACTTGCCCTCGCTCATCCAGTAGTTTCACGTCAGCCGGTTCATTTGGCGGCAAGAACCTCGATCCCCCTGGCGCAAGCGTCAGCCACGGCACCGCTGGCCTCTCCCTGCCCGGGCATCTTGTCCCAGCCCCCTTTTCCGATGAGCTCGCTCCTCTTCCACGAATCTATCGCTTTGAACGCCACGAGCTCCCGATCGTAATTCGGTGCTTTCATGAACTGGGCGACACAGATCGCAACCCGGTTCGCCAGCACGGCCTCGTCGGTCTTCCCTTTCGCGGTGCCCCCGGTTACCCAGCCGCCCCAGCTAAAGCCGACGATCATCGCGACCGCTGCCCCGAATATGAGGCCCCAAACTCCATACTTCATCTTTACCGAAGTCTCTTCTTTCATGGAAACTACCTCCAATACCATTGTGCATTCAGCGCCGAGCGGATACTCGTAGCTACCCTGGCCGAACCCTCCCGCGTGTCGCAGGCGCTTGTCGGCGTGGTTCCCGACCTCGCACCACGGGCGCATTAGCCCTGATCTATCCTCCGCCTCTCGCGCCAGGCGCTCCGTTCACTACCGAACATAAGGCACACATATTTCTAGCGTGGGTCGATCGCCGGTCGTTGCTCTGGCCCCAAGCACCCGCCGTCAACAAAAACCCCGCCGCAGCGGGGTCGATCGTGTTCGTGCCGTTCGAGCCGCCGCTCAGTGCACCGCGAGCCTTTTGGCGGCCGCTACGGTTTTCTTCGGCAGCGTGAGCTCCAGCACGCCGTCGTTGTACCTGGCTTGAGCGGTCGCTTCGTCGACCTCCTGACCGAGCGCGAACGCGCGCTGGATCTTGCCGTAGTAGCGCTCGGCGCGAAGCACTGTCTCGCCGTTCTTGGCGTCTCTCTCGAGCTTCACTTCCGCGGATACCGCAACTTCGTTGCCGCTAATGGTTATGCTGATCTCTTCCTTCTTGACGCCGGGCAATTCGGCGAGCACCTGATACTCCTTGTCGTTCTCGGTTACGTCCATACGGAACTGGGTCGGCGCGGGCGCGCGCGTTTCAGGGTTGGGCAGCCACACGGGGACGCCGCGAAACAAGCTCTCGAATGCATCCTCGAGCGGACTAAAGCGAGTGATGTTCACCATCTCGTTCTCCTATGAAAAGTCAAACCGATCGGCGGCGGATGGACTGCGCATCCCGTGCCCATTTCCTAGTAGATGGGGGCGCCATCGCGACTATCACAGTGCAAACCTGAATCTTTCGTGAGGCAAGCCGGGGGCATGCATGGCCAAATCCGATCCCCGCGCCCTGAATTACCCGTCGCCGGAGATTGCTACTGCCGGTCGTAGGCGAACGTCGCGACGACCGCTGTAGGGCGGACTCCTGCTGTGGCGCTCCCCGAAAGCGGACAATTCGGTGCACGTCTGCTTTCGGGATCAGCGAACGGCTGGAGGCGACCGTCGGCAAGCTGCGTGAGCCGTTCCCAAGTCATACCGTCCTTCTGGCTGCGTCGCCGGAGCGTTCGACGCCAGTGGTCGGTGACGTAGTGACGGAACGCACTCAGAGCCCGAGAGTTCGTGGGCACCGCGTGGTACGCGAAGAAGCCTGTGACCACCTGGGTTCGATCATCGTTTTCGCGGTGCCCGCGCTTCACGGGTCTTGTGCGGCCTGTGGCTGTAGCGTCTGCAGGTCCTCTTCCACGAAGCGCATGATGGCTTCTGCCAGCGCCTCGCGCGGATAAGCGTTCTGCGTCACGAGCAACGCCGCGATCGTGGTGTGCACGCGCGCGATCGGGACGGCGACCGCCCAATGGTCTGCATTGAGGTAGGCGACCAGCGTGCTCCCGGCTACCACCTGATCGTAGAAGATGGCCTGACTGTCGTTGCGCGCATCGACCCTGCTCAACTTGTTGTAGGGCTGCTTCAGGATCGCTGAGATCCGGTCTGGTTGCGGAAAGGTGACGACGGAGTAGTACCGAAGTTCCTTCGGCAGGGGATTCGCCGCGAGCCATGCCATGCGCGTAGCGGGCCGCAGGCTCGCCACTGCGCCGCGGTCCCCCACGGTGCACTTGGCATCGGGAAAACGAGTCAGCAGCTCGGCCATGTCCTGCTCGGAGTCGTTGGCGAGCGGCGAGCCCCCGATCGTGCCCGCGATGCTCACGAATGCCGCCACGCGCGGGCGCAGCTCCGGGTAGGCCACGAGCGCTTCCAGGATGTCGTTCGCACCCTTCGAATAACCAATGAGCACGATGCGCGGCGGGCCCGGCTCCGCTGGCAGGCTCATGAGCGCATCGCGAATCAGGCGTGCGTTGCGGGTCGTGCTCGAAAGACCCTCGACTGGTATCAGCGAGAGATCGTAGCCCTGTCCGCGCAGGTGCGCAGTCACCGCGCCGGGTGCTTGGAGCCAGTCCTTAAAGCAGTCGTATCCGAATCCAGGCACCAGCACCGCGACGAGCCGTCGGCGCGATGGCTCCAATGAAACTGTTCTCCCAGTACCGGCCGGCTCGACGCCCACGCGAGTGAGCGCTTGGTCGCACGGCCGATAGTCGGGGAGCGTGTCCTTGCGCACTTCGAGCGCCGCGCAGTAGATCTCGCGAAACCGGGCCCGCTTGTCCTGCACGCCTGCCTGCGGGGCAGGAACGACGACAAGGGGCGGCGTATCGGCGGCATAAGGCATCAACGGCTGCGCAGCACAGCCGCCGAGCAGCGACGCCGCGAGCGCTGCGGCAGGCAGGTTCGCGCGCATCACCAGTAGTACCTCCAGTCAAAGAGCATGCGCAGCCCGATGGAGTAAACGTTCCGTAGCTCCGCGGGCGTCCCGCCGATCGGCCTTTCGACCGAAGCGTCATAAGGGATGTCGATCCCCGCGAAGAGCTGGAACAGCACCTCCGAGCTCTGGTGGGAAGAAAAGGCCCGATATGGACGGTACTCGACGATCGGCAGCTCGAAATAGATCGACTTGTAGTTGATTATCCGTCCGAGGCCATCGGGACGATCGCTCGGTATCACCAATTGATCCGTGTTGAAGAGCCCGTATGCCACGATGCCGAGCTCACGCCCGAGCACGAACTGAAAACGGCCAAAACGCGTGGCCCAGCCCGCCTGCCATCCCAGGACACCGCCGTTGCTGGCGGTGACGGCCATCCGCGTGTAGCGCTCGCGGTCGAGGAAATACATCGGCGACAGGAACAACAGATCACCGGGGATCGCATAGAACGGCATCCGGATGCGGCCGGACAAGCCCGTACGCGCCGGGATCGCGGCACCCAGACTCCCGCTCAGTCCCGACCCAAACCCGCTTTCCGCGAACTTGTTGGTCGAGGGCGCGTTGGAGGCGAATCCGATCTGAAGGAACGCCAAGCCGTCTCCCGCATCCCCTAGTGCCCCCTCCAACCCCAGGCCGGCGCGAACCCCCACATCGAGACCGTAGACGAAGCCGTTCTGCGTTTGGGATGCCTCGAATCCCCCGCTCACCCCGCTTCCGGCGATGGAGCCGGCCAAGCCGACAAACGCCCCCACCTCGCTGCGCGAGCGCGGTTGCGATCCCAGCCCGGGGCCCAGGCCCGGCACAGGTGTATTCAAGAGCGTCTCTTGAAAGACGGCCCCATACCGCCCCTTTCCCTCCCGGCCCTCGGGAGGTTTGGGAAAGGTGGCGCTCTTGCAGATGTCCAAGGCCTCGAGCGAGGAAGGGGCCATCGGTACATATGGAATGTCGTAGCCGCGTGACCGGCCGGTCGCCGTATCGAGCACCTGCTCGAGGCTCGTTCGCACCGCCGTGGCGGCAAGCTCGGCATCTTCGGGACGCATGTGCGCATCGCCCATCAATACGATCGTCCGGTCGCGACCCCTCCAGGTGAATACCTCGAGACCGTTCTGGTTGTAGAAGTCATGCGTGCCCTTGCGTTGCGATACGTCGCCCCAACTGCCGGCGATATGGCCGGCGGCGTACATGTCTTCGAGGAAGTGCAGCGCGAACGCCTCGTCGAACAGCGCGGCACGCGCGAGCGCGCGCCGCTCCTCGGCCGATAACCGTGGCTCGTTGGCGAGCCGACTCGCCTTCTGCATTGCGCTCTGGTGATACCAGACATAGACGCCAGGCGCGTTGAGCTCCGACCCGAGCCTGAGCGCCAGTTCCGCGTAGGCGAGCGCGTCCAGGCTAGTGTTGGGGCGGGGCATCAGGAAATGGGCGAGGTTCGAGTCCGCCCGGCTCGCATACTTGGAATCGGCGCGCTGCATTCGGGTGTCGGCTGCACGCAGGGCATTCACACGCTTGGCGCGACTCGCTTCGTCCGCCAGGCGCCGTTGCGCGTCGCCGAGGACATTCGGCGTGCCCATGGTCTGGTCCGGGGTCGCGGTGACCGGGATGCGCGCGAGATCCTCCTTGAGCTGCGCCGCGACATCGGCAACCTGCAGAATCCAGTCCGATGCGCGAACGGTCTCGAGCATGTCCTGGCTCGAACACGAATGATCGCCGGCGATCCCGGACAGCGCAGCCCAGTCGATGCACTCGGGCGCGACGCCCTGCCCGGTGTCGGCACCCTGGACGCAAAGACGCTTCTCGTCACCCGCTCGCGCCTCCTGCCACAGGCGATCGAACTCCGCCTTGCGTTCCGGATCGAGCCCCTCGACCGCGAGGACCGCGATGTCGCGGTGCTCCGGGTAGATCCATCCGAACGCCGTGTTTGATATGCTCCAGGCGGCAACCGCGAACAGCAGGCGCGCCCAGCGCGACAGGCTTGCTTCCCCGATCTTGCCCATTGTTACCCCTCCCTTAAGGGCAACGCTTTCGCGCGTTGCGGTGCGCCGAGTTCAATCGTATCAACTCTCGAATGCACGCAATG
>CAVWFR010000032.1:0-258198 GCA_963754305.1 uncultured beta proteobacterium | reverse complement strand
CCGTTGCAGCCTGTCGTGCCCCGCGGAAGCGGACACTTCGCTGACCCGCCAATGGCGGTCATCGATCGAAAGAAAGTCGTCAGCGCGGCTGCTTTGCCTTTTGAGACGATTCCCGCGGACTTAGATCCGGCGCAGACGGCCACCGAGCCACAGCCCCAACTCCACAAGCAAAAAACCGGCGACCATGCTCAGCATCAGGTAGACGATGGCGCTCGCCTGCTCGGCAGGGTTGGCCAGCATCTGGTCGGTCGCCCAGACAAATGAACTGAAAGTGGACAGGCCGCCCATGATCCCCGTTATGAGCAACAGCTTGCCACCGGTGCCAATCACACCGCCCGGGATTGTTAGAGCTGACATGACCCCGATCAGCAAGGCCGCAGTCATGTTCGCGATGAAGATCGGCATCGGGAAGCCGCCGGGCAGATTGGCTACCACCAACATCAGCAACTCACGCACAGCGGCGCCGATACCGCCACCTACGAATACGAGAATTCCGTCCTTGAGCATCGATTGACGTCCTCGTTATCCGAACAACTTGGCTGTTATGGCGCCGAGCGCGGCTGCGATTAGACCTGCAGCCACCGAACCAGCCCAGTAGACTGCTGCCCACCCGCGCCCCCCCTTGTTGTACAGATTGGCCGCGTCGAGTTGATAGGCGCTGAAGGTGGTGTAGCCACCGAGTACACCGGTGAGTACTAATGCCGTCAGGTTGCTCCCGTAGCGATCTTTCCAGTCGACATTCAACAATGTCGACAGAAGGCCCATCAGAAAGGCCCCACTCACGTTGATGAGCAGGGTACCCAGCGGGAATGTGATGCCTTTGTAGCGCTCACCCACGCCTATGCCGACCAACCAGCGAATTACCGAGCCGCCTGCGCCGCCGACAAAGACCAGTGCTACGGTGACTGGATCGTTCATAGGGCTTCTCCTGCTGGTGCGTGGTTGAAGAACCGGACCTGAAGACTTCTCCAACATTCCAATGCTCCAACGCTCCATTCTCTAGCATGCTTGGGACATGCAATTTGGTTTGTGTCGATAGCGCCGTGGACGGCCGCTTTGAGCGACAGGGACGTACAGCCGCTCCTCGCCGCATTGAGACACTAGCAATCGCCCGCGATCCCCAGCCGAGACCCATGTTCGGCCTAGGCAAGCAGGCATCGAATGGCAATCGTTAAGCGCCGTCTGCGAGAAGTGCGCAGTCGTAGCGGCTATTATTTTTACCCCAGCGCCGGCGACCCTCGAGGCAATGCTCGTTGCCACCAACCCAAAGGTTCCTATCGTCAAAGGAAGAAACCATGCTGCAGAACGCGCCCTCCATGCCTACATCCTGCTCAGGGTGTGTCACGTGCACGACATTTCTACGAGCAAAAACTAAGTTTTAAGCCGAGCGCGAAGCAAGCCGGCGGAGTCGTGTACGAGTTTGGGCAAAACACTGCGAGCTTCCTCTATCCGACGCCCAATCCCGGGACGTCAAAGCCGCCAGGCGTTCTGGCAGGTGGATGATTGTCGACAAGGAGATTGCCGAGTTAAAGGCTCGCGGCGTCGCGTTTACATGCGGGATGACAAGAGTCCTAGCGGAGCCATCTCAGCGGGGGGCGCCAAAGCCGCCTGGTTAAGCGACACCGAACGCAACACACTGGCGATGGTCCAGAGTATCAAATGATGTCCGGTTAGCGACCATTCTGATGCCATCTCATTCGTGGATGTTCTTGACCCTCATAGGAGAACGGAAATGGCCAACAAGAACACGATCTGTCTGTGGTACGACGGTACCGCCATGGACGCCGCGCGGTTCTATGCCGAAACCTTTCCCGACAGCGCGGTGGGCGCGGTGATGCGCGCGCCTGGCGACTATCCCAACGGCAAGCAGGGCGATGTCCTGACGGTCGAGTTCACGGTGATCGGCATCCCCTGCGTTGGGCTTAACGGCGGGCCGGAGTTCAAGCACAACGAGGCGTTCTCTTTCCAAATTGCGACCGACGACCAGGCCGAAACCGACCGCTTGTGGAACGCGATCGTCGGAAACGGCGGCCAGGAAAGCGCGTGCGGCTGGTGTAAAGACAAGTGGGGCCTGTCGTGGCAGATCACGCCGCGCGCCCTCATCGCCGCGATCTCCGACCCCGATCGCGCGGCGGCCAAGCGTGCGTTCGAAGCGATGATGACGATGAAAAAGATCGACATCGCCGCGATCGAGGCGGCGCGGCGGGGCTGACGTCATGTCCGCAATGTTGACAACTGAGCGGGCCGCCGGCCTCGCCCTCGGGTTGCGCAGCCTCCTGGCTCGGTGATCATTGCGAGGAACCGGAGCGCTGTCCGCTTCTGGCCCGGTCAGAGACCGTCAGGCTAAGGGCTCAAGTCGACCCAATGCAGAAGTTCAAGTCGCTCGACAGCGGACGTACGAGCTAGCGACGACCACAATCGCCTCAGGGTGCGACCACGGATGACCTGCGAGGAAGTGAGGGCAGGCCCAACAAGAATGGCTTTATCGTTTCGGGGCGAATCGAGGTTCTCGCACCTGACCAGCACATGATGGACTGACGGAGCACGTGGACCACCGAGGGCTAGGTGGCTTCGACTGCGCCGATCACCGCATGGGAGTAAGCTTCGAAGACGGGTTCGTCGCAGGCTTCGCGCATCAGCCAATCCATCGTCGCGAGATCGCGAGCATCAAGGCGACGTATGCTCTCGCGAATGCCGATCTCCCGTATCTTGCTCCGCGCCTTGCTCGCGCTTTCGCTCGGCCTCCTCGCATCGCCGTTCGCATCGGGCCAAGTCGCCGACGGCACGCACTTCACGGGCGAGCTGATGCGTTACCTTGGCCTCGACCCGACCAAGCGTCTGCCCGAGCTCGAGAAGGGCGCAGTCGTCAACAACGGCGTGCCGAGCCAGGAGAAGCTCGCGGACGAGATCGTCGCGGCCGGCGCCATGCTGCTCGTGCGCGGGAAGGAGGCGTCGGCTGTGGTCGACGCATTCCTGCACTCCGAGACCTTTCTCCAGGTTCATCAGGTGAAGCGTTATCAGGCGCTGCGACCCGACGCCGGCGACAGCTCCGCGTTCGGGGAGCTACCGCTGCCGGACTCGAAGCGCGTCGCCGAGCTCGTGAAGGCGCCACTGCGCTCTCTGAATCTGAGCGTCGCCGAAGCCGATCGGCTGGCGCGGCTCAACCCAGCGGCGCCCGATCTCGCCGGCCGCGCGCGGAGTATCTTTGCCGAGATCCTCGGCGCGCGGCTACGCACGTACGCCGCGCGCGGCGTCGCCGGCATAGAGCCGTACGTGCGCGAGAACGGCCGTGTCGTCGATCCGCGCGTCGAGCTGCGCAGCGCGCTCGCCAGCCTGTTGTTCGTGCGCAACGCCTTCCCGAGCGTCCTCGAACAGATCGCCGCGCCCGGCCCCGAGTGCAGCTACTACTGGATGGAGCGCAGCGTAGAGCGCGAGACAGTGCTCGCGTTATCGGCGGAGCTGCGCAACCGCGGCGCGACGTCGGCGCTGGGCGTGGACCTCCACTTCTACGCGTCGAGTCAGTACAACTCGATGCTGACCCTTGTCGGGGTGATTCCTTACGCCGATGCGTCGCTGGTCTT
Source organism: uncultured beta proteobacterium (assembly GCA_963754305.1). Classification (GTDB taxonomy): domain Bacteria; phylum Pseudomonadota; class Gammaproteobacteria; order Burkholderiales; family SG8-39; genus DATEDA01. The sequence continues at coordinate 254,617 of CAVWFR010000032.1, read as the reverse complement.
CGCAGTGAACCACACGTTCACAGACCAAGTCACCGGGATGGGCTCGTCGGTTCGCCATTCGATCGCGCGTAACCTCGTCGCCAGTCAGCTCGCGCAGCAGCTCGAGGAAACACGCAAGCGACTCAGCCGCTAGGAATTCAGCGCGAAGCTCGGGTCCTCCTTTGCGTCGCTTCCGCTCGACGGTATAGGTCACGCTAGCAACTTTATGCAAAACTCACTTAATCATTCCCTATAAATCTAATCTAAATCGCAGCTTCGTGAGTAACGGAGAACAAGCCATACGCGGTCGAGTCGATCCCCAAGAGTCGATGTTCAGTTACTTCTCGCCGGACTCGCGGGTGCCCGAGGCGCATCCGCTGCGCCAGATCAAGCAACACGCTGATGCGGTGCTCGGTTCGATGAACGCGGAGTTCGATCGGATCTATGCCGAGATCGGCCGGCCGTCGATTGCGCCGGAGCGGCTGTTGAAGGCGAGCTTGCTCATTGCGCTGTACTCGGTGCGCTCCGATCGGCTGTTCTGCGAGATGCTCGACTACAACCTGCTGTTTCGCTGGTTCCTGGACATGAGTCTCGATCAGTCCGGGGCTGGACCAGTCGAACTTCTCCCGGCTGCGCGAGCGGCTGGTCGAGCAGGACACCGCGCGGGTGTTCTTCGATGCGGTGGTGCGCCAGGCGCGCGAAGCGGGGCTGCTCTCCGATGAGCACTTCACCGTCGACGGCACCCTGATCGAGGCCTGGGCGAGCGCGAAGAGCTTCAAACCCAAGGACGGTCCACCTTCGGCCGGCGATGGCTCGGACGGGATGGTCGACTTCCGCGGCCAGCGGCGCAGCAACGACACTCATGAGTCCACCACCGACGAGGAGGCGAAGCTCGCGCGCAAGGGCAAGGGCAAGGAAGCCAAGCTCTCTTACGGCGGGCATGCGCTCATGGAGAACCGCAACGGCCTGTGCGTGGACCTTGCGGTGTGCTCGGCGATCCAGACCGAGACCGAGGCGGCCAAGCAGCTCCTAGCGCGCCAGAGACGAAAGCGCGTTCGCCCCCGCACCCTCGGCGGCGACAAGAGCTATCACACGAAGGACTTCATCGCGCATCTGCGATCCAAGAAGATCGCCCCGCATATCGCTCAGATTGAAGGCCGCCGCACCCCGGGGCTGGATGCGCGCACTACGCGTCATGCAGGCTACGCAGTGAGTCAGCGTAAGCGCAAACGCGTCGAAGAGATCTTCGGTTGGATGAAGGCCTACCGCGGATTGCGCCGCACGCTGGTGCGCCGTCTGTCGCAGGTGCAGATGCACACCTACATCGTAGGGGCGGCCTACAACCTGCTGCGCATGAGTCGACTCTCCCCAGGAACAGTAGATCCGTCCGGAGAACGCTAAAATGGGTCTTTTGCATCACCAACCCGCAGCAAACCGGCAGATCGAGGCCGCAAGAGCGCTCGAGCACTCCTTCGAGCCAGTTCGCCGAAATCGAAGGACGTCATTTCCATAGCTTTTGCATAGGCTGCTAGACATCGCAACGAGAAACGTCAATGCAGCCAGCCGATTACCGCACCAAATCTGGCCATCCTGAACGGCAACGTCCCACTGACCGTTCGCTTGAACGTTGTGAGTTGCGTCCTTGATTGATGTGACGGCGGGGTGCAGCGACTGAGCGGCCGTTCCTAGCCGATCGGCGGAGTGCGCGAAGGTCCAGCTTTCGGCACACCTTTAAGGTCACGGAGTGGGTCTGATAGTTGCCGTCCGACCGAGCCGCTATCAGCGACACTTGGCCGTACAGCCGCTTCTGGCTCGAAATCCGGCCGTTCATCACGACTTCCGGGTTGGACCCGAAGCGGCCCCCTCAATCTTGCAAGAATCTATTTTCAATCGGTTGCCGGCGGTGCGGCACAGACTTGCTCGTAGCGATAGCGCTGCTTCAACAGCCCGTTGTACTCGAAGACATCCAGTGTTTTTTCATAGGCCGCGCGCGTAATCTCGACGTGCGGCGTCCAGCAGCCAAGCTGCTGATACGTTGCGATGCAGTCGGCGAGGACGTTCTCGTCGATCTCGGGGAAATACTGCTTCTCCGCCTTGGCAATCTCGGTGGCTGGCGTCTCGTTCATGTACACCCGGGTTTTCTTGTAGGCACGCATGAACGCCTTCGACATATCTGTTTGAAGCCAGTCACGGGTCGCTGCAAGGCTGGAAAAGCCGCATGGTCCGATCTGTTTGCCAACTTGAGCCACGACATGTCCGACGCCATCGGCTTGCAGTTGCTGCGGGAACGGACCCTGCTGCTGAACATAATGCCCCTGCCCGTCACGGAAAGCATCGTCGATCTCGGCAGCGCCACCAGGGCAGATGGGTTCTATCTTGTTGAAATCGATACCTGCCTTGTAGCAGGCGTACTTGAACATGGCGAGCGGCTGGCCACCGTTGAACATGACGACTTTGGCGCCTTCCAGCTTGTCCCACGTGAACTCGGGATCCGCCTCGCGTCCGGTGAGGAAGAACCCGTCCATCTCGTTGACCTGGGCGAAATGGACTGCGGCCGGCGTCTCCCCCTTGTCGAGCGACGTGAACCCTTGGCTCAGGGCCGATTGAACGACGTGCGCGGAGCCATCCTTCAAGGCAGCAAGCGCCGAGACGCCCGGCGGCGAAATCGACCACTCCGGATCTAGGCCTTCCGCTTTGAGAAATCCGCCCGACATCGTCGAAATGAGTGGCGAGTAGAACGCGGAAAACAAAGTGAACTGGATGTTGATCTTGTCCAAGTCGCTGTACCCCTCATGCGCAGGCGGCTGCCAATCCCGTGGAGACCATCCTAAGCCATTCCTTGATCGACCGCGAATGTCAGTCTCGGCCGCAAGCGGCCCTTGAGTCGCGGCCGTCGCGCTGGTGGTTCCGGCCCAGAGCGGGCGTTCGGCGCAGCACGGGGCATGATCCGCGGTTGGCTCAAATCCGGCCGTTCATCACGACTTCCGGGTTGGACCCGAAGCGGCCCCCTCAATCTTGCAAGAATCTATTTTCAATCGGTTGCCGGCGGTGCGGCACAGACTTGCTCGTAGCGATAGCGCTGCTTCAACAGCCCGTTGTACTCGAAGACATCCAGTGTTTTTTCATAGGCCGCGCGCGTAATCTCGACGTGCGGCGTCCAGCAGCCAAGCTGCTGATACGTTGCGATGCAGTCGGCGAGGACGTTCTCGTCGATCTCGGGGAAATACTGCTTCTCCGCCTTGGCAATCTCGGTGGCTGGCGTCTCGTTCATGTACACCCGGGTTTTCCTGTAGGCACGCATGAACGCCTTCGACATATCTGTTTGAAGCCAGTCGCGGGTCGCTGCAAGGCTGGAAAAACCGCATGGTCCGATCTGTTTGCCGACTTGGGCCACGACGTGTCCGACGCCGTCGGCTTGCAGTTGCTGCGGGAACGGACCCTGCTGCTGAACATAATGCCCCTGCCCGTCACGGAAAGCATGGTCGATCTCGGCAGCGCCACCAGGGCAGATGGGTTCTATCTTGTTGAAATCGATACCTGCCTTGTAGCAGGCGTACTTGAACATGGCGAGCGGCTGGCCACCGTTGAACATGACGACTTTGGCGCCTTCCAGCTTGTCCCACGTGAAGGCGCGATCCGCCTCGCGTCCGGTGAGGAAGAACCCGTCCATCTCGTTGACCTGGGCGAAATGGACTGCGGCCGGCGTCTCCCCCTTATCGAGCGACGCGAACCCCTGGCTCAGGGCCGATTGAACGACGTGCGCGGAGCCATCCTTCAAGGCAGCAAGCGCCGAGACGCCCGGCGGCGAAATCGACCACTCCGGATCGAGGCCTTCCGCTTTGAGAAATCCGCCCGACATCGTCGAAATGAGTGGCGAGTAGAACGCGGAAAACAAAGTGAACTGGATGTTGATCTTGTCCAAGTCGCTGTACCCCTCATGCGCAGGCGGCTGCCATCCCGTGGAGACCATCCTAAGCCATTCCTTGATCGACCGCGAATGTCAGCTGATGGTGCGTCGGCCCAACGATCCGCCGCACCGAGCGGCACAGGGCGGAACGCGGCCCCTGAGCGAAAACGCCCCTCGCGGGGCGTTTTCGCTTCCGTCGGCGACCGCTCAGGTACCGCGTCCCCACAGCCCGCAGTACCGCCGAGCGATGAACGGCAGGTTGTTCGCGTACCCTGGCCAGTTCTCGTAGCCGGACAGCTTGAACTCCTTTTCCGCCGTGTCCCAGCACTTGCCTTCCTGACCGAGCTTCCTCATCTCGGCCGAGGCCGCCTCCTGGAGCGCGAGTTGATCCTGCACGTCCTGCTTCGTCCCGAGCCGGTCACCGGGACCGGGATGGCCGGGGATCATGCGCTCCCAATCCATCGCCAGCACCTGCTTCATGAACGCCATGGACTCGAGCGGATAGAAGTCGATCATGCCGCGCCCCGGCACCTGCCCGACGGGGATGGTGTCCACGATGAAGACGATCTTCTCCTTCGGCAGCCGCATCACCAGCGAGGAGTCCGAATGGTTGAGACCGTGGTAGGTCAACTCGAGCGTCGTTCCGCCGAGCGAGATCGTTCGGCCCTTGTCGCTCACCGTCTCGTCGGGCAGCACCGTGTGCGGGTCCTTCAGCGCCTCCAGGCGCTCCTTCGCACGCTGGTGGGCGATGAAAGTCGCGCCAGCGTCCTTGAGCACCTTGCCGCCCGCGATGTGGTCGTAGTGGTGATGGCTGTAGATGACATATTTCACCGGCTTGTCGGTGACCTTGCGGATCTCGTCGAGATAGGCCTGCCCGCCGGTCGGCCGGCCGTAGGCGACCGGGTCGGTGGCGATCACGCCGTCGTTGGTGACGATGAACATCGCCTGGTGACCGCCGTTGCGGAAGACGTAAACGCCGTCCGTGCCGTCGACTTTGGTGGTCTGGATCTGCGGCCGCGGCGGCTGCTGCGCCTGCTGCGCCTGGCCGACGATCGAGAACGCCAGCAGGGCACAGGGGATGAATGTGAGAACGGTGCGTGACACGGTTTGCCTCCTTTCGTGAAAGGGCTTGCGCGCGGCCGAAGGGTACACCTTGCTGCTCCCCTCCGCGACGGCACACCGCGGTGGCAGCCAATGGATATACAGTCGCGAGCCCTCGAGTATTTCGACGCGATCCGCCGCTGCGGCTCGGGTCCAGCGCTACATGCGAGAGTTGCTGCCCGCCGGCGGACGCAGTGCGGCCACGTTGTATGCTTTGCGAATCGATTGGCTACCTGCAAGGCGCTCGATGGTCTGGAACGACTTTGCTCAACTCTTCGGCGCCATCCTGGTGGTTGTGGGCGCTGTTCTGCCCGTCGTAAATCCACCGGGCGACGCACCGATTTTCCTTCGCATGACGCACGGTTGCGACGCCGCAACACGCAGCGCGCTGGCGCGACGGATCGCGGTGTACTCGTTCGGCCTGTTGCTGGGCTCCCTGCTGTTCGGCTCGCTCGTCCTGCGCCTGTTCGAATTGTCCGTCGCCGTCATCCAGGTGGCTGGAGGCGCGGTCGTATGCTCGCTCGGCTGGAAGCTGCTCGACGACGATCCAAAACCGCCCGAGATGACGGTCGACCCGCGCCAGGCCTCGGCCGCTGCAATGGCGCGATCCTTCTACCCGCTGACGATGCCGCTGACGGTCGATCCAGGGGTGATGTCGGTGGCGGTCACCGTCGGCGCCAACCACTCGCACACGCTCGATCAGGTGCTGATCCAAATCCTGGCCGCCATCATCGGCGCCGGCATTGTTGCATTGTCGATCCTGCTCACATACCGTTATGCGGAGCGTTTTGCCGCACGCATCGGGCACCAGGGCATGATCATCGTGCTGCGTCTATCTGCCTTCATCGTGCTCAGCATCGGCGTCCAGATCGGCTGGAACGGCGTGAAAGCGCTGCTCAAGGAGATCGGCATTCCGGCGTGATCGGATTCTCGCGCGCAACCCGCGGTGGGGCTGCCCGGCCTCGGGCGCGTGAGTTCCGCCGAAACGCCGCCCCCAGCGCTGCATCACCGGCGTCGAATCCGAACGGTTGGGATGGGTCGGCTCGAACTTCGCGGCGCCGTTCGGCCTCCAGCGCGAGCTAGAGCAAGGGCTGCTCCGGCGCCACCGGACTCAATCGAGCCGGATATCGTTCTCCTTGATGAGCTTCGCCCAGGCGGCACGCTCGGCCGCGACCGTGCGCGCGAACTCGTCCAGGCCGATGCCGGTAGGCAACGTCCCTCGTTCGACGAGGAAGGCGCCCATCTCGGGCGAGCGGATGATCTCGGAGAGCGCACCGTGCAACTTCTCGGCGATCGGCCGCGGCGTCTTCGCGTGCACGAAAAACGAAAACCAGCCCACGGTCTCGAACCCGGCAAAGCCCGCCTGCGCCATCGTCGGCACATCGGGGATTGCCGGCAGGCGTTTCTCGCCGGTTACCGCGAGGATGCGCACCCGGCCCTGCTTTGCATAGTTGATCGCCGACACCGGATTGTTGAACATGTACTGCACACGCCCCGACAGCAGATCGGTCATTGCCGGCGCGTCGCCCTTGTAAGGAACGTGCGTGGTGTCGGCCTTCGCGGCCCGCTTGAATGCCTCGCCGTAAATGTGCAGCGTGCTCGCGAGCCCAAGGCTTGCGTAGCTCGTCTTGCCGGGGTTCGCTCTGAGCCAGTCGGCCAGCTCGCGCACCGTCTTCGGCGGGATGTCCGCGGGCACCACCAGCACGGTCGCAACCTCGGCGATCTGCGTGAGCGGCATGAAGTCCTGCACCGGCTCGTACGGCAGCTTCGGAAAGAGCGGCGGCAGCTGCACGAGGCCCGCGGGCGAGGTCATCAGGAGCGTGTAGCCGTCGGGTTCCGCCTTCGCCACGGCCTCGGTGCCGATGATCGTGTTCGCGCCCGGCTTGTTCTCCACCACCACCGGCTGGTGCCAGCGCTTGCCGAGTTCCTCGCCGATTTTGCGCGTGATCAGGTCGGTCGCACCCCCCGGGGGGAAGGGAATGACCACGCGAATCGGCTTGGACGGATAGCTCGCGACGTCCTGCGCGGATGCGCCGGCGAAGAAGGCTGCCAGGCCAACGGCGAGCACGCCGGTCACGAATCGCATGGTGACGCTCCTTTGCTCATGTGAAAACGTAGGGTGACAGCGCGCAGCCCATGGCCGCCTCGACCTCGGCGTACACCGTGCTGTCGAACACGCCCGCGCCGAGCGGGATGCTCGTGCGCGGGGCCATGACCACCACCACGCGCGCCCCGGCGTCGAGTGCCGAGATCGCGACCGGGTCGCCGCTCGCCGGATCGAGGCTGCCGAGGAAGTCCGGGAACGTGCAGATGCGCTCACCCGCCTCGTCGGCCGTCATGAATTCGTTGTAGACGCCGAGCGCCACGCGTCGCGCGCCGCTTTTCACCGTGACGAAGCCGGCGTCGAAGCCGCCGCCGTAGCGCACGGTGTTCTCAGCGACCACGCCCTCGATCAGCACCGAGCCGCCTAGAAACTCCGCCGCGGCCGCGATGCGCCCCTCGCCGCGCGCCGCCATCATCGCTCCGCCCAGGTCCAACGCGAAGCTGATCGCCCCAGGCGCGCCATGCTCGCGTACGAATGTTGCCGTGAACGGCCCCCGTGCGGCGTTGATCAGTCCGCCGTTCTGCACCGACGCGGCGCGCAGCACGTGCGAAGTCTTCGTCGGATGACCGTGCGCCAGTACCGAGAGCGGCGGATCGCCTTCCGCGCCAGCCGCATACGCGGCCTGCCACAGCACCGCGTCCGGTTTAGAGGCGAGGCCCATGCCGCCCATGCGCTCGGTGGGATGTGCGCGACCGTTGGTGCCAGCATCGGCGAGCGCGATGCCGAGCCCGGCCGCAATCGTCCATGCGTACAGGCCCGGCACGTGCGCCACCATTGCGCCGGCGATCTCCTTGCCGCAGGCGGTTTCGATGGCGCGTGCGGCCACGAGCGAATCGCCGGGCGTCGTGCGCGCGCCCGAGGTCCCTGGCGCCCCGACCGCGGTAGCGACCACGAGGTAGTCTTCCGCGCCAAAGGTGTCGAGCGGCGCGAGCCGCACCTCGCCCAGCGCGAGCGCCTCCTCCCCGAGTGCGCGGTGGCGCGCGGACGAGGTCATGCCGCTGCCTCCCGAAGACAGCAGCAGGCCGCCGAGGATCGCCGCCTCCAGCTCCGGCTGACGAAGCCGCCGGACGCTCATGCCTCCGGCAGCCCGAGCCCGACGCCGAACGCCTCGCAGGCGCGCGCGGCCTCCTCGTAGCCTGCGTCCGCATAGCGCGCGATGCCGAGCCCGGTGTCACCGTCGAGGACCGCCTGCAGCCGCTCGGCTGCGAACGGTGTCCCGTCGGCGATCGCCGTTTGCCCGGCGCTGATCATGCGGCCGACGTTGGCGTGCACCGCGACGAGGTCCGCGCCGGAGGCGCAGGCGAGCAGCGCGTTCAGCACGGGCCAGTCGCCGATGGCGTCGCTGCCGTCGGCCATCTTCTCGGTCTCGCGGAACGGGCTCGCCACCGAACCGGCATCCAGGTGGTCGCGAGTGAATGCCACGGGTGCGCAGATCTCCCCACACCCCACCGCTTCGTTCACCGCAAGGGCGAAGCGGCTGCGCTCCCCGTGTCCAAGCCAGCCGATGCGGGCGGGCAACCCCTGGAACTGCACGTTCGTGCGTGCGAGCTCCAGCCAGCGCAGGAGACGGTGCTCCGCCGGGAACAGCCGCGTGGCGATGGCCTCCGTAGCCTCGATGTCGCGCGCGTCGCCGGACACCGCTATCCAGCGGAACGGGCCGATGCCGCGGCAGAAGAGCGGGCGGATGAACAGCGTGACGAAGGATTCCAGCGTCAGGGCTTCACCGTAGCCGGCGTCCGACGCCCGCATGCGCAGCGTGTTGCCATACTCGAAGACGAGGGCACCCCGCCGGCGGAACTCCACCAGCGCACGCGCGTGGCGCACGAGCGTCTCGTTGCCGCGGCGTAGCGCCTCGGCGGGATCGAGCTTGACCAGCGCTTCCATCTCGGCGGGCGTGAGGCCGGAAGCGACATATCCACGCAGAGGATCCACCGTCACCTGATCGGTGACGACGTCGGGCTGCCAGCCGCGCGCGAGCAAGGCTTCATGAACATCCACGACGTTGCCCGCGAGGCCGACAGATCCACCCTCGCCGCGCTGCTGCAGCGCCCCCATCCAGGCCAGCGCCTCGTCGATCGACCCGGCGGCGCGGTCAAGGTAGCCCGTGGCGATGCGACGCTGCAGCCGCTCGGGGTTGACTTCGACAACCAGCGTGGCAGCGCCCGCCATCCTGCCGGCGAGGGGCTGCGCTCCCCCCATGCCGCCGCAGCCCGCAGTGAGGATAGAGCGCCCGGCGAGCGTGCCGCCGAAGCGCTCGGCGGCGCCGGAGAAGCTCTGGTAGGTGCCCTGCACGATGCCCTGGCTGCCGATGTACTGCCAAGCGGCGGCGGTCATGCCGGGGATGATTGTCAGACCGGCGCGCTCGAGTTCGAACACCGTCTTCTCGTCGGTCCAGCGGCCAACGACTACTCCGTTTGCCATGATCACGCGCGGTGCGCGCGCGTGCGTCCGGAAACGTACGATGGGCTTGCCCGACTGAACGACCAGCGTTTCGTCGTCCCGCAGATCCTTGAGCACCGCGACGATGCGGTCGAACGACGACCAGTCGCGTGCCGCCCGCGCGGCCGACATGTACACCACGAGGTCTTCAGGACGCTCGGCGTTCTCGAGATTGTTCTCGAGTAGCCGGAGGACGGTTTCCTGCCTCCAGCCCCGGCAGCGCAGCGCGGTCCCACGCGCCGCGACGACGCGCGGACGGGTCTTTATCTTCTCTGTGACGACTCCCACTCAACTGCTCCGGCATGACGTTCTCGATTCGATGGTACACGCCGCGAACGCCCGACGCAGCGACGCTCGAATGGCGAACGAGCGCGCTCTGCGCTGGCGTTTGGCCGATGCCTTGACGACGTCGCATGCTTATCCGGCTTCCGCTGCGGCTTGCTGACTCGTCCGTCCTCTGTCAGTTGTTTCACATGCCGCACCGAACGAGCGCCATAGACGGTAAGTCGCATCGTCTAGGCTGAACGGACTAGCCCCGGCTACACGCAGTATCGGCGCGGGTTTTCGGTGCGATCCCGGGAGCGCCGCGCCGATACACCGCCCTGTCGCCTATCGATTTCGCGATCCGTCAGCCATCGGCAAGTGCGTGATGCGTAGAGTGCGCACCCCATACGCACCGGGATGGCCGGGAACTTCTGAGGCAGCGCGTAGATCCGATCCTCCAACTGCGGCGTATGAGGCACTCGTCATCGACCATGAATGAGCATGGACATGCTACAGCACCATTTCCGCGATCTCGCCGGCCTCGCCGTCGTTCTGGTGTGTTCTCTCGGCGTGCTGACTCAGCGCCCTTGGGCGAGCGCTGCCGACGACAGCACGCGGCAGCACTGCGGGACATCGTTAGCCGGAAAGCCTTTCCATAGAACGGAGGTTCTGCTGGGACTCTCGAAACCGGACGGCTCTACGGTGACCGAGGCGGAATTTCAACGCTTCATCGATACCGAGGTCACGCCGCGTTTCCCGGACGGATTCACCGTCGTAGCGGGTAGCGGTCAGTTCAAAGGCTCCGATGGGGCCATCGTTCAGGAAAGCGCTCGTGTGCTCGTCGTGCTTCATCCGGTGGCGGACAGTCGGAGCAGTCAAAGCATCGAGGAAATTCGCGCTTCCTACAAGTACCACCATCAGCAGAACTCGGTGGCGCGTGTCGACGGTGAATCGTGCGCCTCATTCTGAATCGCTCGCTCCAGATACGACAGCCGTGAGGAAACAGCAATGAACAGCCAGTCACAGACCGACCGTCCGTCGCTCCGGGGGTGCGAGTCCGGAATCGCGACCACGGCCGCGGCATGGAGATCTCTGAGAGAGCGGCTTGCGCGCTTCCTCAGAGCGTTCGCCGCCGAACGCAGGGCACGGCGGGCGATTCGGGAGCTGCAAGCGATGAGCGACGTCGAGTTACGCGACCTCTCCGTACACCGGAGCGATATCGGGCGCGTCGTGTTGAGGGGAAGAGTGGATCACGCTCCGACCTGGCCAGTGCGCACAGCGAAAAAGTGACGTCTGTGGTGAGACACGCAATCCGTTGGAACTGAATGATGGAATCGGCCCTCAAACTCGAGCCCGGCGTCGGAGTTTCGAACGCCGCCGACGCGCCGGTGGAACGCAAGCGGTACGTCGACGTGTTCCGCGGCCTGCTGGTTACGCACATGGCCCTGGATCACGCATCGCTCATGTTCAATGTCGGGCGACATGGCGAAGAGCTGGCTGCGGCAGCGCCTCCCCTTCCCGCCGACATCTTCCAGTTCCTCACGCGGTTCACGGGGGTTCCGGTCGCTCCTGCCTTCTTCTTCATGGCGGGGTTCATGGTGGCGCTCACCAGCATCGCGCGAGAGCGACGCGGCCTGTCGCAGCACGAGGTCACGCGCCGTCTGATCGTGCGCGGACTGGTGCTCATCGCGGTCGACGCGCTCATCATGGGGTTGCCGCGAGCGGCGATGGGCTTCTACTCGTTCGTGGTGCTGAGTTCGATCGGCGCCAGCATCATCGTCCTGGCGCTGGTGCGTCACCTGCCCAGCAAGGTCCTGTTGACGGTTGCGGTCGCCGTGTTGGCGCTGTATCCGCTGCTCGATGTTTCGGCGCTACCGGTGCCCTTGCGGGCCATCCTGTACGAACCGGTCCGAACCGGTGGATTTCGCTCCCTGTACCCGCTGATTCCCTGGTGCGCGATCGTGGTCCTCGGATTTGTCGTCGGTCGCGACTCTGTCAGTCGCAAGCAGCCGGCGTTGTTGTGGATGCTGTTGGCAGGTGTCTGTCTGCTTCTGTTCCTCGCGATTCGCCTGACCGGCGGCTATGGCAACGCCTATCCGTATACGGGCGTGAGCAGTCTCGACTTCTGGTTCTTCGCCAAGTATCCGCCCGATCTGCCGTTCCTCACTTGGTCCCTCGCCGTAACGTTCCTGGCTCTCGCGGCGCTGTGGATGACGGGCTCGAAAACGCCCGCGCTGCTTCGCCCGTTCGAGCTGTTCGGCCGCGTTCCGTTCTTCTTTTACGTGGTGCACTTCTACGTTCTGGGAATTGCCGCCGCGGTCGTGCGCACGAAGCTGAGCCTGTTCGACACCTACTTGGTCTGGCTGCTTCTTCTTCTCGTGATGGCGTGGCCGTGCGCCTGGTACTACAGAATGAAACGAGACCGACCGAACCTGGTCACGCGATACTTCTGACCCAAGTCAGCAAGGAAATTCAAACGTCCCTTCTTCCCCGGGTCGGAGAGGTTGCACCGGTCCGGCCCGCTGCGCGGCGCGCCGATCGTCCGCCGCGCCGGCACGGGGCCGGCAATGCGCGCCGGACACCGCGATGTTCCTTGCACCTCGGGGTCCGCGCCGCTGCGTTCCTGTACGAGCGGGTTCTCGATCAGCAGGTTGGGCGGGACGCGACGCGGACGCGGGCGCGCCTTGTATGGAATGCGGCGCGTGTCTAAGCTGAGTGAATGGGCGACTTCCGGCAATCCGTCCACTTCACCTCCAGTCCCGACGGCGTGCGGCTCGCGTACGCCGTCTGCGGCCGAGGCCACCCGCTGGTGCGCGTGCCGACCTGGATCAGCCATGTCGAGCACGATTGGCAAAGCCCGGTGATGCGGCACCTGGTGGTCGAGATGGCGAGCCGGCACAAGCTGGTGAACTACGACTGTCGCGGCGTCGGGATGTCGGAACGTGATGTGACCGACATGTCCTTCGACGCCTGGGTCCACGACCTCGAGGCGGTCGCCGACGCGGCCGGGCTGGAGCGCTTTGCGCTGTGGGGCATCTCGGGCGCGCCGGCGGTGGCGATCGCGTACGCCGTGCGCCACCCGGAGCGCGTGAGCCATCTCGTCCTTTGCGGCGGCTTCTGTCGGGGACGGCTGCGGCGCGACGCGTCACCGGCGACGGTCGAGAAGGCGCGCGTGATGCTCGAGCTGATCGAGCAGGGCTGGGGCACCGAAGAGCCGGCGTTCCGCCAGGTCTTCACCTCGCTGATGGTCCCGGGCGGCACGGCGGAGCAATGGCGCTGGTTCACCGACATGATGCGCCGGGCGACGTCGCCGCAAACCGCACAGCGCATGCTGCGCCTGTGGCAGACGATCGATGTGAGCGACCTCGCCCGGCAGGTGCGCTGCCCGACACTGGTGCTGCACGCACGGCGCGACGCGATCGTGCCGTACGAGGAAGGCAAGTTGATGGCGTCGCTGATACCGGACGCCGAGTTCGTCACGCTGGATAGCGCGAACCATGTGATCCTCGAAGACGAGCCGGCCTGGTCGCATCTCGCGGCCGAGCTGCGCCGCTTTCTTCCCTCGGTGGAGACGGCCGACGCCGCCCCGCGCGCCGGATTCGGCGACCTCACCGAACGCGAGCGCGAGGTGCTCGAACTGATCGCGCAAGGGCTCGGCAACGACGACATCGCGCAGCGCCTCGCGATCAGCCCGAAGACCGTGCGCAACCACATCACGAGCATCTTCGGCAAGCTCGCCGCGACGACGCGCGCGCAGGCGATCGTGCGCGCGCGCGGGGCCGGCTTCGGCGCGCGCTACGGGACGCAGTAGGACCCCGGCCCCGCGTCGATAGGCCGTGCATGGGGCGCTCGCCTCATGACGCGAGCGCGGATCCGCGCTGCAATGGCGCCGCCGGCACAGGTGCCGGATCGGAGGTCGTCATGAAGCCGCATTGCACCGCCAAGCTCCGCGCTGCGCGAAGCGATCTCGTCTTGCCTCTATTGCTGGTAACCGTCTCTGCGCAGATGGCCGGCGCACCCGCCGCGCAAGCGATGGATCGAGCCCGGGTCGAGCCGGGCATCGAACTGGAGTACAGGCTGCAAGGCACAGGGGAGCCGGTGGTGCTCGTGCATGCCGGCCTGTTCGCGGAATGGTTCCGCCCTTTGCTGGAAGAGCCTGTTCTCGCCGCCCGCTATCGGTTGCTGAGCTTTCACCGCGTCGGCTATGCGGGTAGCAGCCGCGTGGCGGGGCCGGTCGGCATCGCGCGGCAGGCGGCGCATGTGCGCTCGTTGATGCGTTACCTCGGCATCGAGCGGGCCCATATCGTCGGCCACTCCTCTGGCGGCAACATCGCGTTGCAGCTCGCGCTCGACGCTCCCGAGCAGGTGCACTCGTTATCGATCCTCGAGCCGGCGTTGCCGGTAGGCGGCGGCTCCGAGCGCCTGCTTGCGACGCGACAGGCGGCGATGGCGCCGATCGTCGAACAGTTCCGCGCCGGCGACAAGGCTGCCGCCGTCGATGGCTTCATGCGCATGGTGTCGGGACCGGCGTACCGCGCGCCATTCGACCAGGCGCTGCCCGGCGCCTTCGATCGAGGCGTGGCCGACGCCGACACGTTCTTCGGCCAGGAACTGCCGGCCATCCAGCAGTGGCAGTTCGCGCGCGACGATGCGCGCCGCATCGCACAGCCGGTGCTCGCCGTCGTCGGCGAGAAGAGCCTGGAGGTGTCGCCGATCTGGAACGAGCGCCAGCAGCTCCTGCTGGCCTGGCTGCCGAACGTCCAGGGTTTCGAGCTCCCCGGAACGACGCATCTGTTGCACGTGCAGAACCCGCGGGGAATGGCGGAAGCTTTGGCTTCCTTCTTCGCGCGGCACCCGATGGCGCGTGCGAATTGATCGCGCCGTTTTGAAGATGAACCCGGCCTTCTATGTTGGCCTGACGGCGTTCCTGAAGTGCAGGCGCACCTTGCGGCGCACTTGTTAAGGAGAGAAGTATCCCGCCTATTTCGGGTATTCGAGTTTCGGATACCAGTCGGTCCCGCGCCCTTCCGGTGTGCTGTCGAGGATTGTCCAGAGCGGCATCAGGTCGGGCGCGCCGCGCGGATCTTGCCCGGGGTCGGCGGTCTCGGACCCCATCTCGCCGCTCCAGAAATGGCGAATGGTGCCATCGCGTCGGGTGAAGACATTGAAAGCCGGGACATCCGCGTCGTCCGCGCTCACATAGTCGCGGGTGTAGTCGCCGCTGACATCCGAATAAAGCTTGAGGTGGCGCCAGCCGCGCTCCTTCTTGAATGCCACGAGGCGTTCAATTGGCGAGCGCGCAAGCACCACCAGCGCGATGCGCTGCTCGACGTCGGCCGCTTCGCCGTCCCAAGCAGAGAGCAGCGAGGTGCACATCGGGCAGGGCTGCTCGCGCTTCGGCCCGTACATGTAGCTGTAGATCGCGAGCGTCTGCTTGTCGCCAAAGAGATCGGAAAAGACGGCCGGGCCGTTCTCGCCCTCGAAGCGGTATTGCTTGGACACCAAGCCGCCCGGGGGCAGGGCGCGGCGCTGCTCCGCCACCCGTTCGATGTGGCGCCTGAGTTCGATCTCCTCGGCAAGGAGCGCGTCTCGCGCAAGCCGATATTCGTTGGTTTCGTTCGGGAAGCGAACGCCGTTCTTCTTCGCCAATTCGCTCGCTGGCTCGAGTTGCTGCCGAGAGGCCATGGTCATTCTCCTCTTCGTCCTTCATTCAATCATTCGACTCGCGGCGTGGCGCGCCGAGCGGGAACAGCGGGCGATAGGATCTCGCCTCGGTACTCGGAGCTCGCGAACGGACGAAACCGTCTTGCGGCAATCGATGAATGTCGGTCAACTGAACTTCTTGAGGTCAGCTTCGACGCTTTCCAGCTTCGCTTCGCACGCTGCGAGAGCGGCCTTTTCCTTTGAAACATCTGCGCCGCTCTGATCCCCGGTATCGACTCGAAGCCGCAGCCGTGCGCATTCCGCTTTCAGATTCGCTCGCGTCGTCTCCAACACCTGCTTGTTCCAGTTCGAGCTCCTATCGCCGTCGTCGAGAGACATGGGTTGCTCCTTGTAGCACGTGTCCGAGTGATTTCACGCTTTGCTGCGCTCGTGGAACTGCGCAAGACGGGAACCAGGCCGCATAATAGACGCACTCCGGCAGTGGCTCGCGCGCGGACGCGATAACCTCGCTCTGTCCTGACGCCGTTCATCTTTCCACAGGGGGTTCCGAATGACGCTCGCTCACCGTACGGCCGTCGTGACCGGCGCCGGCTCCGGCATCGGCCGCGCGATCGCCCTCATGCTCGCCGCGCGCGGGGCGAGCGTCGCGGCGGTGGACCTGGACGCGGCGGCCGCGGGGAAACGGCGAGCATGATCGAAGCCGCCGGCGGCCGCGCAGCGGCGTTCCGGGCCGACACCAGCGTGGGGGCCGACGTGGACCGGGCAGTGACCGGCGCGGTGAGCCGGCTCGGACCCCTGGAGATCATGGTCAACAACGCCGGCATCCTCGACGGCTACTTCAACGTCGACGAGATGAGCGAGGCGCTCTGGCGGCGCGTGATCGACATCGACTTGACCGGCGTGTTCCTCGGCTGCAAGCGCGCGGTCGAGGAGATGCTCCCGCGCGGCCGCGGCCGGATCGTGAACATGGCGTCGGTGGCGGGGCTGAACGGCACCGGCGGCGGCGCGGCGTACATCGCCGCCAAGCACGCCGTCATCGGGCTCACCCGCCAGATGGCGGTCGTGTACGCGACGCGCGGCATCACGGTCAACGCGGTCTGCCCGGGCGCGATCCCGACCGGCCTGCGGCAGCACTCGCAGGCGATCCTTGGCCCCGAGGTGCCGGACATGAGCGGCCGCGGCATCGCGGTCAGCGAAGAGCAGGTGCGCGCAGTCGTGCCGGCCGGACGGCGCGGCACGGTCGAGGACGTCGCCTCTGCGGTGTGCTACCTCGCCGGCGACGAGGCCGGCTACGTGACCGGGCACACGATGGTCGTGGACGGGGGCTGGCGGGCGAAGTAGATCAACGCTCGACGCGCCCGGCTCGGGTAGCGCCCTGCCTGCCACCCATGCCCAGATAGCGATCGGCACCCACGCGAACGCTGTCCAGAAGATCGCGCGTCGCCCGACGCCCAGACCGCCGCTGCGAGGATGAGCCCGGTGGGGTGCTGCCACCGGAACGGCAGATCGTTCCGCACCGGGGAAACCTCGTCGGGTGGCTCGACGGAGGTCAATGAGCTCATACGAGATGACCTCGTCTATCGGGCGTTAGGGCGCGAAGATCGCCCGCGTCATGGCGATCACCCGTACATCTCCGGCGCCCCACCGGATCGGCTACCCTCGAACGGCTCTACGCCGACGTCAAGGCGAATCCGGGGGCGTCGCGTTCTGGATCGGAGAGAAGATCCTGGAGTCGTACCGGACGCAAGTACGCGAGGATCAACAGGACTTGTCCATGCGGCGGGCGATTAACGCGTCGCAACCATAAGTGGTCATCGGCGGCGTCATGGAAACGACGGTCCCGGAAGGCGCGGGAGTCACGGTCGCGGCAGGCTTGCTTGCACACCCGGCAGCGAGGAGAACGAACAGAAGGGCAGCAGCGGCTTGCAGAAGTCTCATGACGGCCTCCAGTTCAGGTTTGAACGACGACCAAGGCGCTCCTACGATAGACCTGTCCTGGCGGTATGACAAGCTGCGCCTCACCTATTCCGGCGCTCGTCGCGGGATGGCACCTCAGATCGGATAAATGATCGAGTTCGGAATCAGCTCGCTATCGAACACCGCGAGCTTCTCCCTGAACTTGAGGGCCCCCGCTTCGCGCACGATCCGGTCGAAATAGCGCCCGCAGTTGAACACCTCGGACGGCTCGTTCTTCCGGGTGCGGATCACGAGATAGTTCGCCTCCGCCGCGACGACGCCGTCGTCGACTCCGACGATCTGCAACCCGCTGACCAGGTGTCGCTGGTAATAGGGCTGGTGGAACAGGGTCTGGGTGGCGCCGTAGACGCGGTCCTTCAGCATCCCCTTGCTCTCGAACGCGAGCGTGCAGAGCGGCAGCCCGCGGTCGAAGTTCTCGCGCGGCTGGAGCTTGTACACGCACTCGTCGGTGAAGAACTCCGGCCAGTCGTCGTAGCGCCGCTGGTCGAGGCAGGCGATGTAGCGCGCATAGAGGTCTTCGACCTCGAGGCGCAGGGGGATGTCGAATTGGGGATCAGCTTTCACATTTGGGTCGAACGGGGGAGCACTGCGCCCAGTCTCTGGGCCCGCCTTTCGCCGGGATGACGACGCGGGCTGACGGCGCCTAGAGCCCCATCACTTCCCGGTAGTAGCCGTACATCCCGCGGATCAGCGTCTCGGTCACCATGTGGTCCGACGAGGCGATGTCGCGCCCGCCGAGCTCGCTGATCGTCGCCTCGTCGTCGCGCTGCATGAACCCCTTCTGCTGCATCTCGATCACCTCGCCGTCATCGGCGGAGACGTAACCCGCCGGGCCGAAGAGGTTCGCTTGCCGCAAACGCCGCCGGCGCATCTCCGGTGAGTCGTCCTCGAAGCCGAAATGCGTCCAGTAGAAGTCGAACGTCCCCGTCCCGCGCGGGACGATGTGGCGCGTGGAAACCGAATTCACCTGCTGCTGAACGATGACGCTCGGAAAGAGCGTGAGCATCGTCACGGTCGGTCCGTTCCACCACGCCTCGGGCACGACATCGAGCACGCGGGCGTCGTTCAGCTTCATGTTCTCCTTGAAGCTCGTGACGCCCTGCGTGATCTCGCTTTTTCCGCCCTCGTTCTTGCGCGAGATCATCACCGCGTGGCGGCCCCTGGCGTCCATCACCAGTTGAGATTTCTGATCCGCGCGCCACAGCCCGAACACGACGAACCAGGTATGCAGCAGCCCGGGGTGATACGGATCCTTGATGTTCTCCTGCATCAGCTTCCAGTTGCCCGGGATCCGCTGGCGCGAATAGCCGAGGAGCTCCAGCTTCCGGCCGTTGAAGACCCGCTCGAACCAGGGCATGACATCCGGCCCGAAGTAATCCGCGAGAGTCGGGACGTCGTGATCGAACGACGCGAAGACGACGCCGTTCAGCGCCTGGACCTTGAGCTTGGTCAGCCCGTGGTCCTCGGTCTTGAAGTCGGCGGGCATTCCGCCTTCGATCCGCCCGTCGCGCCTCACCCCGCGGCGGAACGGCACGCCCTGAAGGTTCCCTTTCAGATCGTAGTTCCATTGATGGTACGGACAGGTGAAGTCCTTGACCCGCCCGTGGTCCTGCTGGCAGAACTGCGCGCCGCGGTGGGCGCAGCGGTTCTCGAAGACGTTGATCGCGCCGTCCGCGTCCCGCACCGCGATCACCTGCCGCTCGCCGATCCACGAGCGCTTGAAATCCCCGGGCTGCGCGACCTCGCACTCGAGGGCGACGTAGCACCAGTGGCCGCGGTAGAAGAACCGCTCGAGCTCCTCCCGGTAGAGCGCCGGGTCGGTGTAGGCGGGGTAGGGGACTCGGCTCGAGCCCGTCTCCGGCCACGCGAGCGGGCGGGCAATGCTATCGGGCGCGTTCATGGTCCTCCTCCGGCTGAGTGGGCGGGGGTCGTTAGACCGCAACGTCTACGTAATCGACGCGGCTCGAAGGAGGAGGCACGGGAGCCCCATCCGCGCGCAGACCCGCGACGTGGAACTCGATCGCCTCGCGGATGAGGGATTCCACCTCCGCCTCTGAGTCGCCGGTGGCCACGCAGCCCGGAAGATCGGGAACGTAAGCCGAATAGTTGCCGTTGGCTTTCTCGATGACGATCGCGTAGCGCATATCAGCTTCTCACTTCTTCAGACCAGCCTGCTTCAGGATACTGCCTAGAGTGCCAGGCGCAAGGTCGTCGCTCGGTTTTCCCGCGACCGTGACACGCCCGGGCTTCAAGGCGTGTTTGAACTGGCGGTGACTGCCACGCGTCGCGACCAAAAACCACCCATCGTCCTGCAGCATGCGAAGGACCTCGCTGACCTTCATGCCCGCAGGATATCAGCGAGCACCGGGAGCCGGCCGGTGCACCGCCTGCATGGGCGCCGGTGCTGGCGCATAATCCGACGCGGTTTCGCCCCGGTCCAGAAGAACAAACGCGATCGATGGACATCCTGCAGCCCAAGGGCTGGCAGCAACCGCGCGGCTACTCGAACGGCGTCGCCGCGCGCGGCCGGTTGGTGTTCGTCGCCGGCATGGTCGGCTGGGACGCGGAGTGCCGCTTCCAGACCGACGACTTCGCCGGCCAGGCGCGCCAGGCGCTTGCGAACGTCGTCGCGGTGCTGGCCGAGGGGGGTGCAAAGCCGGAGCACATCACGCGGATGACCTGGTACGTGACCAGCAAGCGCGAATACCTCGCGAGCGGAAAGGCGGTCGGCGCGGCCTACCGCGAGCTGATCGGCCGCCACTACCCGGCGATGACCGCGGTGGAAGTGTCCGCGCTCATCGAGGACCGCGCGAAGGTCGAGATCGAGGTCACGGCGGTCGTGCCGGATTGAACGACAGCCATCGAGGGTGACGATGAAGCGAGACACCGCTTTCTGGGAGTCGCAGTACAACAACCGGGCCGCGGTTCCCGACCACCCGCAGTTCTTCGCGCGCTGGGCGGAGCAGTCCGAGCGCATCCGCCGTTCGGTGCGCTGCTACCTCGACGTGCCCTTCGGCACGCACGCGATGGAGAAGCTCGACATCTTCCTGCCGCAGGGGCGGAGCCGCGCGTTGCTGATGTTCATCCACGGCGGCTACTGGCGCGCGCTCGACAAGAAGGATCACTCGTTCGTCGCGGGCGAGCTGGTGAAGCACGGCGTGACCGTGGCGGTGCCGAATTACGCGCTGTGCCCGAGTGTCACGATCGAGGAGATCGTCCGCCAGATACTGCAGGCCTCGGCGTGGCTGTGGCGGAACGGCGGCAACTTCGGCGCGCCCTACAAGCAGCTCTACGTCGCCGGCCACTCGGCGGGCGGTCATCTCACGGCCATGACGCTGGCGGCCCTGTGGCCGGCGTTCGCCCGTGATCTGCCGCAGAAGGTCGTGGGCGGCGGCCTGGCGATCAGCGGCGTCTACGACCTGCGCGACATCGTGAACGTGCCCTCGGTCAACGACGATGTCCGCATGACCGCGGCGCAAGCCTGGAAGTGCAGCCCGATGTCGCTGCCGCCGGCAACCGACGCGCCGCTCTATCTCGCCGCCGGCAGCAAGGAGTTGCCGCCGTTCGTGGAGCAGAACAAGGCCTTCGGCCGGCACTGGAAAAAGGTGCTCGCCCAGGACATCCCCTGCCCCGACGACCACCACTTCTCGATCCTCGGGAAGCTCGCCGATCCGTCGAGCGCGCTGTTCCGCGGGGCGATGCGGATGATGGGTCTCTAGCGATCCCGGCGGGAGCGCCCTCGCGTCTGCCGCCGGATCCGCACCCGCCGGCCGGGGACGGCGCACCTCTCCCGCAATGCCCCTTCGGATCAAGCTCGTGCTCGGCTTCATGACGGTCTGGGGGGTCGTGTACGCGTTCATCGCGCTCTCGGGCGACTACGCGCTCGTCCCTGCGCCCGGGAGCTCGCGGAGCGAGGTCTCCGGAATCGACGCGTTCTTCATCCACTTCAACGCCGCCAACGCCCTGCTGATCTTCCTGATCTACACCTTCATCGTCCTCGGCCTGCGCTCGATGCCGGTGGCGCGGCGGACGCTGTGGGTCGCGGGCTTTGCTTTCTTCTACCCGATCGCGCTGCCGGCATTCTGGTGGCTGCACATCTGGCGCGCGCCGCGGGTGGCCCCGCCCGCAAGCGGCGAGGACTCTTCCGGGCGCGAGGACGACGCCGGAAATCGTTGAGTCGTCGCCGCCCGCTTTCGGGGAGCGCAAGGCACTCCGTGCACGAGTTCGGGGCGTGCGGACGCGGCTCGCTGCGCTCGAGCCTTGGCGCCAAAGGGAATCGGGCGCCCCCCTCCGATGGCATGCAACTTGCCGCTGTGCGTCGGTAGTGCGTCGCGCCAGACGCCCGCCAACGTCACCGGAGACTCCTCGCCATGTCCCGACCTCTCGCGCCGCTCCTCGCCGCGTTCCTGTCCCTCGTGGCGTTCGCCGCCGCCGGCCAGGGCACGCTCCGCATTGCGATGACCGCCTCCGACATCCCGACAACCACCGGGATGCCGAACAACGGCTTCGAGGGCATGCGCTTCCTCGGCTATCCGATCTTCGAGTCGCTCATCCTGTGGGATCTCTCGCGGGCCGACGGCCCGGCGGATCTCCGCCCTGGGCTCGCGACCGCATGGAAGCAGGATCCGAAAGATCCGGCCACCTGGCTCTTCACGCTGCGCCAGGGCGTCAAGTTCCACGACGGGGAACCGTTCGACGCGGACGCTTTCGTGTGGAACATGGAGCGCTTCTACAACGAGAAGTCGAAGCACTTCGAGCCCTCTGCCGCCGGGCTCACGCGCGCGCGGAACCCCTACGTCAAGTCCTACGCGAAGGTCGACAACGCCACGGTGAGCGTGACGACGATTCGCGCGCTCTCGTACTTCCCGCAGCTCATGGTCTGGCCGCTGATGGCGAGCCCGAAGGGCTGGGAGAAGGCGGGCTCGTGGCAGGCGCAGTCGAAGGCGCCGGCCGGCACCGGGCCGTTCAAGCTGGCGAGCTGGACGCCGCGCGAACGCGCCGAGCTGGTCAAGAACACCGACTACTGGGACAAGGCGCGCATCCCGAAGCTCGACAAGGTGGTGCTGCTTCCCATCCCCGAGGCCAACACGCGCGTCGCGGCGCTGCGCTCCGGACAGGTCGACTGGATCGAGGTGCCCCCGCCGGACGCGGTGGCGAGCCTGAAGTCGGCGGGCTACGCCATCGTCACCAACACCTATCCCCACTACTGGCCGTGGATCCTGAACACCGCCAAGGAGGATTCGCCGTTCCGCGACCGCCGCGTGCGGCAGGCGGCGAACTACTGCGTCGACCGCGACGCAATGGTGAAGATGCTCGGCGGGCTCGCGGAGCCGTCGGTCGGCTACTTCCAGAAGAAGCACCCGTTCTTCGGCAACCCGACGCAGAACTACGCCTACGAGCCCGAGAAAGCGAAGAAGCTGCTCGGCGAAGCCGGCCACGCCGGAAAGCCGGTGAAGGTGCGCGCGATGATCTCGGCGTCGGGGTCGGGGCAGATGCTCCCGCTGCCGATGAACGAGCTCCTGCAACAGCAGCTTGCCGCCTGCGGGTTCGAGGTCACGTTCGAGGTGGTCGAATGGAACCTCGTGCTCTCGGCCTGGCGGAACGGACCCACGCACAAGGACTCGCGCGGCGCCGACGCGCTGAACATCTCGAGCCCGTCGATGGACGTCGCGACGATGGCGCGCTATCTCCTCTCGGCCAACGGTTCGCCGAACGGCGCGAACTGGGGCCACTTCCGGAGCGAGGCCTACGACCGGATCATCGGCGCAGTCGAGAAGAACCCCGACCCCGAGGCACTGAAGAAGGGCGTCGTCGCCGCGCACCAGATCATCGTGGACGAGGCGCCCTTCCTCTTCGTGGTCCACGATCTCAACCCGCGTGCGATGTCGAAGAACGTGAAGGGCTTCGTGCAGGCGCAGAGCTGGTTCCAGGACCTCGTGAAGGTCTCGATGGACAAGTGACCTGGCGAAACGCGCGAGCGTAGCTCGCGCGTGAGAGGTCAGCTCGGCGCACCGGGATCCGGTACTGCCCTCGCTTTGCTCCTCGACTCCGGGGCTACCGTGCTCGCCCGCCCGGACTTCGGCGTTCGCCGGAGTGACGGTTGCTGGGCTATCCTTGCCGGCCGTTCCCCCGGCACAGGCCGGAATGTCCCCGTTCTCCATCAGCTTGCGGACGATGCTCTTCGCGATGATCGCGGCCGTCGTCGTTCCGCTCCTCGTGCTCCACGAGCTGGAGACCGAGCGGCTCGCGTTCGTAGCGGCTCTCGGGGTCGGCGCGATCGCGCTCGCGTGGCTGCTCGCGCGGCGGTTGAGCCGGCCTGTCGCCGGCATCGTGTCGGCGATACAGCGCGCAGCCTCCGGCGCCGGCGACGCGCGCGCACCCGAAAGCGGACCGCGCGAGATCGCCCTGATCGGCGCCGAGTTCAACCGAATGATGGCGGCCCGCACCCGGCTGGAGGCAGACCGCGAAACCGCGCTCGAACAGGCCGCGGCGCACGAAGGGCGGCTGCGCGAAGTCATCGACACCATCGCCGAAGGCGTCCTGATCATGGGCGCGGACGGACGCTACGAGCTCGCCAACCGCGCCGAGGAGGTGCTGTTGGGCGTCCCACGCGACCGGATCGTCGGCGTACGCTTTGACGAGGTCTCCTGGCGCCGTACGGCGGCGGACGGCTCCCCTTTCAACCTCGAGGATCATCCGTTCGAGCGGCTCCGGCGCGGCGAGCCGAACGTCCGCGAGCACGTCTTCCAGGTCGTGACGCCGGAGGGCCGGGCGCGGATCGTCTCGGTGAACGCCGCGGCGCTGCGCGACGCGGCCGGCAGGTTCGACGGCATCGTCATCACCGGCGTGGACATCACCGAGCGCACGTTCGCCGAGCAGCGGCTCCGGGAGGTGTTCGACACCGTTGCCGAAGGCCTGATGCTGGTCGGCGCGGACGGACGCTATCAGCTCGCCAACCGCGCCGAGGAGGAGCTGCTCGGCGTGCCGCGGGAACGCATCATCGGCGTGCGGTACGACGAGGTGCCCTGCGGCCGGCTCACGCCGGACGGCGCGCCGTTTCCGGTCAACGAGCACCTGTTCGCCCGGCTCGCCCGCGGGGAGCCGGGCGTGCGCGACACCGAGCTGCAGCTCGTGTCGCCGCAGGGCCGCTCGCGCACCGTGCTCGCGAGCGCGATGCCGCTGCGTGATCCCGCGGGGAATTTCGACGGCGCTGTTCTGTCGGCGGTCGACATCACCGAACGCAAGCAAGCCGAGCGGCGGCTGCGCGAGACGATCGAGACGATGGCCGAAGGCCTCGCCATCATCGGGGCGGACGGGCGCTACGAGTTCTTCAACCGCGCCGGCGAGGAGCTGATCGGCTTTCCCCGGAGCCGCATCGTCGGCGTCCGGTTCGACGAGGTGCCGTGGGCGCGGGTCGCGGCCGACGGCACGCCGTTCCGCAGCGCGGATCACCCGTTCGAGCGGCTGCGGCACGGCGGTCAGCCGCTCCGCGACTACGAGTACCAGGTCGTCACCGCCCGCGGCGCGATCCGGACGATCTCGACCAACGCCGCCGCGCTCCACGACGCGGCGGGCAACTTCGACGGCGTGCTCTCGACGTGGACCGACGTCACCGAGCGCAAGAGCGCCGAGCGGCGAATGCGCGAGATCATCGAGACGATGGCCGAGGCGGTCTTGATCATCGGCGCGGACGGCAGCTACGAGCTCGTGAACCGCGAGGCGGAGGAGCTGCTGAAGCGGCCGCGCGAGCGCATCGTCGGCCAGCGCCAGGGCGACGCGCCGTGGGCACGGCTCGCGATCGACGGCCGGCCGCTCCGGGTCGACGAGCTGCCGCTCGAGCGCCTGCGCCGCGGCGAGCCGGCGCTGCACGGGTACGAGCTCCAACTCACGCTGCCTGAAGGTCCGACACGGACGATCCTGATCAACGCCGGGCCGCTCCGGGATGCGGCGGGCAACTTCGCCGGGGCCGTCCTGACCGGCTTCGACATCACCGAGCGCAAGCGCGCCGAGCAGCGGCTCGCCGAGTACACGGCGCGGCTCGGCACGCTGTCGCGACGGGTGCTCACGGTGCAGGAGGACGAGCGCCGCGCGGTGGCGCGCGAGCTGCACGACGAGCTCGGCCAGGTGCTGACCGCGGTCAAGCTCAATCTCCAGACGCTGCGCCGCCGCTCGGCCGCCGCCGGGCTCGATCTCGCGTTCGATGACAGCCTCGCGCTGCTCGAGAGCGCGATCGCCGAGGTGCGCGCGCTGTCGACGCGGTTGCGCCCGACGATCCTCGACGATCTCGGGCTCGAGGCGGCGTTGCGCTCGCACATCGAGCGCAGCCGCGTCCGCGCCCCGCTCGAGATCGCGACCGATATCCGCCTGCCGCAGCGACGGCTCGATCCGGGCGTGGAAACCGCGTGTTTCCGCATCGTGCAGGAAGCGATGACGAACGCGTTGCGGCACGCACGCGCCGGCCGGCTCGCGGTCCAGCTCGGCGCGGCGCACGGCGAGCTCGTGCTCTCGGTTCGCGACGACGGGCAGGGGTTCGACCCGGCGGCTGCGGCGCGGCGCGCGGCGCGCGGCGAGAGCGCAGGGCTGTCCGGCATGGAGGAGCGGGCACAGCTCGCCGGCGGCAGGCTCGAGATGCACACCGCCCCCGGGGGCGGCACCGAGGTCCGGGCGCTGTTCCCGCTCGGCGAGGAGTCGCGGTGAGCAAGGTGCGGATCCTGCTCGCCGACGATCACGCGCTCGTCCGGGCGGGCATGAAGTCGCTCCTCGAGTCGACGGAAGGGTTCGAGGTCGTCGCCGAGGCGTCGAACGGCCGCGAGGCGGTGCGGCTCGCCAGGACCATTGGCCCGGATATCGCGCTCCTCGACATCGCCATGCCCGAGCTCAACGGGCTCGACGCCGCCCGCCGCCTGGCGGCCGAGTCCCCGGGGGTGAAGGTGCTGATCCTCTCGATGCACGCCGACGCGGGGTACGTGCGGGAAGCGATGCAGGCGGGAACCGCCGGCTACGTGTTGAAGGACGCGAGCGTGGACGAGCTGGAGCTTGCGATCCGCGCGGCGCTGCGCGGCGAGCGCTATCTCGACCCGCGAGTCTCGAAGCACGTCATCGAGGGCTATGTTCGCGGGCTGCAGGCGGAGGAGCCCGGTCCCGCCCTGACGCCGCGCCAGCGCGAGATTCTGCAGCTCATCGCCGAGGGCCGCTCGACGCGCGAGATCGCGGAGCGCCTGCACCTCTCGGTAAAAACGGTGGAGACGCATCGCGCCCAGCTGATGGACCGCCTCGACATCCGCGACGTCGCCGGCCTCACCCGGTATGCGATCCGCATCGGGTTGGTGAGCGACGAGCGGTAGACGCGGTCCCGATTCCGGCGTCAGCCCGGATTCAGGGTCTCCGCAGTTCGATCTCAGGCGTTCCCCGATAGGGCGCGGGGGCTGCGGCGCGTAGCCTCACGCCCCGTGAGCTCGAGTCTAGCCCATCGCACTACCGTCCCGGAAAGCGTTGAAGCGCCGGGCAAAGCGCCACCAGAGGGGAGCGGGTTCGGGCTCGAGCTCACACCCCTCGCCGCGGCCGACACCGCTCGTCCCGTTCGATGAGCGCGACCCGTTCCGCCGACCCCTTCCGCGCGCTCGTGCAGGAGCTCGAGCTCGAGCGTCTGCACCTCGTCCAGATGATCGCCCTCGCCGAAGAGGAGAGCCGCCTTCTCGCGGCCGGCGACACGACCGGGCTCGACGCGATCTCGGCCGAGCGGCTCGTCCAGCTCCACGCGCTCGAGCTGTACGCGGCGCGGCGTGCGACGTATCTCGATGCGCAGGGCTTCCCGCCGGGCGCCATGGGCCTCGCCGGTTGCGCGGCCGCCGCCGGCAGGCCCGGGCGCAAGCTCTTCGCCGCCTGGAAACGGGTGGCCGAGGCGACGGCCGAGCTGAGCGACCTGAATGCCCAGAACAGCGCACTCGCATTGCGTCTGCTCGCGAAGGTCTGCGATCGGGTCGCGGCCGTTACGGATACCGACTAGCGCCGTGCCGCAGACGCTCCCGATGAGCACCCTCGTCCAGGCCCAGTCCACGTCCGGGCGGATCCGGCTGCTGGTCGTGGAAGCGAATGCGCGGCTCCTGCGGGCACTGCTCGATTTCCTCGCGACCGAAACGGCGATCGAGGTCGTAGGTTCGGCGCGGTCGGCAGACGAGGCGGCGATCGAGGCCGGGAAGGTCCAGCCCGAGATCGTGCTCATGGACTGGAGCCTGCCCGCCTCGACCATCGAACGGGCGTGCTGGCTGATCCGGCTCCGCCTCGCGCCGCCGCGCATCGTCGCGCTGCTCGACGACGACGACGAGAGCTATCGCGACTCGGCGGCGAGGGCGGGCGCCGATGCGGCGGTCGGCAAGACCCGCCTGAACGAGTCGCTGCTGCCGACCCTGCGCAGGCTCTTCCCCGCGCGGCTACCGGGGAAGTAACCGGCAACCGCTTCGGGCGCAGTCAGGCGCAGAGCTGGCGCCCGGAGTTCGTGAACGTCGAGGTCGAGAAACGAAACCGGGGGCTAGCGCCCTGCGCCGTGCCGTCGGCGCAGCGCCGGCGCGATCATGATCACGAGGATCGCCGCGGTGGCGACCATGAACGCCAGGCTGATCGGACGCGTGAAGAACACCGCCGGATCGCCGCGCGAGAGGAGCATCGCCCGCCGCAGGTACTCCTCCATCAGCGGCCCGAGCACGAAGCCGAGGACGAGCGGCGCGGGCTCGCAGCCGAGCTTGACGAGGACGTAGCCGAGCACTCCGACGGCCGCGCACAGATAGACGTCGACCGGGTTGTTGCTCACGCTGTAGCTGCCGATGCAGCAGAACATGACGATCGCCGGGAACAGCCAGCGATACGGCACCCGGAGCAGCCGCACCCAGACCCCGACGAGCGGCAGGTTGAGGACGACGAGCAGCAGGTTGCCGATCCACATGCTGGCGACGATCCCCCAGAAGAGATCGGGCCGCGCCGTCATCACCTGCGGCCCGGGGGTGATGCCCTGCATGATCATCGCGCCCACCATCAGGGTCATGACCGCGCTGCCGGGAATGCCGAGCGTGAGCGTCGGGATGAACGCGGTCTGTGCGGCGGCGTTGTTGGCTGCCTCCGGCCCCGCGACCCCTTCGATCGCCCCGCTCCCGAAGCGCGACGGGTCGCGCGCGAGCTTCTTCTCGACCATGTAAGTCGCAAACGTCGGCAGTGCCGGCCCCGTACCCGGCAGCAGGCCGAAGAAGGCGCCAAGCGCCGTCCCGCGCACGGTCGGCCAGAGCGAGTCGCGGAGGTCCTGGCGCGTCGGCATCAGGTGCGTGATCCGGCCGGTGAACATCGCGTGGGGCTCCTTCCGTTCCAGGTTGCCCACGATCTCCGCCACCGCAAACAGCCCCACCGCGATCACCGTGAAGCCGACGCCGTCGGTCAGCTCGAGCACGTCGAACGTGTAGCGCGCCACACCGGAGTTGACGTCGGTGCCGACGAGCCCGAGCAGCAGCCCGAGCACGACCATGGCCAGCCCCTTCACGAGATCGCCCTGGGCAAGCACGGCGGCCGAAACGAGCGCCATCAGCATCAGCGAGAAGTACTCGGCGGGGCCGAACTTGAGCGCCCACTCGGCGAGCGGCGGACCGGCGAGCGCGATGATCAGCGTGCAGACGCACCCGGCGAAGAACGAGGCGAGCGCCGCGATCGCGAGCGCGGGTCCCGCGCGCCCCTGGCGCGCCATCGGGTAGCCGTCGAGGCAGGTGACCGCCGACGCGGTCTCGCCCGGCGTATTGAGCAGGATCGACGTGATGGCGCCGCCGTACTGCGCCCCGTAGTAGATCCCCGCGAGCATGATGAGCGACGCCACCGGCGGCAGCGTGAAGGTGAGCGGGAACAGCATCCCGATCGCGACGAGCGGGCTGATCCCCGGCAGCACGCCGATCACCGTGCCGAGCGCCACGCCGAGGAAGCAGTACGCCAGGTTCTGGGCCGAGAAGGCGACGCCGAAGCCGAAGGCGAGGTTCGCGAGGACGTCCATCAGAGCCCGGCGACGAGCTGGAACGGCAGCTTCAGCGCGTAGACGAAAACCCCGACCGCGAACGCGCTCAGCACCGCGATGAGGAGCAGGACCTCGCGGAAGCGGTAGCCGCGGCCGGCGGCCGCGCACGCGAGGAACATCGCCACGAGCGCCGGAATCAGGCCGAACCGGGTGATCACGAAGCCGAACGCGGCGAGCGCGAGCGTGACGAAGGCGAGCGGCCTCCAGCCCCACGTCACCGCCGCACCCCCGCCGCGGGCGATCCCGCGCAGCAGGAGGAACGCGCCGAATGCGTACAGGACCCAGCCGAGCACCGTCGGGAAATACGCCGGGCCCATGCGCATCGCCGTGCCCATCTCGTAGTCGCGGGCGCCGGCGACCGCGCCCAGGCCGATGAGGAGGAACAGGACTCCGGCGAGGACGTCTTGGTTGCTCCGCAAGCCCGACCCCCTTGTCACCCGGGCCCGCGCCCGCTCACTCGAGCGCGATGCCGACCTCCAGCACCGCGCGGCGCCAGATCTCGAGCTGGGACTTCACCAGGGCCGCGAGCTCCTCCGGCGACGAACTCCGTGCCTGGAACGCGATCCGGTCGAGCCCTTCGCGCACGTCGGAGCGCGCGAGCACCACGGCCATCTCGCGCGCGAGGCGGTCGACGATCTCGCGCGGCATCTTTGCCGGTCCGAACAGGCCGCCCCACGCCGTGACCGAGACCCCGGTGAGCCCCGCTTCCGCCGTCGTCGGCACGTCCGGGAGGAGCGGGCTGCGGTTCGGCAGCATGGTGGCGAGCGCTAGGAGCCGCCCGTCCTTCACCTGCGGGAGCGCCGTGCCCGGTGTCGCGAACGCCATCTGCACGCGCCCGCCGAGGAGATCGATCGTCAGCGGCCCGTCGCCCTTATACGGGACGTGCACGATGTCGAGCTTCTGGACGATCCTCAGCTGCGCAGTGGTCATGATGCTGAAGCTGTTACCGGTGCCGTAGTTGAGCTTGCCCGGGTTGGCGCGGATGTAGTCGAGCAGATCGGCCACGCTGTTCGCCGGCACGCTCGGGTGCGTGAACAGGAAGAAGCCGAACCGGCCGACGTCCGAGATCGCCGTGAAGTCGGTCAGCGGGTCGTACGGCGGCGCCTTCCGAATCGCCGGCAGCCAGGACATCGCGGTCGAGGTGCCGTAGAAGAGCGTGTAGCCGTCCGCCGCCGACTTGAGCACCGCCTCGGCGGCGATCACGCCGTCGCCGCCGGGCCGCGCCTCGATCACCACCGGTTGGCCGAGGGCAGCCCCGAGCGGCTGCGCCCAGATCCTGGCCGTCAGCTCGGCGGCGCCGGCGGGCGGGAACGGCACGATCAGCCTTATCGGCTTCGCCGGGTACTGCGCCGCGGCCGGCAACACCGCGGCGGCGAAGGCGACCAACGCCAGGAACACTCGTGTCAGCGCGTTCATCTTCCCCTTCCCCTCCCGTTCAGCTCCCCTTCGCTCGCCTTCCCGAACGCCGTCCGGAAGATGTCCATCGGCACCGGGAAGACGATGGTGCTGCTCTTGTCGCTCGCGATCTGCGTGAGGGTCTGCAGGTAGCGGAGCTGCATCGCTTCCGGCTGCTGGGCGAGCATGCGCGAGGCCTCGAGCAGCTTCACCGACGCCTGCAGCTCGCCTTCGGCGTGAATCACCTTCGCGCGCCGCTCGCGCTCGGCCTCGGCCTGGCGGGCGATCGCGCGCACCATCGTCTCGTTCAGGTCGACGTGCTTGATCTCGACGTTGGTCACCTTGATGCCCCAGGCGTCGGTCTGGGCATCGAGGATGCGCTGGATGTCGAGGTTGAGCCGCTCGCGCTCGGAGAGCAGCTCGTCGAGCTCGTGCTTGCCGAGTACCGCGCGCAGCGTCGTCTGGGAGAGCTGGCTGGTCGCGGCGAGGAAGTTCTCGACCTGAATGATCGCCCGCTGCGGATCGACGGCACGGAAGTACACCACGGCGTTGACCTTGACCGAGACGTTGTCGCGGGTGATCACGTCCTGGGGCGGGACGTCGAGCACGATGACCCGCAGGTCCACCTTCACCATCTGCTGGACGCCGCGCACGACGACCACCAGCCCCGGCCCCTTCACCTTCCAGAAGCGCCCGAGCATGAAGACCACGCCGCGCTCGTACTCGCGCAGGATCCGCAAGCTGGAGACGACGTAGGCCGCCGCGGCGGCGAGGACCACGAGGACGGTGTAGTTGATGTCGGGCAGCGCCATCTCAGCTCTCCACGACACGCGGGGGTCCTTCGCGGCGCCCCCTCGTGCTCCCCGAAGTCGGTGGAAGCAATCCCTCCGGCATGTTTTCCTCCTAACCACCACCGTCTTCGGGCTTCACGTCCAGAATGAGACCGTCGACGCGGGTAACGCGTACCCGGCTGCCCGGAGCGAGTGGCTCGCGGCTCCGGATGCGCCACGTCTCGCCGTGCACCCGCGCCCAGCTCTCTTCGCCGCCCGTGTCGATCACTTCCCCTCCCGCGCCGAGCAGCTCCTCGCGGCCGGAGACCACCGGGCGCGCCCGCGCCTTCGCCGCCATGCCGCCGACGAGGATCATGAACGCGGCGCTCGCCAGGGCGAGGCCGGCGATCAGCGGAATCGGGATGCCGAACCCGGGCACCTCGCCATCCATGAGGAAGATCGCGCCGACGACGAACGCGATCACGCCGCCGATGCCGAGCGAGCCGAAGCTCGGGAAGAACACTTCCGCGATCATGAACGCGAGCCCGAGCACGATCAGCGCGAGGCCGGCGTAGTTCACCGGCAGCATCTGGAACGCGAACATCGCGAGCAGCAGGCAGATCGCGCCGATCACGCCCGGGAAGACGAACCCGGGGCTGGAGAACTCGAACCACAGCCCGTACACGCCGATCATCAGCAGGATCAGCGCGAAGCTCGGGTTGGTGAGCGCGGCCAGCAGCTTCGTCCGCCAGTCGGGTGCGAGGGTCTCGACCGCCGCGCCTGCGACCGCCAGCGTGATCGCCTGCCCGCGCACCGTCACCTTGCGCCCCTCGGCCTTGGCGAGCAGATCGTCGAGATCGCGCGCGACGAAGTCGGCGACCCGCATGCGCTCGGCCTCCACCGCCGAGAGGCTGACCGCCTCGCGCACCGCCCGCTCCGCCCATTCCGCGTTGCGGCCCCGGGTCTGCGCGAGACCGCGGATGTAGGCCGCTGCGTCGTTGATCTGCTTCTTCGTCATCGGATCTTGCGGCGGCGACTCGCGCTTCGAGCCGGCTTCCTTCGAATCGCCCCTTTCTTTCGCGCGCGGATCGTCGGGCGCAGGCGGGGTCGATGGCATGCCGATCGCTACCGGCGTCGCCGCACCGAGGTTGGTTGCGGGCGCCATCGCCGCGACGTGCGCGGCGTAGAGGATGTAGGTGCCGGCGCTCGCCGCGCGCGCGCCGTTCGGCGCGACATACACCGCGACCGGGACCTCGGAGCCGAGGATGTCCTTGATGATCTCCCGCATCGAGGTGTCGAGGCCGCCCGGTGTGTCCATCCGCAGCACCGCGAGCGCCGCTTTCCGCTGCGCGGCTTTCTCGAGCCCGCGACGGACGTAGTCGGCGGTCGCGGGGCCGATCGGGCCGTCCACCTCCAGCACGACCACCGTACGGCCCGCGGCGCTCGCCGCGAAAGCGAGCCCAGCGAGCCATAGGAAGCCGGCGAGCCCCGCCGTCCAGCGCCAACGGTGCGTGCGCATGGTGCCTCGTCGAGCGATGCGAGCGAGGCACTCATCATACGCCCGCGCAGGGGGCGCAAGCGGGTGTGGCGGCAGGCGTCGCTCTCATTGCCCGGATCTCGCCTCCGAGCTCGACTGACTCGCCCGCAAGGAACGCCGACGGCGCGCCACCAGCCACACACGGCCGTACGCATGAGGATCGCTCACAACCACGCCCTCGCGCGGCGGCAGATCGAGCTTGATCGTGAGCCCGAGCTTCGTCTCCGGATAAGCGAGATGCCGGTAGCCCTCGGGGAAGCGGGCGAGCACCCCCGCGTCCAGCGCGAGCTGCGCGCCCGCGCGCCGCGGGTCGAGTCCCCAGCGTTGCGCCGGATCGCCTCGGGTGCTCACGACCTCGGCAATTCGGCAGGCGGTCCCTGACCCCGCTAACTCCGTTGTCCTACTCGCGTCCCCTCGCGTTCAAAGCAACCCGGGCTGCGCACCGCGGTCGTACGCCAATCCACCCGGGACAGGGCGTGCGGCGGGATTCATGCGAGCCGCCTCGCAGGCGCCGGGCGCGACGAGGTGCACGACCTCGACGCCTCGATTGAGCACGTAGTCGGTGATGAGCGAGCGGTGGCATTCGGCGGCCAGCTTTTCCGCGCACATGATCGCGGTCGGCGTCCGCGCCGCGGCGTCGAGCAACCCGTCGATCGCCCCCGCAAACTCGGGCCTGTCCATGTGATCGGCGAACCCGCGGAGGGCGCCGGTGAGCGCCACGTTCGGCGAGCCCGGCCGCGGCTTGCGGAACCCGCCCAAGATATCACCCCACCAGGCGTACTCGATATCCGTCGCGGCGAGCGAGCGGGTCAGAGCCGCGCGGTCGAACTGCGGCCAGCGGCGCGATTTCGGCATCGCGCGCACGTCGACCAGGCGCTTCACGCCCGCGTCGTCGAGGATCGCGAGCAGCTCGCCGACCGGGCGGTTGCTGTGTCCCACGGTGTAGAGCGACAGCTTGCGCACGCCGCGAGCATCGCACGAAACGGAAGGTGCGGCGTCAGCCCGCCCAGGCCACTGCGGCGCCGATCGCGAGTCCGAGCTCGCGCGCCGCGCTCCCGCGGTTCACCGCGACCTCGACCAGCCCGCTCGAGTTCTCGTACCAGAACACACTGCCCGGACCGACCTCGGCGAACACGCGCGCGTGCGGGATCTCGCGGCCGCCGGCGACGAGCCGTCGCTCGCGGGACAGGCCGCGGGCGCGGAGGCCGGTGAAGCAGTTCCCGTAGTGGTCGACGTAGATCACCTCGGCGAGATCGTCCGCGCCGAGGTGCACGGCGAGGTCGGCCGCAGGGGCGACGTTCTCGTTGGGAAAGTCGTCGGTGGCGATCGCCGCCGCCATCGGGGCGAAGACGTCGCGGCCATGGAACGACGGCGAGACGCCCGGCGGGTGCCCGGTGATGCGCCAGACCGACCTGGACGCGGCGCGCGCGGCGATCACCGAGAAGAGGCCGTTGTCCGGGCCGACGTACCAGCGCCCGTCCGCGCGGAGCACGACTTCGCCGCGGTCGGAGCCCACGCCCGGATCGATGACGCCGATGAACACGTGCCCGCGCGGCAGGCCGCCCGCGAGCGCGGCCAGCAGGTGCGCGGACGCGCGCACGTCGTAGGCCGGCGCATCGTGCAGGAGGTCGATCACGCGCACGCCCGGTGCGTAGCGGTCGAGCATCGCCTCGACCTGGCCTACATAAAGGTCGTCCGCGCCGAAATCGGTAAACAGGATGATCGCCACTCGTGGGTTCCGGCTTCGCTCTCGCTCCAGTAACGCAAGCGTCGGACCAGAAGCGGAAAGGCCGGGGCGTTCCCGGCCTTCCTCAATCGATCGCCGTCATCTTCGCCACGCCCGCCGCGAGGGGGCAAGCGAACGCTCAGCCCTTGGCCTCGGCGGTTTGCTCGACCTGTCCCTTTTTCGACTTCTTCTCGGCCTTCGGCTCGCCCTCGACCGGCTCGGGGCGATCCATCAGCTCGACGAGCGCCATCGTCGCGTTGTCGCCGAGACGGAACCCGGACTTTAGGATCCGCAGATAGCCGCCATTCCGCTTCGCGTACCGCGGGCCGAGCTCGTCGAAGAGCTTGGTGACCATGTCGCGGTCGCGGAGGCGATTGAACGCCAGCCGGCGGTTCGCGACCGACGGGCGCTTGCCGAGCGTGATCATCGGCTCGACCACCCGCCGGAGCTCCTTCGCCTTGGGCAGCGTGGTCTTGATCAACTCGTGCCGGAGCAGCGAGTTGGTCATGTTCCGCAGCATGGCGAGCCGGTGGCTCGACGTGCGGTTGAGCTTCCTGAGTCCGTGGCCGTGACGCATCGTTACCCTCTCGAGGACGCCTCAAGGCGCGTCATCTTCTTCAAGCGACCCCTACGGGGCCATCTTCTCCAGGCCGGCGGGCGGCCAGTTCTCCAGCTTCATCCCGAGCGTCAGACCGCGCGCCGCGAGCACTTCCTTGATCTCGTTAAGCGATTTGCGGCCGAGATTCGGCGTCTTCAGCAGCTCGGTCTCGGTGCGCTGGATCAGATCGCCGATGTAATAGATGTTCTCGGCCTTGAGACAGTTCGCCGAGCGTACGGTGAGCTCGAGGTCGTCCACCGGCCGGAGCAGGATCGGGTCG
This sequence comes from uncultured beta proteobacterium, assembly GCA_963754305.1. Lineage (GTDB taxonomy): Bacteria > Pseudomonadota > Gammaproteobacteria > Burkholderiales > SG8-39 > DATEDA01. The sequence continues at coordinate 218,833 of CAVWFR010000032.1, read as the reverse complement.
ATCGGCGGCGCCTTGGTCGGCGGCTCGATTGCGCCGGCCGGCGTTTCCTTGATGTCGGCGAACACGTTCAGCTGGTCGACCAGGATGCGCGCCGCGTACTTGATCGCCTCTTCGGGCTCGATCACGCCGTTGGTCTCGATGTCGATCACCAGCTTGTCGAGGTCGGTGCGCTGCTCGACCCGCGCGCTCTCGACCTGGTAGCTTACCCGTCGCACCGGCGAAAACGATGCATCCAGGATGATCTTGCCGATACCCTTCGACTCCTCCGGGACCACGCGCAGATTGCCCGGCTGGTAGCCGCGCCCACGCTCGACCTTGATCGTCATCTCGACCTTGCCGCCGGGTGAGAGGTGAGCGATCACGTGGTCGGGATTGATGATCTCGACGTCGTGGGTGGTCTCGATGTCCTGCGCCGTGACCACGCCCTCGCCGCGCTTGTTGAGCCGCAGCGTCGCCTCGTTCCCCGAGTGGAGCTTGAGCACCACGCCCTTGAGGTTGAGCAGGATGTCGACCACGTCTTCCTGCACGCCTTCGATCGTGGAGTACTCGTGGAGCACCCCGGTGATCTGCACCTCGGTCGGCGCGAACCCGGGCATTGAAGACAGCAGCACGCGCCGCAGCGCGTTGCCGAGCGTGTGGCCGTAGCCGCGCTCGAACGGCTCCATCGTGACCTTGGCGTGATACGGCGCGACCGGTTGCACGTCGATGATGCGGGGCTTGAGGAATCCAGTGCTTTGCATGCGTTTGTCCTGACTTTGTGCGGAGCGTTATTTCGAGTACAGCTCGATCACCAGGCTCTCGTTGATGTTCTGCGGCAGCTCGCTCCGCTGCGGGAGCGCCTTGAACCTGCCCTTGAGACCCTTCGAATCGACTTCCAGCCATTCCGGGATGCCGCGCGACTCGGCAGCTTCGGCGGCGGCCTTGACGCGCAGGTGCGCCTTCGCCTTCTCCGCGACCTCGATCGTGTCGCCGGGCTTCACGACGTACGACGGGATGTTCACGCGTCTGCCGTTGACGAGGATGGCGTTATGCCGCACGACCTGGCGCGCCTCCGACCGCGATGCGCCGAAGCCCATGCGGTGGACGACCGTGTCGAGCCGCGACTCGAGCAGCGCGAGGAGGTTGTCGCCGGTGATGCCCTTGCGGCGGTCGGCCTCGGCGTAAATCTTGCGGAACTGGCCTTCGAGGACGCCGTAGAGGCGGCGGACTTTCTGCTTCTCGCGCAGCTGCGTGGCGTAGTCCGACCGGCGCGCCGACCGCTGGCCGTGCTGGCCCGGCGGGTAGCTGCGGCGGTCGATCGCGCACTTGTCGGTAAAGCACTTCTCGCCCTTGAGGAACAGCTTCTCGCCCTCGCGGCGGCACTGGCGGCACTTCGAATCCAGGTTGCGGGCCATCTATGCGTAACTCCTCAGATCCGCCGTTTTTTCGGCGCGCGGCAGCCGTTGTGCGGGACCGGCGTCACATCCGCGATGCTGGTGATCTTCAGGCCGATCGCGTTCAGCGAGCGCACGGCCGATTCACGCCCGGGGCCGGGCCCCTTGATGCGCACCTCGAGGTTCTTCACCCCGCACTCCTGAGCCCCGCGCCCCGCCCGCTCCGCCGCGACCTGCGCGGCGAAGGGCGTCGATTTGCGCGAGCCCTTGAACCCCGCTCCCCCCGAGCTCGCCCAAGAGAGTACGTTGCCCTGCCGGTCGGTGATGGTGATGATGGTGTTGTTGAACGACGCGTGGACGTGCGCGATCCCCTCGGCCACGTTCTTCTTGACCTTCTTGCGGACCCGCGTCGCCGCGGTCGCCTGCGCCTGCTGTGTCTGCGGTCTCGCCATTCTTCTGGTCCCTTCCCGGTCAGACCTTGCCGGCCTGCGGCTTTGCCGCGATCGCCTGCTTGCGTGGCCCCTTGCGGGTGCGCGCGTTGGTGCGCGTGCGCTGGCCGCGGACCGGCAGGCCCTTGCGGTGACGCACCCCGCGGTAGCAGCCGAGGTCCATCAGCCGCTTGATGTTCATCGACACCTCGCGGCGCAGATCGCCCTCGATGGTGAGCTTCCCGACGTGCTCGCGGAGGCGATCGACCTCGCTGTCGGAGAGATCCTTCATCTTTGCGGTCGGCTTGATGTTCGCGGACGCGCAGATCAGCTTCGCGCGCGAGCGGCCGATGCCGTAGATCGCGGTGAGCGCGACCTCGGCGTGCTGCTGGTTCGGGATGTTGACGCCGGCGATACGGGCCATACGGTTTTCCTCGCGTGTTCCTGCGCGTGTTCCTACTTCTCGCCGGGGCCTAGCCCTGGCGCTGCTTGTGCCGCGGATCCGTGCAGATCACCCGCACCACGCCGTTGCGGCGGATGATCTTGCACTTGCGGCACATCTTCTTAACCGATGCGAGCACCTTCATGTCGCTCTCCTCGTCGTTCGCTCATCGTGCGCGGACGGTGATCCGCGCTCTCGTCAGGTCGTAAGGCATCAGCTCCACCGTCACCTTGTCGCCGGGAAGGATGCGGATGTAATGCATCCGCATCTCCCCGGAAACGTGTCCGACGACGACGCGCCCGTTGTCGAGCTTCACCCTGAAGGTCGCGTCGGGGAGGTTTTCGACAACCTCCCCCTGCATCCGGATCACGTCTTCTTTCGGCATCCGCCGGTTTGTTGTCGCCGCGCCGCGCTCGTTCACCTCGTCGGAAATCCCGCGCCCTTGAAATTCGCCTTCTTCAGCAGGCTCTCGTACTGGTGGGTCATGATGTACGCCTGGACCTGCGACATGAAGTCCATCGTCACCACCACGATGATCAGCAGGCTCGTACCGCCGAAGTAGAACGGGACGTTCCAGCGGAGGATAAGGAACTCCGGCAACAGACAGATGGCGACCACGTAGATCGCGCCGCCCAGCGTGAGCCGCGTCAGGATCTTCTCGAGGTACTTCGCGGTCTGCTCGCCCGGCCGGATGCCCGGCACGAACGCCCCCGATTTCTTCAGATTATCGGCGGTCTCTTTCGGGTTGTATTGCAGCGCCGTGTAGAAGAAGCAGAAGAACACGATCGCGGCGGCGTACAGCAACACGTACACCGGCTGCCCGGGAACGAGGGTCGAGGCGATGTCCTTCAGCCAGGTCATCCCCTCGCCGCCCGTGAACCAGCTCGCGGCGGTCGCCGGGAACAGGATGATCGAGGAGGCGAAGATAGGCGGAATGACGCCCGCCATGTTCAGCTTGAACGGCAGATGCGAGCTCTGACCGCCATAGACTTTGTTGCCGACCTGCCGCTTGGCGTAGTTCACCAGAATCTTCCGCTGCCCGCGCTCGACGAAGCATACGAACCAGGTGATGACGGCGATGCCCACCGCGATCACGAGCGCCGTGAACGGGTGCATCGCGCCGGTGCGGACCAGCTCGAGCGTGCCGCCGATCGCCTGCGGCAGCCCGGCGGCGATACCGGCGAAGATCAGGATCGAGATGCCGTTGCCGAGGCCCCTCTCGGTGATCTGCTCGCCGAGCCACATCAGGAACATCGTGCCGGTGACCAGTGTCGCGACGGTGACGAACCGGAACATCAGTCCGGGGTCGAGCACCAGCCCGGGCTGTTGCTCGAGCCCGATCGAGATCATCGTCGCCTGGAACGTCGCAAGCACGACCGTGCCATAGCGCGTGTACTTGGTGATCTGGCGCTGGCCCGACTGGCCTTCCTTGCGCAGCGCCTCCAGGGTCGGGGATACCGCCGTCATCAACTGCATGATGATCGAGGCCGAGATGTACGGCATGATCCCCAGCGCAAAGATCGAGAACCGCGCCAGCGCTCCGCCCGAGAACATGTTGAGCAACCCGAGGATGCCGCCCTGGTTCGATTTGAAAAGGTCCGCGAGCACGTTCGGGTCGATCCCCGGTACTGGGATGTGGGCTCCGATCCTAAAGACGACGAGCGCCCCGAGGAGGAAGAACAGACGCTTCTTCAGATCCCCGTACTTGCCGGTCTTGCCGAGTTGTGCCGCCGCGGTCGCCATCGTCTTGCTCGCTACGCCTTCCTGCCCTTCGCCTTTTCGGCGCCTTTGCCCTTGTCGGCGCCCTTGCCCTTATCGCCCTTCGCTTTTTCGCCACCCGATTTCGCGGCCGGCTCGCCTTTCGCCTTCGCCCCGTCCTTGCCTTTGTCTTTCTTCTTGTCCGCACCCTTCGTCGGCGCGACCTCCTTCACCTCGACCGGGGGCTTCGGCGGCGCCTTGGGTTTCGCCTTGATGTCGACCAGGGTGCCGCCGGCCGCTTCGACGGCCGCGCGCGCGCCCTTGCTGACGCCGATCCCTTTCACCGTGACCTTGCGGGTGAGCTTGCCGGACAGGATGAGCTTCGCGCCGAGCGAGTCCTTGGGGGCGACCCCTTCGGCCTTCAGCGCTGCGAGGTCGATCGTTTCAGCGTTCATCCGCTCGATGTCGGAGAGCCGCACTTCGGCCGTTGCGTCGCGCGAGGGCGACGCAAAGCCGCGCTTCGGCAGCCGCCGCTGCAGCGGCATCTGCCCGCCCTCGAAGCCCACCTTGTGAAAGCCGCCCGAGCGCGCCTTCTGTCCTTTGTGGCCGCGGCCGGCGGTCTTGCCGAACCCGGAGCCGATACCCCGCCCGACGCGGCGGCGCGAACGGCGCGAGCCGGGTGCGGACTTGATGTCGTTGAGCTGCATGATCTAGCTCTCGACCCGCACCAGGTACGCCACCTGGGTGAGCATCCCGCGCACCGCCGGCGAGTCCTCGACCTCGACCGTCTGGCGCAGCTTGCGCAGGCCCAGCCCGCGCACGGTGTGCCGATGGGCGGTCTTGCAGCCGATCGGGCTCTTCACTAGCGTGACTCTCACTCGCTTCTTTTCCGCCATCGCCGCATCCTCAACCGGTGATCTCTTCCACCTTCTTGCCACGCTTCCCGGCAATCTCGGACGGCGTCCGCATGCGCCGCAGCCCGTCGAGGGTCGCGCGAACGACGTTGTAGGGATTGGTCGAGCCCATGCACTTCGCCAAAATGTCCTTGACCCCCGCCACCTCGAACACCGCACGCATCGGGCCGCCGGCGATGATCCCGGTCCCCTCGGAGGCCGGCTGCATCAGCACCTTGGATGCGCCATGCCTCCCTATGACCGCGTGCTGCAGGGTGCCGTTCCTGAGGCTGACCCGAAACATCTTCCGCCGCGCCTCCTCGAGCGCCTTTTGCACCGCCACCGGCACCTCCCGCGCCTTGCCCTTGCCCATGCCGACCCCGCCGTCGCCGTCGCCGACCACGGTCAGCGCGGCGAAGCCGAGCACGCGCCCACCCTTCACCACTTTGGTGACGCGGTTGACCGAGACCATCTTCTCGCGCAGGCCGTCCGAGCGCTCCTCGGAGGTCTGCATCCTGGGCTGCATTCTCGCCATCTGTCTATGCTCTGGTTGTGCTCTGCGTTGTGCTCTTCGCCGCGCCGGCGCCTAGAACTTCAGCCCGCCTTCGCGAGCCGCTTCCGCCAGCGCCTTCACGCGGCCATGGAACTTGAATCCGCTGCGGTCGAACGCGACGCGCTCGATTCCCAGCTTCTTCGCCTTCTCCGCGATGCGCTGGCCGATGATGGTCGCCGCCGACTTGTTCCCCCCGTTGGCGATCTGGGTGCGCACCGCCTTCTCGGCGGTGGATGCAGCCGCCAGCACCTTGGCGCCGTCGCCGGAGATGACCTGCGCGTAAATGTGCTGGTTCGTCCGGTGCACCGCGAGCCGCACGACGCGGAGCTCGCGCTGCCGCGCCCGAGTCTGCGCCGCCCGGCGCAGCCGTGATTCGCGCTTGTCGATCATGCTCGGTGTCCCCGTCTCTCGCTCTCGGTCTTCGTGTTCGCCTTGGTGTTCGTTCGCGTCTGCGTCACTTCTTCTTGGTCTCTTTCAGGACCACTGTCTCGTCGGCGTAGCGCACGCCCTTGCCCTTGTAGGGCTCTGGCGGTCGGACGGCGCGTATCGTCGCTGCGACCTGGCCGACCAGGTGCTTGTCCATGCCTTTGACGAGGATCTCGGTCTGGGTCGGCGTCTCGACCTTGACGCCCTTCGGCATCTGGTGCACGACCGGGTGCGAGAACCCGAGCGTCAGGTTGAGTCGGTCGCCCTGTGCTTGCGCGCGGTAGCCCACGCCGACAAGGGCGAGCTTCCGCTCGAAGCCTTTGGTGACGCCGGTCACCATGTTCGCGAGGATCGCCCGAGTGGTACCGGACATCGCATCGGCGCGGGTCGAGTCGTTCGCCGTCTCCACCACCACCGCGTCGCCATCCTGCTTGATGCGGACATCGCCGGTAAGCGGCTGCGTGAGCGTACCGAGCGGCCCCTTCACCGACACCGTTTCGCCGGCGACGTTGACCTCGACGCCCTTGGGCAGCGGCACGGGAAGCTTTCCTACGCGCGACATTTCCGCCTCCCTCAAGCGACGATGCAGAGGACCTCGCCGCCGACGCCGCTCGCGCGCGCCTTGCGGTCGGTCATCACGCCCTGGGGCGTCGATACGATCGCCACGCCGAGCCCGTTCATCACCTTCGGGATGTCGTGGGCGCCCCGGTAAACCCGCAGACCCGGCCGGCTCACCCGCTCGATCCGCTCGATCACCGGGTGCCCGGCGTAGTACTTCAGCGCGATCTCGAGCTCGGGTTTGCCTTCCTTCGGCTTGACGACGAAGCCGTCGATGTAACCTTCGTCGGCCAGGACCTTGGCGATCGCGCCTTTCACCTTCGAGGACGGGATCGCTACGGTGGTCTTGCCGACCGACTGCGCGTTGCGGATGCGCGTCAGCATGTCGGCGATCGGGTCGGTCATACTCATCGAACGCCTCCGCTCACCAGCTGGCCTTGGCGAGACCGGGGATCTCCCCGCGCATCGCGATGTCGCGCAGCTTGTTGCGCCCGAGTCCGAACTTGCGGAAATAGCCGCGCGGGCGCCCGGTCAGGGCGCAGCGGTTGCGCAGCCGCACCGGGGAGCTGTTGCGCGGCAGGCGCTCGAACTTCGCGCGCGCCGCTGCGCGATCGTCGTCGGAGGCCTTGAAGTCGTTCATGACGGCGGCAAGCGCTGTCCGCTTCGCCTTGAACTTGGCGACGAGCTTGCGGCGCTTCTTGTCGCGCAGGACGGTGGAGAGTTTGGCCATGGTGCGCCTCTTACGTTTTCAGTTCTTGAACGGGAACCGGAACCCGGCGAGCAAAGCGCGCGCCTCGTCGTCGGTCTTCGCCGAGGTGGTGATGCTGATGTTCAACCCGCGGAGCGCATCGATCTTGTCGTAGTCGATCTCGGGGAAGATGATCTGCTCCCTCACCCCGAGGCTGTAGTTGCCGCGGCCATCGAACGAGCGGTTCGACACGCCGCGAAAGTCGCGGATCCGCGGCATCGCGATCGTCACCAGGCGGTCGAGGAACTCGTACATTCGCTGGCCGCGCAGCGTGACCGCGCAGCCGATCGGAACACCCGCGCGCAACTTGAAGTTCGCGATGGATTTCTTCGCCTTGGTGAGCACCGGCTTCTGTCCGGTGATCTTGGTCAGGTCCCCGACGGCGTTGTCGAGGAGCTTCTTGTCCTGGGTGGCCTTGCCGACGCCGATGTTGACCGTGATCTTCTCGATTCGCGGCACTTCCATCGGGCTCTTGTACCCGAACTTCTGGGTGAGCTCCGGTACCACCTTCTCTCGATAGTGATCTTGCAGGCGTGTCATCGCTTCCGGTTCCTGGCAGGTCGTGATTATTGGGCGTCGACCATTTCGCCGTTCGACTTGAACACCCTGACCTGGCGGCCGTCCGGCATCGCCTTGACCTTCACCCGGTCGGGCTTCTTGGTCTGCGGGTTGAACAGCGCCACGTTGGAGACGTGGATCGGCATCTCCTTGTCGATGATCCCGCCCTGGATGCCCTTCATCGGGTTGGGGCGTTGATGCTTTTTCACGCGGTTGATCCCTTCGACGAGCACCCGCTCGGCATCGACGCGGCGGAGCACGGCACCGCGTTTACCCTTGTCGCGGCCGGCGATGACCATCACGTCGTCGCCCTTACGGATCTTCTGCATCTTCGTGGCCTCCTCGAACGGGGCTAGAGCACTTCGGGCGCGAGCGAAACGATCTTCATGAACCGTTCGCTGCGCAGCTCCCGGGTAACCGGTCCGAAGATGCGGGTGCCGATCGGCTCGAGCTTCGGATTCAGCAGCACCGCGGCGTTGGAATCGAACCTGACCAGCGACCCGTCGGGCCGGCGCACCCCTTTCGCGGTGCGCACTACGACCGCGTGGTAGATCTCGCCCTTCTTGACCCGCCCCCGCGGGGCGGCATCCTTGATGCTGACCTTGATGACGTCGCCGATGCCCGCGTAACGCCGCTTCGAGCCGCCGAGCACCTTGATACACATCACCGAACGCGCGCCGGTGTTGTCGGCGACGTCCAGCACCGTCTGCATCTGGATCATCTTCTCATCTCCAACTTGTCCCGCTCGGCCAGCGCCGGTAGGCGGTGTAGCTGCCCGTGGCGATCGCTAGCGGTCAGTCTTGGAGCCCGTTCGGGCAAGGACCCCCGCCTTTCCTGGGCCGGGGCGAAAAAAGCATTGGAGTATAGCGGCTTGCGTACACTCCCCGCAAGCTTCGCCGGGCCGACGCCCGCTAGACCGTTTTGGCTTTCTCGACCAACCGCGCGACCCGCCAGTTCTTCGTGCGCGATATCGGCCGGCACTCCTCGATCGTGACGAGGTCGCCCTGCTTGCACTCGTTGGTCTCGTCGTGAGCGTGGTACTTCTTCGAGCGCGTGACGATCTTGCCGTAGAGCGGATGGGTCACCCGGCGCTCGATCAGCACCGTCACCGTCCGATTCATCTTGTCGCTCACCACCCGCCCGGTGAGCTGTCGGGTGACCTTGTGCTGTGCCGCCTGTCCGGCGGCGGCGTCGCCCGTCGCGCCCTCCAGCTTCTGCTCGGTCATTTAACCCTCGCCTTCTCGCCCATCACGGTGCGCACGCGCGCGATGTCGCGGCGAACCTTCCTGATCTGGCTGGTGTTGGTCAGCTGCTGCGTCGCCTTCTGCATCCGGAGCGAGAACTGCGCCTTGAGCAGGTCCTGCAGCTCCTTCGTAAGCGCCGGTGCGTCCTTGCCGCGAAGTTCACTCGTCTTCATGCGTCACCCCAGTTCGTTACCCCAGCTGGCGCTGGACGAACGTCGTCCTGAGCGGCAGTTTCGCCGCCGCGAGCGCGAACGCCTCGCGCGCAAGCGCCTCGTCCACGCCGTCCATCTCGTAGAGCACCTTGCCCGGGCGGATCTCCGCTACGAAGTACTCCGGGTTGCCCTTGCCGTTACCCATCCGCACCTCGGCCGGCTTCTGGCTGACCGGTTTGTCGGGGAAAATCCGGATCCAGATCCGCCCGCCGCGCTTCACGTGTCGCGTCATCGCGCGCCGCGCCGCCTCGATCTGGCGTGCCGTGAGGCGTCCGCGCGTCGTCGCTTTCAGCCCGTACTCGCCGAAGGCCACCTTGGTCCCGCGCGTCGCGACGCCGCGGTTGCGGCCCTTCTGCTGCTTGCGGTACTTGGTTCTAGCCGGTTGAAGCATCGCTCGGGCCTCCAGTCGTCTTCTTCACGACGCGCTTGACCGGCGGCCGCTTGGGCTCGGCCTTGGGCGGTTCCGCTGCCGGCTCCGCCTCGACCTTCACCCCCTCGCCGGCTTTCGCGTCGGCCTCGGGCTTGCGCGGGCGACCCCGCGCCGAGAGGCGCGGCTTTGCGTCGGGTGGCGGTGGGCTGTCGCTCCGAGGAGCGCCTGGGCGCGGCGGTGCGCGGCGCACTCTCCGCGCGTCGCGCGCCTCGTCTTCGGGCGTGGCGGGTGCCGCCGCGGGCTGCTCGTGCTTGCCCAACACCTCGCCCTTGTACACCCAGACCTTGATGCCGATCACCCCATAAGTGGTCTTGGCCTCGCCGAAGCCGTAGTCGATATCCGCACGCAGGGTATGGAGCGGGACGCGCCCTTCCCGATACCACTCTGTGCGCGCGATCTCGATGCCGTTGAGCCGCCCCGCGCTCATGATCTTGATGCCCTGCGCGCCGAGCCGCATGGCGTTCTGCATCGCGCGCTTCATCGCCCGGCGGAACATGATCCGCTTCTCGAGCTGCTGCGCGATCGAGTCGGCGATGAGCTGCGCGTCGATCTCGGGCTTGCGGATCTCCTCGATGTTGACGTGAACCATCTGCACTCCGAGCAGCTTCCGCAGCTCCGCTTTCAGGAGCTCGATGTCCTCGCCCTTCTTGCCGATCACCACTCCGGGCCGCGCGCTGTAGATCGTGATACGCGCATCCTTCGCCGGCCGCTCGATGATCACCTTGCTCACCGAGGCGTGCGCGAGCTTGCGCTTCAGGTGATCACGAACCTTGAGGTCCTCGTTCAGCATCGTCGAGAACCCCCGGCCCTTCGCGAACCAGCGCGAGTTCCAGTCGCGGCTGATGCCGAGACGAAAGCCGATCGGGTTGATTTTCTGTCCCATGAAACTCGCTCCTCAGCTCTTGGCCCGGGCGGCGGCGCGCTGCTTCGCGGGCGCGTCGCCGACCGTCAGGAAAATGTGGCAGGTGGGCTTGGTGATCCGGAACCCGCGGCCCTTCGCGCGCGCCTGGAAGCGCTTCATGACGGTGCCGCGCTCGACCATTACGCTGGTGACCTGGAGCTCGTCGATGTCCGCGCCGTCGTTGTGCTCGGCGTTGGCGATCGCCGACTCGAGCACCTTCTTGATGATGCGAGCGCCCTTCTTCGGTGTGAAGCTCAGAACGTTGAGCGCCCGCTCCACCGTCAGTCCGCGGATCATGTCGGCCACCAGCCGGCCCTTCTGCGCCGAGAGGCGGACACCGTACAGCTTCGCTCGCGTTTCCATCGCGTCCATCCCTATTTCTTCGCCGCCCCGGCCGGCGCCGCCCCGGCCGGCGCCGCCGACTTGCGATCGGCGGAGTGCGCCTTGAACGTCCGCGTCAGGGCAAATTCACCGAGCTTGTGGCCGACCATGTTCTCGGTGACGTACACCGGGATGTGCTGCTTGCCGTTGTGCACCGCGATCGTGAAGCCGACGAAGTCCGGCACGATCGTCGAGCGCCGCGACCAGGTCTTGATCGGCCGCTTGTCGCCGCCGGACCGGGCAGCGTCGACCTTCTTCATCAGATGATGATCGACGAACGGGCCCTTCTTGATTGAACGCGCCATGGTGCTCTACCTCTTGTGCCGACTCGCGACGATCATGCCGCGCGTGCGCTTGTTGGTCCGGGTGCGGTGGCCCTTGGTGAGCGTGCCCCACGGCGACACAGGGTCGCGCTTGGTGCCGGTGCGGCCCTCGCCGCCGCCGTGCGGGTGATCGACCGGGTTCATCGCCACGCCCCGCACGGTCGGCTTGATTCCCTTCCACCGCACGCGGCCCGCCTTGCCGGTCTTCTCGAGCGAATGCTCCTCGTTGCCGACCTCGCCGATCGTCGCGCGGCAGTCGACATGCACCTTGCGGATCTCGCCGGAGCGCAGTCGCACCTGCGCGTAGCTGCCTTCACGCGCGAGGAGCTGCGTCGAGGTGCCTGCCGAGCGGGCGAGCTGCGCGCCCTTGCCCGGCTGCAGCTCGATGCAGTGGATCGTCGTGCCGATCGGGATGTTCCGCAGCGGCAGCGTGTTGCCCGGCTTGATCTGGGCTTCCGAGCCGCTCGCGAGCTGGGTGCCGACGTTCACCCCCTTGGGCGCGATGATGTACCGGCGCTCGCCGTCGGCGTAGCAGAGGAGGGCAAGATGCGCGCTGCGGTTCGGGTCGTACTCGAGCCGCTCGACCTTGGCTGGAATGCCGTCCTTGTCCCGGCGAAAATCGACGATGCGGTACTGGCGCTTGTGTCCGCCGCCGTGGTGGCGGGTGGTGATGTGGCCGTAGTTGTTGCGGCCCGCCTTGCGCGTCTTCGTATCGAGCAGGGCATCGTGCGGCCGCCCCTTGTGCAGCTCGGGCGTTACGACCTTGACGTAGCCCCGGCGGCCGGCGGAGGTGGGTTTGACTTTGACTAGAGGCATGGCTTACTCCGTCGCCTGGAAGCTGATGTCCTGGCCCGGCGCGAGGCTCACATACGCCTTCTTCCAGTTGCGCCGGCGCCCGGCGATGCGCCCGGTGCGCTTGTGTTTGCCCTTCACGTTCGCGACCCGCACGCCGGTCACTTGCACCTTGGTCTCCTTGGTGCTGAAGAGCAGCTCGACCGCGGCCTTGATTTCGGGCTTCGTCGCGTCCGGTGCGACGCGGAACACGTACTGGTTCGCGCGCTCGCCGACGAACGTGCTCTTCTCCGACACGACCGGCGCGAGGAGCACCGTCAGCAAGCGCTCCGGGGTAAACGCGGTCATGAGTACAGCTCCTCGAGCTTCGCCACCGCCTTGCGCGTCACCAGCACGTTCTTCGAGCTCACCAGCGAGACGGGGTCGGCGTGTTGCACATCGAGCACCTGCACGTACGGCAGATTGCGCGACGAGAGCAGCAGGTTTTCGTCGGCGGCGTCGGTGATGAGAAGGACCTCGTCGAGCCCCATCGCCTTCACCTTCTGCGCGAGCAGCTTGGTCTTGGGCTGGTCGACCTTGAAGTCCTCGACCACCGACAGCCGGCCATCGCGCGCGAGCTGCGACAGGATGGCCGCCATCCCGGCGCGGTACATCTTCCGATTGACCTTCTGGCTGAAGTTCTCGTCGGGAGAGTTGGGGAAGATCCTGCCGCCACCGCGCCACAGCGGGCTGGAAGCGGAGCCGGCGCGGGCGCGCCCGGTGCCCTTCTGCCGCCACGGCTTGCGATGCGAGCGGGTGAGGTCGCCGCGCGCCTTCTGCGCGCGCGTGCCGAGCCGGGCGTTCGCCTGGTAAGCGACGACGAGCTGGTGCACGAGCGACTCGTTGAAGTCGCGCCCGAACGCCGCGTCCGACGCGGAGACGGTCGCCCCGTCCTGGCCTTGATCGCTGATCAGCTTGAGTTCCATCGCGCCCTCTATTTCTTCGCCGGCGGCGCCTTGGAAGCCGGCTTCACGACGATGTGACCGCCTTCGTGCCCCGGCACCGCGCCGAGGACGAGGACGAGCTGACGCTCAGCGTCGATACGAACGATCTTCAGGTTCTGTACGGTGCGCTGCTTCGAGCCGAGATGCCCCGCCATGCGTTTGCCCGGGAATACTCGCCCCGGGCTCTGGTTCTGTCCGGTCGAGCCCGGGGTGTTGTGCGAGGCGGAGTTGCCGTGGCTCGCGCGGTTCGAAGAGAAGTGATGGCGCTTGATCGCGCCCGCGAAGCCCTTGCCGATCGACGTCCCCGACACGTCGACCATCTGGCCCACCTGGAAGATGTCCACTCCGACCTTGGCGCCGGGCTGGAAGGTCCCGGCCTCGGCCTCCGTGATGCGGAATTCCTTCAGAATGGTCCCGCCCTCTACGCCCGCCTTGGCAAAATGGCCCGCCATCGGCTTGCCGACGCGCGAGGCGCGCCGCTTGCCGTAGGTGACCTGCACGGCGGCGTAGCCGTCGGTATCCGGCTTCTTGACCTGGGTCACGCGGTTGTCGGCGACGTCCAGCACCGTCACCGGAAGGCTATCGCCATCCTCGGTGAACACGCGGCTCATGCCGACCTTGCGGCCGACGAGTCCTAGACTCATGACGCTACCTTTCCTTGTTGCCCCGCTTTTCCGACGGGGGCCGGCTGCAATTGGCCGAGCGGTGCATGTACTGGGCGGCGGTGTTAACGCCGCCCCGGCTGACTCCTGGCTACAGTCCTACAGTCGTATTTCCACGTCCACGCCCGCCGGCAGATCGAGCTTCATCAGCGCATCCACCGTCTTGTCGGTGGGATCGATGATGTCCATCAGCCGCTGGTGCGTGCGGATCTCGAGCTGATCGCGCGAGGTCTTGTTCGCGTGCGGCGAGCGCAGCACGTCGAAGCGCTGGATGCGCGTCGGCAGCGGCACCGGCCCCTTGACCACCGCGCCGGTGCGCTTCGCCGTATCCACGATCTCGAGCGCCGACTGGTCGATCAGCTTGTAGTCGTACGCCTTCAGGCGGATCCGGATTTTTTGACTTTGTACGGCCATGTTCGTTCAGCGCTCTTTAGCAGTGTTTCATCTCGGACGGACGCAAAGGGACCGTGCCCTCTCGCGCCGGCTTATTCGATCACTTTCGTCACGACGCCGGCACCGACGGTACGCCCGCCCTCGCGGATGGCGAAGCGCAACCCCTCCTCCATCGCAATCGGGGCGATCAGGCTCACCGTGATCGACACGTTGTCCCCAGGCATCACCATCTCCGTCCCCGCCGGCAACTCCGCCGAACCCGTCACATCGGTCGTACGGAAGTAAAACTGCGGCCGATAACCGTTGAAAAACGGCGTGTGCCGACCCCCCTCCTCCTTCGACAGCACGTACACCTCGGCCTGAAACTTCGTGTGCGGGGTGATCGAGGCCGGCTTCGCCAGCACCTGCCCACGCTCCACCTCCTCGCGCTTGGTCCCCCGCAGCAGCACCCCGATGTTGTCCCCCGCCTGCCCCTCATCGAGGAGCTTGCGAAACATCTCCACCCCCGTGCACACCGTCTTCAGCGTCGGCTTCAGCCCCACAATCTCGATCTCCTCGGAGACCTTGATGATCCCCCGCTCCACCCGCCCCGTGACCACCGTCCCCCGACCCGAGATCGAGAACACATCCTCCACCGGCATCAGAAACGGCTGGTCCAGCGCCCGCTTGGGCAGCGGGATGTAGCTGTCCAGCGCATCAGCGAGCTTGAAGATCGACCCCTCCCCCATGTCCGACTTGTCCCCCTCCAGCGCCTTCAGCGCCGAGCCGATCACGATCGGGGTCTTGTCACCGGGAAACTCGTACTTCGACAACAGCTCCCTCACCTCCATCTCCACCAGGTCCAAGAGCTCCTTGTCATCGACCATGTCGGCCTTGTTCATGTACACCACGATGAACGGCACCCCCACCTGGCGCGCAAGCAGAATGTGCTCGCGCGTCTGCGGCATCGGCCCATCGGCCGCCGAAACCACCAGAATCGCCCCGTCCATCTGCGCCGCCCCGGTGATCATGTTCTTGATGTAGTCGGCATGCCCCGGGCAGTCGACATGCGCGTAGTGCCGATTCGCCGTCTGATACTCCACGTGCGCCGTGTTGATCGTGATCCCGCGCGCCTTCTCCTCCGGCGCGTTGTCGATCTGATCGTAGTTCTTCGCCTCGCCCCCAAACTTCTTCGACAAAATGTGCGTCATCGCCGCCGTCAGCGTCGTCTTCCCGTGATCCACGTGACCAATCGTCCCCACGTTCACGTGCGGCTTGTTACGCTCAAACTTGCTCTTCGCCATGTGTCGGCTCTCCTACCAATGTATCGGTCCTGGCGGGGCTACTTCTTGTCGTCCTTGCCGGCGAGCTTGCTGATGATGCTCTCCGCGATCTGCTTCGGCGCCTCGGTGTAGTGCTTGAATTCCATCGTGTACGTTGCGCGTCCCTGCGTCAGCGAGCGCAGCGTCGTCGAGTAGCCGAACATCTCCGCGAGCGGCACCTCGGCGCGGATCACCTTGCCGCCCGCCAGATCTTCCATGCCCTGAATGATGCCGCGCCGAGACGAGAGGTCGCCCATCACGTCGCCCATCTTCTCCTCGTGCGTTTCCACTTCGACCGCCATCATCGGTTCGAGCAGGATCGGGTTAGCGCGGCGCATGCCGTCCTTGAAGGCGATCGACGCCGCCATGCGAAAGGCGTTCTCGTTCGAGTCGACCTCGTGATACGAGCCGTCGAACAGCGTCACCTTCACGTCGACGATCGGGAACCCGGCTAGGACGCCGGCCGGCAGCGTCTCCTTCAGCCCCTTCTCCACCGCCGGGATGTACTCGCGCGGAACCGAGCCGCCCTTGATGGCGTCGACGAACTCGAAGCCCTTGCCGGCCTCGTTCGGGTCGAGCTTGAGCCAGACGTGACCGTACTGCCCGCGGCCGCCCGACTGCTTGATGAACTTGCCCTCGATCTCCGGGCAGGATCGCTTGATCGTTTCGCGATATGCCACCTGGGGCGCGCCGACGTTCGCCTCGACGTTGAACTCGCGCTTCATGCGGTCGACGATGATCTCGAGGTGCAGCTCGCCCATCCCCGAGATGATCGTCTGGCCCGATTCCTCGTCGGTGCGCACGCGAAACGAGGGGTCCTCCTGTGCCAGCCGGCCGAGCGCGACGCCCATCCGCTCCTGGTCGGCCTTGGTCTTCGGCTCGACGGCGACGTGGATCACCGGGTCGGGGAATATCATGCGTTCCAGGATGATCATCTTGCCCGGGTCGCACAGCGTCTCGCCGGTGGTGACGTCCTTCAGGCCGACCGCGGCCGCGATGTCTCCCGCGCGAACTTCCTTGATCTCTTCGCGCTGGTTTGCGTGCATCTGGAGGATGCGACCGATGCGCTCCTTGCGCCCCCGGAGCGAGGTATAGACCGTGTCGCCGGAGTTGAGGACGCCGGAATAGACGCGGAAGAACGTGAGCTGGCCGACGTACGGATCGGTCAGGATCTTGAACGCGAGCGCGCTGAACGGCTCGTCGTCGGCAGGCTTGCGGGCGTCGGGCTGGCCGTTCTCCTTGATCCCTTTGACCGGCGGGATGTCGACCGGCGACGGCAGGTAGTCGATCACGGCGTCGAGCATCGCCTGCACGCCCTTGTTCTTGAACGCCGAGCCGCACAGCATCGGCACGATCTCGCCCCTAATGGTGCGCTCGCGCAGCCCCTTCTTGATCTCGTCGACGGACAGCGTGTGGCCCTCGAGGTATCTCGTCATGAGATCCTCGTTGGCCTCGGCTGCCGCCTCGACCATCTTCTCGCGCCACTCGTCGCAGACCTCCTTCAGCTCGGCGGGGATGTCTTTGACTTCGAACTTCGTTCCCTGCGTCGCGTCGTCCCAGTAGATCGCCTTCATGCGCACGAGGTCGACGATCCCCGCGAACTTCTCCTCGGCGCCGATCGGCACCTGGATCACGACCGGGTTGCCCTTCAGGCGGGATTTCATCTGGTCGTAGACGCGGAAGAAGTTCGCGCCCACGCGGTCCATCTTGTTTACGAATGCAAGCCGCGGCACGCCGTACTTGTTCGCCTGCCGCCAGACTGTCTCGGATTGCGGCTGCACGCCACCGACCGAGTCGTAAACCATGCAGGCGCCGTCGAGCACGCGCATCGACCGCTCGACCTCGATCGTGAAGTCGACGTGGCCGGGCGTGTCGATGATGTTGATGCGGTGCTCGGGGAAATTGCCTTCCATGCCCTTCCAGAAGCAGGTGGTTGCCGCCGAGGTGATCGTGATCCCCCGTTCGCGCTCCTGCTCCATGTAGTCCATGACGGTAGCGCCGTCGTGCACCTCGCCCATCTTGTGCGACACCCCGGTGTAGAACAGGATGCGCTCGGTGGTCGTGGTCTTGCCGGCATCGATGTGCGCACTGATGCCGATGTTGCGGTACCGCTCGATGGGTGTCTTCCTTGCCATGGGACGTTCGGGGCGGGCTCGGCCCGCCCCGGGGAACCCTTCGTTAGAATCGATAATGCGCGAAGGCCTTGTTGGCCTCCGCCATGCGATGGACTTCTTCGCGCTTCTTCACCGCGCCGCCGCGCCCTTCCGCGGCTTCCATCAACTCGTTCGCGAGGCGCATGCCCATCGACTTTTCGCCGCGCTTCTGCGCCGCCTCGCGCAGCCAGCGCATCGCGAGGGCCACGCGGCGCACGGGACGCACCTCGACCGGCACCTGGTAGTTGGCGCCGCCGACGCGCCGGCTCTTCACCTCGACCATCGGCTTGGTGTTCTGTACCGCCTGGCTGAAGACCTCGATCGGATCCTTGCCCGACTTCGTCTTGATGGAGTCGAGCGCGCCGTAGATGATCCGCTCGGCGACCGACTTCTTGCCGCGCGTCATCAGCACGTTGACGAACTTGGAGACATCGACATTGCCGAACTTCGGGTCCGGGAGGATTTCGCGCTTCGGAACTTCTCTGCGGCGGGGCATGATCGCTCCTTGAAGCTCAGGCGGCCTTTGGCCGCTTCGCGCCGTACTTCGAGCGGCTCTGCTTGCGGTCCTTCACGCCCTGCGTGTCGAGGCTCCCGCGCACGATGTGATAGCGCACACCCGGCAGATCCTTCACGCGGCCGCCGCGGATCAGCACTACCGAGTGCTCCTGCAAGTTGTGGCCTTCGCCGCCGATGTAGCTGATCACCTCGAAGCCGTTGGTGAGGCGGACCTTCGCAACCTTGCGCAGCGCCGAGTTCGGTTTCTTCGGTGTCGTCGTATACACGCGCGTGCAAACGCCGCGCTTCTGCGGCGATCCCGCGAGCGCGGGGACTTTGCTCTTGGTGACCGGGCTCGTGCGCCCTTTGCGCACTAACTGACTGATTGTCGGCATGAAACGCGCTTTCCCGAGTGTTCCAAAATGCGGCTGATGGCGCTGATCCGGGGGATCCGCGGCAGGACGTGGGCCGCCGCACCAGAAAAAATCGGGACGGCTGGCGCCGCCCCGGGTTTCAAAGCCGCGGGATTATAAGGGCTTACCTCACAGAGGGTCAACGCTTGTTTGCGCTGCGGGACAGGTCCGATGCGCTCCGGCGGTGCGCGCGGTCGCAACGGGAGAGGAGGCAACCCGGAGCGGCGACACCTGAGGAGGTGGAGTCGAGGCTCGTTCCCGCCCCGGCCGAGCGAACGACTCGCTCGGTATACTCGGCCGCTCTTTCGGCGCCTCGAGGATCATCCCGGCATGACCAGCCCGCTATTCAGCCCGATCGCGCTACGCGAGTTGAACCTTCCGAATCGCATCGTCGTTTCGCCGATGTGCCAGTACTCGGCCGAGGACGGCTCCGCGACCGATTGGCACCTCATCCATCTCGGTCATCTCTCCCTCGGCGGCGCTGCGATGCTCTTCGTAGAAGCGACCGCCATCGAGGCGATCGGTCGTATCACGCCGGGCTGCTTGGGCCTCTACTCAGACGAAAACGAGCGCGCGCTCGGCCGCGTCGTGGCCGCGATCCGGAGATACTCGCCGATCGCGCTCGGAATCCAGCTCGCGCACGCCGGGCGCAAGGGCTCGAGCGCGGTGCCATGGCGCGGTGGTCAGTTGATCCCGGCAGACCGCGGCGGCTGGCGACCGGTGGGCCCGTCGGCGGTGCCTCAACTGCCGCATGAGGAGCCACCCCTGGTGCTCGATCGCGCTGGCCTCAGTCGGGTCCGCGAAGGCTTCGTCGCCGCTGCGCACCGCGCGCTCCGGCTCGGATTCGACGCGATCGAGCTGCACAGCGCGCATGGTTACCTGCTGCACGAGTTCCTGTCGCCGATCTCCAATTTGCGCGCGGACGAGTATGGCGGGTCGCGCGAGAAGCGCATGCGCTTCCCGCTCGAGGTGTTCGACGCGGTGCGTGAAGGCTGGCCGCTGGGGAAGCCGCTCGGCGTCCGGATCTCCTCGACCGACTGGATCGAGGGTGGCTGGGACGTGGAGGACTCGGTAGCCTATGCTGCCGAGCTGAAGCGCCGAGGCTGCGACTGGATCGATTGTTCGAGCGGTGGCGTCTCGCCGCAGCAGAAGATCCCGCTCGGACCCGGCTACCAGGTGCCGTTCGCGCGCCGCGTTCGCGCCGAGGTCGGGATCGCGACGATCGGCGTCGGCTTGATCACCGATACGCAACAGGCCGAGGCGATCGTCGCGTCGGGTGATGCGGACATGGTTGCGATGGCGCGCGGCATGCTCTACGACCCGCGCTGGGCGTGGCACGCCGCGGCCTCGCTCGGCGGCGAAGTACGGGCGCCCGCGCAGTACTGGCGCTGCGCACCGCGGGAGGCCGGGCGAATCTTCGGCGATACCAAGCTCGGGATGCGCTGAGCCTGGCCGCTCGCGGAACGGCTAAGGGTCGCTCCGCTCTTCGGGAACGGACCTGCGCGCGGCCATGGTGAAACGCTCATCGTAGATCGGCCGGCCCCCGGTCAATCGCTGCGCGTGTTCATGGCCGCGATCAACCGGGACAACGGTGCTCCCGGCAGCAAGTTCAGCGGCTTTTCGCCGGCGGCGATCGCCGGCCTGATTGCGCTCGGGCATACGGTGAATGCGCCGGCGGACATCGGATCGGTGCAGGCCGTGGTCGTCGATGCGCACACGGGCAAGCAGTACGGCGGCGCCGACGCGCGTCGTGAGGGCACAGTCATCGGGCTGCCCAGGCCGCGCGGCAAGAAATAGCCGTCGATCCCGGCATCAAGCCAGGCAGGGGCGATGAGGTCGCCCTCCCGCCGCCCCGTGCTGCGCGTATTCATTGACCGACCGGTCGGTTTATGCGAGCATCTGCGCGATCGCACAGGAGGCGCCATGTACACTCAAGCCATCGACCTGCCCGGCAAGGACGCGCAGCCGGCGGCGACCGGCGGTCCGCGGCAGCCGGAGGAAGACGGTTTCGAGCGGAAGCTCGACGCCGACCAAAAGGTCGAGCCGCGCGACTGGATGCCCGAGGCGTACCGCAAGACGCTCGTCCGGCAGATCTCGCAGCACGCCCACTCCGAGATCGTCGGGATGCTCCCCGAGGGCAATTGGATCAGCCGCGCGCCCTCGCTCAAGCGCAAGACGATCCTGCTTGCGAAAGTGCAGGACGAGGGCGGGCACGGGCTCTACCTCTACGCCGCCGCCGAGACGCTCGGCGTCTCGCGCGACCGGCTGATCGAGGCGCTCCACTCGGGCAAGGCGAAGTATTCCTCGATCTTCAACTACCCGACCCTGACCTGGGCCGATGTCGGCGTCATCGGCTGGCTCGTCGACGGCGCGGCGATCATGAACCAGATCCCGCTGTGCCGGTGCTCGTACGGCCCATACGCGCGCGCGATGATCCGCGTCTGCAAGGAGGAGTCGTTCCACATGCGCCAGGGCTACGACGCGTTGCTCGCCATGATGCGCGGCACGCCCGCGCAGCGCGCGATGGTCCAGGAGGCGGTGAACCGCTGGTGGTGGCCGGTGCTGATGATGTTCGGGCCGCACGACAAGGACTCGCCGAACACCGGCCAGGCGATGCGGTGGGGCATCAAGCGCATCTCGAACGACGACCTGCGGCAGAAATTCGTCGATGCCACGGTCCCGCAGGCCGAGCTGCTGGGTGTCAGCCTCCCCGACCCGAACCTGAAGTGGAACGCCGGGCGCGCTCACTATGATTTCGGCGCGATCGACTGGGACGAGTTCTGGCGCGTGGTGAACGGCGACGGGCCGTGCAACCGCGAGCGGCTCGCGACGCGCGTTCGCGCCTTCGAGGAAGGCCGGTGGGTGCGCGATGCGGCGCTCGCTCACGCGGCGAAGCGGGAAGCGCGCGCCGCGAAGCAGGCTGCTTAGGCGCCCCGCGAGTGCGAGGGGTGTCGTCCCTCGCAGCGTGAAAACTGAGGAGAAAAGCCGTGGCACAACCCGAGTGGCCCCTGTGGGAAGTCTTCATCCGCTCGAAGCAGGGGCTGGAGCACAAGCATTGCGGCAGCCTACACGCTGCGGACGCGCGGCAGGCGCTGCAGATGGCGCGGGACGTGTACACGCGCCGTCAGGAAGGGGTGTCGATCTGGGTCGTCCCTTCCGGCGCGATTACGGCCGCCGATCCGGACGACAAGGCGGAGCTGTTCGATCCGATGGCCGACAAAATCTACCGCCATCCGACGTTCTACGAGCTGCCGGACGAAGTGAAGCACATGTAACGATCCCCGCCGCGCCATGGACACGAGCATCGCACCCGGCAGTCACGGCTCCCCCGAGCACGTCGAGTACCTGCTGCGCCTTGGGGACGCCCCGCTCGTCCTGGGTCAGCGGCTCGCCGAGTGGTGCGGGCACGGCCCGGTGCTGGAGGAGGACATCGCGATGGCGAACGTCGCCCTCGATCTCGTCGGCCAGGCCCGCCTGGTTCTCACCCACGCCGGACAGGTCGAAGGCGCCGGGCGCGACGAGGACCGGCTCGCGTTCCTGCGCGATGTGCCCGAGTACCGCAATGCGACCCTCGCCGAGCTGCCGGCGAGCGGCATCGCCTCGGCCGGCGCCGCGGCGCCCGACTATGCGGTAACGATCGTCCGCAATCTGCTGTTCAGCGCCTATCAGTGCGAGCTGTGGCGCGCGCTTTCGAGCTCCACCGACGGCGAGCTTGCAGCCATCGCGGCGAAGTCGGTCAAGGAGGCGCGCTATCACCTGCGCCATGCCGCCGACTGGACGATCCGGTTCGGCGACGGCACCGACGAGTCGCACGCGCGGGCACAAGCCGCCCTCGACGCGCTCTGGCCGTACACGCACGAGCTGTTCGAGACCGATCCGGTCGAGAGCGCCATCGCGCGTCACGGCATCGGCGTCGAGAGCGCGACCTTGCGCGCGGGCTGGCTCGATACGGTCGGCACCGTGCTGGAGGAGGCGACGCTGCAGCGACCCAGCGATAGCGCATTCCGCAGCACCGGCAAGCTGGGCGGCCATAGCGAGCACCTCGGCTACCTGCTGACCGAGATGCAATCGCTTCATCGACAGCATCCCGGAGCGAGCTGGTGACCGGCACGCCGCAGGCAGCCTCCAGTGCCGCGAGCAGTGCCGCCCGTGTGCGCGCGTTGGAGGCAATCGAGAGCGTCGCAGACCCCGAGATCCCGGTGCTGTCGGTCGTCGATCTCGGCATCGTGCGCGAGGTACGCGTCGACGGCGATGCGGTCGATGTGACCGTCACACCGACCTACTCCGGCTGTCCTGCAACGGAGGTTATCGAAGAGTCGATCCGGCGGGCGCTCGCGCGCGCCGGCTTTGCCGCGACCGTGCGCACCGTGCTCAGCCCCGCATGGACGACCGACTGGATGACCGCTTCCGGGCGCGCGAAGCTCGAACGCTTCGGCATCGCGCCGCCCGGCCCGCGCGCACCCGACGCGACGGCGCCGCTACGCTTCCACCGCGCCGAGCCCGCGCTTGTCGGTTGTCCGCACTGCGGCGGCGGCGACACCGAGCGCCTGGCGGAGTTCGGCTCGACCGCGTGCAAGGCGCTGTACCGGTGCCGCATCTGCCGCGAGCCGTTCGACTACTTCAAGCCGATCTGATGGCCCCGCCGCGCTTTCACCGGCTGACCGTCGCGGACGTCCGCAAGGAGACCGAGTACGCCGTCGTCGTCAGGTTCGATGTGCCAGCCGAGCTGGCCGACCGGTACCGCTTCACGCAGGGCCAGTTCGTGACGCTCCGCACCGCGATCGACGGCGAGGAGGTGCGCCGCTCGTACTCGATCTGCTCCGGCGCCAACGAGCGCACGCTCGCCGTCGCGATCAAGCGGGTCGACGGCGGCAGATTCTCCAGCTTCGCCAACGAGCGGCTCGCTTGCGGCGCGGCGCTCGAGGTCATGACCCCCGACGGGCGCTTCTTCAGCGCGCTCGACCCAACCCACCGGAAGCACTACGTCGCGTTCGCCGCCGGAAGCGGGATCACGCCGGTGATCTCGCTCGTCAAGACGACGCTGGAGATCGAGCGGGAGTCACGGTTCACCCTCGTGTACGGCAACCGCTTCGTGCGCTCGATCATGTTCTGCGACGAGCTGGAGGACATGAAGGATCGCTACCTCGACCGGTTCGCGCTCTATCACGTGCTCTCCCGCGATCACCAGGAGGTCGATCTCTTCAACGGCCGGATCGACGAGGCGAAGTGCGCGGCGTTGCTCGACACCCTGATCCCGGTCGCCGGCATCGACGAGGCCTTCGTCTGCGGACCGGCGGGCATGATCGACAGCGTGACCGCGGCGCTTAAGCGGAGCGGGCTCGCGCCCGGGCGCCTGCACGTCGAGCGCTTTGCCAGCCCGAGCCAGCCCGCGCCCGCCACACCGCGGATCGGAGCGCCGCTCGCCGAAGCCGAGGGGCCGGCGGCGAGCGTCACCGTGATCGCCGACGGCAAGCAGCGCCACATCCGTGTGGGCTATCAGGGCGAGAGCCTCCTGGACATGGCTCTGCACGCCGGCGCGGACCTGCCGTTTGCGTGCAAGGCGGGCGTGTGCTGCACCTGCCGCGCCAAAGTGGTCGAGGGCGAGGTCCGCATGGACCGGAACTTCGCCCTCGACGACCACGAGCTCGCCCGCGGCTTCGTGCTCACCTGCCAGTCCCACCCGGTGACCGAGCGGGTCGTGGTCAGCTACGACGAGCGCTGACCCAGGCGATTCTCGCCCGGGATTCGAACATGGCTCGCACGCGCGCCGCGACGTACGATGCCCAGCGCCAGCTCATCCTCGAGACGGCGGCGGAAGCGTTCGCCGAGCTCGGTTTCCCGAGCGCATCGATGAACGACATCGCGCGGCGCTGCGGCGTCTCGAAGGGCCTGCTCTATCACTACTACGCGTCGAAGGAGCGGCTGCTCTTCGATCTCACCGAGCAGTACACGCGGCGGCTGGTGGCGCTCGTCGAGGAAGCCGAACGCAGGGTTCGCGATCCGGCCGAGCGGCTGCCCGAGCTGATCCGCCTCTTCCTCGACGAGTATCAGACCTCGCAGGCGCGGCACATGGTGCTGCTCCACGACCTGCGGTTCCTGCCCGAGCGCGAGCGCCGGATCGTGGTCGGGAACCAGCGCCGCGCGATCGACGCCTTTGCGCAGGCCATCCGCGCCGCACACGGCCTTCCCGCCGATCCTGCGATCGTGAAGGCGGTGACGATGATGCTGTTCGGGATGATGAACTGGACGTTCACGTGGCTCAAGCCCGACAAGGGCGTGTCGTACCCGGAGTTCGCCGAGATGGTCGCGGAGGTGTTCGCCGCCGGCGTGGCGACGCTCGCGCGCAAGCGCGCGCGCCGCGGCGCGGCGGCTAGGGCGGGATCCTGACCTATCTCCGGTCGGTCGCCGGGACGACCACGATCTCCACCCGCGACGGGTGGCCGAGCGTCAAGACGCGTACCGGGGCCTCGTTGATGAAGAGCAGGCGCTCCTCGCGTTCGATCCGGGCGGTGAGCGTGTAGCCCCGCTTCGGATCGATCACGCGGGGATCGACGCTGATCCGGAACGGGATCGGCACCGGCGCCGCGCGCGGGATCATCGTCTCGGCGATGAACTGCGCCGGGGCACTGCCGCGCGGTGCCTCCTCCAGCCGGACGCGGAGTTGCGCCTCGAACGGGATCGCGCTGCCCTGAAGATAGCTGACCGTGCCGTTGATCTCCGCCGGGACCGGCGCAGCGGACAGGCGGGTTCCGGCAGGACTGCAGGCCGCAACCGATAGCGCCAGTGCCGTGACGATCAAGGTGCGCGTCATCGGGCGACTCCAAAAAACTGAAAGGGGCGGCGTTTCCGCCGCCCCCGAACCGAAAATCCCCTCGCCGGCTGTCCCCTGTTTCCAGGGGGCGGGTTCAGGCCTGCTCCGTGGTCGTCTCGGCTACGACCGCGCCCTCCGGCAACTCCTCGAACAGCTCCTGCGCCGGTACAGTCTTCCGCGCGTTGTGATATGCGAGACCGGTTCCCGCCGGGATGAGACGGCCGACGATGACGTTCTCCTTGAGACCGCGCAGGTCGTCCTTCTTGCCCATGATCGCGGCTTCGGTGAGGACCCGTGTGGTCTCTTGGAACGATGCGGCGGAGATGAACGAGTCGGTCGACAGCGACGCCTTGGTGATCCCCAGCAGGTTGTGGCTGTAGACGGCCGGCGTCTTCCCGTCGGCCATGACTTTCTCGTTCTCCTCCAGGACATCGGCACGTTCGACCTGCTCGCCGGTGATGAACCGGGTGTCGCCGGCTTCGTCGATCGTCACCCTGCGCAGCATCTGCCGCACGATCACCTCGATGTGCTTGTCGTTGATGCGCACGCCCTGCAGCCGATACACGTCCTGCACCTCGTCGGTCACGTAGCGCGCGAGCGCCTCGACTCCCTGCAGGCGCAGGATGTCGTGCGAATCGACCGCACCGTCGACGATCAGCTCGCCCTTGTTCACGACCTGGCCGTCGTGGACGGTGACATGCTTGTCTTTCGGGATCAGGAACTCGTGCTCCTTCCCGTCGAGGTCGGTGAGGATGAGCCGCTGCTTGCCCTTGGTGTCCTTGCCGAACGAGACCGTGCCGGTGACCTCCGCGAGCATGCCGGCGTCCTTCGGCGAGCGGGCTTCGAACAGCTCGGCCACGCGCGGCAGGCCGCCGGTGATGTCGCGGGTCTTCGAGGTCTCCTGCGGAATCTTCGCGAGCACCTCCCCGATCGCCACCTGCTGGCCGTCGCGCACCGTGATGAGCGAACCGACCTGGAAGGTGATGTTCACGGCGTGGTCGGTGCCCGGGATCCTCACCTCGTCACCAGCCTCGTTCAGGAGCTTCACCTGCGGCCGCAGACCCTTCGCAGCCGTGCCGCGCCGTTTCGGGTCGATGACAACCAGCGTCGAGAGGCCGGTGACCTCGTCGATCTGCTTCGCGACCGTTGCGCCTTCCTCGACGTTCTCGAACTTCACCGTTCCGGCGTACTCGGTGATGATGGGGCGGGTGTGTGGCTCCCAGACCGCGAGCACCTGACCCGGCTTCACCGGCGAGCCGTCGCCGACCGCCACCGTCGCGCCGTAGGGCACCTTGTGCCGCTCGCGCTCGCGTCCGTTGTCGTCGGTAACCAGCACCTCGCCGGTCCGCGAGATCGCCACGCGCTCGCCCTTGGCGTTCGTCACGTACCGCATCTGACCGGAGAAGCGGGCGATGCCGATCGATTTCGCATCGACCTGGCTCGCCACCGCCGTCCGCGACGCGGCGCCGCCGATGTGGAACGTGCGCATCGTGAGCTGCGTGCCCGGCTCGCCGATCGACTGCGCGGCAATGACGCCCACCGCCTCGCCGAGGTTCACCAGATCTCCGCGCCCAAGATCGCGTCCGTAGCACTTGGAGCACAGGCCCCAGCGGGTGTCGCAGGTGAGCGGGGTACGTACCTTCACCTCGTCGATTCCGAGCACCTCGATTGTCTCGACCTCCTCCTCGTTCAGCAGCGTCCCGGCCGGAAGCAGCGTGTCCTGGGTTTCCGGATGCGGGATATCCGCGGCGGTCACGCGCCCGAGGATGCGCTCGCGCAGCGCCTCGATCACCTCGCCGCCCTCGACCAGCGCCTTCATCGCCACGCCGTTCGCCGTGCCGCAATCGTCCTCGGTCACGACGAGATCCTGCGTGACGTCGACCAGACGCCGGGTGAGATAGCCCGAGTTCGCGGTCTTGAGCGCGGTGTCGGCAAGACCCTTACGCGCACCGTGCGTGGAGATGAAGTACTCCAGCACGTTCAGGCCCTCGCGGAAGTTCGCCTTGATCGGGCTCTCGATGATCGAGCCGTCGGGCTTTGCCATCAGCCCCCGCATCCCGGCGAGCTGCCGGATCTGCGCCGCCGAACCGCGCGCCCCGGAGTCGGCCATCATGAAGATGGAGTTGAACGACTCCTGCTTCACGCTCTTCCCTGAGCGGTCGACGACGTCCTCGTGCTGCAGCTGCTCCATCATGGCCTTGCCGACCTGGTCGCCGGCGCGGCCCCAGATGTCGACCACCTTGTTGTAGCGCTCGCCGCCGGTCACCAGACCCGAGGTGTACTGGCTCTCGATCTCCTTGACCTCCTTCTCGGCCTCTTCGATCAGGTTGAGCTTGACCCGCGGCACGAGCATGTCGTCCACCGCGATCGACAGGCCGGCGCGCGTGGCGATCCCGAAACCGGCGTTCATCAGCCGGTCGGCGAAGATCACCGTCTCGCGCAGACCGCAGCGCCGGAACGCTGCGTTGATGAGCTTCGAGATCTCCTTCTTCTTGAGCGCCTTGTTGATCAACTCGAACGAGAGGCCCGGCGGCAGGATCTCCGACAGCAGGGACCGTCCGACGGTCGTCTCGTAGCGCGTCACCTTGGAGGTCTTTTCGCCGTCTTCGGTGATGTCGTGCTCGCGGATCCGGACGGTGATCTTCGCATGCAGTTCCACCTGCCCCGATTCATAGGCGCGGCTGACCTCGGCAACGTCGGAGAACGCCATGGCTTCGCCGGGGGCGTTCACGCGGTCGCGCGTGGCGTAGTAGAGGCCGAGCACGATGTCCTGCGAGGGCACGATGATGGGGTCACCGTTCGCGGGCGAAAGGATGTTGTTCGAGGACAGCATCAGCGTCCGCGCCTCCATCTGCGCCTCGAGCGACAGCGGCACGTGCACGGCCATCTGGTCGCCGTCGAAGTCGGCGTTGAACGCCGCACAGACGAGCGGATGGAGCTGGATCGCCTTACCTTCGACGAGCTGCGGCTCGAATGCCTGGATGCCGAGGCGGTGGAGCGTCGGCGCCCGGTTGAGCAGCACCGGATGCTCGCGGATCACCTCGTCGAGGATGTCCCATACGACTGGCGTCTCGGCCTCGACCTCGCGCTTCGCGGCCTTGATGGTGGTCGCGATACCCTGCATCTCGAGCTTGTGGAAAATGAACGGCTTGAAGAGCTCGAGCGCCATCTTCTTCGGCAGGCCGCACTGGTGCAGCTTGAGCTGCGGACCGACGACGATCACCGAGCGGCCGGAGTAGTCGACGCGCTTGCCGAGCAGGTTCTGGCGGAACCGGCCGCCCTTGCCCTTGATCATGTCGGCGAGCGACTTGAGCGGCCGCTTGTTCGCGCCGGTCATCGCCTTGCCGCGGCGCCCGTTGTCGAGAAGCGAATCGACCGCCTCCTGCAGCATCCGCTTCTCGTTGCGGACGATGATCTCCGGCGCCTTGAGCTCGAGCAGGCGCTTCAGGCGGTTGTTGCGGTTGATCACCCGCCGGTAGAGATCGTTCAGGTCCGAGGTCGCGAACCGGCCGCCGTCGAGCGGCACGAGCGGCCGCAGCTCCGGGGGCAGCACCGGTAGCACCTCCATGATCATGTGGTCGGGCTTGATGCCCGACTTCTGGAAGCCCTCGAGCACCTTGAGGCGCTTGGCGATCTTCTTGATCTTGGTATCGGACGAGGTCGCCTCGAGCTCCTTGCGGAGCGTGTCGATCTCGTGGTGCATGTCGAGCGAGTGCAGCAGCTCGCGAATCCCCTCCGCGCCCATCTGGGCGGTGAAGTCGTCGCCGAACTCCTCGACCTTCGCGAGGTAGTCGTCCTCGGTCAGGAGCTGCGCGCGCTTGAGCGGCGTGAGCCCCGCGTCCACCACGACGTACGCCTCAAAGTAAAGCACGCGCTCGATGTCGCGCAGGGTCATGTCGAGCACTAGACCGAGGCGGGAGGGCAGCGACTTTAGAAACCAGATGTGCGCGACCGGGCTCGCGAGCTCGATGTGGCCCATGCGCTCGCGGCGCACCTTGGCGAGCGTCACCTCGACGCCGCACTTCTCGCAGATCACCCCGCGGTGCTTGAGCCGCTTGTACTTCCCGCACAGGCACTCGTAGTCCTTGATCGGACCGAAGATCTTCGCGCAGAAGAGACCGTCGCGCTCCGGCTTGAACGTCCGGTAGTTGATCGTCTCCGGCTTTTTCACCTCGCCGTACGACCACGACCTGATTTTCTCCGGCGAGGCGAGCCCGATCTTGATCGCATCGAACTCCTCTTCCTGCGTGACCTGCTTGAACAAATCGAGCAGTGCTTTCATAGCGGCTCCGATTGCTAATGCTTCAAACGCGAGAACGAAAATCCCACCACTTGCAGTCCTGGCAGCCCTAGTACCGTTCGAGATCGATATCGATCCCGAGCGACCGGATCTCCTTCACCAGCACGTTGAACGACTCGGGCATGCCGGCGTCGATCTTGTGATCGCCCTTGACGATGTTCTCGTAGACCTTGGTCCGGCCCTGGATGTCGTCCGACTTCACCGTGAGCATCTCCTGCAGCGTATAGCTCGCGCCGTACGCCTCGAGCGCCCACACCTCCATCTCGCCGAACCGCTGACCGCCGAACTGGGCCTTGCCGCCGAGCGGCTGCTGGGTGACCAGGCTGTACGGGCCGGTCGAGCGCGCGTGCATCTTGTCGTCTACCAGGTGGTGGAGCTTCAGGACATGCATGTATCCGACCGTCACCGTGCGGTCGAACGCATCGCCGGTGCGGCCGTCGTAGAGCGTGACCTGCGTCTTGGTCGGTGTCAGCTGGAGGCTACGCGTGCGCGCATCGTCGTCCGGGTAGGCGAGGTCGAGCATCGCCTTGATCTCGATCTCCGAGGCGCCGTCGAACACCGGCGTCGCGAACGGCACGCCGTCGCGCAGGTTGCCGGCCATGCGCACGATCTCGTCGTCGGACATTCCCGACAGGTCCTCCGCCTTGCCGCTCGCGTTGTAGACCTCTTCGAGCAGCTTGCGCAGCTCCGCGATCCTCGTCTCGCGCTTCAGCATCTCACCGAGTCGCAGACCGATACCCTTGGCCGCCCAGCCGAGATGCGTCTCGAGAATCTGGCCGACGTTCATCCGCGACGGCACCCCGAGCGGGTTGAGTACGATATCGACCGGCGTGCCGTCCGCCATGCACGGCATGTCCTCCACCGGGACGATCTTCGAGATCACTCCCTTGTTGCCGTGCCGGCCGGCCATCTTGTCGCCCGGCTGCACGCGGCGCTTCACGGCGAGGTAGACCTTCACCATCTTCTGCACGCCCGGCGGCAGTTCGTCGCCCTGGGTGAGCTTCTTCTTCTTCGCCTCGAACATCTTGTCGAACTCGCCGCGGATGCGCTCGATCGACTCCTTGATCGCCTCGAGTTGCGCCTGCTGGTCCTCGTCGTTGAGGCTGATGTCGAACCAGTTGTGGCGCTCGATGTCGTCGAGATAGGCCTTGGTGATCTTGGTGCCCTTGACGAGCTTCTTCGGCCCTTTGGCCGCGAGCTTGTTGATGAGGAGGCGCTCGATGCGGCCGAACGCATCGGCCTCGACGATGCGCATCTGATCGGCGAGATCCTTTTTGTACCGCTTCAGCTCGTCGTCGATGATCGTCTGTGCGCGCTTGTCGCGCTCGATCCCCTCGCGCGTGAACACCTGCACGTCGATGACGCAGCCCGACATCCCCGAGGGCACGCGAAGCGAGGTGTCCTTCACGTCGGACGCCTTCTCGCCGAAGATCGCACGCAGGAGCTTTTCCTCCGGCGTGAGCTGCGTCTCACCTTTAGGCGTGACCTTGCCGACGAGGACATCACCCGCCTCGACCTCGGCACCGATGTACACGATCCCCGATTCGTCGAGCCGCGCGAGCTGACCCTCGGAGAGGTTGGAGATGTCGCGGGTGATCTCCTCCGGCCCGAGCTTGGTGTCGCGGGCGACTACCGTCAGCTCCTCGATGTGAATCGAGGTATAGCGGTCGTCGGCGACGACCTTTTCCGAGATCAGTATCGAGTCTTCGAAGTTGTAGCCGTTCCACGGCATGAACGCGACCAGCATGTTCTGGCCTAGGGCGAGCTCGCCGAGGTCGGTCGAGGCGCCGTCGGCCACCACGTCGCCCTGCGAGATCCGCTCGCCGACATTCACGATCGGACGCTGGTTGATGTTGGTGTTCTGGTTCGAGCGTGTGTACTTGGTGAGGTTGTAGATGTCGACTCCCACCTCGCCGGCGGCAGTCTCCTCGTCGTTGACCCGGACCACGATGCGGGTCGCGTCGACGTAATCCACCATGCCGCCGCGCAGCGCGATCACCGCAGTGCCCGAGTCCACCGCGACCGTGCGCTCGATCCCGGTGCCCACGACCGGCTTCTCGGCCCGAAGGCAAGGCACCGCCTGCCGCTGCATGTTCGAGCCCATGAGTGCTCGGTTCGCGTCATCGTGCTCGAGAAAAGGGATGAGCGAGGCCGCCACCGACACGATCTGCGACGGCGCGACGTCCATGTACTGCACCTGCTCGGGCGATTGGAGCGTGAACTCGTTCTTGTAGCGGCAGGAGACGAGCGAGTCGACGAGCTTGCCTTGCTTGTCGAGGCTCGCGTTCGCCTGCGCGATGACGTAGTTGCCCTCCTCGATCGCCGACAGGAACTCGATGTCGTTGGTCACCTTGCCGTTCGCCATCCGGCGGTAAGGCGTCTCGAGAAAGCCGTACCGATTGGTGCGTGCGTACAGCGCGAGCGAGTTGATCAGGCCGATGTTCGGACCTTCCGGCGTCTCGATCGGACACACGCGGCCGTAGTGCGTCGGGTGCACGTCGCGCACCTCGAAGCCGGCGCGCTCGCGGGTTAGCCCGCCCGGCCCGAGCGCCGACACGCGTCGCTTGTGCGTGATCTCGGACAGCGGGTTAGTCTGGTCCATGAACTGGCTGAGCTGCGAGGACCCGAAGAACTCCTTGATCGCGGCGCTGATCGGCTTGGCGTTGATCAGGTCGTGCGGCATCAGGTTGTCGCTCTCCGCCTGAGACAGCCGCTCTTTGACTGCCCGCTCGACGCGGACCAGGCCGGCGCGGAACTGGTTCTCCGCCAGCTCACCCACCGACCGCACGCGGCGGTTGCCAAGGTGATCGATGTCGTCGATGTCGCCGCGGCCGTTCCGCAGCTCGACCATGATCCCCACCACGGCGAGCAGATCGTCGTTCGAGAGCGTCGCAGGACCTTCCTGGCCCTTCGGTCCGACCCGCTGGTAGAAGCGCCTGACCCATCCGGGCGAGCGTTCGTCGAGCTTCTCCGGGTAGGCTCGGCGGTTGAACTTCATGCGCCCGACCATCGACAGGTCGTAGCGCTCCTCGGCGTAGAACAGGCCGTTGAACAACGTCTCCACCGCGTCTTCGGTGGGCGGCTCGCCGGGCCGCATCATCCGGTAGATCGCAACCCGTGCCGCCCATTGATCGGCGGTCTCGTCGATGCGCAGGGTTTGCGAGATGTAGGCGCCCTGATCGAGATCGTTGGAGTAGATCGTCTGGATCCGGTCGACGCGGGCGCCGCGCAGTTTCGCGAGCACCTCGTCGGTGATCTCGTCGTTCGCCGCGGCGAGGATCTCGCCCGACTCCTTGTCGACCACGTTGTGCGCGAGCGCGCGCCCGACGATGAAATCGTCGGGTACGGCGATCCGCTTGAGCCCTGCGGCCTCCATGTCGCGGATGTGCTTGACGGTGATCCGCTTGTCCTTCTGCGCGATCACCTTGCCCGACTTGTCGATGAAGTCGAAGCGCGCGACCTCGCCGCGCAGTCGCTCGGGAACGAGCTCGAACTCGACCGCGCCCTGCGAGAGGTGAAACGCATCATAGTCGTAGAACGTCCCGAGTATCTGCTCGGGCGTCATGCCGATCGCCTTGAGTAGGATCGTGACCGGCATCTTGCGGCGCCGGTCGACGCGGAAGTAGACGTAATCCTTGGCGTCGAACTCGAAATCGAGCCAAGACCCGCGGTACGGGATGATCCGCGCCGAGAAGAGCAGCTTTCCACTCGAGTGGGTCTTGCCGCGGTCGTGCTCGAAGAAGACACCCGGCGACCGGTGGAGCTGGCTCACGATGACCCGCTCGGTGCCGTTGATGATGAACGAGCCGGTCTTGGTCATGAGCGGGATCTCGCCCATGTAGACCTCCTGCTCTTTCACTTCCTTCACCGTCGGCTTCGGTGCCTCCTTGTCCATGATCGTGAGGCGGACCTTGGCGCGCAGCGGCGCGGCATAGGTCAGGCCGCGCTGCTGGCACTCCTTCACGTCGAACGGCGGCTCACCCAGCGCAAAGCTCACGAACTCGAGCCGGGCGTTGCCGCTGTGCGAGGAGATCGGGAAGATCGAGGTGAACGCGGCCTGCAGGCCCTCGTTCTTCCGCTCGTTCGCCGGCACCTGGGCCTGCAGAAACTGGGTATACGACTCGAGCTGCGTCGCCAGCAGGAATGGCACGTTCAGCACCGCGTGGCGCTTCGCGAAGCTCTTGCGGATGCGTTTCTTTTCGGTCGACGTGTAGGTCGCGGCGGTCATGGATGCTCCAGGGGAGAGACCCTAAGATAGAGGGCAGAAGCGAGCGTGCTCGAACCGCGAACGCGCTCGCTTCCAACCTCTGCAATGCTGTCGATCTGGCGCGCTCCAGAAGCGGCGAAAGGCCGGCGGCTCGAAGCCGCCGGCCTTCGCGCAACGGTCGCGCGTACGGCCACTCGTGCGCCGTGTTACTTCAACTCCGCTTTGCCGCCGGCTTCGACGATCTGCTTCAACAGCGCCTCGGCGTCGGCCTTGGAGACCCCCTCCTTGACCGGCTTCGGCGCGCCGTCGACCAGGTCCTTGGCTTCCTTCAGCCCGAGCCCGGTCACGGCACGGACGACCTTGATGACGTTCACCTTGTTCTCGCCGGCCGCGGTTAGCAGCACGGTGAACTCGGTCTGCTCTTCGGCTGCCGGCGCGGCAGCACCCGCAGCGGGCGAGGCCACCGCGACCGCGGCGGCGGCCGCGGAGACTCCGAACTTCTCCTCCATCTCCTTGATCAGCGTGGAGAGTTCGAGGACCGTCATGTTCGCGATCGCGTCCAGAATGTCAGTACGTGCAACAGCCATTTCTCGTGTGCTCCTGAGTCAGAAGGTCTTGCGAATCACGGTCGGTCAGGCGCTCGCCTGTTCCCGCGCAGCGTGGACCGCGGCAAGCGTGCGGACGAACCGCGACGGCACCTCGTTCAGCGTGCGGACGAACTGGGCGATCGGGGCCTGCATCGTCCCCATGAGCTTCGAGAGCAGCTCCTCGCGTGACGGCAGCGATGCGAGCGCGGCAACCTCCTTGGCGGAGATGACGGCGTTCGGCATGCAGCCGGCGCGGATCACGAACTTCTCGTTGCCCTTCGCGAACTCGTTCATCACCTTGGCGGTCGCGACCGGGTCGGACGAGATGCCGTACACGAGCGGGCCGATCATGCTGTCGGCGAGCTTCGAGAACGGCGTGTCCTTCACGGCGCGGCGCGCCAGGGTGTTCTTGAGGACGCGCAGGTACACGCCCGAGCGGCGCGCCTTGCGGCGGAGCTCGGTCATGTGGCCCACTTCCAGACCACGGTACTCGGCGAGGACGATCGACTGGGCGTTCGCGACCTGCGCCGCGACTTCCCGGACGACCGCCTGCTTGTCTTCCATGCTGAGACCCACGGTCTACCTCCATCGAGTCAAACGCCGACCGGGTTCGTCACCCGTGCGGCACCCACGGCGTCCTTCACTCAGGCGTTCGGCCGCGTTGCACGCGGTTCGCTTGCCTTGCATTGGGGTACGCCATCTGCGTAGGCGGTCCGGATCAGGCGTCCGGGGATCGTGCCCCGAGCCCGCCTGCTCCCTGCCATTAAACCTCGCGGTTCCTACGGTCTTTGACAACCTGCCGCGTCCCAAACCGGCGCCGCGACAGCCCAAAGTCGGTTTCGGACGGCGCGACCTCGGCGCCAATCCGGGCTGTGCTCTGAATGCGCTCAGAGCCTAAAGTTCCTTCTGGTGGTCACGACGCGAGGGCACTCTTCCTCGCGCTCCCCGAGAGCAGCAGACTCGCCGCCTCGGCGGGATGTCTCCCCCGTTATCCATTCAGCGTGGTTAGATCGACGCGGACACCAGGGCCCATCGTGCTCGACACCGCCACCTTACGGAGATAAACCCCTTTCGCCCCCGAGGGCTTCGACTTGTTGAGCGCGTCGATCAGCGCGACCAGGTTGGCCTTCAGCGCGTCCGCGGTGAACGACGCTCGTCCGATGGGGCACTGCACGATCCCCGCCTTGTCGGCGCGATACTGGATCTGGCCGGCCTTGGCGTTCTTCACCGCCGTCGCCACGTCGGCTGTGACGGTCCCGACCTTCGGGTTCGGCATCAGCCCTCGCGGACCGAGAATCTGGCCGAGCTGACCGACGACCCGCATCGCGTCAGGGCTGGCGATCGCGACGTCGAAATCCATCTGCCCGGCCTTGACCTTCTCGGCGAGGTCGTCCAGGCCGACCAGATCGGCACCAGCGGCGCGGGCAGCCTCCGCCTTGTCCCCCTGGGTGAATACCGCCACGCGAACCTTCTTCCCGGTGCCCGATGGCAGCACCACTGAGCCGCGCACCGACTGGTCGGATTTCTTGGCGTCGATCCCCAGGTTGACCGCGACGTCAACTGATTCGTCGAACTTCGCGGTCGCGGTCTTCTTGACGAGATCCAGCGCGTCAGCGACCGGATAGAGCTTGGCGTGCTGCACGATGCCCGCCAGGGTCTTCTCACGCTTGGTCTGCTTCATTTCTCGCTGCCCTCCACCGTGACCCCCATGCTCCGGGCACTCCCGGCGATCGTCCGGACGGCGGCGTCGAGATCGGCGGCGGTAAGGTCGGGCATTTTCGCCTTGGCGATCTCCTCGGCTTGGGCGCGGGAGATCTTGCCCACCTTGTCCGTATGCGGCCGGGGGCTGCCTTTTTCAAGCTTCGCCGCCTTCTTGATCAGCACCGTCGCCGGCGGGGTCTTCACGATGAACGTAAAGCTCTTGTCCTGGTAGGCGGTGATGACCACCGGCACCGGCAGGCCCGGCTCCAAGCCCTGCGTCTGAGCGTTGAACGCCTTGCAGAACTCCATGATGTTCAGGCCGCGCTGGCCGAGCGCGGGCCCGATGGGCGGACTCGGGTTTGCCTTGCCCGCCGGCACCTGCAATTTGATGTAGCCGACGACTTTCTTTGCCACGCCTTCCTCCTAGCGGGTTCAACCGGCCGCGGCTCGCGGCCTCCCCTGTCCTCGCGGCCCTCAGGCCGCTTCCTCGAGCGCCGGCCCGTAGTAGCCGAGCCGCTCCTCGTCCCAATCCTCGATCTCGCCGGACCCGGCGACGTCTTCGCCGGGTGCGTAGCCGTTGAGCCAGGAGCTCCCCGTCTCAGACCTTTTCGACTTGACCGAACTCCAGTTCCACCGGCGTCGCGCGGCCAAAGATCGTGACCGAGACCCGGAGCTTGCTCTTGTCATAGTTGACGTCCTCCACATTCCCGTGAAAGTCCGTAAAGGGTCCTTCCCTGACGCGAACAGCTTCGCCCACCTCGAACAGCACCTTGGGCTTGGGTTTCTCGACGCCGTCCTGCATCTGCTGCAGGATGGCTTCGACCTCTTTCTCGCTGATCGGCGGCGGCTTCCGCCCGTGCGCGCCGCCGACGAAGCCGGTGACCTTGGCGGTGTTCTTCACCAGATGCCACGCCTGGTCGTCCATCTCCATCTCGACCAGTACATAGCCGGGGTAGAACTTCCGCTCCGACATGTGCTTCTGGCCGCCCTTCATCTCGACCACCTCTTCGGTCGGTACGAGGATCTTGCCGAACTTATCTTCCATGCCGGCGCGCCGGATGCGGTCCTCCAGCGTGCGCTGCACCGAGCGCTCGAAGCCCGAGTAGGCGTGGACGACGTACCAGCGCTTGGTCACGAACGCTTCCATCCCAGGATCAGGTCATAGAGCGCGAACTCGACCCCCTTGTCCACGATCCAAAGAAAGAGCGCCATCAGCACCACGAATGCGAACACCGCGCCGGCGATCTGGAGCGACTCCTTGCGGGTCGGCCAGACCATCTTCTTGACTTCGTTCACCGATTCCTTCGCGAAAGCCAGCAGATCGCGGCCCGGCTGGGAGAACCAGCCGGCCGCGACGCCAGCGGCGATCCCGGCCAGCACCATCCCGACGCGCGCCACCAGCGGCATCGTCGAGAAGTAATAGAAGCCAGCGATCCCCGCGATGAGCAGCATCCCGGCGATGACAATCTTGATTCGGTCGACCATGGGGGAAGACGCCGGCATCAGTGCTCGCTTGTGCGGGGCTCCCGGCTTGCGTCCGGGAGAGCTTGGCAGGCCAAGAGGGAATCGAACCCCCAACCTTCGGTTTTGGAGACCGACGCTCTGCCAGTTGAGCTATTGGCCTGTGGACTTGCGGCTCGAATGGCGATCCGAGTCACAATCTTACACTGGCCCAGTACCACGGGTTTTCCGACGGACGCGCTCACTCCTATTCGATCACTTTCGTCACGACGCCGGCACCGACGGTACGCCCGCCCTCGCGGATGGCGAAGCGCAACCCCTCCTCCATCGCAATCGGGGCGATCAGGCTCACCGTGATCGACACGTTGTCCCCAGGCATCACCATCTCCGTCCCCGCCGGCAACTCCGCCGAACCCGTCACATCGGTCGTACGGAAGTAAAACTGCGGCCGATAACCGTTGAAAAACGGCGTGTGCCGACCCCCCTCCTCCTTCGACAGCACGTACACCTCGGCCTGAAACTTCGTGTGCGGGGTGATCGAGGCCGGCTTCGCCAGCACCTGCCCACGCTCCACCTCCTCGCGCTTGGTCCCCCGCAGCAGCACCCCGATGTTGTCCCCCGCCTGCCCCTCATCGAGGAGCTTGCGAAACATCTCCACCCCCGTGCACACCGTCTTCAGCGTCGGCTTCAGCCCCACAATCTCGATCTCCTCGGAGACCTTGATGATCCCCCGCTCCACCCGCCCCGTGACCACCGTCCCCCGACCCGAGATCGAGAACACATCCTCCACCGGCATCAGAAACGGCTGGTCCAGCGCCCGCTTGGGCAGCGGGATGTAGCTGTCCAGCGCATCAGCGAGCTTGAAGATCGACCCCTCCCCCATGTCCGACTTGTCCCCCTCCAGCGCCTTCAGCGCCGAGCCGATCACGATCGGGGTCTTGTCACCGGGAAACTCGTACTTCGACAACAGCTCCCTCACCTCCATCTCCACCAGGTCCAAGAGCTCCTTGTCATCGACCATGTCGGCCTTGTTCATGTACACCACGATGAACGGCACCCCCACCTGGCGCGCAAGCAGAATGTGCTCGCGCGTCTGCGGCATCGGCCCATCGGCCGCCGAAACCACCAGAATCGCCCCGTCCATCTGCGCCGCCCCGGTGATCATGTTCTTGATGTAGTCGGCATGCCCCGGGCAGTCGACATGCGCGTAGTGCCGATTCGCCGTCTGATACTCCACGTGCGCCGTGTTGATCGTGATCCCGCGCGCCTTCTCCTCCGGCGCGTTGTCGATCTGATCGTAGTTCTTCGCCTCGCCCCCAAACTTCTTCGACAAAATGTGCGTCATCGCCGCCGTCAGCGTCGTCTTCCCGTGATCCACGTGACCAATCGTCCCCACGTTCACGTGCGGCTTGTTACGCTCAAACTTGCTCTTCGCCATGTGTCGCTGCCTTCTTCGGGACTATTGAGTGCGTTGAGTGGAATGCCTTCGCCTACCGGTGAAACTTCGTGGTGCCGATGATGCGGATTGAACGCATGACCTCTCCCTTACCAAGGGAGTGCTCTACCACTGAGCTACATCGGCGGAATCGGTCGGGTCTCGTCGTGGTCGGCTCGGGACTCGTTGGAGCGGGTGAAGGGAATCGAACCCTCGTCGTAAGCTTGGAAGGCTTCTGCTCTACCATTGAGCTACACCCGCTTACCCAAGGCGGACGCCCGATACCGAGGACCACCGGCTCGTCCGCTTGGCTCGAGCGCTCGGTGAGCCGTACGCGCCGCGACACTCCTGGTGGAGGGGGTAGGATTCGAACCTACGTAGGCGCATGGCCAACAGATTTACAGTCTGCCCCCTTTAGCCGCTCGGGCACCCCTCCGAACGAAGCGCGAGATTATCGGGGGATTTCCCTGTACTGTCAAACGCCTAGCCACGCGGCAGCCCGCCCGGGCCCGGGCCGTAGGAGCGCCCGGCGATTTTGGCCGCACCTCCCACGCCGCTAGATCCCCGGCGCCCCGCTACCCCCTCCCAAGGAGCATCGATGGCCAAAGCATTCGCGTCTCACGCCGATCTGGCCGACAAGCAGGTGACTTTCGCCAGGCTGTCCGAGAACGCCTACGCCTACACCACGGAAGGCGATCCGAACAGCGGTGTGGTGATCGGCGACGACGGCGTGATGGTTATCGACACCCAGGCCACCCCCGCGATGGCGCTGGACGTCATCCGACATATCCGGACCGTCACCGACAAGCCGATCAAGTACGTCGTGCTGACTCACTATCACGCCGTCCGCGTGCTCGGCGCCTCTGCCTACAAGGCTGGCGAAATCATCGCCAGCCAGGCGACCTACGAGATGATCGAGGAGCGCGGGCGCCAAGACATGGACTCCGAGATCGGACGCTTCCCGCGACTCTTCCGCGGCGCCGAAGCGATCCCTGGCCTCACCTGGCCGACGCTGACGTTCGACCGCGAGCTGACCCTCTGGATGGGGAAGCTAGAGGTCAGACTGATCCACGTGGGCGGCGGGCACACCCGAGGCGATACCATCGCCTGGCTTCCGGCGCAGAAGGTTCTCTTCTCCGGCGATCTCGTGGAATACAACGCCGGGATCTACACTGGCGACGCGCAGCTACAGGAGTGGCCCGAATCGCTCGACAAGCTCCGGGCGCTCGCCCCCGAAAAACTGGTTCCCGGGCGCGGTCCGGCGCTCGTGACCGCCGCCGATTCGATCAAGGCGATCGAGTTCACGCAGCGGTTCGTGCGCGCCCTCTACGCCAGCGCCAAGGAAGGCGTTGCCGCGGGCAAGAATCTCAAGCAGGTCTACGCGGACGCTCGCCGGAAGCTCGATCCGGTGTACGGTCACTACCCGATCTACGAGCACTGCATGCCGTTCGACGTGTCGCGCGCCTTCGACGAAGCGAGCGGCATTGCGAACCCGCGCATCTGGACTGCCGAACGCGACCAGGAAATGTGGCGATCGCTCGAAGGGTGAGTCCCCGGCTCGCGGCGTCCCGGCCGCGACGAGTAGAATTCCGACGCGGCTCCGGACACGATCCGGCTGCCGCCCGACTCTTCCGCCGCCGCGACCCGGCGCGGGGAAAAGCGCATGTCCACCCACGTCATGCCGGTCTAGAGGAGCCACGATGAACGCACCCGCGGAACTCCGCGACGTCACGCTCGACGACAAGTATTCCCTCGAACGCGGCCGGGTCTTTCTTACCGGCATCCAGGCGCTCGTGCGGTTGCCGATCCTGCAGCGCCAGCGCGACCTCGCGGCGGGGCTCAACACGGCCGGGTTCGTGTCCGGATATCGCGGCTCGCCGCTCGGCGGCCTCGACCAGGCGCTCTTCCGGGCAAAGAAATTCCTCGACCAGAGCCACGTCGTCTTCCAGCCCGGCGTCAACGAGGATCTCGCCGCCACGGCGATCTGGGGATCGCAGCAGGTAAATCTCTTCCCGCGCGCGAAGTACGACGGTGTCTTCGGAATGTGGTACGGGAAGGGTCCGGGCGTCGACCGGTGCGGCGATGTTTTCCGGCACGCCAATGCCT
Source organism: uncultured beta proteobacterium (assembly GCA_963754305.1). GTDB lineage: Bacteria > Pseudomonadota > Gammaproteobacteria > Burkholderiales > SG8-39 > DATEDA01. The sequence goes on along the minus strand of CAVWFR010000032.1, from coordinate 177,865 downwards.
GCGGCACGGCGAAACACGGGGGGGTGCTCGTGTGCGCCGGCGACGATCATGCCGCGAAGTCCTCGACCCTCCCGCACCAGACCGACCACATCTTCAAGGCGGTGATGATGCCGGTGCTGTATCCGGCATCGGTCCAGGAATACCTCGACCTCGGCGTGCACGGGTACGCGATGTCGCGCTACTCCGGCTGCTGGGTCGCGTTCAAGTGTGTGACCGACGTCGTCGAGGGGTCGGCGTCCGTGTACGTCGATCCTGAACGGGTCTCGGTTCAGATTCCGACCGATGTCGTGCTCCCGCCCGACGGCCTCAACATCCGCTGGCCCGATCCGTTTCTGGTGCAGGAAGAGCGTCTCCTGCACCACAAGCTCTACGCCGCGCTCGCCTACTGCCGTGCGAATAACCTCAACCGCATCGTCATCGACAGTCCCCGGCCGCGCCTTGGGATCATCACCTCGGGCAAGGCCTACATGGATGTCCGCCAGGCGCTCGACGACCTCGGCATCGACGAGCGGCTCGCTGCCGAGATCGGTATCCGACTCTTCAAGGTCGGGATGACCTGGCCGCTCGAGTCCGAGGGCGTGCGGCGTTTCGCCCAGGGCCTGGAAGAAATCCTCGTCGTCGAGGAGAAGCGGCAGTTCCTCGAATACCAGCTGAAGGAGGAGCTGTACAACTGGCGCGAAGACGTGCGGCCGCGGGTGATCGGGAAGTTCGACGAGAAAGGCGAATGGGCGCTGCCCTACGGCGAATGGCTGCTGCCGGCGGCCGGGGAGCTTTCGCCGGCGATCGTCGCGAAAGCGATCGCGTCGCGGATCGCGCGCTTCTACACCTCCGACCGCATCAAGGCGCGCCTCGCCTTCCTCGAGGCGAAGGAGAGAGCGCTCGCGAAGCCCGGCGTTTCGGTGCAGCGCGTGCCCTATTTCTGTTCGGGCTGTCCGCACAACACCTCGACGCGCGTGCCGGAGGGCAGCCGCGCGACCGCCGGTATCGGCTGCCACTTCATGGCGGTCTGGATGGATCGCAGCACCGCCACGTTCAGCCACATGGGCGGCGAGGGTGCCTCCTGGATCGGCCAGGCGCCGTTCACCGAGGAGCCGCACATCTTCGCGAACCTCGGCGACGGCACGTACTACCACTCCGGCCTGCTCGCGATCCGGGCGGCGGTCGCGGCGAAAGTGCCGATCACTTACAAGATCCTCTACAACGACGCGGTCGCGATGACCGGCGGCCAGCGCGTCGACGGCCCGCTGACGGTGCCGATGATCGTCGACCAGGTTGCGGCCGAAGGCGTCGAGCGGATCGCGATCGTCACCGACGACCCGGACAAGTACCGCGGTGTCGCGTTGAAATCCGGCGTACCGGTCCGGCATCGCGACGATCTCGACCAGGTGCAACGGGAGCTCCGCGACTGGTCGGGGACCGGCGGGAGCGTGTCGGTTCTCGTCTACGACCAGACCTGCGCCGCGGAGAAGCGGCGCCGCCGCAAGCGCGGCACCTTCCCAGATCCCCAGAAACGCGTGCTCATCAATGAGCTCGTCTGCGAAGGGTGCGGCGACTGCGGCGTGCAGTCGAACTGCGTTTCGGTCGAGCCGCTCGAGACCGAGTACGGCCGCAAACGCACGATCAACCAGTCCTCCTGCAACAAGGATTATTCGTGCGTGAAGGGCTTCTGCCCCAGCTTCGTTACCGTCGAGGGCGGACGGCTCCGCCGGGGTAAGGCGCTCGCCGACGGCCCCGGGGATTGGCCGACGCTCCCCGAGCCGGTGCTGCCGGTGGTCGACCGTCCGTACGGCATCCTCGTCACCGGGATCGGCGGCACCGGCGTCGTCACCATCGGCGCGCTGCTGGGAATGGCTGCCCACATCGAGGGCCGCGGAGTCAGCGTGCTCGACATGACCGGGCTCGCGCAAAAGAACGGCGCCGTGATGTCGCACCTGCGTATCGCGCAGCGGCCCGAGGACCTGTATGCGGCGCGGCTCGCGGCCGGCGAGGCCGACTGCGTGATCGGGTGCGACCTGGTCGTCGCCGCCGGGGCGGAGGCGCAGTCGAAGATGCAGGCCGGCCGCACGCGGCTGGTCATCAACAACGCCGAGGTACCGACGGCCGAGTTCACGCGCAACCGCGACTGGCTGTTCCCGGGTGCCGACATGCACTCGGAGCTCGAGGTCGCCGTCGGCGCCGCCGGCGTCGATTTCGTGGACGCGACCCGGCTCGCGACGGCGCTCATGGGCGATGCGATCGCGACCAACCCATTCATGCTCGGATTCGCCTATCAGAGGGGCCTCATCCCGGTCTCGGCCGCCGCGATCGAGCGCGCGATCGAGCTGAACGGGGTCGCGGTCGATGCCAACCGGAAGGCGTTCGTCTGGGGTCGCCGCGCCGCGCACGATCTCGCGCGGGTGGAGAAGGTCGCGACGCCCGCCGACGTGATCCCGATCTCGCAGCGCTTCTCGCGTTCGCTCGACGAGACGATCGCGCGCCGCGTCGAGTTCCTCACGGACTATCAGGACGCCGCCTACGCCGCGCGCTACCGTGTGCTCGTCGACCGTGTGCGCCAGGTTGAGACCGACCGCGGGCTCGGTACCAAGCTCGCCGAGGCGGTCGCGCGCTACTACTTCAAGCTCATGGCGTACAAGGACGAGTACGAGGTCGCGCGGCTCTACACGCGGCCCGAGTTCAGGCAGCGGCTCGCGGCGACGTTCGAGGGCGACTACGCGCTCAAGTTTCACCTCGCGCCGCCCATCTTCGCCAAGCCCGACCCGGTCACCGGCGTCCCGCGCAAGCGCGAGTTCGGGCCGTGGATGATGTCCGCGTTCCGCGTGCTCGCAAGTCTGAAGGGCCTGCGCGGCACGGTCCTCGACGTCTTCGGCCGGTCCGAGGAGCGGCGCACCGAGCGCGAGCTGATCGCCGCCTACGCGCGGACGGTCGAGGAGCTGCTCGCGACGCTCGGCCGCGAGAACTACGCGACCGCCCTCGCGATCGCGAGCATCCCGGAGGAGATCCGCGGGTACGGCCATGTGAAGGCAGCGAGCCTCGCGCCGGCGAAAGCGAAGGAAGCGGCGCTGCTCGCGACGTTCCGTTCGCCGCCGGCCGCGGCCCGGGCCGCGTGAGCCACCGAGCAGGGGCCCCGCGCTTGCGCGGGGATGCGAGCAAGGCGAATCGCGGCCAGCCGCCGACGGCACGGCGCTGGCCCCCGCAGGGCCGATCGAAGGCGGCCGCGTGAGGATCCTGCGCGGCCGGGACTATCGCGCGATCCCGTGGAAGAACGGCCGCGGCGTCGCGCGGCAGATCGCGGCCTGCCCCCCGGACGCGGGCTACGAATCGCTCGACTGGCAGGTGAGCCGTCCCAGGATCGAGCGCGATTCGCCGTTCTCGAAGTTTCCCGGGCTCGACCGCCAGTTCATGCTGGTCTCCGGCAACGCACTCACGCTGAAGGTGCGAAGCACCCAGGACCATGTCGACGTTGCGCAGCGGATCGACCGCCCGCTCGAGCCATTCGCGTTCCGCGGCGACTGGGACGTCGACTGCGCGCTCGCCGACGGTGCGGTCGAGGTGCTGAACGTTATGACCCGCCGCGGCCGGGCCGCTGCGCGCGTTGAGGTCCGCGAGGTTGGAGGGCCCGCGCTCGTCCGGAAGGTCGCTGGCGAAACCCTCATCGTTTACGCGGCCGACGGGCTCGATGCCTATGGCATCTGGGGCAAGGACGACGTTCGCGCCGACGACTCGATCCTGGTCGACGAGGCCGACATGACCGAGATCGCACTAGCCGCTGCCGGTGGGACGAGCGCTCGCGCAGTCCTCATCCGGCTGGACCGCACGTGAGCGCGATCCCGCCCGGTTTCGTTCCCGTCGGCCCGTCGAGCCCGTTCAACGAGCTCGTCGGCCCGTTCTACGCCAAACGCGACGGCGCAGCGCTCGTGCTCGGGGTGCTGGTCGAAGAGAAGCACCAGAACAGCCGCGGCATCGTGCACGGCGGGATGATCTGCACGCTGATCGACTTAGCGATGGGCTACGCGCCCGGCACGCCACTGATCCGCCGCGGAGCTTCGTGACCACCAGCCTCTCGGTCGACTTTGCGGCCAACGCGCGGCCCGGCGACTGGATCGAGGCGCGGATGGACGTGATGCGGCCCGGAACCCGGGTCGCGTTCATCAACTGCTTCGTCTACCTGGGGGACCTCCGGATCGCTCGGGGGAGCGGCGTCTTCCAGCTTCTCAGGCCGAGCCAGTAAGGCGCCGCAGTGCAGCGGACACCGCTCTCGCCATCGCCGCCGCAACGGGTGTGAGCGGCGTGTCGGCGCGGGTATATAGACCGATCGTCAGTGCCGGCAGTGCTTCCTTGACCGCGATCTCCTGCAGGATCGTGCGGGCGAACGGATCGGCCAACACAGGATGGGGAAGCATCGTCAGCGAGTCGGTCTTCGCCAGCAGGCCGAGGACGCCGCCGAAGGATTCGCAGTGAACGGTGGGGCCGCGAATCGCGATTGCAGCTGATTCGAAAGCCTTCTGGACCAAGCCGCCACTACCCGCCGGGACGAAGACCAGCCACGATGCGTGGGCGAGCTCGCGGAGTGATCGCGCACCGCGCAACGGATGGCCGGGGCGGCACGCGACGACGAGGCGGGTGCGCAAGAGCGGCCGGAAGCGGACGCCCGCATCGAGTGCTTCCTGGAGCTTCGCCCCGACGCAGAAGTCGAGCGTCTCGTCCCGCACGAGCGGCAGCAACGCGTGCGGCTGGCCCTCGATAACCCGCACCGGCGCCACGGGATGCTGGCGACGGAACTGTTCGAGCGCCTCCGGGAGAACCAGGATCACCGTTGGCGACGGCACGCCGAACGCCATGCTCCCGACGGGACCACCGGCGATCTGGGCCAGCTCTTCTTCGGCCTTGCGAGCTTCCGCCTGGATGACGCGGGCCCGCGCGAGGTACGCCTTGCCGGCGCGTGTCGCCGCAACGCCGCGCGTCGTACGCTGCACGAGCTGGACGTGCAGCTCGTCCTCGAGCTTGCGGATGCTCTTCGTCATCGCCGGCTGCGAGACGCCGAGGCGCCGGGCCGCGGCGCGGATGCTCCCGGCCTCGATCACCGAGATGAAATCGCGAATCTGGTTGAGACGCACCGCGATCAGCTTTGGTTATCACCATCAACCCTTTTGCATCTTACTGCGCGACCCGTCGGCGTGCTTCACTTCCGCCACGTTGCACGCACGAGGAGACGAGCGATGACGTCCGCGACACGATGTTCGATGCTTGCAGCCGCGCTGCTCGCGGCGAGTCTTGCGGCATCGGACGTCTGCGGGCAGGCCACGACGTCCCACGCCTTCCCGAGCAAACCGCTGCGCCTAATCACGTCAGGCCCGCCCGGTTCCATCACCGACGTCGCGTCCCGGCAGCTCGCCGACAAGCTCGGGGCGGCACTGGGACAGCCCATGATCACGGAGAACAAAGTAGGTGCCGGCGGCGCGATCGCGCTGGAAGCCGCGGCGAAGAGCGCACCGGACGGCTACACCCTCGTGATGGCCAACTTCGTCCAGCTTACCGTCAACCCGAGCATGTACGAGCGGGTTCCCTACGATCCGGTCAAGGACTTCGCGCCGGTGATCCTGCTCTATTCGGCCCCGCTGCTGCTCGTCGCCCATCCGTCGCTGCCCGCGAACTCCGTGCCGGAGCTGGTCCGGCTCGCCAAGGCGCAGCCGGGCAAGCTCTTCTATGGATCAACGGGAAACGGCTTACCGCCGCACATCTATACCGAGCTCTTCAAGTTCGTCGCCGGGATCGATCTCGCGCACATCCCGTACAAGGGGGGTCCCGCGGCAGTCACGGCGCTTCTTGCGGGCGAGGTGAGCGTGATCATGGAGTCGGCGAGCGGGGTGATTCCCCAGATCAAGGCCGGCAGGATCAAAGCCCTGGCGGTGACCGGCGAAAAGCAGATCGCGTGGCTTCCGGACGTGCCGACCTTCACGGCGTCCGGTGTGCCCGGGATCGGAGAGAGCTGGGTGGGTATTGTCGCGCCCGCCGGCACGCCTGCCGCAATCGTCGCGCAGCTCAACCGCGAGTTCGCCCGCGCGCTTGGCTCACCGGACATCAAGGCCTTCTACGACACCGCGGGCCGGACGGTCGTGGCGAGCTCGCCAGAGGAGTTCGCGCGAATCATCCGCGATGAGATCCCGAAGTGGCGGGAGGTGGTGAAGCAGGCCGGGATCAAGCCGGGATGAGCCTGCTCCTCGATGCGACGGCCGACCGAGTTCGGCTGGCAGGGCTCGCCAAGCTGACGGAGCTCGTCACCGGCGCGACGATATCCCAAGCGGTCAACGTCGCTGTGGAGCTTCGCATCGCCGATCTGCTCGCGAGCGGGGCGCGAGACTTGGCGGAACTCGCGCGAGCCACCAGTTCCCACGCGCCATCGTTGCTTCGACTGCTGCGAGCTCTTGCCAGCGTCGAACTCTGCACCGAGCGCGCCGACGGGTCGTTCGAGCTCAGCCCGACGGGCACGCTCCTGTGCGCCGACGCACCCGATTCGTTGCGTTCCTGGATCCTCTGGTGCGGCAGATACCAGTGGCCCCTCTGGGGCAGCCTGCTCTACAGCGTGAAGACCGGTGAGCGGGCGCGGAAGCTCCTGACCGGGACGGAGGGCTTCGGGCATCTGGAGCGCGACGCCGAGGCCGCTGCGGTCTTCAATCGCGCGATGGTCGAGGTGACCCGCGTCGTCGCAAACGAGGTCGTCCGTGTGTACGACCTCGCCGGTGTGCGCCGGATCGTTGATGTCGGCGGTGGATACGGGGCGTTGCTCGCGGCAATCCTCGATGCGCATCCCGGGATCGAGGGCGTGCTGTTCGACATGCCCCACGCGATCGAGGGGGCGCGGGTGAAGCTGGCGGAGGTGGGGTTGGCGGAGCGATGCGAGTTCGTCGCAGGCACCTTCTTCGACTCGGTTCCGGCCGGCGGAGACGCCTATCTTCTGAAGAGCGTTATCCACGACTGGGACGACGACCGGAGCGCCGCCATCCTGCGCAACTGTCGCCGCGCGATCGCACCGGATGGAAAGCTGGTGCTCGTCGAGCGGATCATGCCGGCGCGCGTGGCGGCATCGGCGCGGCACCAGGCGATCGCGCGCGCGGACCTGAACATGCTCGTCGGTCCGGGCGGCAAGGAACGAACCGAGGCGGAGTTCCGCGCCCTGCTCGACGCGTCGGGTTTCACGACAGCCAGGATCCTCCCCACTGCGCTCGAGTACAGCATCGTAGAGGGCATCCCTCGCTAACCGGGAACCCCCACCAACGGCCACCGGACTCGGCCATCCGGCCGAGGTCCGTACCCCCGTCCATCCTCCCTCAGTCGAATATCTAAGGCACCGGCTGGCGCGCAGACTATCTCGGCGCATGAATCCTGCGCGCGCCTTCCGCCACCAGGCTCGAGGAGCGGACCATGGAAACGCTGACCGTACTGCTCGACGCGCTCTTCGCACTCGGCGGAATCGCCGCGTTCGGCTTCGTCGCCTGGGGCGGCTGGCTGGTGCTCACCCACTCGCGCGGCTTTGTCGCCGAAGGGCAAGGCCGCTTCGAGCACCGGCACCGCCGGCGAGCGCGCCAGGCTGCGCGGCTGGCGGCCGACGAGACGCCGTTCGGCTAATCTGCGCCCAGCGCGCCCGCGGTCGCGCGGCGGTCCAGGGTTCTCAGGCCGGGCGAGCGAGCCGGCGGGCCGCCGCCGTCACCGCGCTCACGATCGCGCCGGCCGCCCCGGTGCGTCTGCCGGCGGCCCCTTGGGAAACTGATCCCGCCTGGGTCTTCGGGGTGGGGAACGTCGCCAGCCGGGCCGGGATTCCGGCGGACTAGCCCGATCGCCCTGGGACGGGTAGCTCGATCGTCACGGAGAAGGTGCTCCGGTCGCGCGGCCCGTCTGCGCCGAAAAAAGACAGTTCCCCGCTCACGCTGACCACCCACACCTCTTCTGCGCCAGCGGCGAGGAAGGCTCGGACCTTGGATTCGAGCTCCTTCTTCGTGTTCGACGGAGAGGTGATCTCGACGCAGATCTCAGGCGCCCGAGTGAACGGCGTATTGGTCCCCTGTTCCTGCACGAACTTCGACGATCCCCATGCGACGTCCGGGACCCGCACGCCGATCTCCGTCAGTACGGAGCATTCGGTGAACACCAGTCCATCCGGCAGCCCGTTCCCAAGCACCCTCGCGATGTAGGCTTGAACGGCTGCATGCCAGTTGTTGGCCGGGCTCATCTCGATCGTCCCCTCCGCATTGAGCTCGATCTTGTACGGGACGTCGTGCAGGCTGGGATCGTTGACGAGCTCGGCCCAGCGCGCAACAAGCATTTCTCGGTTGGTGATGTAGCCCATGGGAGGAATGATCGGTGGAGACCGATGCGTTCAAGCATCAACTTACTCTGCCACGCGCACACAGGCAAGCGGCGGCTCAGACCCCGAGCGGGTAGCGGGCATTCCTCCTCGCCTACGGCAAGACCCGCGCAGCGCGTGGCATCATGCGCGCCCGGGGGCGGTCGCAACGGCCGCCCCGTGTCGGAGGAGGTACGCGATGAGGTTCGTAGTTGCGATTCCCGCGTTCGCGGCGCTCGCCGGCTGTGCGCAAGCCCCGATCCAGCTCACCGACATGGGCTCGTTCCACATCGGCGGGCGCGAGGTGACGATCAGCGGCAAGCCGGTGAAGGAAGTGGTGTTCAGCCCAGGCGGCGTGCCGGCCAAGGTCGACCCGAACGGCGTTTACCAGGTCGAGCAGATGTACGTGCAGTACTTCATCCCGCAGGACCGGCGCGGCACACTCCCGCTCCTGATGTGGCACGGCGGCGGGCTGACGGGCGTCACCTACGAAACCACGCCCGACGGCCGCGAGGGCTGGCTCAACTTCTTCGTGAAGCGCGGGTGGGCGGTCTACAACTCCGATGCGGTCGAGCGCGGGCGCTCGGGCTGGGCGATGTATCCCGACATCTTCCCCGGCGAGCCGCTGTTCCTGACGAAGGAGAATCCGTTCGAGCGCTTCCGGATCGGCGCCGGCGCCGGCTCTTACAGCAAGGACCCGTCGCAGATGAAGCCGCTGCCGGGCAACCAGTTCCCGCGTAGAGGGCTACGACAACTTCACCAAGCAGAACGTCCCGCGCTGGACCACGACCGACAAGCCGATCATCGCGGCCTACACCGCGCTCGTGGACAAGATCTGTCCCTGCGTGGTCCTGGTGCACTCGCAGGCCGGGCTCTTCGGCGTGACCGTCGCCGAGCAGCGGCCCGACAAGGTGAAGGCCCTGGTGCTGATCGAGCCGGCGGCAACCGGGCCGATCGGCGAGGCGCCCAAGCTCAGGAACACGCCGGTGCTCGCGATCTACGGCGACTACATCGAGCAGGACGCGCGCTGGCCGACGATCCGCGGCAACGGCGTCAAATTCTACGACGCGGTGCGCACCGCCGGGCGGGTCGGTGGATCTCGTCGACCTGCCCAAGGCCGGCATTAAAGGCAACTCGCACATGCTGATGATGGACAAGAACAACGGCGCGATCGCCGAGCTGATCCAGGACTGGCTGTTGCGCCGCGGGTTGTACCGCTGACGAGGGCGAGATCATGCAACGAAGGGTTCCCTGTGTGCTGATGCGCGGCGGCACGTCGCGCGGACCGTATCTCCTCGCCTCCGATCTTCCCGCGGATCCGGCGCGCCGCGATGCGGTGCTGCTGCGGATCATGGGCTCGCCCCATCCGCTCCAGGTCGACGGCATCGGCGGCGCCAACTCGCTGACCAGCAAGGTCGCGATCATCAGCCGCTCGCGCGAACCGGGCGCGGAGATCGACTATCTCTTCGCGCAGGTCTCGGTGAACGAGGCGCTCGTCGACACCAAGCCGAACTGCGGCAACATGCTCTCCGGCGTAGGTCCGTTTGCGATCGAGGCCGGGCTGGTGCAGGCCGGCGACCCGGAAACGACGGTGCGGATCTTCAACGTCAACACCCGCTCGCTGATCGAGGCCGTGATCCGGACGCCCGGGGGGCGCGTCGAGTACGACGGCGACACCCGCATCGACGGCGTCGCCGAGCCCGCCGCGCCGATCGGACTCACGTTCCTGGACGCGAAGGGCGCGGTGACCGGGAAGCTGCTGCCCACCGGCAAGGTGCTCGACGTCATCGACGGCGTGGAAGTGAGTTGCGTCGACATGGCGATGCCGGTCGTGATCATGGCCGCCGAGGCGTTCGGGAAGACCGGGCGGGAGTCGCCCGCCGAGCTCGACGCCGATCGCGCGCTGTTCGCGCGCGTCGAGGCGATCCGCCTCAAGGCCGGCGAGCTCATGGGGATGGGCGACGTATCGCGCATGGTGGTGCCGAAGCCGGTGCTCGCCTCGAGGCCCCGCGCGCCCGGCGGCATCGCCTCGCGCTATTTCACGCCGCACGCGTGCCACAAGAGCCACGCCGCCACCGGCGCACTCGCCGTCGGCACCGCGGCGGCGCTGGCGGGCAGCGTCGCGAGCCGCTTCGTCGATCCCCCCGGCTTTGCCGGCGGGCCGCTTCGGATCGAGCATCCCGCCGGCGCGATCCCGGTCGATCTGGAGGTCACCGGTACCGGCGAGATCGGGCGCGCCTCGCTCGTGCGCACCGCGCGCCGGCTTTTCGAAGGTCACGTGCTCGTGCCCGAGTCGGTGTTCGCCTGATACGCTAGCGCCGTCGTCAAAGGAGGAACAACGATGAACCGTGCGGTAATCGTACTCACCGCGCTCGCGCTCGCAGGAGCGGCGCACGCTCAGACCTACCCCACCAAGCCGGTCAAGCTGGTCGTGCCGTTCGCGCCCGGCGGCACCTCGGAGGTCGTCGCCCGACTGGTCGCGGCGGAGATGTCGAAAGGCCTCGGCCAGCAGATGATCGTCGAGAACAAGGCCGGCGGCGCAGGGAACATCGCGATGCAGGAGGTCGCGCGGGCCGAGCCCGACGGCTACACGCTGATCCTCGGCCACTTCGGCACGCTCGCGGTCAACCCGTTCCTATTCGCGAAGCTGCCGTACAACGTCGACAAGGATTTCGCGCCCATCTCGCTGCTCGCGAAGGTGCCCAACATCTTCGTCGTCAACTCGACCGTGCCGGCGAAGAACCTGAAGGAGTTCGTCGCGCTCGCCAAGGCGAAGCCCGGCCAGCTCACGTACGGCTCGGCCGGAAACGGCAGTGCTGGCCACCTCGCGTTCGAGTACCTCAAGCTCGTTGCCGGCATCGACGTCGTGCACGTGCCGTACAAGGGGACCGGTCCCCAGATCACCGACCTCATCGGCGGGCGTACCGACGCCTCCTCGGCCGGCACGCCGCCGCTGCTGCCGCACGTCAAGTCGGGCAAGGTTCGCGTGATCGCAGTCGGCACGCCGCAGCGGCTCCCCTCGCTGCCGGATGCGGCCACAGTCATCGAGCAGGGCTACAAAGAGTTCGAGAGCACGCAGTGGTACGGCTTGATGGCGCCGGCGAAGACGCCGGAGCCCGTGATCAAGCGCCTGGCAGACGAGGCGGTCAAAGCGACCAAGGCTGCGACCGTCCAGAAGAGGTTCGCCGACGACGACGCGATCGCGATCGGCTCGACCCCGGCGGAGTTCGCCGCCTTCATCAAGCAGGAGCAGGCGCGGTGGGGCGAGGTCGTGAAGAAGGCGAAGCTCAAGGCCGACTGAATGATCGATTCCGCGCGGACGTGCGACCCGGGCTCGCCGTAGGTCGCAACGGCAAGCTGATCGCGCCGCGCCCGAAAGTGGAGTAGGTCCGTCCCCCCGGGCGCGCGGCGGGGGGACGAAACTAGAACGGATACGGCGTCGCCCGATCCTGAATGGTCACCCACTGCCACTGGGTGAACTCCTCCCAGTTGGCCGCGCCGCCGTGGCGCCCGCCGTTGCCGGACGCGCCGGTGCCGCCGAACGGCACCCACGGCTCGTCGGCGACCGTCTGGTCGTTCACGTGAATGATCCCGCTCTTGAGCTTGGCCGCGAAACGCATCGCGCGCTCGAGCGACTGGGTGATCACGCCGGTCGAGAGTCCGTAGTCGGTGCCGTTCGCGAGCGCGATCGCCTCTTCGTCGGTGTCGAACGGCACGATCGCGATGACCGGCCCGAACACCTCCTCTTCGAGCACGCGCATACCGGGTTTCGCTTCCTCGAGCACCGTCGGCTGATAGAAAAGTCTGTCATAGGTGCCGCCGGCGCGCAGCACGGCGCCCTTCGCGACCGCGTCCTTCACGATGCCCTCGACGCGCTCGAGCTGGCGCTCGTTGATGAGCGGCCCCAGCGCGCACGGTCCGCCGTTCGGATCGCCGACCGGCAGCTTCTTCGCCTTCTCCACCAGCCGCTCGGTGAGATCGCGCGCGACCTTGCGGTGCGCGAGCACCGTCCCGGTCGCCATGCAGATCTGCCCCTGGTGCAGGTAGGCGCTCCAGGCGACGCTCGACGCCGCTACATCGAGGTCGGCGTCGTCGAGCACGATCGTCGAGTTCTTGCCGCCAAGCTCCAGCGTCACCTTCTTGAGATGCCGGCTCGCCAACTCGCCGACCCGGCGTCCGGTCGCCGTCGACCCGGTGAAGGAAATCATCCGCACGTCGGGATCGGTGATCATCGCCTCGCCCGCTGCCGCACCGCCCGGCAGCACCTGCAGCAGTCCCGGCGGCAGCCCCGCCGCCTCGAACAGCCGCGCGAGGATGAAGCCGCCGGTGACCGGCGTCTGCGGATCGGGCTTGAGCAGCACCGCGTTGCCGAGCGCGAGCGCCGGCGCGACAGCGCGCGTCGACAGGATCAGCGGGAAATTGAACGGCGAGATGACGCCCACCACCCCGTGCGGCACCCGCCGCGCGAAGCTCATTCGCTTCGCGCTGCTCGGCAGCATCTGCCCCGGCGGCTGCGTGGCGATCGCCGCCGCCTCGATCAGGATGCTGGTGACGAAGTGGAGCTCGAAATCGGCCTTCGGGGGGATGCCGCCCGTCTCGCGCACGATCCACGGCCGGAGCTGATCGGCGTGCGCTTCCAGCAACTGCGCAGCGCGCCGGAGCACGGCGGCGCGCTGGTCGGGCGGCGTGGCCGCCCATTCAACTTGGGCCGCGGCGGCCGCCTTCGCCGCTGCACGCACGTCCTCGGCGTCAGCCCAGCCGACCGTCGTCAGCACCTTGCCGGTCGCAGGCTCGATCACCTCGCGCGTGCCGCCTTTCGCTACGCTCCAGGTGCCGGTGAACACCTTGCCCTTCCACGCGTTCTCGGCCGCGATCACCACTGCCGTCGTCTCTGCCTTGGACATGAACAGTTTCCCTTTCCGTTTCGAGCCGGTCCCTCGGCCCGCGTGGGCGCCGAGGTAGGCCGCGCGCAGATGCCCCGACTGAAGCACCTCGCGCGCCGACCCCTTCAGCACCACGCGGCCACGTTCGATCACGTAGGCGTCCTCGGCGATCGCGAGCGCTTTCGCGACGTTCTGCTCGACGAGCAGCACGGTGACGCCCTCGTCGCAGATCCGCCGCACCCGCGCGAGCAGCTCGTCGAGCATCTTCGGCGCGAGACCGAGCGACGGCTCGTCGAGCATCAGCAGGCGCGGGCGCCCCATGAGCGCGCGTCCGACCGCGAGCATCTGCTGCTCGCCGCCGCTCATCGTGCCGGCGAGCTGGTTGCGCCGCTCTTCGAGCCGTGCGAAGAGGCGAAAAACCTCGCGCATCCGCTCCTCGCGCTCGTCGCGGGAAGCGAGATAGCCGCCGAGCTCGAGGTTCTCGCGCACCGTCATCTGCGGGAAGAGCTGCCGCCCCTCCGGCACCAGCGTGAGGCCCTTCGCGACGATCGCGGCCGGCACGGTCGGTAGGGGCGCGTCGTCGAACAGCACTTCGCCCTCGCGCGGGATGAGCCCGGTCAGCGCACGCAGGAGCGTCGTCTTCCCGGCGCCATTCGGCCCGACGATCACGGTGAGCTTGCCCGCGGGCACCTCCAGGTCAATCGCCTCCAGCACGCGGATCGCGCCGTAGCCGGCCGACAGACCCCGCACGGCGAGCTTCGCGGTCATGCGGCCGCCTCCGCTCCAAGGTAGGCCTCCACCACCGCCGGATCGCGCGCCACCATCTCCGGCAGCCCATCGGCGATCTTGCGTCCCTGGTGTAGGACCGCAACCCGCTCGACGCAGTTAAGCAGCGCACGCACCGCATGCTCGATCCAGATCACCGCGAGCCCGAGCTCGTCGCGCACGCGCCGGATCAGGTCGGCGGTCGCATCCACCTCGCTCTCGGTGAGCCCGGCGGCGACCTCGTCGAGCAGCAGCACCCGCGGCCGCGCGCCGAGCGCCATGCCGATCTCGAGCAGCCGCTGCCGCGCCGGCGTGAGCGCCCCGGCGGGAACTCCCGCTACCTCCTCGAGCCCGAGGAAGCCGAGGATCGAGCGCGCGTCGTCGAACGCATCGTGCGGGTGGCCGCGCGCCCGGCCGGCGAACTCGAGCCCGAACCGCACGTTCTGCTCGGCGGTCATGTCGCGGAACACCCGCGGCGTCTGGAAGGTGCGCGCAATCCCGCGCATCGCGAAGACATGCGCCGGACGCCCGGTGAGATCCTCACCGTCGAGCCGCAGCCGCCCGGCGGTCGGCGCGAGCACGCCCGAAAGCGCGTGGAAGAACGTCGTTTTACCCGCGCCGTTGGGTCCGATCACGCCGACGAGCTCGCGGTCGCGAACTTCGAGGTCGACCGCGTCGACGGCGACCAGGCCGCCGAAGCGGACCGTGACGCCCTCGGCGACGAGCAGCGCTTCAGCCACGCGCGCCTCCGCCTTCCAGGGCCGCCAGGCGCGCGCCGAACGCCGCGATGCGCGCCCGCGCGAGCGGCCACAGCGAGGCGAGACCGCCCGGCAGATAGAGCACGAGCAGGATCAGCAGCAGCCCGAGCAGGATCAGGAACAGGTACGGGAACTGGAGCCGCAGGAACTCGGTGAGCAGGCTGAACACCACCGAGGAGACGAGCGGGCCGATGAGCGTGTGCGCACCCCCCACCATCGCGATCAGCACGGTCTGGAAGCCGATGAACGGGTTGAACACCGAGTTCGGCTCGATGTAGGTCCAGCGGACGGCCATCGCGGCGCCGAGCGCGCCGGCGAAGAAGGCCGACAGCGTGAACCCCGCGATCTTCGTCAGGCGGGTGTTCACGCCAAGGGTCTGCGCGCGCTCCTCGTCGGCGCCGATGCCGGCGAGCGCCAGTCCGAAGCGGCTCCGGCGGACCGCAGCGCACGCCGCAACCGCCGCCGCGGCGACCGCCAGCACGGTGAGATATACGGTCGCCGGCTCGGGCGGGTCGCTGAGCACGCGGCCGACGGTGTGCGCGTAGCTCTTCTCGAAGTAGGTGATCGCGTGCCGCACCAGCTCGCCGAGGCCGAAGGTGAGCACCGCGAAGTAGGCGCCGCGCAGGTGCAGGATCGCCGCGCCGATCAGCGCCGCGAACGCCGCGGCGGCAAGCCCGCCGAGCGGGACGACCGCCGCGTAGGGCAGCGTCCCGAAGCCCCAGGCGGTGACGTAGGCGCCGATGCCGAAGAACGCCGCGGTCGCGAGCGAGAGGTAGTTCGTCGCGCCGGAGAACATCGCCCAGCTCACGGTCAGCCCCGCGTACATCAGGCAGGTGAGCATGAGCGAGAGCATGAACTCCGACAGCACCCACGGCGCCGCGGCGAAGACGAGGCCGACGGCGGCGAGCGCGACGATCGTGCCGTGGCGGTTCATCGCGCGAAGAGCCCTTTCGGCCGGGCGAGCAGGACCGCAATGAACACGCCGTAAGAGAGCAGCATCTTGAGCGACGGGCTGGTGAAGTGCATCCCGAACGCTTCGACGACGCCCAGGAGAAATCCGCCGACGAGCGCCCCGAGCGTGCTGCCCAGACCACCGAGCGTGATCACGATCAGCGCCGTCACCGTGTACGGCTCGCCCATCGCCGGCGAGATCTCGTACACCATCGAGAGCAGCGCGCCCGCGACACCCGCAAGCGCGAGCCCCACACCGAAGACGGTCGGATGCAGGACCGCGGTATCGATGCCGACGAGTTGCGCGCCGGTCGGCGACTGCATCATCGCCCGCACGGCCTTGCCGATCAGCGTGAACCGGAGCACCGCGAGCAGCGCAAGGCTTGCCGCGACCGCGAAGCCGAGCACGACGAGCCGGTTCGCGGTGAAGCGCGCTCCACCGATCGCGACCGACTCGTCGAGGAACGAGTAGCCGCGCAGATCCGCGCCCCAGATGAGATAGGCCGCGTTCTGCACCAGAAACATCAGCCCGAAGCTGACGAGCAGGCTCCGCGCTTCGACGATCTCCCCGGTCGGGGCGGTGCGCGCGATGGGCCGGAAGCACAAGCGGTAGACGACGAGGCCGATCAGAAACAGGATCACCGCCACGACCGGTAGGAACACGAGCGGGTTCACCTGCAGCACCGTGTGCGCGAGCCAGGTGAAATAGGCGCCGAGCATTAGGAACTCGCCGTGCGCGATGTTCATGATGCGCATGAGCCCGTACTGCAGGTTCAGGCCGATGGCGACCACGGCGTAGATGCCGCCGGTGATCAGGCCGGTCGCGACGAGCTCGAGCCAGAAGCTCATGGACGGGACAGACAAGAACGGCTCCGCGGTCGGCCCGCGGAGCCGTCGTCGGCCGGTGCGCCGCTTACCAAGCCGGCTTCGGATAGAGCGCGGGGCTCGTGGAGCGGTCCGGCGGCCACACCACCTCGAACTCGCCGCTCTGCCACTGGCTCACCACGCCGGGGGTCGTGACGTTCTCGCCGTTCTTGAACCGGATCTTGCCGATGATGGTGTCGAATTCGTTCGTCGCGATGTAATCGCGCAGCGCCTTGCGGTCGAGCCCGACCTTCTCCACCGCCGCCTGCAGGATCTGCAGCCCGGCCCAGGCGTGCGCGCTCGCCCAGCGGTCCGGCTCCTTCTGCCACCGCTTCACGTGCGCGTCGAAGTAAGCCTTGGCGGCGGGGCTCGTCCTCGGATTCCACGTGCCGAGCCCCATCACGCCCTCGGCGACCGGCCCGAACTTGTCGCGGTAGACCGGGAATGCGGAACCGACGGCGACATAGAAGAGCTTCGGGTTGAAGCCGATGCCGCGGGACTGCCCGGTGATGAGGAACGTGTCGGGCGGATAGCTGAGCGCGATGAACGCGTCGGGGTTCTTCGCCTTGATCTCGCTCAGCACCGGCTGCAGGTCCTTCACGCCGAGCGGATAGCTCTTCTTCTCGACGATCTGGATCTTCTTGTCCTTCAGCGACGCCTCGAGTGCCTGCATCTGTTCCAGCCCGAACAGCTCGTCCACGTATAGCACCGCGGCGGTCTTGGCGCTGCGCGCCGCCAGGTACTCGGCCAGCGAGGCCATCATCCGGTCGGGCTGCTGGAGCAGCGCGAAGAAGTACGGGTTCTTCATCTCGAGGAGCTTCCGGCCGGTCGCGGTCGGCGCGAGGACCGGATAGCCGTACTTCTGCGCGAGCGGCATCATCGCGAAGTTTGCCCCGGTGCTCCATGGCGGCAGGATCAGATCGACCTTGTCGCTCCCCATCAGCTTCTCGTAGGTGCGCACGACCGTCTCGGTGTCGCTCCGGTCGTCGAAACCCATCAGCTCGATCTTGCGCTTGACGCCCTTGACGTTCAGGCCGCCCGACGCGTTCACCTGTTCGGCCCACATGATGAAGTTCGGCTCCTGCGTGACCTGGGCGCCGGCGGCCCACGGGCCGGTGCGGGCAATTGCGTAACCGATGCGCACCGGCTGTTGGGCGAACGTCGGCGCCGTCACCGCGAGGGCGAGCGCCCCCGCGGCGATGCACTTCAAGCTGAATCGCAGTTTCATGAGATTCCCCTCCTCCATAGATCGATCAGCGGTCCCCGGGGCACTCCGTCGGCGCCCGGTGCAACCGATTGCAAGCTCGATGGTAGACGGCCCTGCGGGTGGGCACAACCGCGGGAGATCGGGAGCGACGGCACAAGGGGCCACAGTCCTGTTGCCCAAGCCGAGCGCACAACTCCGCGCAAGCGGCGTTGCACGGACCTGCCTTAATCGCCCGTGTACACCGGCGCCGGCTGCCCGAAAAACGAGTCGACCAGGTGGTACGCCACCGCCCAGTTCTTCGCCCGCATGCTCGAGTGCGCGATCCCGCGCATCACCGCGAACTGCTTGTCCGGGTTGGGCAGCCGCGCGAAGAAGCTCGCCAGATCCTGGAACGAAGCGATCCCGTCGTACTGCCCGCGCATGATCAGCGTCGGCACGTCGATCTTCGCGGGATCGACGAGCGGCAGGTTGGCCGACATGTCGACGTAGGTTCCGGTCGGAACCGAAGTGTCGAGCGCGAGCACGGCATCGGCGAACGCGTCGACGACCGTCAGATCGGCAGTACCCGGATGATCGCGGGTGAATATGCTGTGTACGAACTTGCGGTCGATCGGGCGCCGGTTCGAGGCACGATACTGCTCGAGACGCTGTTTGCGGTCGGCCAGCGTCGGGCTCCCTTCGCCGGTCCATACGAAGGCGTCCAGAGCGACGCGTTTCGCGCGCCCGGGATAGCGCTGCGCGAAGAGCGCGACACGCAGCGAGCCCGAGGAGGCGCCGTAGAGCATCGGGCGCGGGTCGTCGGCGACGCGCGACATGTACTCGGTTGCAGCCGCGACGTCGTCCGCGCCGGTCGATACGTCGGCGTTGATCGGACGGCTCTTGTCGGACCTGCCGTAACCTTCGCAGTCGATGCACCAGGTGTCGTAGCCAAGGCGCGCGAACCAGTTCATCACCGAGTACTCGGGCTTGCCCGGCACCTGCAGATCGAACACCGGCGTCCCGGCCATCGACGAGCCGTGCACGAAGAGAATGGTGCCGCGTCGCGGGCCGCCCGCAGCCGCATCGCGCAGTTTCTTGCGCAGCAGGAAGAGACGAACGCTGTCGCCCCCGACGCGCTTGATCGCCCAGTGCTCGGTGCCGACGACCTCCGGAGGTGCGCCCGCCGGGGCCTTCGCCGTTTGCGCGATCGTCGGCTCCGCGTGAAGCGTGGCGACCGCCAGACCCGCTGCACCCGCCGCGAGGAATCTGCGGCGCCCTTCTCCGGCACTGCCGGTCCGTATCAACGTCTCGTCCATCGTCGCATCCTCCTGGAAAGACAACGGGGCTCGCGCGCCGTCGTCGCGCGAGCCCCGTCGACCTGACGCTACTTCAGGCCTTCCGAACGTAGCCGTAGGCGCGGTTCGAGCGATCCGGGCCGTTGCGCTCGTAGATGTCCTTGTAGTAGGCCACCTTGTCCGTTTGAACGGAGGCCTGCTGTTTCGGCGAGAACCCGTAGAGCCGGGCGTTGTTGCCACCGAGGATCGCGGTCTTCACCGGTCCGTCGGCGGGGCCCATCGGCGCGAAGCCGTACTTCTTCTGGATCTCTTCGGGGATCTCGAGCCGGCGCAGCGCTTCGATCTGCCATTGAGGTGCGCCGGTCCACAACGCGTCCGTGCCCCAGCAGACGTGATCGGCGCCCATGCCCTTGATCATTGCGCCGAGCATGAACGCGCACACCCGGGGCTCGGCCATGTTGCTGTGGGCGAAGATCTGGCCGAGGTCCGCGTACACGTTCTTGACGCCGTATTGCCCGGGAATGTCGGCGAGGTCGGTTACCCAGTCGACTCTTCCGGTCCGCTGGAGCTGGTCCCACGCGTTCGCGGCGGTGCCGCCGGGCCCGGCGACCCAGCGATACGCCGAATGGTAGATCACGAAGTTGAGCTGCGGCCAGTCCTTGGCGGCCTTGCCGACGTCGTTCACGTTGCAGTAACCCACCAGATGCGGGAACTGCGCCTCGACCGACGGCGGAAAGAGCCCCTTGTGGATACAGACGTTCTTCAGGCCGGGGCGGTCCGGGTACTTGGCCATGGCCTTCACCAGCTTCTCGTAGAACGGATACATCAACTTCTCGTCGTCGAGCCGGAACGGGAACTTCGAGAGGTGCTTGTTGGTGTTGTCGCCGATCGTGTAGCCCTTCCACGAGTCCGGCCGCAGCTTCTCGTTCTCCTGGTCGATCTTGTCAAGCCAGCCCTCCCAGCCGGGGGTGAAGATCGCGTGCGAGAACATCCGCCGCGTGCCCGCTTCCTTGTTGATCTTCTCGCGGGCGTCGAACTTCATCTCGTTGGTGAGAAAGGAGAACTGCGGATCCACCGAGTAGGAGCCGCTGATGCACGCGACCTTGGTGTCGCTGTCGAGGAAGATTTCCTTGAAGTAGTTGGGGAACTTGAGATCGTCGATGGTCTGCGGCTTGCCGACCAGCAGCGGGTTCCAGCCCGCCTTGCCGACCGCCTCGCGCTGGGCCACGAAACCCCTGATGGGGGTGTCGTCGCGCAGGAAGTGCGTGTGCATGTCCATAACGAACTGGTTCTTCAGCGAATCGGAGCGCGCCTGCGCGAGCTCGGGGTTGGTCGCCTCGCCGCGGGCGACCTCGTACATCTGCCCGTAGGTCTCGTTCATCGCGACGAATGCCGCCGCCATGCCGGCGGAGGTCTTGAAGAACGCGCGGCGGGTCACGCCGTGGTGCTTGGCGAGCTTCGAGCCGAGCGCCTTCACGCGCGCCTCGAACTCGCGCTGCTTCGCAGTCTGCACGCCGGGCATGAACTCGTCGCTCGATACGAACTGGACCGGGATCGGCGAGGGGAAAAGGGATTCGGCGGGGGACAGCTTGGCAACTTCATCGTCGCTGAGAAAGCCCATGTCGCTCCTCCTTCTGGGGGTGGGTGGAAGCCGTGGCTTGCAATCGATTGCGCGCAATGTAGCACCGAGCGCTCGCCAATGCTCTTTGCAGCGCGGGATGGGGGCAGCGGCGGGCTGACGCGCGGCGAGCCCCACCCTATGCGGACCGGCGCGGAACGCCGCGACGCCGCCCGCAGCCCAGCCCGCGAGCAGCTGCGCGGTCCGACCGGAACTTGGTGATCTGCCCGGCTTCTCAGCCGGCGGAAGCCGCGCGGACAAGTCGCCAGATCTTCTCCCGCGTCGCGGGCATATCGATGTGCTTGACCCCGGCACGCGCATGCAGCGCGTCGACCACGGCGTTGATCACCGCCGGCGGCGAGCCGACCGCGCCCGCCTCGCCGGCGCCCTTCACTCCGAGCGGGTTCGAGGCGCACGGCACGTTGTGAAAGGCGCAGTCGAACGACGGCACATCGTCGGCCCGCGGCATCGCGTAATCCATGAACGAGCCCGAGAGGAGCTGCGCGGTCTCGGGGTCGTAGCGGCCGTGCTCGAGCAGCGCCTGCCCGACGCCCTGCACCGTGCCGCCGTGAATCTGCCCCTCGGCGAGCATCGGATTGACCGTGCGGCCGAAGTCGTCGACGATCGTGTAGCGCTCGATCGCCGCGACGCCGGTGTCGGGATCGATCTCGACCTCGACGATGTGGCAGCCGTTCGGATACGTGTACTTCTCCGGGTTGCGCGTGTGGGTCGCTTCGAGACCTTTCGCTTTCTTGGCGACGTCGAAGAGCGACACGCCGCGGTCGGTCCCGGCGATCCAGTACTTTCCGTCCCGGTACTCCACGTCCCCTGCCGCCGCCTCGAGCAGGCCGGCAGCGGTCTCCTTGCCTTTGTCGACCGCCTCCTCGCCGGCGGCGATCGCCGCCACGCCGCCGATGGCGAGGAAGCGGCTGCCCCCGGTGAGGCCGTTCGGAACGATGTCGGTGTCCCCCTGGATCACCTCGATCGCTTCGGCATCGATGCCGAGCGAGTCCGAGAGCACCTGCTTGAATGTCGTGATGTGACCCTGGCCGTTGTCCTGCATGCCCGAGATCAGCGTCACCTTGCCCTCGCCGCCGATCTTCACGGTGACCGTGTCGCCGTTGCCGCCGCCGCAGCGCTCGATATACATCGCGAGCCCCAGGCCGCGGAGCTTGCCGCGCCCGGCCGCCGCCTCGCGGCGCGCGGTAAAGCTCGCCCACTCGGCTTTCTGCATCGCGAGCTTCATCGCGCCGTCGAAGTCGCCGCTGTCGTACTCGCTCTCGACCGGGGTCTGGTACGGGAACCGGTCGATGAAGTTCCGCCGCCGGATCTCGTCGGGCGCGAGGCCGAGCTCGCGCGCGGCGAGGTCGACGATGCGCTCGATGACATAGATGCCTTCAGGACGCCCGGCACCGCGATAAGCGTCGACCGGAACCGTATTGGTGACGATGCCCTTGGTGTTGAGCAGGATCGCCGGGATGCGATAGACGCTCGACAGGACGAAGAGGAGGAGCTGCGGAATGAACGGCCCGAAGTTCGAGAGATACGCGCCCATGTTGGCGTAGTTGGTCACGCGGAGCGCGAGGAACTTCGCGTCCCCGTCGAGCGCGAGCTCGGCGATGGTGTAGTTGTCGCGACCCTGCACGTCGGCGACGAAGCTCTCGCTCCGCTCGCCGGTCCAGCGCACCGGGCGCTTGAGCTTCCGCGACGCCCAGACGACGAGCGGCTGCTCCGGGTGCAGGAAGATCTTCATTCCGAATGCGCCGCCGACGTTCCCCGAGATGACGCGCAGCTTTTGCTTGTCGAGCTTGAGAATCGCGTCCGCGACCTGGCCGTGGATGACGTGCGTGCCCTGCGTGGGCGTGTAGAGCGTCGAGCGGTCGGTCGCGGCATCGTAGTCGGCGAGCGCCGCGCGCGGCTCGAGCGGGTTCGCGATCAGCCGGTTGTTCACGAGCTCGAGCTTCACCACCTGCTTGGCGCGGGCAAACGCGGCGTCGACCGCCGTTCGGTCGCCGTTGACGATGTCGAAGCAGACATTGTTCTTGATATCGGGCCAGGCCTGCGCCGCGCCGGGCTTCGTCGCGGCGTACGTATCGGCCACTGCGGCCAGCGGCTCGTAGTCGATTTCGATCAGGTCGGCCGCATCCTTCGCGCGTGCAAGCGATTCGGCGACGATCAGCGCGACCGGATCCCCGCCGTGCCGCACGCGATCGAGCGCAAGCAGCGGCCGCGGCGTCTCGCCGCGCTGCGAGCCGTCGGTGTTGGTGACCGGGATCATGCATGGAATGTCGCCGAGCCCGTCGGCCTTCACGTCCTCGCCGGTCAGCACCAGGAGGACGCCCGGCGCCTTACGCGCCGCAGCGACGTCGATCCGCCGGATCGTCGCGTGCGCGTGCGGCGAGCGAACGACGAACGCATGCGCTTCGTTCGCGAGACGGACGTCGTCCGCGTAGCGCCCGGCGCCGCGAACGAGGGTCAGGTCTTCGACGCGGGAAATGGACTGGCCGAGGGAGAACTTCGCCATGGATCGTGGGCTCCGGGGATGCATCGAGATCGGGCTCGATCGTAGCACCACCAAGAACTACGGCGTATTGTGTCGGAGATACGGCGTGCGCCGGAACGCCACGGCCGCGTCGCCTTCTTGCGCGCCCGCGCGCTCCCTCCATGCTGGCGGCCCCGCCGTGCGTCTCGATAACCGGATTCGCGTTTGACCGAACGTACCCTTTGATGTGAGCGAGGCTGAGGTCGTCGCCGTGGGAAAGCGGAGGCAGCGACCGCCGCGTACCGTTACAGAAGCACGCAACCCTTCTTTCGGAGGGACGAAGAAATGAGCGACATCCGCAGATCGGCCGAACACTATGAGGCGTGGCTACAGAAGCAGCTTCACGGCGAGCTCGTGAAAAAGGATCTGGGGAAAAAGCACGAAAAGATGGGCCAGGATCCATTCGTGTTCTTGCGCGCGACTTACTGGCGCTGGGCGGAAACGGTCCTGGATGTATGCCCGGAGCTAGGGCAGGCGCCCCGCGTCCTCGCCGTCGGGGATATCCACCTGGAGAACTTCGGGACTTGGCGCGATGTCGATGGACGGCTGGTTTGGGGTGTGAACGACCCGGACGAGGCAGCAGAGATGCCGTACATCATCGACCTCGTGAGGCTTGCCACCAGTGCGGCTCTCGCGGATCGCGCTGTGGCGGTCGATGGGGTATGTGCTTGCATTCGTTCCGGCTACATGAGCGCTCTCAAGCAGCCGCGGCCGTTTGTGCTGGACCAGGATCACGGCTGGTTGCGCAAACTGGTCGAGGTTTCAGACGGCAACCGCGCGGATTTCTGGAAGAAGATCACGAGCGACAGGAAGAAAGCGAGGAAACGGTGTCCCCGGCGCTATGTGGATGCGCTTTCGGCCGCCATGCCTGAGGGTGCATCGGGGATGACGGTGGTGCCGAGGACGGCGGGAACGGGCAGCCTCGGCCGTCCGCGGTGGGTTGCATGCGGCGATTGGAGAGGGGGCCTCGTGGTGCGCGAGGCAAAGGCACTTGCGCCTTCCGCGTGGGAAGTCTTCGTAAAGCGCGGACGCCGGAAGCTGCGCTGTGCCGAGATCTCTCAGGGCCGGCACCGGGCTCCCGATCCCTGGTACCGGGTATCCGGAAGCATCGTGGTACGCCGCTTATCGCCGAACAGTCGCAAGCTTGAAGTCGAGGAGAAGGATGATCGTCGAGCGCTCCTGGACGAGCGGATGCTCACGGCAATGGGATTCGAGCTGGGTAACGTCCATCTCGCGAGCGGCGCGCGCGCCGCAATCGATCGGGATCTGAGGCAGCGGACCGCTGCGCGGCTCGCCGAATCCGTCCGGTCCGCAGCAGCCGCGACCGTGGCCGACTACAACGAATGGCGCGCCGGATGAATAGTCCGGCAGAACGAGACGCGCGCTTGATCATCTCGATGCCGCCGCGCCCCGCGATGCGCGGAGAGCACGCCACGCGGCGTTTCACCTGACCCGCCGCAACCTCCGCTCGCCCACGGCGGTCCTCAGCACCGCGGCGTCCGGATGCGAGACCTCGGCGATCGCCGCGCTGATGCGCTGCGCCCCGTCGCGAAGCAGCGCGATCACCCGCGGCTGGTCGAGGAGCGCCCAGCGCTTGTCGAGCGTCACGAGCGTGAGACTCCCCAGCACTTCGCCGTCGGCAGCGAACACCGGCGCTGCAGTCCCGACGTTCGGGGGATCGAGCTCGCCGCTGCTCTGCGCGACGCCCGCGCGGCGGATCGCGGCGAGCGCCTCCCGAAACTCGTCCCAGGAGCGGCCGAGCGCCGCCGCCGCGATCCCGGCGGCGTGGCGCTCGTAGAGGCGCTTTAGCCGGTTCCGCGGCAGGAACGCGAGGATGGCCTTCGAAGTGGCGCCACGGAAAATCGGCAGCGGCACGCCGCGCGCGAACGTGATCGTAAGCGGCTCGATGCCCGGCTCGTGATGCACGTTGAGCACCTGCTCGCCGTAGATGTTCGAGAGCAGCACGTGGCAGCCAGTGCGGTCGGCGAGCGCCTTCATGATCGGGGCGCCCGCGTGGAGCACCGGATCGGTCGCGCGGATCTGGTGGTCGAGCTCGATGATCCGCGGCCCGAGGTGGTACAGGCCGCCGGTGAGCCGCATCAGCAACCCGACGGCGACTAGCTCGCGGACGTACCTGTAGCCGGTCGGGCGCGACGTCCCCAGCTTGGCGATCATGTCCTCGGCCGTCCACACCGGCTGCGCGGCCGTGAAGAGATCGAGGACCGCAAGCATGCGCGAAAGACTGGACATGATCGGCTACGCGCGCGCCGCTTCGCCCGCCGGCAGCCGCGCGCTCAGGCGGTCGAGCTCGTGCGCATCGCGTGCGAGCCCGAACACGTAGCGATCCGGCCGCAGCACGATCGCCGCCACCGCATGCTCCGTCAGCCACGCGGCAATCTCGCGCGAAGAGTCCGGCAGCACCGCGGCGTCGACCGCGTCCCATCGAGCGCGCGTCGCCGGCGACGCGGCGCCGATCGTCCGCCCAGCCCCGAGCACCGCGAACCGCACGCCCGTCACGTCGTCGAGCAGCCGGCCGTCGTCGAGCCGCGGCTGGGGGAAGACCTGCCCGACCGGCGGCGGCGCGTCGTCGCGAGCGCCGCGGCCGAGCGCGGGCTGCGGGAAGGAGAAGATTTCGGTGCCGCGCTCGGCGAACCCGCGATCGCGCTCGGCCGCAACGCGCGGATCCGTAGCCTGGATGACCCCGCCTACCCGCACCGCGAGCTCGATGAACTCGCGCACATGCGGCTCGCGCTCCGACTCGTAGGTGTCGAGGAGATCACCGGCGCTCTTGCCAGCGAGGATGAGCGCGAGCTTCCACGCGAGGTTCGAAGCATCGCGGATACCCGCGCACATCCCCTGGCCGAGAAACGGCGGCATCTGGTGCGCCGAGTCGCCGGCGATCAGGAGCCGGCCCTTGCGCCAGCCGCGCGCGATCACCGAGTGAAACGTGTACACCGCGGACCGCTCGATCTCCGCGTCCTCCGGCGTGAGCCAGCGCGCGAGGAACCGCCATACGTTCTCCGGGTTCGCAATCGTCGCCGGGTCGTCGCCCGCCATCAGCATGATCTCCCAGCGCCGCCGCGGCCCGATCATGTTGACCTGCGTCATCGGCCGCGACGGGTCGCAGTGCTGCACCGTGTACTCCGGCAGGTCGAGGGCGCGCCGCAGGACGAGATCGAGGCAAAGCCACGGCTGATGCAGCCCCAGGTCGTCGCGGCCGCTCCCGATCGCCCGGCGGACAAGGGAGCGCGCGCCGTCGCAGCCGACGACGTAACGCGCCGAAACCTCACGGCTACCGCCGAGCTCGAGATCGCGGACGCGAAGCTGAGCGAAGTCGTCGCCGTCGGCGACCGTCTCGACCTCGTGACGCAGGAAGATCTGCACGTTGCGGAAACGTTCCACGCCGCCGCGGAGCGCGGTCTCGAGATCCGGCTGGTGAAAGTAGTAGTTGCTCGCGCACGCGTGCGGCCCCGGTGTTTCCGATCCCTTGCGGATCAGCAGCGTGTCGCCGGCGGCGTTGACGAAATGCATGCCTTTCGTGCCCGCGCGCGATACGCCCTCCACCGCCCGCTTTAGCCCGATCGACTGGAAGATGCGCATCACCTCGCCGTCGAAGTGCGCGGCGCGCGGCAGTGGGAACACCTGTGCCTCGCGCTCGAACACGGTGACCGCGAGACCGGCCTGGCCGAGCAGGTTCGCGAGGACGGCGCCGGTCGGGCCGTAGCCGACGATGGCGATGTCGTAGGGTGGAGTCAAATCAACCCGCTCGCCCGCTTGTTCAGGCGGACTCGCGACCCCCTTGACAGGGGGTCAGGCGAGTCCCATCCGCTGCGCCATCGCGCGCTCCCACTCGGCGACCGGCTTGAAGCCGGGGAGCTTGCGCGCCGTCTCCTCCGCCCACTGCATCAGCGCGTCATCGGACAGCGCGAAATCGAACGGGATGCGCATCGGCTGATTCACATACCAGGGCGTATCGATGAAGAGCTCGACCCTGTTGCCTTCGGGATCGCGGAAATAGATGCTCAGCGCGTTGCCATGACTGACCGGGCTGATATCGCTCACCGGCTCGCGCTTCAGCCGCTCGTGCATGGTGCGGAGATCGGCGAGGCTGTCGACGCGGAACGATAGCTGGTTTACGACGTTGAACGGCAGGCTCGCCGGGCGCCCGGATGCGAGCACGATCTGGTGGTGCTCGCGCGGGTCGCGCGAGAGGAACACGAGGTTCACCATGCCGCCAGGCGTCTCGAGCGGACCGCGGTCGGTGACGGTGAAGCCCATGAAACCGGTGTAGAACGCCTCCAGCTTCGCGAGGTCGGCGGCGTAGATCCCGAAGTGGCTGAAGGCAACGCGCGGGACGGCAGCAAGCATGGGATCCCTCCTTTCAGGCTAGTGAGGCTGCTGAGGACAACAATCTAGAGCTGCGAGAAAGTTTGCGCGTTATCGATCGCTGTGGTCAATATTTGTATGCATTAATCTCACTTATTGACACTGACGTTTCATGCGGATACCCTCCGCACTCACCATAGGAGGAGCGAATGAAGCTTGCGAGCTACCTGCTCGATGGCCGGGCGAGCTACGGCGTGGTCGAGGGCAAGGGCGTCATCGATCTGGGTCGCCGGATCGGCGCCCGCCATCCCGATCTGCGCGCGCTGATCACCGCGAAGGCGCTCGATGAGGCCCGCACCGCTGCGGCCGGCGCGAAACCGGATACGGGTCTCGACCAGATCGCCTTCCTGCCGGTGATTCCGAACCCGGACAAGATCGTCTGCGTCGGCCTCAACTACGAAGAGCACCGCGTCGAGACCAACCGCGACAAGACCGAGAACCCGGCGCTCTTCCTGCGCGTGCCAGGCTCGCAGGTCGGTCATGGTCAGCCGCTCCTGCGGCCGCGCGAGTCGAAGATGCTCGACTATGAAGGCGAGATCGCGGTGGTGATCGGCACCGGCGGGCGGCGCATTCCGGAATCGGACGCCTGGCGTCACATCGTCGGGTACGCCTGCTACAACGACGGCTCGGTGCGCGACTGGCAGCGCCACACCGTGCAGTGGACCGCCGGCAAGAACTTCGCGCGCACCGGCCCGTTCGGGCCGTGGATGGTCACCGCCGACGAGATCCCCCCGAACACGGTGCTCACGCTCGTCACGCGTCTGAACGGGACCGAGATGCAGCGCGCGACGACCGAGATGATGATCTTCAAGATCCCCCGCCTCATCAATTACATCTCGACCTTCGCCGAACTCGTCCCCGGCGACGTGATCGTGACCGGCACGCCCGGCGGGGTCGGCGCGCGGCGGACGCCGCCCGTGTTCATGAATCCCGGCGACAAGGTCGAGATCGACATCGACAAGGTCGGCGTGCTCGTGAACACGATCGGCGAAGACTGATTCGCCAAGGGATATCCCCCAGCCCTTCCAAGCACTGAACCGGGGGGCGTCGGTGCAAATCCTGCCGGGCGCGCCAGTTACTTGCGAAGCTGGGCAGTTCGCCCAGCTTTTTCTCGCCGCGATTTGATGTTCGCGGGCGAGGGAGATATGTCGAAGATCAAGATTCCGGTCGACAACGGCCCTTACCGCGATTGCAGGGAAGAATTGAGGCGTCCCGTTACCCCAATGTGAACGACGCCCGCGGGCGCGGCCGTTTACCAACTGGGCCAGTTCGGCACCGCTGCGAAGAAACTCAAAGGATGGAACTTGAAGTAGGAGATGGAATTTGAAGTAGGCCCGCATACCCGGCCCCGCCGGGCCGGGTGAATTCTTCACCGCGGCGGCGGCAATTCTCGCTGCCCGTGCCGCCGCGTCCCCCATAGGCTGGAACCGTGTCCAACGAATCACCGCTCCGGCATCGGCCGGAGGGCACGGGAGACGGCCATGAGCCTGAAGCGAACGACGCTGCCGGAGCGAAAGCGGTCCCGCCTGGCGTTCCCGACCGCAATTGCCGCGGCGATTGCGGGGTTTGCAGGCCTGCTCGCTGCCGGATCGCCGGTCGGCTCCGCGACCGGTGCCGACGCAGTCGGAGGCGGATGTTCGGCGATGCTCGAATCGGCGCCGGCAATCGTCCGCCGGCTCGAAGCCGTGCAGACCTGCAGTGGGGCCGGCGCCGGTTGCGGCTACATGCAGGTCGCGCCCGAGTTCGGCGTCCTCACGCTCTTCTGTTCGGTGGGCGGCCCGGTGCAGATCTTCGGCGCCGACCGGCTGCACGCGTTGCGCGTCGAAGACGGCGCACTTGCCGGGGATTGCGCCCGCGGTGCGTGGCGGCGCGACGCCGGCATTCCCGGCTGCTACTGACCGCGGGGCACTAGCGCTGGGTCGCCGCGGCGGAGGTCATCGTCGGCGGCTTCTTGCCCGCGCCGCGCAGGTCGACGATCCGGTTGAGCAGCTCGAACCAGAACGGCCCGCCGAGACTGATGGCGAACGCGGTGATCACCCAGCCGATGAGCTTGAGCACCCACCACGTGCCGGAGCGCGCCTTCGTCTGATTCCAGCACTCGCGGAGCATCGCGGGGAAACCCCTCGCATCAAGGTCGGCCGACCAGTTGGGCGTGAGGCACGAGAACCCGATCGGGAGGCCCTGGCGCTTCGATCGTCCGCAGCTTCTGCACGACGGTGCCGACCGCTTCGCTTGGCACCGGCTCTGGACCCGCGGCGACCCGCGCGCCCTCCTGCGCCAGCGCCACGCGCAACGTCGGGTTGTGCACGAGGGTCCGCGTCACCTCGACCGTGTCGACGTTGAACGCCGCCGCCACGGCGAGGCCGACCCAGAACAGCCACCAGCGCGCGCGCCGTTTGTACCAGCCGGAGACTCGATCCATCGCCGCCTCGTACCACGCGGCGACGTTCCGACGCGCCACGTCGAGGCTGTCGCCCGCCTGCTCCACGAGCGGCAGCAGCGACTCGCCCACGGTGAAGCCGGCGGCGCGGCACACGCGTGCGGCGTCGAGGACGTCGCGGGCGCGGAGCGGCTGGTCGCTCGTGTGCGGGGACACGCCGCGGATCTGCGCCGCCTTGTGCAGGACGACGTCGAACAGCGCCTGAGCGAAGGTCTCGCCGGGAATGTAAGACGGGTGCTTGATCCTCCCGGGCACGTCGCGGTAGAGGCTGGCGAGCAGCGGGTGGTTGACGACGCGAAGATAGATCCACCGGTCGGGCAGCAGGCTCATCAGCCCGAGCCGCAGGAACCGCCCGCGGACGCCGACCTTATGCGCGACCAGCTCGATCAGGCCTGAGCACAGCGTGCTCACGAGGAAGTAGACGAGCGCGAGCCCGATCGCGACTTCGGCCAGGGTGAGCAGCATTCGCGCGCGTCCTCAACCGGGCATCGTGGGGAAGATGCCGGTGCGCGAGAACACCGGCTTTTCCTCGAGGTCGGCGCGCCCCGCGTGCGCGAGGTTGTAGGGCCGGTACTTGGTGTCGGTCGACCACTTCATCCGCGCCGATTCGTCGATCGTCTCGTTCACGCCCCGAATCTGGATCGGCCGGAAATGGCGCCTGAAGAGCTTCGCGACCTTGTAGAGCCCGAACGCCATGTCGCCCCACGAATCACGGACCGGCGAGAGGTGCTCGTCGCCGCGCAACTTGAACTCTTCCGGCAGCGCCGCCTTGCACCGCGGCTGATCGACGTCGGCCGGCACCCCCGTCTGCACGAACAGGAGGCCGCGCTTGGCCGCCTCCTCGGCGATCCACGTGAGCGGCTTGTCGGGGAGCGTGTCGTCCTCGTAGCCGCCGCCGACGTTCGAGTGCGCGCCCGGAAACCAGCGCTGCTCGACCGTCTGGTGCGGGTGCTTCGAGGTCCACAGCGTCACGTCGTAGTCCTCGCGGTTCTCGTCGATCGCCACCGCGTGGAACGCGTTCTCCACCACCACGCCGAGACCGGTGTCGTGGAATTCGTGACGCGTGCGGTTGAGGCCGAGCGCATCCAGCGTGCGCGGAATGCCGAGCGCGCCGACGGTGTCCCAGACGCCGAGAAACTTGACGGCGACGTCGGCGTCGGGATACGAATAGCTGCGCCGGAACTCGAGGCACTCGGGTGCATCGCGCGTCGTCTTGCCCGTTCCCGGCGCTTCGACCCGCTTGCGGTAGAGCGCCCAGGCCTCCTGCACGATCGGATCATGGGGCGTGATCAGCCGCCGCGCACCGCGCTCCCGGAAGAGATCCTTCTTGAGAATGCCGCAGCGGTTGATCAGGCCCCCGAGCGAGCGGGCGGTGAACGCACCGCGGCTGAAGCCGAAGAGGAACAGCTCGTCCGGTCCCTGCACCGGATCCTCGCCGTACCGCGATTCCTCCTTCCAGGTCTCACCGTTCTGGTGATAGTTGTTGACCAGCCAGCAGTAGCCCTCGAGGATGTTGCGGTCGAGACCGCGCCCGAGCGCCCCGCCCCGCACCCTGTCGCCGGCCACCGTGCCGACGCCCTGGTCGTAGAACTTGAGCTGACCGCGGCAGCCGACATCGCGTTCGGCGATCGACGCGTACAGCCGCGAGACGTTGGTCTGGTCCTCCGCCGTGTTCCACGTGCCGTCGAAGCAGATCACCAGCCGACCGCGCATGACTTTCTCCCACCCCCTCGGGCTTCACCTGTGGGTAAACTAGCGCCGTGTCAAGCCGCTGTGAACTGCACCAACGGCCTAGAGCTGGCGCCGGACTGACAAGTTTTCCTCGAATACCGCCCGTGAGGACTCGTTTCCCAGCATGACCGCCGCATCGACGCCAGGCGGGGACGGGGACGCAGTCGAACGCGGCGAGTCCTTTGTCGAGTCGGGGACGACCGCCGCCGAGGAGCGGCGGCTCTGCCGCGCCGACCTGGTCGACAACTTCCTCCGGCGCGGCCTCGAAGCCTCGCCGCTCTGCGACGAGCTGCTCTCGGAGCAGGCGCTCGAGGACTCGCTGCAGGCCGTGCTCCGCTCGGCGCACCGCGCGCCCGACGTCTGGGTGTTCGCCTACGGCTCGCTGATCTGGAACCCGGTACTCGAGTTCGACGAGCGGATCGTCGTCACCGCGCACGGCTATCACCGCAGCTTCTGCCTTTGGTCGCGCGTGAACCGCGGGACGCCGCAGAACCCGGGGCTGGTGCTGGGACTGGATCGCGGCGGACGCTGCTCCGGCATCGCGTACCGCATCCCGCAGCGCCTCGCGGACGACGAGCTCCACCTCCTCTGGCGCCGCGAGATGCTGCTCGGTTCCTACGCGCCGCGGTGGGTGCACGTCACGCATGGCGAGCGCGCGTTTCGCGCGCTCGCGTTCGTCGTGAACCGCGACCGCTCGGGATACGCCGGACGTCTACCCGCGCGCGAGATCGTGGCCCGGCTGATCCGGGCGCGCGGCAAGATCGGCACCGGGCTCGATTACCTGCGGCGGACGATCGAGGCGACTGGCCGCGGACGGCATCCGCGATCCGCACCTCGTCAACCTGGATGCGCTCGCGCGCGCGCGGCTCGCGGAGGATGAACCGCACCGCCCGCGCGCGGATCTGCAGCTCTAGTCTTTACCCGGCCGCTGGCGCGCCAACAGAAACTCCCGCACGACGTCGATCTGGTCGTCGTAAGCGAGCCACGGCGCGTGGCCGATGCCCTCGAAGGTCACCACCCGCGCCCTGGGTCCACGCTCGGCCATCTGCTTGGCGGTGGACTCCAGGAGCAGGTCGGATTCGGCGCCGCGAAGCACCAGCGTCGGACACTGCACCGCCTCCCACACCGGCCAGAGATCGACGCCCTGGAGGAAGTCGCCGCCGAACTCGATGTCGCCGTGATTCGGACGGCGTAGCGCGCTGAGGATGCCGGGATCGTAGGCGAGTCGCAGGGTCCCGTCCGGATTCTTCCGCGCGCTGTAGCGCGTGATATGCGCCCACTTCGCGTCGTCGAGGGGGCCGAACGGCGCGCATGCGGCGCGGAGATGCTGTTCCAGCCCGGCGAGATCGCCGAACTTCGCGTTCACGTCGCGATGGACGTTCTTGAGCCGCACGAGCCCCGACCAGGGGACGAGCGGGCCGATGTCGTTCAGCACCAGGCGGCCGATGGGCGAGCCGGGCTTCGCGGCGAGCATCATCCCGATCAGCCCGCCCATCGACGTCCCGACCCAGTCGACGCGCTGCGGGTGCGCGCCGTGCCGCAAGCCCGGCAGCAGCCGGTCGAGCACGCCTTCGGACTCCGCGATGACATGCGCGACGAGCGCGGCCGCGTCGGAAAGATAAAGGGGGAAGCCGTAGTCCGAGCTGTCCGCCAGCCAGTCGCTCGCGCCGCGCCCCACCACGTCCATGCAGACCACGCGGCAGTCGGCGGCGAGCCGTGCGGCCAGAAAATCGAAATCCCGGCTGTTACGCGTCAGGCCGTGAACGCACAGGACGACGTGCGGGTTGTCCGGACTGCCCCACTCGGTGTACGCGATGCGATGGAAGCCGCGCGGGCCGAGGCTGGGGAAGTTGCGGAGGCGGGGGACGGACGACATTGGGGAATGCGACACGAGCCCGCCGCGTCGCGCCGGGCGATTCTGAGCGTCTGGCATGATCGATGCAAGAGGTGACCAGGAAACGATCATCGCAACCATGCGGGATCCGCCCCGACGCGGAAAAGTACCGACCGGGCCCGTCAACCCACTGAGCCATCGCTCGTTGCCCCGAATATGTCCCTGACCCGCGAAGACCTCGAGAATGGCCGCATGCGACGTCTGCTCGCGGAATCCGGTGCTAGTGCACGACTGCTCACCGATGAGGAGCTCGATGCGTCGATTCGGTGCGTGCTCACCGGCGCAGGACCCAACGCGGACGTGTGGGTCTTCGCCTACGGGTCGCTGCTGTGGAACCCCCTCCTGCATCACGACGAGCGGCGCCCCGCGACGCTGCGCGGCTTCCACCGCCGGTTCTGCCTGTGGTCGACGATGGGGCGCGGCACGCCTGACAAGCCAGGGCTCGTCCTCGGTCTCGATCTCGGCGGCACCTGCCACGGGCTCGCCTACCGGCTCGCCGCCGCGACCGCGCCCGCCGAGCTCCGGCTCCTGTGGCGCCGGGAGATGGTGAGCGGCTCGTACTCACCGCGCTGGGTGAGGGTGGACGCGGCGCCCTGCGACGCGAGCCGCGGCTGCAAAGAGGAACTGCGCGCCCTCGCCTTCGTGGTCAATCGCGGGCATCCGAACTACGCCGGGCGCCTGGCCGTCGACGACGTCGTCCGCTCGCTTGCGGGTGCGTGCGGCCACATCGGCACTTCGGCGGAATACCTGCACAACACCGTGGCGGCGCTCGCCGCGCACGGGCTCCGCGACACCTATCTCGAGCGCTTGCGCGACCGGCTCGCGCGCGAAGCCGGCGAAGGTTAACCCGCCTCCCTGTGAAGGGGGGGCACGAGCCAGCGCGAACAAGCCGGCGAGCAGGGGGTTTTGCCGGGCGACGACCGAACGCCCCGCCGCGCTAGGCCCAGTACACGTCTTGACAGGGCGGCGGTCGTGTCAGGAATGCCCGCCGCCGGCGACGAAACTCTCGACAACGTCACGCTTCGAGGGAAACGCCAATGCTCAGTCCGCATCGCCGACGTCCATCGCGTGAACGTGAAGTACGACGGCGCGGACATGTCGCAGGCCGGCGCGATCGAGGCGATGCTGAGGGCCGCGCTAGCCGAGTTCGGCTCGGTCGACGTGCTCGTCAACAACGCCGGCATCCAGCATGTCGCGCCGGTCGACGAGCTCCCGGTGGCGAAGTGGGATGCGATCCTCGCGATCACCCTGAGCGCGCGCATGTACATGCTTGAGCGCTTCGGCAAGCTCGCGATCGGCGCGAGGGGACTGCTGCTCGCGATCGCCGCGCTGCTGGCTGGAGCGGCGGTCGCACAGACCCCGCCCGCCGGTCTCGCGACGGCGACGTTCGCGGCGGGATGCTTCTGGTGCGTCGAGGAGGCCTTCGACAAGGTGCCCGGCGTGGTGTCGACCACCTCGGGTTACATGGGGGGCAGCAAGAAGAATCCCACCTACGCGCAGGTGTCGTCCGGCAGCACCGGCCACACCGAAGTGGTGCAGGTAGTGTACGACCCGGCGAAGGCGAGCTACGAACGGCTGCTCGAGCAGTTCTGGCTGAATCATGACCCGACGGTGAAGGACCGGCAGTTCTGCGATGCCGGCTCGCAGTACCGGCCCTCGATCTTCTATCACACCGAGGCGCAGAAGCGGCTCGCCGAGGCCTCAAGGGCAAGATGGGAAAAGGACAAGCCGTTCCCCCAGCCGATCGTCACGCCGATCGTTCCTGCCGGCGAGTTCTGGCCGGCGGAGGATTACCACCAGGACTACTACAAGAAGAACCCGGTCCGCTACAAGTTCTACACCTCGGGCTGCGGGCGCTACGCGCGGCTCGACCAGCTCTGGGGAAGGCTCAGGGAGCCCGCTCGCTGACCGGCGGCGCGGATGGGAACGAGGTCCCGGTCCGCGCGGCCCGATCCGGGATCGCAGCCGCCGTGACCGTAAGGCGCCCGACGTTCGTTCCGCCCAAGTCTTCGGGGCTCGTGCCGGGGTGCCCCGCCGACCCGCCGTGCACCCTACGGCATGTCGTAGAAGAACTCTTCCTTCACGATCTTTCCGCCGGCGACGGTGTAGAGCGCCATCTCCTCGAAGGTCATCCGCTGGCCGGACGGCTTGTTCGTGGCTTCGTAGCGGAACGACACGATGAACCGATCGCCGTTCGGGAACGGGCCGGTGACGTGGCCGCTGTGGATTTCGTGGTTCGCGAGCCACCACTCGTTCTTGGCCTTGACGGCCGCGATCCCCTTCTGCACTCGTCCGATGCCGGGGGTATCGGCCGCCTCGACGCTTTCGATATCAGGGCTGAACAGCCGGTCGAGGGCCTCCAGGTTCCGGCCTTCACGACAGAGCGCGACCAGTTCCTGGCCGATCTTCAGAGTCGACATAGGTCTTGCCTCCTTCACGTGCGACGACTCCTACAGTCTACGCCGGCCGGATGACGAGATGGCTATCGCGGCGGTCCATCATCGGCCGTCGCGGCAGCGCGCTCGAGCTTCCCGAGCAAACGGTCAAGCTGGCGGCGCTCGGCCGGGGCAAGCACGGCGAGGACCGCGCGTTCGCGCGTCCGCGCGCGCGAGGCGACTCTTCGGTAAAGCGCGCGGCCCCGGGTGCCGAGGCGGAAGAGCATGCGGCGGGCGTCGAAGGCATCGTGGGTGCGCTCGACATAGCGCTCGCGCACGAGCGCCTGGAGCGCGCGCAACGCCTCCAGTCGGTCCAGGCTGCCGCGCGCAACGGTCTCTGCCGCCGAGCGCGCGGCGCCGTCGCCGAGCGCCGCGACGACCCGCCACCGGGCCGCATCGAGGCCGAAGCGCTCGTCGGGCGCGCGCGCCCCGAGCAGCCGGGCGAGCGCGGCGAAACGATCGACGAGCGGCGGCACGACTGCCGGCACCCTACGGTGACGCGGCGCGCCGGATATCCGGCCCCTGGGCTTCCGCTGCGTGCTCATCCGAGGTGCCCCAGCGGCAGCGCGGTCGTGTCCTTGATCCGTTCCAGCACGAAGTTCGATTTCACGTCGATCACGCCCGGCTGTTTGAGGAGGCGATTCATCATGAAGCGCGAGTAGTGCTCGAGATCCTCGACGTGGACTCGCAGCAGATAGTCGGTGTCGCCGGTCATCGCGTAGCACGCGACCACTTCGGGCCAGCTCAGCACCGCTTTGCGAAAGTCGTCGAGCGGCATGGTGCCGCCCTTCTCGAGCTTGACGTTGACGTAAGCGAGCAGACCGAGGCCGACCTTGCCCGGATCGAGGAGCGCGACGTAGTCCTTGATCACGCCGTCCTCCTCCAACGCTCGCACGCGTCGGAGGCAGGGCGAGGGCGAGAGCGCGATCTTCCCGGCGAGCTCGACGTTGCTGAGCCGGCCGTCGCGCTGGAGCAGATCGAGGATCTTGCGGTCGGTGCGGTCGAGCGCGGCGCCTGGCATCTTCGACTCCTGGGAGAAGCTATCGAGCAATCTTGTTGCTCCAATATACGCTCCGCGGGGAGAGTTTGGCACCAAATGACCCGGCTTGGTCTCTACAATTCGCCGCACTTCACACACCAACCAGGAGCCTCTCATGCCGCACCTGTGGGACAACCCGATGGCCACCGACGGTTTCGAGTTCGTCGAGTACGCGGCGCCCGATCCGCGAGCGCTCGGCGCGCTGTTCGAGAGGATGGGGTTCAAGGCGGTCGCGAAGCATCGCCGCAAGGACGTCACGCTCTACAAGCAGGGCGACGTCAACTTCATCATCAACGCCGAGCCGGGCAGCTTCGGCCGCAATTTCGCCCGCCGCCACGGCCCCAGCGTATGCGCGATGGCGTTCCGCGTGAAGGATGCGCTCGGCGCGTACCGCCGCCTAGTGGACAAGGGCGCATGGGGCGTCGAAAGCCACGCCGGCCCGATGGAGCTGAACATCCCGGCGATCAAAGGCATCGGCGATTCGCTCATTTACCTCGTCGACCGCTATCCCGAGAACGACTACGGCCACACGATCTACGACGTCGACTTCCGGCCGCTCCCCGGCTACGAGGCGTTCTGGGAAGGACGCGCGCCGGCCCCCGCGGGTGCCGGCCTCACGTATGTCGATCACCTCACCCACAACGTCCACCGCGGGCGCATGAAGGAATGGGCCGAGTTCTACGAGAGCCTGTTCAACTTCAAGGAGGTTCGCTACTTCGACATCGAGGGCAAGCTCACCGGCCTCAAGTCGAAGGCGATGACCAGCCCCTGCGGCAAGATCCGCATCCCGATCAACGAGAGCTCCGACGACAAGAGCCAGATCCAGGAGTACCTCGACGAGTATCGCGGCGAGGGCATCCAGCACATCGCCCTCGGTACGCGCGACATCTACGCCACGGTCGACGCGATGCAGTCGCAGGGCGTCGCGTTCCTCGACACGCCGGGTACCTACTACGAGCTGCTCGACAAGCGCCTCCCGGGGCACGGCGAGCCCGTCGCGGAGCTCCGCCAGCGCGGGATCCTGGTCGACGGCGCGCCCGTCATCGGATTGCTGCTGCAGATCTTCACGAAGACGGTGATCGGCCCGGTCTTCTTCGAGATCATCCAGCGCAAGGGCGACGAGGGTTTCGGCGAGGGCAACTTCAAGGCGCTGTTCGAGTCGATGGAGCTCGACCAGATCCGGCGCGGCACCCTGCAGCCGGCGGCTTGAGGAGACCGCGATGGACCGCTCGATCCTCACCACCGTCAGCAACGCTCCGATCGCGGCGCTCCGGGGCGACTACACGCGAATCCGGCCCGACCACACGATCGACCAGGACTGGTCAGCGTACACCCCCGACGAGCACGCGCTCTGGCGCAGTCTGTACGATCGCCAGATGCGCCTCGCGCCGCGCTACGCGTGCGACGAGTTCCTCCACACGCTCGAGCGCCTCGACACGAGCGCAGGCATTCCGCGGTTCGACCGGATCACGCGCAAGCTCGCGCGCGCGACGCGGTGGGAGATCGTCGCGGTGCCCGGACTGATCCCCGATCTCGTCTTCTTCGAGCACCTCGCTAACCGGCGCTTCCCGGTCACCGCATGGCTGCGCCGTCCCGAGGAAGCCGACTACATCGTCGAGCCGGACGTCTTCCACGACTTCTTCGGCCACGTGCCGCTGCTCTTCGATCCGGTCTATGCGGATTACATGCAAGCGTATGGTGCCGGCGGGCTGAAAGCGGCGCGGCTCGACTCGCTCAAGTATCTCGCGCGGCTGTATTGGTACACGGTCGAGTTCGGCCTGATGCGCACGCCAGAGGGCTTGCGTGCGTACGGCGCGGGCCTGCTCTCCTCGAGCGGGGAGCTTGCGCACGCGATCAACGGCGCAGGGCCGCGGCGGGTCAAATTCGATCTCGAACGGCTGCTCCGCACCGAGTACCACATCGACCGCTATCAGGACACTTACTTCGTGATCGACGGGTTCGAGCAGCTCATCGCTGATACCGCGGCGGATTTCGCGCCGGTGTACGAGCGGGTGAAGCGGCTGCCGGCGATCGCGGCCGACGAGGCGACCTGGGACGATTCGGCCGTGCGCGTGTAGAACTGCGGGCCGGCCGTCGCGAGGCGCCGCCCGGCGCCTAGTCCGCCTTCGTCCCGGTCTCCTTCACGACCT
This sequence comes from uncultured beta proteobacterium, assembly GCA_963754305.1. Lineage (GTDB taxonomy): Bacteria > Pseudomonadota > Gammaproteobacteria > Burkholderiales > SG8-39 > DATEDA01. The sequence goes on along the minus strand of CAVWFR010000032.1, from coordinate 138,590 downwards.
TCGTCCAGCGCGCCCGGCCGCGATCGATGATCGCCCTGAACACCTCGGGCGAGTTGCCGACGGTCTCGAAGCCCTGCAAAAGAGAACTGCCCCTTCCGGCGCGTTCGCAGCACCGATGCGAGGCGCCCACGTCTTCGCGCGAGCGAACCTCGCGCTAGAAGACCGGCCTCGAGGTTCAGCGAGTCAATTCCGACTCTCGGGTGCGAGCGTGATCCATCGCCCCACCAGCCCGTCGCCGCGTCCAGGCAGCACGACGAAGGCATCGCCTCGCTCCCCGGCGCCGAGCCGAACCAGATCAGCCCGATCTCCCACGAGCCCCAGATCCAGTGAGCTCGTCCAGTCGCTATCGGCGATCTGCTGATACCGAACTCGGTTGGAAAACCCGAGGAAATCGCCCTTCATGACGGTGACGACGTGGAAACGCTGCCTCCCCCCAGGCGCGAGAAGCGTGGACAGCACGAGCGTCGTCCAGCCGGTCGTTTCCGCTCGCGGAGGCAGTTTGCGAAGCAGACGTCCCTCTTCGAGCAGCACCACTTCGGTCGGATCCGCGCCGATCTGAACGCCAGGCGATGCTCCGGCGCCGACGATGGTCTGTGCTGCGCCGGCCGGCCGAGCGAGCGCGAGCAGCGGCCTGTCGCCGGCCGATTGGGCCAGTCCGTACCGGGCTCGAGTGACGAGCGTCCCGGGCCGGAGACGGGCCGCCTCCAACTCGGGGCTGGAGGGAAGTCTCACTTCCGGGTCGAGCTCCCAGACGTCCACCACCGATAGCGCCTCGGCTGCACGCGACCCTTCCGGGATACGGAACGACGCCAGCCTCACGAGAGTCCGCCTGTTGAGTGACGCATCCAACGGACCGTAGACGAGGTAGAGGATGTGCACGGTCCCGGCATGGTCGGGGACGATCTCGGCAGCGAGCACCTGCCACGTCGTGTCCCGCTCGAGCACTGCGAGCGCCGACCACCCATTGCCATTGAAGGCAGAGAGCACGAACTTTCGGGCCTGCTGGGGGCCGAGCTGTCCAAGACCCTCCTCCCAGCCGCCGCGATCCTGGCTGTCAGGGAACCCCGCATCCAGCGGGCCGACGCAGAACGTCTGGGCATCGGTGACCTGGATGCGCTCGCAACGACCCGCCGGGGCGGCGCTACGACCGTTCTTGGAGAAGCGGAGATACGTCTTGACGAGCAAAGCGTGAACGGTCCCATCGCTACCTATCGCCACGTCGTACAGGTCCTCGGCGGTAATCTCGCCCAACGCCGTCTGCCGGGCCGATCCGTCTTCTCCGACCGCGAGATGGACGAGCCGCCCGCTCTCCGTCACCGCCGCGATATGGGCCGTCCTTTCCGCGCCGATCGACACACGTGCCGCCAACACCGGTTCGCGCACGAGCTCGAGCTGCGTCCCCAGGATAGCTGCGGGCGGGACGGCGTCCTGCACGGAGGGTGCGTGCCCCACACCGCAGCCGGCTAGGCAGACAGCGAGCAGGGTAGCTGGCGTGAGAGGTCGGAACGATCGCTGCTCGGCGGAGTAGGATCCTCGGGCACGTCGAGGAGAGGTGTTCTGTTTCAAGTGAAGGCGAGTCGATGGCACCAATAGGCCTCGCTATCGTACTTTCGCCAGGGGCCCCTGGCTATGTAGAATTTCGTTCGTCCCCGGGCGATTCGGTACGCAGGGTTCGACCATCTTCAGCCCTTAATCAGTAGCTCGACGGCAGAGTAATCCATCGGGCTACCTAACGGGAATCGATCGACGTGCGACTGCTGAGCGAAGGCCCCGTCAACCGGTTGGCCGCAGTTCTTCTCCTGGTGACGACCGCGGCGTGCGTGGGATTGTTCGACGGGGAGCCGCCGGCGCCGCGGCCATTGGTCTCCCTGGGATACGCGGGCAGCGCTCCCGGAATCGGAACGTCAAGCGCTGCGCGCGAAGAGCTTCGCGCTTCGTTGCGCATCCCCTGACGTCGTGCGCTGCGTGTCGTTCGACACCCCGGATCAGATCCCCGATCTGAGCAAACGGGAGCTCGGTGACCGGCAGGGCCGCGGTCCCATGGGGTTGATCATGAACAACCCATCGGACCTCGTCCCCGTGCTCGATTGCGCCGTGGCAGTCGGCGGGTGCTCGCTCCGTTTCACTATCCCCTCGCGTAGCGGCTCAGGGGCTTCGGGCAGCTGGTTTGTCAGTTTCTCGGACGACTTCTCGGCGCGCTTCGGCGAGGGCGAGGCGTTCTACGTTCAGTGGCGCCAGCGCTTCTCCCGCGCCTTCCTCGAAACCCGCTTTTCGGGCGGCGGATGGAAGCAGGCAATCATCGGCGAAGGGGACCGCCCCGGCTACGCGCCCAACGGCAAGGTCGTCTGGTCGTGTACGCAGCTCGAGCTAGTCGTCCAGAACACTGACCTGCACGGCTACCCCCAGATGTATCACAGCTGCGGGGGTAAGGATGGACAGTACGAAGGGCTCCTGACGTATCGTGCGGTGGACTACGAGCCCGACCAATGGATGACGTTCCAGGTGCGCGTCAAGATCGGCACTTGGTACAAGAACGACCGCCGATACCGCGGCGACAGCACCATCGAGCTGTGGGTGGCGCGCGAAGGGGAAGCGTCCAGACGCGCGGTGGTCGCGGAGGGGTACGACATCGCGAACACGAAGCCGGGTGCCAAGTACGGCAAGCTATGGCTGCTGCCCTACCATAGCCACAAGGATTCCCGTCAGGACCACCCCGTCGGTTACACCTGGTACGACGAAGTCATCATCTCCCGGGCGCCCATCCCGGACCCGTGAAGTCGCCCGCTTGGTGCGTCGGCGGGATCTCCCGGTGGTCGTTGGAGAAGATGAGCGCTCCGTGCGCGTCCCCCACTCGTGCGGCTCGAGCCGCCGGCGCGCGCAGCGGCGAGCATTCGACGATGCCTGTCTTAGGCCCGCATCCTAGCCTGCGCAGATCGCGGGCGCTCATTTGCGACGCACGCCCTCGACGCTCGCAGCGGTCTTGCGGAACTCGACCAGGACGGGCGACCCGCTGATCTCGAGATCGAGCCGATGGAGGCCGCGCGGGAGCGTGCGGCCCCCATCCGGTCGGTAACCCGCGGATCCCATCGAGACGACGGCAGTCGTGTCGGAAGACACGGTGACGGTCAGCTCGACCTGTCTGGGGGTCGTTTCGGTCGTCCACAACGCCACGATGGTCGTGTCGTCCGGCTGACGAAGACGGATCACCCATTCCGGCCCGTTCGGCAGCACCCGCTCCGCAGTCTTGCTCGCGGCGACCAGCGGGGCCACGACCTGCATCGCGCGATAGGCGGGCTTCGGTGCGAGGCGGGCTGTCGAGCAGTCCGAAGTTGTGCTGAATGTCGTTCGCGTTGGTTCCGCTGTCCTGCAGCTCGTACCACCAGATCCCTTTGACGAACGGGATCGCCCGCACGGCGAGCAGGGTGCGCGCGACATAATCGGCCGCCGTTTCCCGGGAAACGCCGTACTCCGAATCGAACGTCGGCCACCCCGTCTCGGTGATGAACACGGGGGGAGTCGTGCCGCCGTTCGCCGCCGCCAGCGTGGCGCCCACTCGCGTCAGGTAATCCACGAGGAGCTCCGGCGTTCCATCCTTTCGAGCGTGGAACATATAGGGGTGGATGGACAGGATGTCCATGTATCTCATCCCGCCGAGCGCCACGAGCTGCTCGGCCCAGCGCTCGTTCCCATCCGTCGCTCCGCCGACAACGACCGCCGACGGGTCCGCAGCCTTCACCGCCGCGTGGGTCGCCTGCAGCAGCTTCAAGTACGTTTCGGGCGCGCGCATCTCTTCGGTCGCGCCCTCGTGGCCCATCCCGCCATTCCATTCGTTCCAGACTTCGTAGTAGCGGATCTTTCCCGTGAACCGGGTCGCCATGAACCCGGCGTACGCGGCGAATGCCTTTCTCGATTCGTCCGTCAGCGGAAAGCCTCCGCCATAGAGCGAATTCCCGTAGTCGAGGATCAGGATCGGGGCGAAGCCGTTCCCCTTGGCAGCGTCGATGGAACTTCTCACGAGTGAAGTTTCCGCTTCGAGCGACAGGACGTTCCGCTGCTTCTCGACGAAACTCCAGAAGATTTCGTCGCGGTAGGCATTGAGTCCAGCGCTCTTCATCAGCGCGAAACTGGCGGGAACGTCACCCCGGCCCTGACCGAAGTGCGTTCCTACGCCGACCAACCAGTCGCTTGCGGCGCTCGATTGGCTCGGAGCGGCAGGGGACGCCGCGCCAGCGCTTCCGCTCGAGCCGCCGGCGGGCGTCGCGCTCGCGGTACCGGTCGCGACGGTTCCAGGGCTGGCGGTGGGACTGGTGGTGCTGGTGGGACTGGTGGTGCTGGTGGGACTGGTGGTGCTGGTGGGACTGGTGGTGCTGGTGGGACTGGTGGTGCTGGTGGGACTGGTGGTGCTGGTGGGACTGGTGGTGCTGGTGGGACTGGTGGTGCTGGTGTTGCCGGTGGAACGAGTGGTGGTGCTGGTGGTGCTCGTCGTGCTGGTAGGACTGGTGGTACTCGTGGCCGATCCGGTCGATGGCGCCACGTCGGTCGCCGAGGCACCCGACGCGTTCGAGGAGCCACCGTCGCTCTTGCCCCCGCCTAGGCAACCGGCGACGGCGAGCGCCAAGCAAAGCGTGGTGAGCCATGTGCGTGCATGCCGGCCGGACTCTCTTGCCACGCGCGCGAGCGCGCGCTGAAACCGCTTCATGACTCCCCTCCCCATTTGTTGTCGCGAATACGTCAGTCGAGTGCCGACGCCGGTCGAGGCCGCCGCCTAGGGCGGATCGCGATATGACGTTAGCATGTATGACGTGGGCATACATGCGAACCACGTCACGCTCGCGCGGAATCGTCCGACGCGAAGAACGTCGGCGCGTCGATCGGTCGCCGGTCAGTGGCGGGCGGGCACATGACGACCAGCACCTCGACCTACAACTCGCCGACTCGGGGCGTCGACCGACCGTCACCGACCCGGGCGGCAACACCGGCACCCGCTCGACGGCGAACACGTACAACCGGGAGACGGGCCGCGTCACGCAAGGCGCGACGGTCCCCGACGGTAAGACCTGCACGGCGGAGATCACGGCACAGGCCGCAGTGACCGCGAGCGGCTAACCTAGCGCGGCACGTCCGGGGCGCGGAAATCGGATCGAGCCGGTCTCTGCGGCCGCGGGCGTCTCGCTACGATGAAGCCCGCAACGGAACACGCGGTCGACCATCAGCTAGTGGCGGCGGGGGCGCGGCAGTCCGCTTCTTTCCCATTGCCCGCACGCCGGTCGAAGCGCTAGGCGACCAAGACGCGCGCATCGATCCGCCGCATCACGCAGCGCCAGGACGATCGCCTGTCGTGATCACGCAGCCGTGCTCAAGGACGCGCGCCGACCGGAGCGCGCGCGCCACGTCGACAGGCTCGAAATCGTGATGCGAGTTTAGTTCGAGAAGCCGCGCACGCCGGTCGGCTGGAAAGACCTCATCAACGACCGTGCCTCGACTGACCTACCGAATCGACGAAGGCCTGCGCATCGGCCGCCAGTTGCTGCTCGAGATCCGCCGGCTGGGCATGCCGACCGGAAGCGAGGTTCTGGATGTGATTTCGTCGCAGTACCTCGGCGACCTGATTGCCTGCGGAGCAATCGGCGCGCGCACGACCGAAAGCCAGCTGCACCGTGAGCTCCCCTCCGGCGCCGATCGGCGTCAAGAACCGCACCGAAAGCATCGTCACCGACGCGGGACTCGGCTGGGGCGACTCGGTCGGCGTTCTCGAAAGCTTAGGCGACGTCGTACGCATTCGTCGCACAGGATAAGGACCGCATTGGGACCTACAAAACCCGCCGAAGTCTGTCCTTTATTCTCTCCGGTATCCGATCTTGGAGAGTTTTCGGAACCACCGCAGCCAGTGCGCGTCGCACCGGCGAGCGGCCCGCATTGCCCTTCAATACTTTCTCATAGTGAGAACGGTTATAACCCTGGAGCCACCAGTCGTCGCCGTACGGGTCGATAAGAGGGCTACTGGTGCGGCGAAAGACAGCCATGTTCCCGCTCACGACCTCTAGAAGCTCAAACATGTCATCCGACTTGATGATGTCGAACATGCGGGCTATCGTCGGAATCGGTATATCGTCGACTAGCAGCAGCCCGCCTGCCTCGATGATGGGATAAAAATAGTAGTACTCCAAGTCTGGAAAAGGATAACCGTGGGGTCCATCGATCAGTGCGATTTGGACTTGATTCGTAAATTGATACGTGGGCAAAGTGCGTTGCGTGGGCCCTTCGACGTAGGTAACCGCATCAGCTCTGAATAACGGTGATTCGCGGACTCGAGTGATACTGTTTCCACCCTCAGCGGCGAATACACGATGATCGGCCGATAAGTGTGAAAACAAGAGCGTCGTTTTGCCCGATCCAGTTTCCACCGAATGCCGTATCGGACCTATCGTTTCTGCATGACGAGCGATCGAATGCAGGACGTCAACGTCTACCGATCCGGCACCATGCCAGTCCGCCGGCAACTCGGCGATCCTTTCAATCACTTCAGAAATGGTTTGTTTCATCAATGCCTCAGAAGGTTTCTAGGGACTGGTGTCACTCAGCTAGCGAGCGAGCCGTTCGCTGAGCCAGTGCGCGTCGTCTCCGCCCAGACCGTCGAAGTCGGCATAATTGAGCACGCAGGTCACCACGAACAGCAAGTCGCTGAGTATCGATCCAGTGCTGGCGCGGCGACCGCGCACTTGGTGCGGCGCGCCACCGTTCGCCCGATGTGCGCAAGCGCGGCGCTGCGCGTTCCCGCCGGAAAAATGAATTCGTTCAGGCGCGGCAGCACTGCGTTGTAATGAGCCAGCGCCTCGCCGGGACGACGCACGGCGTCAACCTTCGGCAACTCGAACTCGAATCTGGCATCGGCCGCTCGCCCCGAGGTTGAAGAGCTCGTGCTGAAGCACGACCAGAGCTCGCGCACGTCCCCGCGGCAGCTCGGCAGGTACGCGGAGGGTCGAATTGAGCTCTTCGACATCGCCGAGCGCCTGCATGCGCGAATGATCTTTTGCGACCCGCGAGCCGTCGCCAAGACCGGGAGTGCCGTCGTCGCCGGTGCGGGTGGGGATCTGCGTCAGGCGATTCGACATGAGGGTCATCCTAGCAGCGCCGGTCGCACGCAGCCATCGCGCCTTGGACGATAGCTGCCGCCGCCCGCGAGGGCCCGCGACGAGGGCGTCCTGTTCGGACGGAGACGGATCGGGGGTGTTGCCCGAGCGGGAAGACCTGGGAGCGCACGGCAGGCTGGCACGGACCGGCTCTGCAGGCTGCCCGCATGATTGCAAGACAAGACCGGTATCGACTCGGATCGCACCGCCCCGGCCAGATCTCGGCCGAGCTGACTTCCGGCTGCCTGCAGCAGCGCGGCGACATCACGATGTGCCTGGTGCCATGGCGCCAGGCACTCTCGAGCCGCAGCACGACCTGGCCGGCCGCGGTTGCATTGCACTCGCTCATGTGACATGGCCGGCGAGTGATGTAGCGGCACAGCTGTTCTAGCCGTTGCCGCTCCTCGGCGCCGCAGCGTACTGCGGCGTGCGTGGGCGAGGATGCCGTACTCGAGAACCTGGCAGACTCCTCCTTGACGAGCTGCGGCACGCTGGCTCCCGCCTCAGCGTCGATTCGGGCGAACAAGGTCTCGGCGTGCTCCCGGACGGCCGCGTCCGTTTCCTGCGGTGCCGGACATCGCGGCGTTCGGCGCGCCGCGCTTGATCGTTCCTGAACCCTCTCCTGAGGGCCCGATTCGATGAACGTCAACACCACCCTCAAGTCAATCGCCAGGCGGCTGCCGATCGTCGGCGGATTGGTTGCCGAACGCGACGCGCTACTCAAGTCGTTCGGGATCGCGCCGCCCGGACACTTCTACTCGCCGATCGCATCGCTGGCCGAGGTAACGAAGGACGAGGCCATCATCTTCGGGCCGCTGCCGCGCACGATCGCCGGAATCGAGCTGCGCGAGGCCGAGCAGATGGCGCTGCTCGACACCTTTGCCGACTTTTATGCCACCCAGCCCTTCCACGCGCAGAAGACCGAAGGCTTGCGTTACTGGTTCGAGAACCCCGCCTACTCATACTCCGACGCGATCATGCTGCATTGCATGATCCGACATCTGCGTCCGCGCCGGATCATCGAGATCGGATCCGGCCATTCCTCATGCGTCACGCTGGACACCAATGAGCGCTTCTTCGGCGACTCGATCGCCACCACTTTCATCGCGTATTTCGCCTGTCTGCTGATCGCTGGTGAACAGGAGGATCAACGATGTGGCTACAGGACATGCCCCTGCCGGATCGAGCACCGCGGCATGGGACACCCCGACCCGTTCTTCGATCTCGCGCGTACTCAGTGGTGGAAGGACTTTCCTTCACCCGTGCCTTGCGCACCTGCGACGAGCCGTTTCCTCGCAACCAGCGGATCTCTGCTGCTCCTGTCGCTGGCGCCCGCTCCGCTGCGCGCGGACCTCATCGGCGCGGTGAACGAGATCAGGTCACGCGGCTGCGAACAGCGTCCCGGGGCGGCGCCGCTTCGCGCAGATGCACGCCTCGACGAGGCAGGTCGACGGCTTGCGCGCGGCACCGAGCTGCGCGAGGCGATGTCCATGGCCGGCTACCGCGCGGTGAAGTCGACGGCCATTCACGTATCGGATGCGGCCGCGGGTGACGACGCCGTCGCGCGCGTCGTTGGCGAACGATTCTGTTCGCAGCTCGCCGATCCGGAGTTCCAACATATCGGCGTCGTTAGCCGCGACGGTCGGATGTGGATCCTGTTGGCGGCGCCGTTCACGGCGCCGGCGGCCGAAGAGGCCACCGCCGTGCGCCGTCGCGTGCTCGAGCTGACCAACCAGGCGCGCTCCGAGCCGCGGCGTTGCGGCGGCAAGTCGTTCGCCGCTACGGCACCCCTCGAACCGTCCCCCGCGCTCGATAAGGCGGCGCTAAGCCACGCGCAGGATATGGCCACCCACAATTACTTTTCGCACAAGAGCCGCGACGGCAGCACGCCGGCACAGCGCGCGACGCGCGCCGGTTACCGATGGCGGGCGATCGGCGAGAACATCGCCGCGGGCCCGGCTACGGCGGAGATCGTCGTGCGCGGCTGGCTCGAAAGCCCCGAGCATTGCGCCAACCTGATGAGCCCGCGTTACACCGCTATGGGTATCGCGTACGCCGTCAATCCGGCCAGCAAGCTGGGTATCTACTGGGCGCAAGCGTTCGGCGCGCCGCGCTGACCGGGATCGATGATTCGGATGCTTGATATGCTCGGATCTCGTGGAGCTCTGTCATCTCACCGTCGCCGGCGGCGCCCGGCTCCTCGCGGCGGGAAAGCTGTCTCCGGTCGTAAGTGGCACCGAGGGCGCTCGCTGCGCATCGCGTAGTGACGCGATCGCGCGCTCGCCGACTCAGCGAGCGTGAGCTTCGTGACCGCGCGTCTCGCTGTTGGCGCAAGCCAGAATCACCACCCGGGGTGGTTCAACGTCTGGAACCGGGTCGAGATCACGCTCGCGACCCACGACGCCGGCGGGCTGTCGGCGCGCGACGTCACGCTCGCCGAGGCGATCGAGAAGGTCGCCAAGGGTTGAGCGGCGCCGCGTCTCGCGCACGCGATCACGCGCGAGCTATTCCGCGCCGACGCCGAGCGCCACTACCGGCGGCTGCTCGAATATCGCGAGCCCGAGTTTCCGCTCACGTTCGCGCGCGACCAGCGTAGGCGGGCGAGGGATGCCAACGTATTTCCGGACCGCCGCCGCAGTTGGCGCGGAAATCGGTCACATCGCCCATCCCACGCGGGACTTAGAATTGCAGCCCGATGCGCGCACTGCCCGCTCTCCTCGCCCTCTGCGTGGCCGCCTTCAGCCCGGCCGCACGGACGGCTCCCGCCAGCGTCTTCCTCGAAGAGCTGACGTCCACCGAGGTGCGCGATGCCGTTCGCGCCGGGAAGACGACGATGATCATCCCGGTCGGCGGCACCGAGCAGAATGGTCCGCACATGGCGCTCGGCAAGCACAACGTGCGGGTCAAGGTGCTTGCGGGGAGGATCGCGGCTTCGCTGGGCAATGCGCTGGTCGCGCCGGTCGTGAGCTACGTGCCCGAGGGCAGCATTGCGCCGCCGACCGGGCATATGCGCCATGCCGGCACGATTTCGGTGCCGGAGGATGCCTTCAAGAGCGTTCTGGACGCGGCCGCGCGCAGCTTCAGACAGCATGGGTTCCTCGACGTGGTGCTGATCGGCGACAGCGGCAACTACCAGCCGCAGCTCAAGTCGGTCGCTGCGCGCCTGAACCGCGAATGGGCCGCAACGCCCGCCCGCGCCCACTTCATCGACGACTACTATCGCGCCGCCCAAACCAGCTATCCCCAGGCGCTGCGCGCGCAGGGTTTGAGCGACGCGCAGATCGGCACACACGCGGGTGCAGGGGATACGTCGCTCGCGATGGCGATCGATGCCACGCTGATCCGGCCGGATCGAATGCCGGCCGGCGTCGGCGAGGGGGTTGCGAGCGGCGTGGCCGGCGACCCGCGGGCATCGAGCGCCGCGCTCGGGCAGCTCGGCGTCGAGCTGATTGTTTCTCAAACCGTGGCAGCAATCCGCAAGGCGCAGACGGCGCGGCGTTGACCGCGCTGCCGTCAACCCGTACCGTAACGGCTCAGCAGGATCGACCATGCGCAAGAACCGTACCGCAGCCGCAGCAACGATGTTCGTCGTGTCGGGGTCCGTCGCCTGGTGGGTGATGGCCCAGACCACCCCATCCCCGGTGGCGCCGCCCGGCGCCGGCGCGAATCTCGCCGCGGTGGCGACCGTACCCGGCATGCCCGCCGTACCCGATCGGACCAACCTCTACAGCGAGGTCATCGCCGGCCGCATGAGCCCGGCGGTGGCCGGGGCGCTGGAGCGGGTGTACGTGCCGAACCGCTCGGCTAACACCGTGTCGGTGATCGACCCGGCCACGCTAAAGGTCATCGACACGTTCAAGGTCGGCATCCACCCGCAGCACGTGGTGCCGGCGTGGGACTTGCGCATGCTGTGGGTTGCCAACAACGCCGAAGGCCGCACCGATGGCAGCCTGACGCCGCTCGATCCGCTGACGGGCAAGCCGGGCAAAGCGATTCCCGTGGACGACCCGTACAACATGTACTGGTCGCCCGACGGCAGGCACGCGATCGTGGTCGCGGAGGCCTACAAGCGCCTGGACTTCCGCGACGCGCGCACCATGAAGGTGGAGTACTCGATCGCCACGCCCAGGTGTGCGGGGATCAACCACGCGGATTTCTCCATCGACGGGAAGTTCGCGCTGTTCACCTGCGAGTTCGCGGGCGCGATCACCAAGATCGACCTGGTGAACCGCAGCGTTGTGGGCACCATCAATCTCAGCAAGTATTTCGATCGACCCGACGTGCTGGCCACCATCGCGAAACCGGGCAAGAAGCCCGCCAAGATTCCCGACCCGAGCCAGGCCGGCTCCGACATCTGCACCACACCCGGCATGCCGCAAGACGTGCGCGCGTCGCCGGACGGCAAGCTGTTCTTCGTCGCCGACATGATGGCCGACGGCGTGCACGTGGTGGACGGCGAATCGTTCAAGCAGGTCGGCTTCATCGCCACCGGGATCGGCACGCATGGCCTCTACCCGAGCCGCGACGGGAAGCAACTGTACGTGGCCAACCGCGGCTCCAACAAGATTCGCGGCACGCCGGGGGGCAAAGGCAGCGTGTCGGTGATCGATTTCGCCACCCGCGCCGTCATCCGGACCTGGCCGATCCCAGGTGGCGGCAGCCCCGACATGGGTAACGTGAGCGCCGACGGCAGGTATCTGTGGCTGTCCGGACGATATGACGACGTGGTCTATCGGATCGACACCACATCGGGGGGTGTCGACAAGATCAAGGTCGGCCGGGAGCCGCACGGGCTCACGGTGTGGCCGCAGCCCGGACGCTATTCGCTCGGGCACACCGGCAACCTGCGGTAGGGCAAGGGGGTTCCGCGACCGCCCGCATCCGCATGGGTCTGCCTGGAAACCCGCCGTCAGCGCTCGAACAGCGCGTTCGCGTCGGGATAAGAGAGCGCCGCGTCGTGATAGCCGGCGTAGGTCCCGCGGTCCAGCAGCTCACGGGCGACGATCTGGGCGGTGCGGAGCGCCGCGCGAGCGGGACCGGAGCCCTGCGACACGCGGCGCACCCCGAGCTGCTCCAGCGCGGCGACCGCCGGGCAGCCCGGCATGGCAAGGATGTTCACCGGGCCGTCGATCTCGCGGACGAGCGTGCGGATCGTCGCGGGATCGAGCGCCCCGGGGACGAACAGGCAATCCGCGCCGGCCTCGCGATAGGCATTGGCGCGGTCGATCGAGGTGCGGAGGCTCGTCGACTCCGCGTCGAGCTTTAGCCAGTAGCTGTCGGTGCGCGCATTGAGCACCAGCGGCACGCCATAGCGATCCGCCGTCGAGCGCACCGCACGGAGCTTTTCGCACTGGAGCGGGACGTCCGCGAGCGCCTTGACGCCACCCGCTGCCGAGTCCTCGATGTTGACGCCGATCGCGCCCGCATCGAGCACCAGCCGGCACGTCGCGGCCACCGCTTCCGGCGTCGCGCCGTAGCCGGTCAGCATGTCGGCGCTGACCGGGATAGTCACCCGGGCCGCGATGGCCCGTACCGCGTCGATCATCGCCTCGCACGGCATGCCCTCGTCGTCCGGATACCCGTGCGCATAGGCGATGCCGGCGCTCGAGGTCCCGAGCGCCGCAAAGCCCGCCCGCTCGAACACCACAGCGCTCGCGACGTCCCAGACGCTGCCGAGCAGGAGGATCCGCGGTCCGCGATGGAGCGCGCGGAACGCCTCCGCCCGGCGTCGCTGCTCGGAGCGCTCCATCGCGTTACATGCCGCCTGCAGCGGCCTTCGCTTCCTCCTGCTGCTGGAGCGCGAAGATCGACGTATAGCCGCCCGACCAGTCCGGAGGCAGGAGGCACGGCGCGAGCGTCGTGATGGGCCCACGCGGCGGGCTTGCCCCGGATGATGGTCTGGTCGTGCTTCGACTTGAGGGGGTTCGCCGTGTAGGGGAACGCGTCGGCTGCGCTGAGCACGTAGAGCAGCAACGGCCGCCCCATGTCCGAGAGGTTCTTGGGCGAGGCGTGCAGCGTGCGGCAGTTGTGGATCGTGAGCGAACCGGCGGGTCCGGTCAGGTACACCGCCTTCGAGAGCTCGAGCTTGGCGAGGTCCTCCTCGCCGATACACCCCGTCCAGCGGCCGTGGCGGTCGAACTGGCTCAGCATCGGCTCGATCTCGTGGCTGCGCGGGAGCACGCCGAGCGGGCCGTTATCCATGCCGCAGTCGTAGATGTAGGTGCCGACGGTAAGTGGCGAGTAGTTGGTGTGCGGCCAGAAGCTGATGTCGTAGTGCCACTTCACCTCCTCGCCGCCCTGCGCCCACTTGTAGTTGAGCTTCGACTGGAAGAACTTCACGTCCGGCCCGACCAGGTCGGCGACGATGTCGCCGAGCGGCGACTTGGTGCAGTACTCCCAGAACACCGGGTGGTGCTCGATCGGGCTCGACACCCGGCGCAGGCGCGGCGCGTCGGGCCGGTGCGCGGGCTCGAGGTCGAAAACGGCGTCCGATCTCGTGACTTTCCGGGAGCGCTCGACGAGCTCCTCGGTGGCGGCGCGGAGCTTGCCGATCCACTCGCCGCCGATAATCTGCTCGAGCAGGATGTAACCTTCGCGGAAGTAGAACTCGCGTTGCGCCTGGGTAAGGACGCGGGCCGGGATGGCGAGGACTTGCTCGGGGATCATGGAGTTGCTCCTTTCAAGCGTGGGCAGCGGCGCCGAGCCGGGCGCCGTCCCGATCGAGTCTTTCGCGCACCTCCCGGCCGTCGAGGGCGCGCGGCTCGGTGCGCGATTCGATGCACATCGCGGCGGCATGGCCGATCGCGTGGCCGTACGAGAAGCACTGCGCGGTGACGCGCGCCGAGGCCACGGCTTCGTGCTGGGCGGACAGGCACCGCCCAGCGACGAGCAGCCCCTCGCCGCGCTCCGGGACGAAGCAACCGAACGGCACCTCGTACCAGTCGTCGAGCAGCCACTCGACGCGCGGCTTCGCGCCGGCGTGCAGCTCGATCGGCCACGGCGAGCGAGCGATCGCGTCGGCGAACTTACGGCCGGCGAGAATGTCGGTATTGGCGAGGGTGGCGATGCCTTGCGCCTGTCGCGTCTGGCGGACCCCGACCTGCGTGCCGGTATCGACGACGTACGAGCTCTCGCAGCCGGTGAGCCGATCGCGAAAGAAGCGGGCGTACTCGCGCGCTTGCCGCCGCCCTTCCAGCTCGGCGTCGGTGAAGTCGCGTGCGAACAGCGTGTTGAGCTCCCGGCCATCCGGACCGACGATTCGCGTGCAGTTGCAGAGCAGCTCGTTCGGCCGTGTCGTCGTGAACAGCCAGATCTTCGCGCGGGGCAGGAAATAGCCCTTGCCATGGTGCGCTCGAAGCATTTCGCTGATCGCGTCCGGCATGATCGTGTCGGAGCCATAAGCGGCCAGGAACCGCGCCGTGTCCACACCGCCGAGACGGAAGATCATCGTCGGGTTCTGCACTCGGCCCTGGTCGCCGACGAAAGAGGGGAAACCCGCCATCGCGACGAGGTCGGCGTCGCCGCTTGCATCGACGGTCAGTTTGGCGCGCAGCTCGATCGGCCCTTCCTTCGACCACGCGACCGCGCCGTCGACGCGGTCGCCCTCCAGCAATGCGCCGACAATGACCGCGTGGAAGAGCAACCGCACACCGGCCTCGCGCAGGAGGTGATCGGCGGCCTCGCGCCAGACCAGCGGATCGTGGACGCGGGTGAACGTCTTCCCGTAGCGCATCGGCGGCGTCAAGCCGCCTTTCGCTTCGAGGAGCCGGACGAACTCGTCGGCGAAACCGAACACCACCTGCTCGGGCGGCGCCGTGCGGTCGTCGGTGGCGGCGTAGAGGCCGCAGACCGTACCGGACATCCCCGCGACAGCGCCGCCGCCGCAGAACCCGTAGCGCTCGACGAGCGTGACGCGCAGGCCCCGGCGGGCCGCGGTGACGGCGGCGGCGACGCCCGCGGCGCCCCCGCCTACGACCAGCACGTCGGCGTCCAGTTTCTGCACGGGCCTGCAGTCGACGGGCGTCATCGAGGCCTCCTCAACGCAGTTGCAGCATCACCGACGGTAGCCAGGTGACGAGCTGCGGGAAAACCATCGTGAAGGCCAGCGTCAGAAGCTGGAGCAAGATGAACGGCACCACCCCGCGATACATGTGGTGAATCGTGATCTCCGGCGGCGCGACGGCACGCAGGTAGAAGATCGCCGGCGCCATCGGCGGCGTGAGGTAGCTGGTCTGGATCATGATCAGGAACAGCACGCAGAACCACACCGGGTCGAACCCGGCGGTCCTGACGAGCGGGGTGAAGATCGGCACGAAGATCAGGACGATCGAGATCCAGTCGAGGAAGAACCCGGCGATGAAGATGATGGCCATCATCAGCGAGAGCAGCGTCCACGGCGTGAGCTGCATGTCGCCGATCAGCTTGTTCGCCGTCGCGATGCCGCCCGCGCCGATGAACACGCCGGTGAAGAGCGTGCCGGCGAGCAGCACCGTCATGATCATCGTCGTGACCTTCAGCGTCTTGATGATCGCCTCGAACAGCGACTTCGGGCTGAACGTGCGGTAGAGCAGCGTGAGGCCGACCGAGGCGAGGGCGCCGATCGCCGCAGCCTCGGTCGGCGAGGCCCAGCCGAGCAGGATCGAGCCGAGCACCGCGAAGATGAGGATCACCGGCGGTATGAGGTTGCGGGCGCTGATCCACAGCTTCTGCCCGAAGCTCGGGTCGTCGTCGGAGGGCGGGATGGGGGGCGCGAAGGACGGATTGATCACGCAGCGGATGAAGATATAAACGAGATACAGGCCACCCATCACCAGGCCGGGCAACGTCATCCCGTAGAGGATGTCGCCGACCGACACGTCGGCGAGCGGCCCGATCACGACCGCCACCACCGATGGCGGGATGATGGTCCCGAGCGAGCCGCCCGCGCAGATGACCCCGGAGATGAGCCCCTTGTCGTACGCATAGCGCAGCATGATCGGGATCGTGAGCAACCCCACGACCGACTCGGTCGCGCCGATCACGCCCGACGAGGCCGCGAACAAAATGCACATCACCACGGTGGCGAGCGCCAGCCCGCCCGGCAGACGCCGCGTCCAGATGTGGATCGCCTCGAACAGCCGGCTCGCGATGCCCGAGCGTTCGAGCATCGAGCCCATGAAGACGAACAGCGGCACCGCCGCGAGCACGAAGTTCGACGCGATATCGTCGATCTTCTCGATGAACTGGTAGACGACCCGGTCGCCGAACACGACGAGGCCGAACAGCACCGCGGTGACCATCATGCAGAACGCCACCGGGAATCCCAAGAACATCAGCGTAAAGGCTACGGGGAGCATGAGAAATGGGAGGTATTCCATTTCTCAGGCTCCCGCTGAATGAGGGGGCGTGCCCCCTCGTTCGTACGAGGCCACCGAGAACATGAAGAGCGGCAGAACCTCCATCGCTCAGACCGTCCGCGGCGACGCACGCAACGCGCGGACCGTCTTGACTACCTCGGCGAGGATCTGCAGCGTGAGCAGCAGGAACGCCGCGAAGAACACGACGCGGAACGGCCACACCGGCATGTTGAACGCCGATTGCCCGCTCTTCTCGTTCGCCGCCCAGCCCGACCACAGGTACCGGAAAAGATACACGGAGAGCCAGACCGTCAGCGGTAGCAGGACCGTGTACCCGGCGAGGTCGATGATGGCCCGCGTGCGCGCCGAGAACTTGCCGCTGAAGATGTCGATGCGGATGTGATCGCCCGCCTTCAGCGTGAACGCCATCCCCAGCAGGAAGTGCGAGCCCGTGATCGTGTACCCCACTTCGTAGGCCCAGATCGTCGGCGCGCCGAACAGGTACCGCGCGAAGACCTCGTAGGACGTAGCGAGGATCAGCGGGACGATCAGACATGCGGCGAAGACTCCGACATACTCGCTCAAGCGCTCGATCGCCTGCACCACACCCCGCATGGACTTTCCCCCGGGCACGCCTGCAAACAAAAGCGCAGCCGGCCGCGGGCGCGGCCGCTGCGCTCGCCTCGATGCCGCTCAGACCTTGATGGTCCGCCAGCGCTCGGCGCCGTCCCACGACTTCTCGAACTCCTCCTGGCTCTTCAGCACTCTCGCGAACCAGGGGTTGTCCTTCGCCGTCTTCGCCGCCCAGTCGCGCCCGATCTTGCGCGCCTGGCGCTGCACCTCGACGTCGAGTTCGATGATCTCGTTGCCGGCCTTCTTGTAGAAATCGAGCGCCTTCGCGTCCTCGTTGCCGATCTTGATCCAGCTGTCGTAGGTCACGAGCTTGGCGACCTGCTCGACGAGGCGCTGATCCGCCGGCGTTACCTTTGCCCAGGTTTCCTTGTTGATGCAGAGCTCGAACGGGGCGGTCGGCTGGTGGACGCCGGGGATGATCACGTACTTCGCCACCTTGTGAAATCCGGGGGTGATGTTCTCCCATAGCGTCCCCCACTCCGTGGCGTCGATCGCACCGCGCTCGAGCATCGGGTAGACGTCGCCCCCGGCCGTCGTAACCGGCGCCGCGCCGAGGTCCTTGGCCATCTCGAGCCACGCGCCCGCGGTGCGCAACTTCAGGCCCTTGAGGTCGTTCAGGTTCTTCACCGCCTTGCGCGAATGCAGGAACGCTTCCGCGGTCCGGATGAAGAGCGGGATCGAGACGATGCCGTCCTTCTCGTCGCGGTACTGGCGCTCCAGCGCGTCGCCGCCGGCGCCGTACAGCCAGTGCAGCATCCGCTCGCTGTCGAAGGAGCCGGCGTAGCCGCCGAACACGACGGTGGTCGGGTCCTTGCCCCAGTCGTAGCCCATCCAGGTGTGGCCGCATTCGGCCACGCCGTTCTTCACCGTCTCCGGCACCTTGAGCGCGTTGCCCAGCGCGCCGCCGGGGAACACCTGGATCTTGAAGCGGCCGCCGGAGAGCTGGTCCATGCGCTCGGCGAACGCCTTGGCGCCGATGTCCATCAGCGGGCCGCTCGCCCAGCCGGTCGCCATCTTCCAGGTGTAGGTCGGCCCGGACTGCTGCGCCAGCGCGGCGGCCGGCAGCACGATACCGGCGCCGGCGCCGGCCTTCAGGAAATCGCGTTTCTTCATGGATCCCTCCTCCTCGCGTTGACTTCTCGCACCGGTCAGGCCAGCTGTTTACCACCGGGTTGACGACCGGGTTCGAGAATCGGCCCGTCGAGCGAGACCGGCGCGTCGGAGCGGCGGAAGCGCTCGATCGTCGGCTTCAGCTCCGACCGCACGTAGTCCTCGTTGTACCCGTTGAGCAGCGTGCCGATCAGGCTGCGTTTCACGTCGCTCGTGCCCATCACCCAGTCGGCGATCGGGAACGTCAGGTTCATGTTGCACGTCATCATGATCCCGAAATTGTGGTGCGCGAAGTGATGCCGGCGGATCGTGTTGATGAACGGCATGTGGCGCACGAACCAGTTGTCGCGCACGTGGCAGCAGTAGTGGAACGTCTCGTAGATCAGGTACTGCCCGACGATCGTGACCATCAGGATGTAGCCCGCGTTCGGATTCAGCAGGTAGCCGAGGGCGATCGCGAACGGCGTTCCGAGCGCCATGAAGGTGAACAGCGCGCGCCACGGAAAGAAGATGATCCGCCACTCGCGCGAAGTGGAGACGCTCATCTCGCTGTCGGTGAAGTACTGGTGGTGCTGGCGCGTGTGCCGGTCGTAGATCGCGCGCAGGGCCCACACGTCGACCAGCCGGTGCATCACGTACTTGTGGATCCACCACTCGAACATGTTCGAGAAGAAGAACACGGGGATCACCAGCAGCCACTCCCAACTCGCTCCCTGCAGGCGCGACAGGCACCAGCCGATTACCGAGAGCCCGACGACATAAATCACGCCGATATGCACGGGGCCGCTGTAAAGGCGGTGAATTTGCGCTTGGTATTGCGCGCGAAACGCGAGCTGCCGCTCGGACGGGTTGTGGCGGTCGACGAGCTCTGCCATGGCGGGCCTCCGCGATCTGTGAAGGTACTGATATATTAGCCGTATGTTTATACCTTTGCTCGGCCGCTTGTCGAGCAGTTTCTGCTGCGCTGCCGCAAGCCGCATCAGAAGTCGGTGCTGACGGTATTCCTGGTAAACGTCTCGATGTTGTCGAGCAGGGCATCGGCGGCTCTCCCCGCGGCGTCAGGCTGGCCGCCAGCTATTCCGCGGGCGATGTCGGCATGCAGCTTGGCCGTTTCCGGCATGTCCGCCGCCTGCTTGTAGTGCAGGTACCAGAACCGCCGCGACAGCGACGCCATGAGCTGCATCGCCGTGGTCGCGAACTCGTTCCGTGCCGTTTCGAGGCAGAGCTCGTTGAACTCGCGGTCGATGCGCAGGAACGCCACGTCGTCGCCGGTGCGCGCAGCGCGCTCGAACGCCTTCGCCAGCTCGGCGAAACGGCTCCGCTCCTCCGGCGTCGCCCGGCGCGCCGCGCTCCGCGCCACCAGCCGCTCGATCTCGCGCCGCACCTCGAGCAGGCGGAGCTGCGCCTTGACGTTGATGTCGGAGACGATCACGCCCCGGCGCGGCAGAATCTGCACCAGCCGCTCGCGCGCGAGCCGCTGCAGCGCCTCGCGGATCGGCGTGCGCCCGATGCCGAGCCGCTCGGAAAGAATCGCCTCGGACACCGCGCCGCCTGGCGGCAGCTCCAGGCGCACGATCATCTCCTCGAGCGCCGTGTACGCGCGGTCGGTGAGCGTCTCGGCCGCCGCCGCGCGCGCCCTTACACGTGCCGGCGCTTTTCGACGAGCCCGAGGAATTTCTCGTACTCCTTGTCGTCCACGCCATAGCTGTGGTCGTCGTCGGGGAACGTGCCCGCCTTGACGTCGGCCACGTAGGCCTTCAGCCCCGCGACCGCGACCTCGGTGACGTTCGCGTAACGCTTGGTGAATTTCGGCTTGAAGTCGGTGAATACGCCGAGGAGGTCGTACGACAGCAGGATCTGCCCGTCGGTGCCCACTCCGGCACCGATGCCGATGGTCGGGATCTCGAGCTGCTGCGAGATCACTTTCGCGATCTTGGCCGGCACTGCCTCGAACTCGAGCATGAAGCAGCCAGCGTCCTGGATTGCGAGCGCGTCCTCGAGAATCTTCATCGCCGCGTCCGCCGTGCGGCCCTGGATCTTGAAACCGCCGAACATGGCAATTGTGTGTGGCGTGAGCCCGATGTGCGAAGCGGTCGGTATGCCCGAGTCGACGAGCGCCTTGAGGATATGCGACTGTGACTTGCCGCCCTGCGGCTTGACCGCGTCGCACAGCGCATCCTGCATGAAGCGCGTCGCATTGGTGAGCGCGCGCTCGACGGTGTGGTAGCTCTGGTAGGGCATGCAGCCGAGCACGAACGTGTTCGGCGCGCCGCGCCGCACTGCGGTCGCGTGCAGCACCATCATGTCCATCGTCGCCGGGATCGTGCTGGGATGGCCGTGGCAGGTCATCGCCAGGCTGTCTCCGACCACGCACACGTCGACCCCGGCGGTCTCCGCCCACTTCGCCGATGTGTAGTCGAGGACCGACGTGTAAACCATCTTCTCGCCGGCCTGTTTCGAGTCGCGGATCTCGGTGATCGTCCGCTTCTTGCGGTCCGCGGGCGTCGGCGCCTGGGCCATGCGTGCCTCCTCGAGGTACCGTTGATATGCGACTAGTATATCAATCGCGCGAGCGGTCACCTGTGGCGACCGGGTGCATGCATCCGTCCTACGGAGCGTCTCGGGCGCTTGCCGGCTCACCGCGAGGCGTGCCGCACCCGAAGTGCGCTAAGGGTCGAGCGTGATCCCGGCCTTGGTGATGATCCCGCGCCACTTTCCGATCTCGGTGGAGATGTGCCGCCCGAGCTCTTCCGGCGTCGAGGCGAGCGGCTCCGCGCCGTAGTCGGCGAACCGGGTGCGCACCGTCGGGATCAGCCGCCGCGGCGGCATCTCGCGGTACAGCCGGTCAACGACCGGCCGCAGCGTGGCACCCCGCTCGCCATTGCGGCAACTACGTAGCGCAACGCCGCGTTTCGCGCGCGAAACCCTCGCTGCCCGTCCTTTCGCGCACTACTTCACGCCGCCGTCGAAACCGCACATCCGTACCGACCACACCCCCGTAATTGTGCTGGTGCAGCGACGACCAATCGCACAGGAGGCGAAAGCCGCCCCCGACCAGCAAGCGCAGGTGAGTCATCAATCGATAACTTCTTTATGAAAAGGACCAGGACCATGAAACGCATCGCCATCGCTCTCGTGACCATGTTCGGCTTCTCCGGCGCCGTGCTCGCCGACAGCATCAACCTCTCCACCCAAAACGCCCGCCCGGCGTTCTCGAAGGTCGAGGCGACGAGCTATATCGCCGCGCACGCCGACCAGGGCGCGTACCAGGTCTTCAACCCGTAAGCGGAAACACCAGGCAAGTTGCAGTACCGGCGCGGTCGGCGGTGATGACTCACCGTCGGCCGCGCCGCCCTTCTAGCCCCGGCCGTTTCACGCCCCTGAATTTCAGGCGCTGCGAAACCCGCGCGGCGGCGGTGCCACGGCGCCGGCGATCTGCCCGTGCCACGCGGGGTCGAACGCGGCGCCGTAGCCCAGCGCGACGAGCGCGAGCACCATCACGCCGTTGGTATCGAACACCGGTACGGCCACGTTGTTGATGCCGGCGACGAGGTCCCCGGTCACCCGGCCGAGCGCATGGCGACGGGCGTGCTCGATCAATCGCCCGGCTGCGCGCCGGGACGGGACCGGCGTTACGATTGGTGCAAACCTCCCGGGAGCACCCCATGTCGACGACCACCCAGCTAAGGCGCTCCGCCGCGGCCGCGCCCACGCCGCTCGCCTACCAGAGCGGCTTCGCGAACGAATTTGCCACCGAAGCACTGCCCGGCGCGCTACCCGCCGATCAAAACTCCCCGCAGCGCTGCCCGTACGGCCTGTACGCCGAGCAGATCTCCGGCACCGCCTTCACCGCGCCGCGCCACGCCAACCGGCGCACGTGGTGCTACCGGATCCGGCCCGGCGCGCATCACAAGCCGTTCGCGCGCATCGAGAACGGCCGGCTCACCTCCGACTTCGACGCGACCGCCGCGACGCCCAACCAGTTGCGCTGGGATCCGCTGCCCATCCCGACCGGGCCGGCCGACTTCGTCCAGGGTCTCGTCACCATGGGCGGCAACGGCGGCCCGGCGGCGCAGAGCGGAGCGGGCATCCACATCTATATCGCCAACCGTTCCATGACCGAGCGCTTCTTCTCCAACGCCGACGGCGAGCTGCTGATCGTCCCGCAGCAGGGTCGGCTGCGGCTCGCCACCGAGATGGGACTGATCGAGGTCGAGCCGCAGGAGGTCGCAGTCGTGCCGCGCGGCGTACGGTTCCGGGTCGAGCTGCCCGATGGCGCTGCCCGCGGCTACGTCTGCGAGAACTTCGGCGCGCCGTTCAGGCTCCCCGACCTGGGGCCGATCGGCTCCAACGGGCTCGCCAACCCGCGCGACTTCCGCACGCCGGTCGCGCGTTACGAGGACCGCGAGGGCCGCTTCGAGCTCGTCAACAAGTTCCAGGGCAATCTCTGGTCGGCCGAGCTCGATCACTCGCCGCTCGACGTCGTCGCTTGGCACGGCAACTACGCGCCCTACAAGTACGATCTGCGGCGCTTCAACACCATCGGCTCGACCAGCTACGATCATCCCGATCCATCGATCTTCCTGGTGCTGCAATCGCCCTCGGACACCGCCGGCGTCGACATGATCGACTTCGTGATCTTCCCGCCGCGCTGGCTCGCGATGGAGCACACGTTTCGGCCGCCTTGGTTCCACCGCAACGTGGCGAGCGAGTTCATGGGTCTCGTTCATGGCGTCTACGACGCCAAGGCCGAAGGCTTCGTGCCGGGCGGGGCCTCGCTCCACAATTGCATGACCGGGCATGGGCCCGATGCCGGGACGTTCGAGAAGGCGTCCACCCGCGACATCTCCACGCCCGACCGCATCACGGATACCATGGCGTTCATGTTCGAGACGCGGCTCGTCATCCGGCCGACGAAGTTCGCGCTCGAGGCGGCGGAGCTGCAACACGACTACGCCACGTGCTGGCAGGGGCTCGCGAAGCACTTCGATCCCGCGCAGCCATGACCGGTGCTGCGATGCGCGGGCACACCCCTAGCTCGGGAGACTCCCTGCACGGCCGCGAGTTTCGCCGTAGGAGATGCGGATGGACGCGATCAACGAGACCCACGACGCGGCGCTGAGGAGCTGGGTCGAGTCGGCGAACGCCGCCGGCATCGACTTCCCGGTTCAGAACCTGCCGTTCGGCGTGTTTCGCCGGAAAGGCTCGAACGAGCCATTCCGCGGCGGTGTCGCGATCGGCGCCGAGATCCTAGATCTCGCGATGGCGCACAAGGCCGGCGCATTCTCCGGCGAGGCCGCCGCCGCTGCGGCGAACTGCGCTGGCAGCGCGCTCAACGCCTTCATGGCGATGGGCCCGAGCGCCTGGTCGGCGCTGCGACTGGCGCTCTCGCGCGCGCTGCGTCGGGGCGCATCGCACGCCGACCGGCTTCGCGGCTGCCTCGTGCCGCAGGCGCAAGCGGAGTACGCGGTGCCCGCCCAGATCGGCGACTACACCGACTTCTTCACGTCGATCCATCATGCGACGAACGTCGGGAAACTCTTTCGCCCCGACAACCCCCTGCTTCCGAACTACAAGTGGGTGCCGATCGGCTATCACGGCCGCGCCTCTTCGATCGGCGCGAGCGGTCAATCCTTCCCGCGCCCGCAGGGCCAGACGCTGCCGCCCGGGACGGAACAGCCGGTGTTCGGGCCGAGCAGGCGCCTCGACTACGAGCTCGAAATGGGGATCTACATCGGCGTCGGCAACGCGCTCGGGCGACCGATCCCGATCGCGGCCGCCGAGAGCCACGTCTTCGGCCTCGGGCTGCTGAACGACTGGTCCGCCCGCGACATCCAGGCGTGGGAGTACCAGCCCCTCGGGCCGTTCCTCGCCAAAAGCTTCGCGACGACCGTTTCGCCTTGGATCGTCACGCTCGAAGCGCTTGCGCCCTACCGCGTGGAGTGGTCACGGCCCGCCGCCGATCCGCAGCCGCTGCCCTACCTCGACTCCCCCGAGGCGCGCGCGGGCGGCGCCTTCGACGTCCGGATCGAGACCTGGCTCGAGACCGCGCAGATGCGCGGCTCGGGCGCGAGGCCGGCGCGCCTCTCGCACTCGAGCATGAAGCACGCCTACTGGACGATCGGGCAGATGGTCGCGCACCACACGGTGAACGGCTGCAACCTCCAGCCGGGCGATCTCTTCGGCAGCGGCACGCTCTCGGGCCCGACCGCCGGCGAGGCGGGCTCCCTCCTCGAGCTCTCCGTCGGCGGGAAGCAACCGGTCGCGCTCGGCAGCGGCGAGACGCGCGCGTTCCTCGAGGACGGCGACTGCGTGATCCTGCGGGCGTGGTGCGAGCGCGATGGCTACGCGCGCATCGGCTTTGCCGACTGCCGGGGAACCGTGCTCCCGGCAGCGTAGCGGGAGAGTCCCCGCGCGCGACGCGGGTAGAATGCGCGCGGCCCGCGTCGCTTCCCGCCCTCGATGAAACTCGCATCCATCAAGAACGATACGCGCGACGGCGCGCTCGCCGTCGTATCGCGCGACCTCCAGACCGCTACCGTCGCCTACGACGTCGCGCCGACGCTGCAGGCGGCGCTCGACGACTGGGCGTTCTGCTCACCGCGCCTGGAGACGCTCTACGCGCAGGCGAACGGCGCGCCCAAGGGCTCGCGGTGGTTCGAGGTCGACGCGGCGAAGCTCGCCGCGCCGCTGCCGCGGGCATACCAATGGGCCGATGGCTCGGCCTATCTGAGCCACGCCGAACGGCTGCGCAAGGCGCGCGGCATGGAGCTCGGCAAGGCACTGCGCGAGGAGCCGATGATGTACCAGGGCGCCTCGGACTCGTTCCTCGGCGCCCGCGACGACATCGCGGTCGAAAGCGAAGACTGGGACATCGACCTCGAGGGCGAGCTCGCGGTGATTCTCGGCGATGTCCCCATGGGGACCAAGCGCGACAAGGCGGGCGAGCACATCCGCCTCCTCGTGCTGGTGAACGACGTCAGCCTGCGCGGCCTCGTGACGGCGGAGATCGAGAAGGGGTTCGGCTTCCTCCAGTCGAAGACCTGGACCGCGTTCTCGCCGGTCGCGGTGACGCCGGCCGAGCTCGGCGACGCCTGGGATGGGCGCAAGCTCCATCTCCGGCTCGCGGTGCATGTCAACGACAAGCTCCTCGGGCGCCCGGACGCGGGCGCGGACATGACGTTCGACTTTCCCCGGCTCGTCGCGCACGCGGCGAAGACGCGCCCGCTCGCCGCCGGCACGATCATCGGCTCGGGGACGGTCTCGAACAAGGATGCCAAGGTCGGTGTGTGCTGCATCGCCGAGGCCCGCGCACTGGAGTCGATGCGCTCGAAGGAAGCGCAGACGCCTTATCTCAGGTTCGGCGACCGGCTGGAGATCGAGATGCGCGACGTCGAGGGGCGCTCCATCTTTGGCGCGATCGAGCAGCGCGTCGTGCAATACGCGGCGTAGATGTCGAGGTTCGGGCGACACATTCCCCCTGCCCCCTTAAAGGGCCCCTGTCGAAAATCGGTGTCCCGCTCGAGCGTCGCCGCGCTCGGCGACATCGGCGCGTCGGGAAACCGGCTTTCAACAGCCCGCCGAATGAGCGAGAGCGGCGCGACGGCATCGCGCGGCGCGTGCGGCTGATCGGCCACGCGTCGCGCCCGCCCGGCAAGGCGCTCATCGTCTTCATCGCCGGACTGTTCTCGCTGCTCGCGGTCGCGAGCGACCTTTACCTCCCGGCCCTGCCCGCGCTCAGGCGCGACCTCGGCGCGAGCGACGCGCAGGCGCAGCTCACGCTGTCGGCGCTGGTGGTCGGGTTCGGGGTCGCGCAACTCGCCTACGGCCCGTTCTCCGACCGCTTCGGGCGGCGCCCCGTGCTGCTCGCCGGGCTCGCGGTCTTCATCCTCGCCTCCATCGCCGCAATGCTCGCCCCGACGATCGAGACGCTCGTCGGCGCGCGCTTCCTGCAGGGCGTCGGCGCCTGCAGCGGACAAGTGATCGGACGCGCGATCGTGCGCGACGTCTACGAGCCGGTCCGCGGCGCGCGCACGCTCGCCCAGATCTTCCTCGTGCTCGGCCTCGCGCCGCTCTTCGGACCCCTTCTCGGCGGCTATCTCGCCGTCTGGTTCGGCTGGCGCGCGACGTTCGCCTTCCTCGTCCTCTGCGGGATCGCCGTGTGGGCGGCGAGCTGGCGGCTTCTGGCCGAGACGAACCGGAATCTCGATCCGTCGGCCACCGATCTCGCGACGCTCGCGGCGAACGCGCGGCGGATCGTCACCAACGCCACGTTCGTCGGCTATGCCGCGTGCTACACGTTCACCTACTGCGGCCTCTTTGCGTTCCTGTCCGCCGCGCCGTTCGTGCTGATCGAGGTGCTGGGTGTGCCGCCGGAGCGCTTCGGGCTGTGGTTCATGATCGGCGTCGCGGGCAATCTGAGCGGCGCGTATTTCTGCTCGCGCCTCACCCAGCGCTTCGCACTGCCGCGGCTGCTTGCGATCGGCGCATGCGCTTCGGCGAGCGGCGGGCTGACGATGCTCGGGCTCGCGCTCGCCGGCGTCGCCCATCCGCTCGCGATCATCGGCCCGATGGCGCTCTATCTCTTCGGCCACGCGTTCACCTCGCCGGTCTGCATGGCCGTCGCGGTCGGCCCGTTCCCGAAGAACGCCGGGCTCGCCTCGGCGCTCCTCGGGTTCATCCAGCTCGGGATCGGGGCGATCTCGGGGCAGGTGCTGATGCGCCTGCACGACGGCACGACGCGGCCGCTCGCGATCGCGGTGGCACTCTTCGCCTGCTCGCTCCTCGCTGCGTATCTCGCGCTCGTGCGCGGGCGGCGATAGTATCGCACCGGGCCATGATCGATTTCAGCGAGATCGCCGCTTCGCCGCTCTTCCTCGTGGGCGCCGCGTTCGGCATCGTGGGACTGCTGCAGATGGCCGCGGGGTTCATCGTGCTCTTCCGGCGCCACCCCGTCGGCTTCGCGATCCGCCTCGTGCTCGGCCTGGCGTTGACCGCGGTCGGCGCGGCCGCGGCGCTGATCGCGGTCGGCATCCGCGGCTACGAGGCGTTCACGCGCGAGGTCGTCGCGGCGAAGATCACGGTCACGCCGAGCGGGCCACAGCGCTTCGACGCCAAGGTGAAGTTCCCCGACGGGCGCGAAGCGGGCTTCGTGATCGCCGGCGACGAGCTGTACGTCGATGCGCACATCCTGAAATGGAAGCCGCTCGCGAACGTCCTCGGGCTGCACACCGCCTACGAGCTCGACCGGATCGCCGGCCGCTACCGGTCGGTCGAGCAGGAGCGCAACGCCCTCCGCACGGTGTATCCGCTGTCGGCCCCGCGGGTGGTCGACCTCTTCGAGCTGCGGCAGCGCTACGCGTGGCTGGCGCCGCTCCTCGACGCCGAGTACGGCTCGGCGAGCTTCGTGCCGGTGACCAAGCCGGCGGAGCTCGAAGTGCGGGTCTCGACGACGGGCCTGCTGATCCGCGAGGCCGGCGAGAAAAACTAGCGCTCGTCATGCCGGCGCGAAGCCGGTATCCAGTACGGTCTGACCCGCGTCCGGGATCCATCCCCTTGGCCCGGCTTTCGCCGGGGCGACGACGCTGTTTAGCCCTTGTCGAGGAAGGCGAACGACACCTTCTCGCCCCCGGCCTCGATCACCGCCCCGTCGTGCAGCGGCTGCCAGCCGTCGCCCACGGGCTTGCCATCGACTCTCGCCGCGCGCCCGGCCACGCGCGCGATGGAGAAACCGTCCGACCGGCGGAAGATCGCGGCGCAGTCCCGGCCGCGCTCACCGAGCGCAGTGAGCGGCCGGTCGAGCGTGATCGTCGCGCCCGCGCGCGGTCCTGCTAACGCACGGAGCGCGGCCATCGGCAGCGAGATCTCCACCGTGCGCGCTTCGGCGACCGGGACCTTGGCGCCACCGTGCGCGATCCCCATGTCCGCGGCGCGGAAGATCATCGTCCGGTCGCCGTCCGCGGAGACCACGCTCTTGTGGTCGACGTACTTCAGCTGGAACTCGAGGATTTCGATCGCATCGCCGTGACGCAGGAGATGCCGGGTCACACGCGTGCCGTTGACGAAGGTGCCGTTGGCACTCTCGAGGTCGAGCAGGATGTGGTCGACGCCCATCACCTCGATCGAAGCGTGCTGCTTGCTCACCGCGGCGTCCTCGAGGCGGATGTCGACGCCTTCGGCGCGGCCGATGACGAGCCGCCGGTCCTCGATGAACCAGGAGCCGAGCGGCGTGACGCCGCGGTGGACCATCAGCTTTGCCATATCGATACCCTTGCCGGAGCGCTGGCGCGGTCGCGCTACCGCTTCACGCGCCGCCGCCGCTCATCTTCGACTTGATCCAACCGAACAGTCCCTGCGCCTCGGACTCCTTCTCGGCCTGCGCCTCGATGCGTTTCTTCGCGCGCACGAGGATGACCGAGATGTTGTCGCGGCCGCCCCGGTCGTTCGCCATCGCGACGAGCGTCGCCGCGGCGAGCTCGAGATTCGGCTCGAGCACCTCGAGCGCATTGCCGAGATCGGCGTCGTCGACGAGATCGTGCAGCCCGTCGGTGCACAGGAGCAGGATGTCTCCCGCCACCACCTCGTGCTCGCCGAGGTCCGGCGCGATCTGTTCTTCCGCGCCGAGCACGCGGGTCACGAGATGACGGCTCTTCGAGGCCCGCGCTTCGTCGCTCGTCATCGCTCCGGCAGTGAGCTGCGCCTGTACGAACGAGTGATCGGTGGTGAGCCGCTCGAGGCGGCCGGTGCGCCACCGGTAGACGCGCGAGTCGCCGACGTGCGCGATGCAAACGCGGTCGCCGCGGTACCACGCGGCGGCGAGCGTCGTCCCCATGCCGGTCAGCGCCGGGTCGGTCCGCGCGCGCTCCCGGATCGCACGGTTCGCGGCGGAGAACGCCGCATGCGCGGCGGCGCGCGGCGCGACGTGCGGGGCGGCGACGAGTAGCCCGACGAGCGTCTGCGTCGCGAGCGTCGCCGCGACGTCGGCGCCCTTCGCCGCGGCCATGCCGTCGGCAAGCGCGACGAACCCGCGCCCCGCGTCGGCCGCCAGGCTGTCCTCGTTGAACCTCCGGACACGGCCGATGTCGGTCCGCGCCGCGACCTCTAGCTCGTAGCGCAGCAGCACGGCCGCCGGGGGATGTATGACGTTGACATAACAGGGCTTTCTCTCCCGGCGCCGCGGGACGCCGTGCCCCGCGACCCGATTGGGTGCGCCGCTATGGTAGGCCACCTGCGTCGTCCGGGGAAAGAAATAGTTTGGATTCCGGCGTTTACCCTCTGTCGGCTCGAGCGCTTTCTTTGTCAGAATAGGGTCTGTCAGGCTGAGACGCCGAGCACCGGACAACGTCCACCCCATCGCACCATGGCGATCAACCGTCTCGGACGCTACGAGATCCTCGGCGAGCTCGGCCGCGGGGCGATGGGCGTCGTCTATCGGGCGCGCGACCCCATCATCGATCGGGTGGTGGCGCTGAAGACGATCGACCTCGCGCTTACCGGCGCAGCGCTCGCGAGCTTCGAGGAGCGCTTCTTTCAGGAGGCGCGGTCGGCCGGCCGCCTCAATCATCCCAACATCGTCACCATCTACGACGCCGGCAAGGCGGAAGGCGTCGCGTACATCGCGATGGAGTTTCTCGAGGGGACATCGCTCCGCGAGATCCTCGACGAGCAGGCGCCGCTCACGATCCAGCGCATCATCGAGACCGTCGCCCAGGTAGCGCGCGGGCTCGCCTACGCGCACGAGCACGGCGTGGTCCATCGCGACATCAAGCCGGCGAACATCATCGTTCTGCGCAACCGGCGGCCCAAGATCACCGACTTCGGCATCGCCCGGCTCGGCGAGGCGGGGGGCGTGGGCGGCGAGCGCGCGGGATCGCCGAAGTACATGTCGCCCGAGCAGATCCGCGGCGACGGCTCGCTCGATGGCCGCTCGGATCTGTTCTCGCTCGGCTCTGTGCTCTACGAGATGCTGACCGGCAGGCCGCCGTTCGCGGCCGAGTCGGTGACGGAGATCATGCGACAGGTGCTCGAGCACACCCCGCCGGTGCCGAGCGTCGTTGACCCGCACGTGCCGCCGGAGCTGGACGGCGTGGTGATGCGGATGCTCGCGAACCGGCCCGACGACCGCTACCCGAGCGCCCGCAGCCTCTTCCGCGAGCTCCGCCGCGTGGAGGAGAACTTCAGCGCCCGCGCGGAGCACGAGCCGCCCGCCGATACGCATGCCGAACCCGATGCGCCGGTGTCCGTGCCGCCGGCACGGCCGGTGACCGACGGGGACCGGACGCTGGTCATCGGCGCCGGCCCGCGACGCCGTTGGTCGTGGCAGCGCACCGCCGCTGCCGGCGTTGCGGCGGGCGCGGTCGGGATCGTAGCGATGATCCCCTTCAAGCTCCAGTACAACGACGCGAACGCAACCCGCGGTGCGATCGCGGAGGCGTCGCCGATCGTCGCAGCGACCCCCGCGCCCGAGCCGCCAGACGCCCAGCGGCCAGGATCGCCCGCTACGCCGACGGAGCCCGCAGCATCGGCGGCGGAGGCGCCTAAGAAGGCCGTCGCGCCGCGCACCGCACGCAAACCGCCGGCGCCGCCTCCAATCGCCTTCGTACCGCCACCCGCGCCCGAGCCGCCGGTCGTCGTCGCAGCCGCCGCGCCGCCGCCACCCCCGGCCCCGCCGCAAACGGCGACCCTCGTGCTCTCGGCTTCGCCGTGGGGCGAGGTCTATGTCGACGGCAAGCGGCGCGGCGTCGCGTCGCCCGTCGCGACGCTGGAACTGCCGGCAGGCAATCATCGCGTGGAGATCCGGAACGCCTCGCAGCCGTCGTTCCTCGCGAACGTGACGCTACAGGCAGGCGCGACGCAGCGGATCGAGCACAAGTTCGAGTAGCGCGGACCGACGCCGGCCGAGCCTCGCCAGCACGCGCGGCAATGGATGGAGGCGTCGTCCTCCCGGCTCCAGGCGACCGAGGGCTGTGGCTCCGCTGTCGCCCCTTGTTCGATCAAGCTCTAGCCGCGCGGCTTTACCCACGTTTCCGACCACGCGAGGCAGGCGCTCGAGGCATCGCGGTCCCCGCGCTTCTCCGGCCACGGCGCGCCGGCGGCGGTGCGGCCGTTCAGCCCGATCTGCGCAACGCGCGCAGGGAAGAACGTGCTGAAGACGCCGATCGGCCGCCCGCCCGACCCCGGCGGCATGTTGAGCACGAACGGCGGCAGGAAGTCCTGCCAGGTGAGCACGATCTCGGCATCGGGCGCTGTCACCCGCTCGACCGCCTTCGAGTCCGCGCCGCCGGAGCGCGTGAACGCCGCTTGCGCGACCGGCAGCGCGGTGTCCGCGAACGCCGGGAAGAGCAACGACTCGATCGCCGTCTGGAGCCAGCGCGCGACCGCGGAGTTGTCGGAGTAGATCCGCACGGCGCCGTCGGTCAGCGTGCTCCGAACGAACAGGGCATGCCCCGCACCCGCGGGACACCACAGCACGCGCCAGTGGCTCGCGCGATCCGACTGCGTCTTGCCGCCGTCCGGGCTGAAGCGGATGAACGAGTTCTCTCCGGTCATCAGGACGTCGTTCGGATCGACGGGCGAAGTCATCGTGTGTCCTCCGTTCGAGTTCAGGTGGGCTCGAACGAAGGATATTCGCTGACCGGCGCTTAGGGAAGCGTGGACGCGAACCCTACGGCTCGACGACCCGGGAGTTTGATAGGCTCGGGACGCATGGATACGCTCACCCACGCGCTGAGCGGCGCGCTCCTCGGCCGCGCCACCGCCCCCGATCCCGCACGCGCGCGAATCACCACCGCGGCCCGGATGGCTGCCGGCGCGCTTGCCGCCGCGTTTCCCGATGCGGATTTCTTTCTCGCCTACGTATCGCCGGTCGCCTATCTCACCGGTCATCGGGGGCTCACGCACTCGATCTTCCTCGCACCGCTCTGGGCGCTCCTCCTCGCCTGGCTGCTCGCGCAGTATCGCGCCGGGCAGGGGCGCGACGTGGCGCGACTATTTCGGCATCTGCGTGCTCGGCGTCGGCGCCCACATCCTCGGCGACCTGATCACCGCGTTCGGCACCATGATCTATGCGCCGGTATCGGACGCGCGCGTCGCCTGGGGCACCACGTTCATCATCGATCTGTGGTTCACGGGGATCATCCTTGCCGGTCTCGCGGCCTCCGCGCTCGTCCGCCGCTCGCGGGTGCCGGCGATCGCCGGGCTCGCCACGCTCGCAGGCTATGTCGGCCTGCAGGCGATCGCACAATCGCGCGCGATCGACTTCGGCGCCGACTATGCGCGCCGGAGCGGGCTTGCCGGGGCCGCGGTGGCCGCGATCCCGCGCCCGGTGTCGCCGTTCAACTGGATGGTGGTCGTGACCGACGGCGATCGCTATCGCTACGCGAACGTGAACCTCGTGCGCGATACGCTGCCGCCGGCGTCCGTCGGCTTCATCGCACGGCTGGACGCCGCCTACGCGCCGCTCTCCCAGGCGAAATGGATCACGGTGGAGAAGTACGGCGCGGCAGACGCAGAGCGAGCGCTCGCCATGCGCATCCTCGCCGACCCGAAGCTCGGCTTCTTCCGCTGGTTCGCCGGCCACCCGGCGCTCTACCGCATCGACCGCGGGAAGCCGTCGACCTGCGTGTGGTTCGAGGATCTCCGGTTCGTGATGGCGGGGCGCGACTCGAGCATCTTCCGGTTCGGGCTCTGCAACGAGACGGGGACGGTCGGCTGGGAGGCCTTCCGCCTGAACGACGACGGGACGCGCGAGCCGGCAGGGTAGGCGCTCCGCCTCCTCCGGCTCACCCGCAGCGCTTGGCGACGAGCGCCTCCTGGTTGCGGATCGCCTCGAGCCGCTGGTCGTCGTCCAGGTACCGCAGTTCGCCTTTCTCGTCGACGCCGGTGGCGACGCGGCGCGCCGCGCGCAGCTGCGCGAGACGCGTCCGATCGCGCTCGCATTGCGCTCTTGCATGGACCGCCTGCTCCGCGCGCTTGCGTTCTTTCGCGTCGCGCTGCTCGCGCTCCAGACGGCGCTGCTGGAATTCGCGCTCGGCCTGCGCGGTGTCCGGGCTTGGTTTCGGGGTGTCGGAGGGCGCGCTGATGCGGTCCTCGACCGGCTTGGCGGCCACCCCGCTCGGCGGACGTTCGCCGTAGTGCACGCGGCCCTTCTCGTCGACCCAGCGGTAGACCTGCGCCTGCGCGGCGGCCGCTGCGAACAGCGCGGCGAGAACCACCGCCCGTTGCACGTCCTACACTGCGAAACGCGCGACCGGGACGCCGGCGACGTCGAGCCGCAGCGAGCAGAGTCCGCCGGCCAGCGGATGCGACGCCACCTCCCCGCGCATGAGCGAGGTCACGAACACGGTGCGCAGGTCGGCACCCGCGAAGCACGGCATCGTGGGCAGCGGCATCGGCATGCGGATCCGCCGTTCGATGCGACCTTCCAGCGTCCATCGGTTGAGGACCCCGGCCGAGATGCCGGCACTCCAGTAGCGCCCCTCGACGTCCATTGCGGCGCCGTCGGGGCGTCCGGTCGCCTCCGCGATGTCGATCGCGACGATCCGCTCGTTCCCGAGTCGGCCGGTGCCTGGTTCGTGGTCCCAGGCGCGGATCCAGCGTGCACGGCTGTCGGAACACCACAGCGTGCGCCCGTCGGGGCTGAAGGCGAGGCCGTTCGAGATGAGCGTGCCGTCGAGCTTGCGCTCCACGCGAGCGTCCGGACCGACGCGATAGAACGCCCCCGTCGGCTCCTTGTCCGCCCGGTCGTCCATCGAGCCGACCCAGAAGCTGCCGTCGGGTGCGGCCTTGCCGTCGTTCAGCCGGTTGTGGGGGCGGTCGGTCTCGACCGTCGCGAAGTGCTCGAGTTTGCCGCTCGCCGGCGCGAAGAGCTGGACGGTCGAGCGCAGTGCGGCCAGGATCCGCCCGTCGCGGCACAGTGCGATCGAGCCGATCTTCTCGGGCATCGTCCAGGCTTGGGTGCGGCCCGTCGCCGGGTCGAGCGCGTGCAACTGCTGTGCGGTGATGTCGACGAAGAAGAGCCGGCCGCTCTGGGCATCCCAGACCGGGCTCTCGCCGAGCTTAGTGCGGACGTCGAAGAGTCTGAGGTCGGCCGGTTCGAGCGGGTCGGGAAGGGTCATGTCGGGTGCGCGGGCTCGCGCGAGTTTTGGGCGAGTGTCGTTTCGGCAACCTTACTCTATCTTGATCCCCGCGCCCTTGACCACTTTCGCCCACTTCGCGATCTCGGCGCGAACGAAGTCGCCGAAGAATTCCGGCGACTTCCCGACCGGGTCGGCGCCGAGTGCCTTCATGCGTTCTCGCACCTCCGGGGCCGCGAGGATGCTTCGCCGGGTACTGGGCGGCGGCGGCGCAAGCGAATGCGAACCCGGCGGCGATCGCCGCCAGCCGAAGCCGCAGTCTCAACATGGTCCCCCTCCTCCTCGTTGCTGCCCGGGGGGTGCGCCGCGCGCGGGCAGCGCGGTCAGCGCCGCGCGGATAGTCGGTCTACCAACCGATTGAAAAGCCGGTCGATCACCGCCGCGGCGAACGCCCCGGTCGAGAGCCCGCCGCCGAGGTCGGGCGTGCGGATGCCCGCGGCGAGCGCGCTCTCGACGGCGTCGTTGAGGCGCTGGCCCGCTTCCCGGAGATCGTCGCGCCCATGCCGGCGTCCGAGCCACGCGAGCAGCATCGCCGCCGAGAGCATCAGCCCGGCTCGGGTTGCCGATGCCCCTGCCGGCGATGTCGGGCGCCGAGCCGTGTGCGGCCTGCGCCACCGCGTGCTGGTCGCCGAAGTTGAGCGACGCCGCGAGCCCGAGGCTGCCGGCGAGCTCCGAGGCGACGTTGGAAACGATGTCGCCGTACATGTTCGTGGTTACGATGACGTCGAACGCCTCGGGCGTGCGGATGAGCTGCGCGCACGCCGCGTCGATGTGGTGATCGTCGACGGTGCAGTCGGCGTGGCCGGCGGCCGCGCGCGCGAACTCTTCCATGAAGAGCCCGTCCGAGATCCGCAGGACGTTCGACTTGTGGACCGCCGTGACGTGCCGCCGGCGCATTCGCGCGAGCGCGAATGCCGCCTCGACGATCCGGCGGGAACCCTGCCGGGTGATCTTCCGCACCGCGAGCGCGACATCCGGCGTCGGCATGAACTCGCCGAGCCCGAGATGCATGTTGCGATCGGCGTAGAAGCCCTCGGTGTTCTCGCGCATCACGACGAGATCCATCCGCTTCGCCGCCGCGGCGATCCCGGGCCGTGTCCGGCTCGGGCGCTCGTTCGCGTAGAGATCGAGCCGGCGGCGCAGCTCGCCCGAGGGGTTCAGCCCGCCCGCTTCGCGGCTCGGGTAGTCGGCGTGGGAGACCGGGCCGAGGAGCGTCGCCGCCGCCGCGCGGGCCGCCGACTCGATTGCGTCGGGGAACGTGGTGCCAGTCGTCTCGAGCGCCGCAAAGCCGATGTCGGCGCGCTGGAACTCGAGTCCGAGCCGCAGCTCGCGGTCGAGCACTTCGAGCGCCCCCACGGTCGCGCCGGCAATCTCGGCACCGATGCCATCGCCCTCGAGCACTAGAATCCGCATCGTCCGCCCTCCTCAGGACCGTGCGGCGGCAAATGCGGCGGGCCCGATGGAGAGCGTTCCAGGGGGCCGCCGGGATAGCCGCGGAGCCGGCTTGGGATCAATGTATGCATTGTGTCGAAGTATCGAAGGATGCGTAAATCCGCTTCGGAGATAATCCGCCGCCCGATGACCAGGCACTTCGAGGATTTCTCGCCCGGCTGGATGTTCGAGAACGGGCCGCGCACGCTGACCGCGGCGGAGATCGTCGCGTTCGCACGCGAGTGGGATCCGCAGGCTTATCACACCGACGAGGCGCGTGCGCGCGCTTCGCCCTACGGCGGCCTGATCGCGAGCGGCTGGCAGAGCGCCGGCGTCGCGATGCGGCTGATGTGCGACGGTTATCTGCTCGAAACTTCCTGCGTCGGCTCGCCCGGCATCCACGAGCTGCGGTTTCTCCGGCCGGTGCGCCCGGGCGACGCCCTGCGCTTCCGCTCGACCGTGCTCGAGGCGACACCGTCTAAGACGAAGCCGAACCGCGGCACGGTGACGTTCAAGTGGGAGCTCATCAACCAGCACGGCGAGGTAGCGCTATCGATGATCGGGAAGCAGTTCTTTCTCCGCCGACCGCAGCCGTGACGCAGGCGGGTACGCGCTACTACTTCGAGGACTTCACCGTCGGCAGGGTGTGGGAAGCCGAGGGGCCGGCGCTCTCAGAGAGCGAGATCGTGGACTTCGCCTCGCGCTTCGACCCGCAGTATTTCCACGTCGACGCCGCTGCGGCGAAGGACTCGCCTTTCGGCGGGCTGATCGCGAGCGGGTGGCATACCGTCGGCCTCTGCATGCGTCTTATCTGCGACGCCTACCTGCTCGAGGCCGCCAGCCTCGGATCGCCCGGCGTCAACGCCGTCCGCTGGACGCAGCCGGTGCGCCCGGGCGACCGGCTGAAGCTCCGCATGACGGTCCTCGAAGCGAAGCCGTCGCGCTCGAAGCCCGACCGCGGCACCGTTCTCCACCGCTGGGAGGTGTTCAACCAGCGCGGCGAGCCGGTGATGACGATGGAAGGCTACGGCATGTTCTCCCGGCGGATCGGCTGACGCGCCCGCGCCATGGCGAGCACCCCCGGCGTCAATCACAAGATCCACGTCCTCGGCAAAAAGGAGGATCTCGACTCGGTGCGCGTTCCGGGCAAGGTCGCCGTCGTGCTCGACGTGCTGTTCGCGACCTCGACCATCGTGACCGCGATGGCGCACGGCGCCGCTGCGGTCACGCCGACGCTCGACGAGCGCGCCGCGCGCGACGAGGGCGCGCGTCACCCACCAGGGTCGTTCGTGCTCGCGGGCGAGCTGTATGCGGAAACGCTGCCCGGCTTTGCGCCGCCGACGCCGCTCGCGCTGCTCGAGCACGGCGTCGCGGGGAAGCACGTCATCTACTCG
The DNA here is from genome assembly GCA_963754305.1 of uncultured beta proteobacterium. Lineage (GTDB taxonomy): Bacteria > Pseudomonadota > Gammaproteobacteria > Burkholderiales > SG8-39 > DATEDA01. Next base: position 101,424 of record CAVWFR010000032.1, on the reverse strand, counting down.
ACGACCAACGGCACGGTCGCGTTGCGCGATGCGGCGATGGCCGAGGCCGTGTATGCGGCGGCGCTGCTCAACGGCCGCGCGGTGATCGACCACGTGCTCGCGCGGCATCCCGACCGTACGCTGCTCATCGTCTGCTCCGGCTCGATGGGCAACTTCAACCTCGAGGACTGCTACGGCGCGGGCTATCTCGTCGAGCTGCTGGCCGAGCGGCTGGGCGAGCAGGCGGATTTCTCCGACGCCGCCCGCGTCGCGCGGACGCTCTACCGCTCGGGCGATCCGGCGCCGACGCTCGCGAACTGCCGCGTGGGGCGGATGATGCTCGCGCGTGGGCTCGCGCACGAGATCGCCTACGCCGCGCAACTTTCGAAGCTCGACGTCGTGCCGCGGCTCGAAGCGGGGCGCCTGCTGCTCGCCTGACCACCGCGCAGGCGTAGAATCCGGCACCTGAAAGCACTTCGAAGGGGGACACGATGAGCCGCATTTCCATCGCCGCCGGGTTCGTCGCGGCCACGCTTGCGGTGCCCGCCGCCGCCCAGATCGCCGTGTCCGCCAACGACCACAAGGCCCGGCTCGTGAACGGCGTGAACACGGTCGTGCCCAACCCGACCCCCGACACGGTGTCGATCATCGACCTCAAGACGACTCCGCCGACCGTGATCGCCGAGGTCAACGCTCCGGCGAGCGTCGTCGGCCCGCCGGTCTCGGTCGCGATAACGCCCGACTCTTCGATCGCACTCGTCACCTCGGCGACGAAGATCTCCCCCACCGATCCGACGAAGACCGTTCCGGACAACCGCATGTCCGTGATCGACCTGACGGCGCGGCCGCCGAAGGTCATCGGCGTGCTGGAGGCGGGGATGGGCGCGGCCGGCGTGGCCATCAACCGCGCCGGGAACCTCGCGCTGGTGGCCGATCGCGCTGCCGGCACCGTTTCGGTGTTCACCATCGCCGGCAAGACGGTCACGCCCGCCGGCAAGGTCGACTTCGGCGCGCCGCAATCGGGGCCGAGCGCCGTCGCGATCAGCCCCGACGGAAGAACCGCGCTCGTCACGCGCGACGGCGATCACAAGATCTCGGTGCTCGCGGTCGACGGCACGAAGGTGGAGTACACGAAGCGCGACCTGAACGCCGGCCTCCGGCCCTACGGCATCGACATCTGCGCGCCCGGCAGCATCGCGGTGGTCGCGAACATCGGCATCGGCCAGGGCGACGCCGACACGATCAGCGTCATCGACATGACCTTGAGCCCGCCGCGGGTGGTCGAAACGCTGACCGTGGGTCAGACGCCCGAGGGCATCCGGTGTTCCCCCGACGGGGTTTTCGTTGCCGTCGTCGTCCATGACGGCAGCAACAAGGCCACGAACTCGCCCTTCTACAACCAGAATGGCAAGCTGGTGCTGTTCCAGGTGAACGGCAAGCGGCTGGAGCGTTTCGGCCAGGCGCCGATCGGCGGCTGGTCGCAGGGCGTAGCGTTCGGCGGCGGCCACGTCCTGGTGCAAAACATGGTGCAGGAGCAGATCCAGGTCTTCCGGCTCGACAAGTCCGGGCTCTTCGACACCGGACACAAGATCCAGTTGAAGGGCGGGCCGGCAGGCATCGCGTTCGCGAACCCATAGCGCCCGCGCGGGCGCGCCGGCTGCCCGCCCGCGGCTGGCCTCGCGGGTCGATCTCGAGCCGGGCGGCGCGACACTTACTGCAGCGGATTTGCCGCCTGCGCGCGGCTGACGTAGCGGGCGGCGTCCTCGGCCAGCAGCAACCGCTCGCGCACGAGCACCTGGGCGACGGCCGCAACCTGGTCGACGTACGCCGAGTGGCTCTTGTAGCGCTCCTCGAGCGCGGGCCGCGGATCCTTCTTCGCCTGAGCTTCGGCGCGTGTCTTCGCGAACGCGAAGAAGCTCCCGTCCCGGTCGCACAGTTCGCCTTCGGGAAACGGCGCCTTGTACAGATTCCAGCCGGTGTAGGTCGCGATTGGCACGGCGATGTCGGGGAGCCGGATGCCGGCGACCTCGTTGCCGTCGGCATCGACGCGGGAGACGAGCGGCCGATACACCTTGTCCGGGCGCGGCTTGGGATCCCGCCAGTCGCCGAACAGCACGATGTCGTTGCCGAACGTCGCGATCGCCGCCCCGGGGAGCGCAGGGAAGCCGGTCTTGTCCGGCGCCACGAGCGTGCCCTGCCCGATGACGGGAATGCGGCTCGCCGGCGGCTCGATTCCCGACACTACCCAGGCCTCGAGCGCGACGAGCAGCGCGCGGATGGCCGGGGCCGCGCTGTGCGGGTTGCGCGGGTTGACGCACGGCCCCGGCGCGCTGGAGAGGTTCGCCCGTCCGCCGTGCTGGGTGCCCGCGACCATGAAGGCGCGCGCCTGCGGCGGCAGCGCCACGTCGCGCGTCCCGAGCGTGTCGGTCGTGAGGAGCGAGGCGCCCTTCTGCCAGTACTCGGTCGAGGTGTTCGTTTCGATCAGCAACGGATCGAACCCGTCGTTGCGGAACAGCGCGCCGCTCCGCCCGGTCACCGGGTCCTTCATCGTCGCCGCCGAGAACGGGAACGCGTTCTCGGGAAACAGGTGGTCCTCGTGCTGGGTGTTGGTCCGGCCCGGTTGCCCGAACGGCTCGTTGAAGAACACGCGCCCGACCCCGGAGATGTGGGCGAGCACGCCGTCGAAAACCTTGCGCTTGCTCTCATCCTGGTTGAAGCCCTGCGCGATGTGATCGCGGAGATAGCGTCCGCTCTGGGAGATGCCCACCGCGAGGACGTGCTTCGCCACCAGCTCACCGCTTTCAGCGGCGAGCGGATTGCGGTTCCCGGCCCGGTCGCGGCTCTCGTACCGGAGGAACGAAACGATATCGCGCGTGGCTGCGTACCCGATCCCGAGCACCTTCGGGTCCTTTGCCGGGTAACGGAGGTCGTACAGCCAACCCTGCTTGAACTTCGTGCCCTCCGGCAGCAGTTTGATCCGTCGCGAATCGGCGTACGCCCAGTCGGCGGTCGGGATCTCCTGAGGCGGATCCGCTTGGCGCGCGCGCGCCGTGAGCCTCGCGCGCGCCGGGTCGAGCGTCGCGGTCTCGTAGGCGAGCGGCAGCGTCACGCCGTCGCCGGGTCCGCGCGTCAGCAGCACCAGCTCCTCGCGTATCGTTTCGACGATCTGCTTGCCGTTGTCGGTTGCCACCGGCAGCCGGATGGCGAGCCCCCCGCCCGCTTTCGGAGCGTCGGGATCCCAGCCGCTCCAGACGACCGCGTAGCCTTCGCGAAAGGCGAAACCGTTCCCCGCGTGCTCGGCCGTGACCGGCTCGTTGACCGCCCCGGCCGCGACGGGCAGCGCATCGTGGATCCACGACATCAGGAATTTCCGGCCGCGGTTGTTCACCTCGTAGAGAATCTTGCCGTTGCCGCGGGTCATATCGGCCGGACGCATGATGTAGAAGTCCGCCTCGTACTCGACCATGCCGCGGCCGTTCCGCGGAGCCCTGTCGAGGTTGACGATGACGCGGTTCCGCGCATCCCGCGGGTCGAGCTCGCCCTTCGCGACGCCGACGATCTTGACGTACGCGCCGCGAGTGCCGAACGCCTGGCCGCCGGCGAAGGTCTCCGTTCGCTGCACGTCGATCTGGACGATGCGCGCCGCCGCCGGAACCGCGGCGAGCGCGAGCGCCACGGCCGCGGTGAAACGAGTGATCGTCATGGTCTCCTCCTCGGTCTTGGTTCTCGCCCACATTCTGCCATCTAGTGTTTCCCGCCGTACCCGAACCAGCCGATGAAGAACCGCGCCACGCCGTACGCGATCCAGATCCGCACCCGCAAGTGCCGGGGCTGGCGGCGCCAGCGCGCGCGGGCGACCGGCTGCGCGCCCGCCACGACGAGCTCGAGCACGCTCTCGCGCAGCTCCTGCGCGAACTTGCGGTCGTCCGCGACGACGTTTGCCTCCCGCGCGAGGAGCAGGCTGAACGGATCGATGTTGGAGGAGCCCACGGTCGCCCAGCGGCCGTCGATGACCGCGACCTTCGCGTGCAGGAAGCTTTTCGTGTACTCGAAGATCTGGACACCCGCGTCGAGCAGCGCGCCGTACAGCGCGCGCGACGCATAGTGCAGCAGCACGTACTCGACTCGTGCCTGCAGCAGCAGCACGACGCGCACCCCGCGCGCGGCGGCCGCGACCAACGCGCGGCGGAACCGCAGCCCGGGAAAGAAATACGCGCTGGCGAGGATGATCTCCTCGTTCGCGCCCTCGATGGCGGCGAGGTAAGCATCCTCGATATCGGAGCGGTGGCGGAAGTTGTCGCGGATCAGGAACGCGGCGCGCTGGAACGCGCGCGGCAGCGTCTCTGTCGCCGGCGGCGGCGGGGCGGCCTCCGACCATTGCTGGAAGTTCGAGAGCGCGACCAGCCGCCACAGCCGGTCCGCCTCGGCGCGGATCTCGGCGACGAGCGGGCCCTCGATCCGCACCGCGTAGTCGTAGCGCGGCGGCACGTGCCCCGGCGTGTGGTGGTCGTCGATGATGTTGATCCCGCCCACGAAAGCGACGCGACCGTCGATCACCGCGATCTTGCGGTGCAGCCGCCGCAGCCGCCGCTCGCTGAAGTCCCACGGCGAGATATCCGGGCGGTAGATCGCGAGCGAAACGTCGGAGGCGAGCAGGCGGCCGTGCAGGGCGCCGATGTAGCGCTTGACCGTCATGCCGTCGACGATCACGCTCGTCCGCACTCCCTGTCCCGCGGCCTCGGCGAGCGCGCGGGCGATGCGCCGGCCGATCTCGTCGTCGGCGAAGATGTAAGTCTCGAGATAGATCTCGTGCCGCGCGGCCGCGATCGCGGCCTCGAGTGAGGGGAAGAACTCGGCGCCGGTGCGCAGGAGATGCAGCCGGTTGCCGTCGACGAGCTCCATCGCGGAGCCGCGCCGTCAGTACAGCGCTAGGCGCGCCGTGAGCAGTGCGTGGTCGGAGATGCGCGACCACGCATGCCCGTGGTGCACCTGGGCGTGATACACGGCGAACCCGCGCACATAGATGCGGTCGAGCCGGAACAGCGGCAGACGGCTCGGGAAGCTGCGCGCCGGGCGGCCGCGATGGTCGCGGAACACCTCGATCAGCCCCAGCTCGTGGGCGAGGCGGTGGCCGGCGCGATTGCGCCAGTCGTTGAAGTCGCCGGCGACGACGAGCGGCGCGTCCTCCGGCACGAGCTCGAGGATGCGGTCGATGAGCGCGTGCACCTGCTGGCGCCGTCCCTGCTCCATGAGCGCGAAGTGCACGCACAGGCAGTGCACGCTGAGACGGGGCTCCGGGACCTGCACCTCGCAGTGGAGGAGGCCCCGGCGCTCGAAGGGATGCGACGAGATGTCGAGGTTCTCGGCGGCGACGATGGGGAAGCGCGACAGGATCGCGTTGCCGTGATGCCCGTGGTCATAGACCGCGTTGCGGCCGTACGCGTACTCGCCCCAGACGCTGTCGGCGAGAAACTCGTATTGCGGCGTGTCGGGCCAGTCGAGGAAGCGGTCGGCGTGCCGCTGGTGGCGGCCCTGCACTTCCTGCAGGAAGATGATGTCGGCGTCGACCTTGCGCAGGCGCTCGCGCAGCTCGTGCACGACCATGCGGCGGTTGAACTGCGAAAAACCCTTGTGAATGTTGTAGGTGGCGACGTGAAGGTCCATGCGGGCGGTCGGGAGCGAAGCGGTGCTCGTTCGATTCGGCAGCTTGCCGTCGTAGCGGATCCCGCGGTGAGCGGCTCGTCAGCTTTTCAGCGGCATCGCGGCGCGGTCAGCCGGACGCTCGGGCAGCATCAGGATCGCGTCGCGATTCGACCACGAGAAGCACTTCTCGGCCGCCTGGCGCCAGGGGAGCCAGAGATACCGCGCGTGCTCGGCCGGCGCGAGCGCGATCTCGACCCTCCCGGGCAGCGTCAGGCCGAACACGCGCTCGACGTTGTGCGTGATACCGGGCGCGTACTTCCAGCGCCACTCACGATAGATCTCGTAGCGGTTCTCGATGCCCCAGTCGGCGAGCGTGTGCCGCGATGCGTCGATGCCGGTCTCCTCGCGCACCTCGCGCATCGCGGTCGCGGCGAGCGGCTCGCTCGCGTACGCGAGGCTGCCGGTCACCGACTGCCAGTAGCCCGGCCACGGCGCGCGCTCGAGCAGCAGCACTTCCAGCGCAACGGTGTGGATCACCACCAGTACCGAACGGGGGATCTTGTGCATCGACGCCGGGGCGAGTCGCTCGCGCTCAATCCTCGACCTGTCCGAACACCGGCAGATCGAACGCGCCGGCGTCGACGCCGTCCACAAGCACCCAGAATGGGATGTCCTCGTCGTAGCAGTTCTCGGCGACGCTGTCGAGCACCTCGAGCGCAGTCTCGAACGCCTCGGAGTCGGCCGCTGCAAGATCGCCGGCGTGCTCGAGGGCGAGCAGGATCCCGTTTGGCTGCTCCCAGGCCAGCTCAGCGAGGACATCGTTGAGGGCGTCCCAGTTGCCGCCGAACCACTCCGGAAATCCGAGCCGCTCGGCGAGTTTCGCGAGCAGCGCCTCCTTCGTCCGCACGCCGGCGAGATCGACGCTCCAGCGCGTAAGCCCGACTCGGGCGGCCGCCGCGTCGATTGCGCCGCCGTCGGCCGGACGCACGAAGATACCGGCCTCGCCGGGGTCGGTCAGGAGATGGTCGTAGTCTTCGGTCGTCACTCGCGAATCCTCCTGAAGGAACGGTCGTGATCCCCCGAGCACGCTGCAACAAGCGGCCATGGCCCCCTGGTCGATCCCCCGGTCCAGGCGATCACTCCCTGATCCTCCTGAACGATCCGTAATGATCCTCAGAGTAATAGTATCCGTCGGCACCGGCGACGATGCGGCGCGCGCCGCGGTCCGTCGCGCCCGGGGTCGGAACGGTGTACTCGCGGTAGTAGCCGCGGCTGTGGACCGGCAGACGCTGCTCGAAGTTGCCGAAGGTGCTGCCGTCCTTCCGGTACGGGAACGGCCCGCCGCGCTTGATGAGGGTCAGGGTCTCGCGCGCTTCCCGCGGCAACTCGGCGATGGCGACCTCGGGGATCGCTTTCGGCGCTTCGCGCGCCATGACCGCGGCGCTGACCGCGCCGCACGCGAAGCATGCCAGGAGAAGTCCCCGAATCCACACCCGTGTCATGGCCGCGCCAGCGCTGTCGTCGCGATCTCTGGCCCCCGGCCTTGTCAGGCCTTCGGCTGTTCGCGCAGGCGGATATGCAGCTCGCGCAGCTGCCGCTCGTCCACCGCCGACGGCGCCTGCGTGAAGAGATCCTGCGCGCGCTGTGTCTTCGGGAAGGCGATCACGTCGCGGATCGATTCGGCCCCGGCCATGATCGTCGCAATGCGATCGAGCCCGAACGCGATGCCGCCGTGCGGCGGCGCCCCATACTGGAGCGCATCGAGCAGGAAGCCGAATTTCCGCCGCGCCTCCTCCTCGCCGATCCCGAGCGCACGGAACACCTGCGCCTGCACTTCGGCGCGGTGGATCCGGACCGAACCGCCGCCGATCTCCCATCCGTTGAGCACGACGTCGTACGCCTTCGCGACCGCGGCGCCCGGGTCGGTCTCGACGAAGCGCTCGTGGCCGTCCTTCGGACTGGTGAACGGATGGTGCATCGCGGCCCAGCGCTTCGCCTCCTCGTCGTACTCGAACATCGGAAAGTCGACCACCCACAGCGGCTTCCAGCCGCTTGCGGCGAACCCTTTCTCGTGGCCGATCTTCGTCCGCAGCGCGCCGAGCGCGTCGTTCGCGATCTTCGCGCGGTCGGCGCCGAAGAACACGAGGTCGCCCGTCTGCGCGCCGGTCCGCTCCAGGATCGCCGCGAGCACGTCCGCAGCCAGGAACTTCACGATCGGCGACTGCAGCCCTTCTTCGTTCGGCTTCGAGGCGTCGTTCACCTTGATGTACGCCAGCCCCTTCGCACCGTAGATCGCGACGAGCGCCGTGTAGTCGTCGATCTCCTTGCGCGTGAGCAAACTTCCCCCACCCGGGATGCGCAGCGCCGCCACGCGCCCGTCCTCGAGCGCCGCCGCCTGCTTGAACACCTTGAAGTCCACGCCCCGCACGATGTCGGTGAGCTCGGCCAGCTCGAGGGGCACGCGCAGATCGGGCTTGTCGGACCCGTAACGTCGCATCGCATCGGCGTAGGCGAGGACCGGGAACGGGTCGGGCAGCGCGACGTCGAGCACCTCCTTGAACACCGCCCGCACCATGCCCTCCATGATGCGGCGAATGTCGGCCTCCTCCAGGAACGAGGTCTCGACGTCGATCTGCGTGAACTCCGGCTGGCGGTCGGCGCGCAGGTCCTCGTCGCGGAAGCAGCGCGTGATCTGGTAATAGCGGTCGAAGCCCGCGATCATCAACAGCTGCTTGAACAGCTGCGGCGACTGCGGCAGCGCGAAGAACTGCCCCGGGTTGACGCGCGAGGGCACGAGATAGTCGCGCGCGCCTTCGGGCGTGGACTTCGTGAGCATCGGGGTCTCGATGTCGATGAAGCCATGCGCGTCGAAGTACCGGCGCACCGCCGTCGCGACGCGATAGCGCAGGATGAGGTTACGCTGCATGACCGGCCGGCGGAGATCGATCACGCGATGCGTGAGCCGGACGTTCTCGCTGAGATGCTCCTCGTCGAGCTGGAACGGCGGCGTGACCGACGGGTTGAGAACCTCGATCTCGTGCGCCAGCACCTCGACCTCGCCCGAGGCGAGCTCCGGATTGTCGGTGCCGGTCGGCCGGCGCCTGACCTTGCCGCTCACCCGCAGGACATACTCGTTGCGGATGCGCTCGGCGCTGGCAAACGTATCCGCCCGGTCCGGATCGCTGACCACCTGCGCGAGCCCCTCGCGATCGCGGAGATCGATGAAGATGACGCCGCCATGATCGCGGCGGCGATGAGCCCAGCCGCAGAGGGTCACCGTCTCGCCGACGAGCGCGGCAGTGAGCTGGCCGCAGTAGTGGGTTCGCATGCTCGGATAGTGTAAGGAAGCAGCGTGGATGGGCCGTCTTGCGCCTGGCGTTCGCTCTAAAGCGGTGGCACCTGCATGGCGGCCGGCGCGCGCTTGCGCGGCAACGGTGGCGGCGGCGCGACGCCCATCGAGATGATGTACTTCAGCGCCTCGTCGACGCTCATGTCGAGCTCGACCACGTGCTTGCGCTCGAGCATCACGAAATAGCCCCCGGTCGGGTTGGGCGTCGTCGGAACGTAGACGCTCACGTAATCGCCGGACAGGTGGGTCGCGACGTCACCGCCCGGCCGGCCGGTGAGGAACGCGATCGTCCACTGCCCGGGCTGCGGCCATTGCACGAGCAGCGCCTTGCGGAACGCCTGCCCGCCCGGCCGGAACAGCGTGTCGCTAACCTGCTTGACGCCGTTGTAGATCGAGTTCACGACCGGGATGCGCCGGAGAATCCCCTCCCATAGCCGCAGCAGCCGTTGTCCGATGATGTTGGAGGTGAAGACGCCGGTGAGGAACACGACGACCACCGTGAGCAGCAGGCCGAGGCCCGGGATCTGGCGGCCGAACAGCGTCTCGGGTTGGATCTCCGGCGGCAGGAGCGTGAGCACCTGGTCCATGGACGACACGATCAGGTGCAACACCCAGAGCGTGATCGCAAGCGGGATCCAGACGAGGAGCCCGGTGATGAGGTACTTCTTCATTGGGAGCTACGGAACGCGCCGGCGGCGCGAGCGACCGCCGCCGGCGCGCCCGCGCGGGTTCATTCTTTGCGAGCCGTAGGGACCGGAGGTTGCGCTTTCACCAAGGCGCGTCTACGAGGACGCCTGGGACGGCGGCTGCGCAGGCGGCGGCGAGCCGGCCGCGGTGCTCGTCGTGCCGGACGCCGTTCCAGCGGAATTGGTTTCGCCGCCGGCGGACTTGCCGGCGGTGTCTTTGGCGACCTCTTTCCCCTCGCCGGCCGGCTTAGCGTCGCCGTCCGGTTTCTTCTCCGCCGGTTTCGCACCGCTGCCCTTGAAGTCGGTCGCGTACCAGCCCGAGCCTTTGAGCTGAAAGCCGGCGGCGGTCAGGAGCTTGTTGAACGTCGCTTTGCCGCATTGCGGGCAGACGGAGCGGATGGGATCGGAAACCTTCTGCAGGTACTCGCTCTGGAACCCGCACGACGCACATCGATACTCGTAGATCGGCATCCACCACTCCAAGTCCTGAAAGCCCGCCAACAAGGCCGCGAATTATACCGGAAGGGTCCGGTTTCCTGAGGGAAATCGGGGCGTTGCGCGGTTTGTCAAGCTCGCGACAGGACGCGCCGCTAGCGCACCGGCGCAGGGGCGGCTCGCGCCGGCGCCGCGCGCGCTCGTGCCGTGCGTTTTTGGCACGGTGTCGCGATGTCGACGTGGCCGCGCTCCGGTCGTCGCCTCGCGCTTGACGCCCCTGCGCCCTTCGGGCTTAATGCCGATGTCATTTATGACACTGGCATAGAAGGCGCGGCAACCGCTCGGCGTGTTGAACCGGGCACGCCAAGTACAACGGACGCCCACTGGCGGGGGTCGTCCGGTAGAGAGGACAGCAAGAGAATGAAGTACCAGCCAGCAACGCCAGTCGCCCGCAGGTGGGGGCGCGTGTTTTTTCATCCCGGGGCGACGCCCGGAAGCACCGCGCTTCCGATCGCGCAGGTGGTCCCGGGCTCCGGCGCGAGCCGTGGCGGCGTTTCGCACCTTCCACCGCTTGATTCGACGGCACCCGCGTTCCATCGCGGACGAATGCCGCTCATCGAACGATAGGAGCTTCGCATGAACGCCACACGTCGCATCCACGAATCCCTGCTCATGCTCGCCGTCGCAGGCGGCCTCGCCGGCTGTCTCGGCGGCGGCGGCGGCGGAGACGCCGCACCTGCTGGCGGCGGAGACGCTGCACCTGCTGGCGGCGGCACCGCCGCACCGGCGGGCGGCGCGGCGGCACCGGCGCCCGCGCCCGCACCGGGCGCTGCGGCCGCACCGGGCACCGCGGCGCCGGCACCCGCGCCGACGCCTGCGCCGGGCACCATGCCAGCCGCCCAGCCCGCCAGTGCGGGCGACGCGGTGCGCTTCCTCGAGCAGGCGAGCTTCGGGCCGACCGAAGCCGGGATCACGGAAGTGATGCAGAAGGGGCCGGCGCTCGCGCTCGAAGAGCAGTTCACGAAGGCGATGAGCGGCTACGGCACCTTCACCGACATCGATCCCGATCCGCGCAAGGGCTGCCCCGACAACGCGCTGCCGACCCCGGACATCTGCTACCGCGAGAACTACACCGTGCAGCCGCTGCAGCGGAAGTTCTTCCAGAACGCGATGGCCGCGCCCGACCAGCTCCGGCAGCGGGTCGCGTTCGCGCTGTCGCAGATCCTGGTGATCTCGGGCACCGAGCTCGAGACGATGGGCGGCATCGGCTTCTACCAGCAGATTCTGACGAACTTCGCGTTCGCGAACTTCCGCGACATCATGTACGAGATCACGCTCAGCCCGGCCATGGGCGAGTTCCTCGACATGGTCAACAACCCGAAGCCCGACCCGGCGAAGAACATCGAGCCGAACGAGAACTACTCGCGCGAGCTCCTGCAGCTCTTCACCGTCGGCGAGTGCGAGCTGAACGCCGACGGCTCCTGCCGGCTCGATGCGAACAATCAGCCGGTCCCCACGTACGACCAGGACACGGTCGAGAACCTCGCCCGCGCGTTCACCGGCTGGACGTACCCGCCGCGCCCCGGGGTTGTATCCAAGTTCCCCAACCCACCCTACTACCTCGGCCGCATGGTGCCGTTCGACGTCCAGCACGATACCGCGGCGAAGGTCCTGTTCGGGAACCGGACGATACCGGCCGGCCAGTCGCCGATCCAGGACGTGAACTCGGCGCTCGACATCATCTTCAACCACCCGAATACCGGTACCTTCATCGGCAAGCAGCTGATCCAGCACCTGGTGACGTCGAACCCGAGCCCGGCTTATGTCGCAAGAGTCACCGCGGCGTTCAACAACAACGGCCAAGGCGTGCGCGGCGACATGAAGGCGGTGTTGCGCGCGATCCTGCTGGATGCGGAAGCCCGCGGGGACGTAAAGACCGCCGCCGACTTCGGCAAGCTGCGTGAGCCGGCGCTACTCGTGACCGGCGTGCTGCGGGCGCTGAACGGCGCCTCGGACGGCGTGTATCTCCTCGGCCAGTCGTCGAACATGGGGCAGAACGTGTTCCAAGCGCCGTCGGTGTTCAACTTCTACGCGCCGAACTTCCCGGCCCCCGGGACGACGCTCGCCGGGCCGCCCTTCAAGCTGATGCTGACCGGCACGATCCTCAACCGCTCGAACTTCGTCGACCGCATCGTGATGGGCGCGAACATCGGCGCGGACAACACGGTCACCGACTCGACCGGGACGCGGATCAACCTCGCGCCGTTCCAGGCGCTCGCCGCCAACCCTGACGCGGCGGGGCAGCTCCTCGACCGGTTCAACCTGATCTTCATGCACAACACGCTGTCGCCGCAGGCGCGCCAGGCGATCCTGACGGCGGTCAACACTTACCCCGCGAACGACACGCTCGGGCGCGTGCGCCAGGCCGCTTATCTCGTCGCGACCTCGGCGCAATACCAAGTGGAGCAATAACCATGACCGTTCAGATCCTCCGCAGAAACTTCCTCAAGGGTCTCGGTGCCGTCACCGCGGCCAACACGATCCCCGGCCTGTCGCTGATGAACACGTACGCCCAGGCAGCAAACGACTACAAGGCCCTCGTGTGCGTGTTCCTCTATGGCGGCAACGACGGCAACAACATGGTCGTCCCGGTGCAGACCGCGGAGTACAACACCTACGCTCAAGCGCGCGGCAGCATCGCACTTCCGCAGGCGAGCCTCGTGCAGCTTGCCGAGGCGAGCGGTGCGCGGTTCGGCCTGCATGCGAATCTCGCGCCCCTGCAGCAGATCTGGACCAACGGCGACATGGCGCTTCTCTTCAACACCGGTCCGCTGGTGCAGCCGCTTACCCGCGCGCAGTACCGCGCGAACCGCACCGCCCGGCCGGCGAACCTCTTCTCGCACGACGACCAGCAGGAGCAGAACCAGAGCGCGATCCCGAACAACCAGGCGACCACCGGCTGGGGCGGACGCCTCGCCGACCGCGTGACGGTGATGAATGCGGGCTCCGGCGTGCCGATGAACATCTCGGTCGGCGGCAACGACATCTTCCTGAGGGGCGTGACGGTGCCCGCGTACTCGGTGCCGAGCGGCGGCAACTTCGGCTTGACGACCACCGGCGGCAACGCCGCGCAGCAGGCCGCGCGCCGCAGCGCGATGCAGGCGCTGTTCGGCCTCGACCGGCAGAACATCCAGGTCAAGGCCGCGGGCGACGTGATCTCGAGCTCGGTCAATGCGAGCACGGCGCTCAACATGGTGATCAACAACGCCGCCTCGGCGGCGGCGCCCGCTTTTCAGGGACTCAACACCGGGCTTTCGCGGCAGCTCTTCACGACCGCGAAGATGATCGAGGGCCGCACCCAACTCGGGCTGAAGCGCCAGGTGTTCTTCGCGCAGGCGGGCGGGTTCGACAACCATCAGAACCAGATCCAGGACCAGGGCGGCCGCTTCAATGAGGTCGGGCCGGCGCTGCGCGCCTTCTACAACGCAATCGTCGCGCTCGGCATGCAGGACATGGTGACCCTCTTCACGATCTCGGACTTCGGCCGCACGCTGCGCGTGAACGACGGCGGCTCCGACCACGCGTGGGGCAATCACCACATCCTGATCGGCGGGGCGGTCCGCGGCGGCCAGACCTATGGGACGTTCCCGAACCTCGCGCTCGGCGGACCGGACGACACGGACGCCGACGGCCGCTGGATCCCGACCACCGCGGTCGACCAGTATGCGGCGACCCTTGCGAAATGGTTCGGCGTGCCCGACGCGGATATCCCGGCGGTGGTGCCGAACATCGCGAGGTTCACCTCTCGCGACCTCGGGTTCCTGGGGTAGGACGGCCGACGCGGGCCGCACGCGGCCCGCGTCGCTGAGGGAACGACTGCTCAAGCGGCTAGGCACGGCGGACAAGTCACCAGGATGCGCTACGCGTCGGAGCGCCGTGGCTACACGGGACTGGGAAACAAGGGAGCACACGCCCCTTGTCCCACTAGTGTTGCCGGCTTCACGCTAATCGAAGTCGTCGTCGCGTTGGTCATCTTCGCCGTCGCGCTCTCGGCCGCGGTCCGCTCGGCGAACATCGCTGCCGACGGCACGTTCGAGTTGCGCGAACGCCTCGCCGGGACGTGGGTCGCGCAGGATCACCTGACCGAGTACGCGGCGCGGCCGCTGTGGCCCGACATCGGCGCGCGGCAGGGCAGCGCCGAGCAAGCGGGCATGCAGTTCGCCTGGCGCGAGACCGTGAGCAGCACGCCCAATCCACGAGTCCGTCGGGTCGAGGTGCAGGTGTATCCGGCGCGGACACCGGACCACGCCGTCGCGACGATGGTCGGGTATGCAACTCGGGGCGAGCGGCTGTGAGGCGAGACGAAGGCCTGCCCGGCTGGAACAAGGGGGCACGCCCCCCTTGTACCCGCAGTCTAGGGGACCGCATGCGCGGCCTCACGCTGGTGGAGTTGCTCGTCGCCGTCGCGATTTTCGGCATCCTGTCCGCGTTCGCCTACCGGGCGCTCACCATCATGCTGGAGAGCCGGACCCGGATCGAGAACGAGAACCGCAAGTGGCGCGGGCTCGCGCTGTTCTTCGCCCGCCTCGAGCAGGACGTCGCGGTCACCGCGCCGCACCCGCTACGCGGCGCCGACCTTCTCTCGCCCGCCCTCGTCGGCAACACCGCCACCGGCGCGCGCATCCACGAGGGCGCGCTGATGCTGACGCGCACCGCACTCGTGCCGGAGCCGGGTGCGATCGAGGCGCCGCGGCGGCTCGCCTATCGCTTGCGGGGCGGCGTCGTGGAGCTGCTCACATGGAGCGTGCTAGATCAGGGACCACGCAGCGAACCGCGCGTCGTCGTCGCGGTGCTGCCCGATGTAAGAACGATGGATTTCCGCTATCTCGATACCCGCAGCCAATGGCATCTCACCTGGCCGCCCCCACTCGCTCCGAGCGCGCAGGTCGCCCTCCCGGCCGCGGTTAAGGTGACGATCGAGCTCGTTTCGGGCGAGCGGATCACCCGCCTCTTCCCGACGGCGGCAAGGCCGGCGGAGTGAACGGCATAGGCGGCAGGGGCTGGAGGTGCGCGACATGAAGGACTCGTCCCGGTTGGACCTGCTCGCGGCAATCCTGGGAACGCTGGGCGTGCTCCTGCTGCTCGTCGCCGCGTTCGCCGCCGCAGCCCAAGAACCCCAGACCACCGAGCGCATGATTGTCGGCGTCGCCGACTGGGCGGAGGGCGACCGCGCGCAATCGTGCACGCGCTCGACCTCCGGCGCCGGCATCGTCGACGTGGCGGCGGCCATGATCGCGGCCGCCGCGCCGGCGCCCGCTACGGCTCCGGCGATGACACCGGTGAGCATGACGACGGTGGCCCCACGTCAGCCGCAGTGAGTCGGCGGCGGCGGTGGCGGCGGGTGCACGCTCGCGCGGGATGGCGCGCCCGATGCGCTCCTGCCGCTCCTTGCGCTATGGGCTGTCATCGCGATCCTTATCCGCCGCGCCCGTGAACGCTGCGCTCGCAACGCGTCTCGCGCATGACCGGACGTTCGCGGCCGCGCTCGCCGCAGGGCCGTTCGGCTGCATCGCGCTCGCCGCGGCGCTCGGGATCACACCGAATCCGGCCTGGATCCTCGCCGACCCGCTGCGCTTCCTGAGCCTCGCATTCGCCTGGCCGCTCGTCGAGGAAGCGCTCTTCCGCGGCGCGCTCCAGCCAGCGCTCGCGCGCACGCGCTGGGGCGCGCGCGAGGCGTGGGGACTCACCACCGCGAACGTGGCGACCAGTGCGCTCTTCGCCGCGGCGCATCTCGCGACCCACGCTCCGGAATGGGCCGCCGGGGTGTTCGTGCCCTCGTTGGTGTTCGGGCACTTTCGCGACCGGTACGGGTCGGTCGCGCCGGCCGCGGCGCTGCACGTCCTCTATAACGCAGGATATTTCGTGCTCGTGGCGCGCTAGCGTCCGCGGGAACTCCGTCCGCCGGCTCCTTAAGTGACGCCGCGTAGACCGGGATCCAGTGGCGAAACCGTACCGGCCTCGACGTCCGCCGGCGCGACGCCGTCAGAACGGGATGTCGTCGTCCATCTCGCCGAGGCCCCCGGCGGGGGCCTTCTTCGCCGCCGGCCGGCCGGCACCACTCCCCGATCCGGAGGAGACGGTGCTCCCCGCTTCGACGGGCTCGCGGTCGGCCCGCGGCTCGCCGGCACCGCCGCGACTGCCCAGCAGCTGCATGTTATCGGCCATGATTTCGGTCGTATAGCGATCCTGGCCGTCCTTGTCCTGCCACTTGCGCGTGCGGATGCGCCCCTCGACGTAGACCGGCGAGCCCTTCTTCAGGTATTCGCCGGCGATCTCGGCGAGCCGGCCGCGGAAGACGATCCGGTGCCACTCGGTCTCCTCCTTGTTCTCCCCTGATTGCTTGTCCTTCCACCGCGACGTGGTGGCGATGCGGATATTGGCGATCGCATTTCCGTCGGGCATGTACCGGGTCTCCGGATCCGCGCCGAGGTTGCCGAGGAGGATTACCTTGTTTACAGAAGCCATCGCGTACTCCTTAACGACAGTTGATCAAGCCCGACCCGTCCCCGCAACGGCGCTCCCCGCGACCCGGGGCGGGACCTTCATGCCTGCTGCTGCCGCAGCCCAGACGAGTCCCAGCGCCGCGCTCGCGAGAAACACGCCATCGGCGCCGAAATGCTTCGCGAGCCAGCCGCCGAGAAAACCGCCTGCAAAGAGCCCGAACGCCTGCGTCGTATTGTAGACCGCGAGCGCCGTCGCCTTCGCCCGCGGCGGCGCAACCCGCGTGATGAGCGACGGGATGGCCGCCTCGAGCAGGTTGAAAGCGACGAAGAAACCGAGCAGCCACACCACGATGTTAACCAGGCCGGTGGCCCACCAGGTGAGCCCGACCTGCACGGCGACGAGGAGCGCGATCGAGCCGAGAAACAGCCACCGCGACCGGCCGCGGCGCTCGGCGGCAAGGAGCGGCGGCACCATGAGCACGAAGGAGGCGAGCACCACCGGCAGGTAGACCTTCCAGTGCTCGGCGACCGGGAGCCCGGCCCGCTCGACCAGGAGGGGCGGCACGACCACGAACATCGCCATCTGCATCATGTGCAGCGCGAGGATGCCGAAGTTGAGCCGCACCAGCTCCGGGTTCCGCAACACCGCCCCGAGCACCGCGCGGCCCAGATCCGGCGCGTGGTCGGCGTGCGTCGCCGGTTCCGGCGGCACGATCTTCAGCAGCACCGCGATCCCTGCGAGCGCAAGCGCGCCGGTCAGCGCGAAGATGCCCGCCATCCCGACGGTGCGGTAAAGCTCGGGCGCGGCGACGAGCGAGAGCGCGAACATCAGCCCGATCGAGGCGCCGATCATCGCCATCGTCTTCGTGCGGTGCTCGTCGCGCGTAAGGTCCGCCGCGAGCGCCATCACGGCCGCCGAGATCGCCCCGGCGCCCTGGATCGCTCGGCCGGCAATGGTGAGCCAGATGTCCTGCGCAAAGGCGGCGAGGAAGCTGCCGGCGGCAAACGTCACCAGCCCGACGAGGATGACACGCTTGCGTCCATACCGGTCGGCCGCGATGCCGAACGGGATCTGGAGCGCGGCCTGCGTGAGCCCGTAGGCACCGAGCGCGACGCCGACCAGGAGCAGGTCGTCGCCGCCGCGAAGCGACGGCGCGTGCACCGCGAACACCGGGAGGATCAGGAACAGCCCCAGCATCCGCAGCGCGAAGAGCGATCCGAGCGACAGCCCCGCACGGACTTCGGCGGGCGACATGCGGTTTGAGTGGGGTGGATGCGGCAAGTTGACGAACCGGCTGGTGAAGGACCGTCCCCGACCCCAGATACTACGTTCCGCCGGAGGGTCATGCGGGCGAACGGTCCGGGGAAGCGTTTCTCGACCCCCCGATCGGGGCTCGCAGCGGACTTCTCCCGCTTCCTCCACGCTCGCACTGGCGGGGAGGCGTTCGACTTTCGTATAGTAGCGGATTGGCCTTTTCGCACCCTTCTCTTCTACCCCATCTCTTGCACCTCCCTAGCATGGAATCCATCCGCATCCGCGGTGCGCGCACGCACAACCTCAAGAACCTCAATCTCGATCTCCCGCGCAATCGCCTGATCGTCATCACCGGGCTCTCCGGCTCGGGGAAGTCGTCGCTCGCGTTCGACACGCTCTACGCGGAGGGCCAGCGCCGCTACGTCGAGTCGCTGTCGACGTATGCGCGCCAATTCCTCCAGTTGATGGAGAAGCCCGACGTCGACCTGATCGAGGGGCTGTCGCCGGCGATCTCGATCGAGCAGAAGGCGGCGAGCCACAACCCGCGCTCGACCGTCGGGACGGTCACCGAAATCCACGACTATCTGCGGCTCCTCTTCGCGCGCGTGGGGACGCCCTATTGCCCCGATCACGCGCTCGCGCTCGAGGCGCAGTCGGTCGCGCAGATGGTCGACCACGTCGCCGCGTTGCCGGCGGACACGAAGCTCATGATCCTCGCGCCGGTGGTCGCGGGCCGCAAGGGCGAGCAGGCCGACCTCCTGGAGGAGCTGCGTGCGCAGGGGTTCGCGCGGCTGCGCATCGACGGCGTCGTGCACGAGATCGACGCGCTGCCGAAGCTCGGCCGCACGACCAAGCACACGATCGAGGTGGTGGTCGATCGGCTGAAAGTGCGAGACGACCAGAAGCAGCGCCTCGCCGAGTCGTTCGAGACCGCGCTCCGCCACGCCGACGGCCGCGCGGTCGCGGTCGAGACGGACACCGGCAAGGAGCACGTCTTCTCGGCCAAGTTCGCCTGCCCGGTGTGCGGCTACTCGCTGCCCGAGCTCGAGCCGCGGCTCTTTTCGTTCAACAACCCGATGGGCGCGTGCGCCGGGTGCGACGGCCTCGGCTCGATCCAGTTCTTCGACCCGAAGCGAGTCGTAGCGCATCCGGAGCTTGCGCTCGCCTCGGGCGCGATCCGCGGCTGGGACCGCCGCAACCAGTTCTACTTCCAGATGCTCACCAGCCTCGGCGCGCACTTCCGGTTCGACGTCGAGCGGCCGTTCCAGAAGCTCCCCGAGGAGGTGCAGCAGGTCGTGCTCTTCGGAACGAAGGAGAAGATATCCTTTTCCTACCTGAACGAGCGCGGCCGGACCGTTATCAAGGAGCACGCCTTCGAGGGCGTCATCCCGAACCTCGAGCGGCGCTACAAGGAGACCGACTCGGTCGTCGTGCGCGAGGAGCTCGCGAAATTCCTCAACACCCGGCCGTGCCCGCAGTGCGAGGGCACCCGTCTCAAGCGCGAGGCGCGCCACGTCAAGGTCGGCACCCCGGGCGACGAGCGCGCGATCTACCAGGTGAGCGCCCTGCCGCTGCGCGACGGGCTCGCCTTCTTCCGCGGGCTGGAGCTTCCCGGGGCGAAGCGCGCGATCGCCGACAAGATCGTCGGCGAGATCGCGGCGCGGCTCACCTTCCTCGTCAACGTCGGTCTCGAGTACCTCACGCTCGACCGTTCGGCGGAAACACTGTCCGGCGGCGAGGCGCAGCGGATCCGGCTCGCCTCGCAGATCGGCTCGGGGCTGACCGGCGTCATGTACGTCCTCGACGAGCCGTCGATCGGGCTGCACCAGCGCGACAACGGGCGCCTGCTCGCGACGCTGAAGCACCTGCGCGATCTCGGCAACACCGTGATCGTGGTCGAGCACGACGAGGAGGCGATCCGCGCCGCCGACCACGTCGTCGACATGGGACCGGGCGCCGGGGAGCGCGGCGGCGAGCTGGTCGCGCAAGGCACCCCGGAGGAGATCATCCGCGCCGAGACCTCGCTCACCGGCCAGTATCTCGCGGGGAAGCAGTCCATCGCGATCCCGCAGCGGCGGCACCGCCCGGACGAGGCGCGGCGCCTGAGCGTGCGCGGCGCGCGCGGCAACAACCTGAAGAGCGTGGACCTCGATCTTCCGGTCGGGCTCTTCGTCTGCGTGACCGGCGTGTCGGGCTCGGGCAAATCGACGCTCATCAACGACACGCTCTACGCCGCGGTCGCGCGCGAGCTTTACGGCGCGGCCGCGGAGCCGGCCGCGCACGACGCGATCGAGGGGCTCGCTAACTTCGACAAGGTGATCAGCGTCGACCAGAGCCCGATCGGCCGCACGCCGCGCTCCAACCCGGCAACGTATACCGGCCTCTTCACGCCGATCCGGGACCTATTCGCCGGCACCCCGGCGGCGCGCGAGCGCGGCTACGGTCCGGGGCGCTTCTCGTTCAACGTGAAGGGCGGGCGGTGCGAGGCGTGCCAGGGCGACGGCGTGATCAAAGTGGAGATGCATTTCCTTCCCGACATCTACGTGCCCTGCGACGTCTGCCACGGCAAGCGCTACAACCGCGAGACGCTCGAGATCCTCTACAAGGGCCGCAACATCCAGCACGTACTGGAGATGACCGTCGCGCAGGCGCTCGAGTTCTTCGACGCCGTGCCGGCGGTGCGCCAGAAGCTCGCCACGCTGACCGAGGTGGGCCTCGGCTACATCAAGCTCGGCCAGCCGGCGACAACACTCTCGGGCGGCGAGGCGCAGCGCGTCAAGCTCGCCCTCGAGCTGTCCAAGCGAGACACCGGCCGCACGCTCTACTTCCTCGACGAGCCGACCACCGGGCTGCACTTCCACGACATCGATCTCCTGCTCGGCGTGCTGCATCGCCTGCGCGACCACGGCAACACGGTGGTCGTGATCGAGCACAACCTCGATGTCATCAAGACCGCCGACTGGGTCGTCGACCTCGGCCCGGAAGGCGGCGACGGCGGTGGGCGGATCATCGCGGCGGGCACCCCCGACGACATCGCCGCCGTCGAGGAGAGCTACACGGGCCGCTATCTCCGCAGCGTCCTCGGCAAACGCGCGCCGGCGCGCAAGCTCGCCGCGCTGCAGGACTAGCGCGTCCGACGCAGAACGCGGCTCGACTCGCCCGCGCGCCGTTCGTGCAGGGGGCGCACAAGCGATCGGACACCCGAAGATCGACGCGCTCGAAGCTCGAGCACGCGGCAGCTCGGCAAGCCCCGGCCGATTGCCGCCACCATTGCACCACGCCGCGAGACGCGCGTCTCAACCGCCGTCATTGCGTCACCGTCGCGAACGGTGCTACAAGAATCCCGTGCGCCGCTCAGAGCGCGACGAGACCGAGGAGGACGCCATGCAACTTGCGACCAAACTGCTCCAGCGCAGCGCCTCGCCTGCGCTCGCGGCCGCGTTCGCCGCGCTCGCGCTCGCCGCCGGCAGCGCCGCGGCGCAGACCTATCCCGACAAGCCGGTCAAGATCATCAGCCCGTTCTCGGCCGGCGGGCCCGCCGACATCTACGCGCGCTATCTCGCGCAGCGGCTCGAGAAGCCGCTCGGCCAGCCGCTCGTGGTGGAGAACCGGGTCGGCGGCGGCGGGATCATCGGCGCGGACGCGGTGGCGAAGGCGGCCCCCGACGGCTACACGCTGCTCGTCATGTCGAATACCCACACTGTGAACGAGTCGCTGGTCGCGAAAAAGCCCTACAAGCTGATGACCGATCTCGCGCCGGTCGCGCCGCTCAACTACTCCGACCTGCTGCTGGTGGTGCACCCGTCGGTACCGGCGAAAGATCTGCGGGAGCTGATCGCGCTCGCCAAATCGAAGCCAGGCGAGCTGAACTACGCCTCGTCCGGCCCAGGCACGCCCTATCACATGGCGGGCGAGCTCTTCAAGTCGATGGCCGGTCTCGACATCGTCCACGTGCCGCACAAGGAAAGCTCGGGAGCGCGGACGAGCGTGATGGGCGGCCAGGTCCAGATGATGTTCGACGCGATCACCGTGATGTCGAAGCTGGCCGAGTCCGGCAAGGTCCGGGCCATCGCCTCGAGCGGCAGCACGCGCTCGGCGGTGATGCCGGAGGTGCCGACCGTCGCGGAGGCCGGCGTGCCCGGCTACGACGCGGTGATCTGGCTGGGAATCATGGCGCCGGCCGGTACGCCGAAGCCGGTCGTCGATCGGCTCAACGCCGAGATCCAGAAGATCCTCGCCCAGGCCGAGGTGAAGGCCGATTTCGCAAAACAGGGGGCGGTGCCGATGCAGATGAGCCCGGACGAGTTCGGCCGGTTCCTCGCCCAGGACATCGAGAAGTGGGCGAAGGTGGTGAAGGTGTCCGGGGCGAAGGTGGACTGAGCGCGGGCGCGCGATTAGATGCGACGCGGGATGGCCCCCGGCAGCGTGGCCTCCGGCACGAGCAGCAACGCGATTCCGAGGGCGAACGCCAGCGTCAGGAAGATCATGACCGCGAGCAGCACGCGCGGCGTCGGGGCGAGCGCGACGACGACGGTCCCCGACAGATAGTCGTGCAGCGCACGCTTGCGCGGGGTGAACGGCTGCATCAGGTAGCCGATCATCAGCACGATCGAGGAGAGGATCCGTCCGAGCCACCGGACGGTCGCGCGGCCGAACCCGATCCGCGTCATCGAATCGACCGCGAGCACCTGCAGCTTGAACGCCCGCTTGCCGTACCCGGCGCAGCGCGGACCCGACTCCATCGCGGCGAAATACAGCCAGCTCACCGCAACGCCGAGCAGGCTGGCCCACAGGTCGTTGGGCGAGATCCGCATTTCCAGGAACCGTCCCGCCGCGCCGATCACCACCCCGATGGCGATGCCGATCACACCGATGATCAGGTTGTCGAGCACCATCGCCCCGAACCGCACCCAGAAACCCGCGTAAAGGACGTTTCCGAGCGCGAGCTCGGCGAGATCATCGACTCTCGCCAACGGTGTTCGGTAGGGCGATCTCGCAGCCGGGGCGAGCGGCGCGAGCTCGAGCGGCAAGGGCGGGGGTCTCGACGCCGGCGCACTGCCTAGGTTCGCAATCACCTCCGCGATCGGGACCCCGTGGTTCATGCCTTCGACCCAGAGCAGGTCGTGGGGGCGGACGGTGCCGAGCTCCACACCCTCGAGGATGTCGCTTTCCTCGTACGGGCCGCGGCGCTGGTTGTCGCGGGTCAACCAATACTGCGTCATGCGCTGGATTCTCTCCCGGTGGTGGGACTCTACAACGGCGGCGGCGCCGATGGCCATCCCGGGCGCATCGGTCGGGACGGACCAACCAAGTTGCTATCCTCCGGGTGAGCGTGCCCCCTTGTATCGTGAAGACTGGAAGGAGCGAACGATGCCACACCAAGCCCTGGCGGTTCTCTGCCGCGAGCTCGACCGACCGGTGGTCGTCGAGACGATCCTGATCGACCCGCCGCGGCGCGGCGAAGCGCTGGTGAAGATCGCGGCGTGCGGCGTCTGCCACTCGGACCTCTCCGCGACCAACGGCACGATCCAGATGAAGCTCCCGCTCGTCCTCGGCCATGAGGCGGCTGGGGTCGTCGCCGAGGTCGGCGAAGGCATCACCGAGCTCGCGCCCGGCGACCACGTAATCAGCTCGTTCGTGAACATGTGCGGGAAATGCCGCTGGTGCACGACCGGCAAGCCGCATCTCTGCGACATGGCCGGGAAGACGCTCTACACGCTTCCCGACGGCACCACGCCCGCACGCGACGCCGCCGGCAATCCCCTCAGCGTGTTCTCCGCCTGCGGCGTGATGGCCGAGTACGCGACGCTGTCGATCGACAACCTGGTGAAGATCGATAACGACATCCCGCTCGACCGCGCCGCGCTCGTGTCCTGCGGGGTCATGACCGGCGTCGGGGCGGTCTTCAACACCGCGAAAGTCGAACCGGGCACGGCAGTCATGGTGATCGGCGCGGGTGGTGTGGGGCTCAACGTCATCCAGGGCGCGGCGATCGCAGGCGCGAACCCGATCGTGGCGGTCGACGTCGCCGACGCCAAGCTCGAGCTCGCGCGCGCGTTCGGCGCGACGCACGCGATCAACGCGGCGAAGGACGAGAACGTCGTCAAGACCGCGAAGAAGCTGACCGGCGGCGGTCCGGATTACTGCTTCGAATGCATCGGCCTCGCGAAGACGGTCGAGCAGGCGTTCCGCAGCTTGCGCAAGGGGGGCAAGGCGGTGGTGGTCGGCGTCACCCGCGGCGACGAGTCGGTGGCGATAAAACCGGTCGCTTTGACCTTCGAGGAGAAGACGCTCACCGGCAGCTATTTCGGCTCGGCGCGACCGCGCGAGGATTTCCCGCGTCTCATCGGGCTCTACCGCGCCGGGCGGCTCAAGCTCGACGAACTGATCACGCATCGCTACCGCGTCGGCGAGGCGCCGCAGGCGTTCGCCGATCTGGCCGCAGGCAGGAACGCGCGGGGCGTGATCGTGTTCGCGTGAGCGCGGTGGCCGAAGCCCCTAATCCACTTGCATGGCTGTCGTCTTGATGATCGCGGCCCAGCGGTTTCGCTCGCGCTCCGCATAGGCGGCAAAATCCTCCGGGCTGGCGCTCGACCGCGGCTCGAGTCCCATCTCGCGCAGCCGGCTCGAGACTTCCGGCGCGGCCAGGGCTTGCACGATGATGGTATGCAGGCGCGCCAGCACTTCGTTCGGTGTGCCGCACGGCGCGGCGAATCCCATCCACTAAGTCCCGATCACCCCGCCGTCCTTCCGCCGGATCACGACCGTCGCCGAGCGTGGCCGGCCGTTCGGATCGAAGTCGGGCCAGTTCGAGTTCGCCCGCGGCTTGTCGGGATCGTTGATCTCGCCCGGGTTCTCGCCGGGGTGCTGTATGTTTACGAAGCCGGTGCGCCCGTCCGGCGTCGTCGTGAAGGCGGTCACCTCGCAGCCGCGCGGCCCGACCAAAAACCGCTTGAATTCCCCGGTGACCGGATCGGCGGCGAGCATCTGGTTGTTACCCAACGGCGCGAACTCGCCACGGTTGAGCGCGGTGGGCGAAATGTCGGTCTGCACCCACAGCACGCCGCGCGCGTCGAACCACAGGCCGTCGGGGCAGCCGAACATGTCGCCCTTGAAGCGGCCGCGGTTCGCGGGGTCGGCGTTCTCGGGCACGCCGCCCAGGGCGAAGAGATCCCATTTGAACGTCGTCGCAGTCACATCGTCCGCAGTCTCGCGCCACCGGACGATCTGGCCGAAGAGGTTCCCCGCGCGCGGGTTCGCCGCGTCGGGGCCGGGCAGCTTCTCGCGGCCGCGCGCGGTGTTGTTCGTGAGCGTCACGTACACCTCGCGGGTCACCGGATGCACCGCACACCACTCGGGGCGATCCATCGGCGTCGCACCGACCGCATCGGCGGCCTGTCGCGTCCTGACGAGCACCGCCGCCTGGTCCGGGAAACCGTTCGCGGCGGTGAGCGGGCCGACGCCATGGACGAGCGGCAGCCACACGCCGCTGCCGTCGGCGTCGAAGCGCGCGGCGTAGAGGGTGCCCTCGTCGAGCAGGGTCCGGTTCGCCTCGCGGCTGGCGGGGTTCCATGGCTTCGCCGCGACGAACTTGTAGACGTACTCGAAGCTCTCGTCATCGCCCATGTAGAACGCGATGCGACGATCGGGTCCGAAGGCCGGGCATGCGCCCTCGTGCTTGGTGCGTCCGAGCGCGGTGCGCTTCACCGGCTTCGATTGCGGGTCGTAGGGGTCGATCTCGACCACCCAGCCGAAGCGGTTCGCCTCGTTCGGGTGCTTCGCGGCGTCGAACCGCTCGTCGTGGAGCTCCCACTTGTAGCCGCGCCCCTTGCCGATGCCGTAGCGGCGCTGGTCGGGCGACGCTGCGCCGGCGGTAACGAAGAAGAACTGCCAGTTCTCCTCGCAGGTGAGATACGTCCCCCACGGCGTCCAGCCATTGGCGCAGCCGTTGTAGGTGCCGAGCATCTCGCGGCCGGTGGGATCCGCAGCGGTGCGCATCGATGCCGCACCCGCCGCCGGTCCGGAGATCGCGCATGGCGTATAGGCGGTGATCCGGCGCGCGTGTTTCGACGGCCGGACGACTTCCCAACGACCGGCTTGCAGGCGCACCTCGATCACCGAGACGCCGACGGCGGCCTGCGCCTTGCGCACCTTCTCGGCGCTCCAGGTCCGGGCGCCGTCGGTGAACAGCAGCCCATCGTCGAGATATTCGTGATTCATCGCGAGCAGACCGTGAGTCGACGTATCGGTGCCGTACGGCAGCGGGTGGAACCACATCCCATCGTGGTGCATGCCCGCCTGCACCGCCTGGTCGGCCGCGCTGTTCGACGCATCAGGCCTGAACGCGGGCATGTTGCCGGCAACACCGACCGGGTCGCCCCAGCGAAAGAGCACCGTCGCGTCGTACTCCGGCGGGACCTTCAACGCGTCGTCGGAGGACGCCGGGATCGCCGTAAAGCCCATGGGCATGCTGCGCGCGGTCGGCGTTGCGCAGCCCGCGAGCGGGAACACCGAGGCGACCGTGGCGGCGAGGCTGCCTTTCAGGAATGCGCGGCGTGCGAGCCGTGCCGTGAGGATGGTCGAGAAGGGCGTCGAGAACGGGCGTTTTGCCACTGGCGCGATCCTTGGCGTAGCGGGGAGCGCAAGCCTAGCGTACGGGGGCTGCAGTTCAAAGCCGGATCGCCCGCCGGACAAGCCCGTCACCGGGACTTGGACAAGGGCCGGCAGACTCCCTAGAATCCCCCTTGTCTCGGCATGCCCGAGCAATCCCTTAAGAATGGCGCCCGATTCAACGCGGCGCCCACCTCACAGGAGAGTCCAGATCATGCGTAATCTTGCACTTCCGCTCGCCGCGGCGTTCGCGCTCGCGGCGGCCCAGCCGGCCGCCTCGCAGGAGACCGGCACCCTCAAGAAGATCAAGGATAGCGGCAGCATCACGCTCGGTCATCGCGATACGTCGATCCCGTTCTCGTACTACGACGACAAGCAGCAGGTCGTCGGCTACGCGATGGACATCTGCATGCGGATCGTCGACGCGGTGAAGGCGGAGCTCAAACTCCAGAAGCTCGACGTCAAGCTGAACCCGGTCACCTCGGCCACGCGGATCCCGCTCATGGCGAACGGCACCATCGACCTCGAGTGCGGCTCGACCACCAACAACCTCGAGCGGCAGAAGCAGGTCGCGTTCACCATCACCCATTTCGTCACGGCGAACCGGTACGTGGCGAAGAAGGCTTCCAACGTCGGCAAGCTCGCCGATCTCAAAGGCAAGACGGTGGTGTCGACCTCCGGCACGACGAACATCAAGTGGTTGACCGAGGAGAACCAGAAGCAGAACCTCGGCATGAACATCGTCGCCGGCAAGGACCACGCCGAGTCGTTCCTGATGGTGGACACCGGGCGCGCCGCGGCGTTCTTCATGGACGACATCCTGCTCTACAGCCTGGTGGCGACTGCGCGGAACCCCGGCGAGTGGACGATCGGCAGCGAGGCGTACACGATCGAGCCGTACGGAATCATGATGCGCAGGGACGATCCGGCGTTCAAGAAGGTGGTCGACGGCGCGGTCAGCCAGCTCTACAAGAGCGGGCAGATCAACCCGATCTACGAGAAGTGGTTCCTGAAGCCGGTGCCGCCCAAGGGGATCAACCTCAATGTGCCGATGAGCGCCCCGTTCAAGAAGGTCATCGCCAACCCGACCGACTCGGGCGACCCGGCGACGTACAACTAGCGCAAGGACACGGGGGGACGCCGCAGCCCCCGCCAGCGGGGCCAAGGGGGGGCGATGAAGTACAACTGGAACTGGGGCATCTTCTGGCAGCCGGCCGCTGACGGCAGCGGTACCTGGCTCGACTATCTCCTGGTCGGCGTCGTCTGGACGCTCGGCACCGCGCTCGCGGCCTGGGTGATCGCGCTCGGGATCGGCTCGCTCGTCGGGGTGATGCGAACGACGCCGAGCAAGTGGGCGGTCCGGATCGGCAACGCCTACGTCGAGTTGTTCCGCAACGTCCCGCTGCTCGTCCAGATGTTCCTCTGGTTCTTCGTGCTGCCCGAGATCCTGCCCAAGGGCCTCGGCGACGCGATCAAGCAGATGCCGCCGCCGTGGAGCGCCTACATCCCGGCGGTGCTCTGCCTCGGCTTCTACACCGCCGCGCGCGTCGCCGAGCAGGTCCGCGCCGGCATCCAGTCCCTGCCGCGCGGCCAGCAGATGGCCGGCACGGCGATGGGGCTCACCGTCGCGCAGAACTACCGCTTCGTGCTGCTGCCGCAGGCGTACCGGATCGTGCTGCCGCCGCTCACGAGCGAGTTCCTCAACATCATCAAGAACAGCTCGGTCGCGCTGACGATCGGCCTGATGGAGATCACCGCGCGGGCGCGCTCGATGCAGGAGTTCACCTTCCAGGTCTTCGAGGCGTTCACGGCGGCGACGATCCTGTACCTGCTGATCAACATCGTCGTCGTCTTCGGCATGCGCTGGGTCGAGCGCAAGGTGTCGGTCCCGGGTTTGATCAGTGCCGGCGGCCCGCCGCTGGCGGGCCACTAGATCATGTTCGCCAGCTTCGACTGGGACGTCATCCAGCGCAGCCTCCCCTACCTCTTCAAGGAGGGGATGACGTTCACGCTGACGCTCACCGCGCTCGCGATGTTCTTCGGCGTCATCTTCGGCACGCTGCTCGCGATGATGCGGCTGTCGGCGTTCAAGGTGCTGTCGTACCCGGCCGGCGCGTACGTGAATCTGATGCGCTCGGTGCCGCTGGTGCTGGTGATCTTCTGGTTCTACTTCCTGGTGCCGTACATTGGCGCGTGGATCCTGCAGCAGAACGAGCCGATCAAGGTCGGCGCGTTCATGTCCTCGGTGATCACCTTCACGATGTTCGAGGCGGCGTACTACTGCGAGATCATGCGGGCCGGCATCCAGTCGATCCCGCGCGGGCAGGTCTGGGCGGGCTACGCGCTGGGGCTCAACTACTGGCAGACGATGGGCAACATCGTGCTGCCGCAGGCGTTCCGCAACATGATGCCGGTGCTGCTGACCCAGACGATCATCCTGTTCCAGGACACTTCCCTCGTCTACGTCCTGTCGATCAGCGACTTCCTCGGCGCGGCGAGCAAGGTCGCGCAGCGCGACGGCCGGCTGGTGGAGATGTACCTCTTCGTCGCCGTGGTGTACTTCATCATCAGCTACGGCCTGTCCTACCTCGTCAAGCGGCTGCAGGTGCGGATGGCCGTGCCGGGCAAAGTCTGATCCCGCGGGAGACTCGCGATGGCCATGATCGAGATGAAGGACGTGAGCAAGTGGTACGGCAGCTTCCAGGTGCTCACGAACTGCACCACCAGCGTCGACAAGGGCGAGGTCGTCGTCGTGTGCGGTCCGTCGGGCTCCGGCAAGTCGACGCTCATCAAGTGCGTGAACGCGCTCGAGCCGTTCCAGAAGGGGAACGTCGTGGTCGACGGCATCTCGGTTGACGACCCGAAGACCGACCTGCCGAAGCTGCGCTCGCGCATCGGCATGGTGTTCCAGAACTTCGAGCTCTTTCCGCACATGAGCGTCTCGGACAACCTCGCGCTCGCGCAGGTGAAGGTGCTCGGCCGGCCGCAGAACGAGGCGACCGAGCGGGGCATGAGGTACCTCGACCGCGTCGGCCTGAGGGAGCACGCGCACAAGTACCCGGGCCAGCTCTCGGGGGGCCAGCAGCAGCGCGTCGCGATCGCGCGCGCGCTGTCGATGGACCCGATCGCGATGCTCTTCGACGAGCCGACCTCGGCGCTCGACCCGGAGATGATCAACGAGGTGCTGGACGTGATGGTCCAGCTCGCCGAGGAAGGGATGACCATGATGGTCGTGACCCACGAGATGGGCTTCGCCCGCAAGGTCGCGCACCGGGTGATCTTCATGGACAAGGGCGAGATCGTCGAAGACGCGAAGAAGGAGGACTTCTTCGGCAAGCCGCGGAGCGAGCGCGCGGTGCAGTTCCTGTCGAAGATCCTGCATCACTAGCGGCGCGGGGGCTGGATGCGATCCCAAGTGCAGCATCGTTTGCCGTTCGACGTGAGGCCGCTCACGCCGAAACTGGGCGCCGAGATCATCGGCGTCGACCTGGCGCGCGGCGTGGACGATGCGCTGTTCCGCTCGATCCACCAGGCCTTCCTGCAATATCAGGTGCTGCTCTTCGGGCCGCAGGACCTCCCGCCGGGACGGCAGGTGGAATTCGCCCGCCATTTCGGCGAGGTGCAGATCCACGTGATGAACCAGTACCACGCCGACGGCTACCCCGAGCTATATCGCCTGTCCAACCTCGACGAGAACGGCAACCCGAACGGGAAGCACCCGGACAAGGGGACGCTGGCGTGGCACACCGACGGTTCGTGGCGCCGCGTCACCGGCCAAGCCACCATCATCTATGGCGAAGTCGTCGCCGGCGAAGGCGGTGAGACGCACTTCTGCGACATGTACGGCGCCTACGAGCGCCTCAGCCTGGAATGGAAAGAGCGCATCGCGAACCTGCGCGCCCTGCACAACCTGGATTTTTCGCGCACCCGCCGCCACGGCGTGGATCTGATGACCGAAGCACAGCGCCGCGAAGTCCCCCCGGTGGACCATCCGATCGTGCGCACGCATCCGGACACCGGGCGCAAGTGCCTCTTCCTCGGCGACCACGCCGAATCCATCGTCGGAATGGAGTACGGCGAAGGCCGCGGGCTGATCGACGAGCTGAACGCGCTCGCCGTTCATCCGGACCTCACCTACGAGCATCGCTGGACGCCGGGCGAGCTGATCGTTTGGGACAACCGCTGTCTGATGCATCGCGCCACCGATTACGACCCGGCGGTGCAGCGGCGCGTGGTCCGGCGCTGCACCGTGCTGGGCGAAGTGCCGCGGCAGTGATCGCACTCTCGGCCAGGCAATTCGCGCGCGATACGGTGATCGTCGTCGAGGACGGCAAGCCGGGTCAGTCAGGCTTGATCGCGTTGTCCTTCACTACCTTGCCCCACCGCCCCATCTCGGCGAGCAGGAATTTCTGCGTCGCCTCGGGGCTCGCGGCGACGATGTCCATCCCGAGCGTCTCGGTCAGGGTCTTCCGCACGTCCGGCATCGCGAGCACCTTCTGCAACTCGGCGTGGAGCTTGTCGAGGATCGGCTTCGGCGTTCCGGTCGGCGCGAAGATGCCCCACCAGGCGAGCGCCGAGAAACCCTTGAAGCCCTGCTCCGCGAGCGCCGGGACGTCGGGCATCGACTGCGAGCGCTTGTCGCCGGTGACTGCGATCGCGCGCAGCTTCCCGCCCCTGACGTGCGGCGAGATCACCGCGACCGAGCCGACCGCGAGGTCGATCTGGCCGCCGAGCGCGTCCTGGGTCATCGGCCCGCCGCCCTTGTAGGGCACGTGCACGAGCTGCACGCCGGCGGCCTGCTGGACGAGGATCATGGTGAGGTGGCCGAGGCTGCCGTTGCCGATGGAGCCGAACGTCACGCTGTCGGGCTTCGCCTTCGCCGCCTTCACCACGTCGCCGAAGTTCTTGTAGGGTTTTGACGCGTTGGTCGCGATCGCCATCGGCGCGGTGCCGACGAGCATCACCGGGACGAGGTCCTTCGCGGTGTCGAACGGGAGGTTCGGGATCAGCGTCGGGTTGACCGCGTGCGTGTCGAACACCACCACGAACGTGTAGCCGTCGGGCGGCGACTTGGCGGCGAACGCGGTGCCCATCGACCCCGACGCGCCGGGTTTGTTCTCGACGATGAACTGCTGCCCGAGCAGCTCGGACAGTTTGGTGCCGAGCAGCCGCGCGAGCGGGTCGACGGAGCCGCCGGGCGGGAATGGCACGACGAGCCTCACCGGTTTCGTCGGCCACTGCTGCGCGGCAGCGGGCAACGCGACGGCGGCGGCGAGGGCGAAGCAAGCAGCGCGGACCAGCACGGATATCATCGAATTCCCTCTCCTTGGTCGCGTGACGCGCGCTAGCGCTTCATCGCCTTCGCGCGCAACGCATCGAGCGTGGTCTGGGTCGTGATCGCCTGCGGATCGATCCGGATCTCGATCAGCGCGGCCTTGCCCGAGGCGACGCAGCGCTCGAACGCCGGCCCGAACTGGCCGGTCTCCTCGACCGTCTCGCCATGCGCTCCGAACGCGCGCGCGTACGCGGCGAAGTCGGGATTGCGGAGGTCGGTGCCGTAGACGCGGCCCGGATACTCGCGCTCCTGGTGCATGCGGATGGTGCCGTACATGCCGTTGTTGACCACGACGAAGATCACGGCGGCATCGTACTGCACCGCGGTCGCGATCTCCTGCCCGTTCATCAGGAAGTCGCCGTCGCCGCTGAACGCGACGACCATGCGCCCGGGCGCGGCGATCTTCGCGGCGACGCCGGCCGGCGCGCCGTAGCCCATCGCGCCCGAGGTCGGTCCGAGCTGCGTCCGGAACCGCGGGTGCGGGTAGAAGCGGTGGACCCAGCCCGAGAAGTTCCCGGCGCCGTTGGTGAGGATCGCGTCCTCCGGCAAATGGCGCTTGAGCCAGTCGACGACGTCCCACATCTGCACCGGGCCGGGGTTCTCGCGCCGCGCGGTCCACGCACGGTAGTCGGCATTCGCAGCACGCGTCGACTCGCGCCAGCGGGCCGGATCGACCGGCTTCATCGCCGCGAGCGCCGCAGCGATCTGCGGCATGCCGGAGTTGATCAGCAACTCGCCCTGGTACACGCGCCCCAGCTCCTCGGCGCCGGCGTGAACGTGCACGAGGCGCTGCGCCGGCCGCGGCGGGACGAGCAGCGTGTAGCCGCCGGTCGTCATCTCGCCGAGGCGGGGACCGATCGCGAGCACGAGATCGGCGTCCTTGATCCGCTGCGCGAGCTTCGGGTTGAGGCCGATGCCGACGTCGCCGGCGTAGTTCGGATGGCGGTTGTCGAAGACGTCCTGGAAGCGGAACGCGCAGCCGATGGGGATCGCGTTCGCCTCCGCGAACCGTTGCAGATCGGCGCACGCGGCCGGGTTCCAGCCGCTGCCGCCGACGATCGCGATCGGCCGTTCCGCGCCGGCGAGCAGCGCGCGCAGCCGCTCGATGTCGGCGGCGCCCGGGTGCGCCTGCACCTCCCGGTACGGATCGGTGTCGGCGACGGCCGCCGTCTCGACGAGCACGTCCTCGGGCAGCGCGAGCACGACCGGCCCCTTGCGGCCCGACATCGCGCAGTGGAAGGCATGGCTCACGTACTCGGCCGTGCGGTCCGCGCGGTCGATCGAGGCCACCCACTTCGCCATTTGGCCGAACATGCGGCGGTAGTCCACCTCCTGGAACGCTTCGCGTTCGACGAAGTCGCTGCCGACCTGGCCGACGAAGAGAATCATCGGCGTCGAGTCCTGGAACGCGGTGTGCACGCCGATCGAGGCGTTGGTCGCCCCGGGACCGCGCGTCACGAAGCAGATGCCCGGCTTGCCGGTGAGCTTGCCGTAGGCCTCCGCCATGTACGCCGCGCCGCCGTCCTGCCGGGCCACGGTCAGCTTGATCGCGTCGCGCGCATCATGGAGCGCGTCGAGCACCGCGAGATAGCTCTCGCCGGGTACGCAGAAAGCGTGCTCGACACCGTGCACCTTGAGCGCGTCGACCAGAATCTGCGCGGCGGTCCGCGCCTTGAGCTCATGCTTCATAGATTGATGACCTCGTCGCAGAAGACCTGGTACTGCTGGGTCTTCGGTTTTTCCCCGTCCTCGGGCAGCACGTAGCGGATCGAGGATTTTCCCTTCAGGTCGCGCGGGAGGATCATCACCCGCGCGAAGCTCGTTGGCTCGCGCTCGGAGGCGAGCGCGACCAACTGATCCGGCCCGACCTCGAACCGCGCCTCGAGCGCACGCCTTACGCGCCCTTGCCCGCCTTGATCATCGCTTCGAGCTTCGCGGCGAAGAACGGTGTGGGGTTGAGGATGCGCGATTCCTGGTGCTGGATCAGCGGCTGGATCTTCTTCACGTACGCCTGCCAGCCCGGGTCGGCCTGCATCGTCGAGCGATACTCCGAGCGCTGCTTGAGGTCTTCGTACGCCCACATATGCACGACGAGGTTGAGCGTCGCGCCGATCTCGGACGTGTAATAGCCCACCATCGCCGGCAGGATCCGGGTCTGGATCGCCATCCCTTCCTCGGTGTAGAGCTTGAGGTACTCGGGCAGCTTGCCGGGATAGAGCGTGTACATGCGTTCTTCGACGAACATGGCGGATCTCCCGTGGAGGAAGGGACGTCAAGCGCTGACGTACGACGTCTTCACCAGCGTATAGAACTCGGCCGCGTAACGCCCCTGCTCCCGCGGCCCGTAGCTCGATCCCTTCCGGCCGCCGAACGGCACGTGGTAGTCGACGCCCGCCGTCGGGAGATTCACCATCACCATGCCCGCCGCAGAGTTGCGCCTGAAGTGCTCGGCGTGCTTGAGCGAGGTGGTCGCGATCCCGGACGACAAGCCGAACGGCGTGTCGTTCGCCACCGCGAGGGCTTCGTCGTAGTCCCTCACCCGGATCACCGACGCCACCGGGCCGAAGATCTCTTCGCGGTTGATGCGCATCTGATTGGTCGTCTCGGTGAAGAGCGCCGGCGAAAGATAGTAGCCGTCGGTCGAGCGCTTCAGCCGCTCGCCGCCGGCGGCGAGCTTCGCGCCCTCCTTGCGGCCGACGTCGAGATACTGGAGATCCTGCTCGAGCTGCTTCGAATCGACGACCGGCCCGATGTCGGTGCCGTCCTTCAGCGCGTCGTCGACCTTCAGCGTCTTCATCTTGTCGGTGAGCGCCGTGACGAAGCGGTCGTGGATGCCCTGCTGCACGATCAGCCGGCTCGCCGCCGTGCAGCGCTGGCCGGTGGAGAAGAACGCGCTCTGCACCGCGACGTTCACGGCGGTGTCGAGGTCGGCGTCGTCCAGCACGACCTGGGGGTTCTTGCCGCCCATCTCGAGCTGCACCTTCGCCAGGCGTGCCACGCAGTTCTGCGCCACCCGCTTGCCGACGTCCACCGAGCCGGTGAAGCTCACCCCGTCGATGTCCGGGCTCGTCGAGAGCAGCTCGCCCACCACCGAGCCGCGTCCCATCACGAGGTTGAACACGCCTTTCGGAAGGCCGCTCCGCGAGATGATCTCGCCGAGAGCCCAGGCGCAGCCCGGGACGAGATCGGCCGGCTTGAAAACGACGCAGTTGCCGTAAGCGAGCGCCGGCGCGATCTTCCACGCGGGAATAGCGATCGGGAAGTTCCACGGGGTGATGATCCCGATCACGCCCACCGGCTCGCGCGTAATCTCAACCCGGATCCCGGGGCGCACCGAGGGCAGAAGCTCGCCCGCGAGCCGCAGCGTCTCCCCGGCGAAGAACTTGAAGATGTAGCCGGCGCGCGCGGCCTCGCCGATGCCTTCGACCTTCGTCTTGCCCTCCTCGCGCGCGAGCAGCGTGCCGAGCTCGTCCTTGCGCGCCAGGAGTTCGTTGCCGATCTTGTCGAGTGAGTCGGCGCGGGCCTGGATGCTGCCGCGCGCCCAGGCTGGCGCGGCGGCGCGCGCCGCGCTGATCGCCGCGCGCACCTGCACCTCGTCGGCGCGGGCGTACTCGCCGACCACGTCGGCCACGTTCGAAGGATTGATGTTGGGCGCGGCGCTCGGGGCGGCGGCCCACTCGCCCGCGATGTAGTTCTGGTGTGCTGGCATGGCTCGGTCTCCGCGAAGATGGTGGCTCGGGGGGCCAAGTATGCCCCTAGCCCGCCGTCCGGCGGTTTACCATTTCGGAGGGAGACGCTCGCCACCCCCCTCACAGTGGGGGCGCGAAGCGGCTCAGCCCTGCGCAAACACCAGGTATTCGATCAGCGACACGCCGCCGAACCCGCCGAAGGGAATCAGCAGCGCCCGCACCGCCGGCTGCTGCGTGAGCGGGAGGAAGGCTGCCTCGCGCGTCGCGCGCATGCGTTCTACGAGCGTGCACAAGCCCTTCGCCAGGCAGCTCGGGTCGCGGCCGTTCGCCACGTCCTTGGTCCCGTCGAGCCGGAGACACTCGTCCTCGTAGCAGGCGACGATGCGCTTGCGCGCCGCCTCCGCCGCGCGCCGCAGGCTGAGTGCGCACCATGTCGCGTAGAGGGCTGCGGCGGCGAGCAGCGCAAGCAGCGGCAGCGGGAAATCCCAGGCGTCGAACACCGTGCTCCGCGAGACGATCAGCAGCAGCAGCACGGCAAACGGGTAGTAGATGAACCGGTTTACCCCGCGGGTCAACGCGACCATGAACTCGAAGTCGATCCAGCCGTCGAGATGCTCCGCCGGCACGCCGGAGCGCGCTTCGAAGCGGCGCCGTGTCCGCCACGGCCACAGCGTCGGCCGCGCGGCGAGCGCATCGATCATGCCGGTCGACATCCGCGTCGCGTCGACGACCGAGAAGATCAGCACGACCAGCACCACGACGCTGAGCCCCTGCAGCCACTGGTGCGTCCAATACGCCACCGCGCCGCGCGCCGGAATGCTCGGGGGGTCGAGATAGAGGACCAGCGCACCGGCGGCCAGCGCGAGCGCCACGCCGGTCGCGATGCGGCCGGCGCTCGGCCAGAACTCGGTGCGGCGCCGGTAGCGATGCCAGAGCGCGGTAGCGTCGACTTTCGGGCCACCGTCGTCCGCGCGGCGAAAATAGTCGTCGACCGGCGGGAACCCGCTCGCGAACGCCTGCCCGATCCGGCGCAGCGCCTCGAGCGCCGGCCGGGCGGCGCACGGCGAAGCGCCCTCGCGCGGCGGGCGGCCGAGAAAGAACGCGCGCTGGATCGAGTCCGCCTGGCGGCGCAGCGTCGCCCAGCCGTGCACGAGGAGCCCGACCCCGAGGAGGATCGCGGCCAGCCGGAGATACTCGGTCGGCCAGGTGCTGATCCCTTCGGCCCACGCCATCGGCTCGCCCATGCCGGGCCGTGCCTCGACGAGCGCGACCGTCGTCGCGAGCGCCGCGCCGAGCGCGAGCATCGCCCCGATCGCCACCCGCCGGTGCACGCGCGCCTCCAGCGCGAGACGCGCGAGCCACACGCCGCAGGCCGTGCCCGCCGCGAGAATCACGAAGCCGAGCGCGCGCAGGTACTCCGCCTGGCTGCCGGCGACGTCGAGCTGGATCACCCAGCGCAAGGCCGCGAACGCGGCGCCGACGACCCCGGCGCTCGCCGCGAGCAGCTTCCAGTTGTCGCGGACCGCGCGGCTCGTGAGGAGCAGCAGGATGAACGCCGCTGCAGCGCCGCCGGCGAAGAGCCACGCCTGCGGCTGCGAAAGATCCGGCCCCATGGTGCTGCGATCGCGGCGCGGGTGGACGTTGGTGCACGCAGGCAGCTGATCGCGATCGCAGCGGCCGCGCCAGCCGGCGCCGTTCGCGTCGAGCTCGACGGCGCGCGTGCGGCCGATCTCGAAGAGCTTCTTGCCGGCGAAGACGCGCGGCCGCGCCGCGGGATCGTAGTCGAACGCACCCTCGCCCGCGCGGTCGGAGGCGGGGCGCAAGCTGCCCGCAAGCCACTCGCCGACGTGCTCCTGGCCGGGCGACTTCCGCGCCGGCGCGAGCGTCATCAGCGTCGCCATGAACGCGGCGGTCTGATAGCCGTCGCGGAACGGCGGCACGTCGCGCTGCAGGCCCGAGTGCAGCGCAAGGCCGTAGTGCGACGCGACCACGAGGTTCCGCGCCCACGCGTTCTGGTCCGGATGCAGGAGCCGCGCGTCCATGTCGGTGGTGAAGAAGACCGCGTCGGGGAACATCGGACGCAGCGCCTGCAGGACGAGGAGCTTGTCGTAGACGTCGCTACCGAGCACGCCGATCGCGCGCACCCCCGGCCGCCCCTCGGCTTTCTCCGCCTCGTCGAAGCCCCGCACGCGCTCGCCGATGCGCCGCAGATAGTCGAACTGGCTGCGGCCCTCCGAGCGGTCGCGCGGCACGCCGTTCGCGAGCAGCTCCTCGGCGTCCGCCGGGTCGCGCGCCTTGGCCTCGCGCTTGCGCGCGCCCTCGCCCGCCGCGCCCGGCAGCGCGCCGTCGAGGCCGCGCAGGTAGCTGAACCACCACACGCGCGCGCCCTTCTGGCACTTCGACAGGATCTCGTCGCGGAGCGCGACCGGAGCCGAGCGGCCGTAGTCGGTGTCCCACTCGGACACGAGGACGATGCCGTCGGTGCAGGCGGGCTTGCCCTCGCCCTGCGGCGCGTTTACCCGCCGCAGGGCGAGCTCCTCGACGAGCGCCTGCGCGAGATCGTCGTCGCCGCCGATGGCGCGCAGCACGTTCAGCTTTTCCCCCCAGGCCTCGTCCACCGCGCCAAGCTTCGCCTGCGGCACCGTTGCGAACGGGGAGACCAGGTGAAGCTTCAACGTGTGCCACGGGTCGGGGTTCGCCTGCCGCGTGTAGTCGTAAATCGACTTCAGCGTTCCCGATCCGGCCGGCCCGATGATGCTGATCTTCGCCGCTCCGTTTTGCTCCAACCGCAGGCACGCGGCCGCGTCCGCGTCGCAGGCGATCCGATGCGTCAGCGCCGCGAGCCCGCGTAGCGCGTCCTTGCCGAACGCGTCCTCGGCCAGCCAGAGGACGAGCACCTTGTCCTTGCCGTCCTTGCCCGGCACCGTCTTCACGTCGCGCGGCACCACTTTTGCGCTGCGCGGCAGTCCGCTCGTCGGACCAGCTGAACCATTCGTAGGGCACCACTTCGGGGACTCTCGCGCCGAGCTTGGCGCTGTCGGTCCAGATGTAGCCGAGCGCGCCGGGATTGTCGGGGACGTAGTGGCGCGCGGCGAGGCCGGACAGCACGGCATAGCGCATGCGCCGCCGCGCCTCGACGTCTTCCGCGTACGGCGTGCCGAAGACCATCACCGCGAGGATCGTGACTTTGGCGCCGGGATCCGCGGTCTCGATGGCGAACCGGGCGGTGAGGGATCCCGGCTCGTGCAACGGATCCTTGACCGCACGCGCGCGCTGCTCGTCCGGTGTTTCGCGCTTCGCGTTCCGCAGCACCACTTCGAACGGGTCCTGCCAGAGCCGCGCGCGCACGTCCTGCTCGCCGACCGCCGTTGCCGTGCTCGCCGGCGCGTCGTTCGGGCGCGCGCTCTCGAGCGGCAGCGTCCGCACGAGCACCCCTGCCGCTAGCAGCGCGACGGCCACGAGCGGGAGGGGATTCGAGACGAGATCCTTCGATTCGTTGGCCACGGGGACTCTTCCGATGCGGCTCGCATCGTGCGCCCCGTTCACGCCGGTGAAAATACGCCCGTCGCCCTAACCCGACGCTCTAGTCCTTCCGCGCGACCCGCGGCCCGCGGCTCAGGCCGCGGCCGGATGCCGGGCTTCGCGCTCGGCGTCGATGAGCTTGCCCAGCGTCCGCCGGAAATGCGCCAGCGGGGCGTCGGACACGATCCCGTTCATCCTGAAGTCGGGATCGGCGTCGAGCATCTCCTGCTGGCCCTCTATGATGAACTTGTCCTCCATGAACCCCTCGACCATGCTGTCGTGCAGCGAGAGCGAGATCGAAGGGTCGTGCAGATCGTAGTCGTGGAGATAGTTCCAGAAGAAGTGCGTCGAGCGCGCGGTCTCCGGCGTGAAGAATTGGCAGTTGCGATATTGCTTCGCGCCGTCGAGGTCGCCCCGCTCCGCACCCCCGCCCGCGGGGGCGAACAGCGACTCGAGAAAGAAGATGCCGGGCACGTGCATCGTGCCGATGTTGCGCCGGTCGACCGGTGCATCGCTCGGGACGACCTTGCGATGGAACGGGGGCGGCGGCGCGTTCATGTGCCAGCGCTCGACGCGGAAGCCGCGCTCCAGCCGCTCGATCGCCACCGGCTTCGTCTTGTACGCGTATTCCTCCGACCCGCCGAGCGTCCTGGTATGGACGAACGCCAGATGCACGAAGTCGCTCAGGTTGTCGACGATGAGCAGGTAGTTGGCCCTGTAGTGCATGTAGCCGGGCGCACCCGCGCCACGCGGGGCTGCGCAGGTACGGGATGTCGACGATGAGCGCCGGGTCGGCCTGTGCCGGCTCGCCCATCCAGAGCCACACGAGGTGATCGCGTTCCACCACCGGGTAGCTGCGGACGCCGAGCTTCGGCGGGATGTTGTCCTGCCCCGGGATCTGCACGCACTTCCCGCTCGGATCGAACTTCAGCCCGTGATACAGGCAGCGCACCGAGTCGCCCTCGCGACGGCCGTTCGAGAGCTTGGCGCCGCGGTGAGCACAGCGATTGTCGAGCGCAACCACCCGGCCGCTGTCGCCCTTGTAGAGGAGGACCGGCTTCTCGAGGATCGTCCGGGCGAGCAGCTTACCCTCGGCCAGCTCGTGGTCCCAGGCGGCCACGTACCAGCAGTTCATCAGGAATCCGCGGGTCTCCGGTCCCATGACGTGCTCCTTTTCGATACGCCAGTTTACGGCGTCGACGGCTAGAATGCGACCGTTCCCATGCGTCCTGCTCCCCGACACACTGCCCCGATGATCGACGACATCCCCGGTCTGCGCCGCATCCTCGCCACGAACAAGGTGATCGCGGTGGTAGGGCTTTCGGCCGACTGGTTCCGACCGAGCTATTTCGCCGCGAAATACCTGCAGGAGCACGGTTACGCCATCGTGCCGGTGAACCCGCGCTACGAGACGATCCTGGGCGAGCGGTGCTACAAGTCGCTGCGCGAGCTCGCGGCAACAAGCGCGGTCAAAGTGGACATCGTCGACTGCTTCCGCAAGACCGCTGACATCCTGCCGATCGCCGAGGACGCGATCGCGATACGCGCGCGCGTGCTCTGGCAACAGCTCGGCGTGACGAACACCGAAGCGGCGCGCAAGTGCGAGGCGGCAGGGCTGGAAACGGTGATGGACCGGTGCGTGAAGATCGAGCACGCGCGGCTCTTCGGCGGGCTCAACTGGGCGGGCGTGAACACCAAGGTGATTTCGGCGAGGCGGCCGAAACACATCGCGAATTGAGCGCGAGCGGCGCTCGACGAGTCGCCATGCCCGACCGCAAATTCGGCTTCGAAACCCTGGCCCTCCACGCCGGGCAGATTCCCGACGCGGCGACGGGCTCGCGGGCTGCGCCGATCTACCAGACGACCTCGTTCGTCTTCGACTCCGCGGAGCACGCGGCGAGCCTCTTCAACCTGCAGACCTTCGGCAACGTCTACTCGCGCATCTCCAACCCGACCGTTGCGGTGCTCGAGGAGCGGGTCGCGGCGCTGGAGGGGGGACGCGCTGCGCTCGCCACCGCCTCGGGTCAGGCGGCCGAAGCGGTCGCGCTCATGACGCTGCTCGAGTCCGGGGATCACGCAGTCTCGGCAGCGACGCTCTACGGCGGCACGCACACGCTGCTAGGCGTCAACCTCAAGAAGCTCGGCATCGAAGCGACGTTCGTCGATCCCGACGACCCCGAGAACTTCCGCCGCGCGATCCGGCCGAACACGAAGCTCGTCTACGCCGAAACGCTCGGCAACCCGTCGATCAACGTCGTCGACATCGAACGGATCGCGGGAATCGCGCACGAGGCCGGCGTCCCGTTCGTGGTCGACAACACGGTACCCTCCCCGTACCTCTGCCAGCCGATCGAGTGGGGTGCGGACATCGTCGTGCATTCGGCGACCAAGTACATCGGCGGCCACGGCACGACGATGGGCGGGGTCATCGTCGAATCGGGGAAGTTTCCGTGGGGCAACGGGAAATTTCCCGGCATGACGACGCCGTCGCAGGGCTATCACGGCGTGATCTTCCACGAAACGTTCGGCGATTTCGGCTATACGATGCGCTGCCGGATGGAGACGATGCGCACCTTCGGGCCGGCGCTCGCGCCGTTCAACGCGTGGCTGCTCCTGCAGGGAGTGGAGACGCTGCCGCTCCGGATGGAGCGGCATTGCGCGAACGCGCTCGGGGTGGCCGGGTTCCTCGCCGCGCACCCGCAGGTGTCGTGGGTGAACTATCCGGGTCTGCCGGACAACAGGTACTACGACCTCACGCGCAAGTACATGCCCAAGGGCGCGAGCGGCCTCCTGTCTTTCGGCATCAAGGGCGGCGCGCGCGCAGGCGAGAAGTTCATCGACGCGGCGACATTCATGAGCCATCTCGCCAACATCGGGGACGCGAAGACGCTGGTCATCCATCCCGCGTCGACCACTCATCGCCAGATGGGCGAGGACGATCAGGCGAAAGCCGGCGTCACCCCGGACATGATCCGCATCTCGGTGGGGATCGAGACGCTGGACGATATCCTGTGGGACATCGACCAAGCGCTGGATGCGGCGGCAAAGGCATGAACCGGTCATTCCAGGGAAGGTGACCGTCACTCCGGCGAACACCGGAATCCGGACGGCGCGGACTGGACCCTGGCTTTCGCCGGGGTGACGAAGGTAATTTTCCCCGGGACGACGGGAGAACGGAGGAGCGATGATCAGCTACGAGGTCGTGGAGCACGGCAAGCCCCTGCAGCGGGCGCTGCGGGACACCCCGAAGCCCACCGGCGGCGAAGTCCTCGTGCGCGTCACGCGCTCCGGCGTCTGTCACTCGGATCTCCACATCTGGGACGGCTATTTCGACCTCGGCGGCGGCAAGCGCTTCTACGTCAAAGATCGCGGCTGCGTGCCGCCGTTCACGATGGGGCACGAGCCGTTCGGCATCGTCGAGGCGCTCGGGCCCGACGCGAAGGGCGTCGCCGTCGGCGCGAAGCGCGTCGTCTACCCCTGGATCGGCTGCGGCGAGTGCGCGGTGTGCAAAGCCGGGCAGGACAACTACTGCCTGGCGCAGCGGTTCATTGGCGTGTTCCGGCCGGGCGCCTATGCCTCCCACCTCCTCGTGCCGGACGCGAAGTACCTGGTCGACGCTTCGGGCATCGACGAGGGCTTTGCCGCGACGCTCGCCTGCTCGGGCATCACGACCTACAGCGCGATCCGGAAGCTCCCCGCCCTCACCGACCGCGACTGGGTCGTCGTGCTCGGCTGCGGCGGGCTCGGAATGATCGCGCTCTCGACCTTGCGTGCGCTCGGGATCGAGCGCGTGATCGCCTGCGACATCGACGACGGCAAGCTCGCCGCCGCGCGCGACGCCGGCGCGCGCGAGACGGTGAACTCGCGCGACGCGCCGGTCGCGCTGGCGGCACTGCAGAAGATCTCCGGCAGCGCGGTGGCCGGCGCGCTCGACTTCGTCGGCATGCCCGCGACCGCGCACCTCGGCGTCGCCGCGCTCGCGAAGGGCGGCCGCTATGTGCTCTGCGGCCTGTTCGGCGGCGAGATCACGCTGCCGCTGCCGCCGATCGCGCAGCGGGCGATCGGGATCATCGGCTCGTACGTGGGCACCCTCCAGGAGCTGCGCGAAGTCGTCGCGCTCGCGCAGGC
Organism: uncultured beta proteobacterium; assembly: GCA_963754305.1. GTDB lineage: Bacteria > Pseudomonadota > Gammaproteobacteria > Burkholderiales > SG8-39 > DATEDA01. The sequence goes on along the minus strand of CAVWFR010000032.1, from coordinate 58,290 downwards.
AGGCAAGCTCAAGGCGACGCCGGTCGAGATGCGCGCGGTGGGCGAAGTGAACCGGACGCTCGAAGAGCTCAAGGCGGGAAAGATCCTCGGCCGCGTCGTGCTCGATGTCGACGAAGCCGCTTGATCGACCCGGCCGGCAGCCGCAGGCGTTGAGCTCAGGAGGCTGACCTCGACGATCCGGATTGAAGTCCACGCCGAACGAGGTCCCGCGGCCAGAAGTTCCCCGGGGACTGGCAAGCTTCTCGCCAGTGAGCGAGACGAAGGGCGGCGGCGGGTCGGGCGGTGAGCCGTGTCCGGCCGCGCGCGAGTACCATCTCGAACCGCCACCGCCCATCGCGACCCGCCGATGAACTTCTCCGATCACACCTCCGCCTACCCCACGGCCCGCCGCCCGACCATGGCGGCGAACGTCGTGTCCACTTCGCAGCCGCTCGCCGCACAGGCGGGCCTGCGCATGCTGCTCGACGGCGGGAACGCCATCGATGCCGCGCTCGGCGCGGCGATCGCGCTGACGATCGTCGAGCCGATCTCCAACGGCATCGGCTCGGATCTCTTCGCGATCGTCTGGGACGGCAAGGACCTCGCCGGCCTCAACGCCTCGGGCCGCTCGCCCGCGGCGTGGACGCCGGAATACTTCGCCGGCCAGAAGGCGGTCCCGACGCGCGGCTGGAACAGCGTATCGGTGCCCGGCTGCGTGTCGGCCTGGGCCGAACTCTCGGAGCGCTATGGCCAGCTCCCGTTCGAGAAGCTGTTCGAGCCGGCGATCGAGTACGCCTTCAACGGCTATCTCGTGTCGCCATTCGTCGCTACGCGCTGGAACCAGCAGGTGCCCGAGCTGAAGAATCAGCCGGGCTTCGCGCAGACGTTCCTCCCCGGCGGCCGCGCACCGCGAGCGGGCGAGCGCTTCGTCCACCGCGACGCGGCGGCGACGCTCGAACTGATCGCCGAGACGCGCGGGAAGGCATTCTACGAGGGCGAGCTGGCCGAGCGCATCGCGTCACATTCGGCGGCGTGCGAAGCCGCGATGACGATGGACGATCTCGCCGCGCACACGAACGACTGGGTCGGCACCATCACCCAGGACTACCGCGGCTACACCGTGCACGAGATCCCGCCGAACGGCCAGGGCATCGTCTGCCTCATGGCCCTCGGGATGCTGACGCACTTCGACGTCGCGAGCCTGCCGGTCGACTCGGCGGACAGCGCCCACCTCCAGATCGAGGCGGTGAAACTCGCGTTCGCCGATGCGCGGGCGTACGTCGCGGACGCCGCGGGCATGACCGCGGTTAAGGCGGCGCACCTGCTCGACCGCGACTATCTCGCCTCGCGCGCACGGCTGATCGACACCAAGCGCGCGCAGGATTTCGGGCACGGCACGCCGGCGCGCGGCGGAACGATCTATCTCACCGCGGCCGACGCTTCCGGCATGATGGTGTCGCTGATCCAGTCGAACTTCATGGGTTTCGGCTCCGGCGTGGTCGTCCCCGGCACCGGCATCAGTCTGCAGAACCGCGGGTCCGGGTTCGTGCTGCAGCCCGGACATCCGAACCAGGTTGCGCCGCGCAAGCGCCCGTATCACACGATCATCCCCGGGTTCGTGACCAGGAACGGCGTGCCGGTGATGAGCTTCGGGCTGATGGGCGGGACGATGCAGCCGCAGGGCCACACCCAGCTCATGGTGCGGATGGTCGACTACGGCCAGAGTCCGCAGACCGCGATCGACGGCCCGCGCTTCCGCGTCATGAGCGGTCTCGACGTGAATCTCGAACGCGCGTTCCCACCGGCGACCGTGAGCGAGCTCGCGCGCCGCGGTCATCGCCTCGTCGAGTTGCCGGAGGGCTACATGGACTTCGGCTGCTCGCAGATCGCCTTCCGCGTGGACGGCGGCTACGTCACGGCCTCCGATCCGCGGCGCGACTCGCTGGCGGTGGGTTTCTGACCTGCCGCCGCAACGGAGGGAGCGCCCGCGCTCGTCGTGCGGGGCGCGCGGGGCCGACGATCCCAAACCCCGCTGTGCCTCGCGGGCCCCTTGTAACGGGCAGACCAAGCAACACCGGGAGAAGACCGATGCGCCGCTACCTGCCAATCCTCTTTGTCGCGCTGTTCGCCGCCGGCTGCGCCCAGCAACCCACGGTGCCCGAGGGGGCGGCTGCCTCGCCGCTGCAGCTCCCGGGCTCCTCGCTCGAAGCTTCCGGCTTCCTCGGCAAGGACTACAGCCGCTTCACGCCGGTGCCGGGGAAACTGGATACCTGGCGCTGGGTGAAGTCCGGCGTGAGCTGGCGGCAGTACGACAAGGTATTGATCCAGCCGGTCGAGATTTGGATAAACCGGCAAGCCGAGTACGGCGGCATCCAACCCGATACGTACAAGCGGATGGCCGACGAGTTCCGCGCGGTGGTCACGCAGCAATTTCGCGCCGGCGGCTACGAGATCGTCGAGAAGGCGGGGCCGGGCGTGCTCAGACTCCATTTCGCGCTTACCGGGGTGAACCCCGAACGCCCCGGCTTTACGCCGCTGGACGTGCTGCCCATCAAGATCGCGATCACCGTCGCCCGCGCCGCGACCGGAACCGACAAGACCGTCGTCGCGCTCTCCGGTGAGGTGGAAGTCCTCGACGGCGTCACCGGCGAGCGGCTGTTCGCGTCGGTCTCGACGCGGAAGGACGCCCATCTCTTCGTCGGCCGGCAGCTCACCTGGGACGACGTGCGGACCGGCGCGACGGAATGGGCGGTGGAGGCGCGTGAGCGGTTGGATGCTGCCCGCGCAGCGACGCGTTAGGCGCTACGATCAGGGCCATCGGGACGGCTCACTCACTGGAGACACATCGTGCAAGTGTGGCTTCGAATCGCAATTCTCCTCGGAGTGTTTGCCGTAATCGCGCCGGACGCCGCGGCGCAGGACAAGCTGCCGGCGGCGATGGCGGGCACGTGGAACGGGACCGCACCGAGCCGGGGCACGCCGTTCGGCGGCACCTGGTCGGTCCTGATCGAGAAGCAGGATCCGGACGGTTCGATCGAGGGCAAGGCGACCTGGAGGGGCGGGCAGTTCTGTGCCATGGACAATGAGCCCATCACCGGGAAGTTCGACGGCACGCAGCTGACGATCGCGGCCCAGTTCCGCGACAAGGTGCCGAACGCCAAGTGCGGCAAGGCGAATATGGTGCTGAAGAAGAAGGGTGCCGGGAACGCCTTCGAGGGCGAGATTCCGGGCTCGCAGTTCCGGTACGTGCTGACGCTCGGACCCGCCTGACCTCGCGCCGCTGCTCGCCCCGCTGTCAAAGCGGCCAGGCAGGCGGCGCCGCGTCGCGCGTCGGCGTCCGCATCGCACCGATGATCGCGCGCATGTCGTCGAGCGTCGCAGCCCGCGGGTTCATCTTCACCTGCCCGCTCTTCATCGCCCACTGGGCGAGCCGCTCGCGGTCGGCGTCCGTGCGGACGTAGTCGTCGAGGCTGAGGTCGAGGCCGAGGCGGCGCCTGAGCTTCGCCATCGCCTCGGCGGCGGAGCGCCCGCCGAAGAGTTTCGCGATCGTCTCTCCTTTCGCGCCGAGCACGGGCTCGTTGAACGCGGTGACATACGGCAGCGCGAGCGCATTGCCGAGCCCGTGCGCGACGTGTTGCTGCGCGCCGAGCGGGCCCGAGATCGCGTGCGCGAGCCCCAGATTTGCGCTGTTGAACGCGATCGCCGCCTGCATCGACGCGATCAGGCACGCACCGCGCGCGTCGCGGTTCTCCGGCTCCTCGTACGCTATGGCAAGCCAACGCCCGAGGAGCTCCATGGCGGCGAGGGCATGCGGATCGGTCATTGGCGACGCCATCCGCGACACGAACGCCTCGACCGCATGCGTCACCGCGTCGTAACCGGCGTACGCGGTCACGGTCCGCGGCGCCCCGACGGTCAGCGACGGGTCGAGCAGCGCGATGCTCGGCGTCATGTCCTGCGAGCGGTAGATCAGCTTCGCGTCGACGCCGGCCTTACCGATCACCGCCGACTCGGAGACCTCGCTTCCGGTACCGTGCGTGGTCGGCACTGCGACGAGGATGCTCGCGTGCGGCGCGAGGCGCTTGCCGAAACCCGCGATCCCTTCCGCGGGGCCGGGATTCGACAGCAGCATGCGCGCGACCTTGGCGGTGTCCATCGCCGACCCGCCGCCGACCGCGACGATGAAATCGGGCGCCACCGCCGCCAGCGCCGCGGCGCACGCCTCGACCGATGCCGTATCCGGCTCGGTGGCGGGCGTGGCGTGAACGAGCGGCGCCGCGCCGGTCCCCTCACTCAGCAACGCCGCTATTCGCGCGCCGACCGGCGTGCGCGTGAAGTATCCATCGAGGATGGCGGCGGGCCGCCTCGCGCCGAACTCCTTCGCGAGCTCCGGCAGGCGGTCGAGCGAATCCCAGCCGAAGACGACGCGGCGATTCGAGTGGACGAAGGTGAACGGTGCGAACGCGTCAGCCATTCCTTGGATCTCCCCTCTCATGCACCGAGAAACGCTTCCCGGATGCGCGGATTCTGCCGCAGCTCGGCGGCCGGCCCCGAGTCGACGACCCGGCCGACCTGCAGCACGTAAGCGCGGTCGGCCACCTCGAGCGCCTTAGCGACGTTCTGCTCCGCGAGCAGCACCGCGGTGCCGCGCCCGACGATCGCGCGCACGCGGCCCAGCACCTCCGCCGTGAGGATGGGCGAGAGGCCGAGCGAAGGCTCATCGAGCAGCAGGAGGCGCGGCCCGGTCATCAGCGCGCGGCCGATCGCGAGCATCTGCTGCTGCCCGCCGGAGAGCTGCCAGCCGAGCGCACCGTGCTTCGCCGCGAGCGCCGGGAACAGCGCGAACACATCGTCGAGCCGGCCGCGGGTCGCCGCGCGGTCGGCCCGGCTCGCGACCTCGAGGTTCTCGCGGACGCTCATCCCCGGAAAGACGCGCCGGCCCTCGGGCGAGTAGCCGAGGCCGAGCCGCGCGCGCGCGGCGACGGACACGCCACCGAGCGGCCGCCCCGCGTAGCGAAGCGCACCGGCCGCCGGGGCGACGAAGCCCATCACCGCCTTCATCAGCGTGGTCTTGCCCGCGCCGTTCGCGCCGACGAGCGCGACCGCCTCGCCCGCGCGCACTTCCAACGTCACGGCGTCGAGCGCGGTGATCTGGCCGTAACGGGCGGTGAGACCGTCCGCCTCGAGCAATGCGCTCATTGGACTATCCGCTCCTGCAGCGCTCCGGCGCTCAGGAGTTCGCCCTTGGGGCGGCCCGGCGTGCTCACGGCGCCGCCTCCGCCGCCACCGCGTCCGCCGTCCCCAGGTACGCCTCGATCACGCGCGGGTGAGCGCGGATCTCCGCCGGCGTCCCGATCGCGAGCAGCCGGCCGTAGTCGAGACAGGCCATGCGACCGGCGAGCGGCATCAGGAACGGCATGTTGTGCTCGATCACGAGCAGCGTCAGCCCGTCGCGGGCGAGCACGCGCAGCCGCGCCGCAAGATCGGCCTGCTCGGCCCCGTTCAATCCGGCGGCCGGCTCGTCGAGGAGCAGCAGGCGCGGCTCGAGCGCGAGCGCGCGGGCGATCTCCACGCGCCGCTTGATGCCGTACGCGAGCCCGCCGCAGGGCTGCATCGCGACGTGCGCGACGTCGAGCCGCTCGAGCAGGCTCATCGCGTGGCCGCGTGCGCGCTCGAGCCCGTCGCCGGCAAGCGCCTCCCGCACCCCGGTACGCTCGCGCCCTGCGCGCGCCACAGCGACGTTGTCGAGCGCGGTCATCTCGTCGACGAGATTGATGTTCTGGAACGTCCGCGCGACCCCGCGCCGCGCGACCTCGTACGGCGCGAGCCGCAACAGGTCCTCGCCTTCAAATCGGATCGCGCCGGCATGGGGTCGGTAAATCCGGGTGACGCAGTTGAGGAGCGTCGTCTTGCCGGAGCCGTTGGGGCCAATCAGACCGAAGATCTCGGCGCGCTCCAGCGCGAAGCTCACCCCGTCGAGCGCGCGCACCCCCCCGAACGCCATCGCGAGCTCCCGGAGCTCGAGCAGCGGGCCGCTCCCCGCCGCGGCCTCGCGCACCGCGAGCGGCACCGCCCGCGGCGCCGTCGCGACGGCCTCAGGCGCAACCCGCGCGCGCAGCCGCTCGAGCCCGCCGACGAGCCCCCAGGGCGCGACGATGATCATCGCGAGCAGCACCGCGCCGTAGGCGATCAGGTAGTACTTGTCGAGGAAGCGGAACCATTCCGGCAGATGCACGAGCAGGAACGCGCCGAGGATCGCGCCGGCGACGCCGGTACGCCCGCCGACCACCGCCATCGTCAGCACCGCCACCATGATGTGGAACTCGAGCACCTCGGGCGAGACGACCCGGATGGTATGGACGTAAAGCGCGCCGGCGACGCCGGCGTAGACCGCCGAGAGCAGGAACGCGACGAACCGCAGCTGCCAGATGTCGAGACCGAGGGACATCGCGGCGATGTCGTTCTCGCGCATCACGGTGTAGGCGCGACCGAGCAGGCCGCGCGTGAGCTGCCATGCGAGGAGCGCGCCGATCGCCACCGTGCCCCAGACAAAAGCGGCGAGCGGCAGCCCGCGCGGCAGCGCCCAGCCGAAGAGCACGACGCCCGGCACTCCGGGCAGGCCATTCGCACCGCCGGTGAGCGACTGCCATTGGATCGCCACCAGGAGCATCACCTGCCCGATCCCGAGCGTCGCCAAGGCGAAATAGTGCGATTCGAGCCGCAGCACCGGCGCAGCAACGACGAGCGCCAGCACGACCGGCCCGAGCGCGGCGAGCGGGAGCGTCGCTTCGAAACCCCAGCCAAGCTTGATGCCGAGGAGCCCGGTGACGTAGGCGCCGACGCCGAAGAACGTTCCCTGCGTCAGGGCGAGCGCGCCCGCGTGGCCGAAGATGAACTGGAACCCGAGCGTCAGCAGCGCATAGACGCCGGCGAGCGTGAAGACGCGCAAGTCGTAGCTCGTTCCGAGCACGAGCGGCCAGGCGACGAGAATCGCGAGGCCGGCGGCGAGCGGAAGCCGGATGCCGCGCCGGAAATCGGTCATCCGGAAGCGGAACCCGGGAAAGCGCCGTTGAACGGGCGGCGCACGGGTACGGACCGCGCCGCGGGTCGATCGAGCCTCATGCTCGGCGCTGCACGACTTCGCCGAACAACCCCTGCGGCCGGAAGAAGAGGATCGCCAGCACCACGGCGTACAGGATGATGGTCGACACGGTTTGCGAGAACACCGCCTGCGCCCAGGGCCCGTTCGGGTCGACGAGCGGCAGGAAGAGCGGCGCCGACGGGTAGATCACCTCGAAAAGCGCGATCAGGAACGCCCCCGCGACCGCGCCGGGGAGGCTGCCCCAGCCGCCGATGGTGACGGCGATATACGCCTTGATGATGTAGTTGGTGCCATCGGTCGGACTCACGAAGAACGTGTTGGCGAGGAGCAGACCGGCCGCACCGGCGAGCGCAGACGCGAGCCCGAAGGTGAACGCGATCATCCAGTTGACACGGATCCCGATCGCTTCGGCCATCGAGCGATCCTGCGCCGTCGCGCGGAGTTGCCGGCCGAGGCGCGTGCGCGCGAACAGCCACCACTGTCCGGCGATGAGCAGCGCCGCCACCGCGATCACCGCCGCGGACTGCGCCGGCAGCGTGACCGCTCCGAGCGCGAGTTGGCCGCCGGATACGAGCGGCGGTGCGCCGCGCGGAGCCGCGCCGAAGATCGCGTTCGCCGTGTTCTGGAAGATGATGCCCAGCGCGATCGTCGAGATGAACACCGAGACCGGCGGCCGTGTCTTGAGCGGGAAGTAGGCGGCGAGCGAGAACGCCAGCCCGAGGACGATCATCGCCAGCAGCACGAACGGCAGGAGCACGATGCCGGGAGCGGGCAGCACGGTGGCGAGTGCGACCGCCACGTAACCGCCCGCCATCACCATATCGCCCTGCGTGAAGTTGACCGCGCTCGTCGCGTTGAGGACCAGGACGAACCCGAGCGCGAGCAGCGCGTACGCGGCGCCTAGCGCGGCCGCGTTGAGAAGGACCTCGAGCAAGCGGCGCTACTGCCTGGGCAGCACGCCCGTGACGTTGTCGTAGCGCTTCGCAATCCGCGGGATCCGGGTCTTGCCGTCATAGCAAACGATCACGCCCGAGTGCGCCATGTTCCCCTTGCCGTCGGACTTGTACGTCATCGCAAGCCCCTTGTAGAGGCCCGTCCCGAGCGCGCTGCGGATATCCTCGTTCGTTTTCGCGCCCTTCCCAACCGCTTCCAGCAGCATCATCACCCCGTCGTACTGGCCGAGCGCGAAGCCGTCGGGTTCGGACGCAAAGGCGTCTCTGTACAGCTTGACGAAGTCGCGCATCTCCGGCGTCTCGGCCGTCACCGGCGAAGCGTTGGTCTCGCCGCAGACGCCGGCGAGCTCGGCCGGCTCGACGAGCGCGACCGTGGTCGGTTGATGAATCGCCGAGCCGGCGATGATCGGCATATCGAGCTTCGCCTGCGAGGCCGCACGCACGAAGAGCGCGGTCGGCTGTGAGTGAATGTGAAGCATCACGACGTCGGCATTCGCGCTCTTGATCTTGGTGAGCGTCGGCGACATGTCGCGCACCGAAATCTCGAGCGCTTCGACCAGCACGGGCTCGATGCCGAGGCGCTTCAGGCGCGCCTGGATCTCGTCGCGGCCGCTCTGCCCGTACGCGGTCGTCTGGTGCACGAGCGCGATCCGGCGCTTGTTCAGCTCCTCCACCACGTACCGCACGTGGATCTCCTTCGCCAAGGGGTCGGCGGGAAAGAACCGGAAGATCCACGGGTTGTTGAGCTCGGTGACTCGCGCCGTCCCGGACGTCGTGAGCATCGGCACCTTGTTCTCCTGACCGATCGGCAGCATGGCAAGGAGTTGAATGCCGATCATGGACGCGACGACCGCGGTCGGCTTGTCCCGCCCCAAGACACGCTCGAACTGGTTGACGCCGACGTCGGGGGCCACCGCGGTGTCCGACACCTCGCCCTTGACATTGACCCCCTTCGGCGCCCTGCGCATCGCGAGCAGCGCGCCGTTGCGTTGGGCGCCGCCTTCGAGCGCGAATGGGCCGGTGATCGGTACCAGCACGGGCAAGGTCACATCCGCCGCGCGCACCGGTTGCGACAGCGCCGCGCCCGCCACGAGGGCCAGTATCGGTGCAACAAAGGGCTTCGGTGCGCGCATCGGTGATCCCTTTCCTTGGGAAAAGCCTTCGAGTTGCGTCGGATCAGGATAGGGGGGCCGCGTGGAAAGTGTCAACGGAAAGTATCAAGAGTGTGCCTGGCAGAGTGCCCGCAGCTATACTGTTCCCCGACGAATCGCGAGGAGAAGGCCGGCATGTTTCTGCGTAACACTTGGTACCCGTGCGCCTGGAGCAACGACGTCGGCCGTGATCTCCTCCAGCGATGGATCTGTGGTGAGCCGGTGGTTTTCTATCGCACCGAGGCCGGCCGGCCGGTCGCGCTCCAGGACCGCTGCGCTCACCGGCGCGCGCCGTTGTCCAAGGGTCGACTCGTCGGCGACCGGGTTCAATGCGGATACCACGGGCTGGAGTTCGACTGTACCGGACGATGCGTGAAGATCCCCGGTCAGGACGCGATTCCCGAGGACGCGGCGGTGCGGAGCTACTCGGTCGTCGACCGCTGGCGTTTCCTCTGGATCTGGATGGGCGATCCGGCGCAGGCAGACGATACCTCGATCCCCGACCTCTATTGGAACGACGATCCGGAGTGGGTGGCGCCCGGCGACACGCTCACCATCGATGCGAACTATCTGCTCGTCCTCGACAACCTGATGGATCTGTCGCATCTGACCTTTCTGCACGGGCGCACCATCGGGACGCCCTACGTGACCGAGTTTCCGTCGACGGCCAGGACGGCCGGTGACCGGGTCAGCGTCACCCGCTGGATGCTCGACCGCCCGGCGCCGCCGATGTTCCAGAAGGTCGGCGGGTTCACCGACAACGTCGACCGGTGGCAGATCATCGACTGGAGCGCGCCCGGCAACGTGGTGATCGATGTCGGCTGCGCGGTCGCCGGCACGGGCGCGCCGCAGGGCGACCGCAGCCGCGGCATCGAGGGCCGCTCGCTCAACCTCGTCACTCCGATGACCGAGCGCTCGTCGCTCTACCTCTGGTCTTATTGCCGGCATTACAAACAGGACGACGAGTCGGTGACGCGGACGATCTACGAGGACGTGAAGCGCACCTTTCTCGAGGACAAGGACATGATCGAGGCGCAGCAGCATCTCATCGACACCGATTCGCCCGACCGTAGCACCGTCGACATCCGCGTGGACGCCGGGCCGCTGCAAGTACGGCGGGTGCTGGAACGCCTGGTCAGGCGCGAAACCCAGGGCGTAGCGGTTGCCGCATGACCGCTCGTCATTTCTCCCGGAGCGCACGATGCAACCCTCCCTGCTCGAAGAGCTGACCCCCGTCCCCAATCCGTATCCGATCGTCGCCGAGGAGGCTTATCCGGATGTCTGGCGCCTGTGCGAGCAGGCGCGCGAGCTCGCGTGGGACCCGGCGAAGATCGACTTCTCCGATGTCGAGCGCGCGGACATCCCGCGCGAGGTTCGAGCGGCGGGCGCCGAGTGGTGGTCGCTCCGGGCCTGGATGGAGCACGGGGCGACGCCGTATGGCGCCGAGCGCCTGCGCGATGCGATCTTCGGCCACGAGCCGTTCGAGGTGAAGCAGCACATCGCCAACTTCATCATGGAGGAGCTGCGGCATCACGAGGCCTCGTTTCGCATCGCGCGCGCGATCGGCGCGGGCGCGGCGGAGTACGAGCCGACCCCGCGCGCCGATTACTTCCGGTCGATCATCCCGCGCTTCCACGACGAGCGCGACGAGCGCGCGATGTCGTTCTTCGGCGGGCTCGCGGTCAATACGCTCTTCGAACAGCTTTCGGGCGAGCTCCTGCAAGCGCGCTACGAGAACGCGCGCTTCGAGTCGATCAAGGAGGCGTGCCGCCTGATCCTGCGCGACGAGGCGCGGCACATCCAGTTCGGCCGGATCATCATGCGGCGCTTCTTCGGCGAGCTCCCCGAAACCGAGAAGACGCTGCTCGGCGGCAAGTTCTCGAAGAAGCTTCGCGGCAGCCTACTCAACGGTGTGTACGCAGTAGTGAACCTCCCGGACGACGAGCGACGTCGCTCGTCACACAACCGGGCGCTCGCCGCGGAGTGGGGGTTGGGCGCGACGCACCCCGATGACGAGATCGCGATCATCCGCCGGGGCCTGGACAAGATCCGCGCGGACGTCGCGCCGTACGGCGTACCGATCCCGCGCATCCCGGAGATCGACGACGTGGCCGTTGCCGCCTAGCACCGTCGCCCCGCGAACGCCTGCGCCCAGTACGGCCGTTCGCTGGAGGCGGGCTTTCGCCGGCATGACGAAGGAGCCCGACATGCCCAAGTTCCACAACCCGCAGACGATCGCCGACCCGATCGGCACCTACAGCCATGGCGTCGAAACGCCGCCGAACGCGCGCTGGCTCCATATCGCCGGCCAGATCGGCATCCGGAAGGACGGCTCGGTACCGCCGACGGTCGAGGGCCAGACGGAGGCGGTGTGGCAGAACATCGTCGCGATCCTCGCAGCCGCGGGCATGAAGATCACCGATCTCGTGAAGATCACGTCGTACCTGACGAGCCTGGCGAGCTTCCCGGCCTATGCCGCCGGACGCGCGAAGTTCCTCGCCGGGCATCGTCCGGCTTCGACCAGCCTCGTCATCGGCTCGCTGGTGAAGCCGGAGTACCTGGTCGAGGTCGAGGCGATCGCGGCCCAGGCCGCGCCCGCGCCGAAGACGAGGGAAGCCTGCGTCGCGCAAGGCGCCCAAGCGCGCTGCGGCCAAGCGGAAGAAGAAGCCGGGCGCGTGATGCAGCGGATCCTGCGCGTCGCCATTGCTCTCGGGTTCGCGCTCGCGCTCGACGCCGCTGCGCAAGGCTATCCGGCCAAGCCGATCCGGCTGATCGTCCCGTTCCCGCCCGGCGGCTCGGCCGACATCCTCGCGCGCGCGATCGGGCAGAAGGCCGGCGAAGGCCTCGGCCAGACGTTGGTGGTCGAGAACCGCCCCGGCGCGGGCACCGCGATCGGCGCGGAAGCACTGGCGAGGTCGGCGCCGGACGGCTACGCGGTCATGATCGGCACGGTCAGCTCGCACGCGATCAACCCGGCGCTCAATCCGAAGCTGCCCTTCGACCCGGTCAAGGACTTCACGGCGGTGTCGCTCGTCGCGACCATCCCGTTCGCGATGATCGTTCATCCGTCGGTGCAGGCAAAGAACGTGCAGGAGTTCGTCGCGCTCGCGCGGGCGAAACCGGGCAGCCTCAACTATTCATCCGCAGGGAACGGGACGTCGAACCATCTCGCCGGCGAGCTGTTCAAGTCGATGGCCGGTATCGACATCGTCCACATCCCGTACAAGGGCAGCGCGCCGGCGCTGAACGATCTCGTCGCCGGACAGGTCGCGCTCATGTTCGATCTCGTGCTGACCGCCGCGCCGCACGTGAAGTCGGGCGCGGCGCGCGGGCTCGCCGTCACCGGCGCGCAGCGATCGTCGGTCCTCCCCGAACTGCCGACCGTCGCCGAGTCGGGGCTTCCCGGCTACGAGGTGAGCGCGTGGTTCGGCATCTTCGCGCCGGCGGGTGTGCCGGAGCCGGTCGTCCAGCGCCTGAACGCGGAATTCGTAAAAGCACTGCGCGATTCCGATCTGCGCCAGCGCCTCGCGAGCCAGGGCGCGGAGCCGCTGACGAGCACGCCGGCGGAGTTCGCGGCCTATCTGCGCTCGGAGATCGACAAGTGGGGGAAGGTCGTCAAGGCCGCGGGGATGAAGGTGGATTGAGTTGTCGTCATCCCGGCGAAAGCCGGGATCCAGCGTGGCGGCTACCGACCCGTTCTCCGGGTCTGTGCCTAGACGACGGGTTCTACAGCGGCGTGACGCGAGCGTGCAGCACCGCCGCCTGCCCCCCGCGCACCGCCGCCAGACAGCGCTGGATCGCCGCCGGCACGGCCTCGGGGTCGTCGACCAGCTCGCCATGCGCGCCGGCCGCTTCGGCGAGCTTCCCGAAATTCATGTCGGGGGCGAGCAGCGCTTCGTATTCGTTGATCGTCTTCGCTTCGCCTTCCGGATAGACCCGCAGCGTCGCCTCCTTCACCGCGGACCAGCCGGAGTTGTCGAGGACGACGGTGAAGATCGGCAGCCGGTACTGCTTCGCGACCGCGTAGACCGACGCCGGGTTGCAGAAGTAGAAGCTCCCGTCGCCGCAGATCTGCACCACGGTCCGGTCGGGCCGCGCGAGCTTCACTCCGAGCGCCGTCCCGCCGGAGAATCCGAGCCCGCCGCCCGCGAGACCCACGACCGTGCCGGGCACCGAGCGCGGGATCTGATTGAGGACCGCGAGCGCGTTGCGGATCGCCTCGTTCACCACGATGTCCTCGGGCCCGATCGCGCGTCCGACCTCGGCGCAGAGGTACTGCGGGTTGATCTTGCCGGTCGCGCCTTTGTCGGCGGCGAGCTTCGCGAGCCCCGCCTTCCGTGCTGCATGCTCGGCCGCGAGCGCCTCGACCCGCTTCGCTGCCGCCGCGCGGAAGGCTGGGGTCGCCTTCGCCTTCAGGGCATCGACGAGTTGCACGAGAACGCGCCGGCTCGCGCCCTGGATTCGCAGGCTCGCCGCGAAATTCCACATCGGGAACCCTTGTTTGACGACGTCGACGTCGATCTGCGCCCAGAACGTGGCCGGGTTCTCCGGCGTATCCCTGGGGATCCACGGCACGTCGACGTCGAGCAGGATGCCGAGATCGGCGTCGGCGACGTGCTTGCCCGGGATGTACCCCGCGCAGCACGGCGAGTCGGCGGAAATATTCAGGTGCAGCGGGTTGAACTCGAACACGCGGATACCGGCGAGCCGCGCGAGCTCGTCGAGGATCGCGGGCGTCGCGGTGTCGCGGCCCGCGTACGCGGTCACGAGTATCGGATTCTTCGCCGCGATCAGCCGCTCGGCGAGCTCGGCGATCGCGTCCGGGTCGGCGCCCGCCGCTGCCGCCGCGCCGAATCGCTCGGGCGGGAACGAGCGCACCGCATTCTCGGCCCACGTTTCGGCGAGCGTCTCGCGCGGGAGCATCAGATACACCGGCCCCTTCGGATCGCTCTGCATCATCGTGTGCGCGCGCCGCAGCGCTTCCTTGGCGACGACGCCCGAGGGCAGGGAGTATTCCCACTTCACATACGGGCGTACGATGCTCGCCTGGTCGTAGGGCTCCTGCACGAAGTGGACGTAGGTGTCGCGCGAGCCGGTCAGCTCGCCGCGCGTCGTGAACGGCGCGCGGCCCGCCATGAGCAGCAACGGCGTCCGGCCCCGATACACGTTGTGCATCGCCACCGCCGAGTTTCCGGTGCCGACGTCGACGTGGACGAGCACGCCCTGCCCCCGCCCGGTCATCATCGCGTAACCGGCCGCCATGTGGACCGCGACGTTCTCGTGCGGGCAGCGGATCGTCTTCGGGAACGCGCGCCCGGTCCGCCGCCAGCGCGCCATCTCCTCGATCAGCGGCGCGTGGTCCGTGCCGAGGTTGCAGAAGAGATAGTCGAGCCCGAGCTCGTTCAGGCCCTCGAGGAAATAGTGAGCGGTCGAATTGAGCTTGACCTGGGGCGAGTGGTCCACGGGAATCCTCGGCGCGGGCGCGGGGTGGGTCGCATGATACCGCCTGCGTTACCATCGGCGCGCCACGGACGAGCCCGCCATGAAAATCCACAACTCCCCGCCAAAGAAGGCCGCGAAGACCGCAACGAGGCGCAAGAAGTGACCGCCGATCTTTGCTTCATGCCGGCGACGGAGCTCGTCGCCCGCTACCGCAAGCGCGAGCTCTCGCCCGTCGAGACGACACGCGCGGTGCTCGATCGCATCCGCACACTGAATCCCAAGCTCAACGCCTACTGCCTTGTCGACGAGGAAGGGGCGCTCGCCGCCGCGCGCGCGTCGGAAGCGCGCTGGGCGAAGGGCGAGCCCGCCGGCGCGGTCGACGGCGTGCCGGCCTCGATCAAGGACCTCGTGCTCGCGAAGGGCTGGCCGACGCTGCGCGGCTCGAAGACGGTCGACCCGGCCGGCCCGTGGCACGACGACGCGCCGGCGACCGCGCGCCTGCGCGAGGCGGGCGCGGTGCTGCTCGGCAAGACCTGCACGCCGGAATACGGGTGGAAGGGCGTTACCGACAGCGCGCTCACCGGTATCACGCGCAACCCGTGGAATCTCGAACGCACGCCCGGCGGCTCGAGCGGCGGCGCCTCGGCACAGGTCGCAGCCGGACTCGGCCAGCTCGCGGTCGGCACGGACGGCGGCGGCTCGATCCGCATTCCGTGCGCGTTCGCCGGCATCTCGGGCATCAAAGCGCAGTTCGGGCGCGTGCCCGCCTGGCCGCTCTCGCCGATGGGCACCGTCGCGCATATCGGACCGATGGCACGCTCGATCGCCGACGTCGCGCTGATGCTGAACGTGCTTGCACGGCCCGATCCTCGTGACTGGTTCGCGCTGCCTCCGGACGCCACCGATTGGACGGCGACCCTCGGGCAGGGCATCAAGGGCCTGCGCATCGCGTACAGCCCGCGACTCGGCTACATCGAGTACGTCGATCCGGAAGTCGAGGCCCGGGTTGCCGAGAGCATGAAGGTCCTTTCCGATCTCGGAGCCCACGTCGAGCAGATCGATCCGGGTTTCCCGGATGCGCGCGACACGTTCTGGGTGCACTGGACGGGCGGCGCGTTCAATGCGCTCCGCAAGCTGCCACGCGAGAAGTTCGCGCTACTCGAGCCGGCGCTGCGCAAGGCCTTCGAGCACGGCTCGCGCCACACGCTGGCCGCGTACTTCGACGCAATCGGCGCGCGGACCGCTATGGGCGAGCGAATGAAGCGGTTTCATCTCGAGTGGGATCTGCTCGCTACGCCCGCACTCGCGGTGCCGGCGTTCGACGTGGGGCGCATCGTGCCGAAAGAGCCGACGGGACCCGCGGACGATTGGACGTGGTGGACGCCCTTCAGCTATCCGTTCAACCTCACGCAGCAGCCGGCGCTGTCGGTGCCGTGCGGGTTCACGAAAGAAGGGCTGCCGGTCGGCTTGCAGCTCGTCGCGCCGAGCTATCGCGAGGATCTGGCGCTGCGCGCGGCGCACGCGTTCCAGGGCGCGACGGATCATCTGCGGCGGCCGGCGATCTAGCGGCGGCGCGGCTGGCTGTGCGGGCGGTGGGAGCTATCAGACCACGATGAATACTGCGCTGCGGGAGTTCATGGCGCGTCGCGACGGAGCCTTGGCCGAGACGCTCCGACATGTCCTGCGGGAGGAACTCGCACCCTACCTCGTGGCCGGAAGGGTTGGGACGAACAAGCGTGGCGCGCGACGCCGGCCAGCCTAAGCAGGACCATCCCTAGCCGTTCGGCTCCCTGTCCGTTCGTGACGGACTGGCCATGTGGCGACAGGGCGGGTCAGCAGCGTAAACTCGCCGCGGCGCGGATCGCTCGCGACTTCGGCGCCGCGCGCGAGCGGGCTCCGAGACGAAAGAAGAGGAGATGAAATGCTGAGGATCTGGGGGCGCGTCAACTCGATCAACGTGCAGAAAGTGATGTGGGCGGTCGGCGAGCTCAAGATCCCCCACGAACGCATCGACGCCGGGATGGCGTTCGGCGTCGTCAACTCGCCCGAGTACCGCAAGCTCAACCCCAACGGGCGCGTGCCCACGATCGACTACGACGGTTTCGTTCTGTGGGAATCGAACGTGATCGTGCGCTATCTCTACGCCAGGCACGGCAAGCCGCGCTCGCTCGAGCAGGGGTACAGCGAGGAGAAGTGGATGGACTGGACGACGAGCACCGTCGGCGCCCCGCTCACAACCGTCTTCTGGCAGCTCATCCGGACCCCGGCCGAGAAGCGGGACAACGCCGCGGTCGAGGCGGCGATCAAGCAGGCCATCGATGTTTGGAAGATCGCCGACGACGCACTCGCCGCGCAGCCTCACATCGCCGGTCGCGAGTTCTCGATGGGGGACATCCCGCTCGGCTCCTTCGTCAACCGCTGGTTCCAGCTCCCGATCGAGCGACCGGCGCATCTGAACCTCGCGAAGTACTACGAGCGGCTCAAGGATCGTCCGGCGTTCCGGCAGCACGTGGGCGAGATTCCTTTGACCTGAGGTCCCCCGTCATGCCGGCGAAAGCCGGCATTTCGTGCTGACGTGGATCGCTTATCGCACGTCTCCTGGGCCCCGGCGTTCGCCGGGGCGACGAGTGAATGACCCCGGCGATCCCGGTGCGCCTCGTCGCGCTGATCTTCGTCCCGTTCGCCGCGGGCTACTTCCTCTCTTACTTCTTCCGCAACGTGAACGCGGTCATCGCCAAGGATCTCGCGCGCGAGTTCGCGCTCGCGCCGTCCGATCTGGGGTTGCTGACGAGTACCTACTTCATCGCATTCGGAGTCGCCCAGCTGCCGGTCGGCGTGTTTCTCGATCGCTACGGCCCCCGCCGGGTGGTCGCGGCGCTGCTCTGCGTCACGGCGGTCGGTGCGTTCGTCTTCGGCGGCGCGGACGGCTTCGGTACGCTTGCGTTCGGCCGCGGACTGATCGGTCTCGGCGTGTCGGCCTGCCTGATGGGCGCGATCAAGGCGTTCACCCTCTGGTTTCCGCTCTCGCGCCTCGCGACGATCAGCGGCTGGTACATCTTCTTCGGCGGCGTCGGCGGGCTCGCGGCGACGGCACCGGTCGAGGCTGCACTCGGCACGATCGGCTGGCGCGCGATGTTCTACGCGCTCGCGGCGGCGTCGCTCGCGGTCGCGGCGCTGATCGCGCTCTGCATGCCCGAGAAGGCGCTGCCGGGCGCGGGCGCGACCTGGGGCGAGCAGATCCGCGGCATCGGGCAGATCATGGCGCGGCCGCTGTTCTGGCGGATCGCGCTGCCGTTCGTGATCACGCACGGCGCCTATCAGGCGCTGCAGGGGCTCTGGCTCGGCCCCTGGCTCACCGACGTGGCGGGCTTCGCGCGCGAGGGAGCCGCGAGGCTGCTCTTCGTATGTGCTGCGGCTTACGCGATCGGTTCGGTCGCCTTCGGCAGCTTTGCCGACCGGCTCGCAGCGCGCGGGTTCTCGCGGCTCGCCCTCTACAAGGCCGGACTGCTTATCTCGTTCGCCGCGTTCGTCGCGATCGCTTTGAACGCCACGCTCCCGCGCGCGGCGCTCTTGGCGGCCTACGGCTTCACCGTCATGTCGGGCGCGCTCGTCTTCGCGCTGATCACGCCGCACTTCCCGGCGGCGATGTCGGGCCGCGCGATCACCGCGGTCAACTTCGGAATGTTCTCCGCGTCGTTCGCATTCCAGTGGGGGATCGGCGCCGTCCTGCGTGCGTACCCGGTCGCCGACGGGCGGTACGCGCCGGACGGATACGCGGCGGCGCTGCTGGGCATCGCGGTGCTGCAGATCGCGGTGCTCGCATGGCTCCTGCCGCTGCGGGATACGCCCGGCGATGCACAGCGCGTCTAGTTTCCCGTTCCGCTGACTCGCGCCCGCAGGGTCAGTGGAGCTTCGCGGCGATCTAAGCGAGGTCGGCCGCGGCGCCGAGCGAGCCGGCGCCGTGGCGAGATGCGCCTCTATCGTCGCGTAGCCAGTACGGCGGGCGGCGTGTCTTGGGTGGTCGTCGCAGTTCAGCACGTGCATGGCGGGCGCTGCGGGCAGCGGCCCAACACCACGCCCGACACTCCGCGCCGGAGCGGGAGGGTCACACGCCGGTAAGATCCGCGCACGATGTGGGAATACCGCGGCCAGAAGCGCCCGCCGTTCGCGACCCTGCCGGCACCCGGCCAGGAGTCCGTCTGGGACTACCCGCGCCCGCCGCGAGTCGTCGCCGACGAGCGGCTCGTGGAAGTGAGCGCGGGTGGCGTACGCATCGCCACCTCCACGCGCACCTACCGCGTGCTCGAAACCGCGAGCCCGCCGACGTTCTACATCCCGCCGGACGACATCGACTGGTCGCGTCTCGTCAAGGCGCCGGGCAGTTCGTTCTGCGAGTGGAAAGGCGCGGCGCGCTACTGGGCGCTGTCGAGCGCGCCGGCGGCAACCGCTGCGGGCTGGAGCTATCCGCAACCCGCGCCGGCCTTCGAGCGGATCCGCAACTACGTGTCGTTTTACCCGGGCCGTCTCGAGTGCTTGGTCGCCGGCGAGCGCGTACGTCCGCAGCCCGGCGAGTTCTACGGTGGCTGGGTGACGAGCGAGCTCGCGGGTCCCTTCAAAGGCGACCCAGGCACGGGGCATTGGTAGACGGGGCGAGGGCGCACAGCGCCGCGTCGCGCTGCGGTTTGTCGAGCGCGGCGAGCTCCTTCACCGCCGCGTAGAACCGCGGCAGATCGCCGCCTTCCCGCGCGAGCAGCGCGCGAAACGCCGGCACCAGCTGTTCGTAGGTCGCCACCGTGGCGACGTGCGCGTTGTTCA
The DNA here is from genome assembly GCA_963754305.1 of uncultured beta proteobacterium. Classification (GTDB taxonomy): domain Bacteria; phylum Pseudomonadota; class Gammaproteobacteria; order Burkholderiales; family SG8-39; genus DATEDA01. Next base: position 38,848 of record CAVWFR010000032.1, on the reverse strand, counting down.
CGCCGGCGAAGAACCGGTCGTAGCCGGCGAAGCCGCCCCAAGTCTCGGTCTTCAGCGTACCGTACTCCGCGGTCATCTCCGCGAACAGCGCCCGCTTCCCGGCGCGCTTCGCGTCGTCCGCGAGCGGCTCGCGGTAGAACGCAGCGAGGCGTTCCCGGTAGCGCAGCACCAGGCGGACGAACTCGCCGCGACGCTCGCGCGACGCCGCATAGGCCTCGCGCTCGGCCGGTGTCGCGTTCCGCGCGAGCCAGCGGCGCAGGCCCTCCTCCTCCACCGCGACCGCGAACGACTCGTTGAACGTCGTATCGCCCTTCATGTAGACGACGTGGTGCGCGAGCTCGTGGAACATCAGCCGGGCGAGCTCCGCGTCGGGATATCGGATGAAGGTGTTGAGCACCGGGTCGTCGAACCACCCGAGCGTCGAGTACGCCGGTACGCCGTAGACGAAGACGTCGAAGCCCTCCTTGCGCAGGCCCGCGCCGAAGCCCTCGGCATCCCCCTCGCCGTAGTAGCCGCGATAGCCGATGCAGCCGACGATCGGGAAGCAGCTCTGCCGCGGCGCGACCGAGAACTCCGGGGCGGCGAACACGTTCCACACGACGTAGGGCCGGCCGAGGTCGGCGTACGAGCGATAGCTGCCGTTGTCGGGAAGGCCGAGCTCCGCCGTCGCGAACTCGCGAATCGCGACCACGCGCTCGAGCTTCGCGCGGAGCTCCGGCGGCGTCGCCGGATCGGCGATGCGCCCGGGGATCGGCTCGGCGCGGCGCATCACCTCCATGTGGCCGCCAATCGCCTGGCCGTAGTAGGAGATTGTCGAGCAGCCCGCTGCGGCGATCACCGCGATCAGAGCGGCGACGAGCAGCCCGCGCCTCGCCCGCCTGATAAGGGGGGACGCAAGCGAATCCGGGCCGGCGGGGTTCGTCAGCGCCAAGAAACCCCGCGGTTCCTCCGGCTCCCGCCGGACTTCCCGACCCCCTCGTCAGGGAGTGCTGGACCATGGAACCTCCCGGTCTCCAGGAACGCCGCCGCCTGCCGCGCGACTGCGTTCGAGACGAGCATCTCGCCGTGCGCGACCGGCATCACCAGGTGATCGGCGAGCCCGGGATGCTTGGTCTCCTCGACCGCCACCACACCGTCGTTCGGCGTCGGCACCTCGAGCCCGACGAGTCGTCCGAGCCCGAACCCGCGCGCGCCGGCGATCGCCCCGACCTCGACGCCTCGCGGGAACTCGAGTCGCGGCATATCGCCCCACAGACCACGGGTCGCCCCGAGCAGCGGCGCGCCCCAGCGCTTTGCGGCGAGCTGCCGGCCGCTAGCGGAGCCCGCCAGCGGCGAGCCGAGCAGAACGACGCGACGCACGCGCGGATCGGGCCGGTCGCGGAGCGCCGCGAGCGCAACCACGCCGCCCAGGCTGTGCGCAACGACGTGGACGCGCGTGGCGCCGATCGCGCCGATCGCGGCGGCGACCTGGCGCGCGTTGCGGGCAAGATCGTGCATCGCCGAGTAATAGCCGACGGCGCGCGCGGCGAATCCGCGTTCGCGCAAGCGCCGCGCAAGATAGAGCATCACGACCCGGTTCATCCACAGGCCGTGGACGACGAGCACGGCACCGCCACCCTCGCTCACCGCGTGCGGGTCAGGCGTGCGAGCGCCTCGTCCACTGTCCATACCACGCCGAAGTACGCCTGGAAGTTCGCGAGCGCGCCCTCGTGCAGGTCGGCCGAGCGCGCGGCGTTGGCGTCGGCGAGCATCGCGGTACGGAAGTCGAGCATCATCGCGTCGCGCGCGGTCGAGTCGCAGCAGACGTTGGTCGCCGTGCCGGCGACGAGCAGCGTATCGATCGCCCGGTCGCGCAGCAGCCGCTCGAGCGGCGATGGAGCCGGCAGAAACGCGCTATAGCGCCGCTTGAGCACGCGCGCGTCCGCCTCGGCCACGTCGAGCTCGGGCCAGAGCGCAAAGCCCGGCGATCCTTCGGCGAGCCCCTCCAGCCGCTTCCGGCTCGCCAGGGGCGTCAACAGCTCGGCATGCAGATTCGACCAGTCGCGGTCCGCGCCGTCGGCTGTAGTCAGTACCCAGATCACGAGCGCGCCGGCGGCGCGCATGCCCGCGGTCGCGCGGTTGATCGCGGGCACGATGTCGCGCGCCGCCGCGATCTCCGCCTGGTAGCCCGGCGCGACGAAATAGTTCTGCATGTCGACGACGGCGAGCGCCGTCATCCTCGGGTCGAGGTGCGCGAACGAGTCGCGGCGGCGCGCCGGGTGGCTGTAATGCTCGCCGGGAATGTTCAGACCGCTCATGACGCCAATTCTACCGGCGGAGCACCAGCCGTAGCGCCACCGCCGCCGACGGCAGCGAGAACAGGCCGAAGGCCCACGCGTAGCTTCCGGTCGCCCAGACCGCGGCGGCAAACAGCGGCGGCCCCGAGAGCGCACCGGCGAAGGTGAAGAACTGCGTGCCCCCGGTCGCGGTGGTCACCATCCCCGCGGGCGCGACCCTCGCCACCTCCGCGAGATAGACGCCGTTCCACCCGACAGCGGACGCGCCGAAGAGCATCCCGACGGCCACCACCGCCGCGAGCGGCCAGGCGGGCGAGAACGCCGCGGCGAGGAGCGAGCACACCGCGGTGATGAGGCCGAGAACGGCGAGCATCGTCCGCGGCGCGAGCCAGCGATCGGCGACGGCGCCCCAGGCGATCCGTCCGGCGATGCCGGCACCGTGCGAGCAGGCGTACACGAGGCCTGCGGTGACGAGGCTGTAGCCGAGCTCGAGCGCGAGATAAGAGACGAAGTAGGTCACGAACACGAGCTGCACCGCCGCGTAGCCGAGCGACGCGACCGACAGCTCGCGCAGCCGAGGGTCGGACAGCGCGAGCCGAATCGGGCGGCCCAGGCCGGCGAACAGTCCGCGCCGGCCGCCGGCCGTCCGCGCCGGTGCTTCGGCGAGCGCCGCGCGGGCGGGGAGAAGTGCGAACGCGGCGGCGACGCACACCGCACCCAGCACGGGAAGCGCGCCGGTCCACCCGAGCATGAGCGCGAGCGGCGGCGCAACGATGCCGGCGATCGCGCCGCCTACCGGGACGCCGGTCTGCTTGATCGAGAAGACGAGCGACATCATCCCCGGCGGTGTGCGGCGGGCGAGGATGTGCGAGCTGATCGGATTCACCACGCCGTAGCCGAGGCCGATGACGAGCGCCGCCAGCGGCACGACGGCGGCGACCCCGACGAACCCGAGCGCTAGTCCCGCGCCCGCGAGCACGACCGCGCCTTGGCAAACGGCGAGCGGTCCGTAGCGGGCGGTGAGGCGCCCGGTCGCGAGCCCCGAGAGCATCGCGGCGAAATACGTCAGCGAGGCGAAGAAGCCGATCGACTGCGGCGCGAGCCCGAGATCGGGCGCGGCCACCGGCGCGAGCACCGACGGCGCGATCATCGCCATCGACGTGAGCGTCTGGACGGCGAGCGTGACCGCGATCGCGACGAAGACGGGGCTCATCGTGCGATCGTGCCCGCGATTGGCTCGCGCTACTCCACCTCCACCGTCCCGTTCGCACTTACCTGCACCATGCTCGTGCCGCCCTCGACCGGCGGCGGCGCGACCTCCGAGGACGCGGCGGCCGTCGACCGCTGCGCCATCATCGGCCGCGGGCCGGGCGCGAAGCCACCGGTGTTGATCGCGACGCGGCGGATCTTGTAGCTCCGTCCGCCCAGCGCCTTGGTCGCGATGTCGGCGCGGCCGCGGAACGCGGCGACCGCGTCGGCAATCATCTCGCTCTCCGTCTGCCGCCGCAGCTCGGGCGACACCGCGAAAGTCCAGCTGCCGACCAGCAGCGTCGACTGGAGCTTGCCGATCAGGCTGGACATCGCCTGGAGATCCTTGGATTCGAGCCGGATCTCGCTCCGGCCGCGCCAGCCGGTCAGCTTGTTCGCACGGTCGTACACCGGGAAAGTGTTGAGAAAGCCCGAGCGCGCCTTGACGGTCTTGAAGTCGCCGGCGGCCTTCATCGCCTCCGCGGTGATCCGGTTGAGCTGGTTTGCGACCTGCGCAGCCGACGGATCGTTCGCTTCGGCATACAGTGTGGCGGTCATGAGGTCGTTCTGGACCTCGCGCGAAACCTCGGCCTGCAGGTCGACCTGGTTGAAGCGCGGCTCGGGGAACGTTTGCGCCCCGGCGGCGGTCGCGACGAGCCCGGCGGCGAGGGCGAAAGCGGTACGTAGGGTCATGCTATCTCCGTAGGGTGGGAGTGGAACGAGCGCTGTTTAACGCGGCCGGAGTGTCCGCGGGGTTAAGCTCCCGCGATGGGAGTCGGATTCCGTGTGGAGCGTCTCTCGGCATGGCTGCGGCGCTGCTGGTCGTGCGCCGCGCCGCTCGGACCGCGGGAGCGGAAGTGTCCGCGGTGCGGGGCGGCGCAGCCGCGGGAAGTCTAGCGCGTCATTCCAGCGTAGGCCGGAATCCAGGCGGCGCTGCACTGGGTCCCGGCGTGCGCCGGGACGAGCGACGTCAAGCGAGATTGCGCAGCTCGCGCAACCCCACCGACAGCATCGCGAGGTCCGGCGCGGGCGCGGCGCGCAGCTCGCTGAGGAGGCGCGCGGCGCGCTCCATCGCCTCGCGGTTGGCGCTCTCCCACTTCGCGACGAGCGCCGCGGCATCCCCGTCCGCCCCGTCCTGAAGCACGTTGCGGGCAAGCGTGCGCTGCAGCTCGGCCAGATCGTCGCGCATCGAGCCCTTGGCAAGGGTCTGCCAGTGGCTGTCGCCCGACAGCTTGCCGATGCGCTCGCGGAGCCAGCCGAGCCCGAGCTTCGAGGAGAGCTGGAAGTAGACCCCGCCGACGGTCGCCACGGGGCGATGCGAGCTCTCCGCGATCTCGACGATGTCGAGCGCGGCGAACAGCGTATCGAGCGCAGCGACGCGCGCGGCGATCTCGCGCGGCACGCCGGCCTGGGTCCAGCGTAGCGCGTGGATTTCGAGCTGCGACCGCGATTGCGCGTCGAGCAGGGCGGCGCTTTCGCCGTACAGCGCCTCGACACCCGGCTGGAATCGCTCGATCGTCTGCTCCATCGGCTGGGCGAGCCGCTTCGAGCGCAAGAACCACGCGGTCGCGCGCACGATCAGGCGCCCTGCCTCGATCAGCATCTCGGCCTGGATGGCGTCGGGCACCTTATTGTCCAGCGCCTCGATCGACTGCCATAACGGCACGTAGCCGAACACTTCCCGCGCGAGGAGATACGCGCGCACGATCTGCGCGGAGGTCGCGCCGGTCGTCTCCATCAGCCGGTGGACGAACGTCGAGCCGACGCGGTTCACCATGCTGTTTACGACGTGGGTGGCGATGATCTCGCGCTTGAGCGGGTGGCCCGGCATCGGCCGGGCGTAGACCTCGCGCAGCGCCTGCGGGAAGTAACGGCCGAGCGCGGTCGCGATCCAGGGGTCTTCGGGCAGCGCCGAGTCGAGAAACTCGTCGGCGAGCCACATCTTCGAGTACGCGAGCAGCACTGCGCGCTCCGGTGCGGCCAGGCCGAGCTTGCCCGCGCGCCGCTCGGCGATCTCCTCGTCCGAAGGCAGGTACTCGAGCGCGCGGTTGAGCCGGCCGCCCTTCTCCAGAAACTGGATGAAGCGATGCTGCGCGTCGAGCAGGGCCGGCGCAACGCGGCCGGCGATCGACAGCGACTGGGTCTGGAAGTAGTTGTCGCGCAGCACGAGCGCGGCGACCTCGTCGGTCATCTGCGCGAGCAGGGTGTTGCGCTGCTTCTCCGTCAGCTCGCCGTCGGCGATCACCAGTCCGAGCAGGATCTTGATGTTGACCTCGTGATCGGAGGTGTCGACCCCGGCCGAGTTGTCGATCGCGTCGGTGTAGCACTTGCCGCCCTGCAGCGCATACTCGATGCGCCCGAGCTGGGTCAGGCCGAGGTTGCCGCCCTCGGCCACGACCTTGCAGCGCAGCGCAGCGCCGTTGACGCGGATCGCGTCGTTCGCACGGTCGCCGACGGCGGCGTGCGTCTCCGCGGCGCTCTTCACGTAGGTGCCGATCCCGCCGTTGTAGAGGAGGTCCACCGGCGCTTTGAGGATCGAGTTGATCAGCTCCGCCGGGGCGAGATGCTCGGCCTCGATCCCGAGCGCTTGCCGCGCTTCGGGTGAAAGGGGAATCGACTTCGCGCTGCGCGGCCATACGCCGCCGCCCTGCGAGACGAGCATCGTGTTGTAGTCGGCCCACGAGGAGCGCGGCAGGTCGAACAGCCGCTTGCGCTCGGCGAAGCTCGACGCGGCGTCGGGGCTCGGATCGATGAAGACGTGCCGGTGATCGAACGCGGCGACGAGGCGGATGTGCTTCGACAGCAGCATGCCGTTGCCGAAGACGTCGCCCGACATGTCGCCGATGCCGACCACCCTGAAATCGGTGGTCTGGGTGTCGACGCCCATCTCGCGGAAGTGCCGCTTCACCGACTCCCACGCGCCGCGGGCGGTGATGCCCATCGCCTTGTGGTCGTACCCGGCCGAGCCGCCGGAGGCGAACGCATCGCCGAGCCAGAACCCGTACTCGGCCGAGATCGAGTTCGCGTAGTCGGAGAAGGTGGCGGTGCCCTTGTCCGCCGCGACGACGAGGTACGGGTCATCGGCATCGTGCCGGCGTACCTGCGGCGGCGGCTCGACCTTGCCGCCGACGAGGTTGTCGGTGACGTCGAGCAGCCCGCGGAGGTAGTCCTTGTAGCAGGCGACCCCCTCCTTCATGTACGCCTCGCGGTCGGTCGGGGCGGGTGCGCGCTTCAGCACGAACCCGCCCTTCGAGCCGACCGGCACGATGACGATGTTCTTCACCATCTGCGCCTTGACCAGGCCGAGGACTTCGGTGCGGAAATCCTCCGGCCGGTCCGACCAGCGCAGGCCGCCGCGTGCCACCTTGCCGCCACGCAGGTGCACGCCCTCGAAGCGCACCGAGTACACGAAGATCTCGAACATGGGCTTCGGCTCGGGCAATCCGGGCACCTTCGCCGGGTCGAACTTGAACGACAGAAAAGTCCGCCGCCGTCCGGCCGCGTCCCGGCGCCAGAAATTCGTCCGCGTCGTCGCCTGGATGAGCGCGAGGTATTGGCGCAGCACCCGGTCCTCGTTCAGGTTGTCGACCTTGTCGAGCGCCTGCGCGATCGCGTTCACCTGCGAGACGGTCGCCGCTTCATCCACCTTGTCGGGGTCGAAGCGCAGCCGGAAGAGATTGGCGAGCATCCGCGCGATCGCGGGGTTCGCTCCCAGCGTCTGCTCGATGTAGCCCTGCGAGAGCGGGAATCCGATCTGGCGGAGGTACTTCGCGTAGGCGCGCAACACGACGACGTCGTCGGCCGCGAGGCGCGCCGAGAGCACGAGCCGGTTGAAGTCGTCGCTCTCCACCTCGCCGGCGAAGACGCGCCCGAACGCCTCCTCGAAGATCGCGCCGACCGCGTCGATCTCCAGATCGGCGTCGCCGGCGGCGAGCCCGAAGTCGTGGATCCAGATCGAGTCGCCGCCCTCCGGCGTCAACCGGTAGGACCGCTCCTCGAGCACGCGCAGCCCCGTGCGCTCGAGCATCGGCAGGCTGTCGGAGAGGGTCACCGGGCCGCCCTTGTGGAAGAGCTTGAACCGCAGCGTCCCGGGCGCGGCCTCGAGCGGCTTGTACAGATTCATCGCGAGACCGCCACCGGCCGCGACCTTCCCCATCATCTCGCAGTCGGGGACGGCGTTGCGCGGCGGCACGTCCTCGCGGTAAGCCGCGGGGAACGCCGTGCCGAACTTACGGTAGAGCTCGTTGCCGCGCGCTTCGCCGGCGGCGGCGACGAGCGCGTCCTTCAGATCGTCCTCCCAGCGGCGCGCCGCGGCGACGAGCCGCGCCTCGACCTCGCGGACGTCGAACGCCGGGATCTGTCCCGGCGTCGTGCGGACCGTGATCATGATCCGCGCGAGCATCGACTCCGAGAGGAACACGTTGAACTCGGAGGAGACGCCGTTGAAGGCCTTCATCAAGATCGCCTGCCACTTGCGGCGGAGATCGGTATTGAAGTTCTCGCGCGGCGCGTAGATGAGGCAGGTGAGGAAGCGCTCGAACGGATCGCGGCGCACGAAGAGACGAAAGCGCTGCCGCTCGCCGAGATGGAGGATCCCCATCGCGATCTCGTACAGCTCCTCCTCCGCGATCTGGAACAGCTCGTCGCGCGGGAGCGCCTCCATGATGTTCTCGAGCTCCTTCCACGAGTGCCCGCCGGGCGCGAGCCCCGCCTTCGATTGGACACTCGCCACCTTGCGCCGCAGGAGCGGGATCTCGGCCGGCCGCGCGTGATAGGCGGTGTGGGTATAGAGGCCGAGGAAGCGGTGCTCGCCGCACACCTCGCCGCGATCGTCGTAACGCTTGATGCCGAGGTAGTCGAGGTAGCCCGGCCGGTGCACCGTCGAGCGCGAGTTCGACTTGGTGACGATGAGAAGGTCCTTCACGCGGGCATAGGCGCGGACCGCCGGCGGGAGCTGCGAGAAGCTGGTCGCGAGCGCCTCGGCCGCCTGGTCGCGCAGGATGCCGAGGCCCGAGCCGGGGACCAGGGCGAGGGCGTCGTCGCCGTCCTTGACCACGAGATCGTGGCAGCGGTATCCGAGGAACGTGAAGTGGTTGTCGGCGAGCCACTCGAGAAACGCGCGCGCTTCCGCGAGCTCCATCTGCCCGACCGGCGGCGGGCGCCGGTCGAGATCGGCGATGATCTCGTGCGCCTTACCGACCATCTTCTTCCAGTCCTCGACCGCGGCGCGCACATCGCCGAGCACGCGCTCGAGATCGGCGGCAACCTGCTCCATGCGCGCGGGCTCGACGAGCCGGTCGACCTCGAGGTGCATGAACGACTCGCGCAGCCCCGCCGGCGAATCGTCGGGCAGGACGCCCATCAGCACGTCGCCCGCGCGGTTCACGCGGATGACCGGGTGAACGATGAGATGCAGCGTCAGCGCGTGGCGGTTCACCTCCATCGTCACCGAGTCGACGAGGAACGGCATGTCGTCGTTCACGATCTCGACGATCGTGTGCGTCGACTGCCAGCCGTGCTCCTGGACCGACGGGTTGAAGACCCGCACGCGCGCTTTGCCGGGTTCGCGCCGGCGGGCGAAGTTCCACTGCGAGAGCGCCGCGCCGTAGAGGTCGGCGGGTGCGCGCTCGGCAAGGTCCTGGGCGTCGACCTGGCGGAAGTACGCGCGCACGAACGCCTCGACCGGTCCGCGGCTTTCAGCCGGGAGCTTCTCGCGGACGAGCGCGAGCACCTGCTCGATCCGCTCGGCCTTGCCCTGTTCGGTGCGTGCCAGCATGGCCTCTCCTCACGCGCGTGTTGTCGGTTGGAGTGCCGGTTGGAATGCCCCGGCGGCATGCGCGGGTAGCTAGTCTAGCAGTCCGGAGCGGCCCGCCGCCTGCGTGCGGCGGCGCCTCGCGGGCATCCTGCCCGTGGCCGCGACGATGTCCCGCCAGCCCGCATCCGCCGCGGCGAACACCTCGCCGGCGAACTCGGAGAAGACGCGTATCCGCGCCGAAGCTGACGGTTCGGCGGATAGACGACGTCGAGCGCCGGCCCCTCTGCCGCCCAGCCGATCAGCACGGGCGCGAGCCGGCCCGCGACGATGGCGCCATGGGGACGCGCGTCATCGCGATTGGCTGACGCCCATCGCCTCGCCCGCGCGCGAACCCGCCCCCGTTTAGCGCTGCCGCTCGAGCTCTGTTCTTGAGCAGCGTAGCAGCTGGAGTGGGGGAGTCACGAGGGCCGTGGCCCCTCGTTCGCTCACGCCGTAGCCGATTCAGCGCTTCGCGACGACGAGGGGCACACGCATCTCGTCCTCGCTCGTGCCGCCGTGAACGCCGATCTGGACGTGCCGGCGCTCGCCGGGGACGTGGTCGCGGATCGCGTAGCCGTCTTTCATGATCAGCGTGTAGTCCCCGATGCGGTCGGCGAGGCGCGGGTGCGCCGCACCCGGTCCGAACCAGCCGTCGGCGAGCAGATCGCTCGAGCGCGCGAGGTTCGCGCACTGCGCGAGCCGGCTCTCGACATAGCCTTCGAACGCTTCGCCTGCACCGGGTTTCACGTAGCAGTAGGCGACGCGCGGCTCGCCGCAAAGCGGCACGGCGAGCGTCGCGGCGAGCTCGGGATGGTCGTCGAGATCGACGAGCGCGTCGGGGCAGGTGTCGACAAAGCCGTGATCGGCGACGGCGATGGCGAGGGTGTCGGTACCGGCGATCTCGTCCAGAAACCGCCCGAACGCCGCATCGACGCGCGCGAGCTCCGTGGACACCTGGTCCGAGGCGACTCCGTGCGCATGCGCGAGCGAGTCGATCTCCGGGTAGTAGGCGTAGACGTACTGTCGTCCCCGGCCGCCGCGGACGATGTCGCGCACCCCGGCGAACATCTGGTCGAGGCCGCCGTGGCCGATCCGCCGCGCGCGGCCCGAGTGGGCGACGTTGAAGCAGGAGTTCACGATCGACGCCGGCGAGACGACATACGCCGAAGCGTCCAGGCGGTCGGCGAACGGCGGATTCCCGAGCAGCTTCTCCGGCGTGATGCCGCCCGCCGCGGCGATCGAGGGCCCGCCGTGACGCGGCCGGAACGGGAGCACGGCGAGCACCGCGCCGAGCTCGCGGAAGTACATGTGCCAGCCCGTGAGCCCGTGCTGCTGCGGCGCGAGCCCGGTCATGAAGGAGGTGATCGCCGTGGCGGTGGTCGACGGGAAGGTCGAGGTGATGTCGGCCCGGCGGTGCGAGCGGAGTTCGCCGCGCGCCGCCGCCCGCTCGAGCAGGTGCGAGCCGAGCCCGTCGATCACGAAGAGGCAGACGTTTCTCGCGCCGGCGATCTCGTCGGGAGCCAGCACCGCGAGCGGCACGTACCGACTGGCCGCGCCGAACGCCGCGGCGATCGATGCCGTCAGGTTGATGATGCTGGCGCCGTCGTAGTCAGGCTTCATTCTTATTCTTGGCCGGGGCTCTCTTCGCTGCACCGCCCCCGCGAGATGCGGCGCGAACGGTACCATGTCGGCGATTGTCGGGGGTCCCGCTTTGACAAAAGATGACAAAGGCAGATGACGGTTCTTCGCGGCGCCGCTCGGCGGGCGTCGTGGTGGTGCGCGCAACCGCCGGGGGCTGGCGCTGCCTGCTGCTCCGCGCGTTCGGTTACTGGGATTTTCCGAAAGGCCTCGTCGAGCCGGGCGAGGATCCGCGCGCCGCGGCGATCCGCGAGGTCGAGGAGGAGACCGGGCTGGCCGGGCTCGAGTTCCGGTGGGGCGAGGACTTCCTCGAGACCGCCCCGTATGCGGGCGGCAAGATCGCGCGCTATTACCTCGCCGAATCGCCGCGCGGCGAGGCCGCGCTGCCGGTAAGCCCGGAGCTCGGGCGGCCGGAGCACGACGAGTTCCGGTGGCTCGCGTTCGGCGAGGCGCGGCGATTGCTGGTGCCGCGCGTGCAGCGGATCGCGGACTGGGCGCAGGGCATGGTCGAACGTCCCTAGGCGAGGGCGACGCCGATCAGAGACTGTTCTCGAGCAGCGTAGCCTCTGCGATCGGGGCGTTACGAGGGGCTGTGGCCCGATGTTGAATTGCGCCCCGGCACGGGCGACGGGCCCTCATCGGTCGAGATCGTCCGGGTCGTCCTCCTCGAAATCCTCGTCGAGGTCGCCGCCCTCGCGCTCGGAGGCTTCGTCGTACTCCTCCTGCGACAGCGCGTCCGCGTCCTCGAGCATCGCGGTCACCTCCTCGCGGAAATCCGCCGCGTCGAGGTCGGTGTCCGCGTCGATCATCTCGAGCACCCGCTGGAACAGATCGAGATTGTTCAGCGTCGTGAGGTAGTTCCCGGCGGTTCCGACGACGAAGAAACTCAACGGGAACAGGCGGTCGAGCACCGACTCCTCGTCGGGCCCGACGGTCTCGTCATCGAGCACCACCAGACTGTCCAGATCGATCGCCACGTCAGCGCCCCTTGCTCCGCCGGACCCGCACGCGGATTCTAGCTTCGCCGCGGGAAAGCGCGAAACCCCCGCGTACCCCCGGTTGGCCGATGGCGGGCCGCAATCGGTGCCCGAGCCATTGCGGCCGGTCTAGAACGCCTCCACCCACGGCCGCAATTCGACTTCCCACGTCCACGCGCTGCGCGGCTGGTCGTGGATCTGCAGATAGGTCTGCGCGATTGCGTCCGGATCGAGGAAGCCGTCGGCACCGCGGCTCGGCGCGGGTATCGCCGGGCCGGCCGATGCCGCCGTCGATGACGAAGTGCGCGACGTGGATGCCCTTGGGCGCCAGTTCGCGCGCCATGCTCTGCGCAAGGCCGCGCAGTGCGAATTTACCCATCGCGAACGACGCCGACTGCGGGTAGCCTTTCACGCTCGCGGACGCGCCGGTAAAGAGGATGCTCCCGCGACCGGCCGGAAGCATCCGCTTCGCGGCCTCCTGCGCGACGAGGAAGCCGCCGAACGCGCAGACCTGGAGCGCATTCGCGACCCCGGCCGGATCGATCTCGAGGAACGGGCCGCGCACGCGTGCGCTCGCGTTGTAGACGACGAGCGTCGGCGCACCGAGCCCGCTATCGACGGCGTGGAAAAGACCCTGCACGGCTGCAGGCTGCGCGGCGTCGCACGCGTAGGCGCGCGCGCCAGTCTCGGCGACGAGCGGCGCGAGCTTCTCCGCGTTGCGCGCCGCCAGCGCGACCTGCATGCCTTGCTTCGCGCAGGCGCGCGCGAGCGATGCGCTCAGGCCGTTGCCGGCGCCGACGATCAGCGCGATTTCATTCGCCATCCCCGTCTCCTCAGCCGGCCTGGAAGCCGATGCGTTTGTGGCTGCCGTCGCAAAACGGCTTGTTCTTCGACGCTCCGCAGCGGCACAACCACGTCTCGACCCCCTGCCACCGCGGTTGCCCCGTGCCCGCCATCACCGTCAAGTTGCCCTTCACGTGTAACGGCCCGTCCTTGACCGCTTTGATCTCCAGCGTGCCGCCCTCGGCCTTCAGGCCGTCGCCGCGCTCGCCGACCGCACCGTAGTCCTTGAAGCCCGCGGTCTCGTGGCTGTTGTCGCAGAACGGCTTGTTCTTCGACAGCCCGCATCGACAGAGCGCGGCGCGAAAGCGCACGCCCGGCATGTCGGCCGCGGCGCCTTCGATCGCAAGCTCCCCGCGCGCGAAGAGCGGGCCGTTGTAGCTGACCTCGATCGTGTTGCCCGGCACCGGCCGTTCGCGCGTCGCGCCGTCCTTCACGTCGTAGGCGAGCGCCCCGCTCGGACAGCGCTCGATCACGTCGACCACGTCGGCGACCGGAACGAGATCCGGCTGGCACCACGGCTGGCGCTTAGCGACGAAGAGATCGCCCTTCGCCCGGCCGCACTCGCCGATATGGATGCACAGCCGTTCATCCCAAGTGACGTCGGCGTGCTGGCCGGGATAGCGGGTGATGGGGGAGCTGCTCATGGCGGACCTCCGGGCGGAAACAGGGGTTCGGGCGCGGCGAATGGAAACCGACGACGGGATGCTAGCAAATGCCTCGGCCGTCCGGTCGCGGCCGGAAGGCAGATGGCGGCAGAGCCGGGCGCGCCTATACCGGAGTGCGAACCCCGTTTCGAGGAGGCCTCGCCGTGACCGTCCGCAAGAACGCAAAGTTCCTGACCCCTGCCGAGCGCGAATCGCTCGTGCGCGCGTTCGTGATGATGAAGGCCGACATCGTCAACCCCGCGGCACCGCCGCCCGACCGCTATAGCCGGTGGGACGAGTACGTTGCGGTCCACCGCATGATTCAGAACGCGAACGCACCGGGGGTCGGCACCCCGGTCAACTTCGGGCACGGCGGTGCCGGCGCGTACGGCTTCTTCTCCTGGCACCGCTACTTCCTGTACCTGCTCGAGCAGCAGCTCCAGAGCTACGTCCCCGGCGTTGCGCTGCCCTACTGGGATTGGACCGACCCGGTCGGCACGATCCTCGTCGCCGACTTTCTCGGCCCCGACGGCGATCCGGGTTCGGGTGACCAGGTGCTGCAAGGCTATTTCGCGGCCGAGGCGCCGGGCACCGGCGTCGTCAATCTCACGCCCGCGCCGGCCTGGTGGCCCGCCGGCCTCACCGGCTGGGCGCTCCACCCGACCTTCGGGGTGAACAGCGGTTCCCTCCGACGCAACCTCAACGGCGCCGCGGCGCTCCCGTCGATCCTGACGATCCGGTCGGCGCTCGACAAGCTCACGTACCCGTCGTTCCAGAACGCGGTCGAGTCGGGCGCGGGCACCGTGCCCTTCCACCAGCTTCACAACGGCCTGCACACCTGGTTCGGCGCCGGCTCGCATATGTCGAGCACGATCGTCTCGCCTTTCGACCCGATGTTCTACCTGCATCACTGCAACATCGACCGCCTGTGGGCGATGTGGCAGATGGACGGCCACGCCCTCGAGTATCCGGTCGCCGGCGGCGACTCGCAGCATCACCTGAACGACCCGATGTACCCGTGGGTCGGCGCGATCGCCGGCTACTCGACCAACTACGCGTTCCCGCCGATCGCGATGCCGGACTTCTCGGCGCTCGGGGTCATTACGCCCGCCGACGTTCTCGACCATCGCGCGCTCGGCTACGCCTACGACACGCAGGCGGTGATGGGCATCGCGCTCGACCGGACCGGCAGCATGAATGGGATGACACCCGACCCGATGACCGTGGCGGCCCCCGACGTGACAAAGTGGGAGGCGGCGAAGCGGGGCGTGGCGGCGTTTCTGCAGGATTGCGAAGCCGCCTACGCGAGCACGGAAGCGTACGTCGAGGCCGGGGTCAAGACGTTCCGCCGGCTCGTTGCGAACGACTTTGCCGCGGTGTTCGCCGGCACGCCGTACGGCCTGGTCAAGTCCGGCAGCGGCTACGGCCAGGCCGCGTTCGACGCGGCTGTGGCGCCGATGACGCCTGGCGGCGGCACGCCGCTCGGCGACGCGCTCGTCGACGCGCATGCGACGCTCGTCGTCCCGCCGTTCGGCGGCCTGCCCGCCGACGAGCGCCGCTACCTCGCGGTCTTCACCGACGGACTTCTTACCGCGGGCACACCGCTCGCCGCGATCCCCGACGCGAGCCTCGCGAACACCGTGGTGTTCGCGATGGGCTTCGGCACCGGCGCCGACGTCGACTACGCCACTCTCGCCGCCCTCGTGGCGAAGGGCCAGCTCCTCGCCTCGGCCCAGGTGTTTCACGGCGAGAACGCCGGGGTGATCGACAAGTTCTACTCCCAGGCGCTAGCCGCCGCGATCGGCTTCACGCCGGTGATGGACCCGGTGCTGGAGCTCTTCGACGGCGAGCATGCGCACATCGCGTTCACCGCCACCTCGGCCGAGGAGACGTTCTTCGTCACCGCGCAAGGCATGGATTTCCAGGATCCCGATTGGACGTACCAGCTCATCGCCCCCGACGGAACGGTCGTTTATGCCGATGGCGCGCTGCCGGCGCACTCGCACGGCGGCGGACACCCGGGCGGACGCAAGCCGCTCGCCACCGCGCGGCGGGGCCGCGGTCGGTTATCGCTCTTCGTCCAGCGCGACAGCGCGGACGCCGCGTCCTGGGTCGGCGACTGGATGCTCGTGGTCGCCCGGCGGGCACGCGAGCTCGACGCGATGGTAATGCTCGACGCCGGCGAGCTCATGCTGCCGGTGGCCGCCGGCCCCGCCCGCGGACCGCGTTACGCCCGGCTGCTCGTAAAGCCGGAGCGGCGCAAGCCCGCGCGCGCGATCGCCGCCAAGCCGCGCCATCGTCTGGACGTGCGGCCGGCGGCCACCGGCGCTCACTCGAGCCGACCCGCGTGCAGCGTCGTGGTGAATGTGTATGCCCGCACGCGCCTGCGCGTGAACCTGCGCGGAGAACCCGGCGCCGCGCTCGCTGGCGAGCCGCTCGCGGTCGAGGTCGCAGCGGAAGCGTTGCGCGGCGCAGCCGGGGGCATGAAGGGGATCGCGCGCCTCGTTGCACCCACCTATGACCTCGCTGCGCTCGTGCGGCGGGCGAACTTGCCCGCGAGCGTGCTGAAGCAGCTCCGCCTCAAGGGCGGCGATGGTTCGAGGCTCGACGCCGCTCAGGTGCTCGCTCGCCTGGAAGCACGCGATGGCGGCATCGCCCGGCTGCGCGACCAGGAAGTCAACGTGGTGTCGCACCACGGCGGGTCGCCTCACGTGCATGTCGGCGACACCGCCCTCCCCGGCGCGTATCACTTTGGCCTGTTGCTGGAGGGCACCTACTATCCGGGCGAGACACGAGTCGAGCACGGTCACGGCGCCACGGCCACCCATGGCGCGGGCAAGGGCGGCGAGCACTTCGTGCGGCTGCTGTCGACGTCGGTGGGGTTGTCGGTCAAGGCCCGCGCCGCGCGGAAGGCAACGGGGCCGGCGCGCCGCCGAAGGTAACGTGCGGACCCTCGGCGAGTCGGTTGCGCGCGGCGGACGCTAGCCTGCGGAGGTTGTCGAGCCACCTTACACCTGCCTGATATGCCGCACTGACAGCCTGACCCGTTCAGCGCCAGCGCGCGTTCTGCCTTGGCCGCGCCGATGGCCGCTTCGCCGTGGGCGCTGCGCGCTTCACCGGCCGCAGTTCTTTCGGACGGTAGTAGCGCGGGTTCACCTTGCCCTCGCAGGTGACTTGATAGTAGCTCGGGTTCGGCGAACGCCGATTGGGGAGGAGGATCAGCGAGCGGATCGTTGCGACCTTCCACTCGCGCACGCTCTTGTAGTAGACCCGCACACGCTCGCCCGGATAAAACCACCTCTCGGCCTGCTTCATCGCTGCCATTGTCCGCTCCGTCTGAAAAGATACCCCGAAGGTAACGTTGCGCGCGGCCGGCAGGCAGTGAACCAAGTCTCAAAAGCGCGCGGGCGCGCAGATCGCGCGATGCGTCGGAAAATCGTCTGCGCGACGAGAGTCGAGTTCTCGGACGTGGCCGACACAATCGCCCCGCCAGGGATTGACGCATCGCCCGCCGCAGCGCTCGAGGTTCTCCATAGCGCGGGTAACGACCACGAAGGGATGCAGCAGGCGCGGCGGCGATCAACCTGTCGATCACAGGCATGCTAGTCCGGCGATCTTACGCGGCGGCACCGCCGTCCGTGCGGAGACGAATGCGCATATAGAGGGCGGCGTACGCCTCCCGGAGGCGGTCACGCCGCCGGCGGGCTCACGGGATGAGCCTCCAAGCAGCGCAGACTTCGGGGAAAGGCGCGCGCCCGCCGGGGTTTCTGAAAGCCGTTGTTCGCCGCTACCGGCGAGGATCGAAGCAACAGATCGCGCTGATCCGTGGCCAACAAGTCAAGGCGATGTTCAGAGCACTCCGCCAGCAAGGAGCACCCCCGGATGCGGAAGCGCTGCAGCGTATCGCCGCCGAGCGGCGCGAGCATCCGACCCGCGCCGAGCGCGCGCTCGCCGCGATCCTGGCCGAACTGAACGAAGGCGCGCTCGACGGGCGATTCCGCCGCGAGTGGGTTTGCAGCGATCATTGGATCTTGGACTTCTACTTTCCCGAGGTGCGCCTCGGCATCGAGGTCGACGGCGGCTACCACCGCTCGACGGTCCAGCGCGGCCGCGATCTATTGAAAGCGAGCGAACTCGAGTCGGCGGGGATCACGCTATTGCGTCTCACCAACGAAGAGGTCCTCGGCGACCGCAAGCGGCTGCTCGACAAGCTCCGGCATGCGTGGCGCAAGGCGCGCCGGAACTCGCGGGCAAACGCCGCCGGTTGCACCTGAATGGAGCATCGATCCGCCCTCGACTCGCGCCGTATGAACATGGAACAATATCCATAGATATGGCGCAGCCCGGCACGACTTACGTTCTCGAGGTCAATCCCCGCATCCCGCGCCGTCTCGCCCGGCTGGAGGAGCTCTCGACCAACCTCTGGTACAGCTGGGACCGCTCGGCGCGCGCGCTCTTCGACCGGCTGCACCCGCAGCTCTGGGAGGTGGTCGACCACAGCCCGAAGGCGCTCCTGAAGCGCATCGACGAGAAGCGCCTCGTCGAGGCCGCCGACGATCCGGTGTTTCTGAACAACTTCAACCGGGTGCTGTCCGCATACGACACCTATCACAGCGAGCCGGTGCACCGGAACGGGGCGGAGTGGCTGCGCGCGACCGACGTCGTCGCCTACTTCTGCGCCGAGTTCGGTCTCCACGAGAGCCTGCCGATCTACTCCGGCGGCCTCGGCATCCTGGCCGGCGACCATTGCAAGGCCGCGAGCGACATGGGACTGCCGTTCGTGGGGGTGGGCCTGCTCTACCGGCAGGGCTACTTCACGCAGACGATCGACAGCGAGGGTGCGCAGCGCGCCGAGTACCACGACTCGGACTTCGACGATCTGCCGGTCGCACCGGTCGCGGGCGAGTCCGGAGCCGAGCTGCACATCGAGGTCGAGCTGCCCGGGCGGACGATCGCGGTCAAAGTGTGGCGCGTGCGCGCCGGCCATGTGACGCTCTATCTCCTCGACACCGATCTTCCCGGGAACGCGGAGCGCGACCGCGGCATCGCGCACCGTCTGTACGGCGGCGACCGCACGACGCGCATCGAGCAGGAGATCGTGCTCGGCGTGGGCGGCGTGCGCGCGCTCGCGGCGCTCGGCGTGAAGCCGACGGTGTGGCACATCAACGAGGGCCACGCGGCGTTCCTCGTCCTCGAGCGGATCCGCGGCGTCATGCGGCACGGCCTCGACTTCCGCGCCGCGCTCGAGGCGGTCGCCGTGAACACCGTATTCACCACTCACACGCCGGTGCCGGCGGGCCACGACCATTTCGCGGCCGAGATGATCCGCAGTTACTTCGACGGCTTTTGCCGCGAGACCAGCATCGCGGCCGACGAGCTCCTCGCGCTCGGGCACGCGCCCGGCAGCCCGGAGTTCAACATGACCGCGCTCGCGGTCCGCGGCTC
The DNA here is from genome assembly GCA_963754305.1 of uncultured beta proteobacterium. Lineage (GTDB taxonomy): Bacteria > Pseudomonadota > Gammaproteobacteria > Burkholderiales > SG8-39 > DATEDA01. Next base: position 19,983 of record CAVWFR010000032.1, on the reverse strand, counting down.
GCGCTTCCACAACGGCGTATCGCGCATCCACGGCGGCGTGTCGTCGCAGATGCTGAAGGACCTCTGGCCGCAGCTGCCTGCGGGGGAGAACCCGGTCGACTACGTCACCAACGGCGTGCACGTGCCGACGTTCCTCGCGCCGGAGTGGGGGGAGGTCTTCGACCGCGCGCTCGGCTTCGGCTGGAGCCAGCGCATCGCCGACCGCGACCTCTGGGCGAAGCTCTCCGAGGTGCCCGAGGTCGTCTTCTGGGGCGTGCGGCAGCAGCTGAAAGCGCACATGCTGCGGCTCGTCCGCGCGCGGCTGAGCGAGCAGCACTTCCGCAATCAGGGCAGCGAGTCGCATCTCGATCGCCTCCTCAAGCTCGCCGACCCGGACGATCCCAACGTGCTCACGATCGGCTTCGGACGCCGGTTCGCCACCTACAAGCGCGCGGCGCTGCTGCTCGAGAACCTCGACGAGCTGCGGCAGACGGTCGGCGACGCGCAACGGCCGGTGCTGTTCATCTTCGCCGGCAAGGCCCATCCGGCCGACGGGCCGGGGCAGGAGATGATCCGGCAGGTGGTCCAGATCTCGAAGACGCCCGAGCTCGAGGGCCGGCTGCTGCTGATCGAGGGCTACGACCTCGATCTTGCCCGCCGCCTCGTCGCGGGTGTCGACGTGTGGCTCAACAACCCCGTGTATCCGCTCGAGGCCTCGGGCACCTCCGGAATGAAGGCCGGCATGAACGGCGTGCTCAACCTGTCGGTGCTGGACGGCTGGTGGGGCGAGGGCTACGAGGGCGACAACGGCTGGGCGATCAAGCCCGCCTCGGGTTCGCTCGGCCCGCAACGACGCGACCACGAAGAAGCGCAGACGCTCTACGAGCTGCTGCAGGACCACGTGATCCCGATGTACTACCGGCGCAACCACCAGGGCTACTCGCCGGAGTGGGTCCGGATGGCGAAGCGCTCGATCGCGACCATCCTCCCACGCTTCAACGCGGCGCGGATGGTCAACGAGTACCTCGCGAAGTTCTACCTGCCGGCCTCGCAGCAGGGCCGGCGCTATGCCGAGAACGGCTACGCGCGCGCACGGCACGTCGCCGAATGGAAGGTCCGTGTGCGCGCGGCCTGGCCTAGCGTGAGCCTGCGTCGGCTCGACGATCCGAAGATGCGCATCCAGTTCGGCGACAGCCTGCGCGTCGAGGTCGCAGCGTCGCTGAACGGCCTCGCCGCGGGCGATGTCGTCGTCGAACTCCTGCTCGCGCGCGGGATCGGCGAGCCGGAGGACGGGCGCGTGCGGTACGACCTCGCCTTCGACGGCACGATGACCGAGGCGGGCGAGCACCGCTTCGCGCTCGAACTGCAGCCGGAGCTCTGCGGCCGGCTCGACTATCGGATCCGCGCTTATCCGTGCCACGAGGCGCTCACGCACCCGTTCGAGCTCGGGCTGATGGTCTGGGCGTAGCGCCGACACCCCGGCGAGGGTGCGCGCCTCACTGGCGAGCGCACCGGCACCGCGGTCGCTTTTCAGGCGACCGCCGCCGTCAAACGATCGAACGGTAGAGCGCCGCGTACGCTTGCGCGCTCGCGTGCCAGCTGAAGTCGCGCGCCATGCCGTTTCGCTGCAGCGCCCGCCAGGTCGGCGGATCGCGATACGCCGCCACCGCGCGCTCCGTCGCTTCCGCAAGGGCATCTGCGGTCGGTTCCACGAAGAGGAAGCCTGTCGCGGTCCCCTCGGCGAGCGTCGCCGGCGTGCAGTCGCCGATCGAGTCGCACAGGCCGCCGGTGGCGCGCGCGATCGGCGGCGTGCCGTAGCGCTGGCTGTACATCTGATTGAGGCCGCAGGGCTCGAAGCGCGACGGCATCAGGAAGGCATCCGCGCCGGCCTCGACGAGATGAGCCAGGGACTCGTCGAAGCCGATCGCGATCGCGATCCGTCCGGGATGCGCCGTGCCGAGTGAGCGCAGCGCGTCCTCGAGCGCGCGCTCGCCGGTGCCGAGCAGCGCGAGCTGCGCCGGCAGCTCGACGAGCCGCGGTGCGACCTCGGCGACCAGGTCGACGCCCTTCTGCCCGGTCAGTCGGCCGACGAAGCCGAAGAGCGGCGCCTCCGGGTCGGCGGCGAGTCCCATCCGCGCCTGCAGGGCGCGCTTGTTCCCGCGCTTCGCGTCGAGTCTTGCAGCGTCATAGCGCTGCGGGATGAGCGGGTCCGTCGCGGGATTCCAAGTCTCGACGTCGATGCCGTTGAGGATCCCGTGCAGGCTATCGGCGCGCGCGGCGAGCAAGCCCTCCAGTCCGAAGCCGAGCGGCGCGCGCTGGATCTCCCGCGCATAGGTCGGGCTGACGGTAGCGATTCGATCGGCATAGGCGATGCCGGCTTTCAGAAACGACAGCCGACCGTGGAACTCGGCGCCCTCGATAGTGAACCCCTCCGGCGGCAGCCCGACCTGCGCGGCGGTTTCGGCCGGGAACAACCCCTGGAACGAGAGGTTGTGGACACAGATCAGCGTCGCCGGCCGCGGCGAGGCAGCGAACCGGACGAAGGCGGGCGCGAGCGCGGTCTGCCAGTCGTTGCAATGGAGCACGTCCGGTCGCCACGCGAGCGGGCTAGCCGCACCCGCAAGCAGCGCCGCAATCCGCGACAGCAGTCCGAAGCGCAGCGCGTTGTCCGGCCAGTCGGCCCCGGTGACCGGATCCTGATACGGACCGCCGTCGCGATCGTAAAGGGCGGGGCAATCGACGAGCCACGCCGGCACGCCGCTCGGCAGCGGCGCCTCGAGCACACGCGCGGCGGGGAAGTGGTGTTGCGCCGCGATGGTCGCGATCGTCCGGCGGTTCGTCGCGGCAGCGAGCACCGGCCGGTACGCGGGCACGAGCACGCGCATGTCGAGCCCGAGCGCTTCCAGCGCGGCGGGGAGCGCCAGACTCACATCGCCGAGCCCGCCGGTCTTCACCCACGGCGCGCACTCGGGTGTGGCGAAGAGGACTCGAAATCGTTCGTCTGTCATCGGCCGGGTAGGATAGCAGCCATGTCCCGGCCTCTATTCCTGTGCGGCGACATCGGCGGCACCAAGACGCTGCTCGCGCTCGCCCGCGCCGCTGACGAGCGCGTCGTCATCGTGTTCGAGCGGCGCTACGCGGACGCGGCGTTCCCGGAGTTCACCGACGCCGTGCGCGCTTTCCTCGCCGAGGCCGGGGCGGCGCGCGCCGCCGCGATCGCAGGCGCGTGCTTCGGCGTCGCCGGTCCGGTGGAAGACCGGCGGGCTACGGTCACCAATTTCCCGTGGCAGCTCGATGCGCCGGCGCTGGAAAGGATCGTCGGCGCTCCGGTCGCGCTTGCCAACGATTTCCACGCCGCGGCGGCCGGCATCGGCGTATTGCCGCCGGAAGCGCTCGCCACGATCCAGGTCGGCGAGTTGATGTCGCGCGCGCCGCAACTCGTGATCGGTGCGGGCACCGGGCTCGGGGTTGCCTTCCGCGTGTGGAGCGGCGATCGGTATCTCGTCGTGCCGGGCGAAGGCGGGCACGTGGGCTTCGCGCCCGCGGACGAGCGCCAGGCCGACCTGCGGCGGCATGTCGGGTGCGAGGTCGGACGAGTGCGCCTCGAGCACGTCGTTTCCGGCGCGGGGCTCGCGCGGATCCATGCTTTCCTCGGCGGCGACCGCGCAGCGCCGCCCGACGAGGTCACGCGGGCGGCGTTCGAGCGCGCCGACCCGCGCGCGAGCGAGGCACTCGATCTCTTCGTCGCCTGCTACGGCGCGGCGGCTGGCGACTATGCGCTCGCGGTCCTCGCGCGGGGCGGCGTATACGTCGCCGGCGGCATCGCGCCCAAGATCCTGCCGCGGCTGCGCGATGGGTCGTTCGTTCGAGCCTTCAACGCCAAGGGCGAGCACGCGGGACTGGCGGCGCGGTTCCCGGTGCACGTGGTCGTCGAGGAGAGGCTCGGGCTGCTGGGCGCGGCGCAACTGGCGCTCGAGGGGGCCGGTCGCTGACGCCACGCAACGCCCCCTGCGCTGAGGCGACGGACGCGATTCGGTCCGGATGCGCGCCGAGGTAGCGCCAGGCGTGGCGCGGGGCGCGAGCATTGAACAGCCAGAGCCCGTCGGCCGCGATCCGCGGCGCGAACGAGACCGGTCGGAGATCTCGCGTGTCTCGCCTTCCGCGCTGACGCGCAGCCGGGTATGCTCGGGCCGCGGCTTCGGTCCTTCGAGCTCGAAGAGCGGCGTGCCAGGCCGGCGCGTCATCGGTCGCCAGCCGCGCGAGGTTTCCGCGTCCACGCCATCGGCGAGCGGCTGGAGCATTCGCAGCATCCAGCCCGTTGTGCCGCGATGCCAGCCGAAAAGGCCGAACGAATCGGGCGTGCGCACGCCGAGGAGCCGTTGGATGTCGGGCGCGAGCCACCGAGGATTGTCGACCGGCTTTTCGCCTGGAGGTGCGACGGGATGTTCGACCGCGTTATCGGTCTGCCGGGAGTGAAGCATGGAAAAGCATAGCGAGCGCGACGACCGGCCCGATCCGGAGCCCAAGGGCCAGACCGCCTTCACCGCCGCGCCCCAGCTCACGCGGAGCACGGTCGCGATGATTCTCGCCGGCGGGCGCGGCTCGCGGCTGGGCGCGCTGACCGACTGGCGCGCGAAGCCGGCGGTGCCGTTCGGCGGCAAGTTCCGCATCATCGACTTCGCGCTCTCGAACTGCGTGAACTCGGGAGTGCGCCGGATCGGCATCCTCACCCAGTACAAGGCGCAGAGCCTCATCCGCCACGTGCAGAACGGCTGGGGTTTTCTCGACGGACGGCTCGGCGAGTTCGTCGAGCTCATGCCGGCGCAGCAGCGCGTCTGGACCGAGTGGTACCGCGGCACCGCCGACGCGGTGTTCCAGAACCTGGACATCCTGCGGCGCCACGAGCCGCGGCACGTCCTCGTCCTTGCCGGCGACCACGTCTACAAGATGGACTATTCGAAGATGCTCGCCGAGCACGCGGCCCGCGGCGCCGATCTGACGATCCCCTGCGTCGAGGTGCCGCTCGACCAGTCGAGCGCGTTCGGCGTGATAAACGTCGACGAGTCGATGCGCATCACGAGCTTCGTGGAGAAGCCGGCCTCGCCGCCCCCGATGCCCGGCCGCACGGACGTCGTGCTCGCGAGCATGGGCATCTACGTGTTCAACGCGCCGTTCCTCTACGAAGCGCTGGTCCGCGACGCCGACGACTCGCAATCGAGCCACGACTTCGGCAAGGACATCATCCCGCACCTGATCGCCCGCGGCTATCGCGTCGTCGCACACCAGTTCTCCGACAGCTGCGTCAACATGAGCGAAGGCCGCCCGTACTGGCGCGACGTCGGGACGGTGGATGCCTACTGGGACGCGAACATGGAGCTCGTGAAGGTCACCCCCGACCTCAACCTTTACGACGAGGCGTGGCCGATCTGGACCTTCCAGGTGCAGCTCCCGCCGGCGAAGTTCGTCTTCGACGACGCCGACCGCCGCGGCATGGCGGTCGACTCCATGGTTTCCGGCGGCTGCCTGATCAGCGGCTCGACGGTGCGGCGCTCGCTGCTCTTCTCGGACGTGCGCGTGCACAGCTACGCCACGGTCGAGGACGCGGTGGTGCTGCCGAGCGTCCAGATCGGCCGGCACTGCGTGTTGAAGCGGGTGGTGATCGATCGGGGCTGCCGGCTCGCGCCGGGCACCGAGATCGGCGTCGACCCGGTCGCCGACCGCAAGCGCTTCCACGTGAGCGACAAGGGGATCGTGCTCGTGACCCCGGAGATGCTTGGGGACCAGCTCCATCACGCGCGGTAAGGCCGATGGAGAAACGCGCCAATCTCGTCCTGTGCTGGCACATGCACCAGCCGGACTATCGCGACCACTCGACCGGCGAGTTCACCCAGCCCTGGGTCTACCTGCACGCGATCAAGGACTACGCCGACATGGCGGCGCATCTCGAGCGCCATCCCGGCGTGCGCGCGGTGGTGAACCTCGTGCCGGTGCTGCTCGACCAGCTCGAGGACTACGCCGACCAGTTCGCCACCGGCCGGCTGCGCGATCCGCTCCTGCGCCTCCTCGCGCGCGACGAAGCGACGCCGCTCGCTCGCGAGGAGCGTCGGCTCGTGGTCGAGCACTGCTTTCGCGCGAACCACGAGAAGCTGGTGCAGCCCTTCCCCGCCTACCAGGGCTTGCACGAGCTCTACCTGACGCTCGAGCGCCAGGGCCGCGACGCGATCGATTACCTCTCCGATCGCTACTGCTACGATCTCCTCGCCTGGTACCACCTCGCGTGGACCGGCGAGACGGTCAAGCGGGAGTCGACGCTGGTCAAGCGGCTGATGACCACCGGCATGGGGTTCACCGCCGCCGACCGCCGTGCGCTCTACGAGCTCGTCGGCGAGATCGTGGCCGGAACGGTCGCCCGCTACGCGAGGCTCGCGGCCGACGGCAGAGTCGAGCTGTCCACGACGCCCTACCACCATCCGCTCGCGCCGCTGCTGATCGACTTCCGCTCGGCGCGCGAGGCGCGGCCCCAGCTCGAGCTGCCCGCCGCGGGTGCGTATCCCGGCGGCGCGGAGCGCGTGCGCGTCCATCTCGAGCGCGCGCTCGAGAGCCATGCCCGCCGCTTTGGCGCGCCAGCCGCGGGGGTCTGGCCCGCCGAGGGCGCGCTCTCGACACCGCTCCTCCAGCTGCTCGCCGAGCGCGGCTGCGGATGGACCGCGTCGAGCGAAGCCGTCCTCGCCCACTCGCTCCGCGCGAGCGGCGTGCCCGTCCCCGAACGGCGGCGCTACGCCTACCGCGCCTGGCGCGCCCCGGGCACGGGGCTCGCGTGCTTCTTCCGCGACGACCGGCTGTCGGACCTGATCGGATTCGAGTATTCCAAGTGGCACGGCGCAGAGGCAGCGGCGCATTTCATCGCGGAGCTGGAAGGCATCGCGGCGGCCGCGGCGCCGGGCGAGACGCCGCTCGTCAGCGTGATCCTCGACGGCGAGAACTGCTGGGAGTTCTATCCGTACAACGGCTTCTTCTTTCTGGAGTCGCTCTACGGGCGGCTCGAGGCCCATCCCGCGCTCCATACGACGACCTTCGCGGCCGCGCTCGCGCACGCGGAGGCGAGCGAGCTGCCGGGCGTGGTTGCCGGGAGCTGGGTGTACGGCGACCTCACGACCTGGATCGGCGCACCGGAGAAGAACCGCGCCTGGGAGCTGCTCGTCGCTGCGAAGGAGAGCTTCGATCGCGTCGCCGGAAGCGGACGCATGACCGCGGAAGCGCTCGCCGCGGCCGAGCAACAGCTCGCCGACTGCGAGAGCTCCGACTGGTTCTGGTGGATGGGCGACTACAACCCCGAGTTCGCGGTGGCGACCTTCGATCGGCTCTTCCGCGCGAATCTCGGGCAGCTGTACCGGCTGCTCGAGCTTCCGGTTCCGCCGGAGCTTGGGATACCGATCAGCCGCGGCACCGGGCACCCGGCGCTCGGCGGGACCATGCGGCGCGCGGTCGCGCCCGCGTCGGCGTGAGGACCGCGCTCCTCTTCGGTGTCCACGCGCACCAGCCCGCCGGCAACTTCCCCGAGGTGCTCGACCGGGCTCACGACCTCTGCTACCGGCCGTTTCTCGAGACGCTGCACCGCTTCCCCGCTTTCCGGTTCGCGGCCCACTTCAGCGGTCCGCTGCTCGACTATCTCCTCGAGCACTATCCGCGCGACATGCTGCTCCTCCGCGAGATGGTCGCCCGCGGCCAGGTCGAGCTCTTCGGCGCCGGCGATACCGAGCCGGTGCTCGCCGCGATCCCGCACCGCGACCGGCTCCGGCAGCTCGCCGCGCTGTCGGCGAAGCTCAAACGGCTGTTCGGCACGGCACCCGTCGGTGTTTGGCTGACCGAGCGGGTGTGGGAATCCACGGTGGTGTCGGCGCTCGTCGAGAGCGGCATCCGCTACGTCACCGTCGACGATTACCACTTCCTGTGCGCCGGAAAGCGCGCGACCGAGCTCGACGGCTACTTCACCACCGAGGAAGGCGGCGCGCGGGTCGATCTCTATCCGATCTCCGAGCGGCTCCGCTACCGGATCCCGTTCTCCCCCGCCGCCGAGGCGGTCGATTTCATCGGCTCGCACGGCGGCGCGCAGGGAGGCGCGGCGATCTACTTCGACGATATCGAGAAGTTCGGTATCTGGCCCGACACTCACGAGTGGGTATACGGCAAGGGCTGGCTGGAGCAGTTCGTCCGGGGCGTGCTCGCTTCCGACCGGATCGAGACGCTGACCTTCCGCGAGCACCGTTCGCGCGCGACGAGCCGCGGCATCGTGTATCTCCCCGCCGCGTCGTACATCGAGATGAACGAGTGGACGCTGCCCGCGCCGGCGGCGGCCCTCTACGCCGACCTGGTGGCGCGGGCAAAGCAGGCCGGTACGTACGAGGCGGAGAAACCGTTTCTCCGCGGCGGGATCTGGCGCAACTTCCTCTCGCGCTACCCGGAGGCGAACTGGATGCACAAGCGGATGCTCCAGCTCTCGGAGCGGCTCGCCGGGCTGACGCCGGGCCCACCGCCACCGGCGCTGGAACGCCTCCTGCATCTCGCGCAATCGAACGATGCCTACTGGCACGGCCTATTCGGCGGTCTCTACCTGCCGCATTTGCGCCGCGGCGTCTATCGCTCGCTGGTCGAGCTCGAGGCCCAGCTCGATGCGATCGCGCCGCGTCCGGCGCGCGCGCTCGGCGATATCGACGCCGACGGGATCGACGAGCTCTTCCTCCGGAACGGCGAGCTGCAGGCGGTGGTGAAGCTCGACGGCGCCGCATCGCTCGTGGAACTCGACGCCTACGCGCTCGCGCAGAATTTCGGCGACACGCTGCGCCGGCACGCCGAGCACTATCACCGCAGCCTGCTGGCGGCACAGGATTCCAACCACGACGGGCCCGGGATCGCCTCCGCGCATGACCACGTGCGGTTCAAGCACGCAATAGCCGCGGCGGACCTCCTCCCCGATGCGCACGGCCGGACGATCTTCCGCGATGCCTGGCTCGACGGCGCGGGGAACGCCGCGCCGCTCGCCGGCTACGCGCTCGTGCCGCACGGCGCGGTCGAGCACGCAGCGAGCTTCGCCGGGCCGTGCGGCGCCGGCCGCGCCGAGAAGCTGGTGCTGGTGCAGGGCAGCCGGGTGACGGCGACTTGGTTCATCGAGACCGGCGCGGCGGGGACGTTCCGCACCGAGCTGAACCTCGCGATGCCGAGCTGCGACGGCTCGGCCGGTCGCTACATCCTCGACGGCGAAAGTCCGTGCGGCTTTGGCCAGCCGCTGGACGCGGATCGCGCGACCGAGCTCGTCCTCGACGACCGGTTCATGGGCGGCGCGGTGACGGTGCTGTGCAGCCGGCCTGCAGCGCTCAGCGCGCGGCCGCACTTCACGGTCTCGCAGTCGGAGGGCGGCTTCGAAAAAATCATGCAATGCGCGACGGTCGTGCTCTCGTGGGCGCTCGCCGCCGGACGGCACGAGCTGTCGGTCGCGCTGAAGATCGCCGCGCACCGCTGATATTGAGAACCGGGACGAGTGAAAGAGAGACTCGAAATCTGTTGTGCTGCTGGTGGGCACCGGGGGTTCGACCACTCACCCTGTAGCGGTTTGTGAATCAGCAACTTACGAGGACGCCCGTTGCGTCTCTTGCAGGACCGTGCAGGGCCGGGAACCACGGCGAAAGCCTGGCAAGCCGGACCTGGAGAACCCCTGGCGAGAAGGGGTCGGGGAGCGCAGCGAACCGGGGGATTCCCGGCCGCCGAAGTCACAGTTCACGGAGAGCCCTTCGCTCTTGGTTATATCCATTCCGGGAGCGATCCTTCATGCCGCCCCGGCGTGCACGAGGTGCCGTGGCGGCTAGTTCGCCGGGTTACCGCCGAGATCGCGCACGACCGCTTCGTACTCGTGCGACTGGCGCAGCAGCCGGCCGCCCACCTCACGCAGCCGGTCGACTTCGTCGGGCCGGAGCACGAAGCTCGTCGGCAGATTCATGAAGTAGTCGCGCTCCTTCGGGTCGGAAAGCGCCTCGAAGCTGACGTCGAGCACGTGCAGGTCGAGCTTCGGCACGCTCGCCTCGGCCTGCGCCTCGGTCTCGCCGGCGAGGCGCTTGCGCGCGACCGCGAGCTCGCGCCGCCACTTGAAGATCTCGGCGCGATCCTTCATCAGCTCGACAGTCTCGAACGAATACCGGTCGATCGGCACGCCCGAGGCCTGCAGCAGCTGCACGACGAGACCGGGCGGCGTCTCGTCGCGGTCCCAGTCGCTCCTGGGTGCCGAGCGGGCGTTCACGACGATCAGCACGAGCCTGCGGATGACGCCGAAGCCGACCTCGTCGCGGAACTTCGCGCTCGCCGCCAGCTCCTCGAGGCCTCCAGGACGCCGCGCACGCCGATGTTGTCGGCGACGCCGCCGTCGACCAGGTGGATGTACGGGCGATCCTTGCTGTTCTGGAAGGTCTGCATCTCGCGGTAGCGCTGCAGCGCGCGCGCCGCCGGCCGGGCTCTGGTATCGGGGTTCTCGACGTCCTTCACCCAGGCCGGGTACTGGAAGCTGCAAGTGCCGCCGTAGTTGCTGAGCGTCACCGCCGACAGCACCACCGGCACCGCGGACGACGTAGCGGCCGCCCGCGACAGGCGGAACTTGCCCAGGTCGGAGCAGAGCAGATCGAAGTCATTCTGGAAGAACGCGAGGCGCGACCCGGTCGAAATGTCGGTGCCGGTCGCGATGGCGACCGGGGTCTGCTTGTCGAGCAGGTCGCCGAACGTCGCGCCCTCGAACAGGATCTCGTCGTAGTACTCGGCAGCGAGCTCCGAGCGCCCGGCACTGCCGCCGACGAATTTCGACCAGTTGAGCGGGTTCAGGCCGCGCCCGAGGAGCGTGCCCTCCACGTCGCGCTTGAGGAACCGTTGCTCGTACTCGGCGAACAGCCGGTCGCCGTAGAGCGCGTACGCGAGCGCCGTGAAGCTCCCCCCCGACACGCCGGTAATCATGTCGACCTCGTCGATCAGCCGGCGGCGCTTGCCGTCGAGGACGAACTCGGTGCGGCGCAGTTCCTCGAGGACACCGTACGAGAACGCCGCGGCCCGCGTGCCGCCGCCGGAGAACGAGAGGATGAACAGTGTGTGCGGGTCGTTGTTCTGGCGCTTGGGAATCAGCAGATATGGACGATAGCCAGCCTTGGGATCGACCTGGAAGATTGGCTCGTTGATCGGCCGGCTGGCGCACCCGGCTAGGGCGGCCGCCGCGAGCAGGCAGATGGTCAGACGATTAGCGCGCATGGATCGCTACCCCAATCTCCAGCCCCCGATCAGGAACGCGGCGCGCAACACTTCCCGGCTCACGGCCAACTTGCGATGCCCGCTCACGATCGTGCTCACTTCCCTGGCGTGTACCAGATCGGCGAGGTGTAGGCCCGCTCCTGCAGGCTCATGGTCGTGCCCGGCGGCGGCTTTACGCCGAAGCGGTTGGCGTCATACGCGGTCCAGCGCGGTGTCGGGATCTCGAGCACCCGTGCGTAGTAGAACGCACGCTGCTTCGGGTCGAAAGCAGGATCCTTCCACACGGTGATGAGCTCGGGGTCGCCGATGGTGTTGGTCCACGTGGCGTTCGGCGACATCCACCGTGCTGCCCACAGGCGGCAGCTTGCCGTCCGCGCCCGGCTTGCGCTTCTCGGCATCGCCCCAGACCACGTCGTAGACCTTTTCTTGCAGCTTCCCGCTCGCATCGAGCCAGCCCTTGACGATCTGGATGCGGTCGAGGTTGGCGCCGATCGGGTCCTTGAGCGCAGCGACGAGGAAGGTCGGCGCCTTGCCGTTCGGCGCACTACTCAGGTCGGCGCCCATCGGCACGCCCTTGGTGTAGCCGACCGCCGCCGGCAGGCGGTTCTGCGCGTCCCTCGCTTCGAAGTCCCAGCCGCCGAAGAAGCGCACGGCCATGCGCGAGCCGGTGGTGGCGTAGGTCTCCCTGCGCTCCATCGCGTCCCAGATCGCTTCGCGCGTATTCTCGGTCGCCCACACCGCGGCGTAGCCGGAGGCGGACACCTCCCAGTCCATGATCGTGAGGCCGAGCTTCGGGTTGTGCATGAAGGGCCTCATCATGCGCTCCGGGCTCGGTTCAGCAGGGGCGATTTTGCCGAAGAAATTGTCCTCCTCCACTGCGGTGAGCCCGGTGTGCGAATCGGTGCTGCCGACCAGGCCGAACCGGTACGGATTGGCGCCGAGCTTCTGTTCGAGCATCAGCCCGTTCTTCAGCGCCGAACGGGCATATTCGAATTCGAGCATCGACGTCTCCTTTTTCACGCTCACGTCGAGGTTGGCCTTGTCCCATATCTCGAAATTGGCGAATTCGTCATTCGGCGAGAGGAAAGGATGCGCCTCGCCGGTGCCTTTCGTCTGGGTCACCTCGTAGAGGCGCTCCCATTTCATGCGTGTCTCGGCATAGGCACGGTCGACCTTCTGGCCGAAGGCCTCGACCGTCGGGAACATGCGGCCGTTGGACAGGTTGCCGTTGTGGGCAATGGCCAGCACCCGACCGCCAGTCTTGCTCTCATACGCTGCCATCCACTTCCACAGATCCACGGGGTTGTCGCTGCCGAGCGGTTTCTGCGTGGTGTACGGCTCGACCTGGCTGGCCTTGTCGGCGTTGTCGCGGAAGATCACGTTGCGATGCAGGTTGTTGCCGCCGGGGTTCGACGTCCACTCATAGCCGATGAAGGCGGTAAAGCGGCCCGGATCGTTAAAGGCCTCCGCTGCCTTGATGGTTTCCTGCCAGGCGTTGCGGTAGGCCTTGGTGCCGGGGACCGGCATGATGGCCTTGGAGATCGTGCCTTTGGCAAAACTGTGGATGATGTCCAACGCTGCCTCCATGCCCTTGCCCGAATGGATCATTTCATTCCACTTTCTGCCCTGGGGATCGGCCATGACGGTGGGATCGCCGTTGAGGAGCAGCGGGAAAAACCCAAAGCCGTCGGAGTGATCGGCCACCACCAGAAAGTCCAGCGGACGGGAGAGCTTCACCGGTTGGCCGGTGTTCGAGGTGACCTGCTCGCCGCGCGCGAAGCGGTATGCATCGCGCGGACCGAGGCGGGTACCCGATGCGCCGGCGTCCATCGAGAAAGAAGTATGCAAATGCGTGTCGCCGAAAAGCGGCCGGGTGGGGAACTTGCGCCCGGCATAAGGCGAATAGATGGGTTTGGCGGGATGCACCAGCTCGGCCTTCTCCTTGGTGAGCTCGCCCGCATCTGCCGCCAGCCCCGGCGGCGCGAACCCCGCGAGAGCGAAGAGAGCAGTAGTTGCGTGCGTTAGGAGTTTGGTCTTCATGTTGATCTCCATTCTCTTCAATCTCTCAAGGGGACTAGAAAGCGGCGACGCGCTGGATGACCCAGAACATCGCCGCGCTGCCGATGGCGTAGGGCGGGACAATCTCGATCCAGCGGAGAAACCGAAACCGGATGCGCCGGATGACGGCGAGCGCGCTCAGCACCGCCGCGATGAACAGCAACTGACCGACCTCCACGCCGACGTTGAAGAACAGGAGCGCGAGCGGGATTTGCCCCTCCGGTAAGCCGACCTCGGCGAGCGCACCGGCGAAACCGAAGCCGTGCAAGAGGCCGAAGGCGAAGGCGACGATCCAAGGCGCGCGCGTCGCGATGCCCTCGTGCCCGTTGCGCATGCGCAGGATTTCGGCAGCGACAAAGACGATGGAGAGCGCGATGATGGCCTCGACCGGCGCCTGCGGCATGTGCACGAGCCCGAGGGAGGCAAGTGCGAGCGTAATGCTGTGCGCGACCGTGAAGGCGGTGATGGTCTTGATCAACCGCCACGCGCCTTGGGTGATGAGCAGCAGCGCGAGCACGAACAACAGATGGTCGACGCCGAGCAGGATGTGCTCGACGCCCAGCTTCAAGTACTCCCCGGCTACGGACCATCCCGACTGTTTCGCAGGAATCGTCGCGGCGGGCGCTTGCGGCGTCAGCCGATGCAACCAGGTGCTGCCGTCGGCGAATTCGACGCGCGCGAGCGTGTCGGTCATGGTGGCTTCGAGTCCCTGGATGCGCAGCGACTGACCGCGCAGGGGTTCATTCGTCCTGAGCCGCCACGTCTGCACCGCCGCGGCGCCGCTCTCGCGCGTCGCGATTGGCGTCAGGGGCTCGATGCGTCCGGAGAACTCCGGCGCCAACGCGAGACGAAGGTCGCCCCGCATCGGCGTCTTCCACAGCACCGCGAATTCGCCGGGCTTGACTTCGCGCAACTCCAGATAGGCGGGGCGCACTTCGTGGCCCAGGGACGCGAGCGGGCTGAGCAGTAGCGTCAGCAACAGGAGCGCACGCCAGGGCATGCTCACTTTTCTTGCTCTCTCGCCAGCGCCAGCGGGCCGACGAGACGCTCGACGCTGTCGTCTACTACCACGTCGTACTTCTTGAACAGTGCGGCGAAGTACCGCTCGCGTACTTCCCGTTCGCGCTGCTCGCGCCATAGCCTCGATACTTCGTCCTTCACCGTCGCGAACTCGCGCGGCTGCGCTGCCCGCATGTTCGCGACCCGCACGAGGTGCAGGCCATAGCCCGACACGATCGGTCCCTGCCACTCGCCCTTAGGCAGGGCGAACACCCGACGCGCAAACTCCGGCCCGAGCACGCCCGCTACCTCGAGCTCGTCGGCGTCGACGAAGTCGTACTGGGCGAGGAAGCGGTCGCCGACGTCGGAAGCACTTGCCGTCGCACCCGCCCGCGAGAAGCGCCGCAAGGCCGCATGCGCATCCGCCTCGGCCTGCGCACCGCGCCGGTCGCGGTTGAAATAGACATGGGTGAAGGTGATGCGCGCGGGCGACTGGAAGCGCTCGCGGTGTGCCTCGTAGGCGCGGCGCAACGCCTCCTCGTCCGGCTCGGCCATTTGCGCCGTGTCCGCCACCATGAATTCCATCTTCTGCGCGAGGCGCCGGCGCACGACCGTGTCGTTCTCGTCGAGCCGGAGGGCGCGCGCCTCGCGTGCGAGCAGCTCCTCCTTGAGGTAGCCGGCGATCAGCGCCTTGAGCTCCTCGTTGCTTGGCGGGCGGTGCCATTGGCGCGCCCAGGTCTGACTCAACCATTCGACTTCGCCTGCGGTGATGCGCACGGTGCGCGACGCGGTTCCCGCCGTGTCGTCGGCACCGCGGTTGAGCCACGCGAAAACGGCGAACAGCACGCCGCCGGCAACCAGGAAATGCAGCAAGGGTTCTCGGAGAAGCCTCACGGCACGGCTTCCGTCGTCGATCACGTGTCGTTTGATCATTCTCGATACCCTCCTGAGCCGATCGGAATCCCGGGCAGCGCGGTCGCTGACCGAGGACGGTTAGCGGTCGACGGCAAGGAGGGCGATTACCTGCGCACCGAACGCCGGGCGGTGCCTGCGTTTCCGACCGCGCCGGGCTGATTGATGCCGGGATCCACCACGCCGACCCCGGGCGCACCCACTCCAGGCGCTCCGACGCCGACATTGCCGACCGCCCCGGGCTGGTTGATGCCGGGGTCTCTGACGCCGACCCCGGGCGCACCCACTCCAGGCGCTCCGACCCCGACATTGCCGACCGCCCCGGGCTGGTTGATGCCGGGGTCCATCCTGGGATTGCCCAGGGCCCCGGGTTGGTTGATCCCCGGATCGCGGGCGTGCAGCGTGCCGGGCAGGGCAACGGTCAGGGCGACAACCGCCAGCGCGATTGCGCATTCGTTCCAATTGGTTCTCATCGGCTCACCTCCGAAACGCTGGTCGACCGGCGTGCGTGCGGATCACGGCTGCTGCACCACATAAACAAGGTTGTTGCCCTGGAACGCAGCGCGGTAAGTAGTGTTGCCGCACTTGTGGTACTCGACGCCTCCTTTCGGCGTCGAGACGCAGCCGGCGGGCAATGCGGGCACGACAGTGCCGATCGCCGGCGGCGGTGCGGCCGCGGCCTGCTGCTGGGCGACCGCGGCCTGTTGCTGGGCGGTCGCGGTCTGCTGCTTGGCGACTGCGGCCTGCTGCTGACCCACTGCCTGCTGCTGTTGCGCGGTCTGTTGCTGCTGCTGGGCTGTCGCTTGTTGCTGTTGCGAGCTCGACGCCGCGGCGGCCGTAGTGGTCGCCGCCACGGTGCGGCGCGTCGTGCGTCGTGCCACGCCTGCAACAGAAACGGGCGTCACCGGTGCGCCGACGACTGCCGCCGCCTCCCGCGCGAGTGTCAGCCCGAGCGGCGCGTCGCTCGAATACTCCCCGATCAGGAGCAACGGCGCCGCAGCGGCGAGCACGCACGTCTTCATATGTCTCTTCATCACAGTCTCCATGGCATTCGACGGGTGGCCGCTCCGCCCTCTAGAGAGGCAGGAAGTCGACCTTCCGTGCGTCCTTCGGCGGCTTGAAGCTGAACAGGCTCTCGTCGAACGTCGGTGCGAGGTTCCATTTCGTGATGACCACGGCGAACTGCGGCGCGTTGACGAGGTCACGCGTGGTGATCACGATCTTGCGCGGCAGGGGCTGTCTTCCCTCCTGGATCCAGATCTGCCAGTCGACGTGCGAGGCGCGAAACGCGAGATGGTCGCAGCGCACACCCTCGACGACGCCCTTGCCCACCACGAAGCCGTTCGTGACGTCCTGCATCAGGACCTCGAACGCGTTCTTGTAGAGGAAGTCGCCGCCGGGGGCGACGATGTCCAGCTTCTCGCGCGCGAAGTCGAGCGTTTCCTCCAGCGTGCCCGGCGCCGGGACGCTGGCGTAGTACTTCTGGCTGGGGTTGTGCAGCGTGAGGGACTTGCCGTTGTAGTAGAAGACCTGATCGATGAGGTCGCCCACGCGCTTGGCATAGAGTTTGTTCGGGCGCTGCAGGGCCATCGTCACCGTGTTGTCGAACTGGAGCTTCTGGCCCCATTTCGTGACGAGCTCGATCGTGCTGCGCGTGTCCGCGCTGAACTGCTTCTGGCTGCCGAGGAAGGTCATGGAGGCTTTCAACAGCTTCTCGGCCTGCGGGTCGATTCCAGCGGGTTGCCCGAATGCCAGCCGCGGCAGAACGGCGGCCGAAAGAAGCAGCAGCGCAAACGCCGCGATCAGCCGCTTCGCGCACCGGTGCGGATCAATCGTCAACATCATCACTCTCCCTTATTCAAAGGCAACGCTTGCCCGCCTTGTGTGGAAAACACCCTGCTCATCATGTCCGGGTTGGTCCGAAGCACGCACCTGCCCGTCCGATTGCCGCGAGCAGGTCCTCGTTCTTGAAGGGCTTGAAGAGCACCGCGACCGGCGCAAGCGCCGCGAGCGTTTCGCTCACGTCCTCGGGCTCGAGCGCGGTGATGAAGACGGTGGGGAGATCGCGGCCCGCTTCGACGAGGGTCCGCTTGAACGCGATGCCGTCAATCCCCGGCATGTTCACGTCCAGGACGAGACACGCGTTGCTCTCGGGCACGCCGGCTCCAAGCAGCGCCTTCACGCTGGCGTAGCCCGTCACGTCGAATCCCTCCAGCCGGAGGCTTCGCACCAGCGCCCGGCGCAGCGAGTCGTCGTCGTCCACGAGCAGCACGCGTAATCCTCGGGGTCTCGGTGTGGACACGTTTTCAGTATCGGCCGCAGGCGCGGCGCTGGAAATTAGACCTTGGTGGAATGGGGGAGCCGGAGGATTCCTCACGAGACGGCTCATCGGTCGCCTCTTTCCCTCAGGGCAGGTCCGGATCCCTTGAAGAACTTGGGGCCCGACAGCCTGAGCGACGCTGCGAGCCCGGTGTCGGTGAGCTGGTAGAGTTAGACGCTGGGGAACAGCGACACCGCGCCGGTGTGCGCCGAAAGCACGAATCGGAAAAGCATCGTCGTCTCTTCCTTCAGAACCGGAAGTTCGCGCCGAGCGCGAAGCCGCCGAAGCTGATGTTGTCGATGAGCTTGTCGCCGCTCTGGCTGTAGTAGAGGTACCGGTAGTCGAAAATGATCTCGCCCCACCGGAACGCGTACCCGACGCCCGCCACGCCCTGCCAGGTGAACGTATCCGACCCGCCGCCGATGTCGCCGTAATAGTTGGCGAACCAGTTGCCTCCGCCCAGCTTCACCCGGCCTTTCGCGCCGACGATCCCGGCCCAGATGCTGTCCGACTTTTCCACGCTGCCGCTGCGCGCGAAGGTCGCCGTCGCGCCGCCGGGACCGGTCCCGGTCACCGCCGCCGTCAGGTTCCAGTTGGTGGTCGCTTTGATGTCGAGCAGGCGGAAGCCGCCGATCACGTCCAGACTCCACCGCGGGTCCTGGACCGCGGTGTAGCCGCCCAACATGGTCCACACCCAGCCCTTGAGCTCGCTGCTGGTCCCGGCATCAAGCTGGCTGGTCGAGACGTTGATGCGTCCCGAGCCCGGGTTCAGGTCGACGCTCTGGACGGAGCTGTCCGCGCCCGAGAAGTCGAGATAGATGACGTCGGTGGCGACGAGCCAGCGGCCCTTGCGCGCCTCGCCGGTGATCATAAACGCGAAGTCCAGGTTGTCGAGCAGGGTGTCCGCGTCGACGTTCACGTTCGCGGTCCCGCCCCCGAACGGCGGCGGTCCGTAGTTGAGCCTGCCGTCGACGCTCGGCAGCCACAGGTAGGGCATGAGCGAGAACTTCCACGGCGGGGCGTCGGGCTGAGCCGCTGCGCCGAGCGGCGCGAGCAGCGCCTCTCCGGCGAGTAACGCCACGAGCAAGGTGCGAGCATTCATTTTTTCTCCCTTCGTTGTATCGTTGTTAACGCCCCCGTCAAGCGTCACGCATTCGGATCGCGAGGAGCAGCGCCACGAGCGCGTGCTCCGCAACGGCCGGCCAAAGCAGGATCCCCGCCGGGCGGTGGGCGACCCCGAGCCAGGCGAGATAGAGCGCCGCCAGCAGATTGTAGGCGAGGGCCGCGTGCAGGGCCGGGCGCGGGACCGCGTCCGCGTGCGGCCAGCAGGCGATGACGAGGGCGAGCAGCGTCATTCCGAGCAGGCGGCCGTACGCGACGCCTGCGCCAGCGACCTCGGTGCCGAAGAGCAGCTGCGCGACGAGCCCCGGTGCCAGTACCACGACGAGGCCCGTCGCGCCCTCCGCGACGAGGGAGAACAGCAGCACGTTCCGTGCGCTGACGAGCGAGCGTCTTCACGGGAGCATCGGCGCGAACACGGCGCGAAGTGTCCGCCGACGCGCTGCGTCGGGAAATTCGACTTTGGTCGTACTGCCGGTGTCGGGCGCGGCGTTCAGCGCCGCGCCGGGTCCGCGCGCGGGCGCGAGACCGAGGCGCTCGCTCATCCGTACCAGGTCGGCGACCGACGCCGCCCCCATCTTCTCCATCACCCGGCCGCGGTGGACCTTGATCGTGCTCTCCTGGATCCCGAGCCGGTCGGCGATGACCTTGTTCAGCAGCCCCGCGACCACGAGCGCGAGCACTTCCTGCTCGCGGGCGGTCAACGACTCGTAGCGCGCGCGGAGGCTCCCGATCTCGCGGCGTTCCCGCTCGATCGCGCGGCTCCGCCCGAGCGCTTCCGCCACCGCGGCGAGGATCTCGCGCTCGGAGGACGGCTTCGGCAGGAAGTCGACTGCGCCGCCCTTCATCGCGCGGACGGTGGTCGGGATGTCGCCGTAGCCGGTGATGAACACCATCGGCAGCGCGCGGCCGGCCTTCGCGAGCGAGTCCTGCAGGTCGAGCCCGCTCATGCCGGGCATGCGGACGTCGGTCAGGATGCAGGCGATTTCCGCCTGCGGCGCACGTGCCACGTAGTCCTGCGCCGACTCGAACGTCTCCACCCGGAAGCCGGCGGTGCGAAGCTTGCGCTCGAGCGCCCTGCGCACCGACGCGTCGTCGTCGATGACGAACACGGTGCCTGCGGCGTCGGCGGGAGCGGTCAAGCGGTGTGCGGGGATGGCCGCAATGGAAGCTCGACCCTGAAGGTGGACCCCATCCCGGGCGCGGAGTGCGCCGAGAGCGTTCCGCCGTGCGCCTCGACGATCGTCCGGCTGATCGAGAGCCCGAGCCCCATGCCCTTCGGCTTCGTGGTGAAGAACGCCTGGAAGATCCGGGCGAGC
>CAVWFR010000031.1:0-33148 GCA_963754305.1 uncultured beta proteobacterium | reverse complement strand
CAACCTGTCACTCGAGATCGTGCTCCATACCGGTCGGTCAATCGACGTGGCCGAGCCAATGCGGAAGTTCAAATCGCCCACAAGCGGACGTGCACGAAGCTCAAACGTTCACGATAACCTGCGGCGGCTGAGCGAAGCGAAGTCGCCGTCGGGTTCATCGTGTTGTTATGCGCCCGCTTCCACACGGAAGCGTACGCGTTACGCCAGCTCAGTGGTCGCCATCTTTGCCTGCTCGAGCCAGAAGCGCATGTCCATCTCGCGGTACATCGTTACCGCCGTGCGAAGGTGCTCCTGCGCCTGGTCGCGCTTCCCCGTCCGACGGGAGAGTTTGCCGAGGCCGAGGTGACAGTGGGCGACGATGGGGCGCATACCAAGTTCGCCGGCAAGCGCCAGCGCGTCGCGGTAGTAGCCGGCAGCGTCCTCGGCGCTGCCTGCCGACGCGACGTCACCGGCGAGGCAGAGAGCGTGCGCCTCGCTTCCGCGAGCCCCCAGCCGCCTGGTGAGCACCAGTGCCTCTCGGGCGTAGCTGGCGGCCTCGTCGATCCGCCCGGCCGAGAGGCAGGTCGTCCCCGCGCACAGAAGAATGAACGCCGGCTGGGTGTGATTCTGGCGACGGCGGAAGTCCTCGACGGCGTCCGCGACCAGCGGGAGCGCGTCGTCAGCACGGCCGGCGAGGGCGAATGCGGCGCCGAGGGTCGCGGCGACGAGCGGGATCGCGACGACGAGCTGTCGCGTGCGGCAGAGGTCGAGGTCCTGCTCGAGAACGCGGGTTGCGCGCGGCAGGTCGCCGCGACCGAGGTGGACGCGACCGAGAGCGAACAGCGCCAAGTGCAACGAGAAGGGATGATCAGCTGCCTCAGCGACCTGCCCGGCGGCCTCGGCGTGGCCGATCGCCTCGTCGAACCGGCCGAGCTGGGAGAACACGTCGGCCAGCCAGGCGCCTGACACTGCCCACTGAATGCCGGGCGCCCCGAAGCGCTCGAAGCGTAGGTCGCCCTCGAGCGCGACGTTCCGCTCGAAGAGGGTGGCCGCGGTGCCGAACTCCCCCCGGACGGCGTGCGCCTGGCCCAGAAAGGTCGTGGCAACCACCTCGCTCGAGCGATAGCCCAGGCTTCGCGCGATGCCCAGGGCCTCCTGCCCGAATCTGACGGCCTCTTCGTAGTCGCCAGCGACGAGGCATTCGATCACCATGAAGGTGGCAATCCGCGCGAGCCGCTGCTGGTCGCCGAGGGCCCGGGCGAGCGCCTCCGCCTCGTGGAGGTGGTCCCGTATGCGGGCCCGCTCGCCGAGCGGGAGGAGCGCGTTTCGGAGCTCGAGGCGGATGTCGATGGTCAGCTCGGTCGTCTCTCGGCTCGCGGGATGGCGACGGAGGGCTTCGAGCGCCTGCTCCAGGTGGGCAATGGCCTCGCGATTGGCTGCCCGCGCCGTGGACCGGAGCCCCGCCTGACGGAGATAGCCGACCGCTTTGTCCCACACCTCGCCGCGCAGGGCGTGGTGGGCCAGCCGCTCGACCTGCTCGGCGACGCGGTCGGGAGCGAGCCGCTCGATGGCCTCGGTGATGCGGGCGTGGAGAGCGCGCTGCCGGTCGTGGAGCACCCCCTGGTACGCGACTTCATGGGTGAGCGCGTGCTTGAACGTGTACTCAAGGTCCGGAAAGAGCCTGACCTCGTAGAGGAACTCCGCCGCTTGCAGGTGCGTCAGCTCAGCGCGCACCTCGTGCTCCGGCCCGTCGGCAATGGCCAGAAGCAACGGCATAGGCACGTCCTTGCCGATGACCGCGGCAGCCTGGAGCAGTCGCTTGGTCTCGGGCCCCAGGCGGTCGATGCGTGCGGCCAGGATAGCCTGCACGGTGGGGGGGATCGTCAGCTGCTCGACGGCCCGGGTGAGGCGGTAGGCGCCGCGCTCGCCGGCCAGGGCCGCGGTCTCCACCAGGGCTCGCACGCTCTCCTCGAGGAAGAGGGGATTGGCTTCCGTCCGCTCGACTAGGAGCTGCTTGAGCGGGCCGAGGGCAGCATCGCGGCCGAGGAGCGCCTCGAGCAGCTCGTCGGCGCTCTCGGGTGGCAGCGGATCGATTCGGAGCTGGCGGTAATAGGTCTTGCCGCCCCAGCGATGCTCGTACTCAGGGCGGAAGTTGACGAGCAGCAGCACGCGCGCTGCGGGCAAGCTCTCCACTAGGGCATCGAGCATGGCCTGGGTCTCGCTATCGATCCAGTGCAGGTCCTCGAACACCGCCGCTAAAGGCTGCACCTGAGCCTCGCGCAGGATCAATCTTTTGCACGCGTCCAGGGTGCGCAGCCGCTTCTGCGCCGGATCGAGCGCCTTCCAGCGCTCGTCCTCGACTGGCACATCCAGCAGCGCGAGCAGGGGCACGAGATGGGGCTTGAGCGCCTCATCCAAGGCGAGCAGCTTGCCGGTGACCCTCTCGCGGATGCGCCGCGCATCATCGCGATCCTCGATCTGGAAATAGCTCCTCAGGAGATCGATCACCGGGCGGTAGGCGCTCGCCTTGCCGTAGGAGACCGAAGCGCTTTCCAGCACCAGCCAGTCACGCGCCCGATGCGAGTGGGTGAACTCCCAGACCAACCGCGACTTGCCTACCCCGGGCTCGCCCACCAGGGCAACGACCTGCCCATGGCCGGCGTGTGAACGCTCCAGGGCAGAGAACATCTGAGAGAGCTCGGCGCTGCGCCCCACGAACTTGGTCAGCCCTCGCGCCGCCGCAGCCTGCAGGCGCGAGCGGGCCGCACCTGCGCTGGTGAGCTCGAAGACCTCCACCGGTTCGGTCAACCCCTTGAGCGGGACCGGTCCCAGCGCGGTCACCCGCACCAACCCCTCGGCCAGACGCAGCGTGTCAACTGTCAGCCGCGTGGTGCCCGGGGTGGCGAGCTGTTCCATCCGTGCGGCGAGGTGGGTAGTCTGCCCCACCGCGGTGTAGTCCATCCGCAGATCGCTGCCGATGGAGCGCACCACAACCTCTCCAGAGTTGAGCCCGACGCGGATCTGCACCTCCACTCCCTTAGATCGACGGAGCTGCTCGCTGTAGCCGCGGATGGCCGCTTGCATCGCGAGCGCCGCGTAACAGGCACGCACTGCGTGATCTTCGAGTGCCAGCGGCGCCCCGAACAGCGCCATGATCCCGTCGCCCATGACCTGGTTGACCGTGCCCTCGTAGCGGTGCACCGCCTCCATCATCTTCTCGAGCACCGGATCCAATAGCTTGCGGGCTTCTTCGGGATCCCGATCAGCAATTAGCTCCGTCGAGCCCTTCAGATCCGCAAACAGCACGGTGATCTGCTTGCGCTCACCCTCCAGAGCTTCCTTAGACGACAGGATGCGTTCGGCCAAGTGCTTGGGCGTGTATTGCTGTGCAGAGACGAAGCGCGAGGTTGGTGAAGCGTCCAGCGAGGCGCCGCACTCGCCGCAGAATCTTTGCTCGGGCGGGTTGCTCGCACCACACGCGCGGCACGCGACGGTCAACCGCGCGCCGCATTCACCGCAGAACTTCTGCGCGGGTGGATTCTCGTGTTCACAGCGCGGGCACTTCATCCCAGCGTTCGCGAAGTAACCGAAATCTCAGTTTAGCCCTGTTCTGGGACAGACCCATCCGACGGTATGGGAACCCCGTACGTCCGACATCAGGGTCGCGTACTGGGTGGTGCAAGCCGAAGCAGTCCAGGTACCCTGGTTGAACTATCGAACCAGGCGCGGCGCCTTTCGGGGACGGTACCGGATCGAACACTTATCGAATGCCGCCTCATGGCCGGCCAGCGATGTCCGCGAAGGTCCGCTCTCATATGGCACGACGGGCAGCAAGGGGTCGGGTGCGTGAGTCCGGCGCCGTGGGCAGCAGACATTCGATTGGTCTTCGATGCCCAATGGCCACGGCATCGATTGAGCTGGCGCTCTGGAAACCACCTCGCCACGCACATGCGGCGGGCTACGTCTGCACTACCTTGAGAGCGGTCATCGGCGTCACGATCTCTCTGGCGCCTGGATGACCGGAATGTGGCCGAGACCGTGAGTTCACGCTGTGGCCGCGAATGACCGGACCCGCTGCACAACTGCCGCTCAGCTGGAAGCCGCCAACGGTTGCAAGGGGTCGCGAAGCGAAGTTCGCCTCGGGCGAAAGCAGACACCGAAGCTGCGGCTGCGGGCCCTGAGTTGCTCCGCGTCAGCGAGAACCATCTACCGCGATCCGGATCTCAGGAATTGAACGACGCCGGTTGACCACGCGCGTGCCAACACACGCTCATTCTTTATAGCTTTATTGTCGCGAGCCGAGCAAACGGCGGGGGTTCGGAGCGTTGTTTATGAGTTTTCGTCTCCGTGGAGCGAGGACCGACCTCTCGAGAGCAGCGCGCAGGAGGCCCTCAGCCCGGGCCGCTAATATTGGTCAGCGCTTCAGCGGATCGATTACCGCCATAGGCGGCCGTCGGCTCGCTTGAGCCTGAATTCCCTCGTCCCTAGTTGATCCAGCCAAGAACGTTGCGAATGATCGACCAACGCGGCGGCTGCGTCCCCCGGACCTGACCCAACATCCAGTACTTGTAGAGGTCATCGATGGTGCCGACGCCCTCGGCATTGAGGAGCCATGTGTCGAAATAGAGCAGGAGGTCGCTGTTGCCGCGGGCAACCGCATAGCCGAACGGGTAGAGGAGCGTCGGAGCCGGCGCTACGAGGTTGAACTGGGGATGCAGGATCGTCCAGGCGGCGCCTTTTTCCGCCCCCGTGAGAATCGCATCTACCCCCGGCGCGCCTGCCGCAAGAAGTTGGTCGAGTTCTTCCTTTCCCTCGAAGGCCACGGGTATCGCGTTCGGCAACAGGCCGGCCAAGATAGCCCGCGCTGCCACGCTGTTCTGAACCGCGACCCGAAGCTGCTTCATCTTCCGAATCTTGTTCCACTCCTGAAACTCCTCACGGCGGTGATCGGCGACGATCAATCCAGCGGCGATCTTCAGAACGGGGCGTGTCATCGCGAAGCGCTCGCTGTTCTCCGGCGTAATCGCCAAGAGTGACGTGTAAACGTCGCAATAGCGGGTGTTGATCCGCCGCTCGCCTTCGGGGACGGACCCGACAGGCAGGAACTCCAGCTTCAGGTCGAGGTGGCGTGCGAACTGATGGGCCATCTCCACATCGAAACCGACCAGCTCCCCGGCTTTGTTGAAGAACGCCGACGGATAGTCATCCGGCGTGTAGCAGACTCTCAGGACCCCGCGCTGCCTGATGGCGGCGAGGCTCAGTGGGGGGCCGTCTTCTTCAAGAATCTCCCTAGGCGGTTCGCGGTAGACGGTATGCGGTTGCGGATTCTTGATGAGGTGGAGACTCTCGAGCAGCTTGTCCTTGGTGTATGGCTCTACGAACACGTAGGTGTAGACGGCACGGATTCCGATCAATGCGGCGCCCACGAGGGCAACCGAGATCGCCGCAAAGCGAAGGAGCGGCAGGAGGCGGAGCCTTACTGCGCCCCGCATGGCGTAGGCGCCGATCAGGGCGATGGCGATGATGTGCATCGCGGCAAGCAGAGTGCCGAAGCGACTGGCGATCACATCGACGGTCACGAACACCTGGAAGAGATCGGAGGGGAGGCGGAGCAGGTTGAAAAGGAACGGCAGCGCCAGGACGGTCCCGCCGAACAGGCTGGCAATGCCGGCAACGGTGAGTGTGGCGTACTGGGTGACCGGGACCGTGGATCCGACGTACCAGCCGCCGAAGAGGACGAACATCAAGGCGAGCATGGTGCCCAGGGAGGGAAAGGGAAACGCCGCAGGGACCAGGATGTCGACCGAAGACTCTTCCCTTTCCGTTGGTTCGGCGTGAACCCCCGCCGACTGGGCGAGGAGCGCCTTGCTTTCCGCGGCGAGAATCGGCAGGACGATGAGGACATTTCCGGTGGCAAACGCCGTGACCAGCGGTCCGCGAAAAGCGCGAAGGATGGCGCCGAACCTGAGCGGTGTCAGCGCAGCGATCAACCCGGGGATAAGCCACAGGCTGAGGATGAGCGACATCACCACGTAGACGACGATATAGACCTGCAGGCGGCCCAGGTCGGCGATCCCGATCGTCCCGGCGGCGCTGGCGGTGATCGCGAACACGCCGTAGGGCGCTAGCCTGCCGACGAAGCCGGTGATCTCCATCAGCCCATCCCCCACCGTCGAGAGGAACTCCAGCACTTCGCCCTTGTTTTTCACGTCGATCAGAGCCAGGCCGAAGAGGATGCTGAACACGACGATCGCCGGAACGATGGAGTTCGAGAGAGAAAAGAAGACGTTCGCCGGAATGTAGAGCTGGAGAAAGTCGACGGGTCTTGCCGCTTCGAGCTCACTGACGCTGAAGAACGAAGCGGATGGCCAGTCGGGAAAGGCCAGCGGGCTCAATAGGACGACGACTACGCCCACGGCCCACAGCACGAGCAGGATGCTGCCACCCTTCAGGCCGAGCGCCTTCGCGTCTGCCAGCGTCAGCCGTCCGAGCGAGGTAATGAGGGCGACCATGACGTAGGGAATCACCGTGATCTGCAGCAACGCGATGAAGGCGTCGCCGCCGATCTTGAGGACGGCCACTTCCTCGCCGAAGAAGATACCGACGAGAATGCCGAAACCGAGGCCGATGAAGACCTGTGTGGCGAGTCCGATCCTGCGCCTCTTTCTCGGCGTCTCCGCGCTCATTCTCTGGGCATTCTCCAGCCTGCAGCCTGGCTCCATCCTACTAATTAGACGAGCGAACAAACGCGATTCTGAGCAGCGGATTCATGGTCGGTTTCCGACCGCCGCTTTAGGCAACTGCTGTCGTCCGCCAGGCCGAACTCGAACGTCGGCAGCCAGTCTGAAGCGATAGTAGCGTCGGGCATCTCAACCGACAGTTCATGGCCGTAGAGCGAAGTCCGCGAAAGTCCGCTTCTCTCGAGCCCGACCGGCAGTAACGGGTCGAGAGCACCGCTGACAGTCCGCTTTACGGCACGCCTCTCAACTTCCCGTTGTGGCCCGTATTCAGCCGTTCGAGCCGGCCGCGCCGACACTGCGCCAGAGGTGGTAGTCCTCCGGCGTATCCAGGTCGAGCGCCAAGGCCGGGTCGGTCTGCACGCGCACCGTGAGCCCCGCCTCTGCAGCCGCCCGCCGGTGCTCGTCCAGGCTGCGCTCGCCGAAGCGGAAGAGATCGGCTCGGGCGGGCATCAACCCGAGCACGTTCGTTCCCGCGCCGTGCCTATCGGGCACCAGCACGCAACCCGGCGCTTCCATCAGGCTCGCGATTACGCTCTGAAGAGCCTCCGGCTTCAGCAGCACCAGGTCGACGGGCACCACCACCAGGGCCCCTGCGCCCTGACTGATCGCGTGCCGCGCGGCGAGCGCGAGCGCCGCGTTGAGCCCGCCGCCTGACCCCTCGCGCACCACGATCAGCCCCCGCGCCGAAGCCTCGGCTGCCATCGCTTCGGCCGCTGTGACGACGACGGTGCGCTCGGGTCCGAAGGCGGCCGCGCAACACTCGAAGGTCCGGTGCGCGAGCTCGCGGTTGAGCGCGAGGCGTTCGGACTCACTGAGCAGCTCGGCGAGCCGCGACTTCCCTTGCGCCGGATCCTTGACCGGCACCAGCGCGAACGCGCCGCCGGTCACCTGCGGACCTGTTCGAGCACCGCCAGGCACGAGCGCGCGAGGCGCTCGCGATCCGCGTCGCCGGCCATCAGCGTGTCCTCCAGCACCGGACGGATGCCGACCGCCTCAATCGACGCGGCGAGGCCTGAGTCGGCCCGGTCGATCACCAGTGCACGCACGATTCCGCGGTAGTAGCGCGCGATCTCGAGCGCCGACGGCGCGATACCCAGCTCCTGCATGATCTTCGCGGCGGGTCCCTTGACGGCGCGGCCGGCGATGATCGGCGAGACCGCCACCGCGCGATTGCCGATCGCTTCGCGAACGCCGGGCACGGCCAGGATCGGCGCGATGCTGAGGTAAGGGTTCGAGGGGCAGAAGACGACGCCCGCGAGATCGCTGCTGCCCAGCGCCTCGCGGAGTGCGGCGCTCGGGCGAGCATGCTCGGCGCCGCGATACTCGAGGCCGCTGGACGCGCGGCTCGCACCGGTCGCGTACGAAGTAGTGCTGGAACTCGAGCGCGCCGCGGTCGGTGTGCACGATGGTACGCACGGGATCGTCCGACATCGGCACGACGGCGTGGCGCACCCCGAGCCGCACGCAGAGATCGCGCGTGACCGCTGACAGCGTCTCGCCGCCGCGGAGCCGACGGGTGCGCTCGACGTTGGTCGCCAGGTCGCGATCGCCGAGCTTGAACCAGTCCGGGCCGCCGAGACGCGAGAGCGCCCCCATGAACGACCACGTCTCGTCGGCCTGCCCCCACCCGGTCTCCGGATTCGCGATCCCGGCGAGCGTGTACATCACCGTGTCGAGATCCGGCGACACGTGGAGCCCGAGATGCTCGAAATCATCGCCGGTGTTGACGGCGATGACGAGCTCCTCGGGCGGCAGCACGCGGGCGAGGCCCGCCGCGAGCTTCGCCCCGCCCACGCCGCCCGCGAGCGCAACGATCATCGAAAGAGATCCTGGTCGCGCGGCCGCTGGAGCTCGCGCGCGCTTCCGTCCCGTCGGGCCAGCGTCACGCCGCGGATCAGCACGACCGGCCGCCCCTCGTCGGCCTGTCCCATGACGGCGGACGCGGCGGCCGCAAGCTCGTCCGCGAAGCCGACCTCGGTGATCTGCAGCGCGCGCCCATGGAGATCGGGTGTGCCGCGCAGGTCGAGCAGCCCGGGGATGCCGCTCGCGCCGATCGCCGTGCCGACCGTGCCCAGCCGCCAGGCGCGACCGACGCTGTCGTTTATCAGGACACCAACGTCGACGCCCGCGAGCTCGCGGATGCGCGCGCGCAGGCGCGCCGCGCTCGCGTCGGGATCGACCGGGAGCAGCAGCGCCCGCTCGCGTCCGCTCGCGTCGGGTTCGACGTTCGAGCGGTCGATGCCGGCGTTGGCGAGCACGAGCCCCCTCCGGTCCTCGACCACGAGCACGTTCGGCACCGCCCGCAGCACCGCGCGCGACTCGGCGAGCACCAGCTCGACGATGCGGGGATCCTTGCGGCAGCGTTCCGCGAGCTCGAGCGCGCGCGGCGACGGAACGACTTCATCCAGCACCGCGTACCGGTTCTCGCTCTTCGAGACGATCTTCTGCGCCACCGCCACGACGTCGCCGTCGCGGAGCGCGAGCCCGGCGTCGTCCGCGGCCGCGAGGATCAGTTGGCCGAGATCGTCACCCGGCGAGACCGCGGCCGATGCCGTCCAGCGCAACGAGGGTGAGGCTCGCGGCGGCAGGCATCCGGACCGCTCATGCGGTGACCTTCGTGGCCGGGGCCGCAGCACGACGCGGAACGGGGGTCAGCACGACGGGCGCGAGCGGCGCGGCGCCGAAGCTCGCGCTGCGGCGTTCCTCGTCGACTGCCCGGTACAGGGTCGTCCGCTGCTCGGAGTGTCGCCCTGCCTGCCGGATCAGCGCTTCCATCGCTTCGGGCGGAAGCTCCTCGCCGTGCTCGTTGCCCGCAGCGCGGGAGATGCTCTCGTTCATGAGCGTGCCGCCGAGGTCGTTCGCTCCCGCGGCGAGGCACCCCGCGGCGCCTTCGCGACCGAGCTTCACCCAGGAGACCTGGATGTTCGGGATCAGCGGATGCAGCGCGAGCCGCGCGACCGCGTGCATCAGCAGCGTCTCGCGCCAGGTCGGCCCGCGCCGCGCGCCCTCCTTCAGGAACATCGGCGCTTCCATGTGCACGAAGGGGAGCGGCACGAACTCCGTGATGCCCCCGGTCCGTTCCTGCAGATCGCGCACCGCGAGCAGGTGCCGCGCCCAGGCGTGCGGGGTCTCGACGTGACCGAACATGATCGTCGAGGTCGTGCGGAGGCCCGCCCGGTGCGCCGCCTCGACGACCTCGATCCATTGCCCGGCGCTCAGCTTGTCGGGACAGATCCGCGCGCGCACGGCATCGTCCAGGATCTCGGCGGCGGTGCCGGGGAGCGAGCCGAGGCCCTCGTCGCGCAGGCGCGCGAGGAACGCCGGGATGCTCACGCTGAGCGAGCGCGCGCCGTGCGTCACCTCTAGCGGCGAGAACGCATGGACGTGCATCTGCGGCTCCGCCCGCTTCACGGTGCGCAGGAGCGCGACGTAAGTCTCGCCGGTGTAGGCGGGATGAATGCCGCCCTGCATGCAGACCTCGGTCGCGCCCCTCGCCCAGGCTTCCTGCACCCGGCGCGCGACCTCTTCGAGCGCGAGATCGTAGGGCTGGCCGCGCAGCGTCTCGGCCGTCTTGCCCTTGGAGAACGCGCAGAACCGGCAGCGGAACGAGCAGATGTTGGTGTAGTTGATGTTGCGGTTGACGACGTACCGCACGGTTTCGCCGACGGTTGCCGTCCCGCAGCTTCGTCCGCCGCGGCGAGCAGCGCTTCGAGCGCGCCTTCGCGCGCTTCGAACAGCCGCACGATGCCCGCTTCGTCGAGCCGCTCGCCCCGGCTCGCGCGCGCAAGCGCCGCGTCGAACGCACGGTGGCGGCCGGCCGTGCTCCGCGCCGTCGGCGCCGGCGGAGAGATGCCGGCGACGCCGGGGCTCCAGTGATCGGTGTCGCGCGTAACCCTCGCTGTCGCTCGCCGCCAGCACCCGCGGCACGAGCGCGGCGTCCAGCCACCGGGCCGGTTCCTGGACGTAGGCGGGATAGATGGCAAGACGCTCGACCGGCACCAGGCCGGCGGCGCGTGTGGCCTCCTCGAGCGCCGCGATCGACGGCCAGGCGTGCTCCGGATTGACGTAATCGTCCGTGACCGGCGAGATGCCGCCCCAGTCGTTGATGCCGGCGTCGAGCAGCTCGGGGAAGCGTGCCTCGCTCAGGTTTGGCGGCACCTGGATGTTGGCTTCGGCGCCGAGAATCACCCGCGCTGCGGCAGCGGTCCACAGGAGGTCGTCGAACGCTGCGTGCTCGGAGCCGCGCATGCGCGTGTCCGGCTTCGCGCGGAAGTTCTGCACGATGACTTCCTGCAGATGGCCGTGGCGCTCGTAGGCGTCCTGCAGCGCGAGCAGCGCCGCGACGCGCTCGAGGCGGGTCTCGCCGATGCCGATCAGGATCCCGGAAGTGAACGGCACGCCCGCGCGCCCCGCCGCGTCGATCGCCGCGAGCCGCACCGCCGGCAGCTTGTCGGGGCAGCCGTGGTGCGGGCCGCCCGGCTCGCAGAGCCGGGCGGCGACCGACTCCAGCATCATCCCCTGCGAGACGCTCACCTTCCGCAGCCGGCGCGACTCGTCCTCCGACAGCACGCCGGCATTGACGTGGGGCAGCAGCCCGGTCTCGGCGAGCACGAGCGCGCACATCGCAGCCAGATACTCGACCGTCGAACCGTAGCCGAGCCGATCGAGTGCCGCGCGTGCGGCCGAATGGACGGCTTCGGGTCGGTCGCCCAGGGTGAAGAGCGCCTCCTTGCATCCGGCGCCCGCACCCAGCCTTGCGATCTCCAGGACCTCGTCCGGCCGGAGGTAGGGATGCGCGACCTGCTTCGGACCGCGCACGAACGTGCAGTAGCCGCAGGTGTTCCGGCACAGGCGCGTGAGCGGGATGAAGACCTTGCGCGAGTAGCTCACGCGCGGGCCGTGGCCGGCTTCGCGCAAGCTTCGCGCCTGGGCGAGCAGCGTCGCCGGCGCCAGCCGGTCGAGCCTCGCGAGGACCTCCTCCGCGCGCGCCGCGAGGTCGGAGAGGTACGACGTCGCGGGGCGGGGCATGATCAGTGGCGCGGGACGGTGGCGACGAATTGTAGCGTCAGGCCGGCTTGATGCCGGTGATGCGAATGCCGGCGCCGTCGACCTTGTAGTGCCGGTTGATGCCGATCAGCACCGAGGTCAGCGCCTCGGCAGCGGCGGAATTCGCGAGCGGCCCGGCGTGCAGCGCGCGCAGGCCCGCGTCCTCGGCGAGCCGGATCGCGACCGCGCGGTCCTCGGGCTTGTCGCCGAACACCAGCACGTCGCAGTCGATCGGCTCACCCTTCTGCAGCTTGAGCGCGGCCACGTTGTGAAACGCCGAGACCACGCGCACGGCTTCGCCCAGGGCCTGCTGCGCCGCGACCGCCGCCGAATCGTCCGGCGGCAGCTGCACGCGCGCGACTCGCGGCGGCACGAGCGGAACGGTCGCGTCGATGACGAGCTTGCCCGCGACCGACCCTCGGATCTCCGCGAGGATGGCGTCGTGCGAGGCGAACGGCACGGTGATCACGACGACTTCCGCGGCCGCAGCGGCTT
This sequence comes from uncultured beta proteobacterium, assembly GCA_963754305.1. Classification (GTDB taxonomy): domain Bacteria; phylum Pseudomonadota; class Gammaproteobacteria; order Burkholderiales; family SG8-39; genus DATEDA01. Next base: position 20,888 of record CAVWFR010000031.1, on the reverse strand, counting down.
CGACGTTGGCAAGGCCGCGCGGCGCGGGCGCGCCGGCCGGCGCCGCGAGCCGCTGAGCGGCCTGCGCTGCCTTCGCCGCCTCGCGCGAGCCGATGATCACCGCATAGCCTGTGGCCACCCACCGCATTGCAAGACCGGTGCCGAGATCGCCGGTCCCGCCGATCAGGGCGACCGTCGGTTTGCCCGGGCGCATCGCGGGTCGCTCAACCTGCGAGCTTCATCTCGGTCAGCGGCACGACCTGGATGCCCTCCAGCTCGAGGCGCTTGCGCACCGCACCCGCGACGTCGACCGCGGTCGGCTCGTCGCCGTGCACGCAGAGGGTCTCGACCCGGACCTTGAGCGTCTTGCCGCTGCGCGAGACGATCTCGCCTTCGCGCACCATGCGCAGCACCTGCTCGACGGCCTGCGCCGGGTCCTTCAGCACCGTGCCGGGAATCGAGCGCGAAGCGAGGTTGCCGTTGTCGTCGTACTGGCGGTCGGCGAACCCTTCGCGCGCGAGCGGCAGCTCGAGCTTGCGCGCGGCCGCCTCCATCTGCGTCCCCGGCAGCGCGACATAGATGATGTCGCGGTCGACCGCCTTGATCGCGCGGCCGATCGCCAGCGCGTAATCCTCTTCCTCGGCCGCCATGTTGTTCAGCGCGCCGTGCGGCTTCAGGTGCGTCACCTTGAGCCCCGCGTAGGCGCACATTGCCTGCAGCGCGCCGATCTGGTAGGCGATCATGTACTCGAGGTCGGAGGCGCGCATCGTGATTCTCCGCCGCCCGAAACCCCACAGGTCGTTGAACCCCGGGTGCGCGCCGACGCTGCATCCCGCCTCCCTGGCGAGCGTGACGAAGCGGTGCATCACGGTCGGATCGCCGCCGTGGAAGCCGCAGGCGACGTTCGCAGAGCGGATGATCTTCACCAGCGCCGCGTCATTGCCGATGTTGTAGGCGCCCCAGCTCTCGGCGATGTCGGCGTTGAGATTGATCTGCAGGGCCATGAGGGTCTCCGCGAAGGGCCGCCGCGCCGCAGCAAGCGACGAGCGGATGGTACTATATTTAGAACCATTGATCGCCCGCGTCGCGGCGCGATTCGAGACTCCTCCCGGGAAGGGCGCGTGTCAGATCCCCAGGTCAGGCTGCTTTCGAACGGCGACACGGCCCTGGCGGTGGAGTTCGGCGAGCGCATCGACCGGGGGACGAGCGAGCGCGTGCTCGCGCTCCACGATCGTCTTGCGCGCGCGGCGCTCCCCGGCGTCGTCGAGCTGCTGCCGACGTTCCGCTCGCTGATGGTGCACTACGACCCCCTCCGCACCTCGCGCGCCGAGCTCGCGCGCCGGATCGAGCCGCTGCTCGACGGGCTCGCGGGCGTGCGAGCCCCGGCCCGCCGTTGGACGCTTCCCGTGTGCTACGAGCCGGCCTTCGCGCTCGATCTCGAAGAGGTGGCGGCACGCACCGGCCTCACGCCCGCGCAGGTGGTCGAGTGCCATAGCACCACCCCCTATCACGTCTACATGATCGGGTTCCTGCCGGGCTACCCGTACATGGGCGATCTGCCGGCGCGCCTCGCGCTGCCCCGTCGCGAGAATCCGCGCACTCACGTCCCGGCAGGTTCGGTCGCGATCGCCACCACCCTGACCGCGGTGTACACGCTGCAAAGCCCGGCCGGCTGGCACATCCTCGGCCGCACGCCCGCGCCACTCTGGAACCGGCGCCGCGACCCGCCCGCGCTGCTCGCGCCCGGCGACGAGGTCCGCGTCGCGCCGGTCGACAGAACCGAATTCGAGCGGCTCGCCGAGCGGGCCGCGGTGGGCGAGCTCGAGCTCGAAGGCGAGGACGCATGAACGGCGCCCTGCAAGTCCTCGCGTCGAGCTCGATCGCCATGCTCCAGGACCTCGGCCGGACCGGGCAGCAGCGGTTCGGCGTCCCGGTGTCCGGCGCGCTCGACACCGTGAGCCTGCGCATCGCCAACGCGGTGGCCGGAAACCCGGACGGCATGGCTGCGCTGGAAATGTTCTACCGCGGGCCGACGCTCGAAGTGGCGGCCGAGAGCGTACGCGTGGCAGCGATCGGCGCCGCGCTGGAGGTGATTTTAGGCGGCGGCCCCCGGAAAGTTCCCGCCGGCGAGAGCGTGCGCCTCGTGCGCGGCAACCGGCTGACGGTCGGGCCCTGTGAAAGGACGCTCGTGGCGTACCTGGCGGTCGAGGGCGGATTCGCGCTCGCGGGCGATCTCGGCAGCCTCTCGACGTTCGCGCGCGCCGGGCTCGGCGGGATCGATGGCCGGCCGCTAAAGAAGGGCGACGTGCTCCCGCTCGCGGCTGCGGCCGCGCCCGAGCGCGCGGAGCGCCGGGCGCCGAAGTGGGACCTCGCGCCGCCGGCGCGCGTGAGAGTCGTGTTCGGTCCGCAGGACGATCACTTCACCGCGCGCGGCCGACGGACGCTCATCGAGTCGACGTACACCGTCTCGCGTCAGTCGGACCGCATGGGCATGCGTCTGGAAGGCCCCACGCTCGAACACGCGAAGGGGTTCAACATCGTTTCCGACGGCACTGCGCCGGGTTCGATCCAGGTGCCGGGGAACGGGCTGCCGATCGTGCTGCTCGCCGATCGACCCACGACCGGCGGCTATCCGAAGATCGCCACCGTGGCCTCAGCCGACGTGTCCGCGCTCGGTCGCCTGCGCCCGGGCGCGACGATCGGGTTCGAGGCGATCAGCGTGGAGGATGCCGAGGCCGCGCGGCGCGAGCTGGAAGCGCGGCTCGCAGCGCTCCGCAGCCGGCTTGCGGTCGTGCGCCGCTCGCGCGATAGGGCCTGATCTTCGGCGACGCCGCGGATGCGCGCCGGCCGCGGGTCGCGTGCTCGCGCTCAGAAATGCCGGGCAGTCCGGCTTGCCTCATGACCGCGTTTGCCGTGTGGCGCGACTTGATCTTGCCGTCGACGGGGAAGCGCACGCCGGTAATCGGGCTGGACCAGATCTCGTGGTCGCCCTTGTTCTGGCGTTCGAAGCGGCATCCTGCATCCCGCAGCAGCCGCTTCAGCTCGGGCGTGTAATCGGCCAATCAGGCCGCTGCGCGGGCAATCGCGAAGCGGCGGGTCAGAAGCTCAAAGGTGACATCGCCGTCGCCGGTAATGCCATTGGCTGCCAGCAGCTCGGGGACCATGATCTTGAGCTTCTGTACCAGCGCCTCGAGGGTGTCCGCATTCGGTCGCGAGCCCGGGCACATCGTCGCTGGTCGCGACCAGACGAGCGCCTCGTCGTCCCATTCCGCGCGGATAAAGTAGGGTTTCAGATCAACCCGCGCCGCATCGCGTATTTCGGCGACAATCTGCCGGCCTCCACGCTGGTCGAGGTCAAGGGACTGGTCGATCCGCGCATGAGGGTCGAGATCGAGTGCCAAGCCTATGTGGGGTAGCCCACGTCGGGCAGCCCACGTGGGGTAGGAACGCACACCAGCAGGTCGGATGGATCCCGGGCGGCCGCTTGCTTTCATCCGCAATCGATCATGAGTTGGACGGTTGCTCTGGCTCAATCCGTTGCAATCGCGGTAGGCTTGCGTCTGGGCGGCCCGCCAATGGCTTGCCTGAACTCTGTCAAAGGGAGGGTAGACATGAGGATCAATTCGCTTACGAAAGCGGCCTTGGTGGTGGTCACGGCCGTAGCGGCATCCGCCGGCGCGGCGCACGCCCAGCAGTCTCGAACTCTCAAGATTCAGTCGGCGGTGCCGCCATCATCCACCACGCAGGATGCCCTGAAGTTCTTCGCCGGGCGGGTCGACAAGCTGACCGGCGGCAGCCTCAAGATCGAGTCGTTGCCGGGTGGCGCGGTCGTGCCGCCATTCGAGATTCTGGATGCCACCCACAAGAAGGTGATCGATGGCGCCTGGGGCATCTCCTATTGGTGGGTCGGCAAGAGCAATACCGCGACGCTGTTTTCGAATACGCCGGCCGGCATCCTCGGCATGGATGCCATCGACTTCATCGGCTGGGTCTACGAAGGCGGCGGCCTCGACCTGTGGAACGAGTTCTATCAGAAGGAGCTGAAGCTCAATCTGGTGGCGTTTCCAAGCATCCCGCCAAGCCCGCAGGCGCTCGGCTGGTTCAAGCGGCCGATCAAGGACCTTCCGGACTTCAAGGGCATGAAGTGCCGCCAGACCGGCATTGTCGCCCAGCTCTACGCCAAGATGGGCATGGCGGTCGTCAACATGCCGGGAGGTGAGATCCTGCCCGCCGCTGAGCGCGGCACCATCGATTGTGCCGAGTGGGTCGGCGGCGTCGAGGACCTGCGGCTCGGGTTGCACACGGTCTGGAAATATCACTACACGCCGGGCATGCACGAGAGCGCCTCGGTGGCCGAAATCGCCATCAACAAGGACGTCTGGGACAGCCTGCCGGAACAGAACCGGGAAGCCATCAAGTCGGCCACGTCGGAAACCTTCCTGCGCTGGTGGGCAAGCTTCCAGAAGCAGAACGCCGATGCCATCGAGGAGTTCGTGACGAAGCACAACGTGAAGCTCCTGACCACGCCACCCGAGATCAATCAAGCCTTCCTCAAGACCTGGGATGAGTTCGCGGCGGCGGAGGCCGCGAAGAACCCGTTCTTCAAAAAGGTCTACGAGTCGCAGAAGGCCTACGCCGCAAAAGTCGTGCCCGCCAAGCGCTTCATGTTCCCACCCTATGCTGTACAGGCGGATCACTACTGGCCAGCCAAGCAGTGAGACGGGGTTGACCGAGTTCGAGAATGCCGGAAGGGCGGCCTTGGCCGCCCTTCTTGATTCCGGCTGCCCGGCTGGACCCTCTCCGCTGGCGGGCGGCTACCGCATCACGCGCGGCAGCCACAAGGCGATCTGCGGAAACAACAGCAGCAGGATCAGAACGATCACCTGAATGACCATGTAGTCGGCCATGCCCCTGTAGATCGTGGACAGGCTCCATTGCGGGACGACGTTGCGCAGGTAGTAGGCCGACATGGCGACGGGCGGACTGAGGAACGCGGTCTGTAGGTTCACCGCGGTCAGCGCGCCGAACCAGATCAGCAATTCGAGCTTGCTGAGGCCAAACTGCAGCTTTTCGACCACCGGCAGAACGATCGGCAGAAAGACGAAGACCACCACCGGCCACTCGAACGGCCAACCCAGCACGAAGATGATGAACATGATCAGCACCAGCTTCCACCAGTCTCCCAGCGGAAGCGCGAGCAGCGCGTCCGTAATCACGTTGGTGGTGCCGAGCTTGGTGAAGACGGCGCCGAACACGTTCGAGGCCACCGCCAGGAACAGCACCATCGCGGACGTCACCATGGTGCCGATGGCCGCGTTGGTGATCGATTTCGTGTCAAGCCGCCCGTAGATAACCGCCAGGAAGGCGGCGCCGAAGGCACCGCACGAGGCGGCCTCGGTCGGTGTTGCCAATCCGCCGACGATGGTTCCGAGCGTAAACCCGATCAGCGCGCTCAGCGGCGCGATGGCGATCACGATCGCCCGGAAGTACGCGCTCCGGAAATAGGGGAACAGCATCAGCAGCGCCAGCGCGATGGCGGACGCCGACGCACCGATCGGGCCGATAGTGATGGGCAAGCGCAGCGCGCCGATCTGGCTCAACGCCAGGTCGGCGACCAGATAGGCGATCACCAGCAGGCAGACGAGACCCAATCCCACGACCGGGGCACTGACCTTTTCGGTCGTCATCTCGTCATAGATGGATTTTTGCTCTTCGATGGTCATGGGCGGACCGAGCTTCGGATTCATGAAGCTGCGGAAGAGCGTGTAGGCGATGTAGCAGCCGGCGAGCACGAAGCCCGGACCGAAGGCGGCCGAGTACAGCAGGTTGACGGGCACGCCCATCACCGGGCCCATGACCACCAGCATGACGCTGGGCGGGATCAGAATGCCGAGCGTGCCGCCGGCCGCGATGGCGCCTGAGGAAAGACGTGCATCGTAACCGGCCTTGATCATCATCGGGCCGGCCATGATGCCGAGCACCGTCACGGCGGCGCCGACGATGCCGGTTGCCATGGCGAAAATCGTCGCCGTCAGGATCACCGCCAGGTACAGCGAGCCGCGCAACGATGCCAGCAGGCTGCGCAGGGCCCCGAACAGCCGTTCCATGAGCCCGGCCTGCTCGGTCATGTAGCCCATGAAGATGAAGAGCGGCACGGCCGGAAAGATCTCGTCCTTCATCGTGCCCCAGATCTGGAGATAGGCCAGATTGAAGGTCTGCTCCCATCCCAACCCAAAGCCGCCGAAAACGAGGGCCAGAAACAGCAGCGTGAAAGAGATCGGAAATCCGATGAAGATGACGAGAACCATGCCGGCGAGCATGATGAGTCCGAGGACCTCGTTGTGGCTCATGCCCTCAGACCTCGATCTTCACATGCTTGGTCAAGAACTCGCCGGTTCGCCAAGCCCAGAGGCTCTTCATGAGCTCCGAGATGCCCTGCAGGAACAGTATGAGGGCGGTGGCCGGAATGACGCCGCGCAGCGGCCACAACACCGGCGTCCAGGCGCCTGAGCTCGAGCGCTCGTTGATCGAGACCGAGTACCAGAAGTCGTCGATCGAGATGAGAAATAATACGGCCATGGTTGGCAGGAAGAACAGCACGAACGCCAGGCTGTCGATCATGCCCTTGGTTCGATCCGAGAACTTCTCCCACAACATGTCGGTGCGAACGTGAGCGCCCTTGAGAAGCGCCAGCGCCGACCCCAGCATGAACAGGGCCGCGTACGACATCGTTGTCACATCGAGGGCCCAGATGGTTGGACTCTGGAGGATGTACCGGGCGAAAACCTCAACCACATTCGCCAGGATCAAGGGGACGAGCAGGAGCACGAAGAGGTAGCCGCTCCATTGCGTGAACCCGTCGATGGTGCGGATCACCGCCAGATAGCCCCGGGGCGGCGTCGGCCTTGATGAGGAAATGCTCATGCCAGTGGCGACCCTCTTGATGAGGCTTCCTGGCCACGGGCGCCCCCGTGAGAAAGCGGCCGCCCCCCTGGTGCGGCCGCCCCGTCCCCCCATCGCGTGTTCGGATGCTAGTCCAGGCGCGACCCCGGCGCCAGCGGGCGGATGCCGGTCCGCCTGCCGCGCGCGGAGCCTCGCGGGGTCGTCTCCCGGGCCGGCCCTCGCGTGCTGGTGGCGCGCGGGGAGTGCTCTGAGACCCCAAAATTGGAGCTGCGCGCGTTAAACGGGTCGTCGATGGCGATCATGCGACGGTTGGCGGCCGCGGTCGTGTGGAAAGGCAATCGCGCACCGCGCACCACGCTTCTGCTTCCCGCTCGCCCACGGTAAGACTGATCGCTGCCTCAGGCGGACGGAACTTCACCGCGTTCACGAGCAGATTCACGATGGCGCGCGTGACGAGCGCCGGGTCGGCGAAGATGTGGATCGGCGGCGCAGGCAACGAGCGCCCGAGTCGCAGCCCCTTCGCGGTCGCGCTCGGCCAGACCTCATCGGCCGCCTCGTGCGAACCCTTCCCTTCCCACCTCGCCCTTCAGCTTGAGCCTCCAGCTGCGAAGAAGCGGTTCATCGCCTCAGCCGTCGCTTCGGGCGCTTCTTCCGGGAAAAAATGACCGGCATCGAGCGCGCGACCTCGAACATCGTCGCTCCACGCTTGCCAGAGCGCGATGGGCCCGCCCGCCTCGACATACCAGGTGTCGAGTGCTCCTTTAGCGCTCCAGAGTGCTAGCAGCGGGCAGGCGATACGCCGCCCGCCCGCACGATCCGCCTCGTCATGTTCGCGATCGATGGTCGCGGCGGCGCGGTACTCCTCACAAATAGCATGGCTGTGGACGGGATCGCGAAGCGCCTCGACGTACGCCCCACGCACCTCCGGAGGAAACGAGCTTGAAGCGTCGTCGAATGAGTGCGCGAGGGGCAAGGTACTAACCGTGCCCCTCGCCCCTCGCGCGGGAGCTCCAATGAGCGCAAACGCGCTTGGATCACGAATCCTGGTCTGATGCGTCTCCCGACCGGTTTATCGCTCTTATCGCGTTATCGCTTCGCTTCACAGCTCGCGAATAACGATCGGATTGAAATGAACAACTACGCCCGTTCTGGTGCCGGCTTCGTTTCCTCCTGTATCGCCTGTACATACGAAGCGCTCGACGAGCTGATCAGCACCCAGCGCCCGTTCGTCGTCCGCATGGTCGGTATCCACGTATGAGTCTTGAGAATGAGTCGCGGAAACAATCTCCGCTATCCCTCTGTCGTGTCTGTAGATCATGAAATTCGTCGACCCGTGCACTTCAGTCCAATCCGCTCGCGTTTCCTTCGCGTGCATCCAAATGCGAGCCCAGATCTCCGACTGATTTTGTACCGAGATACTGGCGGACACGCTGATCCTTGGTCCATGGCCGCCGAAGTCACGGTCTCCGCCGACATGTGACGGAATGAATTTTGGCGTTGGATCTACTTGGATCGTTTTAAACGCGATATCGCTTGGCTCGATCTCGATCTTTATTGGATTGAAATGCGCTCTGACGCCGGTCCTGATACCGGCTTCATCGCCCCTGGTATCGCCGATACATTCAAACTGCCTGACCAGTTCACCAGCGGGCCTATCGATGAAATCAGTAGCGTGGTTCGTATCGGTGTAGCCTCCGGATGAGTGCAGGTCCGAGAGTATTCGAACGATTCGTTTGGTTCCAGGGTGTCTGTAGACCAAGTACTCTGCGGTTCCCTCTGCCTCGGTCCAATCGTGTTGCGTCTCTTTCGCGTGCATGTATACGGTCGCCCACAGCTCCCTCAGATTGCGCATGGCTAACCTTGCCGATACTTGCACTGTCGGGCCATGTCCTTTGAACTCCCGGTCCCCGCCAACGTGAGGCGGGACAAAAAAGGGAGTCGGGTTGATGTCAAGGGTAAGCACTTCGGTTGGCATACAGTCTCCTTTTCCATTGAGTACAAGTTGCGAGGACTATCTTCTGGTAACGCTGCCGCAGCCTCGAAGACGGCAGCGCTTAAGAATCCCCGCCTGAGTGCGCGCGGGGCCCGACCAAGCGGTCGGCTTTCACGCGACCAACTATAGGAGACCGCAGAGGCAGCACGTTAGGATTACCCTGCTAAGCGCTGGGATTATCTTGCGCAGTTTCACCGCGACGCCGCGCCGCCCAGCCGCCGAGCCGAAAGGTGGCTCGGGTTTCCCGCTACCGGGCAGCGGCGCTGGGCAATATCAAAACGAAGCGGTCAGGAACGAGCGAGGGAAGGCGCGGCCGCTTCCGGCCTCGCTTCTTTCAAGGCGCTATGGAATTCGGTCGGGGAAACGCCGGCAAAGCGACGGAAGACGCGTGAGAAGTAGGAGGGATCGTCGAAGCCGACCGCGTACGCGACTTCTTTGATTGAGCCGGAAGCTGACAGAAGTTGAATCGCGATCTTGATGCGGAAGCGCATCAGATACTCGCTGAAAGTAACACCGTGTTCTTTCCTGAACACCCGGCAGAATTGCGAAGGGCTCAGATGACAACTGTCCGCAACGCTTTGCAAATCGATTTTTCTGCTTATGTTCGTCGCGAAATGGGCCAGCGCATTGCGCGTTCTTTTCGCCGTTGTCGCGCCGAGGGCAAAGGAAGCGCTTGCTGCGCCAACAGCATCGTTTGCCGGCGATGAACGATCCGCATGCATGAGAAGGTCAGATTCGTGCGGCTCGGGTAGACGGCTGCCAGGGTATGGGTAGCGTCCGGTTTTTGCCATACGACTCAAGTCTTAGACGCTGAGTCATACCCAGCGCAACCGCGACGACCGCTGCGAAGTCATCCATCTGTACTTCCGGCGCGGTCCGGGTCGTCTGCGGATCGCCTCAAACGCCCGCTCTCAGACCAATAGCCGCGCTGCCCGTAATGGCAGTAGTGTCGGGATACTTATCCATCTGCACTTGCCCGCTCGCGCCCCGCCGCGATTCCCGGCGCGGAGCATGCCGCTGTTTCACGCGGCCTGATCGGTCCCGCAGACTGCCCAGCCCAAGGCCCGATTTCATCCGGGTTTAGTCCCTGACCCGGGGAGCGCGCTCGGCCCGGATGCCGCGGCCTGGGAATCCGCCTGGATTTCGGCCGTCTCGGGCGCGTCCAGGTCCGATCAATCCTTCGACGCGCAACGATTTTCGTGCGTACCAAGTCGATTGACCGCTCAGCGCTCCAGACATGCCCTCCGGTTCAGGAAGAAGGGGGGTTAAATTTCTTATCCTCTTCGAGGCGATCAGCGTGGAGGCCGCCGAGGCCGCGCGGCGCGAGCTGGAAGCGCGGCTCGCGGGCTTCGCTGCCGGCTCGGCACGCGTTAAGCATTGCGCAGCCGCGGGATGATCTCCTTGGCGATGATCTCGAGCTGCTCGTCCTGGTAGCGGTACGGCACGAAGATGATCCGGTCGATCCCGGTCGCGATGTGCGTGCGCAGCTGCTCCACGCACTCGTCCACCGTGCCCATGATCGCGCTCTCGGCGGTGGACTCGGACCAGGCGGCGTAGTCCCACTCGGTCTGCAGCCACTCGCGCATCGGGCCTTCCACCTTCGCGCGCGGGCCGACCGCGATCGGCAGCTGGTTCGTCGACTGGAGCTCGTCCGGGTTGCGCCCCGCCTCTTCGGCGAAGCTGCGAATGCGCGCCCAGTTGGCGGCGAAGCTGTCGGCGGTGTAGTAGTAGGTGAGCCAGCCGTCGCCCTTGGTTGCGGCGCGGCGCAGCACCGCCTCGACGTAGCCGCCGATGAGAATCGGCGGCCGCGGCTTCTGCACCGGCTTCGGGAACATCACCGCGTCCTTGATCAGGTACGGCGGGAAATCGACGGTGAGGCGGTCCTCGGTCCACAGCCGCGTGAGGATGTCGAGCGACGTCTCCATGATCTTCCCGCGCTGATGGAAGTCGACCCCCATGGCCATGAACTCGCGCTTGTACCAGCCCACGGCAGCGCCGACGAGGAGCCGCCCGTTCGAGATCAGGTCGAGCGTCGCCAGCTGCTTCGCGAGGATTACGGGGTTGCGCATCGGCACGACGAGGATGCCGGTGCCGAGCTTGATCTTGCTCGTGCGCGCCGCGATCGCGGTGAGGATCGACAGCGATTCGATGATCGGGAAGCTCGGCTCCACGCCGAGCAGGATGTGGTCCCAGGCCCAGATCGATTCGTAGCCGAGGCTCTCCGCGCGGACCCCGTACTCCATCAGGCCCTGAGCGTTCGGCATCTCCGGGTAGCGGGTGAAGTTGCGCATCGCGACGCCAAACACGGTCTTCGCCATGGTGCCCTCTCGTGGGTGCAGTTGCGGCCGGTTCAGGCCGTGTAGAGACGCTCGGGGTCGAGCTCGCGCACTACCGCGAGCTCGTCACCGTGCGGCGGAGCGGTCCGGTCGACCCGCTTGTCGATGTGCAGATCGAAGCCAGTCGCGTCCTGGACCTGCTCTGGTGTCACGCCCGGATGCAGCGCCAGCACTCGCATCTCGCGGCTCTCCTCGTCGAAACCCATGAGCGCGAGGTCGGTGACCACGCGCCACATCCCGCCGGAGATGAGGCCGCACTCGGCGCGCGTGTTGCGGCCGTCGATGAAGCCCGGGCTGGTGATGAAGTCGACCTTCGGCACGAAGCGGCGCTTCTCGTGCTTCATTGCCACGATCATCTCGGTGAGCGAGGCGATGTCGTTGCCGCCGCCCGAGCCGGGCAGGCGGATTGCGGGCGACGCAGGACTCCCGATGAACGAGCTGTTCAGGTTGCCGAAGCGGTCGATCTGCGCGCCGCCCATGAAGCCGACGTCGATGTAGCCGCGCTGCAGCAGCAAGAGGACGTCGGTGATCGGCAGGACCATGTTCGCGCGACGCGTGCAGCGCTGCTCGTTGGTGGACGGCGGCAGCTCGCCCGGCACGATGAACGGCCCGATCACGCCGCCCTCGAACAGGATCGTCAAGGTCGGCGCGTGCAGGCGTTGCGCGAGCGTCGCCGCGAGCAGCGGGATGCCGACCCCCGCGAACACCGTCTGCCCGTCCTTGAGCAGCCGCGCGGCCATGACCGCGAGCAGCTCCGAAGCGGTATAGCTCGCGTGCTCAGTCATTGAAGATGCTCCTGCCGCGCCGGCTCGCGTCCAGAACAGCGTCCATGCCGAGCTTGGCGAGGTAGTCGGGCCAGCTCGCGGGGCTGCGGTAGTAGTCGTCCAGGTACTTGTTCGCCGCGGCCGCGGGGTCCTTCGAGGTGAGACCCGCGTAGTGGTCCAGGTGCCCGAAGAACGGTTCGTAGAGCCCGTAGCACTCGTGCGGCGCACTGCCGTAGGGCACTTCCACTACTGCATCGACCGTGAAAAAGGGGATCCGCGTCTGGTCGGGCGCCCGGCGGATCTGGTGGTTCGAGATCAGGCGCTCGGTGGTGAGGATCACGCGGTTCGCGGCCATCGCGATGTCGATGTCCATGAACTGCAGGCCGTCGATCTGCGCGTTGCCGTAGCGGTCGGCGCGCTGGACGTGGATCAGCGCGACCTCCGGATTGAGCGCCGGAAGGAGCAGCAGCGGCTCGCCGGTGAACGGGCAGGTCATCGGCTTGACCTGCTCCTCGACCTGGCGGCCGACGTCCGAGCCGATCATGGCGCGAGTGGGGATGAACGGCACGCCCATCGCACCGGCGCGGTACCGCAGGCCCATCGACATGTGGCTCCACTCCTCGAAGCGGGCGAGCTTCTTCTCGGTGTAATGCCGCATCACCTTCGAAACGCCCCACACGATCCCCTGGCTGAACCAGCTGGTCATGATGTGGTTCGCGGCACCCGCGGCGAACAGCAGGTCGCCTTCGGTCGAGACGATCGAGCGCGAGACCTTGAGGTGCCTTCGCCCGGCGCGGATCAACGCCCAGATCATCGCGAACGGCGTCCGCGACAGGGTACAGCCGCCGATCGCAACGTGATCGCCGTCGTTGACGAGCGAGGCCGCCTCCTCGAGCGACAGGACTTTCTCGCGCAGGCCGCGGTCGCGCGCGGCCGTGGCCTTGCGCAGCTCGTGATAGCTCTTGACGTCTGCTCCCCCGCTCATGGCGAGTCCCTCCTGCGGCGCGCGCTTCAAGCGCACCCGGTGTCGTGGTTGAAGGCGGCGATCATCTCGTCCCACTGCGGGACGAGGTCGTGCAGGCCGCGCCAGAACGTCTGCGACTTCCGCCTCTCGAAATCCGCGAGGCCGACCCCCTGCTGCTCGACCCAGGTGAAGTACGACAGGTTGAAGATCCGCTCGCGCTCGCGCGGGGTCGCCTCGAGCACGTGCTCGGTGTCGGCGCCGGCGAGATGCTGGCCATACAGCTCGGCAGCCATCGCGTCGGTGAGCTTCCCGCCCTCGCCGCACCGCTCCAGGTACTGGCGGAGCTCGCTCGCGTAGAGCGCCGCGCCGTCGGTCGCGACCGTCACCACCACGTCGTCGGCGCCGAGGTCGTCGTGCCGCGCGAGCTTGATCGCGGCCAGCAGGTTGCACAGGCTGGACAGCCCGAACCAGCGCAGCAGGTCGAGCAGCTCCGGCGCCACCCCGGTCCGCCGGTGCAGGTAGGCGCGCCCAGTTTCGGTGTTGAAGACTGCGTTCAATCCGTCGGTCGCCTGGTCGCTCACGCCGATCACCAGGTCGGTGTTCATCACGTTGTGGATCAGCGGCACGTGCTTGTCGCCGATACCCTGGATGTTGTGCTCGCCGTAGCCGTTGTTGAGCAGCGTCGGGCACTCGACCGCCTCGACCGCCGCGATCCGCGCCCCGTACTTCGCCTTGAGGTAGTCGCCCGCACCCAGCGTTCCCGAAGAGCCGCTCGCCGCGACGAAGCCGGCGAGGCGAGAGGCCGGTCGCGCTGCCGCGAGCGACTCGAACACGCGCCCGAGCGCCGGTCCGGTGCAGCGCCAGTGGCCGAGGTAGTTCCCGAACTCGCTGAACTGATTGACGATCTCGTTGGCCGGATCGCGCGCCAGCTCGGCGCAGCGGTCGTAGATCTCCTTGACGTTGCTCTCGGTGCCCGGTGTGCGAACGATGTCCTCCGGCCTCGCGACCCAGCGCTCGAGCCACTCGAAGCGCTCGGCGCTCATGCCGGCCGGCAGCACCGCGACGCCGCGGCAGCCGAGGATGCGCGAGATCGCAACGCCGCCGCGGCAGTAGTTCCCGGTCGAGGGCCAGACCGCGCGCTGGCGGGTGGGATCGAAGCGGCCGGAGACGAGGCGCGGCGCGAGGCACGCATACGCGGCGAGCACCTTGTGCGCGCCGATCATCGGGAACGGCGCGCCGAGCACGACGACGATGCGCGCCGGCACGCCGCTCAGGGCGCCGGGTATCTCGACGTGGACCGGCGCGGTTGCGACGCCTCGCCGGTCGATGGCGTTGAACCAGTTGACGCGATAGAGATTCGCCGCGTGCGGCGCGTCCGGATCGATCGCGGCGAGCGTCTCGCGGATCGACCGCGGCGCGCGCGAGGGATCGGCAACTTCCGCGAAGGTGGGCAGGCGCACCCCGCGTTCCCGTGCGAGGGCGACCGCGCGAGCCCGCGTCGCGCGGTCTTCGACCTGCCGTGGAGGATCGAAGGGGTTCATCCGTAGTGCTGATTGCCGCGCCGGCAATTGCGTTCAACGATGCGGTTCAATGGTCCTATTTCTAGGACTAGTCTCACACAACGAAGATCAAAAGGCAATTTGCCGCCGTTGCCGGTTGCGCCGCGGGATCGATGCCGGCAGAATCGATTTCGTCATGGCGAATCGGCGCGTCGACAAAGCGGGCGCGCGCTCGGCCGGCGAGCGCATACCTCGTTACCTCCAGGTCGCTTCCGCGCTGCGGCGTCGCATCCGGGAAGGCCGCTTGGCGGTCGGCAGCCGCATCGCGACCATCGAGGCGCTGCAGCGCGAATTCCGGGTCGCGCGCGTCACCGTGCGCCAGGCGATCGAGCTGCTAGCCTGGGAAGGGCTCGTCCGCGCGCGCCAGGGAAAGGGCACGTTCGTCACGAAGGCCGTCGCGAACGACCGCTGGCTGCGGCTCGCCACCGACTGGGAAAGCCTGATCGCGCCGATCCGGGACAACGTGCCGCACCTCCTGCGCACGCCGCATCCTCCTCCCCCGCGCCTCGGGCCGGACGACGGCATGCCGGCGCCCGCCTACGCCTATCTGCACTCGCTGCAGACGCGCGGCAAGGAGCCCTACGCACTCGCCAGCGTGCACGTCGCGCAATCGCTCTACCGCAAGGCGCCGAAGCGGTTCGCGTCGCACCCGGCGCTCGCGGTGCTCGCCCAGATGAACGCTCGCGCGATCGCGCGCGCCCACCAGACGCTCTCGGTCGGCGCCGCCGACGTCGAGACCGCGCGCCATCTGCGGCTTCCCCTGAACGCGCCCACGGTCGAGGCGCATTGCGTCGTCACCGACCGGGCTGGTGTCGCCATCTATGTCGGCGAGATCGTCTACCGGGGCGACGTGGTGCACCTGGACATCGAGCTGATCGGCCCGCGGCGGCGGTGAGTGCCGCGCGGCATGCGCTTCCACGGTTCGCCTGGCGCTCCCGCTGGCCGCGAGGGCTTTCCGGCCCGCCGATCGCGTTGACGGTCCGGTACCGGTGGTATATCGTTTGTACGCTAACGGTCCCTCCCGGGAGACGCTCATGAGCCTGTCCGAAACAATGGCGAAAAGAGTCGCGCGCTACAGCGAGCGACGCGAGGACTGGACGGTGTTCGGCTTCGAGACGCAACTCGATCCGGCGTTCGCGCGCAGCCAGCGCCGCTACATCGGGGCCTCGGGATCGGTCGCTCACGAGGAAACGAACGCGGTCGAGCCGGTGGCGTTCACGATGTCGGTGCAGACCATGCCGGTCGGACACAGGATCCCGGTGCACTGCCACGAGACGGAGGAGACGTTCTTCATCCTCGACGGCGAATGCGTCGTCAACGTCTTCCACGAAGGCGAGACCGTGTCGCTCACGCTCGGAAGATGGGACCTCGCTTCGATCCCGGCCTTCGTCTATCACGACATCCACAACACCGGCGCGGTCCCCTGCCCGGTGCAAACCCTGCTCTCCAAGCCCAAGCCCGACCGACCGCACTACAAGGATCAGCGGCTGCTGGACATCCAGGCACAAACCGATACCGCGTGAGCGCGCTCGCTTGCGCGTGCCCGGCGCGTAATTCGCGCCCCGATAGCACGACTGCTGGACAGGAGGACGTCATGAGATCGATGTGGCATCAGCTCCTCGCGGGGATCTCGACGGGAATGCTCGTGCTTGCCGCCGGGGGGACGGCGGTCGCGCAAGTCGTCATCAAGGTCGGCCACGACCAGCCGGACCGGAGCACGCATCATCAGGCGGCGCTGAAGTGGAAGGAGCTCGTGGAGGCCCGCACCAACGGCCAGGTGCAGGTGCGGCTCTTCCCGGCCATGACGCTCGGCAGCGGCACGCAGATGGTCGAGCAGACCCAGGCTGGCGCGCTGGAAGTCTCGATCCTGCCCACCGCCTGGGTTGCGCCGCTAGCGCCGAGCGTGCAGATCCTCGACCTGCCGTTCCTGTTCCCCAGCCGCGAAGTGCTCTACCACGTGATCGACGGCCCGACGGGCCGCGAGATCCTGAAGCCGCTCAACAAGGTGAACATCGAGGGCGTCACGTTCTTCGAGAGCGGATTCAAGCAGTTCACCGGGAACTTCCCGATCCGCGAGCCGAAGGACTACGTCGGGCACAAGATCCGCACCATGCCCGCCCAGGTGATCCAGGAGCAGTTCAAGGCGTTCGGCGCGACGCCGGTGACCGTGGACTTCAAGGAGCTCTACAGCGCGCTGCAACAGAAGGTCGTCGACGGCCAGGAGAACCCGATCGCCACGATCGCGCTGATGCGCTTCTTCGAAGTGCAGAAGTACCTCACGCTGTCCGATCACGGGTTCATCGCGTACGTCTTCATGTTCAACAAGCCGTTCCTCGACAAGCAGCCCGCCAACATCCGCACGATCCTCGTCGACTCGGCGCTCGAGGCAGCCCGGTTCCAGCGCGAGATCATCGTCAAGACCGAGGCCGAGCACCTGGAGACGTTCCGTAAGCACGGGATCGAGATCAGCAAGCTCACCCCGGAGCAGCGCGCACGCTTCGAGCAGGCGTCCCGCCCCGTGTACGACTGGTACACGCAGAAGTACGGGTCGGAGACGCTGGACATGGTCCGCAAGGACATCCAGGCCACGACCAAGAAGTAAACCCCGGATCGGCGCCGTGAACGCGGCCTCCGCGGTGCGCGTGGGGTGGTGGTCGCGGCTCGACCGCGCGCTCGGCCGGGCGGAGTGGGCGTTCATCGGCGCAGCGCTCGCTTTCACGAGCGCACTGCTGTTCGCGAACGTGGTGCTGCGTTACGTCTTCCTCGCGCCGATCAGCTGGGCCGAGGAGCTGACGCTGTATCTGATGGTCTGGATCGTCTTCGTCGGTGGCAGCGTGGCGGTGCGCACGCGCGGCCACATCGCGATCGACCTGCTGCCGCTCCTGCTTTCCCCCGTCAATCGCCGGCGGCTCGCAATCGGGGTCGCGCTCGCCGCGCTCGCCTTCTTCGCGGTGTTCTTCTGGTACAGCGGCCAGCACGTCCTGCGCGTGCGCTCGATCGGGCAGACGACCCCGGTGATGGGCGCCCCGATGTGGCTCGCGTACCTCGCGATGCCCGTCGGCAGCGTCCTGATGGGCCTGCGCACCGTGCAGTCCCTTTACCGCATGCGGCGCGAGCGGGCGCCGGAGGGCGCGCACCTCATGGATCTGCAGGACTGACCGCGCGAGGGGTGGCCGAGTGGCGCTGACCATCCTGCTCGTCTTCGTGCTGCTCGCGCTGGGGCTGTTTCTCACGCTGCCGATGTTCATCGTGCTGACCGGCACGGCCTTCATCGCGTTCGCGGCTACCACGTCGATCCCGCTGTCGATCCTGCCGCAGCGGGTGTTCGCGGGGCTGGAAAGCTTCCCGCTCATGGCGATCCCGTTCTTCATCTTCGCCGCGAACATCATGGGCAAGGGCGGCCTGTCGGCGCGGCTGATCAGCTTCATCCAGACGCTCGTCGGCCATTTTCCCGGCGGCATGGGCATCACGGTCGTGGTCACCTGTGCGCTGTTCGGGGCGATCACCGGGTCGAGCGCATCGACGATCGTTGCGGTCGGCGGCATCCTCTACCCCGCCCTGCTCAAGGCGGGGTATCCGGAACGCTTCGCGCTCGGCGTGGTCACCTCTTCGGCGCTGCTCGGCATGATCATCCCGCCGAGCAACGCGATGATCGTGTACGGCGCGGTGGCGGGCGCGTCGATCGGCGCCCTGTTCATGTCGGGCATCGGCGCAGGCGCGGTGTTCGCCCTCATCTACTCCACCTACTGCTACGGCTGGGCGAAATGGAACCGGTTTCCGGCAGCCCCGCGCGCCAGCTTGCGCGAGATCTGGCAGAAGATGCGCGACGTCGTCTGGGGGCTGGGGATGCCCGCCATCATCCTCGGCGGGATCTACGGCGGCGTGTTCACCGCGACCGAGGCGGCGGCGGTGTCGGTGGTCTACGCTGCGCTCGTCTGCATGGTGGTCTACCGCCAGCTCGACCTCAAAGGGCTGTGGGAGGTCTGCCTCGACTCGGCGCTCGCGAGCGCCCGGATCCTGATCATGGTCGGGGCGGCGAGCCTGTTCTCGTGGCTGCTCACCGTGACTGGCATCACGAGCGCGATCGCGGAGCCGTTCGCCGAGCTCAAGCAGTCGCCCGACATGATGCTGCTGGTCGCCAACCTGCTGTTCCTCGTCGCCGGGATGTTCATCGACGTGTTCTCGAACATCCTGATCCTCGTGCCGGTCCTCCTCGGCACGGTTACCGCGGCCGGGATCGGCCCGGTGCATTTCGGCATCGTGACCACGGTGAACACGGACATCGGCAACATCACGCCGCCGTTCGGCCTCAACCTCTTCGTCGCGAGCGGCACGTTCGACAAGCCTTACATGACCGTGGTGCGCGCGGTGCTGCCCTGGCTGGGCCTCGCGCTCCTCAGCCTCGCGATCATCACCTACTTCCCGGAGCTGAGCCTGTGGCTGCCGAAGCAGATGTACCCTGGCGTGCGCTGAGCGGCGGCGCATGGCGCGTGCCGACGGCACGCGCGGCGAGCGGCGCGAAGCACGCGCAGCAGATGCTCGGCACTTCGATCCTCTAGCAGCTTGATGCAGAGCACCTCGTCGAGGTGTTCTGCATCTGACTTGCGCGCGCACGAATGGTATCGGGCTCCGCACAATCAACGAGTTGCCCCGCTGCGCTCATCATGAAGCGCTCACCGTCTGCGTGGCAAGACCATCACGAGCTGACGGAATCCAGACTGCTTCCGGCCGAGGCGACCCCTGTGATACTGTATACATATCAGGTATAGGGATGGTGCCAATCGATCATGGGCCAAGCGGCTGCGCGCGCACCGGCCGCACCCCCGGTCTACTACGAGCGACGCCGCCCGGAAGCAACGATGCTCTATCAGCTCGTCGGCGAACACCTCGAGACCTTCTTGGCCCAAGTCGAGGCACAGACTGGCGCGGCGTTGCCCGAGTTCGTCAAAGACGAGTTCGACGCCTTTCTCGAGTGCGGCATCCTCGCCCACGGGTTTCTGCGGCTGCGCTGTGCCAAGTGCGCCCATGAGAAGCGGGTGGCGTTTTCGTGCAAGCGGCGTGGGTTTTGCCCCTCCTGCGGGGCGCGGCGCATGGCGCAGACGGCCGCCCACTTGGTTGATGCCGTCATCCCCCGGGTAGCGGTGCGTCAATGGGTGTTGTCGTTTCCGATCCCGCTGCACATCCTGCTGGCCGCCCATCCGCAGCTGCTCTCGAGCGGTGCTGCAGATCGTTCATCGGGTCGTCGCGACATTTCTGATCAAGCAAGCCGGACTGAAACGGTGCGGTCCGTTTGACCCTGGTCAACCTGCGGGTCGCCGGCGGGGCGCAATGTGACTGCGGTTACAGATCCGCGGCCCGCGCACCGGCAGGATTGGCCGTATGAAACGCACGACCCTGCTTCTCGCCCTCGCCGCGGCGCCGCTCGCGGCGGCCTTCGCCCAGCCCGCGACCACGCCGGTCGAGTTCCGCGAGGTCGACGAGGTCTACACCGCCGACGGCGTCGTCGAGGCGGTACGCCAGTCGACGGTCGCGGCGCAGATCGCCGGCCGGATCGTCGAGCTGCGCGCCGACGTGGGGGACCGGGTGGCAAAGGGACAGGTGCTCGCCCGGATCGACGATCGCCAGGCGGCGCAGGTCGTGGCGTCGAGCGAGGCGCAGATCGCGCGCGCCACCGCCGATCTCGCGAACGCGAGAGCAACCCTGGAGCGCAACCGCAAGCTCCTGGAGAAGCAGTACATCAGCCAGGCCGCCGTCGACCGCGCGCAGGCCGAGCACGACGCCGCGGCCGCCGCGCTCGCCGCGGCGAAGGCGGGAACCGGCGCGGCCACGGCGGCGCAAAGCCATACCGTCATTACCGCGCCGTTCTCCGGCGTGATCTCCGAGCGGCCCGTTCAACTCGGCGAGATGGCGCAGCCCGGGCGGTCGCTCTTCGCAATCTTCGACCCGAGCGATCTGCGCGTGCTCGCCAGCGTGCCCGAGGACGTGATCGCGCGGGTGCGCACCGGCGCGAAGGGCGCCGCGGCGGAGCTCCCCGCGCTCGCGCGGACGGTGCCGGCGAAGTCGGTGACCGTGCTGCCGAGCGCCGATGCCCGCACGCACAGCAAGCTCGTGCGGCTCGACCTGCCCGACGGCGACGCCACGAAGGGCGCCTACCCCGGCATGTTCGCACGCGCGCTGTTCGCGACCGGGAGCGCACGCAAGCTCCTGATCCCGCAGCGCACGGTCGCCTACCGCAGCGAGGTCGCCGGCGCGTACGTCGTCACGCCGGCGGGGGAAATCAGGTTCCGGCAGCTGCGCCTCGGCGAGAAGACCGCCGACGGCGCGATCGAGGTGCTCGCGGGGTTGAGCGCCGGCGAGCGCGTCGCGCTCGATCCGGTCGCGGCGCTGTCG